>JAHLLI010000014.1 GCA_020444245.1 Actinomycetales bacterium
GGCTCCGCGCCCGGTCCACCCGCCCTCGGGTCCCGGTCCCGTGGCTCCGCGCCCGGTCCACCCGCCCTCGGGTCCCGGTCCCGTGGCTCCGCGCCCGCTTCACCACCTCCCCGGCCACAGGCCTCGCGCTCGCTCCATCGGGCGCCGGGCCCGAGCCACTGGCCTGCGCCAATCGGTGGACGGTCATTGACACGGCGCCTCTCGGCTGTTTACCGTCCGGCGACGATGGCCCGTGCGGGCCCAGGGTTCGGGAGGAGGAGCGATGACCGAGCGTCGAATGCCGTGCGCTGCGTCCCTGCCCTCCTGTCGGTGTTGCTGAGGGCGCAGCCCTCCACCGCCCCCGCTCGCCCGCGGCACACGCCGCGCCGGACCCCCAGGACAGCCATGCTCGCGCTCGTCATCACCCTTGTGCTCGCCTCCGCCGTCGGGCTGGCCGTGCGGCACCGCAACGGCCGATTCCGCGGCGTGGAGCCCCTCGCCGACGCGCCGGCCGCCCGAGATGAGGTGGCCCTCGCCGTCCCCGGGGCTCGCGCCACGTTCGTCCAGCTCTCCGCCGAGCACTGCGCGGTGTGCCCGTCGGTGGCCCGAACCCTGAGCGAGCTCGCCGCGAGCACACCGGGCGTCGCTCACGTCGAGCTCCGGGCCGAGGACAACCTCGACCTGGTGCGCCGGTACGACGTGCGCCGATCACCGACGGTGCTGCTCGTCGACGCCGCCGGGGACGTGGTCGCGAGGACCTCGGGAGCCATGAGCGCCGCGCAGGCCCGGGCCGCGCTCGCGACGCTGCCGGCCCGTCCGCCCACCACCGACCAGCCTGAGGAGCTCATCGATGCCCACGCCTGACACCCACTCCTCCGCCGCCGCGTTCGCCCCGGCCGGCGGCTCGCCCGTCGACCACGCGTCGCAGGCCCCCGGCCGGCCCACCGGCATCGACCCGCGCGGACCGCGAGTCGGCGCCGGGGTCACGGCGACGCTCCTCGCCGGGGTCCTGCTCCTGGGCGACGGGCCGGGCGGCCGCCTCCTGCTCGCCCTCGTCACAGCCCTGTTCGCCACCGGGGTCGTGCTCGGGCCGGCACGCTCGGTCCTGGGCCGTGCCTACGCCGTGCTCGTCGCTCCCCGGCTGGCGCCGGCCACCGAGCGTGAGGACCCGCGGCCGCCGCGGTTCGCGCAGACGGTCGGGCTGGTGATCGCGGGCGCGGGTCTCGCGCTCGCGCTCCTGGGCGTTCCCGGCGCACTCGTCGTGGCCGCGGCGATGGCCTTCGCGGCCGCGTTCCTCAACGCGGCGTTCGGGCTGTGCCTCGGCTGCGAGCTCTACCTCGTGATCGCCCGCTGGCGGGGCCGCTGACGGCTCACCGGGCGGCGCTCACCCCGAGTCCCGTACCGCGCGGCTCTCGACGTCGTCCAGCACCTCGTCCGCGGCCTCGGGGCTGACCTCACCGCGGCGCCGGGCCGCGATCACCACCTCACGCTCCACCTCGGCCGCGCGGCGCAGCAGGTCGTCCACCGCCTGCTCGTCGCCGGCGTCCTGGTCGTCGTCGTCCGCGCCGTGCCGCGCGGTGACGAGCGCGTCCTGGGCCGCGAGGTACCCGCGGTACTGCATGACGACGGCCTCGCGCACGCGGTCCGGGACGTCGTCGGTGTCCGAGCGCAGCATCTCCAGCGCCTCCGCCGTCGCACGCCGACGGAGCCGGCGGGCCTCTCGAGCCACGTCGACATCGCTGCCCACCCCGAGACGGCGCACCAGCGGCGCCAGCGTCAGCCCCTGCGCGACCAGCGTCACCAGCACCGCGGACAGCCCGACGAACACGATGAGGTGCCGCTCGGGGAACGAGGCACCGCCGGCGACGGCGGCCGGTAGCGCGAGCGCCGTCGCCACCGTCACCACACCGCGCATGCCGGCCCACGCGGTGACCGCGGTCTCTCGCGCGCCCACCGGCGTGGCCTCCCGCGGATGACGACGATGGCGCACCCGCGAGGTGGCCACCTGCGGGAACAGCCAGGCGAACCGCACGACGATCAGGGTCCCCACCACGGCGCCGGCGAGGCCCAGCGTGCGCGCGTCCAGCGGCGCGTTCTCCAGCACCGCGGTCAGCTCGAAGCCGATGAACACGAACACCAGGCTCGTGATGAAGTAGTCGGCGTACCTCCACACCGCCCGGCCCAGGAGCCAGCCGCCGGAGGTCAGCGCCGAGTGGCTGAACGACCGCATGTACAGGCCCATCACCAGCACCGCGAGGACGCCCGAGCCCTGCAGCTGGTCGGCGAGCAGATACACGCCGAACGGGACGGCGAGGGTGATCGTCGTCTCGGGTGCGGCCAGGTGGAGCCGGGCGATCGCGGTCTGCGCGAGCATCCCACCGGCCAGGCCGACGCCGACCCCCACCACGACCGCGAGCACCAACGACACCCCCAGCGAGGCCGCCGAGAGCCCGCCGGCCACGACGGCGCCGACCGCCACCTTGTAGAGCACCAGGGCGGTCGCGTCGTTGAACATCCCCTCGCCCTCGAGGACGGTGACGAGACGGCCCGGCAGACGCAGCCGTCGCGCCACGGCCGTCGCAGCCACCGGGTCCGGCGGGGACACGACGGCGCCGAGCACGAAGGCGGGGCCCCACGCCAGGCCCATCGCGTGCGCGACGACGGCCACGACGGCGGCCGTCACGGTGGTCAGCCCGACCGCGAGCACAAGGATCGGCCGGGCGTTCTCCCGGAAGTCGCGCGCGGTCGCCTTCTGGGTCGCCGCGAAGAGCAGCGGCGGCAGCACCAGCGGCAGGATCATCTCGGGCTCGATGCGCAGCGCGGGCACGCCCGGCACCAGCGGCAGCAGGAGTCCGAACATCGTCAGCAGCACCGGGTACGGCACCCGCCAACGGTCGGCGAGGGGCGTCAGCGCGACGATGCCCGCGAGCATGACGGCGACGAGCACGACGGTGGCCACGGCGCTCCTCCCGGTGACTCGGATGCCTCCCCATGGGGTCCGGCGCCATCGAACCACGGCCGCGAGCCGGCCGACGACCGGGCCCCGCCGACGCGCGGCCTACATCGCCTCCTTGATGCCCACCCGGACCAGCCACCAGTTCACCGGGTAGGACGTGACGAACCCGGCGAGCATCGCCAGCTGCATGACCGCCCAGAACTGCGGAGTGCTGACCGCGAGGCGCCCGCCGAGCACGGCCGGCAGGACCGCGAGCTGGGCCAGCGCCATCAGGCCGTACATCCCGACCTGCCACGCGGTGATCGACAGCGTGTCTGCCTTGACCGCGAGCCACAGGCCCTGACGCACGGTCACCTGCCGCATCGGGGCTATCGCGTAGTACTGGAAGGCGATCCCGATGAGGTAGGCGGCGACGAAGTCGACGATCCAGCGGGCGTAGAGCTCGTCGGAGTACAGCGTGCCCAGCCCGACCGCCGCTGCGAGCCCGGGCACGAGGATCAGGAACGACTCACCCACGACGTCGCCGAGCGTGCACCCGGCCCCGCAGTGGCTGGCCCCGACCGCGACCGACGCCGGCCTCGGCCGCTCCTCGGTTCGTGTCCCCCGACCCCACCGCAGGTACAGCGCGAGCCACAGCACGCTGCCGAACAGCATCGTCACCGGCCAGACGACTGCCATCACCCGCATCCGCGGTGGGTGCCGGACGACGTCCACCGTCACCCAGGCCGCGCACACGGCTGCGAGCGCGAGCGAGGCCACGGCGACGGCGGTGGTCCAGGTCGGCAGGTCGGCGAGCGTCAGGGTCGTCGCAGTCACCGGTTCGACGCTAGGCGAGGCCTGCCCGACCCGCACGCCACCTCACCCGAGGTGACGGCGCGCTGGTCTGGCGCGACGCGGAGCCGGTCGGACCTCCGTCCGCCTGACCGTCAGCCGGGATCGACGGCGGGGCGCTCGCCCTCCGCCCGGTCCACGGGCTCGGCCACTGGTGCCCGCCGCGTGGCGAGCAGGCTCGTGACCGTGACCAGCGCAAGGATCCCGAGCACCGCGACGAGCGAGACGGACGTGGGCACCGTGGGCACCCCCGGCCAGATCCCGTGGGCCCAGTGCAGCACGAGCTTGACGCCGATGAGCACGAGGATCGCCGCGAGCCCGTAGCCCAGGTGCACCAGGCGGGCCAGCACGCCGACGAGCACGAAGTACAGCGCCCGGAGCCCCAGCAGGGCGAACGCGTTCGTCGCGAACACGAGGTACGCGTCGCCGGTGATCCCGAACACCGCAGGCACCGAGTCCACGGCGAACACCACGTCGGTGGCGAACACCGCCACCACCACGACCGCGAGCGGCGTCAGCGCGCGCCTGCCGTCCTCGACCACGGTCATCCGTGTGCCGCGGTAGTCGTCGGTGACCGGCATGAGCCGGCGCAGCAGCCGCACCGAACGCATCGAGGAGACGTCGACCTCGTGGGTGGCGCCGCTGCGCTGGTCGCGCAGCAACCGCACGCCGGTGACCAGCAGGATCACGCCGAACAGCAGGAACGCCCAGCTGAGGGACGCCAACGCGGCCGCGCCCAGCGCGATGAACGCGCCGCGCAGCACGAGTGCGCCGACGATGCCGAACAGCAGCACCCGTTGCTGGAGCGAGGCCGGGACCGCGAAGGCGGTCAGCAGGAGCATGAAGACGAAGAGGTTGTCCACCGACAGGGACTTCTCGACCAAGTACCCGGTGAGGAACTCGACGCCGGTCGACGACCCGTAGCGCGCCCACAGGAACCCCCCGAAGGCCAGAGGCAGGGCGATGTAGAACGCGCTCCAGCCGGCGGCCTCGCGCATCGAGACCTCGTGCGGGCGATGGGTCAGCAGGAAGTCCACGCCGATCAGGACCACCACGGCGACGAGCGTGACGGCCCACAGCGCAGGCGTGCCGATGGTGGTCAGGGCCAGGGCGGCGGTCTCGGTGTGCACGGGCAAGGTCCTCCTCGGAACGTGTCCGAGGTCTCCTCCACCCATCGATCGGGCCACCGTCCGAGGTCGCCCGTGGCGCCGTACTGACCGGATCGATGCGTGGGAGTACTCCCCTCGGCGCTCAGGGTAGGCGACCGCCCCGATTCCCACCAGCAGATGTCTCCCGCCGTGACCCCCGACGTGGCACGGTGGTGCGATGGAGAGCGTGCACGGCAGCATCACCGACGTGCCCGGCGTCCGGGTCGGGCAGGTGCAGCGCCACGAGGACGGCTGGCTCACCGGCGTGACGGTCGTCCTGCCCCCGCCGGGATCGATCGGCGGGGTCGACGTCCGCGGCGGTGGCCCCGGAACGCATGAGACCGACGCGCTGGATCCACGCACCCTCGTGCCGACCGTGGACGCCGTGGTGCTCACCGGCGGGAGCGCGTTCGGCCTCGTCACCGCGCACGGCGTCCAGCGCTGGTGCGCGGAGCAGGGCCGGGGCTTCCCCGTGTCGGACCGCCCGGGCGAGGTCGTGCCCATCGTGCCGGCCGCGGCGATCTTCGACCTCGGTCGGGGCGGGGTCTTCGGCCACCACCCCGACGAGCAGATGGGCTACGACGCGGCGGTGGCCGCCGGCGCTGCGCCCGAGCACGGGCCTGTGGCGCGCGGCACCGTCGGCGCAGGGACCGGTGCGGCGATCGCCGGGCAACGCTTCAAGGGCGGCGTGGGCACCGCGTCGATCCGGATCGCCGGGGGCGCCGTGGTCGGCGCCATCGCGGTGGTCAACGCGGCCGGGGCGCCTGTGGCGATGGCGGGCGGCGTGCCCGAACCGCCGCCGTGGGCGGCCGCCGGCACGGAGCAGCCCAACACCACCCTCGCGGTCGTGGTCACCGACGCCGCGCTCGACCCGGCCGAGACGTCCCGCACTGCGACCGCCGCTCACGACGGGATGGCGCGGGCCCTGGACCCGGTGCACACGATGGCGGACGGGGACACCGTGTTCGCGCTCGCCACCGGCCGCCTCGAGCTGCCGTCCGACCGCCCGGCCCGGATCGCGTCGCTGGTGGCTCTCCAGGCGGCCGCTGCCTCCGCGGTGCGGCTCGCGGTGCTGGACGGGGTAGCCCGGGCCACGCCGGTACGGACCGAGCGGGTGGACCTGCCCGCCTGGCCGACTCCCCTGACCTGAGGGCTTCGGCGCGCGCCGGCAGGCCCGTGCCGCCCGCTTGCGCCGCGGCCCGGCCCCGGTCGCGGGTGGGACCTGTGGACCGGGCGGAATACTCCACGTCCGCTAGCGTTATACCCCCCGGGGTATCACCCGACATCGACAAGGAGCAACGCATGGCAACCGTCAACCTCACGGCCGAGACCTTCGAGCCGACGATCGGCGCCGACGGGATCGTCCTCGTCGACTTCTGGGCCGCCTGGTGCGCGCCGTGCCGCCGGTTCGCCCCGGTGTTCGAGCAGTCCTCCGAGACCCACCCGGACGCGGTGTTCGCCAAGGTCGACACCGAGGCCGAGCAGGAGCTCGCCGGCCGCCTCGGGATCACCTCGATCCCGACCCTGATGGTCTTCCGCGACGGCATCCTGCTGTACGCCGACGCCGGCGCCCTTCCGGCCGCCGCTCTCGAGGACCTCATCGGCCAGGCCGAGAAGCTCGACATGGACGACGTCCGCCGCCAGCTCGCCGAGCGCGAGGCCGGCCACGACCACGACCACGAGCACGACCACAGCCACGCGTGACCGAGCTGGCGACAACCGTCGCCACGCTCGAGGCCGAGGCACTGGCCCAGCTCGAGGCGACGCTCGGCGGCGTGGCGATGTGCCGCGTCGGTGAGGCGGCCGCGCGCCCTGCCAAGCACTGGGAGGGGCGCGCGGCCGCACTCGCCCAGGTCCGTCGCGCGCTGCGACGTGCCGCGCCAGGGAGCGAGCCCGACGTGCTGCGCCAGGTGCACGCCCAGTGGACCGCGCAGCTCGACGCGCTGGGCGGCCCCGCCTGGACCACGTACACCACCGCCGGCCTGCGGGCCCTCGAGGAGCTGACACGATGACCGCTCAGGACCCGGCCCCCGCGGCCCCGGCACGCGTGACCCCCGCCGCAGGCCCCTCCCGTCCCCCGCGACGCGTGCAGCTCGGCCGCAGGACCCTCGCGTGGGCCATCCTGACTGCCGCGCTCACCGGCGCGCTCCTGGTGTTCCTGCGGCCATCGGACCCGCTGAGCGGCGTGGCGACCGTCGCGGTCGCCGTGCTCGGGGCCGCGACCCTGGCGCGCTACGTCCCGATGGTGGGCACGCGACCGGAGCTCGGGTGCACACCGTGCGCGGTGGTCTCCGGACTCAGCGTGCCGATCGCGATCGGCGTGCTCGCCGCGGGGATGGCGCCGCTCGCCACGGCGATCGCCGCCTTCGGCCTGGTGCAGCGCCTGCGACAGCCGGACACCTGCCCGACCTGACGGTCAGCCGCGCGGCCCCATCACCACGGGGTGCCCGGCCGCCTGCCACGCCGAGGTCCCACCGACGACCGAGTGCGCGCGCATCCCGTGCCGCTCGAGCAGGTCGGCGACCCGCGCGCTGCGGTTCCCGGTCTGGCAGATCACGAACACGCGCTCGCTCCTGGGCAGGTCGGCGAGCCGGGCCGCGACGGTGCCCTCCGGCACCAGACGCGCGCCGGGTACGTGGCCGGCCACGTACTCGTGAGGCTCGCGGACGTCGAGCACCAGTGCCCCGTCCGCCCTCGCGGCCGCCAGAGCCCCCACGGGCACCGATCCGTACACGCCAGCTCCTCTCGTCTCGGGTCGGCGTGACTATACCCCCCGGGGTATGGTCCACGCATGCGAGCGAGGGCGGAACCGATCTGGGGCTTTGGTCCCTGGCGCGCGCCGTCCTCCGGTAGCGTGGCGAGCGTGGGGACCGACGGGCGCGCCGTTCAGCTGACCCGCGCTGCCGCGATCGCGGCCACCACGCTCGCCGTCGCCACGGGCGCCCACGTCGTCGCGGGCGGCCATCCGGCGAGTCCCGCCCTCCTCGCCGTGCTCGGCCTGCTGCTCCTCGCCGCCGCGATGCCGCTGGCCCGGGGCCCGGTCCGCCCGGTGCCGCTGCTCGCCTGGGTGGCCGGCGGTCAGCTCGTGGTGCACACCGTGCTGGGCTGGCTGCACGGCACCGCGCAGGTCAGCGTCCCGGGCCACCACGGCCTCGAGCAGGCGGCCTCCCACCCGGCCGCCGCCGCGACCGGAAGCGCCGCCATGCTGGCCGCCCACGTCGCAGGCACCGCCCTGGCGCTCGCCCTCATCCTGGCCACCGACAGGTCCGCCGCCGGCGCGCGCCGGCACTGGGCCTGGGTCCGCTGGGTCGTCACGGGCCGGGACCAGGTCCCGCAGATCCGCGAGCTCCCGACGTTCGGCACCCGCCCACGCGCCCGCCGCGGTCGACTCATGGACACCGCGGTCCGACGCCGCGGACCACCGCTGCTCTCCCCCGCCTGACCGGTCGGCCTCCGACGGCCGCCGGTCAGTCCGTCGCCGCCCGCCGCGCCCTGGCGCGGATCCGCGACCTCAAGGAGAGCCTCGTGCTTCACGCCCGCCCATGGGCGCGCGCTCGTCGGTCGGTACGCGCCGTCCCCGCCGCCGCGCTCGCGCTCGCGCTGCTCACCGTGGTGGCTCCGGCCGCCCAGGCGCACGACCAGCTGATCAGCACGGACCCACCGGACGGAGCGGTGCTGGACACCGCCCCTGCCTCGGTCGGCCTGACGTTCAGCGAGGACGTGCTGGACATCTCGACGACGGTCGTCGTCGCCGGACCGGACGGCTCGGTGCCCACCACGGCATCCGTCGACGGCACCACGGTCACCGCACCGCTACCGGCCGACCTGCCGGACGGTGCGTACACGGTCACGTGGCGTGTGGTCTCGAGCGACGGCCACCCGGTCCAGGGCAGCTTCGGCTTCACGGTCCAGGCAGCGGGCCCCGGCACGAGCAGCACCGGCGGCTCCGGCACGACGGGCACCGCCTCCGCGGCTCCCCCGACGTCCGGGGCGGCCTCACCGAGCACCTCGGCCTCGGCCACGCCCCAGGGCACCGCCGGCACCGGGCCGCTCGGCCTGGTCGCCGGGATCGCCGGCGCCGGGCTGGTCGCAGCGCTCCTCGTGCTGCTGCTCCGCAGGCGTCGCACCCGCGGCTAGACGACACCGTCCAGCCGCACCACCCGTCCGTCCACGACTCACCCCGACCTTCGCGCGCCGGCTCCCGTCGGCGTGCCCCACGACAGGAGAACCCCATGACCCGGTGGCGTCGCGCCGCCCTGGCGGCACCCGCCCTCGTCCTCGCCCTGACCGTCGCGGCCTGCGGCTCGTCGACCGACCCCACCGTCGACGCCGCGGCGGAGACCGGTGCCGGCGGGCTCACCGTGACCGACCCGTGGGCCAAGGCAGCCGACTCCGGCATGACCGCGGCCTTCGGCACCCTCGCCAACGACACCGACGCCGACATCACCATCACGTCCGCCTCCAGCGACGTCTCCCGCATGGAGCTGCACGAGATGGCGATGGGCGACGACGGCCAGATGGTGATGCGCCCCAAGGAGGGCGGCTTCGTCGTGCCCGCGCACGGCAGCCTCGAGCTCGCGCCCGGAGGTCAGCACGTGATGTTCATGGACCTGACCGAGCCGCTCCAGCCCGGGGCCGACGTCGACGTCACCCTGACCGCGGCCGACGGCTCCAGCTGGACCTTCACGTTCCCGATCCGCACCTTCACCGGCGCCGCGGAGAACTACCAGGGCAGCGACGGCACGACGACCATGAGCCCGACGGATGGCTCGATGACCATGAGCCCGACCGACGGCTCCGGCGACTCGTGAGCGGTCTGGACCGTCGGGCCTTCCTCCAGGGCGGGGCCGCTGCCGTCGGCGGCGCGGCCCTCGCCCTGGGCGGGGTCACCGCGTGGGACCACGCGGTCAGCCCGCCCCCGCCCGACGACGCCGTCGGCTCGGCCACCGTGCCGTTCCGTGGGGCGCGCCAGGCCGGTGTCGGCACGCCGCCCCAGGCCTTCGCCTCGTTGCTGGCGTTCGACCTGCGGCCGGGGGTCGACCGCGGCGCGCTGATCCGCCTGATGCGCATCTGGACCGACGACATCGAGCGCCTCACGCAGGGCCACCCCGCGCTGACCGACACCGAGCCGGAGCTGGCCACCGCACCGGCCCGGCTGACGGTGACGCTGGGCTTCGGTCCCGGCGCGTTCGCCGCGGCAGGCCTCGAGCGCCGTCGCCCGTCGTGGCTGGCCCCGCTGCCCACGTTCCCGGTCGACCGGCTGCAGACCGCGTGGTCCGGCGGCGACCTGGTGCTCCAGGTCGCCGCCGACGACCCGATGGCCGTGGCCCACGCGGCGCGCCTGCTCACCAAGGAGGCAGCGACCTTCGTCACCGCGCGGTGGACCCAGCAGGGCTTCCGTCAGGCGGTCGGTGCGCGACCCGCAGGGACCACGGCACGCAACCTCATGGGACAGGTCGACGGCACCGTCAACCCCGACCCCTCCGTGGACGCGGACGTGATCTGGCACGGCTCCGACGCCGAGCCGTGGCTGGCCGGATCGACGTCGATGGTGGTCCGGCGCATCGCGATGGCGCTGGACACCTGGGACAAGGTGGACCGGACCGGGCGCGAGTTCACCATCGGCCGGCGGCTGTCCGACGGTGCGCCGCTGACCGGGAACGCCGAGCACGACCCGCCGGACTTCGGTGCCGTCGACTCGCTGGGACTCCCGGTGATCGACACTGCGGCGCACATCCGTCGTGCGCACGCCACGAACGCCGGCGAGCGGTTCCTGCGGCGCCCGTACAACTACCACGACCCGGCCCAGCCGGCCGGCGAGCAGACCGGGCTGATGTTCATCACCTTCCAGCGCGACGTCGCCACGCAGTTCCTGCCCGTGCAGCGCAGGGTCGCCGAGCTGGACCTCCTGAACCAGTGGACGACCCCCATCGGGTCGGCCGTGTTCTGGGTGCCGCCCGGCTCCCGGGCAGGCACCTACCTCGCCCAGGACCTGCTCGCCTGACCGGACTGTGCCCCGAGTCACATACCCGTGACAACGCTGCACTACGTGCGCAGGCCTTGGTCCCGTTACTGTCGGTACGTAACGGTGCATACTGTGGCCGATCGGTCCTCTCCGGGGCCGATCTGTCACGTTGAAGAGTCATGATTGGGGGCGACGGTGCAGGACCTGGCTCCGGAGATCTATCGGCAGCGCATGGTGGTCGAGGGGCTCGTGACGGAGCCCATCGATGCGGAGTCGATCAAGGGATACCTCTCCCAGCTGTCCAAGGCGATCGACATGGTCGAGCTGATCGAGCCGGTGACCCACCAGTCGCCGCTCTACGGCTGGGCCGGCTGGATCCACTGGGAGACCTCCGGCGCCCACTTCTACGCATGGGACGAGCCTCGACTCTTCTTCAGCGTGGACGTGTACGCGTGCAAGCCGTTCTCCGCCTCGACCGTGGTGGACCTGACGACCGAGTGGTTCGGCGCCACGCGGGTCGTGCACAAGGAGTTCTGATGTCGGCCCAGGCGCGGCTGCACGTCAGCCCGACCGGCTCGCTGCTCGAGGCCGCGCGCGAATGCGAGGCGGACGTCTTCTGGCGGTGGTACGGGAACACCCGCGAGGAGATCGACCTCGAGTACGGGCCCTACGAGGACGCGTCCGTCTTCCTCGCGGTCACGGACTCCGACGGGGACGTCGTCGCAGCGATGCGCCTGCTCCGCCCCGGCGGCTCCGCCGGCCTCAAGACCCTCCACGACATCGGCGGAGCGCCCTGGTACGCGGACGGCACTCGCGCCGCCGCCGCCGCCGGGCTCACGCTGACGAGCACGTGGGAGGTCGCCACCGTCAGCAGCCGACGCCGGCTCGGCTCGCAGGGCCTGCGACACTCCTTCGCCCTGTACCACGCACTGGGCGCGATCGCGCGGGTCAACGCGATGACGGACTTCGTCGCGGTGCTCGACGACCGGGTGCGCCGCCTTCTGGACTCCGTGGGCCTCGTGACCCGTCCGATCCCGGGCACGCGCCCTGGGCCGTACCTCGGCTCGCCGTCGTCCACACCGGTGTTCGCCAACGTCAACACGATGCTGCGGGCCCAGCGGCGCGACCACCCCGAGTCGTTCGCGCTGGTGACGGTCGGCACGGGCCTGGACGGCGTCGCCGTCCCGCCCGACAGCGAGTTCCGGATCGCTCCTGCCGCGGACTCGATCCCCTACTCGTGGACGGCGCCCGGCGCGCTCGTCTGACCCGGGCCCTGCCGGCGACGCTGCCGATGGCCCCCGCCATCCGGCGGGCTCAGGCGAGCCGACTGGTGATCTGGCTCTCCTCCCAGTGACGAACCCACGGGCCCACCGCGTCCGGCGGCATCGGCCGCGCGATGTGGTAGCCCTGCACCACGTCGACTCCCAACGGGACCAGCTCACCCATCGCGACCGCGTCCTCGACCCCCTCGGCCACGAACCTCAGCCCGAGCGCCCTGGCCATCTGCGTCGTCGTCTGCACGATCATCCGGCTGCGCTCGTCGCTCGCCACCGGCGCGACGAAGGACCGGTCCATCTTCAGTTCCTGGACCGGCAGGTCGCGCAGGTACGCCAGCGACGAGAAGCCGGTGCCGTAGTCGTCGATGGCCACCTGCACGCCGTGCGCCCGCAGGTCGTGCAGGACCATGCGAGCACGCTCCGGATCGGTGAGGAACGAGTCCTCGGTGACCTCCACGAGGATGCTCTCGGGCGGCAGCTGGGCCTCCTCGATCGCGCTGAACAGGCGCGGCAGCAGCTGCCCGCCCACCAGCTCGGGCGGTGCCCAGTTCATCGCCACCCGGAAGGTGAAGCCCGCGTCGCGCCACCGTCGCGCGTCCGCGACGACCTGGAGCATCAGCGCCTCGGTCAGGGCGGGCATGAGACCGGCACGGCGCGCGTCGGGCAGGAAGGCGATCGGCGGCAGCAACCCTTCGGTCGGGTGCCACCAGCGCATCAGCGCCTCCATCGCCACGACCTGGCGGGTCCGGGCGTCGATCTGCGGCTGGTACCACGCGATGAGCTGTCCGCGGGTGAGCGCGGTGCGCAGCGCCTCGCCACGGAGCAGGCGCAGGTGCGACATGCCGTCCTGCGCGCGGTCGAAGAGCAGGACGCCGGCCTTGGCCTGCTTGGCCTCGTACATCGCGACGTCGGCCCGGCGCAGCATCTCGATCGCGGAGGTGTCGGTCTCCTCGCGCACCGCGATGCCCACCGACGCGTCGATCGCCAGGTCGATGCCCTCGACACGCAGCGGCTGGCGCAGCGTCGAGCGGATCTCCTGCGCGATCTCGAAGAGGGTCAGCTCGTCCTCGCTCGGGACGGACAGCGCGAACTCGTCGCCGCCGAGCCGGGCGACCGACATCCCGGGCCCGGCGAGCTCCCGCAGTCGCTCGGCCAGGCTGACCAGCACCTCGTCGCCGACGCCATGGCCGAGCGAGTCGTTGATGTCCTTGAACGAGTCCAGGTCGAGCAGCAGGACCGAGACCGGGCCGCGGTGCTGGATCGCGTGGTCGGTCGCCTCGAGGACCGAGCGACGGTTGGGCAGGGCCGTGAGCTCGTCGGTGAGGGACAGGCGCATCGCCTCTGTGGCTCCCCGAGCCTCGCGCAGCGCGAGGAGCAGTCGCCAACCGGTCGCGACGAGCACGATCACGGCAGGCGCGCGGACGATCCATCCCGTCACGCCGCCCGGCGTCACGGCGACCGCCCCGACCGCCACGGTCGCGGCGCCGAGCAGCACCGCCGACGGGATGTCGCGGCGCGGGCCCGCGACATCGACCGGCGACCGCACTGCGCCCTCGACGATCAGGGCGAAGCCGCTGCCCCACACCGCGGCCAGCAGCAGGCTGGTCGTGTAGTAGTCCTGGGTGCCGAGCCCGGCAAGGAAGCTCGAGTCGGCGACGGCGAGCAGGACGAAGCCCGAGGCCAGGAGCGCTGTGCGCAGCTCCTTGTGGCGCACGCGCAGCACCATCTGCCCGAGCACCAGGCCCGCGAGCACGACGTTGATGAGCGGGAAGAGCACCGCCACGATCAGCTGCGTCGTCTCGCCGGCGAACTGGTCGGCCACCGGCGTGACGAGGACGAAGGCGGACAGGCACACCGTGGCGCCCCAGATCACGATCGCCTCGAGCGCCACCGACAGCGACACCCGCCGCCGCCTGGTGTCCATGATGATGAAGACCGCCAGGCCGATGTAGGCAGCGATGCAGGCCCACTCGCCCGTCGCCGGGAAGGTCACGTCGTCCACGGTCTGGCCGGCGTTCACCGTCGCCGAGCCCGCAGCCCACAGCGCGATCGAGCCGCCGAGCACGAGCATCGCGAGCCGGCGGGGGCGGTCGACGACGCTCACCAGCGCCACCCGTGCGATGAGGACGGCGAAGAACAGCCCGAGTGTGACGACCAGCGTGATCCTCGCGGGCGGGTCGTCAGGACCGCCGGGGAGCAGGCCGGCGACCACCCATCCCACGAGCATCAGCGCCCAGGGCACCGGCGCGAGGATGCGGACGAGCCGCATCGCACCGTCCCGGCGTCCCACCACGAGCGGTCCTCCCTCTTGCCACAGTCCCTGCGCTCGCTCCTCCATCGACCAACCGGCACGACGCCTTGAGACAAACCGCACCGAATCCGGGAGGATTCACCCTGACAGCCTGTCACGTCCTGTTGTGACAGTCGCGCCGTGGCGCTCAGCGGGTGGCGCTCGCCAGCGGACAGCCGGCGCACGACGGCGCCGGGGCGCAGGAGGTGCACGCGGCGCGAGGCACGCCGGTGGCCGTCACCTCGACCAGACCGAGCCTCTCGAGCTCGCCGACCATCGCCTCCGCGAGGTCCGGTGCGAGACCGAGGCGTGCGGCGACGCCGCGCGTGGTCACCCCGTGGGCGACGAGGTCGGCCACGTCCCCGAGCGAGGCCCGCGGCGTCACCACAGCAACCTGCCCACCTGGAACACCGCCACCGCCAGCAGCCACGCGGCCGCGAGCTGGGCTCCGACCGCGGCGAGCGTCCACCTCGTGCCCAGGATCCGGCGCTGTTCGGCGACGGTCGCCACGCACGGCGTGTATCCCAGCACGAAGACCATCAGTGCGAGGCCTGCGGCCTGGGGGTGGCCGTCGGACGTCGCCGTGAGCGTCTCGCGGATCGCCGAGACGAGCCCGCCGGGCTGGGCGGTCGGGTCCACCGCATACGCCTGGGCGAGCTGGCCGACCACGACCTCCTTGGCCACGAAGCCCCCCGCAAGAGCCGACACCAGGTGCCAGTCGCCGAACCCGGCCGGCGCCATCACCGGGGCCGCGGCCTCGGCCGCCCAGCCGTACAGGGAGTCGCCCGCCGGGCCCTCGCCGGAGCCTCCCCCGGGCGCCGGGATCGCCATGAGCGCCCAGACCACCACGAGCGCCGCGACCACGACCTTGCCGGCGCCGGTGGCGAAGGCGCCGACCCGGTTGCCCACGGAGACCAGCGTGGCCCGCAGCCGGGGCCGCTGGTAGGGCGGCAGCACCAGCACGAGCGGCTCGGCGCGCATGCCACGGAAGGTGGTCAGCCGCAGCGCGGCACCACCGACGAGGACGAGGACGACCGACAGCACGTACATCGCGAGCACCACGAGCCCGGCGTGCTCCGGGAGCACCACCTCGGCGAGCACGACGTACACCGTGAGCCGCGCCGTGCACGACGTCCACGGCACCAGGAGCGCGGTGAACAGGCGGTGCTTGAGACCGGGCAGGGTCCTGGTGGCGGCGAGCGCCGGCACGTTGCAGCCGAACCCGAGCACCAGGGGCAGCACGGCTCGTCCGTCCAGCCCGACGACCCGCATCGCGTGGTCGGCGAGGTAGGCGGCCCGCGCCAGGTAGCCGCTGTCCTCGATGACCGCGAGCGCGAGGTAGGTGATCGCCATCACCGGGAGGAAGGTCGCGACGGTCCCCAGGCCGACGAGCACCCCGTCCACGAGCAGCCCGGAGACCCAGGCCGGTGCCCACCCCGAGAGCCACGAGCTCGCCAGGTCCGCGAGCGGTCCGCTGACCAGCCGGTCGACGAGGTCGATCACCGGCCCGGCGACGGCCGTCGTGAGCTGGAAGAGCGCCCAGAGCACCAGGCCGAACACCGGCAGGCCGATCCAGGGGTTGAGCAGGAACCGGTCGACCCGGTCGGTGCGCGTGAGGTGGACCTCGGGCGGGGGTGCCAGCCGCGACGTCAGCTCCTCGACCCAGGCGAACAGCTGCTGGGCGTCGGCCAGCCGGGTGGTGAGGTCCTCGCCCTGCCGTCCCGGGTGGGGATCGACGCCGCGCACCTGCTCGGCCCTGCCCAGAGCCTGACCCACCTCGTCCAGGCCGCGGCCGGACCGCGGGTCCACGCCGACCACCGGAACCCCGAGCTCGGCCGCGAGGCGCTCGAGGTCCACCGGCGAGCCGTGCTCGCGCGCCACGTCCAGCATCGTGACCGCGACCACCACCGGACGCCCGCTGCGGGCGACCTGGGCCAGCAGGTACAGCGACCTGGACAGCGCTGCGGCGTCCAGCACGACGAGCGCGATCGCGTCCGCGTCGGCCAGCGCGTCGACCACGACCATCTCGTCCGGGGATCGGGCCACCAGGCTGTAGGTCCCGGGCAGGTCCACGACGGTGCGGGCCTCGCCGGCCTGGCGCCACGTGCCACGCTGCATCTCCACCGTGGTCCCGGGCGCGTTCATCACCCGCGCGCGGGTTCCCGTCATCCGACCGAACAGGGTGGACTTCCCCGCGTTGGGGTTGCCGATCAGCAGGACGGTGGCCGCCGCGGTGGTGGATGCGGTCACGACCGGAGACGGACCTCGACGCCGGCCGCCGTGGCGCCGTCGATCGCCAGCCGCGCGCCGCCGAGTGCGATCACCCGGGCGCCCAGCGGGCCACGGTGCAGCACGCGCAGCGTCGAGCCGACCCGCAGGCCCAGCTCACCGGCCCGCAGCAGCGTGGCCTCCTGGAGCCCGACCGAGACGACCTCGACGTCGGCACCCGGGATGACCGTGTGCAGCTGCATGGCGTCATGCTAGCGATGAGGTAAGGCATACCTAGCCCCGAAGGTCCTACGCCGGTGCTCGCCGTGCCAATGTCGGTCGATCAGGCGGTGAGCGCGAGATACGCCTCGTCGGGCGGACAGCCCGCGACGCCGGCCACCGCGCCTGCCAGCGCCCCCAGGGTCACCAGCAGCCCCTCGGGCCCGATCCGCACACCGCGACGCCCTGCAGCGGCGCGCAGCTCCACCCAGTAGCACTCGTAGACGTCGTCGTACCCCCACACCGAGTCCGCCGACCAGCCGGGCAGTGCGAGGCTGCGTCGGAAGGCGGTGCGGGGCGTGCTCACCTCCCCATCGTGCGCCCCACCACCGACACGCGCCCTGCCGTGCACCGACGCGCAGCCTCCCGGGCACCCGCCGGACACCTCGGGCCCCTACGATGCCCGGATGGACACCGGCGCCCCCGAGGGGTCCCCCACGCCATCCGTGCCAGGCCGCGACCCGTGGGTGCAGGCGCCCACCCCGTCGCCGCCCCCCGTGCCGCCCGTGGTCCCGTCGCACGGCGTGGCGGAGCTGCCACCGAAGGAGCGCCGGCGCCGGGTCGTGTCCTGGGCGCTGTGGGACTGGGGCTCGGCGGCGTTCAACGCCGTGGCGACCACCTTCGTCTTCAGCGTCTGGCTGACCAGCTCTGCCTTCGTCTCACCCTCGATCGTGTCCGCCGCTGACGGTGCCGCGGAGGACTCGGAACCGGCGAAGGCGCTCGCCGACGTCATCGCGCAGCACTCGAGCTGGCTCGGCTACGGCCTGTCGATCGCGGCGGTGATCGTCGCGCTGCTGGCACCGGCCCTCGGTTCCCAGGCCGACAGCGCCGGGCGGCGCAAGCTCTGGCTCGGCGTGCACTCCGGGTTCGTCACCCTCGCGCTCGCCGCCATGTTCCTGGTCGTGCCCGACCCGAACCGCCTCACGCCCTACTTCCTGGGCGGCGTCGCCCTGCTCGCCGTCGGCACCGTCTTCTTCGAGCTGGCGGCGGTCAACTACAACGCCCTGCTCGGATCGGTGTCGACCCGGGACAACGTGGGCAAGGTCAGCGGCTTCGGCTGGGGCATGGGGTACCTCGGCGGGATCGTCCTGCTCTTCGTCCTGCTCGTCGGCTTCATCGGCCTCGGCGACGCCGACGGGATGCTGGGCCTGACGGGCGACGCCGGCCTGAAGTACCGCGCGGCGATGCTCTTCTCGGCCCTCTGGTTCGGCGTGTTCGCCCTGCCGGTCCTGCTCAAGGTCCCGGAGCCGGCCGCGTCCCGAGGCGAACGCAGGCGTCTTGGCTTCCTCGACTCCTACCGCAAGCTCGCCCACGACATCGCCGAGCTGTGGCGTGAGTCGCGCGACACCCTGAAGTTCCTCATCGCGAGTGCGGTCTTCCGCGACGGACTGACCGGCGTCTTCACGTTCGGAGGGATCATCGCCGCAGGGACCTTCGGGTTCTCCGGCTCCGACGTGATCATCTTCGCGATCGTCGCCAACGTCGTGGCAGGTGTCGCCACGATCTCCTCCGGCTGGTTCGACGACCGCTTCGGCCCGAAGGCGGTCATCGTCGTCTCGCTGATCGGTCTGCTGATCGCGGGCACCGCCATCTTCGTCCTGCACGCCGGCGGCGCTCGGGTCTTCTGGACCTTCGGCCTGGTCCTGACGATCTTCGTCGGGCCGGCGCAGACGGCCAGTCGCACCCTGCTGGCCCGGGTCATCCCGCCCGGCCGGGAGGCCGAGGTCTTCGGGCTGTACGCGACCACGGGGCGCGCGGCCATCTTCCTCGCGCCGTCGGCCTTCGCGGTGACGATCGCCCTCGGCGGGGCCCAGTACTGGGGCATCGTCGGGATCATGCTCGTGCTCGGCCTCGGACTGGCGCTGCTGCTGCCGGTGCGCCCCGAGCGCGCGACCTGGTCCTCCTGACCGCGGCCGGCCCGGTGCACGACGACCTGGACTGGAGGGCGGACCCGCTGCCCGGGTGGCAACAGGCGGACCTCGACCTCGGTCGCGACGACGAGGGCCCGCTCGTCGCGACCCTGGTCCGGCGGGCTCCCGGCGCGCCGGGGGCACAAGCCACACGCACCCCGCGCGCGTCCGGCCCGGCCGTGCTCTACGTGCACGGCTTCAACGACTACTTCTTCCAGACCCACGTGGCCGACGCCCTGGCCGAGCGCGGCTACACGCTCTACGCGCTCGAGCTGCGCCGGTGCGGTCGTGCGTTGCGCGACGGGCAGACCCCGCACTGGTGCACCGACCTGACCGAGTACACCGAGGAGCTGACCACCGCGGCCCGCCTGATCCGAGGACCGTTCGGGCACGACCGCCTGGTGGTGATGGCGCACTCGACGGGCGGCCTGGTCGCCAGCCTGTGGGCGCACAGCCTGCGCAACGCCGGAGTGGTCGACGCCTTGGTCCTCAACAGCCCCTGGCTCGACCTGAACGCCGGCTGGTTCCGGCGCGTGGTCTCCACCCGGATCCTGGACGTCGCCCCGCTCGACCCCCGCCAGGTCGTGGCCGACGAGCCGTCGGCGTACTCCTGGCACCTGCACGTCGACCACGGTGGCCGATGGGACTACGACCTGGCCCTCAAGCCGCCCGAGGGCTTCCCCGTCCGTGCGGGGTGGCTGCGGGCCGTGCGCCGGGGTCAGGCCCGGCTGGCGCGCGGGCTCCAGGTCACCGCGCCCGTGCTGGTCTGCACGGCCGCCTCGAGTGGGCCCAACACGCTTGCCAACCCGCTGCTGGACGCGCAGGACACCGTGCTGGACGTCGACCAGATCGCCGAGCGGGCACCGAGGGTCGGTCCGGAGGTCACCCTGGTCCGGATCCCCGGCGGTGTGCACGACCTCGCGCTCTCCGCCCCGCGTCCGCGAGCGATCTACCTGCGGACCGTGCTGGCCTGGCTGGACGCGGTCCTTGTCGTCGCCGACGACGACGCCGTGGCCGCCGATCTCGCCGATCTCGCCGCCCGCGCCGTCGCTCCGCCCGACGAGCTCACCCGGGCAGGAGCCGACGCACCCCAGCAGGATCGTTCGTCGTGACCTCTGCGACCCCCGCCGACATGCAGTCGGCCAGGTCTGCGGCGGTGTCCACGGTCCACACCCGTACCAGCCGGCCGGCCTCGACCCAGCGCCGCACCCGGGCCGGCTCGGCGCGCAGGTAGCCGACCGAGGGCCCGACCCCACCGGCCCCACCGGAGTCCGCGAGCGCCACGGACTGCCCGAGCAGCGCCTCGGCGGTCGCGATGTCGAGCCCGTCGAGCTCGGCCGGGTCCAGCAGGTCCACGAGCGGCATCAACGACACCGGGTCGACCGACCGCGCGAGATAGCCCAACGAGCCCGGGTGGAAGCTCATCAGGCTGATGGTCACGTCGGCCACCCGGCCGTCGCGCCAGCCGGCGTCGTCCAGCACGCGCAGGACCGCGTCCTCGGCGTCCCAGCCGTACGGCGCCGGGTGCTTGAGCTCGATCGCCAGGCTCAGGGTCCGGCCGGCCGTGGCTGCGAGGTCCACGAGCTCGGCCAGCGTGACCAGCTGCTCCGCCGGCGCGCCCAGCGACCCGGGCGGCCGCGCGCCGCGCAGCAGGTCCAGCCCGCGCATCTGCGCCAGGGTGTGGCCGTGCACCGGCCCCGAGCCGTCGCTGGTGCGGTCCACCGTCGCGTCGTGCCAGCACACCGCGGCGCCGTCGGACGTCAGCCGCACGTCGCACTCCAGGCCGTCGGCACCGTCGGCGAGCGCCTGGAGGTAGGCGGCCCTGGTGTGCTCGGGCCAGGTCGCACTCGCGCCCCGGTGGGCGATGACGCGCGTCACGTGTCCACGCTATCCGGTGCGCGAACGACCTGCAGATTGGGCCTTTCGTCCTAGCCGCATCGCCGCTCTGGGACCTTTGGCTGCATACCCACACGGGTATGACGTTCGTCCCGAGCGCCCTCGGACGGCGCTGCATAGCCTGGCAACACCGGGGCGACGACCCGCCCCGCTCCGGGCCTCGACGTAAGGAGACGCCGTGCCAGCCCTAGTCGTCCTCGGCGCAGGGACCGCCGGAACCATGGTGGTCAACAAGCTGCGCCCCCAGCTCGGCCCCGACTGGACGGTCACGGTGGTCGATCCGTCCGACCTGCACCACTACCAGCCCGGGTACCTCTTCCTGCCGTTCGGCACGTACCAGCCCCGCGACGTCGTCAAGCCGGTCGCCCACGTCCTGGGCAAGGGCATCGAGCGGGTCAAGGCGGCCGTCGACCGCGTCGACGCCGACGCCCGCGAGGTGCACCTCGCCGGCGGTCGCACCCTGCCGTACGACTACCTGGTCATCGCCACCGGCACGACGCCCCGCCCCGACCAGACCCCGGGGATGGCCGAGGGCATGGGCCGCAACGTCCACGAGTTCTACACCTACGACGGCGCCATGGCGCTGCGGCGTGCACTCGAGGGCTTCACCGGCGGCCGGGTGGTGGTCCACATCACCGAGATGCCGATCAAGTGCCCGGTCGCGCCGCTGGAGTTCGCGTTCCTGGTGGACGACTACTTCACCCGTCGCGGCATCCGCGACAAGGTCGACCTGCACTACGTCACCCCGCTGCCCGGTGCGTTCACCAAGCCGGTCTCGGCCAGGGCCTTCGGCGACACGCTGACCCACAAGGGCATCGAGCTCGAGCCCGACTTCGTGGTCGAGCACGTCGACGCCGACGCCGGGACCCTCGTCTCCTACGACGAGCGCGAGGTGCCGTTCGACCTGCTGGTGACCATCCCGCTCAACATGGGCGCGGACTACGTGGCGCGGTCCGGCTTCGGCGACGACCTCAACTACGTCCCGGTCGACAAGGAGACCCTGCAGTCGACGTTCTCCGACCGCGTCTTCGCAGTCGGCGACGCCTCGAACATCCCGGCGTCGAAGGCGGGCGCCGTCGCGCACTTCGCGGTCGACGGGTTCGTACCCAACTTCCTCGCCCACATCCAGGGCAAGCCGATGACCCACCGGTTCGACGGCCACGCGAACTGCTTCATCGAGTCCGGGCACGGCAAGGCCCTGCTCATCGACTTCAACTACGACACCGAACCGCTCACCGGGGTGTACCCCTACGCGAAGGTCGGCCCGCTGTCCCTGCTCAAGGAGACGCGGATGAACCACCTCGGCAAGCTCGCCTTCAAGTGGATCTACTGGCACATCCTGCTGCCCGGCCGCCACCTGCCGGTGCCGATCCGGATGTCCATGGCCGGCAAGGTCCCGGCGGACCACGCCGAGGACGAGCCCACGGACGACGCCCCACCGATCCCCAGCTTCTGACCACCACGTACGACAGGAGACGACATGCCCACCGCCACCATCAACGGCAAGGACGTGCAGATCGACGCCGAGGGGTTCATGACCGAGCCCTCCGAGTGGGACGAGGCGATCGCCGAGGTCCTGGCCGGCAACATCGGCATCGAGCTGACCGACGCGCACTGGAAGCTCATCCGGTTCCTGCGCGAGGACTTCGCCAAGCAGGGCGAGACCGCCACGACCCGCCGCGTGCAGACCGTCGGCGGCGTGCCGACGAAGGTGCAGTTCGAGCTCTTCCCCAAGAAGCCCGCCAAGAAGATGGCCTACATCGCCGGGCTGCCCAAGCCCAAGGGCTGCGTCTGACCTCCCCCACGACCACCGAGAGGACCTCACATGACCGACCAGCCCGTCATCCCGTCGTTCGGCGACGACGACGAGTCCGACCGCAAGCTCGCCATCATCTGCTCCAAGGGCAACCTCGACATGGCCTACCCCGGCCTCATCCTGGGCAACGCCGCCCTGGGCGAGGGCGTCGAGACGCACCTGTTCTTCACGTTCTGGGGCTTCGACATGATCACCAAGTCCCGGATGGGTGACCTGAAGTTCACGCCGGTGGGCAACACCGCGACGCACATGCCGATGGGTCTGACCCCGATGCCCGGCATCACCGGCATGGCCACCAAGCAGATGAAGAAGACGCTGGAGGACCTGGACATCCCGCCGGTGCCCGAGTTCCTCGAGCAGATCGTGGCGGCCGGCGGTCACCTGTGGGCGTGCCGGCTCTCGGCGGACATGAACAAGCTCACCGACGCCGACCTGTACGACGGCGTCGAGGGCATCATCAGCGCCTCGGACTTCATCGAGATGACCGAGGGTGCGCAGCTGCTGTTCATCTGAGGCCCTTCCCGGACGCCGGGGCGGCAGTGCAGGGCCGCCCCGGCGTCATATACCCCCAGGGGTATATGACCTATACTCCTCACCATGATCCTGCGCTCCCGTCTCGCCCGTGCCGCCGCCGTCGCCGCCCTCGGGGTGGCCCTCGCCTCCGGTGTCGCCGGGTGCTCCGGCTCGACCGGCTCCTCGGCACACGCCACCACCCAGAGCCTCGACGCCCAGGCGTTCGCCGCCCGGGCGTCCGAACCCGGCGTGGTGATCCTCGACGTGCGCACGCCGGAGGAGTTCGCCACCGGCCACCTGCCCGGGGCGATCAACATCGACGTCGAGTCCGGCAGCTTCACCGACCAGGTCGCGAGCCTCGACAAGACCGCGACCTACGCCGTGTACTGCCGCTCGGGGAACCGCTCGGCCGTGGCGATGGACCAGATGGCGGGCGAGGGGTTCACCGACCTGGCGGACCTGGCCGGCGGCATCACCGCCTGGTCGCAGGCCGGCGGCGCGATCGTCACCAACTGACCCGGCCGGCGCCACCCGACCGCGGACAGATCGGCGGGCGGGCCCGGGGCCTGGCACGCTGGGGGCCATGCAGATCTGGCCCGGTCGGCCCTACCCGCTCGGGGCGACCTATGACGGCAGCGGGACGAACTTCGCGGTCTTCTCCGAGGTCGCCGAGCGCATCGAGCTGTGCCTGATCGCCGACGACGGCACCGAGGAGCGGTACGACCTGCCCGAGGTCGACGCCTACGTCTGGCACGCCTACCTGCCCGACGTGCACCCCGGCCAGCGCTACGGGTTCAGGGTGCACGGGCCCTACGAGCCGGCCTCAGGCCTGCGCTGCAACCCGGCCAAGCTCCTGCTCGACCCGTACGCCAAGGCGATCCACGGTCGGATCGACGGCGACCAGGCGCTGTACTCCTACGACTTCGGGGACCCCGACTCGCTCAACACCGACGACTCCGCGGCCCACACGATGACGTCGGTGGTCATCAACCCGTTCTTCGACTGGGGTCACGACCGCCCGCCGAACCACGAGTACCACGAGTCGGTGATCTACGAGGCGCACGTGCGCGGGCTGACGATGCAGCACCCCGACATCCCCGAAGAGCTGCGCGGCACCTACGCCGCGATGGCTCACCCCGTGATCGTCGACCACCTGGTCGAGCTGGGGATCACCGCGGTGGAGCTCATGCCGGTCCACCAGTTCGTGAACGACCCCACGCTCCAGGAGCGCGGCCTGTCGAACTACTGGGGCTACAACACGATCGGCTTCTTCGCGCCGCACAACGGCTACGCCGCCTCGACCACTCCCGGCATGCAGGTCCAGGAGTTCAAGCAGATGGTCAAGACCCTGCACGAGGCGGACATCGAGGTGATCCTCGACGTGGTCTACAACCACACCGCCGAGGGCAACCACCTCGGGCCCACGCTGTGCTTCCGCGGCCTGGACAACGCCGCCTACTACCGGCTCGTGGACGAGGACCCTGCCCACTACTACGACACGACCGGCACCGGGAACTCGCTGCTGATGCGTCACCCGCACGTGCTCCAGCTCCTCATGGACTCGATGCGGTACTGGGTCAACGAGATGCACGTCGACGGATTCCGGTTCGACCTCGCGGCCACCTTGGCCCGCCAGTTCCACGAGGTCGACCGGCTGAGCGCGTTCTTCGACCTGGTCCAGCAGGACCCGGTGATCAGCCAGGTGAAGCTGATCGCCGAGCCGTGGGACCTCGGCGAGGGCGGCTACCAGGTCGGCGGGTTCCCGCCGCTGTGGAGCGAGTGGAACGGGCGTTTCCGGGACACCGTGCGCGACTTCTGGCGCGGCGAGCCCGCCACCCTCGGGGAGTTCGCCAGCCGGCTCTCCGGGTCGGCGGACCTCTACGAGCACACCGGGCGGCGCCCGATCGCCTCGATCAACTTCGTCACCGCGCACGACGGCTTCACCCTGGCGGACCTGGTCGCGTACAACGAGAAGCACAATCAGGCCAACGGCGAGGGCAACAACGACGGCGAGAGCCACAACCGCTCGTGGAACTGCGGCGCGGAGGGCCCCACCAAGGACAAGTCGGTCCTCGCCCTGCGACGCCGCCAGCAGCGCAACTTCCTCACCACGCTGCTGCTCTCCCAGGGTGTGCCCATGATCGCCCACGGCGACGAGCTCGGCCGGACCCAGCAGGGCAACAACAACGCCTACTGCCAGGACAACGAGCTGGCCTGGGTGGACTGGGGGCTCAGCGCCCAGAACAGGGCGCACCTGGACTTCACCCGACGGATCGTCAGGCTCCGTCGCGAGCACCCGGTGCTGCACCGCAGGCGTTTCTTCGCCGGTCGCCCCGACCACGGCGGGGAGTCGGGGCTCGGCGACATCGCGTGGCTGAGCCCCGCGGCCGGCCACATGACCGACTCCGACTGGAGCGAGCAGCACGCCAGGGCCTTCCAGGTGTGGCTCAACGGCGAGGCGATCGCCGAGCCCGACATGCGGGGCGAACCCGTTGTCGACGACTCGTTCCTGCTGCTGTTCAACGCGGCGGCCAACGGCGTGGACTTCGTCCTCCCGCCGGAGAGCTTCGGCGAGCGGTGGACGTGCGTGCTGGACACCGGTCGCGCGCTCGGCGAGGGCCGCACCGTGCCGGCCGGTGCGACGCTGACCCTGACCGAGTGGAGCACCCTGGTCCTGACCCGGAAGGTCAACGGCAGATGAGCGACCGCGGTCCCGGACGGCGACGGCCCCCCGAGGGGCGGGTCGTGCCGACCTCGACCTACCGGCTCCAGCTCGGGCCGGACCTCGACCTCGACGCGGCGGCCGCCCAGGTCGACTACCTCGCCGCGCTGGGCGTCAGCCACCTGTACCTCTCCCCCGTGCTGACGCCTGCGCCCGGGTCCACCCACGGCTACGACGTCGTGGACCACGGCACGGTGTCCGAGGTGCTCGGCGGCCGCGCGGCCCTCGAGCGGCTCGCGGCCACGGCGCGTGCCGCCGGGCTCGGGCTCGTCCTGGACGTCGTGCCCAACCACATGGCCGTGCCGACGCCCGCGTACCACAACCAGGCGCTGTGGTCCGTGTTGGCCGAGGGCCCCGACTCGCCCTTCGCGCACTGGTTCGACGTGGACTGGTCCGCCGGCGAGGGCGCGGTCCTCATGCCCGTGCTCGGTCGGCGCATCGGAGCGGTGCTGGCCTCGGGTGAGCTCACCGTGGAAGAGCTCGCCCTGCCCGGTCAGGACGAGCCGCAGCCGGTGCTGCGCTACTTCGACCACGTGTTCCCGGTCCGACCCGGCACCGAGCACCTTCCGCTGGTCGACCTGGTCGCCGCGCAGCACTACCGCCTCGCCTACTGGCGGGTCGCGGACGAGGAGCTGAACTACCGGCGCTTCTTCGACGTCGGGTCGCTGGCCGCGATCCGCGTCGAGGACCCTGAGGTCTTCGACGCCACCCACCGCACCGTGGTCGACCTGGTGCGCAGCGGAGTGGTCGACGGGTTGCGCATCGACCACCCGGACGGGCTGGCGGACCCGCAGGACTACCTGGCCAGGCTCGCCGAGGCCGTGGACGAGGCCTGGGTGGTCGTGGAGAAGATCCTCGCCCCCGCGGAGGACCTGCCCGACGACTGGGCGACCGCCGGGAGCACCGGGTACGACGCGCTGTGGCGCATCCAGCAGGTGTTCGTCGACCCTGCCGGCGCGGGCGACCTGGCGGCGCTCATGCACCAGCTCACCGGCGACACCGGGGATGCGCTGCCCTTCCTCGTCGAGCGGGCCAAGCGCGAGATCGTCGCAGGGCCGCTGTACGCCGAGGTGCACCGGCTGGCCGAGCTCGCCGCCGCGATCTGCGCCGACGACGTGCGCCTGCGCGACCACACCCGTCGAGCGCTGCAGGACTGCCTGGTGGAGCTGCTCGTCGCTGCGGACCGCTACCGCTACTACGTGGTGCCCGGCGTCCCGCCGCGCGGCGAGGTGGCCGCGGCCTTCGCCGAGGCGGTGGAGGTCGCGCGAAGCCGGCTGGCGCCCAACCGGCACGAGACGCTCGACCTGCTCGCGGAGATGCTGCTCGGCAAGGAGTCGGGCTCGGCCGGGCGCACCCGCGAGCCACGGCGGGACGAGCTGGTGATCCGGTTCCAGCAGACCTGCGGCGCCGTGATGGCCAAGGGCGTGGAGGACACCGCCTTCTACCGCTGGACGCACCTGGTGGGCCTGTGCGAGGTCGGCGGCGCCCCCGAGCGGTTCGCCATCGCCCCTGAGGAGCTGCACTCGTGGGCAGGCCACGCGCAGATCCACGCCCCGGTCGCGATGACCACCCTGTCCACGCACGACACCAAGCGCTCGGAGGACACCAGGGCCCGCCTCGGCGTGCTGTCCGAGCTGCCCCGGGACTGGGTCGCCCTGGTCGCCGCGGTACGGGCCGCCACCGCCGAGGCCCGCCCTGCCCTGCTCGACGGGCGCACCGAGTCACTCCTGTGGCAGACCCTGGCCGGCACCTGGGAGGGCGGGCCGCTGGAGACCGACCGGTTGACCCAGTACCTCATCAAGGCGATCCGCGAGGCCAAGGAGCACACCAGCTGGGTCGCCCCGGACGAGGCCTACGAGCGTGCCGTCCTCGGCTTCGCCCGCACGGCCGTCCGCCACCCCGAGGTGCTGGCCGCGTTCGAGACCTGGGAGCGGCGCGCCGCTCCGGGCGTGCGGGCCGCCACCCTGGGCACGAAGCTGGTCCAGCTCACGCTGCCCGGCGTGCCGGACGTGTACCAGGGCACCGAGTCGGTCTCGGTCGCGCTGGTCGACCCCGACAACCGCCGGCCGGTCGACGTCGAGATGCTGTCCGAGACCCTGTCCCGGCTCGACGCCGGCGAGGGCCCGCGCGACCTGGGCGAGGAGAAGCTCCTGGTCACGTCACGCGCCCTGCGGCTGCGCGCCCGGCATCCCGACGCGTTCACCGGGCAGGCCGCGGGCTTCCAGCCCTTGCCGAGCTCGTCCGGGCACGCCCTGGTCTACGCCCGCACGGTCCAGGACCGCCCGGTGGCCGTCACGGTGGCCACCCGTCTCGCGCTGTCCCTGGAGCGGCTGGGCGGCTGGGGTACGCACACGGTCGCCCTGCCCGACGGCGACTGGCTCGACCTGCTCACCGACCGGGTGGTCACCGGCGGTCTGGTCCGCCTGAGCGACCTGCTGAGCACCTACCCGGTCGCCCTGCTCACGCCCACGGAGGACGGCTGACGTGACACACCCGCGCTCGCACGGTTGGGACGCCCAGGGCTGGCGCCCCGGGGTCTGGGCGCCGGATGCGACCCGGGTCGGTCTTCGGCTCGACGACGGCGACGTGGCGATGGCCCCGTCCGGGGGCGGATGGTGGACCGCGCCGACGCCCCTGCCGCACGGCACCGACTACGCGTTCACCGTCGACGGCTCCGACGCGCTGCCCGACCCGCGCAGCGCGTGGCAGCCGCACGGTGTGCACGCCGCGAGCCGGGTGTTCGACCCGCGGCTGCACGAGTGGCGCGACCGGGACTGGCCGGGCCGCGACGTGCGCGGCGCCGTGGTCTACGAGCTGCACGTGGGCACCTTCACCCCGGCCGGCACCCTGGACGCCGCGATCGAGCGGCTGGGACACCTGGCTGACCTGGGCGTGGAGATGGTCGAGCTCATGCCGCTCGCGGCCTTCCCCGGCGTGCACGGCTGGGGCTACGACGGTGTCGCGCTCTACGCGGTCCACGAACCCTACGGCGGTCCGGCCGCCCTGCAGCGGTTCGTCGACGCCGCCCACCGGCGGGGCCTGGCGGTGTGCCTCGACGTGGTCTACAACCACCTCGGGCCGTCGGGGAACTACCTGCAGCGCTTCGGGCCGTACTTCACCGACACCCACCACACCCCGTGGGGCTGGGCGGTCAACCTCGACGCGCCGGGAGCCGCCGGCATGCGGGCGTTCCTCGTCGACAACGCGACGCGGTGGCTGCGCGAGTTCCACGTCGACGCGCTGCGGCTGGACGCCGTGCACGCCCTGGTCGACGACTCGGGCCGCCACCTGCTGGCCGAGCTCTCCGACGCGGTCGCCGCCCTGGCCGACGAGCTGGGTCGCCCGTTCAGCCTGGTCGCGGAGTCCGACCTCAACGACCCCGCCACCGTCACCCCGACCCTCGACGGCGGGCTGGGCATGACCGCGCAGTGGGCCGACGACGTGCACCACGCGCTGCACGCCTGGGTGACCGGCGAGACGCACGGGTACTACGTCGACTTCGGCAGCGCGGCGACCCTCGCCCACGCCCTGACCCGGGTGTTCGTGCACGAAGGCGACTGGTCGACGTTCCGCGGGCGCCCGTGGGGCGCGCCCGTCCCACCCGGCACCGACGGCCATCGGTTCGTGGTGTTCGGCTCCGACCACGACCAGGTGGGCAACCGCGCGCTCGGCGACCGGCCCTCGCACCGGCTGGACGGCGGGCGGCTCGCGGCGACAGCGGCGGCGGTGCTCGCCTCCCCGTTCACGCCCATGCTCTTCATGGGCGAGGAGTGGGGCGCGAGCACGCCGTTCCTGTACTTCACCGACCACGCCGAGCCCGAGCTGGTCGAGGGGATCCGCCGTGGCCGCACCGAGGAGTTCGCCGGGCACGGCTGGGCCGAGCTGTACGGCGGAGCCCCCGACGTCCCGGACCCGCAGTCGCCGGCCACCGTCGACGCCAGCCGGCTGGACTGGGACGAGGTGCACCGCGGCGACCACGCGCGGCTGCTCGCCTGGTACCGGACGCTGATCACGCTGCGCCGCTCGGAGCCCGCGCTCGCCTCGGGCGACCTCGGGAGGGCGAACGCCGACGCGGACCCCGAGGACCGCTGGGTGGTGCTGCACCGCGGAGACCTCCGCGTGGTCCTGCACGTCGGCGACGAGGCGACGGTGCCGCTGGACGGTACGGTCGCACAGGTGCTCGCCGCCTGGGACGACGTCGTCCCGGCGCCCGACGGGCTCCACCTGCCCGGACCGGGCGCGGCCGTGGTGCGCGTGACGAAGGAGGCCCGATGAGCAAGAACCCGTGGGACCGCTCGCCGCTCGAGGTCCTGCGCGCCGGGCCCGAGTTCGACCTGGCCTCCTTCGACCCGTCGTCGACCCCCGGCTGGAGCGACGACAAGGACGACGGCACCGAGCGGATGGCCGAGCAGGGGGCCCGGCTCGCGGACCTGCAGGAGATGCTCTTCGCCGAGGGCCGGAGCGGCGGGACCCGCAGCGTGCTCCTGGTGCTCCAGGGCATGGACACCGCCGGCAAGGGCGGGATCGTGCGGCACGTGGTGGGCATGGTCGACCCGCAGGGCGTCGACCACGCCTCGTTCGGCAAGCCGACCAAGGAGGAGCTCGCCCACCACTACCTGTGGCGGATCCGCAAGGCCCTGCCGGCACCGGGACGGCTGGGCGTGTTCGACCGCTCGCACTACGAGGACGTGCTCGTGGTGCGGGTGGAGAACCTGGTCCCGCCCGACGTCTGGGGCGGGCGGTACGACGAGATCAACGACTTCGAGGCAGAGCTCGTCGCCTCCGGGACCTCGGTGGTCAAGGTCGCGCTGATGGTCTCGCCCGACGAGCAGCGCGCGCGGCTCCGCGAGCGGCTCGAGCGCCCCGACAAGCACTGGAAGTACAACCCTGCGGACCTCGACGTGCGGGCCAAGTGGCCGGCCTACCGCGAGGCGTACCAGGCGGTCCTGGACCGCACGTCGACCGAGATCGCGCCCTGGTACGTCGTCCCGGCGGACCGCAAGTGGTACGCGAGGATGGCGGTCACCGAGCTCCTCGTCGACGCGTTCGAGCGGCTCGGGCTGCGCTGGCCCCTCGCGGACTTCGACGTCGACGCGGAGATGGCCCGCCTCGACGCGTCCTGAGACCCGACCGCGGGCGCCCCGTGGAGGGCCTCACGCCGTGAGTGCGGTGAGGCGGGACAAAGCACGGAAGTACTTCTTCCGGTACCCACCGCGCAGCATCGCCGGGCCGAACAGGCCTGCCGTGCCCGACCCGCCCAGCAGCACGGGCACGTCCCGGTCGTACAGCCGGTCGACGAGCACGACCAGGCGCAGCGCGTCGGCCTGGTCGGTCAACGGCCCCACGCCGGTGAGGCCGACCCGGCGGACGCCGTCCAGGAGGGCGCCGTACCTGCTCGGGTGCACGGTGCGCAGGTGGGCGATCAGCGCGTCGAAGTCGTCGCACGTGACGTCCTCGCCCACGGCGCGCTCGCGCACCTCGTCGTCCGGCAGGCCCGGCTTGGGCTCGACCGCGGTGCGGTGCCGGTAGTCGGGGCCGTCGACCCGCAGCACCTCGAACCGGGCCGCGAGCGCCTGGATCTCGCGCATGAAGTCCTCGGCGGCGAACCGGCCCTCTCCCAGGGACTCGGGCAGCGTGTTGGACGTCGCCGCGAGCGTCACCCCGCGGTCACCGAGCTCGCGCAGCAGTCGGGCCATCAGCACCGTGTCGCCCGGGTCGTCGAGCTCGAACTCGTCGATGCACACGAGCCGGTGGGCGGACAGCGCCCGGACCGTCGCCGCGAAGCCCAGCGCCCCGACCAGGTGGGTGTACTCCACGAACGTGCCGTAGACGGCGTCGTCCCCCACCGCGTGCGCCAGGGCGGCCAGCAGGTGCGTCTTGCCCACCCCGAACCCGCCGTCCAGGTAGACGGCGTCGGGGGCCTGCGCGCGGCGGCGCAGGCGTGCCAGCCCGCGGGCGGGTGGCAGCGCGAGTCGCTCCGCGAGTGCCACGAGCCGCGCCCTGGCCGCCGCCTGGCTGGGGTGGTCCGGGTCGGGCCGGTAGGTGTCGAAGGTCGCTCCCGCGAAGTGCCGCGGCACCACGAAGGCGCCGGTGAGCTCGCCTGCCGGCACCTCCGGCCGGCGCAGCAGCGTGCCGGTCACGCCACCTCCACCACGGCGGGCGAACCCGCGTCGGCCAGCACCCTGGCCACGGCCGAGGCCACCTCGCGCCGATCCACGGTGTCGGCCGGGTCCAGGTTCCGGTCGTCCCCGCGGACCGCGGCGCCGACGCTGACCTCGTGGAACCGTACGCGCTGCCCGATCTCCTCGGCGCGCAGCACGTGCAGCAGCATCCGCTGGCCCGCCCCGGTGACGTTGATCGGCCCCGAGCCCGGCATCGCCTCGGTGGCCGCCGCCCCGCCGAGCGTGACGTAGACCGGGTCCGGACCCGCCAGACGGGGTGCCAGCGCGCGGGCGGCCAGCCAGTGCGACGTCAGGTGGCTCTCCAGGATCGAGCGCCAGGTGTCCGGCTCGACGTCGACCAGCTGAGGCCCGAGCCACCAGCCGCCCAGCGCTGCCACAGCCGCCCTCGGGGCCCATCCCGGCTCGTCGAGCACGCTCGTCAGCGCGTCCGGGCGCTCCCAGTCCACGCCCGGCACCACCCGGACACCAGGAGGCGGCTCGGCCGGACCGGCGCCGCGGGTGGGCAGCACCACGCGCATCCCCGCGCCCACCAACCGGTCGACGACGGCGCCCCCTACCAGCCCCGTGCCGCCCGCCACCACGACCACCGGGGCGTCCGCACGTCCGCCGTCCACCACGGGTCGATGGTAGGGGTGACCCCGCGCGCCGCGCCCGCCGTCGGCCCCGGCCATGGTGGCACTCGGCGCGGAGCACCCCCGCGCCCGGTTAGGCTCGCGGCATGACGCTCATCGTCGTGCTCACCGAGGAGGCGCTCGGCGCCGCGGATGTCGAGCACATCCTCGACCTGCACCCCGACGCCCGGTTCCGCGTCCTGGTCCCGGCCGACACCGAGCACAACCTGCTCGCGTCGATCATCGACCACCTCAGCCTGGGCGAGCTGCGCGAGGCGCTCGACGACGTGCTGGGGCGCGAGCCGCAGCCCGCCGCGGCCGCCGCGACCGCGACCGAACAGCTCGCGACGTCACTCGCGGCGTTCGAGGCGGCCGGGGCCGCCGCCGACGGGCAGGTCGTGGCCGACGACCCGATGCCCGAGGTTCGCGCGGCCGTCGCCGACCCCGAGGTCGCCGAGCTCGTGGTGGTGACCACTCCGCACGCCCTCGCGGACACCTTCCACCGCGACTGGGCCTCGCGCGCCCGCGAGGAGCTGCGGCTGCCCGTGCTGCACCTCTACGCGGGCACGTCCGAGCTGGGGTGACCTCCAGAGCGGCACCGGGGCCGGTCCTGGTCCGGCTGGCAGACTTCGCACCATGACGCGCGCACCGGCCCCTGGCGGCGGCACGCGCCGTCACAGCGCCGGACGCGCACCGCGGCCACCCCGCCACGCTCGGCGGCCCGAGCGGACCCGGCTCGTCCCGCTGGGTACGGGCCCCAGCCCCGGCGGCGCCTCGTCGACGGACCTCGGGGACGTGGCGACCGGCACCATCCCGGTGACGTCCGGCTTCGGGCGCAACTCGCTGATCCTGACCCTCGGCACGTTCGCATCACGCGCCACGGGTCAGGTGCGCATGATCCTGCTGGTCGCGGCGATCGGCATCACCGGCACGGTGGCCGATGCCTTCGACATCGCGAACACGCTGCCCAACATGCTGTTCGCCCTGCTCGCGGCCGGCGTGCTGCAGGCCGTGCTGATGCCGCAGATCATGCGTGCCATCGCCTCCGATCGCAGCCAGGAGCGCCTGGACACGCTCGTCACGCTCGCCGCGGCCGCCCTGGTCGTCGGGACGGTGGCGCTGACCCTGGCGGCACCGGCGCTGATCCGGCTGTTCACGCTCTCCGCTCAGTGGTCGCCGGAGGCGCGTGCTCTCGCCGTGGTCTTCGGCTTCTGGTGCATCCCCCAGGTGCTCTTCTACGGGCTGTTCGCCGTCCTGGGTGAGCTGCTCAACGCCCGCGGCCAGTTCGCGGCCACCGGTCTGGCGCCGATGGCCAACAACATCGTCTCCATCGTCGGGTTCGGCGCGTTCATCATGATCTGGGGGCGCGCGGACGGGCCGCTGAACGACGTCGGCGCGTGGACCACGGCCCAGACCGTCGTCCTGGCGGGCACGGCCACGCTGGGCGTCGCGGCCCAGACCGTCGTCGTGATGGTCGCGCTGCGCCGTGGCGGGTACCACTGGCGGCCGCGGCTCGCCCTGCGGGGCATCGGTCTGCGCTCGGCCGGCAAGGTCGTCGGCTGGACGGTCGCGGCGGTCGCGCTCGAGCAGCTCGGCCTGGTGCTGCTCAAGAACATCACCTCCAGCGCCGGCCAGTCCGCGGCACCCGGCGAGGTCGTGGCCGGCAACGCGACCTTCACCAACGCGCTGACGATCTACCTGCTGCCGCACTCCCTCGTCGTGGTGTCGATCATCACCGCGCTCTTCCCCGGGATGAGCCGCGCGGCCGTCGAGCGCGACCTGGACGGCGTCCGCTCCGCGATGTCCACCGGGCTGCGCACGGCGGGCATCTTCTCGGTCTTCTCGGCCGCCGTGCTCATCACGATCCCGGGGCCGGTGATCAAGGCCCTGCTCATCACGCTGTCCCCCGAGGCGGTCGCCGTGGCCGCCCCGGTGCTGCGCGCGCTCGCGCTGGGGCTGGTCGCCCTCGGCGCGACCGTGATGGTCAAGCGGATGTACTTCGCGTTCGAGGACGGCCGCAGCATCTTCGTGATCCAGGTGTTCGCCACGGCGACGATGAGCCTCGTCCTGCTCCTCGCGGCGCGGGCGCTGCCACCGAGCCAGTGGGTGGTCGCTGCCGCGGTCGCCTACGCGCTGTCGGCGTGGGTGTCGGTGCTGCTCCGCGTCCGGGGCATGAGCCGGCTGCTGCACGGCATCGACGGCGCCCGGGTGCTGCGCCTGTACGTCCGTGCGGGGCTCGCCGCAGGCATCGCCGCGGCCGTCGGCTGGCTCACGGCTCGCCTGCTGGGCGGCCAGGGAGACCTCACGTGGGTGCACTCCCTGGTGGTGAGCGGGGTCGTGGGCCTGGTGATGCTCGGGGTGTACGTGGCTCTGCTCATGGCGCTGCGCGTGCGCGAGCTGGACGACGCCCTGCGCCCGCTGCGCCGCCGTCTGCGACGCTGAGCTGCGCTGGGCGCGGCCCGAGTCCGGCGGCACGGTGCGATGCATCGATCGATGCGACCGGCGGTTGGTCGGCACTCCGCCGCTTCGGACGACGAGCAGATGACCATCCGGTCCCGGATCGATGTCCATGAATCACTCACCAGAGCGACGAGAGGCGCTCCGCGCCCGCCATCCCTCGGATGCACGCCAGCGCGCCGAGCACGCGCGGGCTGCGGCATGTGCGGGGCGTGAGCGGCCCACGCGGTTCATGTGACGGGAGGTGTGGATGGGGCGGGTGGGGTGGCGCATCTGTCACTGCCGCCCCTGCCGTCACCTGATCCGCGTGGGGTGCTCACCGGGCGTTGTCGATGGCGGTGGTGGCGGGGCTGTGGCGGCGGCCGGCGCGGCGAAGCGTGCTGGAGGCCCGGTTCGCCGTCCGCAGGGTGGACGGCCCCGCACGGCTCGGTGTCTGAGCGCCCACTTCGCCGCGTGGGGCGCCGGGACCACGTCGGCGAAGCGCCCCCATCACGCACAGCGGCTGATCGGGCGCTGCGGCGGCGCTCCCCGTACCTCGATCGCACGCGGGGCCGCCCGGGGCCTCGGCTCAGCAGGTCACACCCGCTGCCGGGCTCACCGCCGGCGCAGCCGGCGAACCACCTGCTTGGCCGCCGGAAGGCCGCGGTCCCAGGCCGCGTACAGCACGCCGTTGAACGGGATGTCGATCGTGCCCGCCATGAGGTCCTCGTGCTTGGCGAAGCTCCGCTTGAACTCGCTGATGCCGTCGTTGAGCAGGCCGTTGAGGTCGTACCGCTCCAGCCCCGCCTCCCGGGCGAGGCGCACGGCGTGCCACTTGACCGGCGCGTTCGCGCGCGCCTTGCGCCCGGCGTCGTTCACGCCGCCGTACAGCTCGAAAGCCGTCCGGTCGGACGCGGCGCACCACACGAACGAGCACGGGGCGCCGTCCGCGAAGGCAGCCACCAGGAGCGACGCGTCGCCGAGCTCACGGTGGACCGCCCGGTAGTAGTCGTCCTCGTGCAGCGCGAACCCGGCGTGGGCCGCCGACTCCCGGTACAGGGCGATCACAGCGTCGAGCTCGTCGTCGGCCACGACCCGCCGGATCTCCACGCCACGCCCGCCCTTGCGCACGTCGGCGCGCGTCGTACGCCCGAGGTCCGCCATGAGCTCCTCGTCGCTGCGCGTCAGGTCGAGGATGAGCGTCGAGCGGCACAGGATCGTGCTGCGCGCCTGACGGGCACCCGCGACGCCCAGGTCGGTGCCGTCCGGCCAGTCCGGCTCGAAGGTGACGCCGATGCCCCGGACGTGCGTCGCGCACCAGTCGACGACCGCCTGCGCGACCTGACGACGCACCTCCGGCGAGCCGGCGCCGTCGGGTGCCACCACCGGGCCACGCGGCACGTAGCTCAGGGCCCGGAAGGGCGGCGGGAGGCGCCGGACGAGCACCTGAGCGAGACCGAGCAGCGATCCGTCGGCGGACACGACCCGCAGGCGGCGGGCGGTCCACGGCCCGAGGGCCTTCACCTCACCCCAGCCCCACAGCTGCAGCGGGTGGCCGCCGCCGGCGCGCACCTCGGCGTCCCAGGCCGCCCGGTCCTGCACCTCGGTCACGGTGGTCACGCCGCCGCCCCCTTCGTAGGTCTGCTCGATCGGGCCCGGCGACACTATCAACGCCGGGCGGCCACAAGCACGGCGGCGCCCGTGCCCGCCCGCCGAGCCCCGGTGCCGGACGGCTCCCCCGCTAGACTTCTACGGCCTTCGCCGGTGGCGTAGGCCCACCCCGACCCCGTGAAGGCGACCCACCCATGCCGGCGGACCGTGACTTCGTCCCTGTGATCCTCGGCACCGGGCTCGGTGCGTACAACCTCGCCCGCTCCCTGCACGAGGCGTTCGGTGTCCGTTCCGTCGCGCTCGGCCGGCACGCGCTGCGCGAGACCGCGCACTCCCGCATCGTCGCGGTGCGCGCCCGACGGGACTTCGACGACGAGGAGGTCATCGTCTCGGCGCTCCAGGAGCTCGCCGACGAGCTCTCGCAGACGCACCCCGGGGCCCCGCTGCTCCTGCTGCCCACGATCGAGCACTACACGAACGTCGTGCTCAGGCACCGCACGGAGCTCGACGACCGCTACCTCGTGCCGCTGCCCGATGCCGCGACGGCCGCGCGGGTCATGAACAAGACGGACTTCTACGCGACGTGCGAGGCGCTCGGGGTCCCCCACCCGGAGTCGCTCGTCGTCGACGTCACCGCGCTGGACGACCCGCACCTGGGCGAGGACCTTCCGTTCGGGTATCCGGTGATCCTCAAGCCGTCGGACACCGACCGGTACCCGCGCCTGCGGTTCGAGGGCCACCAGAAGGTCTACCTGCTCGACGACGCCGCCGCGCTGCGCGACGTCGCGCGGAGGATCTACGCAGCCGGCTACGTCGGCGACCTGATCATCCAGGAGTACCTCTCCGGCGACGAGTCGGTGATGCGCGTCGCCAACACCTACTCCGACCGCGACGGCCGGGTGCGCCTGGTCTCGGTCGGGCAGGTCGCGCTCAGCGAGTACAACCCGGACCTGGTGGGGAACAACAACGCGATCGTCACCGTCCCCGGCCCGGACATCGCCGACTCCGTCCGCACCCTCCTCGACGGCATCGGTTACCACGGCTTCGCGAACGTCGACGTCATGCTGGACAGGCGGACCGGCCTGTCCAAGATCCTCGAGGTCAACCTCCGCCCCGGCGCGACCGCCTTCTACACGATGGCTGCGGGCGGCAACCTCGCCCGCTGCGCCGCCGACGAGCTCGTGCTGGGTCGCCGGGTGTCGCCGTTCGCGACGACCGCGGAGCGGTTGTGGCTCAACGTGCCGTACGCGGTCGCCCGCTGGTTCGCCCCGGCGTCCACGCGCGGCGTCCTGCGCCGCGCGGGACGGGCCGGCCGGGTGCACACGTTGCGCTACGGCCCCGACCTGTCGCTGCGCCGCCGTGTCGACATCGCCCGCATCGACCTGCGCCACACGCTGGACTACGTCAAGTTCTCCGGGCACCGTCTGAACCACTGACGCGCCGCAGGCACGACCGCCGCGTCTGCGGCTCCGCCCGGCGGGCAGGCTCAGGCGTGCAGTGCCGCCCGGACGAGCGCCGAGATCCGGGTCGCCTCGGGCTCGGTGACGCGCGTGGGCAGGTTGACCACGCGCTCCACGAGGTCGCGCGTCACCTGCAGCGCAGGGTCCGCCGGGTCGTACCCGTAGCGCCCCGGCTCGGTCACCCCGGGGAACAGCGCCGGCCGGTACCACCGCCCCGCGTACACACCCTGACCGCCGAGCTCGGCGACCAGCCGCTCCGCCGTCGCACCGTCAGCCGCGAAGAACGGGAAGCGGACGAGCGGCGTCGCGCCTGCGACCGCACCGGGGACCTCCACCAGACCCGCGAGCTCGCGCAGATAGGTCGCGACGACCGCGGCCCGCGCCGCCTCGATCTCGTCCAGGCGGCCCAACGCCACGGCCGCCTGCGCGCTGACCCAGTCCGAGGGGGCCATGGGCCGGTAGGGCAGCCCGCCGCGCAGCTCGACGGGTGCGATCGCCGGCTCGAACACCCTCGCCGCCGCCAGGGCGCGGCGCGTCCCGCGGCCCAGCGCACCGGGGACGCGATTCAGCACGCGCACCTGGTTCCGGTACGTGCGGGCGGCGAGGTCGAGGCGAGTGCCGATGGGGGGCAGCCCCGCGAGGTCGCCTGCGACGCGTGCGCGCAGCGCCGGGTCCGCCAGGTCCGGGCTGACCCAGACCGCCCCGCCGAACCGGGTGGGCAGCATCTTCTCCACACCGAAGGAGTGGATCGAGACGTCGGCGAGGGGGACGCCCTCGGTGCCGGTCGCCATCCGACCCGCGCAGTGCGCCGCGTCCTCGACCAGCAGCGCGCCGGCGGCATGGGCGGACGCGCGCAGCCGCTCCGCGTTGCCCGTGTCGACGATGCCGAAGGTGTGCTGGAGCATGACCGCGCGCGCCGTGTCCGGGACGGTGAGCCTCCCGCCGTCGATCGCGACGCTGTCGCGGGCGACGTCGGCGTACACCGGGCGCAGACCCGCCGCCAGGATCGGGTCGACCGCCGTCGAGCACGTGAACGCCTGCGTGACCACGTCGCCGGCACCCCGCGCAGCCTCGATCGCCTCGAACACGACCTGCATGCCGTACCGGGCCTTGAAGACGAGGAACCAGTCGGCCGGACTGGTGCCGGTCCGCCGGGCGAGGGCGGACGTGACGTCCTGGTGGGGGTTGACCCCCGTCACACCGAGCTGCGCCCCGAGCGCCATGGTCACTCCCGTCCGACGACGCCGGTCAGCGTAGTGCCGACGCGTGACCGGCGCGCCTCCCCGCGCGCCGCTCCCGGGAGCGCGGCGCACCGCGACGTACGCTGCCGACGTGATGACCGCACCGGGCACCCCCAGTCCGTTCGTGCAGGCCCTGCATGCGCTGCGTGAACGGCGGCTGCGGGCAGAGGTGCGTCTGACCGAGGTGCCCGCACCTACCAGGATCGCCCCGTACGCGGTCGCGCTCAGTGCGGAGATCGACGCGGACGGCAGCGGCGAGGACGTCGGCTCGGGCCGCTTCGTGCTCCTGCACGACCCCGCCGGCCAGGAGGCCTGGAACGGCACGTTCCGGGTGGTCACGCTCAGCCGCGCGATCGTCGAGGCGGAGCTCGGCGGCGACCCGATGCTCTGCGCCGCGGCCTGGAGCTGGGTCACGGACGCGCTCGAGGACACCCCGTACCACTCGCTCGGGGGCACGGTGACCCAGGTCGTCTCGCAGTCCTTCGGTGCCCTGCACGAGCGCCCCGACACCGTCGAGGTCGAGGTGCGCGCCTCGTGGACACCTGAGGGCGACATCGGCGCCCACCTGCAGGCCTGGGCCACCGTGCTCTGCACGGCGGCGGGCCTGCCGCCGCTGCCGGACGGGGTCACAGCTCTCTCGCGGCACCGCTGACTCTCACCCGCTGCGGCACCTCAAGGGCCTGGGGGGCACTGCCGATAACCAGGGCAACGACCGACCCGCCCCTGGAGCCCCCGTGAGCGTCGAGCAGGTTCGCACCACCCAGGCCGTCCGCGGCACGGTCCGACCGGCTGCGCGCCCGCACGCGCCGTTCCCGCCCTCGCAGCGCAGCGCGCCCCGGGAGAACGGCGCGGTCTGCCTGGTGCTCCCGGAGATCGCCGAGGGCGACGCCCCCGTCCTGGTCCGCAACCTGCGCCGTCGCGACTCGGCCCACGCCGTGCTGCTCGCCCGCACCGCGGGTCGTCGTGAGCTGGTCACGCTGCTCGGCGGTGGGATCCGCGGCGCCCTGACCACGGAGGCGTCCGGTTCGGTGAACGGGGCGGCCCAGGCCGCCGTGCACCGCGCCGGTCCCGAGCTCACCGCCCGGGAGCTCGGCGTGCTCGAGCTGGTGGCCGACGGCAACTCGAACCGCGAGATCGGTGAGGCGCTCGAGCTGAGCGCGCTGACGGTCAAGAGCCACCTCGCCCGGATCTCCCGCAAGATCGGCACCGGTGACCGGGCCGAGATGGTCGCGTACGCGATCCGCAACCAGCTGCTCGCCTGACACGCGCGGCCCGCGCGAGGGCCTAAGTTGGGACCATGCACGACGACGCCGGCCCGCAGGAGCCGGCAGTCGTCCCCCTTGACGAGCCCGCCGATGGCGTGCCCGACGTCGTCGTGGCCGACGCCGATCTCACCCGTGCGGTACAGGCGCTGGCAGGGGGGTCAGGACCCACGGCGGTCGACGCCGAGCGCGCCTCCGGCTACCGGTACGGGCAGCGGACCTACCTCGTGCAGATCCGGCGGGCGGGGGCCGGCACCTGGCTGATCGACCCGATCGCCCAGCCGGACCTCTCCGCCGTCTCCGACGCGTTGCGCGGTTCGCAGTGGGTGCTGCACGCCGCGTCGCAGGACCTGCCCGGCCTCGCCGAGCAGCAGATGGTGCCCGACGCGATCTTCGACACCGAGCTGGCCGCTCGGCTGCTGGGCATGCCCCGCGTCGGGCTGGCGGCCGTGGTCGCCGACACGCTCGGACGGGGCCTGGCCAAGGAGCACTCCGCGGTCGACTGGTCCACCCGCCCGCTGCACCCCGACTGGCTGCGGTACGCCGCCCTCGACGTCGAGCTCCTGGTCGAGGTCCGCGACGTGCTCGCCGGCCGTCTCGAGGAGGCCGGGAAGGCCGAGTGGGCACGCCAGGAGTTCGAGGCCGTGCGAACCGCCCCGCTGCCCGCGCCGCGGGTGGACCCGTGGCGGCGCACGTCCGGCCTGCACGCGGTGCGCAGCACGCGCGGGCTCGCCGTCGTCCGCTCGCTGTGGGAGGCCCGCGACGCGGACGCACGCCGGCGGGACATCTCCCCCGGCCGGGTGCTGCCCGACGCCGCGATCGTCGCCGCCGCGCAGGCCCTGCCGAGAACGGTCGCCGACCTCGTCGCTCTCAAGCAGTTCTCGGGCAAGGGCACCCGGCGCCGGGCGGATCAGTGGTTCGCCGCGGTGGATCAGGCGCTCGCGCTCCCCGAACGCGCGCTGCCCTCGTTGCGCGGTCCGGGGACCCCCGGGCCGCCGCCGCAGCGGGTCTGGAAGGAGCGCGACCCCGCGGCCGCTGCGCGCCTCGTCGCCGCCAAGGCCGTGATCGCCGAGGCCGCCGAGACCTACCGCGTCCCGGCCGAGAACCTGCTCCAGCCCGACCTGCTGCGACGCACGTGCTGGAGCCCCCCGGAGCCACTGAGCCGCACCGGCGTGCAGGACGCCCTCCTGGACGGGGGCGCGCGCCCGTGGCAGGTCGATCTGCTCGCCGGGCCGCTCGCTGAGGCGCTTGTTACCCTCGGGTAGCCCTGGACGCCGCGGTCGAGACGGCGGTCCGACGCACCTGGAGGGACGCCGTGGCCGAGCCTGAGGAGAGAGTCACACGCGCGTACGTCACGGACGTGGCGACGGCGGGTGGCACGGTCGCGCTGCTTCGCCTCGACAACGGCCTCGACAAGCCCCTGACGCTCGGCCCGCAGGGCCTGGCCGCCCTGCATGAGACCCTGCTCGAGCAGCGACGCCGCGCGGCGGTCGGACAGATCCAGGCGGTCGCGATCACCGGCCGTCCCGGCCATCTGTGCGCGGGCGCCGACCTGACCACGATCGGGCGCATCACCGACCGTGGCCGCGCGGCCGAGATCGCCAGGCTCGGTCACGACGCCCTGCGTCTGCTCGGCGAGCTCGGCGTGCCGAGCTTCGCGCTGATCGGCGGGCTCGCGCTGGGCGGGGGCCTGGAGATCGCCCTGCACTGCACCTACCGGACCGTCGCCGCCGGCACGCGGGCCCTCGCACTCCCCGAGGCCCTCCTGGGCCTGGTCCCGGGCTGGGGTGGTTGCTACCTGCTGCCGCGACTGGTCGGCACGGCCGAGGCGTACCGGATCATCCTGGACAACCCGCTGGCCGGGAACCGCCTCACCGACGCCACGACCGCCGCCCGGATCGGGCTGGTCGACGAGGTGCTGCCCGACGAGGGCTTCGTCGAGGCCTCGCTGGAGTGGGCCGGCGAGGTCCTGGAGGGACGGGCCGTGCCCCGCCGGCCGCTCGACGACCCGGCGACCTGGGTGCGCGAGACCGCCGCCGCACGCGACCGTCTGGAGCGCCGCCTGCACGGCGCCGCGCCGGCGCCCTACCGCGCGCTGGACCTCGTCGCGGCAGCGCGCACCCGGGACCGTGACGCCGGCTTCGCAGCCGAGGACGAGGCGCTGACCGACCTGATCGGCACCGACCAGCTGCGCGCCGGCCTGTACGCGAGCGACCTGACCACCCGGCGCGCCCGGACCACTGCCGGCGCGCCCGACCCGGCCCTGGCGACGACAGTCCGGCAGGTCGGGATCGTCGGGGCCGGCCTGATGGCCGCGCAGCTCGCTGTCGCACTCGGCGGCCGCCTCCAGGTCCCGGTCCGGATGCGCGAGGTCGACGAGGAGCGGGCCGCGGCCGGCCGGCAGCGCGTCGCCGACCTGGTCACCCGCCAGGTGCGGCGCGGCCGCCTGCGCCAGGAGGCCGCCGAGCGCATGCTCGCCGAGATCACGGTGGGCACCGACCTGGGCGACCTGGCGGGATCCGACCTGGTCGTGGAGGCGGTCACCGAGGTCCTCGACGTCAAGCGCGCGGTGTTCGGCGAGCTCGAGGACGTCGTGGCGCCCGACGCCGTGCTGGCCACCAACACCTCGGCGCTGTCCGTCGCGGCGATGGCCGAGGGACTGCGCCGACCGGACCGCGTGGTGGGGTTGCACTTCTTCAACCCGGTCGCCCAGATGCGCCTGGTCGAGGTGGTGCGGGCCGCGCAGACCTCGCCGTCGGCGCTCGCCACGGCGGTCTCGGTCGCGCGCGACACCGGCAAGACCGCGGTGATCGTGGCGGACCGTCCCGGCTTCGTCGTCAACCGGCTCCTGCTGCGCGAGCTCGCGCAGGTGCTGCACTCGGCCGAGACGGGCACGCCCGTGGAGGTCGTCGACGCCGCACTGCGTCCCCTCGGTCTACCGATGGGACCGTTCGCCCTGCTCCAGCTCGTGGGCCTGCCGGTGGCGCTGCACGTGCTGGAGTCCCTGCACGAGGACCTCGGTGAGCGCTACCCGCTGTCCCCGGGGCTCGCTGCGCTGTCCGCGGCCGGGCGCCGGGTGGTGCCCGAGCCCGACGGGTCCGGGCGCGAGGCGGACGTGGACCCGTCGATCCAGGAGGCGTTCGGCGCGCCGGGCGGACCCGGTGCGATGACGGCCTCCGGCGTGCTGGACTCCGTGCTGGCCGCGCTGGCCGAGGAGGTCGGCCTCATGCTGGACGAGGGCGTCGTGGTCTCCCCCGAGCAGATCGACCTGGCGATGATCCTGGGCGCGGGCTTCCCGTTCCACCTCGGCGGCCTGCTGCCGCACCTGGACCGCTCGGGCTGGTCGCAGCGGGTGGTCGGGCGTCGTCTGCTGCCCGAGCTCGGCTGAGCGACGGCGCTAGGCGACGGCCAGCCCGCTCGCGCGCAGCTGGATCCGCACCCGCTCCATCACGTCGACGTCCGGCTCCTCCGTGAGCTCGAGCCGGTACTCGGCGCCCAGGGTGTGCCACACCTCGCGGCCGGTCTGGTCGAACGGCAGCACCTCGACGCGCTCGACGTTCTCCAGGCCAGACAGGTGGTCACCGACGGCGGCCACGTTGTCCCAGGCGTCGGTCAGCCCCGGCACCACGACGAACCGCGCCCACACCCTCGTGCCCCGGTCGGCGAGCCGGCGGGCGAACTCCAGGGTGGGTGCGAGGTCACGCCCGGTGACCGAGTGGTACACGTCGGGCAGCCCGGACTTGACGTCCAGCAGCACCAGGTCCGTGTCGTCCAGCATGGGCTCGGTCGCCCGGCGGCCGAGGTACCCGGAGGTGTCCAGGGCGGTGTGCAGCCCGGCCTCCTTGGCACCGCGCAGCACGCGGGCGACGAAGGCCGGCTGGAGCAGCGGCTCGCCACCGGAGACGGTCAGCCCGCCTCCCCCGGCGACCAGCAGCGGGGCGTCACGCTCGATCCGCGCCAGGGCGGAGTCGATGGTGTGCAGGGCGCCGTCGCGCATCAGCCACGCGTCCGGGCCGTGGCAGTACTGGCACCGCAACGGGCACCCCGACAGCCGCAGCACCAGCCGCGTCCCGGGTCCGTCCGCGTCCGTCGACCGGTCCCACGAGTGCACCGAGCCGATCTCGCCGGCGCGCAGCGCGGCCATCTGGGTCGCTCGGCCGTCCTCGCAACAGGTCGACCTCTCGCTCAGGACGCTCATCGGTCCTCCTGCCGGTCCGCTCGGTGCTGCCATTGTGCAACCCGACCTCGGGCCCGGAGGGGGACCTGTCGGCCGGGGGTGACCAGGTCGGTACGTGCGGCCGGGCCCGCCCCCGGTCGTCGAGGGGCGGGCCCGGCGCTGCTCACAGCGCGCCGTGGAAGGTCCGGGACAGCACGTCGAGCTGCTGCTCACGGGTCAGGCGGACGAAGTTGACCGCGTAGCCCGAGACCCGGATGGTCAGCTGCGGGTACTTCTCCGGGTGCTCCATCGCGTCCTCGAGAGTCTCGCGGTTCAGCACGTTGATGTTGACGTGGAAGCCGGTCGCCACGTTGTAGCCGTCGAGCAGGCCGACGAGGTTGGTCACCTGCTCCCCGCGCGTGCGGCCCAGGCCCGAGGGCACCACCGTCGTGGTCAGCGAGATGCCGTCCTGGGCCTCGTCGTACGGCAGCTTGGCCACCGACAGCGCAGAGGCGAGCATGCCGTGGGTGTCGCGGCCGTTCATCGGGTTGGCGCCCGGGGCGAACGGCTCGCCGGTCCGGCGCCCGTCCGGGGTGTTCCCGGTGTGCTTGCCGTAGACCACGTTGGACGTGATCGTCAGCACCGACTGGGTGTGCACCGCGTCGCGGTAGGTCGGGTGCTTGCGGATCTTGTCCATGAACGTGCTGACGAGGTCGACCGCGATCTCGTCCGCGCGGTCGTCGTCGTTGCCGTAGGTCGGGAACTCACCGGTGACGTCGTAGTCGACGACCAGGCCGGTCTCGTCGCGCACCGGACGGACCGTCGCGTACTTGATGGCGGCGAGCGAGTCGGCGGCGACCGACAGGCCGGCGATGCCGCACGCCATGGTCCGCAGGATCACCCGGTCGTGCAGGGCCATCTCGACGCGCTCGTAGGCGTACTTGTCGTGCGACCAGTGGATGCAGTTCAGGGCCTCGACGTAGGTGCCGGCGAGCCACTCGAGCAGCTCGTCGTACCTGGCCCGCACCTCGTCGTAGTCCAGCACCCCTCCGCCCACCGGCGCGCTGAGCGGTGCGATCTGCTTGCCGGACATCTCGTCCCGGCCGCCGTTGATCGCGTACAGGAGCGCCTTGGCGAGGTTGACCCGCGCACCGAAGAACTGCATCTGCTTGCCGACCGTCATGCCGGACACGCAGCACGCGATGGCCGCGTCGTCGCCGCACTGGCTGCGCAGCAGCTCGTCGGACTCGTACTGGATCGCGGAGGTGTCGATCGAGACCTTGGCGCAGAACTCCTTGAAGCCCTCGGGCAGCTGCGGGCTCCACAGCACCGTCAGGTTCGGCTCGGGGGCCGGGCCCAGGTTGTACAGGGTGTTGAGGTAGCGGAACGAGGACTTGGTCACGAGCGATCGACCGTCGTCGCCCAGACCGCCGATCGACTCGGTGACCCAGGTGGGGTCGCCGGAGAACAGCGCGTCGTACTCCGGGGTGCGCAGGAAGCGCACGATCCGCAGCTTGATGACGAAGTCGTCGATGATCTCCTGCGCCGTGGACTCGTCGAGGGTGCCCTCGGCGAGGTCGCGCTCCATGAAGACGTCGATGAAGGTCGAGGTCCGGCCCAGCGACATGGCCGCGCCGTTCTGCTCCTTCACGGCCGCCAGGTAGGCGAAGTAGAGCCACTGCACGGCCTCGCGGGCGTTGGTGGCCGGCCCGGAGATGTCGAAGCCGTAGGAGGCTGCCATCGTCTTGAGCTCGTCCAGCGCGCGGATCTGCTCGGCGTTCTCCTCGCGCTCGCGCAGGGTCTCCTCGGTCGGCGGCTCCATCATCAGCTCGGAGCGCTCGACCTTCTTGGCGGCGATCAGGGCGTCGATGCCGTACAGGGCGACGCGGCGGTAGTCGCCGATGATCCGGCCGCGGCCGTAGGCGTCGGGCAGGCCGGTGATGATGTGCGAGTGACGGGCGGCCTTCACGCTCGGCGGGTACACGTCGAAGACACCCTGGTTGTGGGTCTTGCGGTACTCGGTGAAGATCTTCGCCACGTCGGGGTCGGTCTCGTAGCCGTACGTCTTGAGCGCGCCCTCGACCATCCGCCAGCCGCCGTTGGGGATCATCGCGCGCTTGAGCGGGGCATCGGTCTGCAGGCCGACGATGATCTCGTCGTCGCGGGAGATGTAGCCCGGCGCGTGCGAGGTGATCGTGCCCGGGGTGTGGGTGTCGACGTCGTAGACGCCCTTCGCCCGCTCGACCGGGAACATCTCGCTCAGCGCGGCCCAGATCCGCTCGGTGCGCTCGGTGGCCGGAGCCAGGAAGGCGTCGTCGCCGTCGTACGGCGTGTAGTTGCGCTGGATGAAGTCGCGGACGTCGATCGCGTCCTGCCACGGCCCGCTCACGAAGCCGCGCCAGGCGGTGCTCGGCGCCTCGGGGGTGCTGGCCGGGGTGTGGTCGGCGGTGATGGCCATGACGCCTGCTCTCCTCGTGGTTGTGCTCGTTGATACGACGCTACGCACGAAGTCATGGGATGACCAGGGACCTTTGGTCCGGTCGACCTACGGCAAGGCTCGGCCGAAGGTCCCGATGGGGGAACGTCGGGTCGGCGGGGAGAGCGGACGTCCGGGTGAGCGCGGCCCGGCCTACGACGCGCGACGCGCCCGGCTCAGCGGCCGGCGATGTCCAGGCGCCGCAGGGTGTCGTGCGCGACGTCCTCGGCGCGCAGCCGCAGCGCCTCGACCAGCTGCGCGCGCGAGGCGTGCTCGAGGAACCGCGCCGGGATCCCGAACGGATGGACCGGCGTGCGCACCCCGGCGGCGACGCAGTGCTGGGCGAGCATCGAGCCGACGCCGCCCTCGGTGATCCCGTCCTCGATCACGACGGCGCAGGTGTGGTCCCCCACGGCCTTGACCAGCGACTCGGGGACCGGCAGCACCCACCGCGGGTCCACCGCGGTCGCGGTCAGGCCCTCGGCGGCGAGCAGCTCCGCGACGCGCACCGCGGTCTGGGCCATCGCGCCGATGCCCACCACGAGCACGGAGCGGGGACCACCGTCGTGCCGGGCGAGCACGTCGAGCTCGGCGACCTGGTCGACCGCCGCGAGCGGCGGCGGCAGGGGCCCCTTCGGGTAGCGGACCACGGTGGGCGCGTCGTCGACCTCGACCGCGGCCTGCAGGGCGGTGCGCAGCGTCTCCTCGTCGCGCGGCGCGGCCAGCCTCAGGCCGGGGACCAGGCGCAGCAGCGACATGTCCCACTGGCCGTTGTGACTTGCGCCGTCGTCACCCGTGATACCCGCGCGGTCGAGCACGAACGTCACGCCGGCCTTGTGCAGCGCGACGTCCATGAGCACCTGGTCGAACGCCCGGTTGAGGAACGTCGCGTACACCGCGACCACGGGGTGCATCCCGGCGAACGCCATGCCGGCGGCCGAGGTGACGGCATGCTGCTCGGCGATCCCGACATCGAAGACCCGGCTCGGGAACTCCGCGGCGAACGGAGCCAGGCCCACCGGCTCGAGCATCGCCGCCGTGATCGCGACCAGGTCGGGCCGGCGCCGCCCGAGCCGCACCATCTCGTCGGCGAACACCGAGGTCCAGCCGAACCGGGACGGCGCGATCGGCAGACCGGTCTCGGGGTGGATGACGCCGACGGCGTGGAAGCGGTCGGCGACGTCCTGCTCGGCGGGGCTGTAGCCGCGGCCCTTCTCGGTGATCACGTGCACGATCACGGGTCCGCCGAACGCCTTCGCGCGCTCCAGCGCGCCCTCGACGGCGCGCACGTCGTGCCCGTCGACCGGTCCGATGTACTTCAGGCCGAGGTCCTCGAACATGCCCTGCGGGGAGACGACGTCCTTGATGCCCTTCTTCAGCCCGTGCAGGGCCTCGTACGCGAACCGTCCGGGCGGGCCGGACCGGTTGAGCGTGCGCTTGCCCCAGGCCAGCACGTTCTCGTAGCTGCGCGTGGTGCGCAGCGTGGTCAGGTGCGCAGCCAGCCCCCCGATGGTGGGGGCGTAGGAGCGCTGGTTGTCGTTGACCACGATGACCAGGCGCCGGTCGCTGCCCGCCGCGATGTTGTTCAGCGCCTCCCAGGCCATCCCGCCGGTCAGCGCGCCGTCGCCGACCACCACGGCGACGTGCCGGTCGGCCGCGCCGCGCAGCTCGTTCGCCTTGGCGATGCCGTCCGCCCAGGACAGCCCGGACGACGCGTGGGAGTTCTCCACCACGTCGTGCTCGGACTCGCTACGGCTCGGGTAGCCGGACAGGCCGCCGCGCTGGCGCAGCTGGCTGAAGTCCGACCGGCCGGTGAGCAGCTTGTGCACGTAGGCCTGGTGGCCGGTGTCGAACACGATGGTGTCGCGGGGGGACTCGAACACCCGGTGCAGCGCGATGGTCAGCTCGACCACGCCGAGGTTCGGGCCGAGGTGCCCGCCGGTGCGCGAGACCGCGGCGACCAGGAACTGCCGGATCTCGGCCGCGAGATCCTCGAGCTGGCCGGGGCGCAGCGCTCGCACGTCGGCCGGCGAGGAGATCCGGGGCAGCAGAGCCATCGGGTCATCGTAAGGGCTGGGTCGACCCGCGGCGCGACGTGGTGGCCGTTCGTGCACGGACCTGCACTGCTCCTACGCTGAACGCATGCGCTTCCTGCCCGGGCACACCCCGACCACCGACCTCACCTACGGCGACGTGTTCCTCGTCCCGTCCCGCTCGCAGGTGGCGTCCCGCTTCGACGTGGACCTGGCCACCTCGGACGGCACCGGCACGACCGTGCCGATCGTGGTGGCGAACATGACGGCGGTGGCCGGGCGGCGGATGGCCGAGACCGTCGCCCGTCGCGGCGGGATGGTGGTGATCCCCCAGGACATCCCGTCCGACGTGGTCGCCGACGTCGTCCACTCGGTCAAGGCCGCGCACCCCGTGGTCGAGACGCCCGTGGTGGTCTCCCCGCAGGACACCGTGCACACCGCGATGACCCTGATCGGCAAGCGTGCGCACGGTGCCGCCGTGGTGGTCGAGGAGGGACGTCCGGTCGGCGTGGTCACCGACACCGACGGCTCGGGCGTGGACCGGTTCACGCAGGTCGGGCAGGTGATGAGCGCCCACCCGACGGTGATCCAGCTCGACGTGCTCGACGGCCCCGACGGGCTGGAGCAGGCGTTCGAGCGGCTGCACCGGTCACACCGCCGCTTCACCCCGGTGGTCGACGGCGACGGGGTGCTGGTCGGGGTGCTCACCCGGCTCGGTTCGCTGCGCAGCTCGATCTACCCGCCGGCGCTGGACGACCTCGGGCGCCTGCGCATCGCGGCGGCGGTCGGGATCAACGGCGACGTGCGCGCCAAGGCTGCCGCACTGCTCGAGGCAGGCGTGGACTGCCTGGTCGTGGACACCGCGCACGGGCACCAGGCCAAGATGCTCGAGGCGCTCGCCGCGGTCCGCAGCCTGGAGCCGGACGTGCCCGTGGTCGCCGGCAACGTGGTGACCGCCGAGGGCACCCGCGACCTGGTCGAGGCGGGCGCCGACATCGTCAAGGTCGGGGTCGGGCCCGGGGCGATGTGCACCACGCGGATGATGACCGCCGTCGGCCGCCCGCAGTTCTCGGCCGTGCTCGAGTGCGCCGCGGAGGCCCGCCGGCTCGGTGCCCACGTCTGGGCGGACGGCGGCGTGCGCCACCCGCGTGACGTCGCCCTCGCGCTCGCCGCGGGTGCGTCGCAGGTGATGATCGGGTCCTGGTTCGCCGGCACCCACGAGAGCCCCGGCGACCTGCACGCGGACGGCACCGGCCGGCTGTACAAGGAGAGCTTCGGGATGGCCTCGGCCCGCGCGGTGGCGGCCCGGACCCGCGGCGGCACGGCGTTCGACCGGGCCCGCAAGGCGCTGTACGAGGAGGGCATCTCCTCCTCGCGGATGTACCTGGACCCGGCGCGCCCCGGCGTGGAGGACCTGATCGACCAGATCACCTCGGGGCTGCGCAGCGCGTGCACGTACGCCGGCGCCGCCACCTTGGAGGAGTTCGCCGAGCGCGCCGTGGTCGGCCTGCAGTCCGCCGCCGGGTACGACGAGGGCAGGCCGCTGCCCGACGGCTGGTGACCGGCGCGCCGCGGGACCAGCTCGCGGCCCTGGTAGGCCGCGGGGTGCGTTGGCCGGCGATCCCAGGGCAGGACGACGCGGCGCTGCGGCCCGCGGCCGTCCTGGTGCTGCTCGGCGTGCTGGACGACTCCCCCGCGCGGCACCCGTCCGCCGCGGTGCCCGCGGACCTCGACGTGCTGCTCGTCGCACGCTCCGACGAGCTGACGCACCACCCCGGGCAGGTCGCGTTCCCCGGCGGCCGGCTCGACCCGGAGGACGACGGCCCGGTGGCCGCAGCGCTGCGCGAGGCGCGCGAGGAGACCGGCCTGGATCCGTCCGGGGTCGAGGTGCTCGGCACGCTCGCGCCCCTGCCGCTGCCCGTGAGCCGGCACCTGGTCACGCCCGTGCTCGCCTGGTGGGCCACGCCGTCGACGGTCGGCGTGGTCGACCATCGCGAGTCGACCGACGTGTTCCGCGCGCCGGTGGCCGATCTGGTCGACCCGGCGCTGCGCGGGGTGGTCGCCTCGCGGCGTCCGCCGACGTTCCGCACCCCGGCGTTCGAGGTGTCCGGGCGGGTGGTCTGGGGCTTCACGGCGATCGTGCTGGACACCCTGCTCGATGCTCTCGGCTGGGCCGAGGAGTGGGACCGCGGCCGCGTCCTGGCCCGGCCGTAGCCCGCGCCGGTGCCGGTCCTAGGCTGGCCCGGTGAGCCCGCGCCGCGCCCTGGTCCTCCAGCACGTCCCGTGGGAGGGACCAGGGCTGATCGGCGAGGCACTGGACGCGCACGGCGTGGACGTCGAGCGCCGCATCGTGCTCGACGAGCGCGCGCCCGGCCTGCCCCGTCCGGACGACCTCGCCGCGCTCGTCGTGATGGGCGGCCCGATGGGAGCGCTCGACGACGACGCGCACCCCGGCCTCGCCGCCGAGCGTCGGCTGCTCGCGGACTGCGTCGCCGCCGACGTCCCCGTGCTCGGCGTGTGCCTGGGCATGCAGCTGCTGGCCGTGGCGCTGGGCGGCACGCTCATGCCCGGGCACGGCACCGAGATCGGCTTCGGCCCGGTGGAGATCACCGCGCCCGACCCGGTCCTCGCCCCGCTGGGCCACGCACCCGCCGTGCTGCACTGGCACGACGACGCGGTGGGCCTGCCGCCGGGCGCCGAGCCGCTCGCGCACACCGCGCTGACCCCGGTGCAGGCGTTCCGCGCCGGCTCCGCGCTCGGGCTCCAGTTCCACCTCGAGGTCGACCGGACGTTGCTCGCGGCGTGGCTCGCGAGCGACGCGATGCCCGCAGAGCTCGCCGAGCACGGCATCACCGACCTGCCGGCCCAGGCAGAGATCGCGATCCCGGTGCTCGAGCCCGGCGCACGCCACGGCCTGGCGTCGTTCGCCGCGCTGGCGCGCGAGCGGGTCTGACTTCCCCGGCCGCCGCCGGGCCCGGACAGCTACCCTGCGGTGCTCGGGTCCAGCACGGACGCCAGGAACAACGGCCACCCCGTCGCACCGTCGGTGATGGCGAACAGGTACGGCCGGTCCACGGTCATCGTGATCGGGTCCTGGGCAGGCGCGGCGCCGGCCGCGACACCGATCTCGGTGACGGCAGCAGCCTTCGTGCCGTCCTCGTCGACCTGGAGCACGCCCTGCTGGACGGCCTGCGCGACGTAGGGCGGAGCCGGCGGATCGACCAGGAGGCCGTCGAGCCCGGCCGTCTGCGGGGACGTCAACGCCCCCAGGCCCATGGCGTCCAGCGCGGGCAGCAGGTCCAGGCTCGTGGTGAGGTCGAGCTTGGGCAGCGCGAGGAGCACGTCGACGGGCGTCTGCTCGTCGAGCGCCGCGCTCAGCGCCGCGACGGTGGCCGGATCGGCGGCGGCGGGGTCGGCGGCGGCGTCCGAGCCCTCCGGGGGCAGGATCACGTCGGCGTACAGCTGCGGGTTGCCCTCGTCCACCTGCACGTACGGGAGCCGCACCGCGCGCCAGCCGTCCTGCTCGACGTAGGCGAACGTTGTCGCGAGGTGCATCATGTCCACGCTCGTCGCGGTGCCGTCCGCCCGGGTGAAGTCGGTGGGCTGCGTGACGTTCGGGTCGAACGACGTGCTCCAGCGGGCCGCGAGCGCCACAGCGTTCTGCAGCACCAGCACGAGCTCCGGGCTCGGCGTGATCGCCGACTCCTCGATGAGGCCGCCGGTGTTGTCCCGCACCCACGCGTCCAGGGCCCGCTTGCCGTCCTCGCTGGCCAGGTCCGTGACCAGCACCCCGGCGCCGTAGCCGGCCCTGAGCCGGTCGAGGTAGTCGGGCTGAGCCTCCTGCTGGTCGTCGACCACCACCTGGTTGGCCAGGTGCACGACGGGGATCTCGGGCAGCTTCTTCGCGCCGACGGCGGCCGGGTCGCCCTCGTACCGTGCGAGCGTCGCGCTCAGCGCGTTGACCGCGTCCGTCCGGGCGTCACCGCTCGCGCCGAGCGCCGCGTCCAGCGCCGCGGCGGACTCCCCCGAGGCGCCCTCCGCCAGCATCGACAGGGCCACGACGAGGCTGGCGGGCGAGACCACCGTGCCCGCCGGGTCGTCCCCGGCTCCCAGCGCGGCGAACCCGGCGCGCCACGACGCTGCGACCACGTCGCCGATGGAGGTCGCGCTCGACAGGGCGACCTCGACCCGCTCGCCCTGGCCCTCGAGCATCGTCGGGATCGCGTCGGGCGTCCCGCACGCGGCCAGACCCAGCGCCATCGTCAGCCCCCCTGCCGCCACCGCTACGCGCCTCATACCCGGATCCTGTCACCGGGACGGCTCACCTTGCGCCGGACCATCGCCCCGTCCGGTCGTGTGCGGGCGTCGACGCGTCCAGCGGTGTGGCGAGGTGACGGCCGGCCGGCTCAGTGCGTCCGCCGCGCGACGCAGAGCAGGTGCGGGCTCATCCCGAGCAACGACGGCTCCGCCTCCACCCGCCGGGCGGCCTCCAGGACGACCTCGCGATCGACGTCGTCGTCGAGGCGGGGAGCGAGATGACCGAGCCAGCCCGCCATGCCCTCCACACCGACGGTCTCGACCACGTCCAGACCCGCATCGGTGGCCTCGGCGACCAGCTCCTCGGGGCGGTGGAAGTAGGCGGTCGTGAACCATCCGGGACGCCCGCGCGGGTTCTCGTGGCGTCCGCTGGCCACATCGACGTCGACGACCGCCCGGAACTCGGGGTCGAAGAGGTGCTCCTGTGCGAGCCCGTCGAACAGCGAGGCGAAACGGGAGATCGCCATCGCGATGACCACGCCGCCCGGCGACACCGCGCGGGCGGCCTCACGCCAGACGGCGACCCGGTCCGCGCGGTCCTGCAGGTGGTAGAGCGGGCCGAGGACGAGGACCGCGTCCTGGGAGGCGTCGGCGACGGGCAGCCGACGTGCGTCCCCCACGCTCGCGGTGAATCGCTCGATGCCCCCGAGGCGATCGCGAGCGGCGGCCACGTGCCGCTCGACGAGATCCACCAGGTGCACGGTGTGCGAGTCGCCGAGCAACCACTCGCTGTGCACGCCGCTGGCACCGCCCACGTCGAGCACCCGCCGCGGCCCCGCCCCGAGGTACCGGCGCACCACTTCCTGGACGCGCCACAGCTCGAGCCGGCCCAGCCCCCCGCGCAGCCGGCCGTCCTCGTCCGTCTCCGACTCGTAGTGCCGGCGGACGGCGTCGCCCTCCTCGCTCATGTGACGAGGCTAGATGCCCCGTGGTCGGCGGTGCGGTACGGCCGCGGCACGAGCGTGCGTGAGCAGCGGGCGCGGTTCATGTGACGGGAGTGGTGGACGGGGCAGCTGAGGCAGCACATCCGCCACAGCTGCACCTGCCGCCACATGAACCGCGTGGGCTGCTCACCGGCGCCGGCGGCGGCGGACGATCCCGCTTGGGGCGGCGGCCGGCGCGGCGAGGGGCGTCGGAGGCCCGGATCGGCGTCCGCAGGGTGGACGGCCCCGCACGGATCGATGTCCGGGCCCGGCTTCGCCGCGTGGGGCGCCGGGCCGCGCCCGCGAAGAGCGCCCCGTCGGGCCCACCTCGGCACGAGCGCGCGCCGCAGCCCCGCCGGCCGCACCTCGATCACACCGAGGGGCGGGCGACGGGGCGGCGGCCGCGGGACCTCAGGCGACCAGCGAGCGCAGCACGTACTGCAGGATGCCGCCGTTGCGGTAGTAGTCCGCCTCGCCAGGGGTGTCGATCCGGAGCACCGCGTCGAACGCGACCCGCGTGCCGTCAGGGCGGGTGGCCACGACCGGCAGGGTGGCGGGCACGTCGCCGCCGTTCAGCGCGGTGACCCCGGCGATCTCGAACGTCTCCGTGCCGTCCAGCCCGAGCGAGTCGGCCGACTCCCCCGCGGGGAACTGCAGCGGCAGGACGCCCATCCCGATGAGGTTCGACCGGTGGATCCGCTCGAAGCTCTGCGCGATCACGGCACGCACGCCCAGCAGCGACGTGCCCTTGGCCGCCCAGTCGCGCGACGAGCCGGAGCCGTACTCCTTGCCGCCCAGCACCACGAGCGGCACCCCGGCGTCGGCATAGGCCATCGCGGCGTCGTAGATCGACATCTGCTCGCCGGTCAGGAGGTTGACGGTCATGCCGCCCTCGACGCCCGGGACCAGCTGGTTGCGCAGCCGGATGTTGGCGAACGTGCCGCGGATCATCACCTCGTGGTTGCCGCGGCGCGAGCCGTAGGAGTTGAAGTCCTTGCGCTCGACGCCGTGCTCGGCGAGGTACCGGCCGGCGGGGCTGTCGGCCTTGATCGCGCCGGCGGGGCTGATGTGGTCGGTGGTCACCGAGTCACCCAGCTTGGCGAGCACGCGGGCACCGGTGATGTCGGTGACCGGCTCCGGGTCGCGGCCCATGCCGTCGAAGTACGGGGGCTTGCGCACGTAGGTCGACGCGGCGTCCCAGGCGAACGTGTCGCCCTCGGGCGTGGGCAGCGAGCGCCACCGGTCGTCACCGTGGAACACGTCGGCGTAGTCCTTGGTGAACATCTCGCGGTCGATGGCTCCGTCGATCGTGGCCTGCACGTCGACCGCGCTCGGCCAGATGTCCCGCAGGTACACCGGGGCGCCGTCGGGGTCGGTGCCCAACGGGTCGTTCTCGAAGTCGAAGTCCATGGTCCCGGCGAGGGCGTAGGCGATGACCAGCGGCGGGGACGCCAGGTAGTTCATCTTCACGTCGGGGTTGATCCGGCCCTCGAAGTTCCGGTTGCCGGACAGCACCGACACGACCGCGAGGTCGTTGTCGTTGACCACGGCCGACACCTCGGGCGGCAGCGGCCCGGAGTTGCCGATGCAGGTGGTGCACCCGTATCCGACCAGGTGGAACCCGAGCTTCTCGAGGTAAGGCCACAGGCCGGCCTTCTCGTAGTAGTCCGACACCACCTTGGAGCCGGGCGCCGTGGACGTCTTGACCCAGGGCTTGGAGACCAGACCGCGCTCGACGGCGTTCTTGGCCAGCAGGCCCGCGGCGAGCATCACCGACGGGTTCGAGGTGTTGGTGCACGAGGTGATCGAGGCGATCACGACGTGCCCGTGGTCGAGCTCGGTCGATGTGCCGTCCGCCGTGGTGAACGGCACCACCTTGTGCGGCCGCCGCGACGGGGACCCGGAGGCGTGCGTCGGCCGGCCCGAGGCGTCGGCGCGCTCGCCGGCCTCGATGGGGTCGGAGGCCGGGAAGGTCTCCTCGACGGCCTCGTCCCGGCCCTGGTACGCCGCGGCCTCGCCGTCGTCGACGTAGTTCAGCAGCGACCCGGCGAAGGACTCCTTGGCGTCGGTGAGGGCGATCCGGTCCTGCGGGCGCTTGGGCCCGGCGATCGAGGGCACCACGGTGGACAGGTCGAGCTCGAGGTACTCGGAGAACACCGGCTCGACGTAGTCCGCCGACGACGGGTCGTGCCACATGCCCTGAGCCTTGACGTAGGCCTCGACGAGGGCCACCTGCTGGTCGCTGCGCCCGGTCAGGCGCAGGTAGTCCAGGGTGACGCCGTCGATCGGGAAGATCGCGCAGGTCGAGCCGAACTCGGGGCTCATGTTGCCGATCGTGGCGCGGTTGGCCAGCGGCACGGCGCCGACGCCCTCGCCGTAGAACTCGACGAACTTGCCGACCACGCCGTGCCGGCGCAGCTGCTCGGTGATGGTGAGCACCACGTCGGTGGCCGTGACTCCGGCCGGGATCTGCCCGGTGAGCTTGAAACCGACCACCCGCGGGATGAGCATCGAGACCGGCTGGCCGAGCATCGCGGCCTCGGCCTCGATGCCACCGACGCCCCAGCCCAGCACGCCCAGGCCGTTGACCATCGTGGTGTGCGAGTCGGTTCCGACGCACGTGTCGGGGTAGGCGGCGGTCGCGCCGTCCTCGGTCTCGCGGGTCATCACGACGCGGGCCAGGTACTCGATGTTGACCTGGTGCACGATGCCGGTGCCGGGCGGCACGACCTTGAAGTCGTCGAACGCCGTCTGGCCCCAGCGCAGGAACTGGTAGCGCTCCTGGTTGCGGCCGTACTCGAACTCCACGTTGCGCGCGAAGGCGTCGCGCTGGCCGAAGACGTCGATCTGCACCGAGTGGTCGATCACCAGCTCGGCGGGCGCCAGCGGGTTGATCTTGGCGGGGTCTCCCCCGAGGTCGGCGACGGCCTCGCGCATCGTGGCCAGGTCGACCACGCACGGCACGCCGGTGAAGTCCTGCATCACCACGCGGGCGGGGGTGAACTGGATCTCGGTGTCGGGCTCGGCCTCCGGCTGCCACTGCGCGAGCGCACGGATGTGGTCGGCGGTGATGTTGGCCCCGTCCTCGGTGCGCAACAGGTTCTCGGCGAGCACCTTCAGGCTGAACGGCAGCCTCTCCAGCCCCGGGACGGCGCCCAGCCGGTACACCTCGTATGACGTACCCGCCACGTCGAGGGTGGTCCTGGCTGAGAACGTGTCGACGCTGCTCACGAGTGCTCCTTCGGCGGTCGTGGGAACCCGGGTGATCCTCGGGTCAGGCTAGTCGTGCGGTGGCTCGGCCACGCGGCGAGGCCCCGCAAAGTATCTTGACGTCAAGATATCGCATCCGGACGGTGCATGCACCCGCCCGGGTCACCGGTCGAGCACCGCGACGGCCTCGACGTGGTGGGTCATGGGGAACAGGTCCAGCGCGCGCAGGCTCGTCAGGCGGTAGCCGTGCTCGGAGAACAGCGCCACGTCGCGCGCGAGGGCCGCGGGATCGCACGCCACGTGCACCACGCGCTCCGCGCCGCGCGACGCCACCGCGGCCACGACGTCCCGGCCGGCCCCCACCCGCGGGGGGTCGAGCACCACCACGTCCGCCCGCTCGGGCACCGATGCGGCCAGCGCGTCCGCCACGGACCCGCCGTGCAGGTTCACCCACGGCCGGTCGTGCAGGTTGCGCCTGGCGTCACGCAGAGCCGTCGCGTCGCCCTCGACGGCGTCCACGCGGCCGGTCTCGCCCACCAGGTCGGCCAGCGGCGCCGTGAACAGCCCGGCGCCGGCGTACAGGTCGACCACCCGCGCCCCGGGCCGCTCGCCAACCGCGTTCGCCACGGCGCCGGCCAGCACGGTGGGCGCCGCCCGGTGCACCTGCCAGAAGCCGGTCCCGGCCACCCGCCACACGTGCTCGCGCCCGGCCACCGTCGCGCGCTCGCGCACCGACGTCCGCGCCGTGGGTCGCCGATCGGGGCCGGACGCGCCCCACGGCGTCCCGTCCACCAGCACGAGCGGCCGGTCTCCCCCCACCGGCGCCACCGCGGTGATCCGCGACCCCGCCGGCCACCGCCGCGCCAGCAGCGCTTCGACGTCCATCTCCGCAGCGGCGAGCGGCATGGCCGCCAGGGCCTGCACGTCGTGCGAACGGTGCCGGTGCATGCCCGCACGGCCCTCGGCGTCGGCGACGAGCTCGACGCGGGTGCGCCAACCGAGCCCGTCGGTCTCGCCCGGCGCAGCCTCCACGGTCACCGGCAGGTCCAGGCCGGCGAGCCTCCGGAGCTGCTCGGCGACCACTGCCGCCTTCCAGGTGCGTTGAGCGGGCAGGGTCACGTGGCCCAGCTCACCGCCACCCACGCCGCCCGGTCCGGCCTCGGGCCACGGGCTGGGCACCCGGTCCGGCGACGGCTCGAGCACCTCCACGGCGTCACCGCGCCAGTACCGGGCGTCCGGGCGTGCATCGGTGAGCGCCACGCGGACCAGCTCACCCGGCAGGGCGTGCCGCACGAACACCACGCGGCCCTCGTGGCGCGCGACGCAGTGGCCGCCGTGGGCCACCGGGCCGACGCGCAGCGTCGGGCTCGAGCCGCTCACGCGTCCGTCGGGCCGGGTCGCGTCGGCTCGTCGGGGCGGCGCGTCTCTCGGGCTGCTCGCTCCTTGAGGGCGGCGGCCCTGGCCGACTCCGGGTGGGTCGCCTGCCAGGTCTTGGCCTCCTGCTGGTGCGAGGACTGCAGCTGCCACGGCACCGACGCGACCACGACGCCCGGGCTGAACAGCAGCCGGGTCTTCAGACGCAGGGCGCTCTGGTTGTGCAGCAGCTGCTCCCACCAGTGGCCCACCACGTACTCGGGGATGTACACCACGACCAGGTCCCGCGGGCTCTCCCGCCGGATCGACTTGACGTAGCCCAGCACCGGCCGGGTGATCTCGCGGAACGGCGAGTCGAGCACCGTGAGCGGCACCGGCACGTCCAGCGCGTCCCACTGCTTGCGCAGCTCTGCGACGTCCTCGGGGTCCACGGCGACCGTGACGGCCTCGAGCACCGAGGGCCGCGTGGCGCGTGCGTACGCGAGCGCCCGCATCGTCGGCTTGTGCAGGCGGGACAGCAGCACGATCGCGTGGACCCGGCTCGGCAGCGCGAGCACGGAGTGGTCGTCGTCCATGGACGTCTCGTCGCGCACCTGGTCGTAGTGCCGCCGCACGCCCAGCATGATCACGTAGACGATGACCATCGCGAGGATCGCGATCCAGGCGCCGTGCGAGAACTTGGTGATGAGCACGACGATCAGCACCATCCCGGTCATCACCAGGCCGATGCTGTTGATCACGCGCGAGCGCTTCATCCGGCTGCGCGCCGCGGGGTCGGGCTCGGTGGCCAGGTGCCGGTTCCAGTGCCGCACCATGCCCAGCTGGCTGAGCGTGAAGGACACGAACACCCCGACGATGTACAGCTGGATCAGCCGGGTGACCTGGGCGTCGAACGCCCAGATCAGCACCACGGCACCGCCCGCCAGCGCGAGGATCCCGTTGGAGAACGCCAGCCGGTCGCCGCGGGTGTGCAGCTGGCGGGGCAGGAACCCGTCCCGCGCCAGGATCGATCCGAGCACCGGGAAGCCGTTGAACGCGGTGTTCGCGGCGAGCACCAGGATCAGCCCGGTGACCACGGACACCACGACGATCGCCGGGGAGAACCCGGAGAACACCGAGTGGGTCAGCTGCCCGAGCACGGGGTGCTGCTCGTAGCTGTCCCCGACCGCCACGCCGTCGCGCAGCAGGTTGGTGGCGGGCAGCTCGACGTAGTGCACGTGCGCGGCCTTGGCCAGCACGAGGATCGAGATCATGAAGGTGATCGACAGGGAGCCGAGCAGCGCGAGGGTGGTCGCGGCGTTGCGGCTCTTGGGCGGCTTGAAGGCGGGCACGCCGTTGCTGATCGCCTCGACACCGGTGAGGGCGGCGGCGCCGGACGCGAACGCGCGCAGGACGAGGAACCCTCCGGCCAGCCCCACGAGGCCCGCCTCGAAGCCCGATTCCGGGAGGATCGTCAGGTCCGCGCTCTCCGCCGGCGGCAGCCCTCCGGCGGCGAGCCGTACGAACCCGACGATGGCCGTGGTGAGCACCGCGGCCATGAACAGGTACGTAGGGATGGCGAACAGCCGGCCGGACTCCTTGACCCCGCGCAGGTTCATCACCATGAGCACGGCCACGATCGACACGGCGAACAGCGCCTCGTGCCCGCGGAGCGACGGGATCGCGACGGCGGCGTACTGGGCCCCGGAGGACACCGACACGGCCACGGTGAGCACGTAGTCCACCAAGAGCGCGCTGGCCACCGTCAGCCCGGCCTTGGGCCCGAGGTTGGTGGTGACCACCTCGTAGTCACCGCCGCCGGACGGGTAGGCGTGCACGTTCTGCCGGTAGGACGTGACCACGACGGCCAGCACCGCGGCGACGGCGAGACCGACCCACGGCGAGATCACCGTGGCGCTCAGCCCGGCGATGCTCAGGGTCAGCAGGATCTCGTCCGGCGCGTAGGCCACCGACGACAACGCGTCGGAGGCGAACACGGGCAGCGCGATGCGCTTGGGCAGGAGGGTGTGGCCGAGTCGGTCGCTGCGGACGGGACGTCCGACGATCAACCGCTTTGCGGCATCAGCGATGTCCGACACACGGGCCATGCTAGGACCACTCGGGGACCACCACGCGCGAGCGTCCGCTGGCAGGACCGCTCCCCAGCGCCGGCGGCGTCCGGCCAGGACGCATCGCGCGTCTCCGAGGCCGCGGACGGTATAGCGTCAGGGTCCGTGCACTTCGTCATCATGGGATGCGGGCGGGTCGGCGCGACCCTCGCCTCGTCGCTCGAGCACCGCGGCCACTCGGTCGCCGTCATCGACCAGAACCCGGACGCGTTCCGTCGCCTCGACCCGGAGTTCTCCGGCAAGAAGGTGACCGGCGTCGGCTTCGACCGCAAGACGCTGGTGCAGGCCGGGATCGAGGACGCCTACGCGTTCGCGGCGGTCTCCGACGGCGACAACTCGAACATCCTCGCCGCGCGTGTCGCGCGCGAGCAGTACGGGGTGGACAACGTCGTCGCCCGCATCTACGACCCGCACCGCGCCGAGATCTACCAGCGCCTGGGGATACCCACGGTCGCCACCGTGCGGTGGACGTCGGACCAGGTGCTGCGCCGGCTGCTGCCGATGGGAGCCACCGACGAGTTCCGCGACGCGTCGGGGCAGGTCGTCATGGCCCAGGTCGACCTGCACCCGGGCTGGACCGGCAAGCCGGTGAGCCACCTGGAGGCGGCCACCGGGGCACGGGTCGCGTTCGTCACCCGCTACGGGGACGGCATCCTGCCCACAGCGACCACGGTGATCCAGGAGAACGACCTGGTGCACGTGCTGGCCCTGGCCACCGAGCTCACCAAGGTCGAGCGGATCTGCACGCGCGTGCCGGCGGAGGTCAACTGATGCGGGTCGTCATCGCCGGAGCGGGCTCGGTGGGCCGCTCGATCGCCGCCGAGCTGCTCGCCGCCGAGCACGAGGTCACGCTGATCGACAAGAACCCTGCGGCGATGCGGGTCGCCTCGGTCGCCGACGCGGACTGGTTGCTCGCCGACGCGTGCGAGCTGTCCGCCCTGGAGCAGAGCCGGGTCGCCGACTGCGACGTGGTGGTCGCGGCGACCGGCGACGACAAGGTCAACCTTGTCGTGTCGCTGCTGTCCAAGACGGAGTTCGGCGTGCCGCGCACCGTCGCCCGGGTGAACAACCCGCGCAACGAGTGGCTCTTCGACGAGGCCTGGGGCGTGGACGTGGCGGTCTCCACCCCGCGCATCATGACGGCGATGGTCGAGGAGGCCGTGGCCGTCGGCGACCTGGTGAAGATCTTCACGTTCCACCAGTCCGGCGCGGACATCCTCGAGCTCACGCTGCCCCCGGACTCGCCGATGGTCGGCACGCTCGTCGGCGACGTGACGTGGCCGCGCGACACCGTCCTGGCGGCCCTGGTCCGCGACACCGCGCCGATCGCCCCCACCCCCGAGGACACCCTCGAGGCCGGGGACGAGCTCATCATCGTGGCGGGGGCTGAGGCCGATCTCGACGATCTGCACGCGCTCCTGGTGACGCCACCAGCAGCCACGTGATCCACAGCGCGACGGCGAACAGCGGGACGCCCATGGCGAGCTTGGCCGCGCCGAGCGCCGCCACCTCGGCGCCCCAGTAGAGCGGGAGCTGGACCGCGAGTCGGAGCGCGAACACGGCGCCCATCACCCACGTCGCCCACACGAACCGACGCCGCTCGTGGGCCTTGTCCGGGTCCGTCCGCCACGCCATCGACTCCCCGCGCAGCAGGGCCACGACCACGCCGACCGCGGGCCACCGCACGGCCAGCGACACCAGCATCGCCAGGAGGTAGCCGGCGTTGGCCAGCAGCCCGCCGGCGAAGTAGTCCTGCGCCCGGCCCGTCCACAAGGCCCACACCACCCCGATCCCGACCCCGAGCACGCCCGAGAGCGCCTGGGTCACCGGGGTGCGCTGGACCAGCCGGACCACCACCGCGACCACCGCCACGGCCAGCGACGCGACAAGCGAGGCCGTCAGGGCCCGCGTGGCCACGTAGACCACGACGAACACCAGGCCCGGCGCGGTCGACTCGACCAGCCCGCGCACGCCGCCGATCGCGTCGACGAACGAGAAGTCGTCACCGATCGCGGCCCTCAGGCCGCGCGCCGCGGCCGGCCCCTCGACCGGAGTCGGGTCGCCCTCCGGCGACGGCCCGTCGGGGCCGGCGTCACTCACCGGGCCTCGGCACCAGCTCGTACGCGGGGTTGTAGACGGTCGGGTGCCCGCTCTGGAAGCAGACCAGCCCCTCGAGGCGCAGTCGGCGGCCGGGCTCGATGCCGGCCACCGCACGCCGGCCGAGGAACACCAGACGCAACGCGCCGCTCCCGTCGAAGAGCTCCGCCTCCAGGGCCGGGACCTCGGTCGCGGGACGCAGCCGGACGCTGCGCAGCACGCCGGAGACCCGCGCGCGCCGGCGCGGCACCAGGTCCGAGACGGGGGTGCACCCCGTCTGCTCGGACTGCTGCTGTCGTTCCTCGGCCGCCTCGAGCTCGGTACGCGACGCAAGCATGTCGTGCAGCACCTCGCGAATGCCTCGTGGGGCGGTGGGGGTCCGCCGTGCCATCAGTGCACCTCGGTGATCTCGGGACCGCGTTTGAAGGGGTCGATCAGCCCACGGGCGTCGGGCACCTGGGGGGCCGGGCTCATGTTCGGCATCGTCAGGGCGATCAGCTCGCGCGGGGCCATCGCCTCGGCGCCCCGCACCACGACGATGTCGGCGAAGAGGTCCTCGAGCACACGGGCCGCCTCGGGGTCGACCGCGGCCCGGCCGGTGACCACGCCGCGCAGGAACCAGCGCGGCCCGTCGGCCCCGATGAAGCGGGCCGGGCGGTGACCGGTCCGGCCCTCCGGGGTGCGGACCGGGAGCCGTGCGAGCAGCTCACGTCCGAACGGGCCGGGCAGGTCGTCCACCGACCCGCCCTGCTTGGTCACGGACTCGCCGATCTCCGTGCGGATCTCGTCCCAGATCCCCGCGCTACGAGGCGCGGCGAAGACCTGCACCTGCAGACTCGATCCCTCGACGGTGACCGCCGCCGCGGTGACCACCGAGCCGCTGCCGCCGGTCTCCATCCGCAGCTGCATGCCGTCCACGCCCGGCAGCCACAGCGCGCCCAGGTCGATCCTCGCGCCGCGCTCCGGACGGTCGGCCACGTCCCACGGGCCGCGGTCGAGCGCGGCGGCGTCCGGGTCGGCGGCCTCGTCCTCGTCGGCCGCCGTGGCACTCGACCTCTCGAGCTCGACGTCGTCGTCGAGCAGCGGCTCTCCGGTCTCGGACTCTCGTCCGCGTCGGAAGATGCCCACGTCAGCCTCTCCTCCTCAGCACCTGCAGGTCACGACCCTAGCCATCTCCGGCCGGCGGGGGCACCGTCGACCCGGCCCGGCGCCAGCCGCCGCTGGAGCCGAACCCCTGCTCGCCCCGCGCGGACCCGGGTAGGTCGTCGACGAGGACGAAGCTCGCCCGGCTGACCTCCTGCACCACCAGCTGGGCGATCCGGTCCCCGCGGTGCAGCTCCAGTGTCTCTCGCAGGTCGGTGTTCAGCAGCGTCACCTCGATCTCGCCGCGGTACCCGGCGTCCACCGTGCCGGGCGCGTTGACCACGGTGATCCCGTGCCGTCGCGCCAGGCCCGAGCGCGGGTGGACGAAGCCCGCGTAACCCGGAGGCAAGGCGATCCGCAGCCCGGTCGGCACGGTGACCCGTTCACCGGGGGCGAGCACCACGTCGACGCGGGTGACCAGATCGGCGCCGGCGTCCATGGGGTGGGCGTAGTCCGGCAGCGGCACGGACTCGTCCGTGCGCTGCACGAGCACCTCGACCGGCTCCTGCGTGGCCACGGGCGACGACTGTAGCGGCCCCGGGCGCCTGCGCCACGGTCCGCCCGGCTGAGATAGTGGTGCGGTGAGCACCGCATCGCCCGTCCGGCCCTACCGCGAGCGCCTGTGGCCCGGCCCGTTCGGGTGGGCGATGGTGGCCGTGGCGGCGGCCGTGGCAGCGCTGACGGCGTCGCCGCTGGGCACCGGGGCCGTCGTCGTCGCGAGCGCGGCGACGCTGGTCGTGCTCGTCGGCGGGGTGCTGCTGACCAGCTCCGTCGTCGCGGTGCGCGAGGGTGAGCTGGTCGCGGGTTCGGCACACATCCCGGTGCACCTGCTGGGCGAGCCGCGGGTGATCGACCGCGCCGGGGTCCACGCCGCGCTCGGGCCCGGGAGCGATGCCCGGGACTTCGCACTGGTGCGCTCGTGGCTGTCCGGGGCGGTGGTCGTGGCCGTCCTCGACCCGGACGACCCCACGCCGCAGTGGCTGGTCAGCTCACGCCGTGCAGCGCAGCTGGCCGCCGCGATCCGGCAGGCTCAGGCAGCGCACTCCGAGCAGATCGGCTGACCGTTGCGCTCACCGGCGAGCTGGCTGCGGTGATGCACCAGGAAGCAGCTCGCACAGGTGAACTCGTCGGCCTGGCGCGGTAGGACCCGGACCGAGAGCTCCTCGCCGGACAGGTCGGCTCCGGGCAGCTCGAAGCCCTCGGCGGCCTCCGCCTCGTCCTCGTCGACGACGCCCGAGTTCTTGTCGGCGCGCCGCGCCTGCAACTCCTGGAGCGAGTCCTCGGAGAGGTCTTCCTCGGTCTTGCGAGGGGCGTCGTAATCGGTTGCCATCAGGCGTGTTCACACTCCGTGTCGTCGGTACAGACCCCGGCCGTGCCGGGGCGGTACGTCGTCAATGCGCGACGGCCTCCGTTTGTTCCCGGGTCGAGCGGCGAGGGGATTGTGCCCCATCCGGGCGCGGTTTGCACGCGCCGCCCGGGTCACAGTTCGGCGTCGGAGTCCGCGTCGAGCTTCTCGAGGGCCGCGATCAGCTCCGACACGAGGGTCGGTGGCCCGCAGACCGTCATCGCCTCACCCGCAGCGCGCCCCCGTAGTCCGGCCACCACACCGCCGGACTCGATGACCACCAGAGCGCCTGCCGCCATGTCCCACGGGTTCAGGCCACGCTCGTAGTAGCCGTCCAGGGCCCGCGACGCCACCATGCACAGGTCGACCGAGGCCGCGCCCATCCGGCGGATGTCGCGGACCCGCGGCAGCAGCGCCGCCGCCACCAGACCCTGCCGGCGCCGCCGATCGGCGCGGTAGCCGAACCCGGTGCCGATCAACGCGTCATCCAGCCCGCGGTCGACGAGCGCCGGGAGCCGACGCCCGTCCTGCCAGGCCCCGCCCCCCGCCCCGGCGGTCCAGGTGGTGGCGTCCGGGATGTTGTGCACGCACCCGGCGAGCATCGTCCAGCTCGCCGGGTCCGGGTCGCCGGAGACCACCGCAACGCTGACGGCGTGCGCGGGGAGCCCGTACAGGAAGTTCACCGTGCCGTCGATGGGGTCGACCACCCAGGTCAGCCCGCTCGCCCCCGGCTCCAGGCCACGTTCCTCGCCGAGCACGCCGTCGTCCGGCCGCAGCTCGCCCAGGCGCCGACGGATCAGCTCCTCGACCGCGAGGTCCATGGCGGTCACGACGTCGGTGGCACTGGACTTGGTCCCCGCGACGTCGACCCTGTCGGGCCGGTTCGCCCGAACCAGGTCACCGGCCTCCCGGGCGATGGTCTCGGCGATCTGCATGAGCTCGGGTACGCGGGGATCGGCCACCCGACCATCCTGCCGCACCCCGGCGGGGGTGTGCTCCCGCCCGCGGCGCACCGGGGCGCCTCCACGGCGACGCGGCGCGGAGATGGCAGTCTCGTACTGGCCGCGAGGAGGTGCCGATGAGCGAGCTGCGACTGGTGGGCCTGGACGACGACGGTGCGCGCGTCGTCCTCGAAGGTCCGGACGGGCAGCGGTTCTGGCTGCCGATCGACGAGGCGCTGCGCGCCGCCGTGCGCCGCGACCGCCCGCAGCTCGAGCAGCTGCGGGCACAGGCCACGAGCTCCATGCCGCCGCGCGACATGCAGGCAAGGATCCGCGCCGGCGCCACCGCGCACGAGGTCGCCGAGGCGGCCGGCGTCCCGGTCGAGATCGTGCAGCGGTACGAGGGACCGGTGCTCGCCGAGCGGGACTGGGTGGCCGGCCAGGCGCGCGAGACCCGGATCGGGCACGACACCGGAGCGCCGGCCCTCGGCGAGCTGGTCACCGACCGGCTTGCGACCCGCGGGGTCGGGCCGGGGACGGTCACCTGGGACGCGTTCCGTGACGTGAGCGGCCCGTGGTCGGTCGAGCTGGCCTTCGAGATCGACGACCAGACGCGCTCCGCCCGGTGGACCTTCGACCTCGCCGCCCGGACCCTGCGTGCCATGGACGACGAGGCCCGGTGGCTGTCGGAGACCGAGCTCCCGGACGGCCCTGTTCCCCGCCGGCACCTCGCAGCCGTCCGGCACACCGAGCACAGCGTCGCCGAGCACGGGAGCGATACCGACGTCGACGTCGCGGTGCGACCGGTGCTCGCCGCCGTGGACACCCACGTGGCCGAGCCGGAGCCGGAACCCGAGGACCCGTTCGAGGCGACCGAGGCGCTCCTGGAGGACCTGCGCGGCAAGCGTGGCGTGCGCCAGCCCGTGGACCTCGACGACGAGGGCGACGAGTTCGAGGGCTTCGGACCTCAGCACGCGTTCGACTTCGACCACCCGGGACTCACCACGCCGCCGGGCGCCCATCCGGCGGACTCGCGGCCGCAGGAGGCGACCGACGCGACGGTGCTGCCGATCCCGAGGCAGACCTCACGGCACACCGAGGACGCCGACGAGGACGAGGCCCCCGAGGACGAGGCCCCTGAGTCGGACGTCGACCCGCCGGGCGCCGAGCCCGCGCCGGATCCCGCGCCCGAGGGCGACGCCGCCACGGCGTCCCCGCGACGCGCCTCCGGCCGGTCCCGGTCGCGCAAGGGCCGCGCCTCGGTGCCCAGCTGGGACGAGATCGTCTTCGGGGCCAAGCCCGAGTAGGCGTCCCGGCGCCGCGCCGGAAGGGCCTGCGACAGGCAGGCCGCGCGAGTAGCGTCGCCATCAGCGGTAGGCCGCGGCCGGCTTCGCACGGCGGACGGGGGACGCGATGAGGCGCGCACGTGTCGTCACTGCTCTGCTGGTGCCCGCCGTGCTGGTGCCCGCCCTGCTCACGGCGTGCTCCGGCGGTCGGCAGGCCGCAGAGGGCCAGTCGGCGACCACCGTCGCCACCACGCCCACCCCGTCCACGCCGGCGACCTCCGCAGCCACCAGCCCGAGCGAGCCCGCCTCGGCGTCGACCGACTCCGGGGCGCCCTCGGCGGCTGCCGACCTCGCACCGTTCGTCGCCCAGGCCGCCGTGGTCGACGACCGGCTCCGGGCCGCGGCGGCCCGGATCAACGCCGTGGTCACGCCCGGGACCTTCGAGGTGGACGCGGCCACCGCGAGCGCCGTCGTGGCGGCCGACCCCGAGACCGCCTTCGCGCTGCTGCCGGCGGGCATGCCGCCGAACCTGCTCGACGCCGCGATCACCGTGTACAGCGACCTGGCGACCCGCCGAGCCGCGATGAACGCGTTCGAGTACCCCGGCACCGTGTCGGACGAGACGAGCGACCGCCAGTACGCGATCGACTGCCTCCACAACGGCTCGACCGCTGCCGCCGCGTTCGACGGCGACGTCGCCGCGCTCGTCACCCTCGCCGCGTCGCTCCCACCCGTCGAACGGCCCGCCCCCGACTCCGCGCAGGCGGCCGAGCTCGTGGCGGTCGGCACCTGGATCAGCCTCGGCTACAACGGCTGCGGCAGCTGCGGCGGCGACCCGGTCCGCAACGCCCCCGAGGTCACGTGGGACGTGGCGCCCGGGAGCGGCGGCACCCCGGCCGGGAACGTCCGCGGCCTGCCCTTCACCGCCACCTACACGGCCGCGGACGGCTGGCAGGTGCTGTTCAACGCCTGCTGAGGGCGCTCGCTCAGGAGACCTCGAACGGCAGCGTGTCGGGCAGCTCGGTGGTCGCGCGGGCGACCGCGTGCGTCATCCGACGCATGTGGTGGCGCCGGCAGAGCACCTCGTAGCCGACCTCCGCGCCGGCGCCGGTGTCCCCCACCACCACCTGGTCGCCCTCGACCACCATCACCCCACCGACGGTGCGGGCGTTGTGGGTCGCCCTCGCGCCGCACCAGCACAGGGCCGGGACCTGGAGCACCTCGACCCGGTCGGCGAGCTCCACGAGTCGAGCCGACCCGGGGAACAGCCGGGTGCGGAAGTCCGCGGTGATCCCGAAGGCGTAGACGTCGATGCCCATCTCGTCGACCAGCTGGGCGAGCTGCTCGACCTGCACGGGCCGGTAGAACTGCGCCTCGTCGCACACCAGGTAGTCCACCCGCTCGCCACGCAGCCGACGCTGCACGACCTCGTCCCAGAAGTCCGTGTCGTCGTCCACCTCGGCGGCGCGGCGACGCAGCCCGAGCCGGGACGACAGCACCTCCGCCCCGGCCCGGTCCTGCCGGGTGTACAGCACCCCGCCACGCCCGGCGGCGGCGTGGTTGTGGTCGAGCTGCAGGGCCAGAGTGGACTTGCCGCAGTCCATCGTCCCGCTGAAGAACACCAGCTCCGCCACGGCGACCTCCTGTGCTCGGTACTCGGACGATCAGGCGACCACCAGGGGGACGAGCATCTCCCCCGGGGTCAACGATCCGTGCATGCCACGCAGCTGCATCGAGTGCGCGGTCTGGGTCCGCGAGTCCGCCACGCCGGCGTCGCCGAGGGCCGCGACCACGAGGTCCCCCAGCACGGGCAGCACGTCAGGACGGACCTCGCCGAACCAGCCCGCCGCGACCGCCTCGTCCCGGGTCAGCACGAGGGCGAGCCCGTCGAGCCGCTCGCGCCACCGCGCCGCGGCGACCTCGACCGCTCCCGGGTCGGACAGGTACGCGTACGCGGCCCTGGGCTCCCCCGCGACCAGTGCGACGTCCTCGGCCAACGCCGGCTCGGCGGCGACGTCGACCAGCAGGGCCGCGTCCACCTCCATCTGGCCGTGGTCGGCGGTGACCAGCAGCAACGCCGACCCGGGCTTGCCCCGCGCCAGGCGACCGAGCTCGCGGTCGAGCTCGCTGAGCGCGTCGCCCCACTCGGGCGAGCGCCAGCCGTGCTGGTGACCGACCTTGTCGACGTCGCCCCAGTAGAGGTAGACCAACCCCGGCTCGCGCAACGCGCGCAGGGTCTGGTCCACCCGGTCGGCGAGCGACTCCGCGACCACGTACGTGCCGCCTCCCAGCGCCGCCCGGGTCAGGCCCGAACCGCGGAACAGGCCCGGGCCCACGGACGTGACCCGGACCCCCGCCTCGGCGATCAGGCGGGTCAGCGCGGGTTCGCGCTGCCAGACCTCCGGCGCATCCGCGCCCTCCCAGGACACCAGGTTCGCCAGTCCCCCGGTTCGGGGGTTGCGCACCGTGTAGCCGGCCAGCCCCGTGCGACCGGCCGCGCGCCCGGTGCCGAGCAGGCCCATCGACGCGGCGGTGGTCGACGGGTAGCCGCACACCAGCTCCAGCGTGTCGCCCAGCCGGCCACGCAGGAACGCGGCGTGCCCGGCGCGCTCGCGCAGCTGGGCCAGGCCCAGGCCGTCGACCAGCACCACGCACACCCGGTCGGTCGAGGGCAGCCCGAAGCGGCGCTGCGCCGCGCGTGCGTCGGCGGCCCAGCCGGGCAGGTCCGCGCCGAGCACCGCCGAGACCGCGGGCAGCACCTCGCCGAGGCTGTGCCCGCCGTGGTCGGGGGCCAGCAGGCCGGGCCCGGTCAGGTCAGCAGGCGTCACTGGACCCGGGCCGTGGCGAGCGAGAGCTTCCGGGCGAAGTCGACCGCTGCGGTCACTGCCCCCGCGCCCTCCGCCTCCGCCGAGACACGGATCACGAGGTCGTCGGGGGCGAGGGTGCCGGTCAGGCCGTGGTCGGCGTCGCACTCGGGGTCGCCGCAGGTGGCCGGCTCCAGGTCGATCCGCCGCACCGCACCCCAGCCGAGGGCGAGCGTCACCTCGGTGGGCGGCGTCCCTGGCCGGTGCCGCTCGGGCACCGGCACCACGTGGGTCAGCGCCACGGTGTGCAGGTGCCGCAGCGGGACGGACTCGGTGGTCGCCGACGCGCTCGCGGACGGGTGCTCGGAGTCCGCCGGGTGGTCGTCCACGTGCGCCAGGACCAGGCGTGTGGGCGTCAGGACCAGCACCGTGACGTGGCGGCGGACCTCGGACCGGTCGAACGTGGTCTCCGGGAGCACCAGGTGGTCGGTCACGTCCTCTCCGGCCAGGGCGACGTCCAGGACGTCACCGACCAGGTCGGGGTAGTAGCCGGCCAGGGTCAGGCTCTCGCGCAGGTCGGTGGTGGGACGCACCCGGACATCCTCCCATCCCGGCGCGGGGCCGGACCGTCGTCCTCAGGCGGGCAGCGCCCGGCGCCCGGCGTCCACCCGGCCGGCCGGCGCCACCGAGACGTACGCGGCCAGCACCGCCACGCCGTGCGGTCCCACCACCACGGGGTGGAGCTCGACGTGACGCAGGTCGGGCAGGTCGTCGGCCATCACCGACAACCGCCCGAGCACGTCCTCCAGCGCCGCCACGTCCAGCGCCGGCATGCCCCGGTACCCGAACAGCCGCGGCGAGGTCCGCACCGAGCGCACCATCTCGGCCACGTCGGTGTCCGACAGGGGCGCGACGCCGTAGCTGACGTCGCCGAGCAGGTCCACCGCGTCCCCCGCCAACCCGAACGACAGCACCGGACCGAAGCGCGGGTCCTCCACGGACCGCAGCACGCACGCCGCACCGGGGTCGGCCATCCGCTGGACGCGCCACGGACCGGCGTCCGGGTGGGCGGCCAGCACGCCGGCCATCGCCTCGCGCAGCGCCGCCGGGCCCGGCAGGTCCAGGCGCACCCCGCCCAGGTCCACCCGGTGGCGCAGGCGCTCGTTCATCGCGGTCAGCGCCACCGGCCAGCCGAGCCGCTCGGCCGCCTCGACCGCGGCGTCCGCGTCGTCGACCACCTCGCTCGGCCACACGGTGATGCCGTAGCAGGCCAGCAGCTCCGCGGTCTCCTGGGTGGTGAGCGCGATCGGCTCGGGATCGCCCCCGGCCCCCAGCAGGAGCCGCTCGAACGCGTCGGCGACCAGCCCGCGCGCGCGTGTCCGGTCCACGCCCGTCGGGGCCAGGGCCGTGCCGTGGTCGGCCGCGCGCCACGCCGCGTACCGGCTCGCCGCCGCCAGCGCGGCAACGGCGTCCTCCGGTGTGGCGTACGCCGGAACGGTGCACGCCGAGCCGTCCGGGCCGGGCGCCGTGAGCTCGGGCGTCAGACCGGACAGACCCAGGATCACCGCGATCGTGGTGCGCGCCCCGGCGGCGTGCCGGGCGATCGCCGCCGCGATCCGGGCGTCGGGCTCCCCGAGGGTCGGCACGTGCACCACGACGACGGCGTCGCAGTGTCCCTCGGCGTACACCTCGGTCAGCTGCTCCTCCAGGCGCTCGAGGTCGCCGGGGCCGTGGCCGCCGCCCGGCAGGATGGCGCGCTGGTCGCACACCGTCAGGCCCGCGGCGCCTGCGGCCTCGGCGGTGAGCGCCGCCAGCGCCCCCGAGCCGGCCAGGACGGCCACCCGACGTCCGGTGGGCAGGGGCTGGGCGGCGAGCAGCTGGGCCACGTCGAGCAGCTGGTGCTGGCTGTCGACCCGGACCACGCCCGACTGGCGCAGCATCTCGTCCAGGGCGCGCCGCGGGACCCGGGTGCGCCGCACGGCGTGCCCCACGGGCACCACGTGCCCCGACCGCCCTGCGGTCACCACGACGACCGGCATGCTCGCGGCCAGCCTGCGGGCGACCCGGGCGAACTTGCGCGGGTTGCCGATCGACTCCAGGTACAGCCCGGCGACGGAGGTGCTCGCGTCCTGGCGCAGGAACTGCATCACGTCGTTGCCCGAGACGTCGGCCCGGTGCCCGGCCGAGACGAACGTCGACAGGCCCAGGCCGCGCCGCCGGGCGGAGGCGAGCAGTCCCACCGCCAGCGGCGCCGACTGGCAGAACAAGGCCACGGCGCCGGGCGTCGGCGGAACACCCGCCAGCGACGCGTTCACGGTCGGCGCCTCACCCGTACCGCGCCGCCAGAACCCGTAGCTCGACGGCCCGAGCACCCGCATCCCGGCGCCGTGCGCCACTCGCAGCAGGGCGCGCTGACGCTCCAGGCCCTCCGGGCCGGTCTCGGCGAAGCCGCCCGAGATCACCACCACGCCGTGCGGGGCGAGCCGCGCGCAGTGCCGCAGGACCTCCGCGGCGCGGACCGCGGGCACGGAGAGCACCACGAGGTCGACCGCCTCGAGGTCCTCAGGCCCGTCGTGCGCCTGTGTGCCCGGCACCGCCTCGGCCAGGCCGACGGTGTGCACCTCGGGCCCGTCCGGCCCCTCGACCAGGTGCCGCGCGACGGCCGTGGCGAGCCCGAGGTCCGCCCCCGGCCCCGGCTCCGCGAGCACCAGCACCGACCGCGGCGTGAGCAGGCCGGACATGCTGCGGGCCTCGGCGCGCTGCTCGCGGTCGGCCATCACCGCGAGCGAGGTCTGCGTGGGGTCGATCGAGAACTCGACCCGCATCACCCCGTCCTCGAAGTGCTGCGTGGGCGCGTACCCGGCCTCACGGAACACCGCGAGCATCCGGTGGTTGTGCGGCAGCACGTCGGCCGAGAAGTGCCTGATCCCCCGCTCGCGGGCCGCGGCGGCCAGATGCTCGAGCAGCACCGACCCCAACCCGCGGCCGTGGTGGGCATCGGAGACGTTGAAGGCGACCTCGGCGTCGGACGGTCCGTCCCGGTCGTACCGGGCCACGGCGATGATCCGCTCCCCGCCCGGCGCGTCCTGGTCGGCGGCGAGCGCCACGAACGCCACCCGGTCGTGGTGGTCGACGTTGGTGAACCGGTGCAGGTCCTGCTCCGGCAGCCGAGCCAGCGGCGCGAAGAACCGGAAGACCGTGGACTGCTCGGACTGCGCCACGTGGAAGGCCTGGAGCGCGTCGGCGTCCGACGGCCGGATCGGCCGGACGTGGGCCGTGCTGCCGTCCCGCAGCACGACGTCGGCCTCCCAGTGCGTGGGGTAACCGGTGTCCACCCGGCCAGGCTAGCCACTGCGGGCACGCGCGGGGCGGCCGCCGCCCGCGCGCCTCGCAGCCCCGGTCGCCCGGGCGGGCGAGAATGGACGCTGCCCACCAGCCGCCGACCCGAGGGAGCCCGATGGCCCGCCGTCCCGGTCCGCCCGACGCCGAGGTCGAGGAGACCATCGTCGACGTCGACGTCGCCACCGAGATGGAGGACTCCTTCCTCCAGTACGCCTACTCGGTCATCTACGCCCGCGCGCTGCCCGACGCGCGCGACGGCCTCAAGCCGGTGCAGCGCCGGATCCTGTACCAGATGGCCGAGATGGGCCTGCGCCCGGACCGCCCGTACGTGAAGAGCGCGCGGGTCACCGGCGAGGTGATGGGCAAGCTGCACCCGCACGGCGACCAGGCGATCTACGACGCCCTGGTGCGCATGGCCCAGCCGTTCTCCCTGCGGCTGCCGCTGGTGGACGGCCACGGCAACTTCGGCTCGCTGGACGACGGCCCTGCCGCCCCGCGGTACACCGAGGCGCGCCTGGCCGCGCCGGCGATGTCGATGGTCGTCGGCCTGGACGAGGACGTCGTCGACCTGGTGCCGAACTACGACAACAAGCTCACCCAGCCGGAGGTGCTCCCGGCTGCGATCCCGAACCTGCTGGTCAACGGCGCGTCGGGGATCGCGGTCGGCATGGCGACCAACATGGCCCCGCACAACCTGGTGGAGGTCGTCGCGGCGGCCCGCCACCTGGTGGCGCACCCGGACGCCACGCTCGAGGACCTGATGCGCTTCGTGCCGGGGCCGGACCTGCCCACCGGCGGCAAGATCGTCGGGCTCGAGGGCGTGCGCGACGCCTACCGCACGGGCCGCGGCACGTTCCGGACCCGGGCGACCGCGCGGGTCGAGAACGTCACGGCCAAGCGCAAGGCGATCGTGGTGACCGAGCTGCCGTACCTGGTCGGGCCCGAGCGCGTGATGGAGAAGGTCAAGGAGGGCGTCCAGGCCAAGCGGCTGCAGGGCATCTCGGCGATGCTCGACCTCACCGACCGCGAGCACGGCCTGCGCCTGGTCATCGAGATCAAGTCCGGGTTCAACCCCGACGCGGTGCTCGAGCAGCTCTACAAGCACACCCCGATGGAGGACTCCTTCGGGATCAACAACGTCGCGCTGGTGGACGGCCAGCCCCGCACCCTGGGGCTGCGCGAGCTGCTGGTGGTGTGGGTCGAGCACCGCCTCACCGTGGTGCGCCGGCGCTCGGAGTACCGCCTGGCCCGGCGTCGCGAGCGTCTGCACCTGGTGCAGGGCCTGCTGATCGCGATCGTCGACATCGACGAGGTGATCCAGGTGATCCGCTCCTCGGACACTGCCGACGTCGCCCGCGAACGGCTGATGAGCGTGTTCGACCTGTCCCAGGCCCAGGCCGACTACATCCTCGAGCTGCGCCTGCGCCGGCTCACCCGGTTCTCCACCCTGGAGCTCGAGCGCGAGGCCGACGAGCTGCGCGAGGAGATCGCGGACCTGGAGGACATCCTGGGTGCCGACGCCCGGCTGCGGACCGTGGTCAGCGACGAGATGGCCGAGGTCGTGCAGGTCTTCGGCACCCCGCGACGCACCATCCTGCTCGAGCACGCCGGTGGCACCGGACTGACCGGCGAGACGGCCGCACCTCGGTCGTCGGCCGCGGCCGCGTCGTTGGAGATCGCCGACACCCCGTGCGTGGCGCTGCTGTCCGGCACCGGCCTGGTCGCGCGGACCGCCGACGACGCCACGCCGCTGCGTGAGGGTCGCCGGTCCGCGCACGACGCGGTGGTGGCCACCGCGGCGACCACGACGCGCAGCGAGATCGGCGTGGTCACCTCACGCGGGCGCGTGCTGCGCCTGAGCGTGGTCGACCTGCCCGCGCTGCCGCCCACCGACGGCCCGCCGTCGCTGTCGGGCGGTGCCCCGGTCGCCGAGCTCGTGGGGCTGGAGCGCGGCGAGCGGGTGGTGGGCCTGACGAGCCTCGGCGCGGACGCACCCACCCTCGCGCTCGGCACGGCTGCCGGCGTCGTCAAGCGGGTGGCCCAGGACGCCGCACCGAGCCGCGACGCGTGGGAGGTCATCGCGCTCAAGGACGACGACGAGGTGGTCGGGGCCGTCCCCGTGACGGACTCCGACGAGCTGGTGCTCATCACCTCCGACGCACAGCTGCTGCACTTCCCGGCGTCCGCGGTGCGCCCCCAGGGCCGCGCCGCAGGAGGCATGGCCGGGGTCAAGCTCTCGGCCGGCGCCCAGGTCGTGTTCGCCGGTGCGGTGAGCGACCCGGACGACGCCGTCGTGGTGACCGTCGCGGGCGCGGCCGACGCCCTGCCCGGCACACAGGCCGGCTCGGCCAAGGTGAGCCCGTTCGCGGTGTTCCCGGGCAAGGGCCGGGCGACCGGCGGCGTGCGGGCCCAACGCTTCCTGCGCGGCGAGGACGCCCTGATCCTGGCCTGGGCCGGTGCCGCCCCGGCACGCGCCTCCGGCGCCGCGGGGCAGCCGATCGACCTGCCGGACACCGACCAGCGCCGCGACGGCTCCGGTGTACCCCTCGCCGCACCCGTGCACACGATCGGCTGAGCTCGGCGTCACGGTGTGACGCCACACGCGTGGTGCGCGACATGAGCAGACGACGCTCCGCCACCACGCCACTTGCGGCGGGACGGTGCATCCCCTTCTGGGATGCACTGTGGGATGCTTGGTGCATGAGTACGCAGATCGCGGTCCGCCTTCCCGACGAGATGGTCGCCTTCCTCGACCGTGCGGTCGCCGAAGGCAGGGCTCCGAGCCGCGCCGCACTCGTGGCGTCAGCGGTCGAACGCGAGATGCGCCGGCTGCTGGCGGAGTACGACGCGGCGACGCTCCAGCGTCAGGGAGCGGCTGATGACCTGGACGACCTGGTGCGGTGGACGTCAGCGCACGTCAAGCTCGAGGACTGAGCGGTGCGCGAGATCTGCCTGGTCCACCTGGACAAGACACGACCGGCGCTGGTGCTGACCCGCCAGGCGGCCCGCAGCGCCATGACCAAGGTCACCGTCGCGCCCATCACCAGCACCGCCAAGGGACTGTCCAGCGAGGTTCGGGTCGGCCCGGACAACGGCCTCGACCACGAGTGCGCCATCGCGCTCGACAACGTCGTCACCGTCCCGACCAGGCTGCTCGGCCGGACCGTCGGCTACCTCAGTGCCGCCCAGGAGCTCGAGCTGGCCCGAGCCGTCGTCCTTGCCTACGACCTCGAGGTACCCCTGCTCGACTGACGCACACCCCAACACCGCCAAGGCTCGACCGCGCGGCCGGCGGCATGGCGGATGTGCTGGACGGTGCCCGGCCGGGCGGAGAGGCGCTGACTCGAACACCTGGCACGAGTTCGAACGTCCGCCACTTCGAGGACGCGCCAGATGTTCGAATCCGCCGTGACCGCATGCGGAACTCGGCAGATCCCGACGCCTCGGAGGCAGGCGCGAGCCGCTCCTCACGCCTCTCTCGCATGGGTGCCGCGCGGGGGCTTGTCTCTGCGGAGCACGCCGCGCTGCTGCAGTAGCCCTCGCGTGAGGCGCCGCCGCTAGATCTCGACGCTGTAGAGCACCCAGGAGTGGGTCGGCTCGTAGCCGAGGTGCGCGTAGAGGGTGTGGGCGCCCGACGGGTTCTCGGCGTCGACGTCGAGAGTGGCGTACGGCATCGACGCCTCGCGGTACAGCCGCATCGCGCGGACCAGGAGGGCGGTCGCGAGGCCCTTGTGGCGCCACTGGGGCACCACCCCGAGCACAGAGGTGAAACCGCTGTCGTAGCCCTGGACCTCTGTGCCGTGTCGCTCCGAGGCCAGGTACCCCGCGACGTCGCCGGCGTCGTCCACGGCCAACAGGCTCCACGCCGGCTCGTGGTGCGGGCCGTGCACCCAGTCGTGCCAGCTCTCCACGGTGTGCGGCTGGGACCCCCAGTGGTCGCGGAACGCGACGTTGTGGGCCAGGCGGGCCGCGTCGTCGAGCTCGGTGGTCCACGGGACCAGGTGCACGCCGAGCGGCTCGGCGGCCATCGGGAGCGGTTCGGCCAGGTCACGGCGCATGTCGGTGAACCAGCGGATCGGGCTGAACCCCGCGGCGGCGTAGAGCTGGCGGTAGTCGCGCGCCAGCTCGTCGACGTAGGCCGCCAGCCGGGCGGGCCCGGTGCGGCCGGTCGCGGCGAGCATCTGGCGCCCGCGGCCCTCCATCCAGGCGACCAGGGCGCGGCCCAGACCGCCGCCGCGCCACTCGGGGTGCACCCCGCCGTTGAGGAACGCCCGCACGCACGTCTCGTCACCCGGGCGGATCTCCACCAGGCCGTAGGCGCGCAGCTCGCCGGTGTGGTCGAACCCGCCCAGGGAGTCGTGGGCCAGGTCGAGCCAAGGCGTCGCCAGCCAGCGCTCGAGCTCGGCGCCCGTCGTGCGGCGCGAGACCCCGTCGGCGGTCTCGATCGTGGCGACGAGCGCCTGGACGGTCGCTGCGTCACGGGTCTCCAGCGGCCGCCACGTCAGGCCCAGGTGGGCCGACGGAAGCTCCAGGACACCCGGCGCGTCCGCCCGCTCGGCGATCGGACCGTCCGTCCCTGGTCGGTCGTGCTGGGGGGTCACGGGCACCAACCTAGGCCCTCGCACGCCTGGGACGAACTCGGTGAACTCACGCGTCGATCGTCGCCCGGTCGAGCTGGTCGGCACCGGCGACGATGAAGTCCCGGCGGGGTGCGACCTCCGAACCCATCAGCAGCTCGAACACGCGCTCGGCCGCGGCGGCGTCGCGCGCGGTCACCCGCCGCAGGGTGCGGTGGGCCGGGTCCATGGTGGTCTCGGCGAGCTGGTCGGCGTCCATCTCCCCCAGGCCCTTGTAGCGCTGGATGTCGTCCTTGTAGCGCTTGCCCGACCGGTCCAGGCGCTTGAGGGTCTGGGCCAGCTCGGACTCGGAGTAGGTGTAGATGTACTCGTTCTTCGCCTTGCCGTTGCCGATCACCTCGACGCGGTGCAGCGGCGGCACCGCGGCGTAGACCCGACCCGCGTCGACCATCGGGCGCATGTAGCGGAAGAACAGGGTGAGCAGCAGGGTGCGGATGTGCGCGCCGTCCACGTCGGCGTCGGTCATCAGCACGATCTTGCCGTAGCGGGCCGCCTCGAGGTCGAAGGTGCGCCCCGAGCCGGCACCGAGCACCTGGATGATCGCCGCGCACTCGGCGTTGCGGAGCATGTCGGAGATCGAGGCCTTCTGGACGTTGAGGATCTTGCCGCGGATCGGCAGCAAGGCCTGGAAGTCCGAGGAACGCGCGAGCTTGGCGGTGCCCAGTGCGCTGTCGCCCTCGACGATGAACAGCTCGGAGCGCTCGACGTCGTCCGAGCGGCAGTCGGCGAGCTTGGCCGGCAGCGCCGAGGTCTCCAGCGCGTTCTTGCGCCGAGAGATCTCCTTCTGCTTGCGCGCGGACAGCCGGGCGCGCATCTCCGCGACCACCTTGTCCAGCACCAGCGCGGACTGGTTCTTCAGGTCGCGCTTGGTCGACGTGAGCAGCGCGGTGAGCTCGGTCTCGACGACCTTGGCGACCACCTGGCGCACCGGGCCGGTGCCGAGGACCTCCTTGGTCTGACCCTCGAACTGCGGCTCGGCGAGCCGGACGGTGAGCACGGCCGTCAGCCCGGCCATGATGTCGTCCTTGTCGATCCGCTCGCTGGAGTCCTTGGTCGAGACCTTCAGCCGACGGGCGTTGTTCTCCACCTGCTTGCGCAGCGTCTTGACCAGGGCCTGCTCGAAACCCGTCAGGTGGGTGCCGCCCTTGGGCGTGGCGATGATGTTGACGAAGCTGCGCACCTCGGTCTCGTACCCCGTGCCCCAGCGCAGCGCGACGTCGACCTCGCAGTCTCGCTGGACCTCGGTGGACACCATGTGCCCGCGCGAGTCGAGCATCGGGACGGTCTCGGTGAAGGTCCCGGAGCCGGACAGCCGCCAGGTGTCGGTGATCGGGGCGTCCGGCGCCAGGAAGTCGACGAAGTCCACGGCGCCGCCGTCGTGCTCGAACTCCTCCACGTGCGTCCCGTCGGCTCCCGGCGTGCCGGGCCGACGACGCTCGTCGCGGACCACGAGCCGCAGCCCGGGCACCAGGAACGACGTCTGGCGCACCCGGCCGTACAGGTCCTCGTCGACGAACGTCGCGGACTTCGGGAACACCTGCGGGTCCGGCCAGAAGCGGATCCGCGTGCCGGTCACCTTGCGGGCCGTCTTGCCGATCGTGGCGAGCTCGGAGTGGTCCACGAACGGCGCGAACGCCGACTCGGGGTCCGGCCCGCGCGAGCCGTCGGCGAACGTGCCCGGCTCACCGCGGTGGAACGTCATCCGGTACGTCTTCCCGCCGCGGTCGACCTCGACGTCCAGGCGCGCGGACAGCGCGTTGACCACGCTCGCGCCCACGCCGTGCAGGCCGCCGGACGCGGCGTAGGAGCCGCCGCCGAACTTGCCTCCGGCGTGCAGCTTGGTGAAGACCACCTCGACGCCGGTCAGGCCGGTCTTGGGCTCGATGTCCACCGGGATCCCGCGCCCGTCGTCGCGGACCTCGACCGAGCCGTCGGCGTGCAGGATCACCTCGATCCGGCTGCAGTGCCCGCCGAGTGCCTCGTCGACCGCGTTGTCCACGATCTCCCACACGCAGTGCATGAGCCCGCGCGAGTCGGTGGTGCCGATGTACATGCCCGGGCGCTTGCGCACGGCCTCGAGGCCCTCGAGCACCGACAGGTGCCGCGCGGTGTAGCTCTGCTCGGACAGGGTGCTCGTCACGACTGTCGAGCCTAGACGAGCAGCCCGGATGCTCCGGGGAGGCGCGGCGGCTCGGCCGTGGGGATGACGGCGGCTACGCGGTCAGCGAACCTCACCGAATCGAAACGTGCATGACACGATTCCCGTGGTTCCATGGGTCCATGACCTCGACGACTCAGGCCCCGCTGACCGCAGCCGACCGCTGCGACCGCTGCGGCGCGCAGGCGTACGTGCGGGTCTTGCTGCCGGTCGGTGAGCTGCTGTTCTGCGGCCACCACGCCCGCAAGCACGCCGCCGCGTTCGCTGACGTCGCCCTTCAGGTCCACGACGAGACCGACCGCCTCGCCGAGGAGCACGGCGCCGCTCTGCGCTGATCCCCACCGACTCTCGACGCCGTCGGCCCGCGCGGCCGGCGGCGTCGACGTATCCGGGAGCCACCGATCGACATCGTGACGCTGCTGGTCGGCCTGGCCGTGCTGGTCGGGCTCGCGGGGATCGTGATCCCGGTGCTGCCGGGCTCCGCGCTGATCGCCGTGGCGGTGGGGGTGTGGGCGTTCACCCACCCGTCGACCGGCTCGTGGGTGGTGCTCGCCGTCGTGCTGATCCTGCTCACGGTCGGGTGGGTGGGCACGTACGTGCTCACCGGACGACGGGTGTCGGCGGCCGGTGTGCCCCGACGCAGCCTCGTGGTTGCCGGGCTGGTGGGCATCGTCGGGTTCTTCGTGGTGCCCGTCGTCGGTCTGCTGCTCGGCTTCGTGCTCGGGCTGTACGCGATGGAGCACCTACGGCTGCGGGACCCCACCGCCGCCCGCGAGTCCGCCTGGGTCGCGCTGCGGGCCACCGGGCTCGGGATGCTGGTCGAGCTGGGCCTGGCCCTGCTCGCCTCCACCACCTGGCTGGTCGCCGTGCTGACCGGCGTCGGGACCTGACCCGACCACGCGCAGGCCGTCCGGGCCGGAGATCAGCATGGCCCGCGGGCCGGTGAGGTGGCCGATGGCAGCCGTCACGGCCTCGGGCTCCCATGCCGGTCCGTCGGCCGGCCAGACGTCCACCCTCGCGCCGGTGGCGCGGTGCACGTACGCGGTCAGGGCGTCGTCGCGCGGCCCGACCAGGAGCACCAGGCGCGGGCCGGGACGCGCCGTGGGAGGCGGCGCGAGCGTCCGGTCCTCGCGCTGGACCATCCAGTGGTAGCCGCTCACCGCACCGGCGGCGACCAGGATGCCAAGCGGCACCCGCAGGTCCCGCACCGTGCCCGAGCCGACCGTCGAACGGATCACGTCGTCGATCACGATGAAGGCCGCCACCAGCACGACCACCACCGCCACCAGCCCAGCGACCCCGAACAGCAGCACCAGGTACACCCGCCGGGTGGGCGAGGCGACCTCCCCCGCGGGATCGGCGCGCCGGGCCCGCTCGACCCGACGCCAGAACCACCACCACAGCGGTCCACCCACCACGACCAGGGTCACCGCCGCCAGCACGCCGTTGACGACCGACCCCACCAGCGGGGCGGGGTTGAGCACGTCCACGAGCGCCACGACGACCAGCGCCACGCCGGTCGCCGCCGCCGCGAGGGCGATCCCGGACAGCAGGTACTCGTGCACCCGGGTCACCTCGGTGCGCCCGACGGCGGCCCGGGAGGCCAGCACCGCGCGGTGGTACCACCAGCTGAGCCCGCCGACGACGGCCATCGCGACCGGTAGCCCGGTCGCGGCCAGGTACGCGGTTGCCTCCGCCTGCCCGGGGTCGCCGACGAACCACTCCAGCAGGCGGTACAGCGCGATGCTCGCACCGGTGAGCGTGACCACCAGCGAAGCCCCGACACCCACGACCAGGACGTAGGCGTGCCACACCGGCCCGGTGGAGAAGCGCGACAGCCGCCACAGCCAGTGCGGCACCCACAGCAGCACGCCGGCGGCCAGGACGCCCGCCGCCTCCGCCACGCCCGCCGTCTCGCCGGCACCGTTGACCAGCGACGACGTCGGGACCATGAGCGCCAGCCCTTGGCCGAGCACGCCGATCAGGCCGGTCAGCGACACCGCCCAGCCGGCGATGGAGCCGAGCACCATGAGGGCCAGCGCGCGCGACTCGTCGAGGGTGCGGCGGGCCAGACGCCAGTGGAGCGCCCACGCGACGCCCCAGACGATCGTGCCGACGATCGCCCCGGCGTCGGCCCTCCCGTCGCGCAGCGCGGCGGCCACCGCGGCGCCGAGGTAGCCCGCCGTGGTGAACGCGAGCACCAACCCCGCGAGGGTCAGGTAGATCGTCCACCCGACCGAGGTCAGCTCGGTCGGGTCCTCGCGGACCGTCCGGCGGGTCCAGACCACGACCGCGGCCAGGAGCCCGCCGCCGAACACCGTGAACGTCAGGCCCCTGGCCAGGGCTCCCCCGGTGTCGGCGAGCACGCTCGTGCTCAGGGCCAGGCCCACGAGCTCGACGATGCCGATGAGCGTCACCACCAGGAGCCCGAGCAGCAGCAGGTACTGGAAGAACCGCCGCACCCCGTGGCCCCCACCGACGCCGCCGCCGCGCCGCGACGACACCGCCCGCGCGACCAGGACGATGATCAGCACCGGGATGCCGATCATGGTCACGATCGACACCAGCCCCATCGCGTTCACGGCTTCACCGACCCCTCGCACCAGCCCATCGGCCACGGGGCGCTGGACAGGCGCCACTCACCGGCGGTCCGCACGAGCCGGAAGACCTCCTCGTGGCTGTAGCCGCCGCCGAACGGGTCTCCCGTCCCCTCGCTGATCTCGACCCGCACCGTCGCGGTGCCCTCGCTCACGTCCTGGGAGACCAGCACTGCGCGGAACTGCTCGGGCAGGTACGCCATCTCGACGTCCGAGGTCGCGCACGGGCTGCCGGGGTCGAGGAACGCGCCGGCGGCGGTCGGGTCCTGGTCGGCGATCGCGGTCAGGTAGGCCTGCACCGTGGCGACCGGCGAGCCCGCCTCGAAGCGCTCGGGGCTGCGGGTCACCGCGAAGACGGTCGCCACGCCCACCACGGCGAGCAGGACTGCTACCGCTGCCGCCAAGAACCGGTTCGGTTTGCCCATGTCTCCATGGTCCCGCGTACGGGAACCATCGAGGGGCCGAATCCGGGTATCAGTCCAGGTAGTCCCGCAGAACCTGCGAACGGCTGGGGTGACGCAGCTTCGACATGGTCTTGGACTCGATCTGCCGGATCCGCTCACGCGTGACGCCGTAGACCTTGCCGATCTCGTCCAGGGTCTTGGGCTGGCCGTCGGTGAGGCCGAAGCGCATCGAGACCACGCCGGCCTCACGCTCGGACAGGGTGTCGAGCACCTGGTGGAGCTGCTCCTGCAGGAGCGTGAAGCTCACCGCGTCGGCGGGCACCACTGCCTCGGAGTCCTCGATCAGGTCGCCGAACTCGCTGTCGCCGTCCTCGCCGAGCGGGGTGTGCAGGGAGATCGGCTCGCGGCCGTACTTCTGGACCTCGACGACCTTCTCGGGCGTCATGTCCAGCTCCTTGGCCAGCTCCTCCGGGGTGGGCTCGCGGCCCAGGTCCTGGAGCATCTGGCGCTGCACGCGGGCGAGCTTGTTGATGACCTCGACCATGTGCACCGGGATGCGGATGGTGCGGGCCTGGTCGGCCATCGCCCGGGTGATCGCCTGGCGGATCCACCACGTGGCGTACGTCGAGAACTTGTAGCCCTTGGTGTAGTCGAACTTCTCCACCGCGCGGATCAAGCCCAGGTTGCCCTCCTGGATCAGGTCCAGGAAGAGCATGCCGCGGCCGGTGTAGCGCTTGGCCAGCGAGACGACGAGGCGCAGGTTCGCCTCGAGCAGGTGGTTCTTGGCGCGGCGGCCGTCGTGGGCGATCCACTCCAGCTCGCGGCGCATCTTCGGCTCGATCGGCTCCGAACCGGCCAGCTTCTCCTCGGCGAACAGGCCGGCCTCGATGCGCTTGGCGAGCTCGACCTCCTGCTCGGCGTTCAGCAGCGCGACCTTGCCGATCTGCTTGAGGTAGTCCTTGACCGGGTCGGCGGTCGCGCCGGCGGTGACCACCTGCTGGGCAGGAGCGTCGTCGTCGTCGGCGTCGGAGACGGTGAAGCCGTCCTCCTCGTCCTCCTTGGCCGCGGCCGGCTTGGCCTTGGCGCGCGGCTTGGTGCTCGCCGCGTCGTCGGACTCGTCCTCGGAGTCCTCGTCGTCGGAGTCGTCCGCGTCGTCGGAGTCCTCGTCTGCGTCGTCCGTGGAGTCGTCCGCGACCTCGGCGACGTCCTCGAGCACGACGTCCTCGTCGGTGATCTCGGCGTCGTCCTCGACCTCGGCGTCGTCCTCGACCACGTCGGTGACGTCCTTCGCGCTGACCTTGCCCGCGCCGGCCTTGCCACCCGACGCCGGCTTGGCGGCGGCCTTCGCCGTCGAGCTCTTGGCAGCTGCGGGCTTCTTGGCGCCGGACGCCGCGCGCGGCTGGCGGGCCGGCTTCTTGCCCTGCGTGGCGTCCTCCTCGACCACGGCGGTGACCGATGAGGCACGACGCGCCGCAGCGGGTACGGCCGTGGCGCGCTGCTCGACGTCGGGCATGGCAGAGCGGGGGGAATCAGACGTCACAGGGAAACCTTTCGGCTGGACTCGCCGGCACGGTCCGGAAGACAGACATCCATTGTAACGTCCGCGCACTGCCAAGCATGCCCGGCACAGGGGGTTCACCCGGTTCGGCGATGGCCCGTGCGGTTCCGCGGCCGGGCTCGAGGTGCCTCAACCCGCCTTGACCGCGAGCACCGGGCACGCTGCGTCGAGCAGGATCCGTTGAGCGTTGCTGCCCAGCAGGAGCTTGCTCATCGGGGTGCGGCGCCGCAGACCGACCACGATCAGCTGGGCGCCCACCTCGTCGGCCGCACCGACGATGTCCTCGGCGACGTCGCGGCCCCTCGTGGTCACCCGGACCTCGACCTCGACGGGCGTGTCGACCAGCCGCCCGCGCAGCTGCTCGGCCTCGTCGTCGGACGCACCGACGGCCGCACCGAACCGCCCGCGGTCGCTGAGGACCACCACCAGCCGGACCCCGCGTCGCTCCGCCTCCGCCAGACCCGTGGCGAGCGCTGCCTCGCCCTCCGGAGTCGACACGTAGCCGACGACGACGCTCATCTGACCTCCTCCGGACGGCGGTGTCCTCGAGGCCGACGGTACCTGACGCTCAGTCAGGCAGCGCTCTCAGCCACCCCGGCGGCATGCCGGCCCCCAGGGTCTGCTCGAGCAGGCCGGCGAGCCGGTAGTCCGGGTCGCTGTCGAGCGCGCGCTCGACGAGCACCGCCGCGCGCGCCCCGTCCCCGGACCACCAGGCCAGCATCGCGAGCAGGGTCAAGGCGGGCACCGCGGCCCTGGGTCGGTGACCGGCGACCTGACGGAGCGCCTCGGCCGCGCACTCCACCCGGTGGGCCGGCGGGGCCACGCCCGCGGCCGGGTCCACCATCGCCCGCAGGGCGTCACCCACCTCAGGGCCGTTCCACCCCGCCACGACCCGGTCGGCGAGACGCTCGTGGCCCGGCACGAGATCCAGCAGCACCGCGTCGCGGACCAGCACGTCGTCCAGCGCCGCGGCGCAGCGCCCGAACGCGGGCGCCGACGCAGCCTGGCCGGCCACCAGCGCGCGCCAGCCGCGCAGCCCCTCGTGCCGCCATCGGCGCAGCCCGTCCGGGTCGGACACCCGGCGGGCACGCTCCGCCCAGCGCTCTGCGGCGCGCCGCGCCGAGCGGCGCTCCGCCGAGCCCACCTGCGCCACACGTCCCAGATCCTCGCGGGACGCCTCGACCGGGGCCCCGAGGAGCACCATCTCCGCGCCCACCCTGGTGCCGTCTAGATCGCTGAGCGGCCGCCCGCCCGGCGGGCAGCACGAGCGGTCGGCGCACTCCAGGGCGTGGTATCCGGCGGGTCCCACCACCCAGCACTCCGGCTCCATCAGGAACGGCTCGGCGGCGTCGGCCAGGTGGGCGAGCACCCGCCGGCCGGCGGTCGGGTCGGCCTGCAGCGGCTCGTCGGTGTAGAGCACCAGCACGACGGCGCTCGCTCCGTCGTCGACGAGGTGGCCGACCAGCGCCCGGGCCACCTGGGGGCCCCGCCGCGGGTCGCCGAGATCGGCGAGGTCGACGCGGGCGACCAGGCCCACCCGGACCGCCCGCCGCAGGCTCACCACCACCGCGCTCTCACGGGGTCGGAAGCCCAGCTGGTACGGGATCAGGGCGAGGAGCTCACGAGGCTCGGACGTGCGGATCGTCGTCGTCATGCGGGCATCCCACCCGCTCGGTCGCCGACGTCCCCCGAACGGCCGTCCCGGCTGTGGACATCACCCGCGCGTGGTCGCTGTGGACGACCGCGGCGGGCGTACCGTAGAGGGGTGCCCCCGTCCAGCTCCCGACGCCTGCGTGTGACGTCCGCGGGCGCTGCGCTGGCGGCGCTGGTCCTGGCGGGTGTCGCGGGGTGTGCCGGCGCGACGAGCGGGTCCGCTCCTTCCGCATCCGCCTCTCTCGAGGCCGCGCTCGCCGCCGAGCCGAGCGCCGCGAGCACGTCGTCCGCCCCGGCGCCGAAGAGCGCCTCGCCCGAGCCCCTGGTCACCACGACCCCTGACGAGCACTCCGAGGTGGGCCAGCTGGCCCCGGGCTTCCCGATCGACCTCCTGCCGGTGCCGGACGACGCGGTCATCCTCGTCACCTCGGCCGAGTCGATCGGCAACGCCGACGTCCAGGAGGTGTCGCTCAACCTGCACACCTCGATGCCGACCGATGCGGTGCTGGACCTGTACCGCACCGCGCTGACCGGCGCGGGCTTCACCGAGGTCGACACCGCAGGCGCCGGCCTGACGGCCGAGGCCTCGTTCACCCGGTCCGGCGGCGACGAGCTCGTCTCGATCGGCGTTCTCGACGACGGGCTGACCCGCACCGTCACCATCGGTGGGCGCGTCCGGGCGGGCACGGGGTCCTAGGGTTGACGGGTGACCGACACCCGCTCGCTGCTCGACCAGGTGCGCCGCGGGGTCGACGACCTGCTCGCCGGGCACCTCGCCGCGCTGACGCAGGAGCTGGCGCCGCTCGGCTCCGCGTGTGACCCGCTCGTGCAGTCCCTGGCGACCGCCGTGTCCGGCGGGAAGCGGTTGCGCGCGGCCTTCTGCTACTGGTCGTGGCGGGCCCACACCGACCGCAGCGGCGCCGCTGCCGACGAGTCCCGGGCCCTGCGGGTGGGCGCCGCGCTCGAGCTGTTCCACGCGGCCGCCCTGGTGCACGACGACGTGATGGACGCCTCGGACACCCGGCGCGGTCGACCGTCGGCCCACCGCGCGTTCGAGGCACGCCACCGTGAGGCGGGCTGGGCGCGGGACCCGGCCCGCTTCGGCGAGTCCGCGGCGATCCTGCTGGGCGACCTCGCCCTGATCACCTCCGAGCGCGAGCTGACCGCCGCGGTGAGCGACCTCGACGCGGCCCGGCGCTCGCAGGTTCGCGCGCTGTTCGACGAGATGCGGGTCGAGGTCACCGCCGGGCAGTACCTCGACGTCCTCGCCGAGGTCACCCCGTGGGGCGCGGACCCGGTGGCCGACGAGGAACGGACCCGCGCCGTGGTGCGGGCCAAGAGCGCCCGGTACAGCGTGGAGCACCCCCTGACGCTGGGCGCGGCGCTCGCCGGCGCGGGGTCCCCGGAGCTGCGGCGGCTGCGCCGGATCGGCCTCGCCCTGGGTGAGGCGTTCCAGCTGCGCGACGACCTGCTCGGCGTGCTCGGCGACCCGGAGACGACCGGCAAGCCCGCCGGCGACGACCTGCGTGAGGGCAAGCGCACCCTGCTCGTGGTGCGCGGCGCAGCCCTCGCCGACGAGGCCGGGGCGCGCCTGCTGCGCGAACGGGTCGGCCGCCCGGACCTCAGCCAGCGGGAGGTCGACGAGCTGTGCGAGGTGCTGGTCGCCAGCGGTGCGGTCGCCGAGATCGAGCGCCGGATCACCGACCTCGCGGACCCGGCGCTCGCCGAGCTCGCCGCGGCACCGCTGGCCGAGCCGGCCCGCCAGGTCCTCGTCGAGCTCGGTCGCGCGGCGGTGCACCGCACCGCGTGACGCGGCGGCCGCTGCGCAGGACGCTCAGAACGCCATGGCCTGGGCGCGGCGGCGGATCTCCGTCTTGAAGCCCGCCAGCAGCGCGTCGACGGGTGTCCGGGGAGCGCCGACGAGGTCGGTGAGCGAGTCGTCGGGCGTGAAGAGCCAGCCGACCGCCTCGTCGTCGGAGAACCCCGCGTCGCGCAGCACCGTGATCGTGCCGCCGAGGTAGGGCAGGACGACCCAGCCGTCGTCGGTCTGCTGCAGGAAGCGCTCCGGTACCCCGCGCACGCCCCGCTCCCCCAGCCGTACCGCGACGAGCGTGCCCTCGGCGAGCATCCGCCGGACCTTGCCCACGTCGGTGCCGAGCCGCTCGGCGACGTCGGGCAGCGGGAGCCACTCGCCGATCAGGGTCTCCAGGTGCATCTGATCCACGGGCGACAGCGTAGAGGTCACCCGGATGGGCGCGTGCCAGTCCCTTCCGCCTGTCGCGCGCGTCCGGTAGTTTTCACTCAAGTCACATCAGCAACATCAGTCACATTCGTCACAGCAGCGAGGGACACCATGCCCACCGACACACGCGCGCGAGTCTCCCGGCTACGGGTCACCGGAGGCGTGAGCATGGCGCTGGTCGCCGCGACCGTCGCCTCGGCGACCTCGGCCCAGGCACGCGACCACGTTGTCGAGCCGGGCGACACGGTCTCCCACCTCGCGCTGCGCTACGGGACGACCACGGCGGCGATCATCCGGGCCAACCACCTCAACGCGCGCGCGTTGATCCGCGTCGGTGAGCGCCTCACGATCCCCGACGCCGGGGCCACGGCGGCGCCCAGCACGACCAGCACCCCCAGCGCGTCCAAGCCGACCACCGCGTCCTACACCGTCAAGGCCGGCGACACCGTCTCCCACCTGGCCACCAAGTACGGCACCACCGTCTCGGCGATCGTGGCCGCCAACGGCCTGGACTCGCGCGCCATGATCCGGATCGGCCAGACCCTGCGCATCCCCACCGCGAGCACCGCCGCCGCGACCCCGGCCGCGCCCAGCACGACCAGCGCGCCCAAGCCGACCACCGCGTCCTACACCGTCAAGGCCGGCGACACCGTCTCCCACCTGGCCACCAAGTACGGCACCACCGTCTCGGCGATCGTGGCCGCCAACGGCCTGGACTCGCGCGCCATGATCCGGATCGGCCAGACCCTGCGCATCCCCACCGCGAGCACCGCCGTCACGTCGGGCCTGGTGGGCGACACGTTCGCCGGCCGCACGTACCCGGCCGCGACCGTCGCGTCCGCCAACCAGAACAAGGCCGCCCTGCTCGAGATCGGGGTGCCGTCCAAGGCCGAGATGCAGGCCCTGGTGGCCGCCACCGCCCGCGAGCTCGGCGTGGACCCGGCCCTCGCCCAGGCCGTCGCCTACCAGGAGTCGGGCTTCAACCACGCCTCGGTCTCGCCCGCGAACGCCATCGGGTGCATGCAGGTGATCCCGTCCTCCGGCGAGTGGGCCTCACAGCTGGTGGGGCGCGACCTCAACCTGCTCGACCCGAAGGACAACGTGGTCGCGGGCGTGGTGATCCTCCGTCAGCTCACGGCCACCGCTGGAGACACCTCCACCGCGATCGCCGGGTACTACCAGGGCCTGGCCAGCGTCCGCCGCAACGGCATGTTCGCCGACACCCGCCGCTACGTCGCGAACGTCAGAACGCTCATGTCGCGGTTCGCCTGACGGGCCGATCGGGGTTGCGAACGTAGACTGCGGCCGTGGCGACGACCCTGACGGACCCGCTGATCGGCCATGTGGTCGATGGGCGGTACGAGGTCGTCCGCAGGATCGCGCGCGGCGGGATGGCCACCGTGTACCTCGCCCGCGACCGCCGGCTGGACCGTGACGTCGCCCTCAAGGTGATGCACCCGCACCTGGCCGAGGGCACCTCCGGGGCGGAGTTCGTCGCCCGGTTCCGCCGCGAGGCCCGCACCGCCGCGCGGCTGGCCCACCACGGGCTTGTGGGTGTGCTGGACCAGGGTGTCGACGGCGACACGTCTTACCTGACCATGGAGTACGTCGAGGGCACCAACCTGCGCCAGCGCCTCGGCGAGCAGGGCGCCCTGACCGTCGACGAGGCCCTCCGGGTCGCCGAGGACGTGCTCGACGCGCTCACGGTCGCCCACCAGGCGGGTCTGGTGCACCGCGACATCAAGCCGGAGAACGTCCTCATCGGGCCGCGCGACCGCATCAAGGTCGCCGACTTCGGCCTGGCCCGCGCGGTCACCGAGGTGACCTCGACCACGTCCGGGACCATCCTGGGCACGGTCGCCTACCTGGCGCCCGAGCTCGTGGCGCGCGGGGTGACCGACACCCGCACCGACGTGTACGCCGTGGGCATCCTGCTGTACGAGATGCTCACCGGCACCCAGCCGTTCTCCGGCGAGACGCCGATCCAGGTCGCCTACCAGCACGTGCACGCCGAGATGCCCGCGCCCTCGGACCGGGTCGACTGGCTCCCGATCGAGGTCGACGAGCTGGTGGCGGCGCTCGCCGCCCGCGACCCCGACGACCGCCCCCGTGACGCCGGCGCGGCCATGGAGCTGCTGCGGCGCGCCCGCGCGGACCTTGACGACGCGACCCTCGCCCGCCGCGCGGAGCCCGTCGCCATCGAGGCCGTGCCCGACGTCGAGGGCGGTGGACGGCACGGCATCGACGCGGACGAGGACGCGGATCCTGACGACGCCGGCAACGCGGTCGGAGCCCTCGCGGCAGGGGCCGCAGCCTCCGCCGTGGCGGACGTCGAGGACCCGGACGCGACCACGAAGCTCGACGTCCAGGCCCACCTCGCCGACGCCGACCCCGGCGCCGGCCTGAGCCGCACGGTCGCGCTGCGGATCGGCGAGGGCCTCGAGGCCGGCTCGGAACCGGCTCGGCGGCCGCGCCGGCGTCTGGTCGGCGTGGCCCTGATCGTCGCCGCCGTGCTCGGCCTCGCCGGCATCGGCTGGTGGTACATGGCCGAGGGGCCCGGAGCGTGGACGACGGTGCCCTCCGGCGTCGTCGGCGCCGAGCTGAGCGCGGCCGAGCAGGTGCTCACCCAGCACGGCCTGACCGTCGGCTCCACCGCCGAGGTCTTCGACCCCGCGATCCCCAAGGGCTCGGTGGTGAACACCGACCCCGGGCAGGGCGACGCCGTCCGCAAGAACGGGACGGTCGACCTCCAGGTCTCCAAGGGCCCCGACCTGCGCGTCGTGCCGGCGGGCCTCGCCGGCAAACCCGTCGCCGACGTCGTCGCCGCCCTGGAGAAGGCCGGTTTCACCGTGCCCGACCCCGAAGGCACGTATGACGACGTCGTCGCCAAGGGCAACGTCATCTCGATCCGCACCCAGGACGGCGCCGCCGAGGACGGCGCCCAGCTCCCGGTCGCCACGACGATCCTCGTGACGGTCTCCGACGGCCCCGCGCCCGTCAAGGTTCCCGACGTGATCGGCAAGGAGGCGGCCGCCGCGAAGGAGGCCCTGGAGCAGGTCGGGCTCAAGGTCGACGAGGCCCAGGACTACTCCGAGCAGTACCCGGCCGGTCAGGTCATGGCGCAGTCGCTCGAGCCGGACTCCACCTCGTACCGCACCCAGCACATCACGATCACCGTCTCGCAGGGCCCGCCGCTGATCGAGGTTCCCAACGTCGTCGGCAAGCAGTACCAGGACGCCAAGAAGGAGCTGGAGAAGCTCGGGCTGAAGGTCAAGAAGGAGAACGTGCTCGGCGGATTCTTCGGCACGGTACGAAGCCAGAGCATCGACAAGGGCACATCAGTGCCCAAGGGCACGGAGATCACGCTCACAGTCGTCTGAGCCGGGCCCTCAGGCGGCTGACAGCGCCCGCTGCCTGCGCACGGCGACGCGCCAGCCCACCAGCACGCCGGCGCCGCTCAGCCGGCGGTTCCGTCTGCGGGCGGAGCAAGACGATCGCCCAGCCTGCGCCCCGACGTGGTTGAGGCGTGCCGGCCGATCTCGACAACACCGACCCAGGCGCGCGCACCGCGCCATGAGCGGACGGCGCGACCGACGCCTGGCCGCCCGCTTTCGAACCGGTCGTCGGCGCGACACTTGCCGTGTGATCCAGGATCCGATGCCCCTCGTCAGGGGAGTCGTGTCGGCCTTGATGCTGCTCGAGCACAGCGCCGACGACGAGATCAACCCGGATGTCGCGGTTCAGGGCATGGAGGCCATCGCCTATGCCCTGGGCGGCCTGGGCGACGACGACCGTGCTGTGGTCCGCCGGTGCCTCGATGACCTGGCGCGAGAAGCGGCAGACGCCGGCGATCCGGGCCAAGCGGAGTTCCTGCGCAGCACGCCGTTCGCGCTGGGTTGGGAGTAGGCGTTCCGAAGGGTTCGCGCTCCGCATCACTCCGCGTGAGCAGATGCCGCGTCAGCGGCATGAGCGGATGACGCTATGCCGCCATGCCATCTGCGGCACGGCATGAGCGGATGGCTCTACGACCAGGTGCTCGTGCCTGCGCTTGGGCGCGGGTTCGGGTGGCAGACTCGCGGTGTGGATGAGGGGGCGTCCGTCAGACCCGCGGCGCAGGCGGTCGACTCTGGACCCGGTGGTGCCTCCCGGGTGTTGCTGGGACCGCCCAGGCCCCAGATCATCGTGGTGAGCGCCATGGCCGTCCTCGTGCTGACCTTCATCGGCGTCGCGGTCCCCGTCTCCGATCAGGGCGGCTACCGCAGCTTCCCCGGCTACATGGCCTTCCTGGCCGTGGGCGCGTGGGCGATGGTGCTCGCCGCCACGACGCGGATCGAGGCGCAGGGATCCGATCTCGTCCTGGTGAACTTCGCCACCGTCCGGCGCCTGCCCCGGTCGGAGATCGTGGGCGTCGACGGCACGAACGGGGTGGTGGTCCACACCACCAGCGGGACCTACGAGGCCACCGGGTACGGCGGGTCGCTCGCCCAGAACTTCGTGCACAGCCGCCGGTACGCGCGGGTCGCAGCACGCATCCAGGAGTGGGCCGGTGTCGGTGGCACCGCGACCCGGCCGCCGACGTTCGAGGTACTCGACGCAGTGGGCCGGTCGGGCCGCCACCGTCAGATCCGGGTCCCCGCCCGCCCCAGGCGGCTGCTCGTCATCGGCCTACCCGTCGCGGCCGTCGCCACCCAGGCACTGGGAGTCGTGCTGTGGCTCAACTCCGACACGCTCCTCGGCCTCCTACTCGAGCACTGATCGCGGCATGAGCGGACGACGCTATGCCGCCATGCCATCTGCGGCATGAGCGCGCGTTTCGGGGTCCTGCCAGTGGGGCGAGTCGGGAAGGACTGTGACGGGTGATCGGCGGCGGCTCACGTCTTCGCGCGCGGGTGCCGATGCTGGTGTGGTGAGTGAGCAGGGGGCCAGGGTCGGCAGCGCGGTGTTCCTGGACCGGCTGGGTCGAGCCTGGCCGTGGGTCGTGGGCCTGTCGGCCGCCGTGGGCATCGTCGTCGGGCGCGCCCTTCCGGGGAACGGCGTCGTCACCGTCGTTGCGGTTGCGTGGTTCCTGGGCATCGCGCTGGCGGTCGCAACGACGGCGGTGTGGTGGCGACGGGCCGTCGCGCGGGTCCGTCGGGCTCGACCGGCCGCGCTGGTCATCCCGGGCTGGGCAGCGGCGACGACGCTGTCACGGCTGCGCGACGCGCCCGGGGTGGGCCCGAGGGCGGCCCGCCTGCGGGTCGCCTTCGTCGCGACCGAACGCTCCCTGGAGCTGTGGCGCCTGGACACCAGCACCAGGGTGATCGCGTTCGCGTGGACCCAGGTGGCCGGCGTCGAGGTCCGGTCACTCGCGCGCGGCCCGTTCACCTCGGGCATCCTGGCGGTCCGCCTGCAGGACGGCACGGAGCTGGGCCTCCAACCGCTCGAACCCTGGGCCGGAGGCCCGCCACGCGAGCCAGACGACACTACCGAGCCGACCTACGCCGACCACCTCGCCGCCCGCCTGCGAGCCACGCAGGAGCGAACCGCCGAGACCTGACGGAATCCCACGCCCCACGCGCACTATCTGCGGCGATGAGCGTGCGAGCGAAGGTTGGCGCGGGCAAACGCCCGGTCAGTCACGCCGCCCTCGCTGCGCCAGTTCGAGCCAGGCAGGGTAGTCATGCGATTGCCCGTGATCGGAAGCGCCGAGCATCACGTGTCCATCGTCAGTCCCCAAGACCCATCGCTCCGTCTCGTTGACCAGGGACACGGCGTCATCGGTCGAGAGGATCAGGAACCCGTCTCGTCGACCAGCCCGAGGCCGCCAATCAGCTTCGGTCAACGACCACGGCGGGCTGACGTCCGCGAACAGCTCGATCCAGCCGGACCCGAGCCAGGACGCCAACACTGACTTGCACTCCTCGGGCGACCAGGGACCGTGGACGACCGTGCTCCCCGTTCCCATGACGTCGACCGCTCCCAGCGGAAGTTCGTGGAGAGGCGCACCCTCCCAGACTGACGCGTACATCTCCGAGACCAGGTCCAGCCAGCGCGACGGCTCACTAGGCACAGAAGGAGTATCGCTCCCACTCAATCTGGCCTTCACGCACATCGGCAGATCCGGATGCGACGGCGGAGCTTCGTAGCGCCTTCCGTGACGGAACATCCGGGCAAGACGGGCCCTCGTGGTCATCGGCTATGACCGGACGGATCGCGGCGCGCCGCCGGTCGCACCTCGATCGCACTCGGGGCCGCCGGGGCCTGACACAGCGGACCACAACCCCGCCACCGAACTCACCATCACCTGAGCAGCCGCCCGGCGCCGTCAGGCGGCTGAGAGCGCTCCCCGCCTGCGCACCGCGACGCGCCAGCCCACCAGCACACCGGCGCCGATCGGGATCTCCAGGACCACGGTGTACAGCCCGAACAGCAGCACGGCCGCGACCGCGGCGGCCGGCGGCGCGCCGAGCGCCACCAGCAGGGCACCCACCCCGGCCTCGGTGACGCCCAGGCCGCCGGGGGTGATCGGCAGGACGGACAGCAGCCGGCCCGCGGCGAACGCCAGCAGGGCGACGGTGAGCCCGACCCCCGCCCCCACGGTGGTCAGGCACGCCAGCAGCAGGGCGAACTGCAGCAGCAGCTGGACCACCGCGGCCACCGACAGCCGGGCCCAACGGTCCCGGATCACCGCTCCGGACCGGCCGATGGCCACGTCGACCCCGCGGGCCAGCCGGCCCAGCAGACCCGGGTGCGTGCGGCCGGCCAGCCACCGTCGCAGGGGCGGCGCGGCGAGCGCCGCGGTGGCGGCGCCGACCACCAGCAGGGCGACCGCGGCGACCACCACGATGGGATGCGCCAGCGCGGGCAGGCCACCCGCGGCGACCATCACGAGCGCGGCGAGGAGCGGCACGGCGAGCCGCGCCACGGCCATCGTGATCGTGGTCACCAACGTGTACGTGGAGAACTCCGTGCGGCCGAAACCCCACGAGCGCAGCATCGCCCAGTTCACCGCAAGGCTGATCGGCCCACCCACCGGCACCGAGGCGGAGACCGCGCTGCTGCCCGTGTTCAGGGCCACCGCCTGCCGGTACCGCAGGCCGGGGAGCGCACCGGTCTGCACCACGGCGTGCGCCAGGACCGTCGTGAACCACAGCACCGCGAGCCCGACGAGGATCTCCGGCCGGATCCCGCTGACCAGCGCGCCCACGTCCGGCCACGTCGTGCCCGCGATCCTGGGCAGGGAGCCGAGCAGACCCACGAGCACCGCCAGCCCGAGCAGGCCGAGTCCCACCCTGCCGAGGACCGCCCAGCGCCCCCTCGGCGTGCCCGGCTCGGCCAAAGGCTCGACGACCTCGGTCATGAGACCTGCCGATCCAGCACCCCGGTGCGACGCGACCGCGAGCCGTGCAGCGAGCCGAGCAGCTCCTCGAGCACGTCCTGCCCGCGGTCGCCGCGGTGGATGAACCACTCGCGGCCGAGCACGGCCTTGAACAGTGGGTCCGGCAGGGCCAGCAGCATGCGCAGCGTGCGCAGCCCCGGGCCCAGCTGGCTGCGGTGCGCGGCGATCGCGGCGCGCTTGGCGTCGGCGAACGGGCGCACGTCGACCCGGAACGTCGAGCGGTCGGGGTCGGGCGGCGGGCGGCGGTCCAGGCCCGCGGGGAGCAGCGGGAACCAGGGCGTCCCGGCCAGCAGCACCCGCGGGTCGACGGTCGCCTCGAGCACCAGGGGCGTCCCGGCGAGCTCCGCGGCCCTGATCCCCACGCGATGGACCTGGAGGTGGTCCGGGTGCCCGTAGCCACCGGCCGGGTCGTAGACCGTGAGCACGTCGGCGTCCTCGCGTCGCAGCACCGCCGCGAGCCGCTGCGCCGCAGGTTCGACCTCAAGGTGCGCGAAGCCGTCGAGCCCGGACGCGAGGGCGTCGATCCCCGAGTCCAGGTAGCCGAGGATCTCGTGGTGCGCGCACCCCATCGCCGCGGCGGCCTCCGCCAGCTCCTGCGCCCGCAGCACCGCGAGCGCCGGGCCCGTGCCGGACCGCGGGTCCGCAAGCCCCTGCTCCCCCGCCGTCGCCGTCACCAGCACCGTCCGGTGACCGGCCGCGGCCAGGGCGGCCAGCGTGCCGGCGGTCAGGATCGCCTCGTCGTCGGGGTGTGCGTGGAATGAGACGACTGTCCTGCTCGGCATCGGTCCTGGCTCCTGATCATCCGACGGCAGGGCCATCGGACCGCACCCGGCTGGGAAGAACCTGGGAACGGCGGCGCACAGCCCGGACCGGGCGGGCATTCGGGCGACGCTCAGCGTTCGCGCAGCATCTCCGCGACCTGGAAAGCCATCTCCAGCGACTGCTGGTGGTTCAGCCGCGGGTCGACGAGCGTCTCGTACCGGCGCGACAGGCCCTCGTCGTCGATCTGCTCCGACCCGCCGAGCACCTCGGTGACGTCGTCCCCGGTGAGCTCGACGTGGATCCCACCCGGCACGGACCCGACGGCCCGGTGCACCTCGAAGAAGCCGCGCACCTCGTCCAGGACGTCCTCGAACCGCCGGGTCTTGTACCCGGAGGCCGAGGTGATCGTGTTCCCGTGCATCGGGTCGCTCACCCACGTGACCGGCCGGCCGGAGGCAGTGACCTTCTCCACCAGCGGCGGCAGGGCATCGCGGATGCGCCCGGCCCCCATCCTGGTGATGAACGTCAGACGCCCGGGCCTGTCGTCCGGGTTGAGGCGGTCCATGAGCGCCAGCGCGTCGTCGGCGGTCGTGGTCGGGCCGAGCTTGACCCCGATCGGGTTGCACACCCGGGACAGGAAGTCCACGTGCGCGCCGTCGAGCTGGCGGGTCCGCTCGCCGATCCACACGAAGTGCGCCGAGCAGTCGTAGGCGGTGCCGGTGCGCGAGTCGATCCGGGTCAGCGGGCGCTCGTAGTCCAGGAGCAGCGCCTCGTGGCTGGAGAAGAACTCCACGGTGCGCAGCGCGTCGAAGTCGGCGCCCGCGGCCGCCATGAAGCGGATCGCGCGGTCGATCTCGCCGGCCAGCTGCTCGTACCGGGCGTAGGACGGGTTGGCGGTGAAGCCGCGGTTCCACTCGTGCACGCGCCGCAGGTCGGCGAACCCGCCCTGCGTGAACGCGCGGATCAGGTTCAGCGTCGCGGACGAGCGGTGGTACGCCGTGAGCATCCGCAGCGGGTCCGGCGTGCGGGCCTCGACGGTGAACTCGTGCGCGTTGACCGCGTCGCCCCGGTAGGCGGGCAGCGTGACGCCGTCGCGGGTCTCGGTGTCCACCGAGCGCGGCTTGGCGTACTGGCCCGCCATCCGGCCCATCTTCACGATGGGCAGGCTCGCGCCGTAGGTCAGCACGACCGCCATCTGCAGGATCGTCTTGATCTTGTTGCGGATGTTGTCGGCCGTCGCGTCGGCCAGCGTCTCGGCGCAGTCCCCGCCCTGGAGCAGGAACGCCTCGCCCCGACCGGCCGCGGCCAGCCGTTCGGTGAGCACGTCAGCCTCGCCGGCGAACACCAGGGGCGGCTCGCAGGCCAGTCGCGCCGTGGCGTCAGCCACCGCTGCGGGGTCGGGCCAGTCGGGCTGCTGCTCGGCCCGCAGGGTGCGCCAGACGTCCAGGCTCTCGATCAGGCCGGGCTCCGGCTCGACGCTCATGCGTGTGCCGCTGGCGTGAACGGCTGGCCGATGTCGGCGAGCAGGTCGGTGAACCACGCCTGGTCGACGTTGAACGCCTTGCCGCCCGCGATGCGCGGGAACTCGATGGCCCGCAGCCGGTTGCCCTGCTCCTCGTCGTGACCGATCACGCCGGCCTCGCCGCGCAGCGCACACTCCACGGCCAGGTCCGTCATCGACTTGATGAGGCGCAGGTCCTCGGCGTTCGCCGCAGCGGCACGTGAGTAGTACCCGGACTTCTGGACCATGACCTTCTCGGCGCCCAGCCGCGAGGCGAACTGCTTGGCGAACCACTGGCCCGGGTTGATCGTGTCGAGCTTGACGTGGCCGAACGCGTCGCGCTGGACCTCCTCGCCCGCGGCCTGGAGCTGCTCGACGATCTCGTGCATGCCCGCGCCCTCGGACAGGAAGATGTTGACGTTGCCGATCTCGTCCATGACGCCCTTGAGGCGCGCCGCCTCGGCGTCGATGTCCAGCGCGAGCTCGGGCAGGAAGACGGCGTGGATGTCCCAGCGCTCCCGGGTCAGGCCGATGCTCGGGACCCACTCCTGGGTGTCCAGCCAGCGCCGGTAGTCCGCGGCCGCCGCGGCGGTGAGCCAGCCGCAGTGCCGGCCCATCACCTCGTGCACGATGAGCATGCGGTTGCCGGAGCGGTGCTCGCCGATGATGTTCCGCGCGAACCCGGCCGACTGCTCGGCGGCGGTCCAGGCGCCGAGCGACTGCTTGATGGGCACCACGTCGTTGTCGATGGTCTTGGGCAGGCCCACGACGGTCAGGTCGTAGTCGTGGTCCTTGAGGTAGGCGGCCAGGTCCGCCGCCGTGGTGTTCGTGTCGTCGCCACCGATGGTGTGGAGCACGTCGACACCGTCGGCCTGGAGCTGCTCGGCCGCGACCTGGAGGGGGTTCTGGCCCTCCTCGACCAGGCCGCGCTTGACGCAGTCGGCCACGTTGGTGAGCTTGACGCGCGAGTTGCCGATCGGGCTGCCGCCGAACCGGTGCAGCAGGCCGGCCTTGGCGCGAGCCTCGTCGTCGACGACGATCTTGGTCCCGGTGAGCAGGCCGTGGTAGCCGTGCTGGTACGCGATGATCTCGATGTCGGGTGCGATCTCCGTGTAGCGCTCGATCAGGCCGCCCACGGCGGACGACAGGCACGGGGCGAATCCGCCGGCGGTGAGCAGGGCGACGCGGCGAACCGGCATGACAGGCACCTTCCGTAGGTCAGGTCTCGCGAACCCCGGCAGCATGCCGGACGCCCGCGCTCTGGCGCGGGCCGGACGTCCCGGGGAGATCGGCTCTCAGTCTACTGAGGGCTCGTCGGGGTCCTGAGGCGGTCCCGGCACCTGGACGTCGGGCGCCGCACGCCCGCCGGGGGCGGTTCCCGCGTCGGCCTTCACGGCCTTGTCGATCGGGTGCCCGGCGGCGATCCGGGCCTTGGCGGTGGCCGCGTACATGTCGACGTACTCCTGGCCGGACAGGCTCATGAGCGCGTACATGATCTCGTCGGTCACCGAGCGCAGGATGAACCGGTCGTTCTCCATACCCTGGTAGCGGGAGAAGTCCAGGGGCTCGCCGATCACCACGCCGATCCGCATGAACTTGGGGATCACCCTGCCGATCGGCTGGGCGATGTTGGTGCCGATCATCGCCACCGGGAGCACCGGGACGCCGGCCTCCAGCGCGAGCCGCGCGACGCCCGTCTTGCCGCGGTACAGCCTGCCGTCGGGGCTGCGGGTGCCCTCGGGGTAGATCCCGAACAGGTTGCCCGACTGGAGTACCCCCAGACCGGTGCGCAGCGCGGCCTCGCTGGCCTTGCCGCCGCCCCGGTCCACCGGGATCGTGCCCACACCGCGGAAGAAGCCGGCCTTGAGCCGGCCCTTGATCCCGGTGCCGGTGAAGTACTCGGCCTTGCCGATGAACCGGATCTTGCGGGACAGCACCAGCGGGAGCACGAACGAGTCGATCACCGCCAGGTGGTTGCTCGCCAGGATCGCCCCGCCGGACGCCGGCACGTGGTCCAGGCCGCGGACCCACGGCCGGAACATGGCACGCAGGAGCGGGCCGATGACCACCTTCATCAGCCAGTAGAACACTCGCTCACCTCCGCCGCGGCGGCCCCGCGCCCGCGGATGCCACCACCCGACTCTAGAGTGCTCGGCATGAGTGCACGTGGCGTCCCCGCGGGCGAACCGCCCGAGGACCCGGACCTGGACGCCCAGTGGCAGGACATCGTCGCCCGGTTGGGTGACCTCGACCCCGGCACCGAGGGCACCGGGCCGGCGCACACCGGCAAGGGAGACGGGTCCGCCGCGGACCCCGCACCCGACGGAGCCCGGGCGCCGGAGCGCCCGCCGGACGCCGACCCCACGCCCCGCCGGCGCAAGGACGACGTGCCGGGCGCGCACACCGTCCGCCCGGCGGACCCGGACGCGTCCGGGCCACGGAACTGGGCACCCGACCCCGCCGTCGAGGAGGCCGAGGACCACTTCGTGCCACCGGACCCGGGCCCGGTGCTGGGCGGCGACCCTCTGCTCGTCATGGCCTGGGTCGCCGTGCTCGCAGCCCCGCTCCTGGTGCTGGTCGCCGTGATCGCCTGGCCGACGATGCCGACGTGGCTGCTCGAGGTGGCCGGGGTCGCATTCCTCGCCGGCGTGGGCCTGCTGCTGTGGCGCATGCCCCACCGACGCGACCCCGACGACGAGGACGACAACGGCGCGGTCGTCTGACGCCGACCGATCCCGGGCGGCGCGACGCGTCGTGGCACGCGGGCGGCTCAGCCCACCGCGTCCTGGGGCCCGAGCCGAGCGAGGTCCGCAGCGCCGACGATGCCGGCGTCGTTGCCCATCGCAGCCAGCTCGATGCGGGCCTCAGGCCGGAACCCGCGCGCGGACAGCGCCCCGAGGAACGCCGCGCGGGTCGGCTCGAGCAGCAGGTCACCGGCCGCGCCCACGCCACCGCCGATGACCACCAGCGCCGGGTCGAGCAGCGCCGCCACCGACGCCGAGCCCTCGCCGATCCACCTGCCCAGCTCGGCCAGCAGGGAGACCGCCAGCGGGTCGCCCTCCTGCGCCGCCGTGGTGATCGCGGGGCCCTTGATCTTGCCGCCGCCGGACAGCTCGATCATCCGGACGGCGCTCTCGGGCAGGTTCGCAGCGGCCGTGCGCGCCGAGCGCACCAGGGCCCGCCCCGAGGCGTACTGCTCCCAGCAGCCGTGCAGGCCGCAGCCGCACAGGTGCCCGTCGGGCACGACCCGCATGTGGCCGACCTCCGCGGCCACGCCATAGGCGCCGCGCACGAGCCGGCCGCCCACCACCAGCGCGCCGCCCAGGCCGGTGCCGATGGTCAGGAGCAGCATGTCCTCCACGTCGCGGCCGACCCCGAACCGGAACTCGGCCCAGCCGGCGGCGTTCGCGTCGTTCTCCACCACGATCGGCACACCGGTCCCCAGGCCCGCTGCGACCCGCTCGCGCAGCGGGTGATCCCGCCACGGCAGGTTCGGGCACAGCAGCACGGTCGACTGGTCGGAGGACACGAACCCGGGAGCGGCCAGGCCGATCGCGCCCACCTCGTACGCGGCGCTGAGCTCGCGCACCACCTCGACGACACCCGCGTCGACGCTGTCCGCATCGCTCGCGTCCGTGTCGCGCCTGATCTGGGCGAGGATCCGGCCCTCGCCGTCCACCACCCCGGCGGCGATCTTGGTGCCGCCGATGTCCACCCCGATCGCGTGCATGGCTGCCTCTCGTCCGTCACCCGTGCGGGCGACCGCACGATGGGTCGCCGCGTCGCAGGGTACCGATCCTCGCCCAGGACGCGCCGGGACCGAGCACCTCGGCTATCGTCATCGCACTTGTCCGTCCCCGTTGACAATGGAGCCAGCATGGATGGAGCCGACCTGGGCCGCACCGACATCGGTGCCGCCGCCGCGGCCGAGCACGTGACCCCCTCGATCGCCCCGACCCGACCCGACGAGAACCTGGCGACCCTGCTCGCCGACCGCGTCGCGCGCAGCGGCGACCAACCCATGGTCGAGATCAAGCGCGACGACGGCACCTGGCAGGTCCTCACCGCACGCGACGTCAGCGACCGGGTGAAGGCCGTCGCCAAGGGCCTGGTCGCCCACGGCGTCGAGCCCGGCGACCGGATCGGCATCATGAGCCGGACCCGCTGGGAGTGGACGCTGCTGGACTTCGCCTCCTGGGTCGCCGGCGCGGTGCCGGTGCCGGTGTACGAGACCAGCTCGGCCGACCAGGTCGCGTGGATCGTCTCCGACTCCGACGTGCACCTGGTGGTCGTGGAGACCGCGACCCACGCGGACGTGGTCGCCGAGGCGCGCGGCCAGGCCGCGTCGGTCTCCGAGGTCCTGGTGCTCGCCGACGGTGCGATCGACACGCTCGTGGCCGACGGCGCCGACGTGACCGACGAGGAGATCGCCCGGCGCTCGGCCCTGACCGGAGCCGACGACCTCGCGACGATCATCTACACCTCGGGCACCACCGGCCGGCCCAAGGGCGCGGAGCTGACCCACCGCAACTTCGTCGCGCTGTCCCGCAACGCCGTGGCCAAGCTCGGCGCCCAGGTCTGCCCGCCCGGCTCCCGGACGTTGCTGTTCATGCCGCTCGCGCACGTGTTCGCACGGTTCATCGAGGTGCTCGTGGTGCCGGCCGGTGCGGTGCTCGGGCACACGCCGGACACCACGACGCTGCTGGAGGACCTCCAGTCCTTCCGCCCGACGTTCATCCTCTCGGTGCCGCGGGTGTTCGAGAAGGTCTACAACGCCTCGGAGCAGAAGGCCGCCGCCGGTGGCAAACGGGGCATCTTCCAGCGCGCCGCCAAGACCTCGATCGTCTACTCCCGCGCCCTGGACGAACCCCGCGGCCCGAGCCTGTGGCTGCGGCTGCAGCACAAGGTCGCCGACGTGCTGGTGCTGCACAAGCTGCGCGCCGCACTCGGGGGGCAGGCCGAGTGGGCGATCTCCGGCGGGGCACCGCTCGGCGAGCGCCTGGCGCACTTCTACCGCGGTGTCGGTCTGCGGGTGCTCGAGGGCTACGGCCTCACCGAGACCACCGCACCCACCAACGTGAACCTGCCCGAGCTGACGAAGATCGGCACGGTCGGCCCGCCGCTGCCCGGCACCGGGATCCGGATCGCCGAGGACGGCGAGATCCTCGCCAAGGGCGAAGGCGTGTTCATCGGCTACCACAACAACCCGGCCGCGACCGCAGAGGCGTTCGACGACGGCTGGTTCCGCACCGGGGACCTCGGCTCGATCGACGAGGACGGCTACGTCCGGATCACCGGGCGCAAGAAGGAGATCATCGTCACGGCCGGCGGCAAGAACGTCGCTCCCGCGACGCTCGAGGACCGGCTCCGTGGCCACCCGCTGATCAGCCAGGTCGTCGTGGTCGGCGACCAGAAGCCGTTCATCGGCGCCCTGGTCACGCTGGACGCCGACGCGCTGTCCGGCTGGCTCGCCACGCACGACCTGCCGGACATGGACGTCGCCACGGCGAGCACGCACCCCGGCGTGCGGGCCGCGCTCGACCGTGCCGTCGAGCGCACCAACAAGGCCGTCTCGCGCGCGGAGTCGATCCGCAAGTACACGATCCTCACCACGGACTTCACGATCGAGAACGACCTGCTCACCCCGTCGCTCAAGGTCAAGCGCGCCAAGGTGCTCCAGCAGTACGCCGACGTGATCGAGGAGCTCTACGTCGACACCCGGCAGGCCGCCGAGGGCTGATTGCCGGCCACCGGCCACTGATCGGTCGGGGCCCACCGGGCAACCCTGCGACGCCCGGTGGGCCTCGATCCGCGCAGGGTCCCGGCCCGTCCGGGGCGCCGCTCCCCTCAGCCGGCGCGCTGCCCGGGCTCGAGCCGCAGCGGCGGGACCAGCCCCGACCTGGCGAGCACGTCGATCGCGTCGCGCTCCGCCGCGTCCAGGTCGGCCGGGTGCGGTGGGGGCTCGGGCCCGGCCTCACGCACCCCGATGGTCAGGAACGTCACCACGCAGTCCGCGCAGGCCTCGCCCCGCACCGCGCACTGCCCGCAGTCGATCAGCATGGGCCGCACGCTAGGCCGAGGGTCCGACACGCCCGGCCGACGGCGACACGCCAGGCCGCCCGCGCCGCGTTGTCGCACCCCGCGCCTAGCGTGTCGACCATGCCCGCCACCCCGTCGGCACCGGTCCAGCCGACGCTCGACGACCTCGGCACCCCGTTGTCCGAGGTCACGTTCGTGGTGGTCGACCTGGAGACCACCGGCGGCAGCCCGACGTCGTCGGCGATCACCGAGATCGGCGCGGTGAAGGTGCGCGGCGGCGAGGTGCTCGGCGAGTTCCAGACCCTGGTGAACCCCGGCGGCCCGGTGCCGGCGCAGATCTCCGCGCTGACCGGGATCACGACGTCGATGGTCGCGACCGCACCCGCGATCGGGTCGGTGCTCCCGGCGTTCCTGGAGTTCGCCGCCGGCTCGGTGCTCGTGGCGCACAACGCGGGGTTCGACGTCGGCTTCCTCAAGGCCGCGGCGCGCGACCTGGGCCACCCGTGGCCAGGCTTCCCGGTGCTGGACACCGTGGCACTGGCCCGCCGCGCGGTGCCGCGCGACGAGGTCCGCAACCACAAGCTGTCCACCCTGGCCGCGCACTTCCACGCGACCGTCGAGCCGAACCACCGCGCGCTGTCCGACGCGCGCGCCACCGTCGACGTGCTGCACGCCCTGCTCGGCCGGCTGGGCCCGCTCGGCATCACGCACCTGGAGGACCTGGCCACCGCCACCGACCCGGTCCCGGCCGAGCGCCGACGCAAGCGGTACCTGGCCGACGGCCTGCCGGACGCCCCGGGCGTCTACCAGTTCGTCGACGCGCGCGGCGAGGTGCTCTACGTGGGCACGGCCACGTCGATCCGCCGCCGGGTCCGCTCGTACTTCACGGCCGCCGAGCACCGGCGCCGGATGACCGAGATGGTCGGCCTAGCCGAGCGGGTGGTGCCGGTGGTGTGCGGCACGGTCCTGGAGGCCCGGGTGCGCGAGCTGCGGCTCATCGCCCAGCACTCGCCCCGCTACAACCGTCGCTCGCGCTTCCCCGAGCGGATGCCGTGGGTGCGCCTGACCGCCGAGCCGTACCCGCGGCTGTCGGTGGTGCGGGCCGTCCGCCCGGACGGTGACCGCGTGGAGGCGCACCTGGGCCCGTTCTCGAGCCGGGCCGCCGCGCAGCAGGCTGTCGAGGCGCTCCAGTCGGCGTTCGACCTGCGCCGGTGCACCGCGCGGCTGCCGCGCGTGCCGTCGCCGACCGCGAGCCCGTGCGCGCTCGCCGGGATGGGGCGGTGCGGGGCACCGTGCATCGGCGGCGTCGACCCGGACGCGTACGGCCGCCTCGTGGACCGCGTCCGCTCGGCGATGCTCACCGACCCCGGCCCGGTGGTCGCGCGCCACGCCGGCCGGATCTCGGCGCTCGTCGCACAGGAGCGCTTCGAGGAGGCGGCGGTGGTCCGCGACCGCCTCGAGGCCTACCTGCGTGGCGCGGCGCGCGCGCAACGCTCGGACCGCGCCGGGCGGCACGCAGAGCTCGTCGCCGCCCGGCCCCACGACGGCGGCTGGGAGCTCGTCGTCGTGCGGCACGGCAGGCTCGCCGCCACCGCCACGACGCCCGCCGGGACGGACCCCAGACCCGTCATCACCTCGCTGCTGGCCACGGCCGAGCACGTCGAGCCGCCCTGCCCGCCCACGAGCGGCGCCCACCCCGAGGAGACCGAGATCGTGCTGGGCTGGCTCGAGGAGCCTGGCGTCCGACTGGTCGAGGTCGGCGAGGGCTGGGCGTGCCCGGTGCGCGGCGCCGAGTCGTTCCGCACCCCCGGAGCGGTGGCCGCGGCGATCGACCTGACCGGCGCGCGTCTCGCCGCCGAGCTGTGGGCCGCGACCGGCGACACCGCACCGGCGAACGTCCGCGCCGGGGCGGCCGGTGAGCGGGCGGACCGGCCCGTCGACGCGGCATGATGAGCGCAGCCGACCCGGAAGGACCACCATGATCACGGCCATCGTGCACATCGACACCGACGCGGGGCGTATCCCCGAGGTCGCCCAGGCCGTCGCGGAGATCGGCGGGGTGTCCGAGGTCTACTCGGTGACCGGTGAGACGGACCTCATCGCGATGGTGCGGGTCCGGGAGCACGAGAACCTCGCCGACGTCATCGCCGACCGGGTGAGCAAGGTGCCGGGCGTCCTGCGCACACAGACGTACATCGCGTTCCGCGCCTACTCGCGCGGTGACCTCGAGGCGGCGTTCTCCCTCGGTCTGGACGGCTGAGACCTACCGGGACCGGCCGGGCCTCACCGCTGCGACGCGGCGACCCAGCGCTCGAGCACACCCGCCGCGGCGCCGCTGTCCACCGAGGTCGCCGCATGACCCAGCCCGGCGCGCAGCCGGGTCGCCAGGTCGCCCTCGCCGGTGCCGGCCAGCGAACCGTCGGCCACCAGCGCAGCGGCCGCATTCAGCAGGACCGTCTCGCGCACCGGGCCCGGCTCCCCCGCGAGCACACGGCGCACGACCTCGGCGTTGAACGCGGGGTCCGCGCCCCGCAGGTCCGCGAGGTCCACCGGGGCCAGCCCGAGGTCGACCACCGGGTCGAGCACCACGGTCTCGACCTGTCCCCCGCGCACCCACCACACGTCCGCCGGCCCGTTCGCCGCCAGCTCGTCGAGCCCCTCATGGCCCCGGAACACCAGCGCCGACACTCCGCGGCGGGCCAGCACGCCCGCCATCAGCGGCGCCAGCCGCGGGTCGGGGCAGCCGATCGCGTAGGCGCGCGGCTGCGCCGGGTTGGTCAACGGGCCCAGGACGTTGAACGCGGTCGGCACGCCCAGCTCCTTGCGGGCCTGGCCGGCGAAGCGCATCGCGGGGTGGAACTTCGCGGCGAAGCAGAAGGTGATGCCGATCTCGTCGGCGAGCTCGGCGACCCGGGCCGGCTCGTGGTCCAGCCGCAGCCCGAGCTCCTCGAGCACGTCGGCGGTGCCGCTGGACGAGGTCGCGGCACGGTTGCCGTGCTTGACCACCCGCACCCCGGCCCCTGCGACCACCAGCGCGGCCATCGTCGAGATGTTGACGGTGTGCTTGAGGTCGCCACCGGTGCCCACCACGTCGACGGCCGGGCCGGGCACCTCGATGCGCAGCGCGTGGGCGAGCATCTCGTCGGCCAGGCCGGACAGCTCGTCGACGGTCTCGCCCTTGGCCCGCAGGGCCACCAGGAACCCAGCCAGCTGCACCGGGGTCGACTCGCCGGACATCACCTGTCCCATCGCCCAGCGGGTGCGCTCGGCGTCCAGGTCCTCCCCGGCCAGCAGGCTGCGCAGCAGGCCGGGCCAGGTGAGCGCAGCGCTCACGCCACGACCTTGCGCAGCATCCCGGCCATGGTCTCGGCGAACGCGAAGGGGTCGAGCGGCTGGGACACGACCTCGTCGGCCTCGGACCACGACGCCAGCCACGCGTCGGCCGGCCGCGCGATCAGCAGGAGTACCGGTGGGGCGTCGAAGACCTCGTCCTTGACCTGACGGGCCAGGGACATGCCGCCGACCTTGCCGGCCTCGCCGTCCAGCACCAGCAGGTCGAGCCCGCCGGCCTCGATCGCCTCGAGCGCTGCGTGCGCGCTCGCGGCCTCGTGCCACTCGACGGGCGGAAGGTCCGCCGCGATCCTGGTGCCGACCGCACCCCGCACGGCCTCCCTGGTGCCGGCGTGGTCGCTGTACAGCAGGACCCGCACCGCGGTCCGCGGCAGCTCGTTCTCGCCCGTCCAGCTCTGCTCGTCGGTGGTCACCATCGCCTCGCTCGATCGTCGCTCGGTCCTCGCCGTCGATGGTGCACCGACGGAGGGTCATCGGCATCCTTCCACGACCGCCGAGGAGCGGACGACGCGATCCGCAACTCGCCCCCGCCGAATCCGGGACTTAGGACCCACGACGAGCCGATCTCCGACATAATGGCGGGCGTGTCGACTGCCGCCGCTGCTGCCACTGTGCGCCCTGAGCTGACCGTCCACCGCCCGAACCCGGTCTCGGTCGGGACGATCGTGTGGCTGTCGAGCGAGCTGATGTTCTTCGCGGGCCTGTTCGCGATGTACTTCACGATCCGCTCGGCGGTGCCGGAGATCTGGCCGGTCGAGTCCGCCAAGCTCAACGTCGCCTTCTCGGCGGTCAACACCCTCGTCCTGGTGCTGAGCTCGGTCACGTGCCAGATGGGCGTGGTCGCCGCCGAGCGCTTCCGGCCCTCGCGCAGCGGCAAGCTCTGGCAGGTCGGCCGCTGGGGCGTGGTCGAGTGGATGGCTCTGACCTTCCTCATGGGCGCCTTCTTCATCGGCGGCCAGGTCTACGAGTACGCCGGCCTGGTCTCCGAGGGGCTGACGATCTCGTCCTCGCCGTACGGCTCGGTGTTCTACCTGACCACCGGCTTCCACGGGCTGCACGTGATCGGCGGCCTGATCGCCTTCCTGTTCCTGCTCGGGCGCACCTTCGCCGCCAAGCGGTTCGGTCACCACGAGGCGACCAGCACGATCGTCGTGTCGTACTACTGGCACTTCGTCGACGTCGTGTGGGTCGCACTGTTCACCACGATCTACCTGATCAGGTGAGCGCGACCGTGCCCGCCCCCCACCCCGCCGACCCAGAGACGAGGTCCCGTCCGTGAAGGCGATCGCCGCCCGCCGCCACCACAAGCTCGCACCCGTGGTGCTCCTGGCGTTGGCCCTGCTGGTCACCGGCGTGCTCTACGCCGCCTTCACGCCGAGCACGGCGCAGGCGGCGTCCGCACCGACCGAGAACGACCTCACGGCCGGCTCCAACCTGTTCCGGGCGAACTGCTCGACCTGCCACGGTGTCAACGCCGAGGGGCGCGCCGGTGCGGGCCCCTCGCTCATCGGGGTCGGCGCCGCCGCCGTCGACTTCCAGGTCAGCACCGGGCGCATGCCCCTGATGAACCAGGGCGCCCAGGCCCCCGCGAAGCCGCCGATCTTCACCGAGGAGCAGATCCGGCAGATGGCCGCGTGGGTCGCGTCGCTCGGCCCGGGCCCGGCCATCCCCGCGCCGGAGGCCGTCGACCCCAGCAAGGGCGACGCCGCGAGCGGCATGGAGCTGTTCCGCACCAACTGCGCGATGTGCCACGGCGCGGTGGGCCAGGGCGGTGCGCTCACCGAGGGCAAGTTCGCCCCGAACCTGAGCACCGCGTCGCCGACCACGATCTACGAGGCCATGGTCACCGGCCCGCAGTCGATGCCGGTGTTCAACGACGGGACCGTCACCCCGCAGGAGAAGCGCGACATCATCGCCTACCTCGACGCCCAGAAGCAGGGTTCGCCCGGGGGTGCGACGCTCGGTTCGATCGGTCCGGTCGCCGAGGGCATGTGGGCGTGGATCGCCGGTCTCGGTCTCTTGATCGGAGCCGCCGTCTGGATCGGAGCGAAGTCCTCATGAGCGACGAGTCGACCGAGGTCGGTCTGCCCGCCGAGCAGCACGACCTGCCTCACCGGTTCGAGAACCCGGGCCTGCCGCCGCACCACGAGCGCCTGACCGACACCGACCCGCGCGCCGCCAAGCGGGCCGAGCGCCTCATCGCCGCCCTGTTCGGCCTGTCCGCGCTGGGCACGATCGGCGCCGTGGCCGCGTTCTTCGTGGTGCCGCCCGAGCAGACCGTGGCGAGCATCCGGCTGTCCACCCTGCTGCTCGGCCTGGGCCTCGCGGTCGCGTTCGGCGCGGCCGGCATCGCGGCGATCCACTGGTCCAAGACGCTGATGAACGACCGCGAGATGGTCGAGGAGCGGCACCCGCAGGCGTCGAGCGCCGCCGCCCGCGAGCAGGCGGCGCAGGTGATCGCCGACGGCGTGTCGGACAGCGGCCTCAGCCGTCGCGGGGCCCTCAAGGGCGCGATGGTCACCGCTCTGGCGCTGGCCCCGCTCGGCTTCGCCGTCCCACTGATCGGCGGCGTCGGCGGGGACTGGAACATCTCGAAGTTCCGCCACACGATGTGGAAGAAGGGCACCAAGCTCGCGCACGACCCGTCCGGCCGGACCATCAAGGCCGCCGACCTGACCATCGGCTCTGCCGTGCACGTCATCCCCGACGGGCTGAACGACGTCCCCGACATGCTCGAGGAGAAGGCCAAGGCGATGGTCCTCCTCATCCGCCTCGACCCGCGAACCCTCAAGGAGGCACCGGACCGCAAGGACTGGTCCTACGAGGGCATCGTCGCCTACTCCAAGGTCTGCACCCACGTCGGGTGCCCGGTCGCGCTGTACGAGCAGCGCACCCACCACCTGCTGTGCCCGTGCCACCAGTCGACGTTCGACATCGCCGACGGCGCCAAGGTGGTGTTCGGTCCGGCCAAACGGCCTCTGCCCCAGCTGCCGATCACCGTGGACGCGGAGGGCTACCTGGTCGCCCAGTCCGACTTCCACGAGCCCGTCGGCCCGAGCTTCTGGGAGCGTCTGAAGTGAGCACCAACGCCTCGGCCCCGAAGCTGGCCGCTCCCGTCGACATCCTCGACCAGCGCACCGGCGTCGCGACGTTCATCAAGGCGTTCGCGCGCAAGGTGTTCCCGGACCACTGGTCCTTCCTGCTGGGCGAGATCGCGCTCTTCTCGTTCATCATCCTGCTGCTCACCGGCACATTCCTGACGCTGTTCTTCGTGCCGAGCTCGGACCTGGTCACCTACACCGGCCCGCTCGCCGCGATGAACGGCGTGGAGATGTCCCGCGCCTTCGCCTCGACGCTGCACCTGTCGTTCGAGGTGACCGGCGGTCTGCTGATGCGCCAGATCCACCACTGGGCGGCGCTGATCTTCATGGCCGCGATCGTCACGCACATGATGCGGGTGTTCTTCACCGGCGCGTTCCGCAAGCCGCGCGAGATCAACTGGGTCATCGGCTTCACGCTGATGATCCTGGGCCTGGCGGCCGGGTTCTCCGGCTACTCGCTGCCCGACGACGTGCTGTCCGGCAACGGTCTGCGGATCACCGACGGCGTGGTGAAGTCGATCCCGATCATCGGCAGCTACCTGTCGTACTTCATCTTCGGCGGGGAGTTCCCGGGGACGCACATCATCCCGAGGCTGTTCACCGTGCACATCCTGCTGGTGCCGGGCCTGATCCTCGCGCTGGTGGGCCTGCACCTGTTCCTGGTGGTGCTGCACAAGCACACCCAGTACCCGGGCGGTGGTCGCACCGAGCGGAACGTGGTCGGCTACCCGATCTTCCCGGTGTACATGGCCAAGCAGGCCGGCTACTTCCTCATCATCTTCGGCGTGCTGGCGCTGATGGGCGCCACGCTGACGATCAACCCGGTGTGGAACTACGGCCCGTACGACCCGTCCCCGGTGTCCGCCGGCGCCCAACCGGACTGGTACATGCTCTTCCTCGAAGGAGCCCTACGCCTGACACCGGGCTTCCTCGAGGTGGTGATCGGCGGCTTCACGCTGTCGCTCAACGTGCTGATCCCCGCAGTGGTCGTGCCCGGGATCCTGTTCACGACGCTCGCGCTGTACCCGTTCGTCGAGTCGTGGGCGACCGGCGACAAGCGCGAGCACCACCTGGCCGACCGGCCGCGCAACGCCCCGGTCCGCACCGCGACGGGCGTGTCGGTGCTGACGGCGTTCATGGTGCTCATCCTGGCCGGCTCGAACGACCTGATCGCCACGCACTTCCACATGTCGATCAACGCGATCACCTGGACGTTCCGCATCCTGCTGTTCGTGCTGCCCGTCGTCACGTTCATGGTGACCAAGCGCATCGCGCTGGGTCTGCAGCGCAAGGACCGCGAGCTGGTCCTGCACGGGCACGAGAGCGGCAAGATCGTGCGGTTCGACACCGGCGAGTACATCGAGGTGCACCAGCCGCTCGACGAGCAGGAGCGCTGGATCCGGGTCCAGCACGACCCGCGTCGCCCGATCCCGCTGCTGCCCGAGCACAACGAGCGCGGCGTGCGGCGGCGGGGCTACCGGCGCGACGCGCTGCGCACCCGGGTCTCGGAGTTCTTCTACGCCGACCGCGTCGAACCGGTCACCCCGGCCGAGGTCGCGGCGGCGCAGGCCCACGGCGAGCACGACGCGCTGCCCGCAGCCGGTCACGCCATGGCCGAGCTGACGGCGAGCAAGGACGGCTCGAGCGCCGGGTGACGGCGTCCGTCCCGTCCCGGCATCACCCAGCGGACGCCCGGCTGACATCCAGCGAGCGTCCATGATCATCAGACGAGATGTCGCACGGTTCGCCTCGCGGGTCCGGGCGGCTTGGAGCAGAGTGGGTGACGAACGCGCCCGCCAGGGCGCGCGTGCCTGCGATCGACCTGGAGGAATCCGGAGTGGCTGACTACGTCCTTCCCGACCTGCCCTACGACTACGCGGCCCTCGAGCCGCACATCTCCGGGCGGATCATGCAGCTGCACCACGACAAGCACCACCAGGCCTACATCACGGCGGCGAACCAGACGCTGGAGAAGCTGGCCGGCGCCCGCGACTCGGGTGACTTCGGTTCCGTGATGGGCCTGGAGAAGACGTTGGCGTTCAACGTCGGCGGCCACGTGAACCACTCGGCGTTCTGGCAGAACCTGTCCCCCGAGGGCGGCGACAAGCCGGTCGGAGAGCTGGCCCAGGCCATCGACGACCAGTTCGGCTCGTTCGACAAGTTCATGGCGCACTTCACGGCCGTGGCCACGACCATCCAGGGCTCGGGCTGGTCGATCCTGGCGTGGGACTCGATCGGCAGCAAGCTGGTGATCTTCCAGCTCTACGACCAGCAGGGCAACATCCCGCTGGGCGTCGTGCCGATCGTGCTGCTGGACATGTGGGAGCACGCCTTCTACCTGGACTACACCAACGTCAAGGGCGACTACGTCAAGGCGTGGTGGAACATCGTCAACTGGGCCGACGCCCAGGACCGCTTCGCGCGGGCGACCACCCAGACCAAGGGCCTGATCGTCCCGGCCTGACGGACCTACGCCGTCGCGGCGCCGCGACTCGGACGCCCGGTCCCCTCACGGGGGGCCGGGCGTCGCTGCGTCTCGGGGTGACCTGCCGCACCGCTGGTCAGGGTCCCTGGGGTGGGCGCCTGGAGCTGGAAGCGCACACAACGCGCGTCGGCGTAGAACCGGATGCGCGCACTCGGCAGGCGCGCGGGCGGCGGCGTGGGACCGCACGGTCCTGGCATGCTGACTGCGACCGCGCCATCGAGTTCCTGGCTCACCGGCCGGTTCACCTGCCCTTGGCCGTCCTCAGGCGCTTCGTCGAGGTAGCCGTGAGCACCCCGCCGCCGACGACCTAGGACGTCCGCCGCGTCTCGTCCGCGTGTGAACCGCGCGGCTCGCGCCATGAGCGGCACGCTGTGCCGCCGTGCATTCCAGCGGCTGTCGCCGACGCCTGAAGACTGACCGGGGATCGACGGCTGAAATCTGACCAGCCTGCCGCGATCCTGCGGAGGGTGATCGGTGTGGAGGACTGGGCAGAGGTCCGTCGGCTGCGTCGCGTCGAGGGGATGGCGATCTCGGCGATCGCGCGTGAGCTCGGGATCGCGCGGAACACGGTGAAGAAGGCGCTGGCCAGTGACCGGCCGCCGAAGTACGAGCGCCCGGCGAAGGGGTCGCTGGTCGACGCGGTCGAGCCGCGGGTCCGCGTGCTGCTGGCCGACTGTCCGACGATGCCGGCGACGGTGATCGCCCAGCGCATCGGGTGGGATCGCTCGTTGACGATCCTCAAGGACCGGGTGCGGGTGCTGCGTCCGTACTACCTGCCGCCGGACCCGGCGAGCCGCACCAGCTACGAACCGGGGCACCGGTTGCAGTGCGACCTGTGGTTCCCGCCGGTCGACGTCCCGCTCGGCGCCGGGCAGGTCGGGTCGCCGCCGGTGCTGGTGATGGTCTCGGGCTACTCGCGGATGATGTTCGCGCTGATGCTGCCCTCGCGGCAGGCGCCGGATCTGATCGCCGGGCACTGGGCGCTGTTGACCTCGATGGGTGCGGTTGCCCGGGAGCTGGTTTGGGACAACGAGTCCGCGGTCGGGTCCTGGCGGGCCGGCAAGCCGAAGCTGACCGACGACTTCGAGGCGTTCCGCGGCACGCTCGGGATCGGGGTCCATCAGTGCCGTCCGCGTGACCCGGAGGCCAAGGGCCTGGTCGAGCGGGCGAACGGCTACCTGGAGACCTCGTTCCTGCCGGGGCGCGCGTTCACCGGTCCGGACGACTTCAACACCCAGCTCGCCGAGTGGCTGCCCGTCGCGAACCGTCGTCAGCACCGCGCGCTGGGTTGCCGGCCGCTGGACCGGTGGGCGGCGGATCGGGACGCGATGCTCACTCTGCCGCCGGTCGCCCCGCAGCTCGGATGGCGGGCGAGGGTCCGGCTCCCGCGCGACCACTACGTGCGCGTCGACACCAACGACTACTCGGTGGACCCGGTCGCGGTCGGCCGGTTCGTCGAGGTCGTCGCCGACCTCGAGCACGTCACGGTGCGCCTGGGGGCCAAGATCGTCGCCGTCCACGCCCGGTGCTGGGCGCGCTGGCAGACGATCACCGACCCCGCCCACAAGGCCGCCGCCCTGGCGCTGTCCCACGCCGCCGCGCACCTCCCTGCAACGCCTCCGGCGGACGAGGTCGAGCAGCGCGACCTCGCTGCTTACGACGCCGCGTTCGGCCTGACCGAGGTCGCCTGATGGCCCCGGCGAAGACGACGGTCCGGGACGTGACCAGCGAGCTCGCCTACCTGACCCGCGCGCTGAAGGCCCCCACGTTGCGCGACGCGGTCGAGCGGCTCGCCGAACGGGCGCGGGCGGAGGCCTGGACCCACGAGGAGTTCCTCGCGGCCTGCCTCCAGCGCGAGGTCGCCGCCCGGGAGACCCACGGCGGGGAAGGACGCATCCGCGCCGCCCGGTTCCCCGCCCGCAAGTCGCTTGAGGACTTCGACTTCGAGCACGCCCGAGGCCTGGCCCGCGACCAGATCGCCCACCTCGGCACCCTGGACTTTGTCGCGGCCCGGGAGAACGTGGTGTTCCTCGGCCCGCCGGGCACCGGCAAGACCCACCTCGCCACCGGGATCGCGGTTCGCGCCTGCCAAGCCGGCCACCGCACCCTGTTCGCGACCGCGTCCGAATGGGTCGACCGGCTCGCGACCGCGCACCACGACGGGCGCCTGCAAGACGAGCTGCGCCGCCTGGGCCGCTATCCGCTGCTCGTGATCGACGAGGTCGGCTACATCCCGTTCGAGCCCGAGGCCGCGAACCTGTTCTTCCAGCTCGTCTCGGCCCGCTACGAACGCGCGTCGCTGATCGTCACCTCGAACAAGCCGTTCGGACGCTGGGGCGAGGTCTTCGGCGACGACACCGTCGCCGCAGCGATGATCGACCGCCTCGTCCACCACGCCGACGTCATCGCTCTCAAAGGCGACTCCTACCGACTCAAGAACCGCGACCTCGGCCGCCCACCCGCGGCCACCACGGACTGAAGACAACCAGGCAGCTGGTCAGTCTTCAGCCGTCGATCCCTGATCAGGATTCAGCCGTCGTTGACACGGCCAGCACCAGGCGAGAGTCACCTCCCTCAACCCGGCGGTGGCGGTCTCTTCAGACCCATTCCAGGCCCAGCTCGGTGACCCGGCGGGTGATGGTCTCGCTGCGCTGTCGACGGCTCACAGGCTCGGGGCGATAGGCCAGGCTCACCCGTCGCTTGCCCAGCATCGGCCAGCCGCCGTCCGTGAGTCTCCATGACCGAATCAGTTCGACGGCTTCGGTCATCGCGTTCACCGGAACGTCGATGTCCACCGCCAGTTGCGCCAGTTCGACAAGGTCGATCACGTAGTCGAGTGGAAACGCCGGGAGCACCCACCTCGTGCCCTCGGGGTCGGTCTTGGTCCGGCCCGCCAAGGGCATGATCGCGCCGGATCTGCCGAACATGACCCGCCTGTCGATCAACAGGCTACGCATCGCGGCCACGTGAGCGTCAGCGGCGATCGCCAGGCCGGCCCTTCGAGCGGCCGCAAGGGCCGAGACCGCTGGGACAAGGCCCAGAAGGCAGGTGGTCGCAGCCATGCAACCGCCGTAGCGCGTACGCAGGTAGTCGCCCCACAGCGGGCCCACGGGCTCGTGGTACACGACTCCGCCATACACGACCGGCTGGTACCGAACGATCCACTGCAGCAATGGCATGGCGGCTTCGCCGCGGCCCGCACGCACCAACAAGCGGGCGATCATGCCCGTGTAGCACGGCACCACCGAGTCGCGAGTTCCATAGATCGAACCGCCACCGTCAACTACCGCGTGTCGGGAAAGGAAGTCGAGCGCCCGCGACAGGCACGGTTCGTCGTCCAGTCCAGCTTCCTGCACCGAACGCGCCGCGAAGATCGTCGGCACGATCCGTCCTGGCGCCGTGGCTTGCTTCCCCCACGAACCGTCCTCGCGCTGTCCGCTGGCGAGCCACTCAAGCGCCGCAACCGGTGAACCGCCGCTCATCTTCCCCTGACCCTCGAGTGCCGGGGCCGCACATCGATCATGCGCGCCGACTACCTCCATCATTCCAGTCATCGTGGGGACCCTCTCGGGCGAGCCATGGCAGCCGCCGGGCGCACGCTCATCGGCTACCGTGCGTGAGCAGCCGGCACGGTCCAGGTGACGGGAGTGGTGGACGGGGCTGGTGGCGTGGCACGGCCGTCCGTCACGCGAACCGCGTGGGCCGCTCACTGGTCGCCGTCGGCGGTCGTGCGGGCAGCGGCCGACGCGGCGGGGCGTGTCGGCCGCCCCGATGGGCGTCCGGAGGGTGGACGGCCCCGCACGGATCGGCGCCTGAGTGCCGGTTCGCCGCGTGGCGTGCCGGGAGTCGCCTGCGACGGCGCCTCACCTCGTGCACACGGGCACGGCGGCGGCAGCCCCTCACCACGCCTCGACCGAGGGTCGCGCGGAGGGCCCGACTCAGCGGATCACACCTCGCAGTCGCCTCAGGCGGGTCAGATCTCGCGAGTGCCGGATGCGTCAGTCGCGGTGACGGTGAACGTCTCCGAAACCAGGTCGGCGTCCAGGACTGCGTGGGTGTCGCCCTTCGACCAGGTGATCCGCAGCCGGCCCGGTTCGGTGTCAGCCACCTCGCAGGCCGCGTCGAAGCCGAACGCACCGAAGGTCGCCCGGAAGCGCAGCAGCTCGATCTGGCGCTGAACCACGGGGCGGAGCAGGCCCGCCTCGACGTCGGCGGCCGTCAGGTTGGTGCGGTTGATCTCCTTGTGGCCGCCAGGCCCCGCCTTGGCCACGGCGTCGTGGTCGTTGGTTCCCGCGAACAGGTCGAGGTACCACACCTGCGGCTTGCCGGGCATGAACAGATGGATCGCACGGGCCAGGAGCATCCTCGCGTCGGACTCCCCCAGCGCCGAGTAGAACGTCGCGTTGACCTGGTAGTAGACGTTCTTCGCGCCGTGCAGGTCCTTGACGTACCCGCCCCGGCCCTTGACCGTCTCGATGAGGCCCTCGATGCGCTCGTCGGCGAGCAGGCCCTTGAGGTCGAGCAGCGGGATGCCGTCGTGGCACCCGAGCATCGTCACCGTGCGGATGCCCTTGTCGAGCACCTCGCCGATCCAACGCTTGAGCACGGTGGCGTCGTGCCGCTCGAACGCGTCGATCACCAGGCCGGGCAGGAAGAAGTCGTAGGTCATGAAGCCCTGGGCCGCGATGGTCTCGTGGATCCGCTCGGCGTAGGTGGAGTGGATCTCCGGCAGCAGCAACAGGCCGCGTGCGTCCGCGAGCTCCTTGACGCGGGCCAGCAGGTCCCACGTTCCGGGGTCGTTGAGGAAGTTGCGCGCGCCCGGCTCCTTGGGCGCGTAGGCGAACGCGTCCAGCCGCACGATCGCCGCGCCGTACCCGGCCAGCGTGTCGAGGGTGTGAGCGTAGAAGTCCCAGACCAGGTCGGACTTGATGTTCAGGTCCATCTGGCCCAGGTACCGCCGCCGGGACTCGACCCGGTCGACCACGGCGTCGCGCACGTCCTCGAAGCCGGAGGCGTCCACGTCCCCCGGGCGGCCGCCGGTCGCCAACGTCGCCGCGAGCCGCTCGGCGAGCACCGCGGCCCGCCCGTACTGGATGCCGGTCGCCGCCATCAGGTCCTGGGCGTCCGGGGCGGTGTAGCGGACCTCCTGGTAGAAGGTGTTCCAGTACGGCTTCTCGGTCCCGTCGGGCATGCGGACCATGAGGATCGGCAGGCCCTCCTTGCGGAAGAACATGTCCTTGATGAGGTCGGGGTCGGGCTGGACGTACCCCTCGGGCGTCAGCTCGCCGTGCCCGGCCCAGAAGGCGTTCCAGTCGATGAAGAAGTCGGCGTAGGGCGACTCCTGACCGCGGGCGAGCAGGTCCTGGAACTGCGGGGACAGCACCGAGGCGTGGTTGAGGATGAAGTCCAGCTTGAGGTTGATGCCGGCGTCGGCCAGCGCGTCGAGGTCGGCGCGCGTCGCATACAGGTCGCTCAGCTGGTAGTCGATCACCGAGAACCCTCGGTCCAGGTCGGTGTTGAAGACACTCGGCAGCAGGTAGGCCGAGGTGAACGCGCCACGCGTCTCGGGGCGCCGCAGGAAGGCCACGACGTCGGCAAGGGTGCCGCCGACGGAGTCCGGGTACACGTTGAGCATCGGACCGGTGTCCGGCCCGCCCATCGCGTCGAGGTAGGTCGCGTAGTCCTGCACCTGACCCGACTTGGCGACGATGATCGCCGCCCGGTGGGCACGCGCGTGCAGCTTCTCCTGCTCGATACCGAGCACCATCGTGGTGAACGGGCTGTCCACGGCGCCGTCGCGGTTGCGCGAGCGCCGGTGCGCGAGGGTCTCCTCCGGGGTCGAGTTGAGCAGGATCGGGACGTCGACCCCGGTCAGGTGCTCGCTGTTGCCGTGGGTCCACTCCAGGACGATCACCTGGACGCCGCGCAGGTCCACGTCGTCGTACCAGAGCTCGCCCTCGGCCCGGCCCATCCGCTTGAGCAGCAGGTGCGGCGCCCCGTCGTGGAACGCGGCGAGGATCGCGTTCAGCTCGTCGAAGGCGATCTCCGCGGGGCCGCCGAGGTAGGTCGCCAGGGCGGCGCGACCCGCGTCCAGGTACGTGCGCAGCCACGGGTGCTCCGCGACCGCCGCCGGGTCCGCGTCCCGACCCGTCGCCTGCAGCTCCTCCAGCGCCGGACGCACCTCGGGGTCGTAGAGCCCGGCATCCACCAGACCCCGCACCGCTGCGGACCGGAACACCCGCAGGCGCTCGGCGTCGTTCGCAGAAGGCACCCGACGCGGGTAGTTGTCGCCGGAGAGCACGTATGCACCGATGCCCAGCCGGTTGAGCCCGTAGGCGAGCAGCGAGCCGACCTCGGACTTGCCGACCCCGGACCCGCCGTGGACGCTGACGACGGCCCGGTGGTGCGGGCTCGCCGCGAGCACCGCCTCGAGCCGGTCCCAGAGCACCGGGAACACGCTCCGCGCCTTCGCGACGTGGGTCTGGCTGATCTGGACCCGGTCACCGGGCATGTCACCGGTCGGGATCTCGGCGAGGTCGCCGACCTCCGGGAACGTGGCGGCCATGGTGGTCTCCCTTGACGACGAAGCTCCTGCCCTCAGATCCTAGGCCGGATGTAAGCGCATACATAGCCCGCGCGCAATCTGGTCGACGATGCGGCTAGACCGGTGTTCCCTGGTGGTAGACGACGCGCCACCGCGCACCCACGCGCTCCCAGATGGAGACCCGGCGGCTGCGTCGCCCACCGAACAGCAGGTCGTACGTCAGCACCCAGACGCGCGGGGCCAGGCGCCGCACGGCGGCCTGCGTCAGCTCGAACGCCGGCTCGGGCTCGCCCGACGCGAAACGCTCGGCCAGGACGGCCCAGATGACCTCGCGGTCGTAGCGACGGCCCGAGGCACCGACCTCGGCGAAGTCCGGAGCCGTGAGCGCCTCGTACTCCGCACGCGTCATCCCGCCGGGGGCGTGGAAGAGCGGCTCCAGCGAGGTGAGCTCGGCCAGGACGGAGTCCTCGTCGAGCCGCCCGTCGGTGTCGGGCACGTCGGGCTCAGTGCGCGTGCTGACCGCGGGAGAACTCGAACACCCACCCGACCAGGCCGATCGCGCCGAGCATCACGGCCGGGACGAGCAGCCACCAGCCGACCGCCAGGGCGAGGAACGTGAGCGCCGCCGCCGCGGCGAGCACCAGGGGCCACCAGCTCCACGGGCTGAACGTGCCCAGGTCACCGGCGCCGTCGGCGATCTCGCCGTGCGGGTCGTCCTCGGGCATCGGCCCGCTGCGCCGGTCGACCACCACGAGGTAGAACGTGATCATGCCGGCCAGCCCGCCGCCGAGCAGCAGAGCACCCATGCCCACTGCCTCGCCGTGGGTGAGCAGCCCGTAGACCGTGCCGACCAGCAGGAAGAAAGCCGTCAGGATGCCGAAGACCCTGCTCGAGACCTTCACCGCGCACCGTCCTCATCGTCGTCCGGTCGGCCGGATGCCCCGCCGCCCACCAGCACGGGATCGGCGACCACGTGGTCCAGGGCCGCGACCTCGGGGTGGTGCAGGTCGAACGCGGGCCGCTCCGAGCGGATCCGGGGCAGCGAGGTGAAGTTGTGCCGCGGGGGCGGGCAGGACGTCGCCCACTCCAGCGAGGCGCCGTAGCCCCACGGGTCGTCCACCGCGACCTTGGGGGCGTTGCGCCACGTGGTGTAGACGTTCCAGAAGAACGGCAGCATCGACACCGCCAGGATCATCGCGCCGACGGTCGAGATCTCGTTCATCGTCTGGAACCCGTCCTCGGGGACGTAGTCGACGATCCGGCGCTGCATGCCCTCCACGCCCAGCCAGTGCTGGACCAGGAACGTCGTGTGGAAGCCGATGAACACGAGCCAGAAGTGCACCTTGCCGAGCCGCTCGTCGAGCATCTTCCCGGTGAACTTGGGCCACCAGAAGTAGAAGCCGGCGAACATCGCGAACACCACGGTGCCGAAGATCACGTAGTGGAAGTGCGCGACCACGAAGTACGTGTCGGACAGCTGGAAGTCCAGCGCCGGGCTCGCCAGGATCACGCCCGTCAGGCCGCCGAAGAGGAACGACACCAGGAACCCGACGGCCCAGAGCATCGGGGTCTCGAAGGTCAGCTTGCCGCGCCACATCGTGCCGATCCAGTTGAAGTACTTCACCCCGGTCGGCACCGCGATGAGCATCGTCATGAGGGCGAAGAACGGCAGCAGCACGGCACCGGTGACGTACATGTGGTGCGCCCACACGGTGACCGACAGGGCCGCGATGGCGATGGTCGCGTAGACCAGCCCCTTGTACCCGAACACCGGCTTGCGGCTGAACACCGGGAGGATCTCCGTGACGATGCCGAAGAACGGCAGCGCGATGATGTAGACCTCGGGGTGTCCGAAGAACCAGAACAGGTGCTGCCACAGGATCGCGCCACCGTTGGCGGAGTTGAACACCTGCGCGTCCAGCCGCCGGTCCGCACCCAGCGCGAGCAGCGCGGCCGCCAGCGGCGGGAACGCCATCAGCACCAGCAGGCTGGTCACCAGGATGTTCCAGGTGAAGATCGGCATCCGGAACATCGTCATGCCCGGCGCCCGCATGGTCAGGACCGTGGTGATGAAGTTCACCGCACCCAGGATCGTGCCGAAGCCGCCCAGCGCGAGCCCGAAGACCCACAGGTCGCCGCCCAGTCCCGGGGAGTTCACCGCGTTGGACAGCGGCGCGTAGGCGAACCACCCGAACGAGGCGGCCCCCTGCGGCGTGAAGAACCCGGAGACGGTGATCAGGCCACCGAACAGGAACATCCAGTACGCCAGCGCGTTGAGGCGCGGGAACGCCACGTCCGGGGCACCGATCTGCAGCGGCATGATGACGTTGGCGAAGCCCGCGAACAACGGCGTCGCGAAGAGCAGCAGCATGATCGTGCCGTGCATCGTGAACAGCTGGTTGTACTGGCTGTTGCTGACGATCTGGATCCCCGGCGCGAACAGCTCCGCGCGGATCAGCAGCGCCATCACGCCGCCGATCAGGAAGAAGAAGAACGACGTGACCAGGTACATGTAGCCGATCGTCTTGTGGTCGGTCGTGGTGATCCACGAGACCACGGCACGGCCCAGGTGGCGGCGCTGCGGGATCGCGCCGGCGATCGCCCGGCTCTCGGTGACCATCAGCCCTCCTGGCTCGTCGTCGGTGCCGTCGCGCCCGGGTCGGTCGGGTTCAGGTCGAGACCCAGCCGTCCGGTCTGACCGGCCGCTGCCAGCCGCTCCATCTCGGCCTGGTACTCCTCGGGGCTGACCACGTCGACCTGGAAGAGCATCCCGGCGTGGTACTCCCCGCACAGCTCGGCGCACTTGCCCAGGTACATGCCCTGGCGCTCGGGCACGATCTGGAAGGTGTTGGTGCGGCCGGGGATCATGTCCTTCTTGTAGAGGAAGGCCGGCACCCAGAACGAGTGGATGACGTCGCGGGACTCGAGCACGAGCTCGACCCGCTTGCCCTCGGGCAGGTACAGGGTGGGCAGCTGGGGGTCGCCGAGCTTGACCGCGCCCGGGTCGGCGACGTGCTCGCCGGACTCCCACACGTTCGAGTCGAGGTAGTTGAAGTCCCAGCTCCAACGCTTGCCGATGACCTCGATGGTCACGTCCGGTGTGGCGGAGGTGTCCTGGATCGCCGACATGTCGCGCTCGGTGAAGAAGTACAGGACGCCGACCATGATGATCGGCAGCACCACGTACATGATCTCCAGCGGCACGTGGTAGCGGGTCTGGACCGGAAGGGTGTCGTCGTCGCGACGCTTGCGGTAGACCACCACGGCCCAGATGATCAGGCCCCACGTGATGACACCGACGGCGAGCGCGGCGATCCACGAACCGGTCCACAGGCTCGTGATCCGGCCGGTCATGTTGGTGACCTGACCATCGTCGTAGCCGGGCAGGAAGCCACGCCGCAGCTCGGCGGAGCACCCGCTGAGCAGCACGGCGGCGGCGACTGCCAGCACCACGAGCCGGGCGGTCCGCCGACCCCGAGGCTGTAGCACGTCCACCCTTGCCTTTCCTCGCCCGGGCCGCGTCGACGTGCCGGTCCCCGCCGCACGACACCCGGGACCTTCGTCCCTGGGTGCACACAGTAGCGCGCCGACGCCGTTCGCGAGACCTGATCGGATCGCGTGGCGTGGGGCGTGAACCGTAGGTTGGGCCGGTGACCTCCAGGGTGTACCTCGACGCCCGCGCGCCGCTGCACCCGGCTGCGCGCGAGGCGATCATCGCGGCCCTCGACGAGGGCTGGGCGGACCCCCGCCGCCTGCACTCCGAGGGACGTCGCGCGGCGAGGCTCGCGGACGACGCCCGGCAGGTCCTCGCCGAGCACCTGGGGTGCGCGGCCGCCGAGCTGCACGTGACGCCCTCGCACACCGCGTCGCTGCACGCCGCTGTGGCAGCGGTCGCCGCGGCGCGCCGCCGGACCGGGACCCGCGTGGTGCACTCAGCGGTGGAGCGCGCGGCGCTGATCACGGCGGCACGCACGGTGGACCCGGACGGCGGCCCGGTGCCCGTGCACCCCGACGGGCAGGTGGACCTGGAGGCCTGGCGGGACGCCCTGCGCGAGCCCGCGGCGCTGGCCGCTCTCCAGCACGCCAACCCGGAGGTCGGGACCCTGCAGCCGCTCGCCCAGGCCCATGCCGCGACGCTGGACGCCGGGGTGCCGCTGCTGGTGGACGCCGGCGCGAGCGTGGGACACGTCGACGTCGGCGAGGACTGGGACGTGCTGGCCGCCGACCCGACCGGCTGGGGCGGCCCGGCGGGCGTCGGCCTGCTCGCGATCCGCCGCCGGGTCCGCACGCGCTCGGTCGGGCCTCAGGACGAGGAGCCGTGGGCGCCGGGCGGGGTGAGCGTCCCGCTGCTGGCCGGCGCGGCGGCCGCGCTGCGCGCGGTGTCCGCGGGGCGGGCCGAGGCCGGGCGCCGCCGACGCGCGCTGATCGGCCGGGTCCGCGCGTGCCTGGCCGGCATCCCGGACGTCGACATCCCTGGGGATGCCGAGCACTCCCTCCCCCACGTCCTGACGTTCTCCGCGCTCTACGTGGACGGCGAGGCGCTCCTGACCGAGCTGGACCGGCGGGGTGTCGCGGTGGGCTCGGGATCCGCGTGCACCGCCAGCACGCTCGAGCCCAGCCACGTGCTGGTCGCGATGGGCGTGCTCACCCACGGCAACGTGCGGCTGAGCCTGCCGGTGGACGCCGACGAGGCCGACGCGGACCGGCTGTGCGCGGCACTGCCCGACGCGGTGGCGGGCGTGCGGTCGGCGCTCGGGGCGGGCGGGCTGTGATCGTCGACGCCCGCGGGCTGCTGTGCCCGCAGCCGATCATCCGGCTCGCCAGGGCCGCGGCGGGCGCGCCCGCCGGCACCGAGGTGACCGTGCTGTGGACCGACCGGGCCGCTCGGGCGGACATCGCGGCCTGGGCACGGATGCGCGGCCACACGGTGACCGGCGAGTCGGCCGCCGAGGCGCTCGACGAGCGCGAGGCCCGCGCCACCACGGTGCTGCTCGGCGAACCCGCGTCCTGAGGTCCATCGGCGCGTGGGATGGCCGCCGCACACCGGCCCGCGGACGCCGACGGCGGCCACCCCGTGGGGCGGCCGCCGTCGGGACGTCAGGCCGGACTCAGCTGAACGAGCCTCCGCACGCACACGAGCTCGCGGCGTTCGGGTTGTCGATCGTGAAGCCCTGCTTCTCGATCGTGTCGGCGAAGTCGATGGTGGCGCCGTCCAGGTAGGGCACGCTCATCCGGTCGACCACGACCTCCACCCCGTCGTAGTCGCGCAGGGCGTCGCCGTCCAGCGTGCGCTCGTCGAAGTACAGCTCGTAGATCAGGCCGGAGCAGCCGCCGGGCTGCACGGCCACGCGCAGGCGCAGGTCGTCGCGCCCCTCCTGCTCCAGGAGGCTGCGGACCTTGGCTGCGGCGACGTCGGTGAGGACGACCCCGTGCGTGGCGGTCTGCGTGGTCTCGGTCATGGCCCCTCCGGGGTGGATCGCGTCGCTGTGTCGTCGGGAAGAACAACCGGAACACGCCGGGTCTTCCCGACCAGGGTACGACCTCCGGGCCAGTGCGCCCACGGGACCCCGCCCGGGACCACGCGATCCGCGCGCCGTCCCGGCGCCGACCGCCGTCAGCGCGACCAGGTCCTGGCCACGCGCGTGGCCCGCTCCCGCAGCGCCCCACCGAGGTCCGCCAGCTCCCGCCAGGCACCCGACACGTCCGCCAGCGGGTAGACCCCGGCGAGACCCTGGGCCGCCCACTCGCGGCGGCCGAGCACGACCTCCCCGCACACCACGACCACCGGCAGGGCGTGCGACGCACCCTGCGCCGACGCGGCGGCGAGCGCGGAGTCGTGCAGGACATGGGGTTCGAGGACCGACGTGGCGGTGAGCACCAGGTCGGCGCGAGCGGCCCTCTCCGGCAGACCGACCAGCGACGCGACGACCTGGGCACCCGGTTCCAGGCGTCCGCCGAGCAGCGACAGCCCGAAGGCGAGCCCACCCCCGGCTCCTGCGCCGCGGGCCGCGGCGAGCGTACGCACGTGCCCCGGCCCGAGCACCGGCCCGAGAGCGTGCACCCACGCCGCGAAGGCCTGCTCCATGCCCTGCGCGGCCTGAGGGGCCAGCGAGAGGGCTGTCGCGTCCGGCACCGCGAGCAGCGCGCTGGCGCCGTGCAGGCCCAGCAGCGGGACCTCGGTGTCCACCGCGACCACCAGCTCGCGTCCGGCCAGGCGCCGCCGGAAACCCTCGACCACCTCGCTCGCGCCGGACAGGTCCGCCACCGTCGCGGCGCGCAGCTGGTCGGCACCGTCCGCGACCACGGGCACGTCGAGTCCGAGTGCCGCGAGCAGGCCCGCCCCGGCGTCGTGTGCCGCCAGACCACCCACCCCGACGACGACCCGGCTCGGGTCGAGGCCCAGCGCGGCGTCGAGCAACCCGCCGGCGGCACCGGAGCCGAGCAGTGGCCCGGTCGGTCCGGAGCCCGCCGCGACGCCGGCCGCCCCCGGCCGGACCGCGGTCGCCGGGCGCGGCCCGAGCACCTCGGCCGCCTCGACGACGACGGTGCCATCGGGAAGGCGCAGCAGGGCCGCCGGGGCTCCGTCGCCCGGCACGCCGACCGTCACCGGCACCAGATCGCCGCCCACCGCTCGGTGGACGGCCGCGACCAGGCCAGGTCCCCCGTCGCCCAGCGGCGCCGGGTCGAGCTCGTCGTCGGGCGCCCCGGCCGCCCACCCCTCAGCGAGGGCGGTCGCGACCTCGGCCGCCGGCAGGTCCGGCCCGAAGCGGTCCGGGGCGATCAGCACGCGCACCCCGCCATCCTGCCCGAGTGCCGCGGGCCGTCGCTTCCAGGACCGGATCTGCCGGACTCCCGCCGATCCGGTCCCGGGCCTGTGGCGGGTCGGTGCCGAGGGCGCTGTGGGAAGATCTCCCGGTGACCTCCACGTTCGCCGAGCCCCGCCCGTCCGGGGCCCTGCTGCTCCTCGGCCAGGGCTCCGACCTCGCCTCCGAGCGCGGTGTCGAGTGCACCGGCGCGCTGCCCGCGGCATCCGACCCGGACCTGCTGGAGCGGGCCCGGGTGGCCCGCGCCGCGCTGGGCGACAGAGCGTTCGTCCTCGGGCACCACTACCAGCGCGACGAGGTCATCGCACTGGCGGACGTCACCGGCGACTCCTTCAAGCTCGCGCGCGAGGCGGCGGCCCGGCCCGAGGCCGAGTTCGTGATCTTCTGCGGCGTGCACTTCATGGCCGAGTCGGCCGACATCCTGACCCACGACGGCCAGGCCGTGGTGCTGCCGGACCTGCAGGCCGGCTGCTCGATGGCGGACATGGCCGACATCGCGCAGGTGGAGGAGGCCTGGGAGGTGCTCGCCGACGCCGGCGTGGCCGAGCGCACCGTCCCGGTGACCTACATGAACTCCACGGCCGCGATCAAGGCGTTCACGGGCCGCCACGGGGGCACGGTCTGCACGTCCTCCAACGCCCAGGTCGCGCTGCGCTGGGCGTTCGACAAGACCGGCGGCCGCGACGGTGAGGGCAAGGTCCTGTTCATGCCCGACCAGCACCTGGGCCGCAACACCGCGGTGCTCGAGCTGGGCCTGTCCCTGGACGACTGCGTGGTCTACGACCCCCGCAAGCCCGACGGCGGGCTCTCCCCCCAGCAGCTGCGCGACGCGCGGATGATCCTGTGGCGCGGGCACTGCTCGGTGCACGGCCGGTTCTCCCTGGACAACGTCACCGCGATCCGCGAGCGCGTGCCGGGCGTCAACGTGCTGGTGCACCCCGAGTGCAAGCACGAGGTGGTCACGGCCGCGGACCACGTCGGCTCGACCGAGCACATCATCCGCGTGCTGGACGCCGCCGAGCCCGGCAGCGCGTGGGCGATCGGCACCGAGCTCAACCTGGTGCGCCGGCTCGCCGCCACCCACCCCGAGCTGTCCGTGCACTACCTGGACTCCACGGTGTGCTTCTGCTCGACCATGAACCGCATCGACCTGCCGCACCTGGTGTGGGCGATGGAGGAGCTGGTCGCCGGGAGGGTGGTCAACCGGATCGAGGTCGACCCCGACGACGCGCACTGGGCCCGGGTCGCGCTGGACCAGATGCTCGCGCTGCCGGGCCTGGACCCCGCACCCACCACCGTGGACTGAGGTCACGTACCCAACCGGAACCGAAGGGGCACCCGATGTCGACCGTGCCGCCGATGCGGATCGGGATCTTCGTGTTCGACGACGCCGAGGAGCTGGACGTCGTCGGGCCCTACGACGTGCTCACCAAGTGGGCCGAGCTCAGCGAGCTGCGCCCCGAGGTGCTGCTGTTCTCGGCCGACGGCGCAGGCGTCCGGCTCGCCAAGGGGCTGCGCATCCTGCCGGACTGCGCGGCGGCCGACGCGGGCCCGCTCCACGTGCTGGTCTACCCCGGCGGCCAGGGCACCCGACGCCTGGTGCTCGACCACGAGCACCTCGCCTGGGTGCGCGAGATGCGCGCCACGACCCCGCTGGTCGCCTCGGTGTGCACCGGCGCCCTGGTGCTGGCCGCCGCCGGCCTGCTCGCGGGGCGGCCGGCGACGACGTACTGGGACGCGTTCGACGAGCTGGCGAGCCTGGACCCCTCCGTCCTGGTGGACACCGACGCGAGGTTCGTCGACGACGGCGACGTGGTGACCAGCGCGGGCGTCTCCGCCGGGATCGACATGTCACTGCACCTGGTGGCGCGCCTGGAGACCGTCGCGATGGCCCGAGCGGTCAAGCGCGCGATCCAGTACGAGCCAGAACCCCCGGTCTGACGCGCGCGGCGGCGCCGCGGCCGTCGTCGCTCAGGAGTGCCCTGGCGCCTCGGGCTCGGTGGAGGGCTCGGCCGGCGGCGCGACGAACGGTTCGCCGAACCCCTCGGCCGGCTCGGCCGGCCCAGCCGCCTGGCCCTGCTGGGGCTGCGCGGATGTGGCGGCGAAGACGGCCCGCAACGTCCTGAACGAGCCGAGCGCCCCGAACCCGATCGCCCACGCGAAGTCCGGCAGGTACTCCGGCGCGGCGTCCGGCCAGACGTCCCAGAAGGCCGGCCAGAAGTTCGGGTGCCGGAACGCCCCCCAGGCCCCCAGCCCGCTGCCCTCACCGAACGCCTGCGCGGCGTCCAGCACGATCCCGCCGAAGAAGGCGAGCAGGAGCGTCACGACGGTGATGCCGAGCACGACCAGCGCGCCCTTCCGGCTGATCCACCCGGCGCCCCACAGGTAGAGCCGCAGAGCGAGGATGGCGACGCCCGCCGCGACGAGCGAGACGATGAACCCGAACCCCCACAGCACGAGCCAGGCTGCGACGCCGACCGGCACCGTGGCGAGCGCGACGAGCGCACCCCGCCCGACGTTCTCGAGCCGCGCCTGCGGCGGGACGGAAGGAACGTACGCGTCGGACATCGCGGGACCCCCTGCTGCTGGCCCGGGACGGTCCCGGGCGCCGGCGGCAGGCTAGCGGCCGGGGACCGGCTCGCGGGCGGGTTCCGGTCTTCTGCCACTCCTTCGGGCTACACCCCCGGGGGCATGGGAGTCGTGTGCTCGGCCGACCCTTCCGAGCCGCCGCCGCGAGGGCGCGGGTAGCCTGCCCCGGTGGCCCGCACCCTCCACCTCGCCCGCGCCTTCTACCGTCCCCGCCGTGCCGTGCCGGACATGCACGTGCTGGACACCTCGATCACCCGGATGCGGGTGGGCCCTGGCGACCTGGACATCTACCTGCACGTCAACAACGGCGCGTACCTGCAGATGATGGACGTCGCGCGGACCAACTATCTCGCCGACCTCGGCGCCTTCCCGGTGCTGCGCGAGCGCGCGTGGTACCCGGTGGTCGCCGCGTCGACCATGACCTACAAGCGGTCGATGCGGCTGGGCGAGCGGTTCGAGATCGCCACGCGCGTGCTCGGCTGGGACGAGCGGGTCATCTACCTCGAGCAGGAGTTCCGACGCGGCGCCGCCCCGGTCGCCCGCGGCTGGGTGGCCGGCCGATTCCTGCACCGCGGCGGTGACCGGATCCCGGCGCCCGCCGTCGTGGCCGCGCTGGACCCCTCGGCCACAGCGCCGGGTCTGCCGGACGAGGTCGCCACCTGGGCGATCGCCGTCGACGTGGCCCACCGGGGCACCTGAGGCCACCGCCCGCCGCGACACCGGCGAGCGCCGCGGCCGTCCGGCGCACCGGTCGCCTTGCGCTCCGACGAGACGGACCCACCCTTGGGAGATGACGGAGAGGCACGTCACAGACGCCTGGGAGCACGGGGACCCCTACGACCGCTACATCGGCCGGTGGAGCCGCCGGGTCGCACCGGGCTTCCTCGCCTGGCTCGACATCCCGCCCGGACGTCGCTGGCTCGATGTGGGCTGCGGGACCGGCGCCCTGAGCGCCGCCCTCCTCGAGGTCGCGGCCCCGGCCGCCGTGACGGCGGTCGACCCGTCCGCGGGCTTCCTCGCCCGGGCGGCGTCGAGGCTGGGATCCCGCGCGACGACAGCGCTGGGCACCGCGGCCGACCTCCCGCTCGAGGACGCCTCCGTCGATGTCGCGGTCTCCGGGCTGGTGCTGAACTTCACCACGGACCCGGTGGCGGCCCTCGTCGAGCAGTCGCGGGTGACGACTCCCGGAGGGAGCGTCGGGGCCTACGTCTGGGACTACGCCGGCGAGATGGAGCTCCTGCGGCTCTTCTGGGACAGCGCGACGGAGCTGGACCCGGCCGCCGCGGTCCTCGACGAAGGCGTCCGGTTCCCGCTCTGCCGTCCCGACGCACTCGCGGAGGCGTTCGACGACGCGGGCCTGGGCGACGTCGAGGTGGTCCCGATCGACGTCGACACCACGTTCGCCGACTTCGACGATCTCTGGGAGCCGTTCCTCGGCGGGCAGGGCCCGGCGCCCGCGTACGTGGCGTCGATCGACCACGGGCCTCGTGCCGCACTTCGCGACCTGATCCGCCGTCGGGCGCGCACGACGCGCGACGGCTCGATCTCGCTCCGGGCGCGCGCCTGGGCCGTGCGCGGGACCCGGCCCGGCGCTACCGCTGACCGCCCGGCCGGCCGGTGAGCCGCCCGAGGTTCTCGCGCAGCAGGGCCGTCTCCGGCTCGTTGCCCGGGCACTCGAGCGCTCGGCGGAACTCCTCGACGCCCTCGTCGACCCGACCGGCCCGGACCAGCAGCTCGGCGCGGACGACGTGCCAGGGGCGGTACCCCGGGAGCTCCACACCCTCCAGCGCGGCCAGACCCCGGTCCGGCCCGTGCACCTCGGCGACGGCCACCGCGCGGTTCAGGCGCACCACCGGCGTCGGGGTCAGGGCGAGCAGGGTGTCGTAGAGCTCGACGATCCGTGGCCAGTCGGTGTCCTCGGGACGCACGGCGACGTCGTGCACGGCGGCGATCTCCGCCTGCACCCGGTACGGCCCGGGCGGCCCGATCTCCCGCGCCCGGCGCAGCGTGGCGCTGCCCTGGTCGACGAGCCCGCGGTCCCAGGCGCTGCGGTCCTGGGCCGGCAGCGGGACCACGCGGCCCTCGGCGTCGGTGCGGGCGGGTCGGCGGGCTTCGCTGAGCAGCAGCAGCGCGAGGAGGCCGTGGACCTCGGACTCCCCCGGCATCAGGTCCGCGAGCTCGCGCGCGAGCCGGAGCGCCTCGGTGCACAGGTCGACGCGCACCAGCTCGTCCCCGGACGTGCCACGGTGACCCTCGGTGTAGACGAGATAGACCACCGCGAGCACGGCCGTCAGACGCTCACCGAGCTCGTGGGCGGGCGGGACGCGGTACGGGATGTCGGCGTCGCGGATCTTGGCCTTCGCCCGGGTCAGCCGCGCTGCCATCGTGGGCTCGGGGACCAGCAGCGCCCGCGCGATCTCGGCGGTGGTCAGTCCCCCGATGAGGCGGAGGGTCAGCGCGACCCGCGACCCGAGCGACAGGGCCGGGTGGCAGCACGTGAACACCAGGCGGAGCTGGTCGTCGCGCACGTCCGGAGCCTCGGCGATCCCGTCCGGAGCACCCTCCGACTCGCCGCGCGCGAAGAGCAGCGCCGCCTCGCTCGCCTTGGCCCGCCCGGCCTGCTCACGCCGCCACCGGTCCACGGCGCGGCGACGGGCGGTGGTCACGATCCATCCCGCCGGGCTCGGCGGGACGCCGCTCCGTGGCCAGGTGCGCAGGGCCTCGACGTAGGCCTCCTGCACCGCGTCCTCGGCGAGGTCCAGGTCGCCGAGGACGCGAGCCAGGATGGCGATCGCCCGACCGTGGTTCTCCCGGAAGGCGAGGGCCGCCTGCGCCTGAGCGTCCGGCACCGGTCAGCGCACCAGCCCCGCGACCGGCCGGACCTCGATGGGCAGGCTCGTGATCGCGACCACCTGCTTCGCCCAGGCGAGCGCGGCGTCCAGGTCGGGGGCCTCGATCACCCAGAAGCCGCCGAGGTGCTCCTTGGCCTCCACGAACGGGCCGTCGCTCATCAGGAACTCGCCGGGCGCGACGCCGAGCGGCGCCTCCGAGCGGACCACCGTCGCGCTCGACGCGGGCTGGAGCCCGGCGGTGAGCACGAAGGCGCCGGCCTCGCGCATCCGCTCGGCGAGCTCGTCGAGGCGCCGCATCACCTCGGCCAGCACGTCGGCGGACGGGGCTCCCTCATCGGGCTGGTGCATGGCCAGCATGTAGTGGGTCATCACATGCCTCCTGGTGTGACGGGCCGGCCAGGTGCCGGCCTCTCACCACTGACACGAACGGCGGTGCCCGTTCTCGACACCGCGACCGGTCGGGCTCAGAGCCGCGCGGCCCCGACCAGCACCAGCGCCTCGGCGAGCACGACCTTCTCCAGGTCGCCGAGGTGGACCGACTCGTCGGCCCCGTGCGCCCTCGCGTCGGGGTCCGCCACCCCGGTGACCAGGATCGCGGCCTCCGGGAAGACCTCGGCGAGCTCGGCGACGAACGGGATGGACCCGCCGACGCCGATGTCCACCGGCGCGGTCCCCCACGCCTCGGCGAAGGCCTCCCGCGCCATCCGCATCGCCGGCGTGTCCTCGAGCGCAGCGAAGGCCTGGCCGCGCTCCCCGTCGGTGACCGTGACGTGGGCACCGAACGGCGCGTGCAACTCCAGGTGAGCACGCAGCGCCGCCGCCGCATCCGCGGGGTCCTGACCCGGGGCGATGCGCATCGACAGCTTGGCCCGCGCCGACGCGGCGATCGTGTTCGACGAGTCGGCCACCGACCGCACGTCCATGCCGATCACCGAGATCGCCGGACGGGTCCACAGCCGTGCGGTCAGCGGTCCCGCGCCGGCCAGCCGCACGCCCGGCAGCACCGACGCGTCGGCCCGCAGCGCGGCCTCGTCATAGTCCACGGTGGGGTCGGGCGCCCTCGTCAGGCCCTCGACCGCGACCGAGCCGTCCTCGTCGTGCAGGGTCGCGATGAGCCGGGCGAGCAGCGTCGGCGCGTCCAGCACCGGCCCGCCGAACAGCCCGGAGTGCACCGCGTGCTCGAGCACGGCCACCTCGACCTCGCAGTCGACCAGGCCCCGCAGCCCGACCGTGAGCGCCGGGACGCCGACCGACCAGTTCGCCGAGTCGGCCACCACGATGACGTCGGCGGCCAGCCGGTCCCGGTACGTGCGCAGGAAGTCCGCGAACGTCGGGCTGCCGACTTCCTCCTCGCCCTCGACGAACACCGTGACGCCCACCGGGAGCTCGTCGCCGAGGGCCCGCACGGCGCCGACGTGGGCGACGATGCCGGCCTTGTCGTCGGCCGAGCCGCGGCCGTAGAGCCGGCCGTCGCGCTCGGTGGGCTCGAAGGGCTCGGTCTGCCAGTCCTCCCGCGGACCGGTGGGCTGCACGTCGTGGTGGGCGTAGAGCAGCACCGTGGGGGCCCCGGGCGGTCCGGGCCGGTGGCCGACCACCGCGGGCCTGCTCGACGCGCCCGAGGCGGTGGTCGCGACGAGCACCTCGGCGGGCACCCCGGCCTCGGTGAGCAGTGCGGCCACGGCCTGCGCGCTGCGCGCCACCTCCGCCTGGTCGAAGGTCGGGCTGGAGATGCTCGGGATGCGCACCAGGTGCTCGAGGTCGGCGCGGACGCGGCCGAAGCCCTCGGCCACCCGGCGGCGGAGCTCGGACGGGGACGGCGTGGAGATCACGTCCGCCCACGCTACCGGCGGCGGCCACGGGCGCCAGCCGGGGTCCCAGCGCGGCTCGACTACCCTGGGGGCGTGCCCCCGACGACGCCTGCCGATCACGACCACACCGCCACCGGCAAGGGCCGCCCGACCCCGTCCCGCAAGGAACGCGAGGCGGCCCGCCGCCAACCGCTGGTGCCCAAGGACCGCAAGCAGGCGGCGCGCCAGTCCCGTGAGGCCCAGAAGGCGGCCCGGGACCGGGAGTACCAGGCCCTCAAGACCGGCGACGAGCGTTACCTGCCGCTACGGGACAAGGGCCCGCAGCGCCGCTGGGTGCGTGACTACGTCGACGCACGTCGCAACCTCGGCGAGTGGTTCCTGCCGGTCGCGATGGTCGGCTTCATCGGCATGACCCTGACGGTCAGCGGTCAGCAGGTCGTCGGGCTGATCATCACCGTGGTGCTGTACCTGTGCGTGCTCGCCGCGATCGTCGACGGCTTCATCCTCGCGCGCCGCCTGAAGACCGGGCTGGCCGCCGCGTTCGGCGAGGACAAGGTCCAGCCGGGGCTGCGCCGGTACGGCCTGATGCGCGCCTACCAGCTGCGCCGGCTCCGCCTGCCCAAGCCGCAGGTCGCCAGGGGCGAGTTCCCGTCCTGACGACTCACGTCGGGTCAAGGACCGCAGGCGCCGCGGTCCGGGCTGCCGCAGCCGAGCGGGTCAGCCGCGGTAGCCACAGATGCACCAGCGGCCCGATCGCGAGCGCGTAGGCGAGGGTTCCGAGCCCGGCCGTGCCGCCCAGCAGCCACCCGGCCGCCACTACGCACACCTCGATACCGGTGCGCACCGCACGCAGCGGCCAACCGGTGCGCGCGACCAGGCCGGTCATCAGACCGTCGCGCGGTCCTGGCCCCATCCCGGCGCCGACGTACAGCGCCGTGGCGAGGGCGTTGAGCACGATCCCGGTGGCCAGCATCAGGGCGCGGACCGGCATCGGCAGCGGGTCTTCGAGCAGCGTGAGCACCGCGAGCGCGGGGTTGACCGCAGCGCTGATCACGACGACGTTCGCGAGGGTGCCGAACCCTGGCCGTTGGCGCAGCGGGAGCCAGCACGCGAGCACCACCGCGCCGGTCGCCGCGGTGACGGCACCGAAGCTCGCTCCGGTGTGCGCTGCCAGCCCCTGGTGCAGCACGTCCCAGGGCATGGCGCCGAGGCCCGCCCGCACCATGAGCGCCATCGAGACTGCGTACGCGACGAGGCCGGTCGCGAGCTGGGTGATCCGTGCCGTCACCTGACGGGCTCCACGGTGGTGCCGGAGTCCCAGGGCCGGTGCGACTGCGGCGGCGTGCGGCGCCCGCGCCCGTCCCGCCGGATGACGACCACGAGCGCCACCCCGAGCACGACCAGCAATGCCACCGCTGCGACTAGTAAGGCCAGTTGACCCGTCATGCGGCCATGCTGGGACCATCTGGCCTTGCGGAGTAGAGCCACTTCCGACATCGTGGCCTGGTGCCCGTCGAGCGCCGCGTCGCCCCAGCCGCCCTGAGCCGGATCATCGGGCCCCTGCCCGCCGGGACCCCGACGTACCGGGGACTGGCCGACGCCGTGCGGCGCGCCGTCCTGGACGGTGGTCTGCCCGCGGGTACCAGGGTGCCCAGCGAGCGCGAGCTCGCCGGCGCACTCGGGCTCTCCCGGACCACGACCGCGGCTGCGTACCAGCGGCTTCGTGAGCAGGGCGTGCTGCGCACCCGGCGCGGATCGGGCAGCGTCACGGCCCTGCCGCGAGGCACCGACTCCGCCGCCGGTCTGCTGGTCCCCGACTCCGCCACCTCCGGCCCGGTGGACCTGTCCGTCGCGGCGCCCGAGGCACCGGCCGCCTTCGCCGACGCCGCGCGGCGCGCGCTGGAGCGGCTCCCGGCGCACGTCGCCGGCGGCGGCTACGCCTACCTCGGGCTGCCGGACCTGCGCGCGCGGCTCGCGGAGCGCTACACGCGGCGCGGCGTACCCACCACGCCCGAGCAGATCCTCGTCACGTCCGGGGCGCAGTCGGCGACGAGCCTGCTGCTGGCCACCCTCGTGGGCACCGGCGACCGGGTCGCCGTCGAGAACCCCGCCTACCCCCACTCCCTGGCCGCCATCCGCGCGGCCGGGGCCAGGCCGGTGGCCGTCCCCGTCGCGCCCGACGGCGTCGACCTCGACCTGCTCGAGGCGACGTTGCGCCAGGCCTCACCCCGCCTCGTGCACGTCACGCCGGACCACCAGAACCCGACCGGCACGTCGCTGTCCAGCGAGGCGCGCGCCCGGCTGCGACACCTGGCCACCCGGTACCGCACGCCGGTGGTCGGCGACGAGACGCTGACCGACCTGACCCTCGACGGCGAACCACCGGCCCCGTTCCTCGGCGCCGCGCCGGACGAGAACCTGATCGCCGTGGGCTCGGCCTCCAAGAGCTTCTGGGGCGGCCTGCGCCTGGGCTGGGTGCGCGCGCACCGCGACGTGGTGCTGCGGCTGGGGCAGGCACGGGTGCACCGGGACCTGAGCACCGGCCTGCTCGAGCAGCTCGTGCTCGTCGAGCTGCTCGAGGACGCCGACGCCCTGCTGGCGGACCGCCGTGCCCAGCTGCGGGTGCGCCGCGACGCCCTGCTCGCCGCGATGCACGCCGCCCTGCCGTGGCGTGCGAACGTGCCGGCCGGCGGGCTCTCGCTGTGGGTCGACCTCGGCTCCCCCGTGTCCTCCACGCTGGCCGCGGTCGCGTCAGGGCACGGCGTGCGCGTCGCCCCGGGCTCGGCCTTCGGCGTGGACGGCGGGTTCGAGCAGCGCCTGCGGCTGCCGTTCGCCGCCCCGGTCGACCAGCTCGAGCGCGGCGTGGCCGGGCTCGCCGCCGCGTGGCGGGCACTGCCCGCCGCCTCCGCGCCGGCCCCGGCACAGGCCGTGCCGATCTAGGACGCGTCAGCCCTCCGGTCCGGCGACCGGACCTCGCCGCAGCCGACCCGGGCTCAGGCCTCGCGCAGCAGCACCGGCGCGCCCACCGGCTCGTCCCCGCCGAGCAGCCGCGCCTGGGCGAGGTGCTCGGCGGCGAGCTGGCGCCAGTGCTCGCCGAGCCACTGCTCGGCGTCGAACCGGCTGGTGAACACCGGGCTCACCGGACGGTCCCGGACCCGGTCGGCCCGGTCGAGGAACTCCCACCGCCACTGCGCCCTGCTCATCGCGCCTCCCGAGCGAGCTCGCGGTGGATCCGCGCGGCCCAGAACGGCCCACGGTAGATCAGCCCGGTGTAGCCCTGGACCAGGTTGGCTCCGGCCTCGAGGTACGCGCGCACGTCGGCGGCGGTCGTGATCCCGCCCACCCCGATCACGGTGCGCCCGGACCCGAGCCGCTTGCGCAGCAGCCGGACCACGGCGAGGCCTCGCGGCAGCAGCGGCGGACCGGACAGGCCGCCCGCGCCCAGCTCGTGGGCGATCGTGGTGTTGACCGCGACCACCCCCGCCAGGTCGAGCTCGGTGACCAGGTCCGCGACCGCGAGCACGTCGTCGTCGGCCAGGTCGGGGGCGATCTTCACCAGCAGCGGCACACTGCCCGGCTCGGTCACCTCGTCGGCGGCCTGGCGCGCGGCGACCAGCAGCGGGCGCAACGCGTCGACCGACTGCAGGTCCCGCAGCCCGGGGGTGTTCGGCGAGGACACGTTGACCACGAGGTAGTCCGCCCAGGGCGCGAGCGCCCGGGCGCACGCGGCGTAGTCGTCCGCGGCGCGCTCGGCCGGCGTGACCTTGTTCTTGCCGATGTTCACCCCGACGACGTACCGCCGCCCGGCCGGCGTCGCGCGCAACCGCCGCAGCCGCGTGGCCGCGGCCTGCGCACCGGAGTTGTTGAAGCCCATCCTGTTGCGCAACGCCTGGGTCTCCAGGACGCGCCACAGCCGGGGCGGCTCGTTGCCCGGCTGGGCGAGCGGTGTCACCGTGCCGACCTCGACGTAGCCGAACCCGAGCATCGTCATGCCCGGTACCCCGACGGCCTCCTTGTCGAACCCCGCCGCGAGCCCCAGGACGCCGGGCACCTGCGTGCCGAGCGCCCGCACGGGCGGCCCCGGCGGGGCGCACCAGCGGCGCAGCAGCCAGGACAGCCCGGGCACTGCCGCGACCGTCCGGATCAGGCCGAACGCCAGACGGTGGGCGACCTCGGGATCCATCCGCCGGAACACCAGGCGGAACAGCAGCGCGTACACGCGGGCAACCTACCCGGCCGCCACCGCGTGATCCGGGGACGTCCGGGTGGCGGTGCGCCGCAGCCACCACATGCCGATGAAGGGCAGCACGAGCGGCACGTACCCGTACCCCTGGCCGTAGTCGGACCACACCGTCGCGTCGGCGAACAGGTCCGAGCGCACCAGCGACAGGGTGCCGACGCTCAGCACGCCGATCATCTCCACGCTCACCGCGACCCAGGCCACCGTGCGCCACGCCCCGCGACCGCGCGCCAGCGCGATCGTGGCCACGACGTAGACCACGCCCGCGACCCCGGACAGCAGGTACGCCAGCGGCGCCGCGGCCAGGTCGGTCGCGATCTGCACCGCGGAGCGTGCCGTGGCGGCCAGCGCGAGGATGCCGTAGACCCCGATGATCACGCGCCCCGGGCCGGTGGCGGTCGGTGAGCTCATGCCCGGCACCCTACGGCCAGCGGTCGTAGGGTGCCGGACAACGCCGAGAGGGGCACTCATGCCGATCCCCCGCGCCATCACCCGGTTCAACCTCCGGGTGCTCAACCCCATGATGCTCAGGCTCGCGGGGCGCGGTTCCATGGTCGACCTGGAGCACGTCGGCCGGCGCTCCGGCACGGTGCGCCACACGCCCCTGATGGCGTTCCGCCACGGCGACGTGGTGACGATCGCCCTGACCTACGGCCCGGACGTGGAGTGGCTCAAGAACATCCGCGCTGCCGGACGGTGCCGGATGCGGATCAGGAACGGGATCGTGCACCTCGGCGCGCCGCGCCCGGTCCCACCCGAGGTCGCCCTGCCGCACATCTCCCAGCCGCAGCGCACCCTGCTGCGCTGGCCGATCCGCTGCCACGACTACGTCGAGCTGCCCGTGCTGGACGGCTGAGGCAGGGGGCGGCGAGCTCAGCCCTGCCAGACCTGGACCAGGCGCAGCTGGAGGAACGCGACCGTCAGGGCCGCCACCAGCAGCACCACCGAGCTCCACCGGGTGCGCTCGGCGAACGACCACGCAGCGGCCACCGGCAGGATGATCAACGTCGTGACCAGGTAGCCCCAGAACGTCGCGGCGTCCGAGGGCGCGCCGCGGGTCACCGCCATCACCACCGCGACCACCGCCTGGACTGCCAGAACCGCCTCGACCACGGCGCCCGCCTGGAGCTGACGCCAGATCACCGGCAGGTCCTTCGTCGCGCGCCAGCCCGCCCACCCGGCCAGGGCGACGGCAAGGGCGGCACTGAGCACCGCGAGGGGGATCCACACGTGGACGACCCTAGGGCCGACGCCCCGCGCGCACCGGCCGACACCCGGCGCGGTCCGCGCCTCACGCGCCACGGGCCTAGCATCGGAGCGTGATCACCCTCACCTCCACCACAGCTGCCCGTTTGTCCGTCGACGTCCTCGTGGTGGGGGTGACCTCCGACGGCGGGACGCCCCGGCTGCTCGGTGACGCCCTGCCCGCGGGTCTCGCCGCGTCGCTGACCTCGCCGGCCCTCGGTGTCACCGCCGAGGGCGACCAGGTGGTGCGCGTGCCCGGTGGCGACGCGGTCGAGGCCGACGTGGTCGCCGTCGTGGCGGTCGCGGACCCGACCGACCGCGAGTCGCTGCGCCGCGCGGCCGGCGCCGCGACCCGCCAGCTGACCGGGGTCGGCTCGATCGCCCTCGCGCTGCCGGTGCGCGACACCGACGACGTGGCCGCGGTCGCCGAGGGTGCCCTGCTCGGGGCGTACGCCTACACGCGGTACCACGAGCTTCCCGCCGCCAAGCGCCCGGCACAGGAGATCCAGGTGGTCACCTCGCAGGCCCGGTCCGCCGCCGCGAAGGCCGCCGTGGCCCGCGCCGAGGTGGTCGCCGCCGCCGTGCACGGCGTGCGCGACCTGGTCAACACCCCGCCGCTCGACCTCTACCCCGCCGCGTTCGCCGACATCGCCAAGGCCGCGGCGAAGGGGACCAAGGTCAAGGTCACCGTCCTGGACGAGAAGGAGCTGGCCTCCGGCGGCTACGGCGGCCTGGTTGCCGTCGGCCAGGGCTCGTCGCGCCCGCCGCGCCTGGTCAAGCTCTCCTGGTCCCCGGCCCGCGCCAAGCGCTCGGTGGCACTGGTCGGCAAGGGCATCACGTTCGACTCCGGCGGCCTGTCGATCAAGCCCGCCAAGGGCATGGAGACGATGAAGTCGGACATGGCCGGTGCTGCCGCCGTGCTGCACACGGTGCTCGCTGCTGCGGCCCTGAAGCTGCCGGTGGCCGTGACCGGCTACCTGTGCCTGGCCGAGAACATGCCGTCCGGCACCGCCCAGCGGCCCTCGGACGTCATCACCCAGAAGGGCGGCACCACCGTCGAGGTCCTCAACACCGACGCCGAGGGGCGGCTGGTGCTCGCCGACGGCCTGGTGGCCGCGTGCGAGGAGAAGCCCGACGTGGTGCTGGACATCGCCACCCTGACCGGCGCGCAGGTGGTCGCGCTCGGTACCCGGGTCTCCGGCGTCATGGGCACCGAGGAGGTGCGCGCGGCGGTGGTCGCGGCCGCCGGCGAGGCCGGTGAGCAGTTCTGGCCGATGCCCCTGCCCGAGGAGCTCCGCGCCGGCCTGACCTCGCAGGTCGCGGACCTGGCCAACGTCTCCGCCGACCGCAACGGCGGGATGCTCACCGCCGGCATCTTCCTGCGCGAGTTCGTGGGCTCGACGCCGTGGGCGCACCTCGACATCGCCGGGCCGGCGTTCAACGAGAGCGCCGCCTGGGGCTACACCCCCAAGGGCGGCACCGGCGTGGGTGTGCGCACCATGCTGGGCGTCATCGAGGCCGGCTGACCCGGCGCGCTACGCACGTCGGCGCGCACCGACCCCGGATCGCGGGTCGGTGCGCGCCGTGCTTGGGCCGCCTACGCCGCGCCGGCCGCGTCCAGCTCGGCGAGCTGGTCGTCGGTCAGCACCACGTCGAGCGACTCGACGTCCTCGAGGTAGTGGTCGAACGTCCGCGGGCCCACCAGGGGCAGCACCGTGGGCGTCTGGGCAGCGCGAAGCCAGGACAGCACGACCTGGTTCCCGCTCGCCCCGGTGGCCGCAGCCACCCGGTCCACCGCCGCGAGCCGCGCGTCGGCGTCCGGCCCGGCGTACGGCTCCATCGCCCAGAACGACGCCGCACGGCGCTCGGGCACGGAGTACACGGCCTTGACCGTCGGCGAGTACGCCACGAGCTGCAGGTCGGGGTGCGTGGCCAGGTAGTCCAGCTGCTCGGGGCCCACGATGCTCGTCGAGTCCAGCCCGGCCTTGCCGCGCAGGTAGGAGTGCTGCTGCTGGAGCGCGAGCGGCTGCGGCCACCCGTGCTGCTGGGCGAGCGCGCGGATCTCGGCGAGCCGCCAGGTGGCGACGTTCGACCAGCCGTACGCCCCCACACGGCCGTCCGCGACGAACGACGCGAACGTGCCCACGGAGTCGACCAGCGGGGTCGCCCGGTCGTCGACATGGTTGTAGTACAGGTCGACGCGATCGATGCCGAGCCGCTCGAGCGAACCGGCAAGGCTGGCGCGCAGCACGTCGGGAGCGGCACCGACGAACTTGGTCCGGGCGACCTCCCACGCGGGCGGGCCCGCGGGGTCGGCGGGCCACACGCCATCGAGGTCGGTGAGCGTCGCCGTGGCCTTGGTCGCGAGGTAGACGGCGTCGCGTGCGCCGGTCTCGGCGAACCACTGCCCCAGGAGGCGCTCGCTGTGCCCGCCCATGTCGCCGCGCGACTCCCACCACGCGTAGCAGTCGGCGGTGTCGATCATGGCCAGGGCCTGGCTGCCGTCGGGCGCCCGGTAGCGCGGTGCGACGGTGCCGACGAAGTGGTCGAGGATGCGGCGCGACTCCTCCGGCGAGGTACGGGTCCCCATGAGCATGGCGCCCAGCGCGAGGGGCGCGACGTAGGTGTCGGTGGTGGCGAGACGGTGTCCGAGCTGTGTCATGGCCGGGACGCTAGAAGTTCGAGCGCGCTCGAAGTCAAGCGCGATGTCGCGGGTGCTCGCGATGCCCCTTCGGTGAGGGTGCGGCCGGCGTAGCGTTGCCGCGTGACCTACACGATCGAGCAGGCCGCCGAGCTCTCCGGCGTGTCCAAGCACACGCTGCGCTACTACGAGCGCGAGGGGTTGCTGCCGCCCGTCGCGAAGGCCGACAACGGGCACCGCAGCTACACCGACGACGACCTGGGCTGGGTCCGGATGCTCCTGCTGCTGCGCGCCACCGGGATGCCGATCCGCCAGATGAAGGCGTTCATGGACCTGACCTGGGAGGGCGACCACACGATCGCCGCGCGGGTGGGCGTCCTGGAGGAGGTGCGGGCCACGCTCGTGGCGAGGATGGCCGAGGACGTCGAGCACCTGCGCTACCTGGACCGCAAGCTCGAGTACTACACCGGCGTGCTCGCCCTGGACGACGCGACGCTCGAGCAGGCCGTCGGCGAGGACGCACGCGAGGTCAGCCGCACCTGAGCCCAGCTGCCGACGTGGGTGGGGGTCGGCGACGTGCCGTGGTGGCGTGGGTTCTTCGCGGGGCTGCGTCGCGGGGTGCGTGAGGGACGGCTGTCGCGGTGGGGCGTGAGTCGATGATCGTCGGCGGATGCACGTTCAACCGGTGGAGGTACGCCTCCTGGCCACTCGTCTCCGCCGGGGCGGAGGACCATGGCTTCCGCGTCGGCGCCCGGCTCTGGCCGATCCTCCTCTTCGGCTTCCTCGACGTCGATCGTTCGTTGATCGAGCCCCACCGCGAGAGTCGGTCGGTCCTCATCCCCTGGGAGAGCGTCCGAGGAGTGGAGCTGCGTCGGCCGAACGTACTGTCGTTGACGCTGCTCGATGGCTGGAGACTCCGCTTCGGCACGATCTCCGGGCCGCTCGACGGCCTCGCCGACGAGGCTCGCGCTCACCTGCCGGGCTCGCCGGACAGCCGCGAGCACTGACCGCACGGTCCGCGCACCAGGAGCCGCAGTTCGCGGACCGTGAGCAGCCGACGCGGATCATGTGACGGGAGGGGCGGACGGCGCAGCTGAGCAGCACACCCGTCACCCCCGCATCCTCAGTCACATGATCCGCGTGGGCTGCTCACCGGACGCGACTGGCCGCGGCCGGAACGAGGTAGCGGCGGCCGGCGCGGCGAAGGGCGGCGGGGGCCCCGGTCGGCGTCCGCAGTCTGGACAGCCCTGCAGGGTCCGGTGTCTGAGCCCGGCTTCGCCGCGTGGGGCGCCGGGCCGTGCCGGCGACGCGTGCTGTGGGGGTGACGCGTGCGGCACCGAGCGCTGACCGGCACCGCCGGCCATCCCGAGGCGCGCCGTCGGAGGCTCGCCTCAGCGGCCGGTGCGCTGGCGGGCGTTCCAGTCCCGCATCCGCTGCGGGTAGCCGACCAGCTGGACGTCGTAGACCGGGATGCCGAGCTCGACGGCGATCTTGCGGGCGGTGGCCGGGTCGGGCACCCGGCGACGGGTCCACTCCCCGCTCGTCGCGATGAGCACCATCGTCGTCTGCGTGACGTGGGTCTGCGGCTCGATGTACGCCTCGACGCCCACCCGCGTGCGGGCGAACTCGGCGAGATGGTCGAGCGTGGCCTTGCGGGTGTCGCGGTCGGGGGCTTGGCGCGAGCGCCGGCGGAACAGGGCCATGGGTCCAGCGTACGGGCGGACAGGACCTACGGCCCGATCAGTCATAGGATGAATCCCGTCGCAGAGTCGTCGACCACGGTCCCTGGCGCGGATGCCGCCGGACCTCGGGTGATGACAAGATGGCGACAGCGCCCGACCCACAGCCGTGCCCGAGGGGAGCCTGACCGTGCCTGACACCGCCGACATCGTGGTCCTGGGCGGAGGGAGCGGGGGCTATGCCACCGCCCTGCGCGCCACCGAGCTCGGCCTGAGCGTGGTGCTCGTCGAGGAGGCGAAGGTCGGCGGGACCTGCCTGCACATGGGCTGCATCCCCACCAAGGCGCTGCTGCACGCCGCCGAGGTCGCCGACTCCACCCGCGAGTCCGAGAAGTACGGCGTCCGCGCCGCGCTCGAGGGCATCGACATGGCGGGCGTGAACAGCTACAAGGACGCGGTGATCGGCCGGCTCTACAAGGGCCTGCAGGGCCTGGTGAAGGCCCACGGGATCACCTACGTCGAGGGCCATGGCCGGCTCGTCGCGCCGGACACCGTCGAGGTGAACGGCGAGCGCTACACCGGCAAGCACGTCGTGCTGGCCACCGGCTCCTACTCGCGCACCCTGCCCGGTCTGGAGATCGGTGGCCGCGTCATCACCTCCGAGCACGCGCTCGCCCTGGACTACGTGCCCGAGTCCGTGGTGGTGCTCGGCGGCGGCGTCATCGGCTGCGAGTTCGCGAGCGTGTGGACCTCGTTCGGCACCAAGGTGACCATCGTCGAGGCGCTGCCGACGCTGGTCCCCAACGAGGACGCGTCGATCACCAAGTCCTTCGAGCGCGCGTTCCGCAAGCGCGGGATCGCGTTCCACACCGGCGTCCGCTTCTCCGGCGTCACCCAGGACGACGCGGGCGTGCACGTGTCGCTCGAGGACGGCACCACGCTGGACGCCGACCTGCTGCTGGTCGCGGTCGGCCGCGGCCCGCGCACCGCCGACCTCGGCTACGAGGAGCAGGGCGTGCCGATGGACCGCGGGTTCGTGCTCACCGACGAGCGGCTGCACACCGGCGTCGCGAACATCCACGCGGTCGGCGACATCGTCCCCGGCCTGCAGCTGGCGCACCGCGGGTTCGCGCAGGGCGTCTTCCTGGCCGAGGAGATCGCCGGGCTCAACCCCGCGCCGATCGTCGAGTCCGGGATCCCGCGCGTCACCTACTCCGACCCGGAGATCGCGTCCGTCGGCGTGACCGAGGCCAAGGCCAAGGAGCTCTACGGCGACGACCAGGTCCAGACCTACGAGTACAACCTCGCCGGCAACGGCAAGAGCCAGATCCTCGGCACCGCCGGCTTCGTCAAGCTGGTGCGCAAGAAGGACGGCCCCGTCGTCGGCGTCCACATGCTCGGCGCCCGGGTCGGCGAGCTCATCGGCGAGGGCCAGCTGATCGTCAACTGGGAGGCCTACCCCGAGGACGTCGCGTCCCTGGTGCACGCCCACCCCACCCAGAACGAGGCGGTCGGCGAGGCGTTCCTCGCGCTGGCCGGCAAGCCGCTGCACGCGCACAACTGACAGGAGACGCCAGGTCATGTCTGAGTCCGTCCAGATGCCGGCGCTCGGCGAGAGCGTCACCGAAGGCACCGTCACCCGCTGGCTCAAGAACGTGGGCGACGAGGTCGCCGTCGACGAGCCGCTGCTCGAGGTCTCCACCGACAAGGTCGACACCGAGATCCCCTCGCCGTTCGCCGGCACGCTGGTGGAGATCCTGGTGGGCGAGGACGAGACCGCCGAGGTCGGCGCCGTCCTGGCCCGGATCGGCAGCGCCGACGAGGCGGGTGCCGCTCCGGCCGCGCCGGCTGCTTCGGAGGCGCCGGAGCCGCAGGCCGCGCCCGAGCCCGAGGCGGCCGCGCCGGCCGCCGCCGAGCCGCCCGCACCGCCCGCTCCCCCGGCTCCGCCCGCACCGCCCGCGCCCGAGCCCGCGGCCGAGGCCGCCCCGGCGCCCGCCGCGCCCGCTCCCAGCGGCGGCGGTTCCGAGGTCACCATGCCCGCGCTCGGCGAGAGCGTCACCGAGGGCACCGTCACCCGCTGGCTCAAGAACGTGGGCGACGAGGTCGCCGTCGACGAGC
>JAHLLI010000015.1 GCA_020444245.1 Actinomycetales bacterium
GGCGCGCCGACGCGCCCGCGCGGCCCGCGGCCACCCCGCGCAGCCGCCCGTCGTCGAGGCGCCGCTCCTCGCGCCGGCCCAGGACGTCGCCCGCGAGCGCGAGGACGCCGACGATCGAGGTGCCGACCGCCGCCGCCGACCACGCCGCGACGACGCCGTCCCCGACGGCCCGCGTCGCGTAGGTCGCAGCCCCGCTCGCCAGCGCGGCGAGCACCGGCACCGGTCCGAGGTGCCCGGACACCCGGCGCACCGACAGCAGAGGCACCAGGCCCCGGGCCAGCCGCGCGGGCGGCACCAGGACACGCGCGACCAGCGGCGCCACGAGCGCCCCGACCAGCCCGGCGCAGACCAGCACGAGCGCCGGGGCCACGGTCGCCACCGCTCCTCCGGGCGCGCGCACCAGCTGCCACACGCCGAGGGCAGTCGCGACGACGAGCACCGAGGCCCCGACCGCCGTGGTGACCCCGGGCGGCGGGCCGGACCGGTCGACGGGCAGAGGCCTCCTGGCCGGGACGAGCGCGCCCGCGCCGCCGGCCAGACAGGCGGCGACGGCCCACGACGCCGGAACCCCCGCGACGACACCGGCCGCCAGGCCGAGCAGGCCGCCCAGCGCCGCGGCCGCGACCGCCCCCGGCGCCTCGCGGGACAGCAGCGGCCCCGACCGAGCCCCCCGCGCGCGCAGCAGGGTCCGCTCCCGACGGGTCCGCGCCTCGAGCAGGCCGACGGCGGCCCACAGGCCGGCCAGCCCCGCGGCACCACCGGTCATGACCGCCGCACGCGAGTCCCGGCGGGCGGCCGACGCCGCGTCGGCGATCCCGGACAGGTTCGGACCGCCCTCGGCGTCGATCGACGCGCCCTGCACCAGCAGGCCCGCCCCGGCCAGGGCGTCCGGGACCGCGTCGAGCCGCTCCGCCAGCCGGACCATCTGGTCGGTGGTCAGGTCCCGGACCTCGGGCACCACCGTCCAACGCACCAGCGGTCGCTGCGCAGCGCTGTTCACGACGGCGTCGTCGGCGGCGAGCAGCGGGCCCACGGCGCCCCTGAGGCCGCTCATCGTGCCGCGGGCCAGGCCCGGGTCGGCGAACCAGAGCGGATCGGACGGGTCCACGGGCTTCCAGGTGCCGACCACGTCCACCGGTACGCCGGCGCTGCCGACGAGCAGCCGGCTGCCGGCCGCCAGGCCCGCCGCGTCCGGAGCGACCACCTCGGCGGCGCCGTCCGCGCGCGGTGCCCGGCCGGTCACGATCTCCACGTGCGTGGCCCAGTCCGGGACGTGCGCGAGCACCACGCTGCGGGTGGCGCCGGCGCCGTCGGCGGGCCGGGCCTCGAGCGGGTACGTCAGCCGGGTGGTGAGCACCGGGACGTCGTCGAGCAGCTCACCGAGCACCGCGTCGGCGCCCGAGAGCTGCGCCCCGGCGTCGTCGGCCGAGCTCGTGGTCACGCGCACGCCGCGTTGGGCCGCGTCCAGGGCGACGGCCGCCTCGCGCACCAGCGCGTCGGTCCGTTGCGCGGTGCGGCCCACGACCAGCGCGGGCACCGCCACGGCGAGCGTCACGGCCGCGGCCAGGAGCACGAGGGCGACGCCGCGCCGTCGCGCGATCCAGGTGCCGCCGCGAGTAGCCACGAGGATCCCGGGCTCCCTTCCCGCGGCGACCTCGTCGAGGTCCGACTGGTCGAAACGCTATGACACATCGGCCCCCAGGACGGAGAGATCCACGCGGTGCCGCGAATCATCGGGTCAATCTCGCTGAGGAGCCTCCGCGGACCGAGGCGGCCGGCATCCGGGACAGCTGCGGCGGGGAGTGCCCAGAGCGACGCGAATCGGCTGCAGTCGTGCAGGAATACGTGTCAGACTCGCGGTGGCTGCCGACTCGCGGACGCCTCGGGCGAGATCGGGTGCGTCGCCAGGCACCGTGCCCGCGAGACAGATGCATCCGATGTATTAGCCCGGGCTCCGCGGTCGTCGGGAGCATCGGATCCCTACGGCGGGAGGCAGGTCGATGGAGACCACGCCAGAGCAGATCGAGGCGCACGTGAGCGCGGCCCATGAGGCCTACGAGGCGGCGCGCGACGTCCCGCCTGCCGTGCGCGCCAGATGGTTGACGGCGGTGGCCGACCGACTGGACGCGCACGCCGCCGAGCTGGTGGCCCTCGCGGTCGAGGAGACGCACCTCACGCAGCCGCGGCTCACCGGTGAGCTGACCCGGACGACCTTCCAGGCGCGCCTGCTGGCCGCGGAGGTCGTCGCCGGCGAGCACCTGGACGCCACCATCGACCACGCCGACACCTCGTGGGGCATGGGCCCCCGCCCGGACCTGCGCCGCGTCAACGTGCCCCTCGGGGTGGTCGCGGTGTTCGGCGCCTCGAACTTCCCCTTCGCGTTCAGCGTGTTCGGCGGCGACACGGTCTCCGCCCTCGCCGCGGGGTGCTCGGTGGTCCACAAGGTGCACAGCGCGCACCCCAGGCTCGGTGCGCGCACCGCGGAGCTGGTGGTGAGCGCGCTCGAGGACGCTGGAGCCCCCGCCGGGCTGTTCTCCTCGGTCCACGGCCGCCCCGCCGGGCCGGCGCTCATCGACCACCCCCTGACCCGGGCGGGGGCGTTCACCGGCTCCGAGCACGCCGGGCGGCTCCTGTTCGACCGTGCGAACGCCCGGCCGGTGCCGATCCCGTTCTACGGCGAGCTGGGCAGCATCAACCCGGTGTTCGTCACGCGCGCGGCGTGGCAGGCGCGCGGCGACGAGATCGTCCGCGGCTACGTCGCGTCGTACACGCTCGGCGTCGGCCAGTTCTGCACCAAGCCCGGCGTCCTGGTGGTGCCGGCCCCGGTCGACGAGCGCCTCGCCACCCTGGAGGCCGCGGCCCGGGACGTCGCGCCCGCGGCGATGCTCACGCCGAGGCTCGCCTCGAGCTTCCGGATCGCGCGCGACGCCCTCGTCCAGCGCGGCGGGGTCGACCTCCTCATCCGCGGCGACGCCTCCGACACCCCCGCCCCCACGCTGATGGCCATCTCCGCCGACCGCGCCCGCGCGGACCGGTCCGTCCTCGCCGAGGAGGTGTTCGGGCCGGCCAGCCTGCTGGTGGGGTACGACGACGAGGCGGAGTTGCCCGGCCTCGCCGCGCTGTTCGAGGGGCAGCTCACCGCGACGCTGCACGCCGAGCCGGCGGATGACGTCGCAGCCCTGGTGCGCGCGATCGCCGACCGTGCAGGGCGCGTGCTGTGGAACGGGTGGCCCACCGGGGTCTCCGTGACGTACGCCCAGCAGCACGGAGGCCCCTACCCCGCCACGACGGCACCGTCGACGACCTCCGTGGGCACGGCGGCCATCAGGCGGTTCACCCGCCCGGTCGCGTACCAGGCGTTCCCCGACCACCAGCTGCCACCGCCGCTGCGCGAGGCGAACCCGTGGGGCGTGCGGCGTCGCGTCGACGGTGCGTGGCACGAGCCCGACCGCGCGAGGTGAGCCGGAGCGCCGGCCTGTCCGGGTCACCCGGTGGGCGGCGCACCTCAGGACCGCTGGTCGACCTGGGTCCCGAGCCAGTCCTCGAGGGCGAGCACGTGCGTCGCGGCGCGCAGCCGGGCGCGCTCGACGTCACGCGCCGCGATCGCGTCGACGATCCCGTCGTGCTCGGCGATCGAGGTGGCCGCCGTCGTGTCGCGCGCGACCAGCCGCAGCGTCCGGGCGGGAGCCGTCTGGCCGCCGAGCATGTCCGCCAGCGCGGCGAGCGCCGGGTTGCCGCACGTGGCCGCGATCCGGCTGTGGAACTCCCGGTCGAGCTCGATCATGCGAGCAGGGTCGAACGGCACGTCAGCGGCGACCTCGCGCAGCCGGTCGTTCAGGGCGCGCAGCTCCTCGACATCGTGCTCGTCGGCGTGGACGCACGCACGGGCGGCGGCCTCCGAGTCGAGCAGGCGGCGGACCTCCAGGAAGTGGATGGCGGTCGCGGGGTCGTGGAAGTTGACGATGAAGCTCACGGCCTCGAGCACCAGGCCCGGCGCGAGGCTCGTGACGAAGGTGCCCGCGCCCTGGCGGGTCTCCAGGACCCGGAGGACGCCGAGGGCCCGGACCGCTTCGCGCAGCGAGTTGCGGGAGAGCCCCAGGCGGCTCGCCAGGATCTTCTCGACGGGCAGACGGTCCCCGGGCTTGAGCTCGCCGGAGACGATCATGGCCTTGATCTTCTCGATCGCCTCATCCGTGACAGCCATCGCCGCATCCCCCGCCTTCGACGTCGTCGTCGGGCGACATCCTAAATGATCCGACGAGTTGGCGACATACCCACGAGAGACCCGATCACTCGAGAGGGCGTCGCGCCCGCCCGAATGGGATCGGTTCCGGTGTGATCAGGGAGTCATCGATGAACGTTCGGTAACAAGTTAGGCGTTCCTGACCTGCGAAGATACTGGTCCCCTGCACCGGGATGGCCCGCTGTCCGCCTCGCCGCGCAGCGTCACCGAGCCGTTATCGAAACCTCCTTGACGTCCCGAGAACGCCACCGTTACGCTGCCGAGCAATGCCAAGTCATCGGGTCAATGAGGACCATGGCAGGTGAAGTCGGTCGCCCGTAGGCCCGGCGGTCGAGTTCCCCGGTAGCAGCACGACCGATGCGCAGGAGTCGACGATGACCCCAGTCCGTGACGCACTCCCGGTGTTCCAGCAGCACACGCACCGGCTCCTGCGGGACATGCACATCCCCGACTGGGACCCGGGGTTCCTGTCCGACTACGACCCGGACCGCCTCGCCCAGCAGTGCGCCGACGCCGGGCTCGACGCGGTGATGATCTACGCCAAGTCCCACGTGGGCCTGTGCACCTACCCGACGCGGATCGGTCGGCCGCACGGCAACCTGACCGGTCGTGACGCGCTCGGCGAGCTGAACGACGCCCTGCGGTCCCGGGGCATCTCCACGATGGCCTACCAGAGCATCACGTTCGACAACTGGGCGGCGACCACGCACCCCGAGTGGGCACAGGTCGATGTGCTCACGGGCCGTCCGCTGCACGACCGCACCCGCTACGGCGTGTGCTGCCCCAACAACGCCGAGTACCGCGACTACGAGCTCGGGATCATGGAGGAGATCCTGACCGGCTACGAGTTCGACGGCATCTGGCTGGACATGATCTTCTTCCTCGCGATCTGCGCGTGCCCCGCGTGCCGCGACCGGCTGCAGGCCGAGGACGGCATCGAGATCCCCCGCACCGTGGACTGGACCGACCCGGCGTGGGCCACGTTCCAGGCGGCACGACGGCGCTGGATCGGCGAGTGGACCGAGGTGCTCATCGCCCGGGCCGAGGAGCTGCGCCCCGGCATCGCGATCACGCACAACCTCGCCAACGCGCTCTCCGGCTGGCACTGCGCACAGCCGCTCGGTGCGGGCCGCCTCGACACCTACACCTCGCTCGACCTGTACGGCGACCGGTTCGAGCACCTCGTCGTCACCAAGATGGCGCAGCACCTGAGCGCCAGCCAGCCCGCCGAGCTCATGGTCAGCGTCGGGGTCGACCTCGTCGACCACGTGACGCTCAAGACCACCGCCCAGCTCACCGCCGAGGGGCTCGCCGCCACGGCCACCGGCTCGGCGTTCATCGTGATCGACGGCATCGAGCCCGACGGCAGTGAGCACGCCGGCAACTTCGAGGTCCTCCGGGACGCGTTCCGGGCGATGGCCCCGTACGAGGAGTACGTCGGCGGCCGGCCGCTCGAGGACGTGGCCATCTACCTCTCGGACCACTCGTTCGTCGACTTCGCCGACAACGGTTCGCCCGCCGGCCCGCCCACCCGGCTCGGCGGGACGCCGTTCCCGCACGTGCTCGCCGCCCGCGGCGCGGCGCGCGCGCTCACCGAGGCGCACATCCCGTTCGGCGTCCTGACCGAGTCGGACCTCGACAAGCTCGCCGACTACCGCGTCGTGGTGCTCCCGGACGTCTCGCGGATGACCGCCGAGGAGGCGCAGGCCATGCGCGCCTACGTGGCCGACGGCGGGCACCTGTACGCGAGCGGCTACACCTCCCTGGTGGAGGTGACCGGGGTCCGCCACGACGACTTCATGCTCGCCGACGTGTTCGGCGCCTCGTTCGCCGGCGAGGAGGACCGGCGCGTCGCGTTCCTCACGCCGGACACCGACGAGGTCCGGGCCGCCGTGTGGCCGCAGCCCGCGATCAGCGAGCCCTACAACGAGGAGTGGGGCGTGCCGCACGAGCCGAAGCCGCTGTGCACCGCGCCCCGGGCGGACGCGACCAGCGGCGCGCGGCTCGCCCACCTGACCCTGCCGTACGGCGGCCCGGCCTGGGGGTCGGTCGACGACACCTCGTGGGCCTCGATCCACTCGGCACCGCCGTGGGCGCACACCGAGCACGCCGCCCTGGTCCGCAACGGCTTCGGCCAGGGCGTGGCGGTCTACAGCACCATGGTCCTCGAGCGGGCCCAGCCGCAGGCCAGCCGCACGCTGTTCACCGCACTGGTCCGGGACCTGCTCGGCTCCGAGCCCACGTTCGAGGCGAACGCCCGCACGTCGGTCTGGGTGAGCGCGTACGACCAGGACGAGGACGACCGGGTCCTGGTGTGCCTGCACCACTACGGCGTCGAGCAGCCCGCGCCCGTCGAGCCGGTGGCGGTCACCGTGCGCGCACCGGCGGGGCGTTCGTTCACCGACGCAGCGGACGGGCCCGGGGCGCGGGTGACCGGATCCCGGATCGCGGGCGACGCGATCGTCGTCGACGTCGACCTCACCGCCGAGCTCGGCTTCGTCCTCCTGAGCTACGCCTGACCGATCCGAGGGAGCCAGCCATGCGCGCAGCGCTGTTCGTCGGGGTGGACCAGGCGCTCGAGATCACCGACCTCACGCCGCTGGACCCCGGTCCATCGGACGTCGTGGTCGAGGTCGGTGCGAGCGGCGTGTGCCACAGCGACCTCTCGGTGGTCAACGGCGGTCGCCCGCTGGCCGGCCCCGCGGTCCTCGGGCACGAGGCCGCCGGCACCGTGGTCGCGGTCGGCTCGGAGGTCCGGCTGGTCTCGCCGGGCGACCGCGTCATCACGACGTTCATCCCCGCGTGCGGTCGGTGCTACTGGTGCCTGCGCGGGCAGTCCAACCTCTGCGAGCTGGCCTTCGACGTGGCCGCCACCCCACGCGAGATGCTGCCGGACGGGAGGACCGCCACCGCGTTCCTCGGGCTGGGCACGTTCGCCGAGCAGATCACCGTCCACGAGGCATCGGTCGTCCCGGTCCACTCCGACCTGCCCGACGACCAGCTCGCGCTCCTCGGGTGCGGGGTGACCACGGGCGTGGGTGCAGTGCTCCGCACGGCGCAGGTGCGCCCGGGCGACACCGTCGCGGTGATCGGCTGCGGGGGTGTCGGGCAGGCCGTGGTGCAGGGCGCGGCGCTCGCCGCTGCCGGCCGCGTGATCGCCGTCGACCCGGTGGCCTGGAAGCGCGACGTCGCACTCCGGCTCGGCGCGACGCACGTCGTGGACCCGGCCGCGGAAGACGTGCGCGAGGCGGTGCTCGCACTGACCGACGGACGCGGCGTCGACCATGCGTTCGAGGTGACCGGCAGCCCCACGGTCGTGTCCGAGGCGCTCGACCTCACCAGGCGCGGCGGCGAGGTCCTGGTCCTCGGCATGCCGCGCTTCGACTCCGAGATATCGATCCCGGCGCTGCCGTTCTTCGCGACGGGCAAGCGGGTCGTCGTCTCCAAGTACGGCGACGCCCAGGTCCGCACGGACATCCCGACCATCGTCGGGCTCGCCGAGTCGGGCCGCCTCGATCTGGCGGCCCTCGTGACCAGGCGCGTCTCGCTCGACGACGTCAACGAGGCCCTGCGGGCCATGACCGACGGGGAAGTGATCCGAAGTGTCATCGTCTGAGGCACCCCAGATCGGCTTCGGGACCGCGCCGCTCGGGGGGATGTTCACCCCGGTGCCCGCCGCGCAGGCGAAGGCCGTGCTGGACGCCGCGTACGACCGCGGCATCCGGTGGTTCGACACCGCGCCCATGTACGGCTACGGGAACGCCGAGCGACGGGTCGGCCACTTCCTCGACGGGGTCGACGACCGCGAGAACCTGAGGCTGACCACCAAGGCGGGCCGCGTCATGCGCCCCCGCCGGTGGCCGGGCGTCCCCGTGCAGGCCGAAGACGACCTGTGGCTGAGCCGTGCGCCGTTCGCCCAGCAGTTCGACTACAGCTACGACGGCCTGATGCGGTCGGTCGAGGCCAGCCTGCAGCGGCTCGGCGTCGAGCGGCTCGACGCCGTCTTCATCCACGACATCGGCCGCGACACCCACGGCGACCGGAACGAGGAGTACCTCGGGCAGCTGAGGGCCGGCGGCTACCGCGCACTGGCCGACCTCAAGGCGGCCGGCGTGGTGGACGCGATGGGCGTCGGGGTCAACGAGGTCGAGGCGCTGCGCACCTGCCTGGACGACACCGACCTGGACATCTGCCTGCTGGCCAACGAGTTCACCCTGCTCAACCAGCCACCGGACGAGAACGTGTTCGACGAGTGCCGACGCCGCGGGGTCCGGCTGGTCGCGGGCGGCGTCTACAACTCCGGCGTGCTCGCCGGCGGGGACCACTTCGTCTATCGCGACGCACCCGCCCCGATCCGCGAGCGGGTCGCGGCGCTCGCCGCCACCTGCGCGGCGCTGGACGTCCCGCTCAAGGCCGCCGCGATGCAGTTCGTCACGGGTAGCCCCTACTTCGCGTGCGTCCTGCTCGGCGCACGGTCCGTCGACGAGCTCGACGACTCGCTCGCGATGATGCGCACCCCGCTGCCCGACGCGCTGTGGCACGAGCTCGTCCGGCGCGGACTGGTCGACGAGCGCTGGATCGCGAGCCGACGCGACGAGGGGACGACGCCATGATCGACGCGCACGTGCACGTGTGGCAGATCGCCCGCGGCGACTACGACTGGCTCGCGGGTGAGGACGTGGCGCTGCGCCGCGACTTCACGCTCGAGGACTGGGCGACGGCGGCCGCGCCGACCCCCGTGACGGCCGCGGTGCTGGTCCAGGCGACCCCCACCGCCGCCGAGTCGACGTTCGTCCGGTCGGTGGCCGCCGCGAACCCGGACCGCGTCGTCGGCGTCGTGGGCTGGGCGGCGCTCGAGGACGCCGACGCCCCGGCGAGCGTCGCCGAGCTGGCCGAGGATCCGGTGGTCGTCGGCGTGCGGCCGTGGCTGCAGGCCATCGAGGACCCGAGCTGGATCCTGCGCGCCGACGTCGCCCGTGGGCTCGCGGCGGTCGAGGAGGCCGGCCTGGTCTACGAGGCCCTGGCGCTCCCGGTGCACCTGTCCCGGCTCGTCGAGCTCGTCGAACGCCGGCCGGGGTTGCGGGTGGTGCTCGACCACGCCGCGAAGCCGGACATCGCGCACGGCGCGCTCGACGCCTGGGCCGCCGACCTCGGGCGGCTCGCCGCCGCCGGGCCCGTCGTCTGCAAGCTCTCGGGCCTGCTCACCGAGGCCGGGTCGAGGACCTCCGCGGCCGACCTGCGCCCCTACGTCGAGACCGTGCTGACGGCTTTCGGGCCCGACCGCGTCATGTGGGGCAGCGACTGGCCGGTGGTCTCCACCGTCGCCTCCTACGCGGACTGGCACACCATGGCCCGCGCCCTCGTGCCCGCCGCGGACCACGACGCCGTCTTCGCCGACACGGCCCGGCGCGCCTACGGGCTGGAGTCCTCGGTGGACGGCGCCCGACCATGAGCCCGGCACGCAAGGCCCCCGTGCCCGTCGCCCTCGCCCGGTCGCGACGCGCCGTGGTCCGCCTGCACCCCGACGACGACGTCGTCGTCGCGAGCCACACCCTGACCCCCGGGGACCGACTGGACGGCGAGGACGTCGCGGTGGTCGACCCGATCCCGTCCGGCCACAAGGTCGCCACCCGCGACATCCCGGCCGGCACGCGCGTGCTCCGGTACGGGCAGGTGATCGGCGTCGCGAGCACCGACATCGCGCGCGGGGCGCACGTGCACACGCACAACCTGCGGATGCTCGAGTTCGAGCGCCAGGTGGAGCCCTCGACCAAGTCCCGGCCCACCCGGTACGTCGACGAGCCCGCGACCTTCCTGGGCATCCGGAGGGCCAACGGGCGCGTGGGCACCCGCAACTTCATCGGCGTGATGAGCACGGTGAACTGCTCGGCCACCGTCGTCCAGGCCGTCGCCGACGCCTTCCGCCGCGACATCCACCCCGAGGCCCTGGCCGGCTTCGACAACGTCGACGGGGTCGTGCCCCTGACGCACGGCGTCGGGTGCGCCGTCGACCCGCTGGGCGAGGGGCTCGCGGTGCTCCAGCGGACCATGCGCGGCTACGCCCAGCACCCGAACTTCGGCGCCGTGATCGCCATCGGCCTGGGCTGCGAGACCAACCAGCTCTCGGACCTGTTCGAGGCCGACCTGTCGGACGTCGACCGCCCGATCGTCAGCTTCAACATGCAGGACGCCGGCGGGACGCGCATGAGCATCGAGCGTGCGGTGGCCCTGATCCGCGACATGCTGCCGGCGGTCAACGACGTCCGCCGCGAGCCGGTGCCGGCCTCCGAGCTCGTGGTCGGCCTGCAGTGCGGCGGCTCCGACGGCTACTCCGGGATCACCGCGAACCCCGCACTCGGGGCGGCGGTGGACCGCCTCGTCGCGCACGGCGGGACGGCGATCCTCTCCGAGACGCCGGAGATCTACGGCGCCGAGCACCTCCTGGTCGAGCGCGCTCGCACCCCGCAGGTCGCCCAGCGACTGCTCGACCGGTTCACGTGGTGGAAGGAGTACGCCGACCGGATGCGGGCCGAGCTCAACAACAACCCGTCGGCCGGCAACAAGACCGGCGGCCTGACGACGGTCCTCGAGAAGGCGCTCGGCGGGGTGGCCAAGGGCGGCACCACCGACCTCATGGCGGTGTACGAGTACGGCGAGCCCGTCCTGGAGCACGGCCTGGTGTTCATGGACACGCCCGGCTTCGACCCGACGTCGGCCACCGGCCAGGTCGCGGGCGGCGCCACCCTCATCGCCTTCACCACGGGTCGGGGCTCGGCCTTCGGGTGCCAGCCGACCCCGTCGCTGAAGCTCTCGACCAACAACGAGCTGTGGCTGCGGCAGCGCGAGGACATCGACATCAACTGCGGAGACATCATCGGCGGCTTCACGACCGTCGACGAGGTCGGTGAGCAGATCTTCCAACGCATGCTCTCCTGCGCGTCCGGGGAGCGGTCCGTGAGTGAGCTTCTGGGCTACGGCCAGAACGAGTTCGTGCCGTGGCAGCTCTCGGCGGTGATGTAGGCAACGCGCAACCGGGAAATCGCAAGGGGACGCATGTCCCGCACGTCGAAGGACAAGGGAGTCTGAGGATGAGAGCGAAGCGGCTATTCGGAATCGCGGTGGTGGGCGTGATCACGGCCGCGCTCGCCGCCTGTGGGACGTCGGGGCCCGCGGGGGAGACGTCCGACGGAGGAGGCAGTGCGACCGCGGGTGACGAGGGCGGGTCCCTCAACCTGTGGTACCTGTCGGACAACCCGACCGTCGAGGGCGCGATGGCGCGGTTCGAGGCGGACAACCCGGGCTGGACGGTCAACCTGACCGCGACGCCCAACGACCAGTACAAGACCAAGCTGCGGGTGGGCCTCGGGACGGAGAACGGTCCCGACGTCTTCCTCAACTGGGGTGGGTCGGACCTCGTCGAGTACAACAAGTCCGACCTGATCCTGCCGCTGGACGACATGATCGAGTCCAAGAACCTCCCCGACGTCTTCAGTGCGGGCGTGATCGGGCAGGGCAAGGTGGGCGACACCCTGTTCGCGCTCGCCACCGCCGTCGAGGCGTCCATGGTCTGGTACAACACGTCGATCTTCGACGAGCTCGGCCTGTCCGAGCCGACGACGTGGTCGGAGTTCCTCGACATCATCGCCAAGACCAAGGACGCGGGCTACACGCCGATCGCGATGGCGAACGCCACCCAGTGGCCCGGCAGCCAGTGGTGGTCCGAGCTCGTGACCCTGTCCTGCGGCCCCGACTTCTGGGCGACGATCGCCACCGACACCCCCGCGATCGCGCTCGACGACCCGTGCGTGGTCGACGCGAACCAGAAGATCGTCGACCTCGTGAACGCCGGCGCGTTCAACCAGGGCTTCAACGGCCTGGACTACGACAAGGGCGAGTCGAGGCAGCTGTTCTGGTCCGGCAAGGCCGCGATGAACCACATGGGCAACTGGACCCTGACCTCGGCCAAGGACGAGGCGCCCGACATGCTCGACACGATGGACTTCTTCCTCGTGCCGGCCTGGGACGGCGCCAAGGGCACCTCCGAGATGATGACCGGCGGCCTGGCCCCGATGTACTCGGTCGCCTCGACCACCGCGAACCCGGAGATGGCCAAGGAGGTGCTCTGGTACCTCGTCAACGCCGAGGCCGCGAACGACATCGCTCAGCTCGGTCGTGTCCCGGTGTACAAGGACACCACGATCCCTGACCCGCTCGTGAAGAAGGTCTCGGATGCCATCGGCGCCGCCCCTGCCCTCGCTCCGTGGCCCGACCACGTGCTCGCGCCGGAGTGGACGACCGAGATGCTGCAGCAGACCCAGAACCTGTTCGGGTTGGCGACGACGCCTGAGGATGCCGCCAAGGCGATGCAGGCGATGTACGAGCAGGTCTCCGGCCAGTAGCCCGACGCGGCCCACGACGAGGAGGTCTCAGCACGCCATGCAGCGCTCTGAACGGCTGAAGTGGATGGGGTTCCTGCTGCCCGCGCTCGCGGTGTACGCAGTGTTCCTCATCTACCCGATCGTCCAGTCCGGCGTGCTGAGCTTCTCGTCGTGGGCGGGCCCGGGCCGGCCGAAGACCTCGGTGGGCTTCGGCAACTACGCCGAGCTCCTCCAGGACCCGATCTTCTGGCTCTCGCTGCGCAACACCGGGGCGCTGCTGCTGGTCAGCGTCTTCCTGCAGCTGCCGGTCGGCCTCGGGCTCGCACTGATCGTGACGAGCGCCCGGCGCGCGAAGCGCTTCTGGCGCGCGGTCTACTTCCTGCCCACGCTCATGTCGACGGTCGCCGTGGCCATCCTGTGGCGGTTCGTGTACAGCCCCGAGTACGGGATCATCAACGGCTTCCTGCGCTGGGTCGGCCTGGACTCGTGGACCCAGGGTTGGCTCGGCCAGACCGGAACGGCGCTGTGGGCGGTCATCGCCGCGAACCTGTGGCAGTGGGCGCCGTTCTACATGATCATCTACATCGCCGCGATCCTGGGCATCGACCGCGAGATCTACGAGGCGGCGGAGATGGACGGCGCCTCGCCGTTCCAGCAGTTCAGGTTCATCACGCTGCCGCTGCTGGTCCCGGTCCTGATCACGACGTCCATCCTGTCGCTGGCCGGTTCGATCAAGGCGTTCGACCTCGTCTACATCATGACGCTCGGAGGACCCAGCAACTCCACCGAGCTCCTGGCGACGTACATGTTCCGACAAGGCTTCCGCAACTACCGGCTCGGGTACGCCAGCGCCGTCGCGATGGTGATGTTCGCCATCACGTTCGTGATCACGGTGATCGTCCTGGTGCGGTCCAACCGGAGCCAGCACGCCAACGGCGGGAGGGGCTGAGATGACGAGCGCGACCGTCCGCACGGTCGACCAGGGCAGCGCCGGCACGCCCGGCGCACGCCGGTCCGGGCGGCGCAGGCCGGGACTCCTGCGACTGGCGATCGCCACGGTCGCGGCGATCCTGTCGGTGTTCCCGGTCGTGTTCATGCTCTCCGGCGCACTCAAGACCCGGGGCGGGTTCCTCGAGAACCCGTTCGGGATCCCCACCGAGATCACGCTCGCGAACTTCACCGGGCTGATCCACTCGGAGTTCGGCAAGTACTTCCTCAACAGCATCGTGATCGCGGTGGTCACGGTGACCGGGACGGTCACACTCGCCGTGCTGGCCGCCTACCCGCTGTCGAGGTTCCGGACCCGGCTGAACACGCCGATGATGCTCGTCTTCCTCGCGGGGATCATGATCCCCGTCCACGTCACGCTGATCCCGATCTACGTGCTCACGCAGCAGATGCGGATGTACGACTCGATCGCCGGGCTGTTCGGGCCGTACATCGCCTTCAACCTGCCGATCGCGGTCTTCGTGCTGGCGAGCTTCTTCCGGCAGATCCCCGAGTCGCTGTTCGACGCGGCCAAGATCGACGGCGCAGGCCACTGGCGCATCGTGCGGAGCATCGTGGTGCCGATGTCGGGCCCGGCGATCTCGACCGTCGCCGTGATCACCTACATCTTCGCGTGGAACGAGTTCGTCTTCGCGCTCGTCCTGCTGTCCTCCTCGACCAACTACCCGCTGCCGCTCGGGCTGAACGCCTTCTACGGTGAGTTCAGCGTGGACATCCCCGGGATGATGGCGGCACTGACGGTGGCGACGCTGCCGTCCTTCCTCTTCTTCCTCGCTGCGCAGGAGCGGGTCGTCTCCGGTCTTGCGGCCGGCGCGCTCCGCGGAGAGTAGGTCCCCGATGCTGCTCAACATCAACCCCCTGCTGACCGGCGAGCTGCTCAAGCGGCTCGACGAGATGGGCCACTCGGACTTCGTCCTGGTCGCGGACGCCAACTTCCCCGCGCACCGGGTCGATCCGACGGCGATCGAGTACCCGGGCACCACCGTGCCCGAGGTGGTCCGGGCGATCTGCCAGGTGCTGCCGCTCGACGCCGAGCTCGCGCCGGCACTGATGGACTCGGGCCAGACACCCGCGCCACCGGTGCAGGACGAGATCGAGGCGGCCGCGGGTCATCCGCTGCCCGCCCGGCTCGTGGACCGTTGGGAGTACTACGACCTGGCTGCCAGAGCGAGCGTCGTGGTCGCGACCGGCGAGCTGCGGCTGTGGGGCAACGTCGTCCTGTACAAGGGCCTGATCACCGGATGAGCCCCCTGCGCGTCGGGATCCTGGGCGCCGCCGGCATCGCTCCTGCGTCGATGATCCGACCGGCGCGGCGCCGGGACGACGTCGAGGTCGTCGCCATCGCCGCCAGCTCGGCGGACCGCGCGGCGGCCTTCGCGCGGCGGCACGGGATCGACCGCTCCTACGGCTCGTACGACGCGCTGCTCGCCGACCCCGCGATCGACCTCGTCTACGTGGCCCTCCCCCCGGTGTCCCACGCCCCGTGGTCGATCGCCGCGCTGCGGGCCGGCAAGCACGTCCTGTGCGAGAAGCCCTTCGCACTGGATGCGGGCCAGGCGCGCACCATGAACGACGTCGCGGCCGACACCGGGATGCGGCTGGTCGAGGCGTTCCATGACCGCTACCACCCGCTCAGCGCGAGGATCTCCGAGCTCGCGGCGCTGGTGGGGCCCGTGCGCGACGCCGCTGCCACGTTCACCGCGCCCGTCCCGTTCGACCCCGACGAGCTGCGGCACTCCCCCGGGCTCGGCGGCGGGGCCCTGATGGACCTCGGCTGCTACCCGGTGCACTGGTTGCGGACGCTGTTCGGCGACGAGCCCGTGGTGATCGAGGCGAGCGCTCGGCCGAACCCGCTGGGCGTCGACGAGAGCATCACCGCGCGGCTCGGGTTCGCGGGCGCCACGGCCCGCCTGAGCGCGAGCCTCGCCGCGGACCTGCCGTTCGAGGCCCGCCTGGCGTTCGAGGGTGACCGCGGCAGGGTCGAGGTCGACAACCCGCTGTTCCCTGCCCAGGGCCACAGCATCCGCAGCCGGGTCGACGGCGTGGACCGTGTCGAGACCGTCGCGGGTCAGGAGACCTACGACCACCAGCTCGCCGCGGTCGTCGCCGCGCTCGCGGACGGCATGCCTCTGCCGACCGAGGGCGAGGACCCCGTGGCGACCATGACGGTCATCGACGCGATCTACGCGGCCGCCGGCGTCGACCGCGGGGCCCTGGTCGGCGGGTCGGGGACCCGCTAGGCCCGCGCCAGGGCGATCCGGGGCGCGGTCGTATCCTGGACGGGTGCCGGGCGCAGCCCCGCACGGGGCGCTTGTCGACGTCGAGCTCTCCGAGGAGGACGAACTCCTCGAGGCCCGCCGGCCCTGGCCTGCCCGGCGCCTGGCGTGGGTCGCGCTGCCGGTGGCGGTCGGGCTCGCGGTGGCGAGCATGGCGCAGGCCGCCGAGAGCGCCCACGGGGCGCACGCCTTCGCGGCGCTGGGCACGACCGCGATGGGCCTGAGCGCACCGCCGGCCGAGCGGTGGCGCGTCCCGGGCTCACTGATCGGCGTGGCGGGCGACGTCGTGCTCGTCGGCGACCAGCGCCGCGGCGTGCAGGCCGTGGACGCGGCGACCGGCGCCGTGGTGTGGGCGCGGGCGGAGACCGGCAGCTGTGCGATGGCCGTGCCGGACGCGTTCGCCGCGACGGCGCGGCCCGACGGCGAACCGCGTCGCCTGGTGTGCGGGTGGGCGCCCGGGCAGGTGGGCCGCGAGGCGACCTCGGTCGAGGTGCTCGACCCGGCGACCGGCAGGCGCCTCAGCACGGCCTCGCTGCCCGGGAGCGCGGGCTGGTGGTTCGTGGACCACGGCGACGCCTTCCTGGTGGCCGCCGCCCTCGACGGCGCGTTCACCGCGCTGCGGCTCGACACGTCCTCGGGGCGGGTGGTGTGGTCCTTCCGCTCGGGCGATGCCCTGGTGCAGCCCGGTGGCGGCTTCAGCGCGTCCGGCCTCAGCTCCGACGAGATCATGGCCGCCGGGTCCGGCGGGACGATCCGCCTCACGCAGGACACCGGCGTCGCAACCACCGGACGGCCGATCCTCACCGCCCGAACCGCCGAGCACACGTCACCGCTGCCGGGCGGAGCGCAGGTGCTCGGCGGCCGGGACACCGACGGTACCGCCGTGGTCCGCGCGCTGGCCGCGGACGGCACGGCGCGCTGGACCGTGCCCGGACGGCTGGCGGCGCCGGCGACCGACGACCGGAGCCTCGGGGACCTCGTGGTGGCCGTCCCGGCCGACGGCCGCGGGCTGATGGCACTCGACGCCGCGGACGGCCGGGTGCGCTGGCGCGCGCCCGGCGCCCCCACCGGCGTCGAGGCCCGGGTGAACGGGGTGCTGGTCACCGCCGACCGGGGCCGGGTGGTCGCGCTGGACCTGCGCACCGGCACCCAGCTGTGGCAGGCAGTGCCCTACGGCACCGGGGCGGTGAGCGACGGCGGCACGGTCGCGACGCTGGAACGCGTCGACGGCGCCTCGCGGCTCGTCGCCCGAGACCTGCGCACCGGCGCGGAGCTGTGGCGCCGGACCGCGGGCAGAGAGCTCTGGCCGGAGATCACGACCTACCGCGGCGACCGGCTCGTCGCAGTGCGCCACGACCTGGTGCTGCTCGGGACGGACACCGAGGTGGTGGCGTTCGAGCCGACGTAGCCTGACCGGATGCGCCCCGACGGCCTGGTCGAGGTGGCGCTCGTCGAGGGCGACGACGCGCCCGGCCCCCGCGCGGGACGCCGACGTCGTTCACCAGCCCGACGTCGGCGGGTGGCCGCCGCGGTCGCGGCCGCCGCGCTGGCCGCCGTGGTGCTCGTCGACGCGCACGCCGCGGCGACGGTGGCCGCACGGACCCGGGACGCCGTCGCGCTCAGCACCTCCCTCGCCGTCCCGCCCGCCGTCGTGTGGCAGGTCGCTGCGGGCACGGTCGCAGGCACGGTCGACGACGTGGTGGTGCTCACCGATCCCGACGGCACCCATGTGACGGCCGTGGGCCTGGACGACGGCGCGACGCGGTGGAGCCACCCGATCCCGGTGGACCAGGGCGGGTGCTCGGTGCACAGCGGCGTGGTGGTGTGCCTGGGCACGACCCCGGGCGACGCGACGACGTCGTCGGTCGTCTCGCTCGACCCACGATCCGGCGCCGAGCTGCACTCCTTGCTGTGGCCCGGTGCCTACGCCCTGACGACGCGGGTCGGCGACGACCTGGTCCTGGTGGGCAGCGACGACGCGGGACGGATGGTCGCGGCCCGCTGGTCCCCGACCAGCGGGGCGACCGTGTGGGCCTACCGGTCCGCGGCCGACGTGGTCGGGCCGGTGCCCACCGCCTGGGAGCTCGGCACCGGCTGGGCGCGCGTGTCCAGCCGCTCCCGCGCTGCGGTGTCCCTCGCCACCGGGCGGGCGGTGCCCGTCGATGCCCCGGGCCAGGGGCCGCTCGAGGACCCCACGACCGTCCGCACCGGTGCCGGGGTGCTCGTGCAGACCACGGCGCCGGCCGGTTCGGACCTCGTGCTGGCCGTCTCCCGAGGCGTTGAGCACGAAGTGACCGGGACCCTGGTGCCCGTGCCCGCAGGAGACCGGACCGCCAGGGGGCTCGCGCTGGTGGGCTCCGACGGCACCCTGGCGCGCGTGGACGACTCCGGGCGGGCCCACTGGCGCCTGCTGACCGCAACCTGGGCGAGCGTCGCGCCCTACCCGGTCCTCGCGGTGGACGGTGTGCTCGCGGTCTCCCAGGGAGACACGCTGCTGACGATCGACGCCTTGGACGGCCGGACCTTGTGGAGCGCACCCACCGGGGTGCCGGCCGCGGCGTCGGCGGTGTCGGACGGGACGCTGCTCGCGCACGTCGAGCGGAGCGCCGCGGGCCTGGCACTGGTGGCTCGGCTGCCGCGCACCGGGACCGTCGTGTGGCGCGACCCGCTGCCCGACGCCTCCGTCGCGCGCCTCGCCCTCGCGCCCGACGGCACGGTGCTGGTCACCACCGGAAGCGACCTGCTCGCGCTGCGCCCGCCGGGGTGAGCTGCGGTCCGACGCCTACAGCCGGACGCCCCGGCAGGTGTCCTGGCAGCTGGTCCCCCACAGACCTCCGAGCGACCGGAACAACGCGCTGCGCACCAGGCGCTCGCCGTTCGGACCGACCCGCGTGACCGGTCCCTGGTCGGTGCCGGAGCCGCTGTCCTGCCCCGCCTGCCCGTCCGGGGCCGGATCGGTGACCGGCGTGCCGGGGCTCGTGCCAGGGTCGGTGCCGCCACCCGGTGCGGGATCGGGCGCCGGGCCGGGGCCGGTGCCGCCGCCAGGTGCGGGGTCGGGCGCCGGGCCGGGGTCGCTGCCTCCGGGCTGCGGGGTGGTGCCGCCGGGCTGCGGGGTGGTGCCGCCCGGCTCGGCGGCCGCGGCGTAGACGAGGGCGTCGGGCAGCACCGAGGTCCGGCCGGGCGCGCTGATCACCAGGTCGTGGCTGCCGGCCGTCGCCGACGGGGTGAGGAACATCAGGAACGAACCGGCGGCCCACAGCACCGAGCCCTGCCGCGTACCGCCCACGAGCACGGACACGCCCGGGTCGAGGCCGTCACCGGTGACCGTCACGAGATCGCCGCCCCAGGCGGCGACGTGCACCGGGGTCACCGAGGTGACGGCGAAGTCGCCGACGCGGTCGTAGCGGACGGCGTCCTGCGGGCCCGGGGCGGACGGGGCCGGGTCCTGCGGTTGGCCGGGCGAGGGGCTCACCGACGGCTCGGAGCCCGGCGACGTACCACCGGAAGGCCCACCGCCGGATCCGCCGCTGCCGGACCCGGACGACGGCGTGCCGCCGCTGGACCCGCCGGGCGTCCCCGGGTCGGTCGGCGAGGTGGGGGCGGGACCCGACCCGGGGGCCGGGTCTCCCACACCCGGGTCGGGCGTGCCGGGACCGGAGGAACCCGCGCCGGGCCCGGTCGGGGCGGTGGGTGACGGGGACGGCGGCGCCGGGTCGGTCCCCGGCGAGGACGGGCCGGAGGACCCCGGCCCGGGCGAGCTCGGCGGCGCATCGGGGTCGGTCGTGGGCGACGGGGACGGCGCTCCGGGGTCGGTGCCCGGCGAGGACGGCCCTGGGCCCGCCGGACCGGGCGACGGCTCGGCCGTCGGGTCGGGCGACGGGTCGCCGCCCGGCGAGGACGCGCCGTCCTGCGGTACCGGGGCGAGCAGCATCGGCGCGGCCCAGGTGTCGCCGACGGGCTCGCCGTCGCGCAGCAGCCGCACCGTGAGCGCGTACGCCCCGGGCCCGAGCGCGGTGTCCAGGGCGAGGACCTCGCCGTCTGGCGACCCGAGCTCACCCAGGTCGACCGTCACCGTGCCGGTGTCGTCGGTGACCACCGTCTGCCCGGCGACGCTCACGCTCTGGCCGGACAGCGCCCAGACCTCGCCGGCGTCGAGCATGCCGAGCCCCAGCTCTGCGGTGTAGCGGCCGGCGCCGGCCCGCGAGGCGACGGTGATGGTGGCGGACACCGACCCCGCCGTGCCGGTCATGCCGCCGAAGGTGTACGTGGTCGCGGTGGACAGCTCGGCGATCCGGGCCACGTCGAGCCGCCCGCCGGACACCGAGCGGCCGGCGAACGCGGGGCCCCGCTCCGCGGTGTCGAGCAGCGCCGCCTTGAGCTCGGCCACGCCCAGCTCTGGCGCCACCGAGCGGTACAGGGCCGCGGCGGCGGCGACGTGCGGCGCGGCGAACGAGGTCCCCGACACCAGCCGGTAGGAGCCGTCGTTCCACGGCGCGACCGTGAGCTGCCCCGGTGCGAACAGGTCGACGGACTGCGCGCCCCACGCCGAGTGGTCGGCGACGGTGTCGGACGCGGTGCTCGACCCGACGGTGACGATGCCCGTCTGGGGCAGGCTCGCCGGGTAGCTCGGCACCCGGTCACGGTCGGCGCTGTCGTTGCCCGCCGCCACCACCACGAGGACGCCGTGCGCCACGGCGTAGTCGATCGCGGCGGAGAGCTGGTCCAGGGCGTAGCCGGTCATGGTGCCGCCGAACGAGGCGTTGATCACGTCCGCGCCGTTGTCCGCCGCGTAGCGGAACGCCTTGGCGGCGAGCAGGACGTCGACGTTCTCCCCGCCGCCGACCACCAGGGGCATGATCCGCGTCCCTGGGGCCAGCCCGGCCGAGCCCTGGCCGTTGCCGAGCGCGGCGGCGATGGTGCCCGAGACGCTGGTGCCGTGGGTCCCGGCGGCGCCGTTGTCGATGTCCGGGCTGTCGGCGTAGAAGTTCCAGCCGTGGCAGTCGCCCGCCAGGCCGTTGCCGTTGACGTCGCCGGCCCCGCACGGCTCGGTCGGGTTGGTCCACAGGGCACCTGCGAGCTCAGGGTGGTCGTGGTCGTAGCCCGTGTCGACGACGGCCACCACGGCGCCCTCGCCGAGCGTCGTCCGCCACGCCTCGGGGGCGCCGACGTCCGCACCCGCGACGGCCGGTTGCCCGTAGGCGTTCGCCCCCGTGTTGTGCAGGTTCCAGCCGTAGGACGCGTAGTACGGGTCGTCGGGGTCCGCGGCGACCGGCACGCTCTCGGACGGCTCGGCGGTGGCGACCTCGGGCAGCGCGCGCACCTGGCCGAGCGACAGGTCCGTGGCGAGCAGCACTGCTCCGTCCCCGACCACCTGGGCCGAGTCGACGCCCGGACGGTCCTCGAGCGCGTCGAGCGGGCCGGTGGCCGACTCGACCGGCAGGGCCACCGGAGCCTGGTCCGCGGTGCGCACGGACGCGCCCCCGACCGGTGCCGCACCGGCCGACGTGACGTACCAGGGACCGTCGGCGCGCCACTCGATCCCGCCGCCCTCACCCAGCGTCTGCTGGGCGGCGGTGACGAGGTCCAGGTCGAGCGCGCCGCGTGCCGCTCCCCCACCCGGCACCGCGAGGTCGAGCGTCGCAGCATCCGGCAGCTCCGCATCCCCGATCTCCTGGGCGTACCGCGGGGCCAACGTGACGACGTAGCGGTTCAGCCCGTCGCCGGACCCGAAGCCCGACGCGACCTCCAGCGCCGCGGCCCGGCCGGCGCCGACCACGACGAGCCCGACGGCGCACGTCACCGCGCACGCCACACCTGCCGCGATCCATCGCTGCGTCCTCACGGGCCTCCTGCCACGGACTCCTCGACCCGTACATCGGCCCGCACCGGCGGGTTCCCCAGGCGCTGTGGCCCGGTGTCCGTCGAACAGCGCATCAGATCGACCCGATCGGTCGCCCCAGACCGGACACACCGGTCACGCGGGGCTCACCAGATCCGGCGAGTCCAGGCCGCGATGAACTCCATGCCCGTGGCGATCACGGCGAGGGCCACCCAGCCGATAACGGGACTCATGCGCGTAGATTCCCGCCCCCGCTCGCGCGGCACGCCGCGTTCCGTTGTGGGGTGCACCACACGACCTGCGACGGCCGCGTCCGCTCCTGGGCGCGTGCTCCGATCAGGCGGCGAGCGCCATGACTGCGACGCCGAGCGCCGCGGCGCTGACCGTGAGCACCAGCGACCCGGCCGCCGTGATCGTCGCACGACGGAGCTCGCCGGCCTGGAGCAGGCGGGCGGTCTCGACCATCGCGGTCGAGAACGTGGTGAACCCGCCGCAGAAGCCGGTCATCGCAGCCACCAGCCACGGACCGCCGGCGCCGTGGTACAGCTGTGCGCCGGCCAGCAGGCCGATGATCAGCGATCCCGATACGTTCACCACCGCGGTGCCGATCGGCAGGCCCTGGGCCACGCGGTCGCGGACCAGGCCGTCGACCACGAACCGGCTCGCGGCGCCCACCCCGCCCAGCAGCGCGACCAGCAGGAGCGTCGGGCCGGTCATCGGCGCGGCTCCCGACGCAGCACCCGGCGCAGCGCGGCGCGCGGCCGAAGCCGAGCGCCCAGCAGCATCCCCGCGACGCAGGCGAGCAGCCCGAGGACGAGGCTCGCGCCGGCGTACCCCGCGGCGATCCCCAGCTCGCCGCCGGCCAGCAGCCGCTCGATCTCGAGCGCGAAGCTGGAGAACGTCGTGAACCCGCCCATCACCCCGGTGCCCAGGCCCAGCCGGACCAGGCGGGCGCGCGGCGTCTCCGCGCCGGCCCGCAGCAAGGCCTCGAGCAGCATGCCGAGCAGGAACGAGCCGACGACGTTCTCCGTCAGGGTGCCCAGCGGCCAGCCGCCCACCTGACCGATGGCGCCGGTGAGCGTGGCCCTTGCCGTGGTGCCCAGGATGCCGCCGGCGCCCACGGCCAGGACCAGGCCGGGGTGCAGGTGCGGCCGGGTGCTCACGCGCGAGACCCTAACGTTGTCACCGCACGGCCGCCGGATTGCCTGACCCCTGGACTCCGGCTACCGTCGAGCCCGACCAGACGAGAGGAGCACGGCCGTGGCGTTCGCCCCGACCCTTCGGTGCTCCCTGGTGTGCGCCCGCTGCTGCAGCTGTCTGTAGAGCGCTGGCACCGGCCCGCGGCCCTGCGCCGCGGCGTCCAGCGCTCGTGCCCCCGCCCCCGGGGGAAGTCCCCGGACTCCCAGACCGTTACCCCCATGGCGCGCTTGCGCCCCGCACACCGAAGGACTCTCATGGCTCGGATCTACGACGACGTCACCACGCTCATCGGCAACACCCCGCTGGTTCGGTTGAACCGGCTCCCCGACACCACGGCCACCGTGGTCGCCAAGCTCGAGTTCTACAACCCCGCCAACTCCGTCAAGGACCGGATCGGCGTCTCGATCATCGACGCCGCCGAGGCGTCCGGCCAGCTGCCGCCCGGCGGCACCGTGGTCGAGGCGACCAGCGGCAACACCGGCATCGCGCTGGCGATGGTCGGCGCGGCCCGCGGCTACCACGTCGTGCTCACCATGCCCGAGTCGATGTCCAAGGAGCGCCGCGCGCTGCTGCGCGCCTTCGGCGCAGAGCTGGTCCTCACGCCGGCCGGCGAGGGCATGAAGGGCGCCGTCGACCGGGCCGAGCAGCTCGCCGCCGAGCGCCCGGGCGCGATCCTCGCCCGGCAGTTCGCCAACGAGGCCAACCCGGCGATCCACCGCCGCACCACCGCCGAGGAGATCTGGGCGGACACCGACGGCGAGGTCGACATCGTGGTGGCCGGGATCGGCACCGGCGGCACGATCACCGGCGTCGGGCAGGTCCTCAAGGAGCGCAAGCCGGGCGTGCAGATCATCGGCGTGGAGCCGGCCGAGTCGCCGATCCTCAACGGTGGCGCCCCCGGACCGCACAAGATCCAGGGCATCGGGGCCAACTTCGTCCCGGAGATCCTGGACACGTCGGTCTACGACGAGATCATCGACGTCGACGCCGGCACGGCCGCCGAGGTCGCGCGCCGCACCGCGCGGGACGAGGGCCTGCTGGTCGGCTTCAGCTCCGGCGCCGCGATCGCCGCGGCCCAGCAGGTGGCCCAGCGACCGGAGAACGCCGGCAAGCTGATCGTCGTCATCGTGCCGTCGTTCGGCGAGCGCTACCTGTCCACCGTCCTCTACGCCGACCTGATGGACTGAGATGACTTCGATGAGACGGTTCCTCGGCGTGCTGCGCGAGGATCTCCAGGCGGCCCGGGACCGCGACCCGGCAGCCCGATCGATGCTTGAGGTCGCGCTCGGCTACCCGGGCGTGCACGCGATCTGGGGCTACCGGATCGCGCACCGGATGTGGCGCGAGCCCGGTCTGCGCCTGCCCGCGCGTCTGCTCTCGCAGCTCGTGCGGTCGGCGACCGGGATCGAGATCCACCCCGGGGCCCAGCTGGGACGCAGGCTCTTCATGGACCACGGCATGGGCATCGTGATCGGGGAGACCGCGATGGTCGGCGACGACGTCGTGATGTTCCACGGCGCGACGCTCGGCGGGGTCTCGATGAAGCACGGCAAGCGGCACCCGACGCTCGGCGACGGGGTCGTGATCGGCTCCGGGGCCCGGGTCCTGGGGCCGGTGTGGGTCGGGGACGGGGCCAAGATCGGGGCGAACGCGGTGGTCGTCAAGGACGTCCCGGCGGGCGCGACCGCCGTCGGCGTCCCCGCGGTGATCCGCCGGCACGAGCACACCGGCAACGGCTCGGCCGACACCTCACGGGTGGACGTCCGTTCGCCCGACCACATCCGCGACCCGGCCCTGGACGTCGACCCCGCGATCTGGATCTAGGCGTCCTCGGGCCACCACAGCGCGCGCCGGAGCACGACGCGCGCCTCGTCGGGGTCCTCGGGCTCGGTCAGCGGGCAGCCCTCGGCGCGCAGCCGGGCGAGCGCGTCGCGGCGGTAGGGCCGCGGCGGCAGGCCCGACGCGTTGACGACCCGCCACCACGGCACGCCCGAGCCGGCCCTGGCCAGCACCGAGCCGACCTGGCGTGGCCCGCCCACGCCGAGCCGCTCGCGCAGCACCTCGGCGAGCGAGCCGTAGGTCGCGGCCCGGCCGGGCGGGATCTGCGCGACCAGGTCGAGGACCTCGCCGAGGTACTCGTCGGGCGTCAGAGCGACCTCAGAGCCGCTGGACCAGGACGAGGGCACGGTCGTCTCCTTCCCCTGCGTCGAGCTGGTCGAGGACCTCCTGGGCGCCGCCGGTCGCGGTCGCCACGAGCCGGTCGAACGTGCCCATCAGGCGGTCGATGCCCAGGTCGAGGTCGCGCTTGGGACTCTCGACCAGGCCGTCGGTGTAGAGCATCAGGGTGTCACCGGGGTCGAGCCTGCCCTGGAAGGCGCCGAACACCGGGTCGGGGACCACCCCGAGCACGGGCCCGCCCGTCCCGTGCACCAGCTCCAGGCGCCCCGAGCCCGCGTGCAGCTGCACGGCGGGAGGGTGCCCGGCGTTGGACACCCAGTACTCGCCGGTCTCCAGGTGCACCGCGAGGTGCACGGCGGTGGCGAACCCCTCGTCCCAGCGCTGGTCGAGCAGGTATGCGTTGGCGGCCGGCAGGAAGGCGGGTGGCGGCATCGCGCCGAGCAGCCCGCCGAACGCGCCGGACAGCAGCAGCGAGCGCACGCCGGCCTGCTGACCCTTGCCGGACACGTCGACCACCACGATCTCCAGCACGGGGCCGTCCGCGCCGCGGGCGGCCACCACGAAGTCCCCCGAGAACCCGTCGCCGTACGCGGAGCGCACCAGGGACTCGACGCGCCAGCCGGGCGGCAGCGGCGGGATGCGCCCGTGGGCGGCGATCCGGTCGCGCAGGTCGACCAGCATGAGCTGGCTCGGCGCGCCCTGCAGGCCCAGCCGCTCGCGGCTGCGGACGAACAGCAGGCTCGCCACCAGCCCGACCGCCTGCACCGCCAGGACGCCGGGCGTCAGCTCCGGCGTCCAGCCGGTCAGGCCCACCACCAGCGTCTCGACGATCATGGCCACGGCCAGCGCGATCATCGCGACCCTGCGCAGCACGACCACCGCGACCAGCAGCACCAGCAGCATCGCGGCGGGCGGCACCCAGTCGGGTGCGACGGCGGTCCCGGTCGTGACCAGCACGGAGAGCGCGATCAGCAGGGCACCCAGCACCGGCTGACCGACGAGTGCGCCGCGAGTCTCCCCCCGCGCACCTCCGAGCCGGGCCAGGGATCTCCACCTGACCCGCCAGGTCGGTCGCCCGACGTGAGACCGCGACCGGGCTGCGGTCACGCTCACGCCTCGAGGCTACCGGCGGATCGCACGGAACTCACGGACCGTGCCTGGACGAACGCTGAGTGTTGCCTGCCAATTGGGTTGGGGCAGCGCGCTCGCCACGGCACGATGACCCCATGAGCCTGCCTGCCGGATACCGCATCGTCGACGTCCCCGCCGAGGCCAACCGCGAGTGGTTGGTCACCGACGGCTGGGCCTTCCCCGGGGACATCGACCCGGACGTCGCCGCCGAGTGGCCCTCCTCGCTGGACTGGACCCGTACCCGCGGTGTGCGCACCGACGACGACGAGCTGGTCGCCACCCACGCGTCGTTCGCCTACCACGCGCTCCCGGTACCGGGCGGGCGGGCGAGGACCTCCGGCCTGACCTGGGTCGGTGTGCACCCGGGGCACCGCAGGCGCGGGCTGCTGCGCGCGATGATCGACGACCACTTCACCCGCAGCCTTGCGCGCGGCGAGGTGCTCTCGCTGCTGTTCGCCGCCGAGCCGGCGATCTACGGCCGCTTCGGGTACGGGCTGGCCGCGCACCAGCTGCGGGTCAAGGTCCCACGGCAGGCCGCGCTGCGTGACGTGCCGGGCGCCGACCGCATCAGGCTGCGCCTGGAGACCGTGGACGCCGAACGGCACGGCGCGGCCGTCGCCGCGGTGCACGGCTCGTTGGACCGGCCCGGCTGGACCACCCGCGAGTCGCAGGCCCAGGCGACCGCGTTCCTGCACGACCCCCCGCAGCACCGCGGCGGCGCCGAGCAGCTGCGGATCGCGCTGGCCGAGCGGGACGGCGAGCCGGTGGGCTACGCCCTGCTGCGCCGCAAGACCGACTGGCAGCGCGGCGGGCCGCGCGGCACGGTCCGCGTGCGCGAGCTGTGCGCGCCGGACCCGGCCGTCGCCCGCGCGCTGTGGGGTCTGCTGGTCGACCTGGACCTCACGTCCACCGTCGACGTCGGCTGCCTGGCGGTCGACGACCCGATCACCCACCTGCTGGTCGACGTCCGCGCCGCCGAGGCGGACTGGCAGGACAACCTCTGGGCCCGGCTGCTCGACGTGCCCGCCGCGCTGGCGGCTCGCCGCTACGCCCGTGATGTTGACGTGGTGCTCGAGGTGCGCGACACGCTGCTGCCCGCCAACGACGGTCGGTGGCGCCTGGTGGGCGGGCCCGACCGCGCCCAGGTCGCGGCGACCGACGCACCCGCGGACCTCGCGCTGGACGTCCGCGAGCTCGGCTCGGCCTACCTGGGAGGCCTGTCGCTCGCCGCGATGGCGGCGGGCGGTCAGGTCACCGAGCTGCGCTCCGGCACGCTGGGGCCGGCCGCGACCGCCTTCGGCTGGCCCGTCGCCCCGGTGGCGAGCTTCGTGTGGTGAGAGCGCCCGCGCTCAGCGGGCCGCCTCGTAGGCGGTGAGCAGGTCGATCCGACGCTGGTGGCGCTCGTCGTGGCTGAACGGCTCGGCGAGGAACGCCTCGACGATCGCGATCGCGTCGTCGACGGAGTGCTGGCGCGCCCCGACGGCCACGACGTTCGCGTCGTTGTGCGCGCGCCCGAGGGTCGCGGTCGCGATGTTCCAGGCCAGCGCCGCGCGCACCCCGGTCACCTTGTTGGCGGCGATCTGCTCACCGTTGCCGGAGCCGCCGATCACGATGCCCAGGCTCCCCGGGTCGGCGACCACGGCCTCGCCGGCCGCGAAGCAGACCGGCGGGTAGTCGTCCTGCGCGTCGTAGGCGGGCGCGCCGTGGTCGGTGACGTCGTGGCCGGCGGCCCTCAGGTGCTCGACGAGGACGGACTTCAGCTCGAACCCGGCGTGGTCGGCGGCGATGTGGATGCGCATGTCCTCATCCTGCCGCACCCGATGCGGCGACTCAGCCCTGCCACTCACTGAGGGGCGTGACGCGCCCGGTGCGGAAGTCCCGCATCGCGAGTCCCTCGTAGATCGACATCGACGGCCACTGGTCCACGTAGTCGGCCCAGGTGTCCGCCCAGTCGAGCATCTCCTGGATCCCTGTCGCGGCGCCGATCTCGCGCAACCGACGGATGTGCACCCCGTGGTAGATGTTCACATTGAGCCCGTCAATCTCCTTGACGAAGTTCGTCGGGTACGCGGCAGCACGGGCGATCTCGTCCCCGATGGCGAGCCGAACGCGGTGACGCGCGGCCTCCGTCGTGGCGTCATCGAGCCGGACCCACTGGGAGCGGACGGGCGCGCTGCTCCGCGGGTCGTACTCGCCCTTCATTCCCTCCAGCACCACCCGCACCGGACGGTCGGCCACGACCGTGGCCTCCAGCGCGTTGCCGCCCCCGACGGTGGCGATCGAGAGGACCGCGTTCAACCGGACCGTCCTGGACGTCGGGGTGGTGCCGGCCATGTCGCCGTCGAGCACGAACGTCTGCCAGCGCGACACACCGGTGGCTGCGACTTGCACGTCCGCCTCGCCCGGCACCACGAGCACGAGGTCCTCGAGCCCCGTCGGGACGGTGTCGAACACCAGCCGTAGGTAGGTGAAGCCGGTGAGACCGTAGAGGCTCGTGCGCAGCGCGGGGTCGTCGAACAGAGGCAGAAGGTCCGCCATCGACAGGGCGCTCGCGGCGAAGGTCTCCTGCGCCTGCGCCGAACCGCTCAGCTCCGCGTAACGGCGCACCGAGGCCAACGACGACATCCAGCCGTTCAGGATCCAGCTGTTGGGATGCTGCGGAACCTCACAGATCGTGGAGCCGCGAGCGTTCTCGAAGTAGACCCCGCCTTCCTGGACCGGCACAAGGAGACTGGCGAACGTCCGCTCGGCCGCGTCCAGCAGAGCGGTGTCACCGAGAAGCGTTCCGGCGCGGTAGAGCTCGACCGCGTAGTAGCCCTGCGTCAGGCCCGAGTAGTGGCGCTCGTAGAGGCGCGCACTGCGCACAGGGTCCGCGTCGTACCAGAACGCCAGCGCGCCGCGGTGGTCCTCCATCCTGTCGACGGCCGCATGGGCGACGGTCCGCAGCGCCGACTCAAGCTCCGCAGTGCGCTGACGCTCCAACTGGCCTGCGTAGTCCGCGAGCACATACGTGCCGTAGATCGGATGGGCGAAGACGGTGCCGTCCGGCTCGGCACGGCCGGGGTACCCGTCGGAGAGGAAGTGGAACCGGTAGAAGTCCTGCATCGACGCGAACCGCGCAGACAGGGGCGGCATCGGCGGCTGCGGCGGCAACTCACCTGCCGGTTCGTCCACCCGGCCGACCTCGGAGTCGGGCCGTCCACGAAGGACCCGGTCGAGCCAGCCAGGTCTCGGCCCTGCCCGGCGCCGGGAACTCACTGCGCCCTACCTTCCGAGTCCATCAGTCAATCCTGCACCACCGCGCCCCAGACCTGTGCACCCGGACCGCTGGGTCGGACCGGTACGCCGGCCAGTCCAACAGGCGCTTGGCGCCCGGGTCCCGGGTTCACACGCCCTCCGGGCCGCGGAAGCCCGGTATCCCCCGAGCCCGTCGAGATCCCCGCCCCGGTCAGCACGACCAAGCTCTTGCCCACCCCTCGATGGTCCACCCGCGAGCGCCGCCACCGCCGACTCTCACCTAGCCTGGCACCCATGACCTCCGGCATCGACGCTCACGACCTCGACCCCGCCATCCGCCCGCAGGATGACCTGTTCCGGCACGTCAACGGCCGCTGGCTGACCGAGCACGTGATCCCGGCGGACCGCTCCTTCGACGGGGCGTTCCGCGCGCTGTACGACCGCGCCGAGCAGCAGGTGCGCCAGATCATCACCGAGCTGGGCGGCCAGGCCACCGGGTCCGGCGGGGCGCCGGCCGACCCGACCGCAGCCAGGATCGGCGCGATGTACGCCAGCTTCATGGACACCGAGACCGTCGAACGACTGGGCCTGACGCCGATCGACGCCGAACTCGCCTCGATCGACGCCGCGGCCGACCACACCGAGCTGGCCGCCGTGCTGGGCGCCCTGCAGCGCACCGGTGGTGCCGAGGTGACCGGGTTCTACGTCGACAACGACGCCCACGACCCCGAGCAGTACGCGGTCTACGTGCACCAGGCCGGGATCGGCCTGCCCGACGAGTCCTACTACCGCGAGGACTCCCACGCCCCGATCCGCGAGGCGTACGTCCCGCACGTCGCGCGGATGCTCGAGATCTCGGGGCTGGACCCCGCGCGGGCGCGCGCCGCCGCCGACGACGTCATGGCGTTCGAGACCGCGTTGGCGGCCCACCACTGGGACGTGGTCGCAGACCGTGACGCCGAGCGCACCTACAACCCGATGACGTTCGCCGAGCTCGTCGGGCGCGCCCCGGGCTTCGACTGGGCGGCGTGGGCCGCGACGCTCGGCGCGCCCGCCGGCGTCCTCGACCGCCTCGTGGTCCGCGAGCCGGACTTCGCGGTCGGCCTCGGTGAGGTCTGGTCAGGAACCGACCCGGCCACGATCCGCGCGTGGCTCCGGTACCACCTCGTCACCCACCGGGCGCCGTACCTGCCCGAGACGGTGGTCGAGGCGAACTTCGACTTCTACGGCCGGACGCTGACCGGCGCGCAGGAGGTCCGCGAGCGCTGGAAGCGCGGCGTGAGCCTGGTCGAGGGCACGCTCGGCGAGGCCGTGGGCCAGGTCTACGTGGCCCGGCAATTCCCGCCGTCGCACAAGGAGCGCATGGTCGACCTCGTCGCGAACCTGGTCGAGGCCTACCGGCGCTCGATCACCGGGCTGGCGTGGATGGGCGAGGAGACCCGCGTCCGCGCGCTCGACAAGCTCGCGACCTTCAACCCGAAGATCGGCTACCCCGAGCGCTGGAAGTCCTACGACGGTCTCGAGGTCGACCCGTCGGACCTGCTGGGCAACGTGCGCCGGTCCCGCGCGTACGAGCAGGACCGCGAGCTGGCCAAGATCGGCCGGCCGCTGGACCGCGACGAGTGGTTCATGACACCGCAGACCGTCAACGCCTACTACAACCCGGGGATGAACGAGATCGTCTTCCCCGCAGCCATCCTTCAGCCACCGTTCTTCGACATCGAGGCCGACGACGCGGTCAACTACGGCGGGATCGGCGCGGTGATCGGTCACGAGATCGGCCACGGCTTCGACGACCAGGGCTCGAAGTACGACGGCACCGGCGCCCTGCACGACTGGTGGACCCCGGCCGACCGTGAGGAGTTCGAGAAGCGGACCGCGGCACTCATCGCGCAGTACTCGGCGTTCTCCCCTGCCCAGCTCCACGACGACACCAAGCGCGTCAACGGGGCGTTCACGGTCGGGGAGAACATCGGCGACCTCGGCGGACTGGCGATCGCCGTGGAGGCGTACGGGCTGGCGCTGGGCGGACCGCTCTCCGCCGCGCCCGTCCGCGACGGGCTCACGGGCGCGCAGCGGGTGTTCCTCGGCTGGGCGCGGGCGTGGCGCGAGAAGGGCCGTGACGAGGCGGTGCTCCAGCGGCTGGCGACCGACCCGCACTCCCCGGCCGAGTACCGCTGCAACGGCGTGGTCCGCAACATCGACGCGTTCCACGAGGCGTTCGGCACCGCGCCCGGCGACGCGCTGTGGCTCGACCCGGCCGACCGCGTGTCGATCTGGTAGCCCGGCGCGTAGCCGGTCAGATGGACGTAGCCGCTCAGAAGAAGCGGTAGCCGGCCCGGGCCACCGAGAAGCCGGCGCCGCTGGGGTTGTGCCGGCAGGTGACGCCGTTGGTCGAGGAGTGACAGGTCATCTGGCCGACGGTGCTCGCCTGGCCGTACTCGAGCGTCGGCGCGCCCTTGGGCACCGCGGGCGGGTCCCCGACGACGCAGGCCATCTCGGGCTCCTTGCCGGCCACGATGGTCAGCACGTTGCCGACCGTGCCCTCGCACCCCTCCGGCGGCGCCGGCGGGGTGAAGGTGAAGCGCAGGATGGTGCAGGTGGCGGAGGTCTCCGTCATCTCGCACCAGATGTTGCGGCTGGGCAGCTGGAAGTCGGTGTAGGTGTTCGGGTCACCGGTCTCCGAGGGCACGGCGGTGTCCGGGGTCGTCTCCGGTGGCGGGGTGGAGGACACCGAGCTCGCCCCGGCCTCGGGCGTCGAGGACCCGAACGGCCGCAGGAGCACGACGAGCAGCAGGAAGGTGGCGACCAGGATCACGTCGACGACGACGAACGTCGTCATCGCCGGGGTCAGACCCCATCGTCCACGCTGGTCCATCAACCCTCCTCGCCCGCCGGGCAGGATCGCACGCCCGCTGCGCCATCGCGAGGCATCCTGCCCGATCCGCGGCGACGACGACGCCGCGTCCACGCTGCGACTCAGTCGAACACGGGCCCCTGGGTCCGGGAACGCTTGAGCTCGTAGAACCCCGGTACGGACGTCGCGAGCACCACGGCGTCCCACAGCCGCTCGGCGGCCTCGCCGGTCGGCGCGGGCGTCACGACCGGGCCGAAGAACCCCACGCCGTCGATCGCGAGCACCGGGGTGCCCACGTCGTCACCCACCAGCGCGACGGCCTCGGCGTGCGAGGCCCGCACGTCCGCGTCGAACGCTGCGTCCTCGGCCGCGTCGGCGAGCTCCGGCGCCAGGCCGACATCGGCGAGCGCCTTGCGGCACGCCTCGGCGAGGGCGTCCTCACCGCCGGGGTGGATCTGGTTGCCGATCGCGTCGTACAGGGCCTTGACCACCCACGGTCCGTGGGCCGCCCGTGCAGCGGCGATCACCCTCAGCGGCCCCCAGGAGCGCGCCAGCTGCTCGGCGTACCGAGGGGAGACCTCGCGGTCCTCGTTGAGCACCGCCCGGCTCATCAGGTGCCACCGCACGGTCAGGTCGTGGCCCTGCTCGATCTCGGTCAGCCAGCGGCTCGTCAGCCAGGCCCACGGGCACGTCGGGTCGAACCAGAAGTCGACGGTGGCGGGGGCCGGTGGCACGGCAGCGGTCACGGCGGGGCGTCCTTCCTGCGCACCCCGGGCGGGGGCACACCTCCACTGTGCACGGGTCGATCGGATCGTTCCACACAGGCCCGCGCGGCGCGGCGCGTCGTGAAAGGATGCGCCCACCACGCAGCGAAGGAGCACCACAGTGCCCGGTCAGAACCTCACCCGCGACGAGGCGCGCACCCGCGCCGTGCTCACGGTCGACAGCTACGACGTGGCCCTCGACCTCACCACGGGGCCGACCACGTTCCGCTCGACGACCGTCGTGCGTTTCGCCGCACCCGCCGGGTTCTCGACGTTCATCGACCTCATCGCGCCGACCGTGCACGAGGTGGTGCTCAACGGCGTGGCGCTGGACGTGGCCGAGGTGTTCGCGGACTCGCGGATCGCCCTGGAGCACCTCGCGCCCGACAACGAGTTGCGGGTGGTGGCCGACTGCGCCTACATGAACACCGGCGAGGGCCTGCACCGGTTCGTCGACCCGGTCGACGACGAGGTCTACCTGTACTCCCAGTTCGAGGTCGCCGACTCGCGCCGGGTGTTCGCGGTGTTCGAGCAGCCCGACCTCAAGGCCACCTTCCGGTTCACCGTGACCGCTCCGGACCACTGGACGGTGGTGTCGAACTCCCCCACGCCCGAGCCCGAGCCGGTCGGCGACGGCGCGGCGCGCTGGTCGTTCGAGCCGACGCCGCCGCTGGCCTCCTACGTCACGGCAGTCATCGCCGGGCCGTACCACCGGGTCCAGGGCGAGGTCTCGTCGGTCGACGGCCGGGAGCTGTCCGCCGCGGTGCTGTGCCGCGCCTCGCTCGCCCAGTACCTCGACGCCGAGGAGATCCTGGCGATCACCCGGGCCGGGTTCGCGTTCTACGAGGAGCGGTTCGGCCGCCCGTACCCGTTCGCCAAGTACGACCAGATCTTCGTGCCGGAGTTCAACGCGGGCGCGATGGAGAACGCCGGGGCGGTGACCTTCCTCGAGGCCTACGTGTTCCGCTCCAAGGTGCCCGAGGCGACCGTCGAGCGACGCACGGTGACGATCCTGCACGAGCTGGCCCACATGTGGTTCGGCGACCTGGTGACGATGCGCTGGTGGGACGACCTGTGGCTCAACGAGTCGTTCGCCGAGTACGTCTCCCACCTCGCCACGGCCGAGGCGACCCGGTGGACGTCGGCGTGGACCACGTTCTCCTCGCTGGAGAAGTCCTGGGCGTACCGCCAGGACCAGCTGCCGTCGACGCACCCGATCGTGGCCGACATCCGCGACCTGGAGGACGTCGAGGTCAACTTCGACGGGATCACCTACGCCAAGGGCGCGTCGGTGCTCAAGCAGCTCGTCGCCTGGGTCGGTGAGGACCGGTTCTTCGCCGGGGTCCGCGCGTACTTCGACAAGCACGCCTGGGGCAACACCGAGCTGCGTGACCTGCTGGCCGAGCTCGAGACGACCAGCGGCCGCGACCTGACCGCGTGGTCGCGGGTCTGGCTCGAGCAGGCCGGGGTGACGCTGCTGCGTCCCCGCGTCGAGGTCGACGCGCACGGCGTGGTCACGCACGCCGAGGTCGTCCAGGAGGTGCCGGCGACCCATCCCGTGCAGCGCCCGCACCGTCTGGTCGTGGCGGGCTACGACCTGGTCCCGGACGGCGACGGCGGTCGCTTCGAGCGGACCCTGCGCACCGAGCTCGACGTGACCGGCGCGGTCACGCAGGTGCCGGACCTGGTGGGTCGCGCCCGGCCCGACCTCGTGCTGGTCAACGACGAGGACCTGGCCTACGCCAAGGTCCGGCTCGACCCGGGGTCGTTCGGGGCGGCCACCGGCCACCTGCGCGACTTCGCCGAGTCGCTGCCCCGCACGCTGGTCTGGAGCGCCGCATGGGACATGACCCGCGACGCGGAGGTCCCGGCCCGCACGTTCGTCGACCTCGTGCTCGGGAACGTCGCGCAGGAGACGGACTCCTCGGTGGTCCAGGTGCTGCTGCGCCAGCTGACCGCCACGGTGGACCTGTACCTGGACCCGGCCCGGCGCCCGGCCGCCGCCCGACGTACCGCCGACCGGCTCCTGGCCCTGGCGCGCGAGGCCGAGCCCGGCTCCGACACCCAGCTCCAGCTGGTCAAGGCGTTCGCCGCGCGGGCCGTGGACGACGCACACCTGACCGCGCTCGCCGGGCTGCTCGACGGCTCGGCGCCGCTGCCGGGGCTCAGCGTGGACACCGACCTGCGCTGGGAGCTGCTGTCCGGTCTGGTCGCCGCCGGGCGCGCGGGCGAGGCGGAGATCGCTGCCCAGCTCGCCACCGACGCCACGGCCACCGGCGAGCGCGCCGCGGCGGCGGCCCGCGCCGCCGTCCCGACGGCCGAGGCGAAGGCGGCCGCGTTCGAGGCCGCGGTGCGCGACACGTCACTCGCCAACGCGCTGCAGACCGCCACGATCGCCGGCCTCACCCGGGTGCCCGACCCCGACGTCCGCCGCGGCCTGCTCGAGCCGCTCGTCGAGCCGTACTTCGACGCGCTGCTCGACGTGTGGGCGACCCGCACCAACGAAACCGCCCAGAACGTGGTCTCGGGCCTGTTCCCGACGCTGCTGGCCGGCACCGGCGTCGACGTGCTCGGCCGCACCGACGCCTGGCTCGAGGCGAACCCCGACGCGCCCGCGGCGCTGCGTCGCCTGGTCGCCGAGAACCGCGACGGCGTGCGCCGGGCCCTCGCCGCCCAGGCGGTCGACGCCGCAGGCTGACGGGCCGCTCACCGGGTCAGGACGGAGACCAGGGACCGCAGGCGCTGGTTCTCGAACACTCCGTCGACGGTGACCAGGTTCTGCGCGGAGTCGGCCAGCGGGACCCGCCAGTTCGGGTACTCCTGGTCCGTGCCCGGCTGGTTCTGGGTGCGCCGCTCACCGACCGCGTCGGCCAGCGAGACCCCGATCAGCACCGACGGCGCCGCCAGCACGAGGCGGTGCAGCGCCTCGATCACCTCGCGCTCGCTCGGGTCGTCGCCGATCAGCCCGCGGGCGCGCAGCACGTCGACCATCCGGTCCCGCTCGGCCATGGCGTCGGACCTGGTCTTCTCCAGCGGCTCGGTGAGCAGGCCCAGCTGGTGGCGCAGGTCCACGTGCTCCCCCGCCAGGTACCCGGCGGTCGGTGGCAGGTCGTGGGTCGTCACCGTGGCCAGCGCCAGGCGGCGGTAGTGCTCGGGCGGCATGACCCCGCCGTCCTCGTACTCGAACCACAGCACCGAGGTGCCGAGCACGCCACGGTCGGACAGGTAGTCGCGCACCCACGGCTCGAAGGTGCCCAGGTCCTCGCCGATCACCACGGCGCCGGCCCGCTGGGCCTCCAGGCACAGGATCCCGATCAACGCCTCGTGGTCGTAGCGGACGTAGGCGCCCTCGCGCGCGGAGTGGCCCTCCGGGATCCACCACAGGCGGAACAGTCCGATCACGTGATCGACCCGTAGCGCGCCGGCGTGCCGCAGGATGGTGCGCAGCAGGTCCCGGAACGGGCGGTAGGCCGCCCTGGCCAGTGCGTCGGGGCGCCACGGCGGCTGGGACCAGTCCTGCCCGTGCTGGTTGTACATGTCCGGTGGGGCGCCCACCGCCACGCGCTGGGCGAGCACGTCGCGCAGCGCCCACGCGTCGGCACCCTCCGGGTGCACCCCTACCGCGAGGTCGTGCGCGATGCCCAGGCGCATCCCGGCCCGTAGGGCGTCGGCCTGCGCCGCCGCGAGCTGCTCGTCGGCCACCCACTGCAGCCAGCAGTAGAAGTCGATCCGCTCGGCGAGCTCGGCGCGCAGCCGCCGCACCAGCGGCGAGTGCCGGTCGTGCGCCTCGTCGGGCCAGTCGTCCGGGCCGTACTTCTCGTACAGGGCGCACCAGGTGGCGAAGTCCTCCAGGCCCTGGCCCTGCTCGGCACGGAACTCGTCGAACATCGCCTGGCGCGCCGTCGAGCGCGGCGCCGCGAAGACCACCTCGAGCGCCACCCGCTTGGCCGACCAGGCCGCGTCGCGGTCGATGGGCCCGGACTCCAGGGACATCGGGCGCGCCACCTCCGCCTGCCACTCGACCAGCGAGCGCTCGGCGATCGGCAGGTAGGCGGTCTCGGGGATGTCCTCGGGTCGCACGTAGAGCGGGTGGACGAACCGACGGGTGGTGGGCAGGTAGGGCGACGGCGTCAGCGGCGAGACGGGCTCGGCCGCGTGCAGCGGGTTGACCAGGAGGAAGTCCGCGCCGACCCGGCCCGAACCCCAGGCCAGGTCCGCCAGGTCGGCCAGGTCGCCGACGCCCCAGGACCGCTCCGACCGCACCGAGTACAGCTGCGCCATGAAGCCCCAGCCGCGGCGCTCGTCGAGGCCGGCGGGCAGCTCGAGCCGCCGGGGGGTCACCACGAGCGAGCACCGCGCGACGGTGGAACCCGACTCGGCGACCAGGGTGTGCCAGCCGAGCGGCAGGTCACCGGGCACCTCGACGGTCGCCCGGCCCACGACGCGACCGTCGACGGCCCGTGGCGGCACCCACAGGTCCACCGGGGAGACCTCACGGCGCTCGCCGGTGTCCTCCAGCTCGACCCACGCGTGCACCTCGGCGCCGTCGTCCACGTGCACCGACACGTGTGGCGTGCCGCCCTCGCGCAGCACCACGACCGGCGGCAGCATCCGCCGCCACACCTCGTCCTCGGCGTTCTCGAGCTCCACGGTGACCCGCTCGGGACTCGAGGCGTCCACGCCGAGCGCGGCGAGCACGTCGATCATCGTCCCGGGGCTGACCCACTTGTGGGTGCCGTCGAAGCCCCAGAAGTCGGGCACGACGCCGTAGCGCTCGGCCAGTGCCAGGAGCGCGTCCGTGAGCCCCTCGGGGCGTGCGTCGTCGAACACCCTCCGAATCCTGCCAGAGCGCGGGGCACTCGGCGGAACCTGCCGCCCGGACGCGCGGGAGCACTCCCCCGGCCGGCGGCCTCAGACGCTCTCGCGCTTGGCCTTCGGCTCCCCGGCGAGCCGGCGCGCGGTGGTGACCAGACCCACGTGGCTGAAGGCCTGCGGCACGTTGCCCAGCTGCCGTCCGGTGCGCGGGTCGTACTCCTCGGACAGCAGCCCGAGGTCGTTGGCCAGCCCGATGGTGCGCTCGAACACCTCGGTCGCCTCGTCCGCGCGCCCGATCTCCCACAGCGCGTCGGCGTACCAGAAGTTGCAGGCCACGAACGCGCCCTCCTGGCCGGTCAGCCCGTCGCCCTCGTCGCCGTCGGCCCGGTAGCGCATCACGAACCCGTCGCGCACCAGCTCGCGGCCGATCGCGTCGACGGTCCCGACGATCCGCGGGTCGTCCCACGGCAGGAAGCCCACCTGGGGCAGGAGCAGCAGGGCCGCGTCCAAGCCCTGCGAGTCGTAGAACTGGGTGAAGGTGTTGCGCTCGGCGTCGAACCCGTAGGTGCACACGTCGTCGTGGATCTCCTGGCGCAGAGCCCGCCACCGCTCCACCGGGCCGTCCACCCCGTCACGCTCGACCGCCTTGACCATCCGGTCCGCGCCCACCCAGGCGAGCACCTTGGAGTGCACGAAGTGCCGCTGCGGACCACGCATCTCCCACAGCCCGTTGTCCGGCTCCCGCCAGGTCTGGGCCAAGTGCTCGAGCAGGGCGACCTGCACCGTCCAGCCCTCCTCGGTGGTCGCCATGCCGTGGGTGCGCGCCATGTGCAGGGTCTCGAGCACCTCGCCCCACACGTCCAGCTGACGCTGCTCGGAGGCCGCGTTGCCGATCCGGACCGGGCTGGAGCCCTCGAAACCGCCCAGCCAGTCCAGCTCGGACTCCGGGATGCGGCGCGAGCCGTCCAGCGCGTACATGATCTGCAGGTCCGCCGGGTCGCCCGCCACGGCGCGCAGCAGCCAGGCCCGCCAGGCCTTCGCCTCCTCGACGTAGCCCGTGCCGAGCATCGCCTGGAGGGTGAACGAGGCGTCGCGCAACCAGCAGAACCGGTAGTCCCAGTTGCGCGACCCGCCGATCTGCTCGGGCAGGGACGTCGTGGCGGCCGCGACGATCCCGCCGGTGACCGCGTCGGTGAGGGCCTTGAGCACGATGAGCGAGCGCCGCACGGCGGGGGCCCATCGGCCGTCGTAGCGGAGCTGGTCGATCCAGCCGTTCCAGAACTCCACGGTGTCGATCAGCGCGTCCTCGGCGTCCGCGGCGATCGGCGCCGGCTCCCAGGCCCGGTAGTGGGTGAGCACCATCGGCACCCGCTGACCGGCGCTGACGTCGAAGTGGCTGTACAGGTCCGCGCCGTCGCGCTCGAGCGCCACGGGCGTGGTGACCAGCACGGCGTCCGGGCCGGCCACGGCCGTCGCGCACCCGCGATCCACCTCGAGCCAGGGCAGCACGTGGCCGTAGTCGAACCGCAGGCGCAGGTGTGAGCGCATCCGCACGGTCCCGCGCACGCCCTCGACGATCCGCACGACGTCCGCGGCCCGCCCGCGCGGTGGCATGAGGTCGATCACCCGCACCGCTCCGTCGTCGGTCTCCCAGAAGGTCTCCAGCACCAGGGTGTCGTCGCGGTACTGCCGGCTCGAGCAACGCCCGGCGCCGTCCGGCGCCAGCCGCCAGTGGCCGGCGTCGTGGTCGCCGAGCAGCGAGGCGAAGCACGCCGGCGAGTCGAACCGCGGCAGGCACAGCCAGTCGATCGAGCCGTCCACCCCCACGAGGGCGGCGGTCTGCAGGTCGCCGATCAGGCCGTAGTCCTCGATGCGCGACGCCATGACGGTCCTCTCCGGTCGGGGCCCCCAGATGCCGACCGGGGGAAGGTCTGCCTACAGTCAAAGCCCGGCCGTCCGTCCCCGCACGGTGGACGTCGACGGTGGCTCGCCCCGCCCCGGTGCGCAGTGGCCGAGCCCGCGCCGCCCCCTGCGGCGCCCGACGAACCCGATCGAAGGAGATGCATGTCCGCACGTGTCGTAGTGGTGACCGGAGCCAGTGGCGGCGTGGGCCGCGCCGTCGTGCGCGAGCTCGCCGGGCCCGGGGTGGCGATCGGCCTGGCGGCCCGCGGGCGCGCCGGTCTGGAGGCCGCGGCCGCCGAGGTCGAGGAGGCGGGCGGCACCGCCCTGGTCCTGCCCACCGACGTCGCCGACCCGGCCCAGGTCGAGGCCGCCGCGGCGCGCGCCGAGGACGAGCTCGGCCCGATCGACACCTGGATCAACGTCGCCTTCTCCAGCGTGTTCGCACCGTTCACCCAGGTCAGCGCCGAGGAGTTCGGCCGGGCGACCGCCGTGACCTACCTCGGCTACGTGCACGGGACCAAGGCAGCCCTGGACCGGATGCTGCCGCGCGACCGCGGCACGATCGTCCAGGTGGGCTCAGCCCTGGCCTACCGGGGCATCCCGCTGCAGAGCGCGTACTGCGGCGCCAAGCACGCGATGGTCGGCTTCACCGAGTCGCTGCGCACCGAGCTCATGCACGACGGCAGCCACGTGCGCGTCACGATGGTCCACCTGCCGGCCGTCAACACCCCGCAGTTCTCCTGGGTGCTGTCACGGCTGCCGCGCCACCCCCAGCCGGTGCCGCCGATCTACCAGCCGGAGGTGGCTGCCCGCGCCATCGTGGCCGCGGCCGACGACCCCCGCCGCCGGGAGTACTACGTCGGGTCGTCCACGGCGGCGACCGTGATCGGCGGCAAGCTCGCCGGCGGGCTCCTGGACCGGTACCTGGCCCTGACCGGCTACGACTCCCAGCAGACCGACGCACCCGTCGCCCCGGACCGACCGGCCAACCTGTACGACCCGGTCGACGAGGACCGTGACCTCGGCGCGCACGGCGAGTTCGACGGCGCCGCGACGGACCGGTCGTGGCAGGCCCGGTTCACCTCCTCACCCTGGCTGGTCGCGGGCGCGGTCAACCTCGCCGCGCTCGCGGTCGCGGGCGCCCGGATGGTCTGGACCGACCGGTCGGCGTTCGCCAGGGCGGTCGCGTGGCGGCGCTGAGCGCCGTTCCGCCGGGTCTGCTGTCGATGTCCCGGCTGCACGTGGCTCGCGCGGCCGTGGCACGCCTGCGCCACGGGGCTCGATAGCCTGCTCGGCATGCCAGACGCTCTGACTTCCCTGTCCGTACCCTCGCTGGCGGCCCTCGTCACGACCGCCGCGGACGGCTCGGTGACGTTCCTCGAGTGGCTGGTGGGACCTCCCCTGCAGACCGTCATCACGATCGTGGTCGCCGGCGCCGTCCTCACGGTGCTGCGCTGGGCGATCCGCCGCACGGTGCGCTCGGTGGTCGAGGGCTCGAGCCAGGTGCGCAACCACGCGCGCCGGCTGCTGCTGCGCTCGGGCATCGACGCGCCGGCCGACGACCCACTGACGGTCGCCCGGCGGGTCCAGCGGGCCGAGACGATGGGTTCGGTGCTGCGCTCGAGCGCGGCGCTCCTGGTCGGCATCGTGGCGATCACCGTGCTCGCCAACATCTGGCACTGGGACCTGGGTCCGCTGCTCGCCTCGGCCGGCGTGGCCGGCGTCGCGCTCGGCTTCGGCGCACAGACCCTGGTGAAGGACTTCATCTCCGGGCTGTTCATGCTCATCGAGGACCAGTACGGCGTCGGCGACGTCGTGGACCTCGGTGAGGCGACCGGCACGGTGGAGGCCATCGGTCTGCGGGTCACCCAGATCCGCGACCTGCAGGGCACCCTCTGGTACGTGCGCAACGGCGAGGTGCTGCGGGTCGGCAACCTCACCCAGGGCTGGTCCCGCGCGTTCGTCGAGGTGCTCATCACCCCCGACCAGGACGTCGAGGCGGCTGCCGAGCTGCTGCGCGCCGCGGCCGGTTCCCTCGCGGACGACGAGGATGTGGCCCCGTTGCTGCTCGACGACCCGGCCGTGACCGCCTACGAGGACCTCTCCGGCGAGGCGGTGCGGCTGCGCACGATGGTCAAGACGGTCCCGGGCCAGCAGTGGGCGGTCCAGCGGGTGCTGCGGCGCCGCATCCGGGACGCCTTCACCGGTGCCGGGGTACCCCTGGCGCTGCCGCACCGGGAGGTCCACGTCCGCCCGGCCGTGAGCGTGTCCGACGGCCCGGTCGGGCCGGCGGGCGACGATCAGGACCAGAACAGCAAGGCCTGACCGCGCTCCACCCGGTCACCGGGCTCCACCACGGCGAGCACCTGGGCAGCCGGGGCCTGCAGCGCGACGACCGGACTGGCCAGCTCGGCCCCCGCGGTCCGCGACCGCTCGACCTCCCAGACCAGCACCGGCTGGCCGACGGCGAGCCGCTCCCCCACCCTGCACCGCTCGCGCACGTGGTGGTCGACGGCCTGGACGCCCAGGTGGACCAGCACCTGGCGGCCGTGGTCGGCGACCAGCATCACGGCGTGCGGCAGGATCGCGTGCACCAGGCCGTCGCACGGCGAGGTCACCTCGACGCTCGCGACGTCCGCGTCGGGCAGCACCGCCAGGCCGGGGCCCACCACCCCACGCGCGTAGACCGGGTCCGGCAGGTCCGCGAGCTCGACGACGGTCCCCGCGAAGGGCGCGAGGAGCTGCAGGACCGGCCGCTGCGTGCTGCTCACTGACACCCCCGAAGCGCTGGTTGAGGCGCACCCTACCCGTGGGGGTACTGCCGCGGGGTGGGTGTCCGACGTCGGCCGTCTGCCGACTCAGCTGTCCCAGGTCAGCAGCGGGTCGAGCGCGTGCACGCTGGCGCCGGCGACGGCCAGAGGGTGCAGCGCTCCGTGGTCGGCCTGCAGCGCGACGACGGGGCACAGCGGCGGGTTCCCGCGCGCGACGGCCGCCGCCAGGTCCCAGGTCACCACGACCTGCCCGGCGCGGACCGTGTCACCCTGCCCGCAGTCCAGCGTGAACGTCTCGCCCAGCAGCCGGACGGTGTCCAGGCCCAGGTGAACCAGCACGGCGCGCCCGTCGGGCACCTGGACCACGAAGGCGTGGGGGTGCAACGCGGAGAGCACCCCGTCGACCGGGGAGACCACGTCGACCACGCCGGTGCTGCCCGGGTCGAGGGCGATCCCCGGCCCGAGCATCTCCTGGGCGAACACGTCGTCCGGCACGTCGGCCATGCTGACCACCGCCCCGGCGATCGGGGCGACGACGGTGAGCGGCTCGGTCATGAGCGCAGGTCGTCGATCTCGGCGGCGAGGGTGTCCGCCTCCGGGCCGACGACCACCTGGACCACGGTGCCGGAACGGACCACCCCGAACGCGCCGCTGGAACGCAGCGCGGCCTCGTCGACCCGGGCAGGGTCGGTGAGCTCGACCCGCAGGCGCGTGATGCACGGCTCGAGGTCCACGACGTTCCCCGAACCGCCCAGTGCGGCGAGGATCTCCTCGGCCTTGCTCATCGGTCCTCCTGGTGGGCTGTGCGGACGACCATGCCAGCGTATCGCCGTCGAGGGGGCCGCACCCTGCGTGCTCGCCAGGTGCGGCCCCGCGCTCCTCAGCCGAGGAGCTGATCGGCTGCGTCCGGCTCGGCCCAGTAGAGCGTCACCGAGGCGAGCTTGCCGTCGGCGAACGTGAACCTGTTCAGCATCGTCAGGTCGAACGGACCCTGGTCGGGAGCCTCCCCGACCCAGTGGTACTCGACGACGCCGGTCGTCCCGTCGGCCGACACGAAGCTGCGGACCAGCTCGGTCGCCTCGTGGTCGGTGATCGACGCGACGTCGCGCAGCACGGACGCGAACGCGTCGCGTCCCTCGGCGTACGAGTCGTGAGCCTTGTTCTCGAACGTCACGTCGTCGGCCGTCAACGCGAGCTGCGCGTCGACGTCACCGGCCAGCCACGCGTCGACCAGCTGGGACTGCAGCTGCTCGGCCCGGTCCACTGCGGACCCGGTCGAGGCCGCGCACCCGCCGACCGCGACGAGCATCAGCAACCCCGCGAACACCAGGGCGGACGTCTTCCTCATCGTGCACCTCCTCGTGCTCGGTGGCGGTGGTCGGGTCGACCCCGCCGGTTCCACCGTCGCGCCCGGTCCTCAAGGCGATCTCAAGGGGCGTCACGGGTAGGCCGCCTGGACCCGCACGAGGCCGCCGTCCGGGTCGGCGATGTCGGCGATCCGCGCACCCCACGGCGCATCGAAGGGGCCGGCGACCACCCGGTGCCCGGCCCGGCGCAGGCGCCCGACCACCGCGTCGACCTCCGCGGGCGAGGCGACCCGGACCACCGGCCGGGCCGCGACCCGACGCGACGGGTCGGCGCACCCGACCCACTCGACCCTGCAGCGGCCGGGCATGACGACGACGCCGGCCCCGGGCGCGGGATCCGGGACCACCACGCCCAGCGCCCGGTAGAACGCGATCGAGCGCGCGAGGTCACCGACCTCAAGGAGCACACCGTCGACGAGTCCCATCGCGGCCTCCTTCCGCCCGCCACCCTGCGCGGCCCGGCTCAAGGAGACCCAAAGGCGCCGGTGACCTGCCTCGACGTCACCCGTCCGGGGCTCGGGACCCGGGCCCGCGGCGTAGGGTCGAACCGTGCGGTTCGGGGTGCTCGGGCCCGTGACCGCCCGCGACGGGGACGCCGAGGTCCCGCTCGGCGGACCGCGTCAGCGGGCGGTGCTCGCGCTGCTGCTCCGCGCGGCCGGGCGGCCGGTCCCGGCGGACCGCATCGTCGACGCGATCTGGGGCGAGGCCGCCGGGCCCGGGAGCCACGCCTCGCTGCACACCTACGTGTCCAACCTGCGCGGCGCGCTCGGCGGCGACCGGCTCGTGCGCGACCCGCACGGCTACCGCGTGGTGCTGCGCGAGGGTGACGAGCTCGACACCGACCTGTTCGCCGCGCGGGTCGAGGACGCGGGCGCGGGACGCGCCGCGACCCTGCGCGCGGCGGGGCTCAGCCGGGCGCTGGAGCTGTGGCGCGGGGAACCCTACGAGGGTCTCGACGAGGTCGGGCCGCTAGCCGCGGAGCGCGCCCGGCTGACCGAGCTGCGCACCGCGGCGGAGCTGGACCGGGTGGAGGCGCTGCTGCGAGCGGGCGAGGCACCGGTCGCCGAGGCCACCGCCGTGCGCGACCGCAACCCGCTCGACGAGCGCGCCTGGTCGCTGCTGGCCCACGCCCTGTACCGCGCCGGCCGGCAGACCGACGCGCTCGCCGCGCTGCGCGAGGTCACCCGGTCGCTGTCGGACGAGCTGGGCCTCGACCCGTCGCCCGCCCTGGTCCGGCTCGAGGAGCAGATCCTGCTGCACGACCCGGCGCTCGAGCCCGAGGGGGCCGCGCCCGCCCTCGACGTCCCGGCCTACCTGACCTCGTTCGTCGGCCGGGTCGACGAGCTCAAGAGCCTCGAGGACGCCCTCGCCCACGCCCGGCTCGTCACCGTCGTCGGGCCGGGAGGTGCGGGCAAGACCCGGCTGGCCGTCGAGGTCGCGCGGCGCCGCCACGACGTCGAGCCGGCCACCGTGCGGTTCGCGGACCTCGCGCGGGTCACCGCGGGCGAGGTCGCCCGCGCCCTGGCTGCGGCGGTCCACGCGCCCGACACCGGCGACCCGACCCGCCGGCTCGCCGCGGCTCTCGCCGGTCGGCACGTCCTGCTGGTCATCGACAACGCCGAGCACGTCGCCGACGCGGTGGCCGAGCAGGTCGGCGCGCTGCTGGCCCGGACGGACCGCGCGACGGTGCTGGTCACCAGCCGCGTCCCGCTCGGCGTCCCCGGCGAGCGACTCGCACCGCTGGGCGGCATGGGGATCGGGGACGGCCGGGCGGGGGACGCCGAGCAGCTGTTCGCGGACCGGTGCGCCGCACGCGGAGAGGCGGTCTCACCCACCGACCCCGAGGTCCGTGAGGTCTGCCGACGGCTGGACGGCATCCCGCTCGCCCTCGAGCTCGCGGCGGCGCGCGTGACCGTGCTCTCGCCCGCGGAGATCCTGGGGCTGCTCGACCGCAGGTTCGCCCTCCTCGTCGACCAGGGGCAGCCCCGCGACATGCACCGCTCGTTGGAGGCCACCGTCGGGTGGAGCTACGGCCTGCTGGACGAGCGGGACCGGTCGGCGTTCGCCGCACTCGGGGTGTTCGACGGCCCGTTCACCGCTCCGGCCGCGACGGCGGTCGTGGGCGACGGCGGCGCGGCCGGGGCACCCGCCGTCCTCGACCGCCTCGTGGCGAGCTCCCTGGTGACCGCGTCCCGGGGCAGGCCGACCCGGTTCCGGCTGCTGGAGACGCTGCGGGCCTACGCGCGCGACCGGCTGGTCGAGACCGACCGCTGGGGTCTTGCGGTGGACCGGCACGACACGCACTACCTCGCCGCCGCGATCGGCTCGGCCGACGAGCTCCTGGGCCGCGGCCGGGTGGCCACCTGCGAGCGGGTCGAGGTGGAGCTGGCCGAGTACGAGGCGGCGTTCGCCCGCCTCGTCCGCACCGACCCGGTGCGGGCGCTGCCGCTCGGCTGGACGCTGGGCAACGCGTGGCTGTTCGGCGGTCACGTGGCCGAGGCCGAGGAGCGGCTCCGCCCCGCGCTCGAGGCGACCGAGGGCGTGCGCACCACGGCCCGCGCCGACCTGCTGATGATCGCCTCGTGGGTGGCCGTGTTCCGCAACCGGTTCGACGACGCGAGCCGGTGGACCGACGAGGGCCTGGCGATCTACCGCGAGCACGACGACGTCCGGCGGCTCGCCTACGGCCTGGCCCGCGCCGGCCACTGGGCCTTCGGACGGGGCGACCCGGCGGGAGTGCCCCTGCTGCGCGAGGCGCTCGAGGTGTGTGCGCGCGCCGGCCTGCCCGACCTGGAGGCGTGGCCGCTCGCCCTGCTCGCCCAGGCCCGGCTGTGGTCCGGCGACGGGTCGGCCGAGGTCCGCGCGAAGCTCCTGGACGCCAGGGAGCGGTTCGGTGCGCTCGGCGAGACGTACGGGGTCATCCACGCGGACATGCTGCTGACCAGCTTCCCCCAGCTCCCGCCGGCCGAGCAGCTCAGGCTCGCCGAGGAGATGGTGGCGCTGTCCGCCGAGCCGGGCGGCGACAACCTCATGCGTCCGATCGCCCTGCACAACCTCGCCTACGCCGTCGCGAGCCAGGGGTCGCGCGAGCGCGCCGCGGGGCTCAACCGTGCCGCGGTGCGGTCCGCGGTGGCGAGCGGGACGCTCATCGACCTCGGCCTCGCGCTGTTCCAGGCGGCGCGGTTCGCCTCGGACGCCGGGCGCCACGACCGGGCCGTTGTCCTGCTCGCGGCCGGCGAGGCGCACTTCGCGATGGACGTCGCACCGTTCCAGCGAGCACAGCTCGCGGACATCGTTCCCACGGCCAGGGCTGCGCTGGGCGGCGAGCCCGTCGCGGAGCTGGAGCGGATCGGTGCCGCGATGTCGGCCGACGCCGCCGCGGCGTTCGCGGCCAGCGGCTGACCGGGCTCGGGCCGGCACGGCCGCCACCGGGGCCGCGGGCACCCGGCCGCGGGCACGCCCGCAGCCTGGGAGGATGTCCGCCATGACCGACACCGCCCCGAGCTTCTACCAGGAGGTCGGCGGCGCCGAGACCTTCGCGCTGCTGGTCGAGCGGTTCTACGCCGGCGTGGCCACCGACGAGCTGCTGCGCCCGATGTACCCCGAGGACGACCTGGGCCCGGCCGCCGACCGGCTGAGGATGTTCCTCGAGCAGTACTGGGGCGGGCCCGACACGTACTCCGCCACCCGCGGGCACCCACGGCTGAGGATGCGGCACGCGCCGTTCCCGGTGGGCCCGGCCGCGCGGGACCGGTGGCTGGTCCACATGCGGGCCGCGGTCGACTCCCTCGGGCTCGCGCCGATCCACCAGGCCACGCTCTGGGACTACCTCGAGCGGGCGGCGCACTCGATGGTCAACACGTTCGAGGAGGGCCGGTGAGCAAGCGGCTCCGACGTGTGCTCGACGCGCTCCAGCTGACCCCGACCGGCCCGGACGAGTTCACCGGCGGCAACCTGCCGATGCCGCACGGCCGGCTCTACGGCGGCCAGGTCCTCGCCCAGGCGCTCCTCGCCGCGGCGGCGACCGTCCCGGACGACCAGCCGGCCCCGCGTCTGCCGCACTCCGTGCACGGGTACTTCCTGCGGCCAGGCGCCGTCGACGTGCGCGTGACGTTCGCCGTCGAACGGTTGCGCGACGGGCGGTCGTTCACCGCCCGTCGGACCCACGCGCTCCAGCGCGGACGACCGATCCTGTCGATGATCTCCTCGTTCCAGCTCGACCAGCCGGGCCTGGACCACCAGGCGACGGCCCCGCAGGTGCCCGACGCCGAGGACGTCGAGCCCAGCGACGACCAGCTCACCACGCTGGACCACCCGTTGGCCACGTTCTGGGGCCGGTACGGGGCGTTCGACATCCGCCACATCGAGGCGCAGGTCTACCTGCGGCCCGGCCAGGCGACGACCGACGTCCAGCACGTCTGGATGCGGGCCCGCTCCCCGCTGCCCGACGACCAGGTGCTGCACCGGGCGCTGCTCGCCTACGCGTGCGACCAGGTCGTGCTCGAGCCGGTGCTGCGGCGCCACGGGCGCAGCTGGGCGACCGAGGGGCTGTCCATCGCGAGCCTGGACCACGCGATGTGGTGGCACCGGCCGGTGCGCGCGGACGAGTGGCTGCTGTACGAGCAGGCCTCGCCCAGCGCGCACGGCGGTCGCGGTCTGGGCACCGCGCGGGTGTTCGACCGGTCAGGGGTGCTGGTCGCGACGATCGCCCAGGAGGGCATGGTCCGGGTGCCCTGAGCCTCGCGGGGCGGCCGGACGACGGGTCGTGAGCCGTCGCCCGGCGCGCGCGACGGCTCGCGAGCCCTGACACTGAGCCGATGGCCGACCAGCTGCACTGCGCCGTCACCGGAGTCACCGGCTACGTCGGCGGCCGCCTGGTGCCCGAGCTGCTCGCCGCCGGGCACCGGGTGCGGGCGATCGCCCGGAACCCCACCCGGCTGCGGGACCGCCCGTGGTACCCGCAGGTCGACGCGGTCGAGGCCGACGCCGGAGACCTGGACCGGATCCGCGAGGCGCTCACCGGCGTCGACGTCGCCTACTACCTGATCCACTCGCTGGGCAGCGGGCGCCGGTTCGAGGCCCGCGACCGGCACGTCGCGCTGACGTTCGCGCGGGCGGCCCGGGAGGCCGGGGTGCGGCGCATCGTGTACCTGGGCGGGCTCCACCCGGACACCGAGGAGCTCTCGCCCCACATGGAGTCCCGCAAGGAGGTCGGCGAGATCCTGCTCGCCAGCGGGGTGCCCACCGCGGTGCTCCGCGCCGCCGTGATCCTCGGCTCCGGCTCGGCCTCCTTCGAGATGATGCGCTACCTCACCGAACGTCTGCCCGCGATGACCACACCGAAGTGGGTCGAGAACCGGATCCAGCCGATCGCGATCCGCGACGTCCTGCACTACCTGGTCGGCGCGGCGAGCATGCCGCCGGAGGTCAACCGGTCCTTCGACATCGGCGGGCCCGACGTGCTGACCTACCGCCAGATGATGCAGCGCTACGCCGCGGTCGCCGGCCTGCGGCCCCGGCTGATCGTGCCGGTCGGGGTGCTGACGCCACGGTTGTCCAGCCTGTGGGTCTCCCTGGTCACCCCGGTGCCCGCGTCGATCGCCCGGCCGCTGGTCGAGTCCCTGATCCACGAGGTGGTGTGCACCGAGCACGACATCGCCGAGTGGGTCCCCGAGCCCCCGGGCGGCACGGCCGGCTTCGAGCGGGCGGTCGAGCTGGCCCTGGCCAAGATCGCCGGCGCGGACGTGGCGACCCGGTGGTCCTCGGCCTCGGTGCCGGGTGCGCCCAGCGACCCGCTGCCGTCCGACCCGGACTGGGCCGGGGGCTCGCTGTACCGCGACGAGCGCGAGATCGACGTCGCCGCGCCCCCGGACGTGGTCTGGCAGGTCCTGCTCTCGCTGGGCGGCGAGCGTGGCTGGTACTCCTGGCCGCTGGCGTGGCAGGTCCGCGGCCTCATCGACCGGCTGGCCGGCGGGCCGGGTCTGCGCCGCGGGCGCCGTGACCCACGGCGGCTGTGGGTGGACGACGCGGTGGACTTCTGGCGGGTGGAGGAGGTGGTCCCCGGCCGCCTGCTGAGGTTGCGCGCCGAGATGCGCCTGCCCGGACTGGCGTGGCTGGAGCTCGAGGTGATCCCGGCGGGGTCCGGGAGCCGGCTGCGCCAGTCGGCGATCTTCCACCCTCAGGGTCTGGGCGGGCACCTGTACTGGTGGGCGGTCTCGCCGTTCCACGGCGTGGTGTTCGGGTCGATGCAGCGTGGGATGGCCGCCGACGCGGAGCGCCTGGTCACCGGCCGCGCAGCGCGGCCCGCAGCTCCGCGGGGCTGAGGGCGGGCGAGCCTCGGCCGGCGCGCTCCGCGTCGTGCACGAGCTCGACGATCCGCCGGTTGACCGGGGCGTCGACGCCGGACCGCCGTGCGAGCGCGACGATCTCACCGTTGAGGTGGTCCACCTCGGTGGGGCGGCCGCGGGTGAGGTCCTCCCACATCGACGAGCGCGCCTGCGCGTCGGCCGGGAGCCGGGCCGCCAGCAGACGGCGCGCGAGCGGGTCGGGCAGACGCAGCACCCGCAGCATGAGACCCGGCGCGACACCGCGCACCCGGCCGGGACGGATGCCGGCCACACGGAGCACGGCGATCCCCTCCGCCAGCAGGGCGGCCACCACCTGCCGGTAGCCCGGCCGCGCCATCAGGTCGCGGGTCGGCGCATCGGACAGCGCGCTGATCGCGTTGTTGAGGTTGACCAGGAGCTTGGCCCATTGCGCGGGCGCGATGGCGCCCGTGGTGCGGACGGTCAGGCCGGCGCGGCGCAGCGCGTCGACCAGCGCGCGGTCGACGGGCTCCTCGATGGTCAGAGCCCCGTCGAGGCCGCAGTGGAACGCCCCGTCCCCGCGCGCGACGACGTTGAAGTCGACGACGGCGCCGAGCACCGTGTGCCCGGGGAGCGCGGAGCGCAGCACCGGGACGTTGCGGACGCCGTTCTGCAGGCTGAGCACCACGGCTCCGGGCGCCAGCACCCGGGCCAGGATCTCGGCGGCCTGCGGGGTCTGGGCGCTCTTGACGCACACCGCCACCACGTCGGCTGCGGCAAGCACGTCGTCGTCGGTGGTCACCTGGAGGTCGGTGACCGCGACGGCGACCGTGCCACGCCGGTCGCTGAGTGTCATGCCGTGCTCGGCCAGCTCGTCGACCACCCGCTGTCGGCCGACGAAGGTCACGTCGGTGCCGGCTGCGACCAGACGCCCTCCGACGTAGCAGCCGATCGACCCGGCGCCCAGCACCCCGACCCGCACCGGCGGCTCACCTGCCGCCGCGGCGACGGAACTCGATGGGCGGCTCGAGGTAGGGCTGCCAGGCCTCGCGTTCGGCGGCGCCGAGCCGCCGCGGACGACCCGTGGCGGCATCCACCACGACGATCGTGGTGCGCGCGTTCACGTGCGGCACCGGCTCGCTCGGCGCTGCCCCCGGGCGGTGGTCGGCCGGGGCCATGATCCGGTAGCAGACGTCGATGCTGGCACCGCCGAGGCGACCGATCCACAGCTCCACGGTCACCGGGTCGCGGTGGTAGCCGATCGGCAGGAGGTACTCGACCTCGGTCGACACGACGAACGTGTGGGTCGCGGCGTCGGGTCCCGACTCGAGCACCGCGGTCTGCGCCGAGTCCGGGCCGTGGCGCCAGAACGCCGCGATCCGGGCCTCCTCCAGGAGCCTGAGCACCTCGACGTTGTTGACGTGCCCGTAGGCGTCGAGATCCGCCCATCGGAGCGTCACCGGCACCTGCAGCCTCATCGTTCCTCCCGTCGTCCGCGTCGCGACCGCTTGGTGGCCGCGCGCCCTGCCGCCTCTCGGCACGCCGCATGGTGGGCTACGAGCTGCGCCACCGGAGCCACCACCCGGGTGTCGGCGACCTCGACGACCGCGCGCCGCAGCCCGGCCGAGGCTCGCGCCGCCGCACGCCGGGCACCGACGGACGCCGCGACGCGCCCGGCCCCGGCGAGCAGCAGGCCGAGCACCACCCCGCCGAGCGCCAGCGCGGTCGGCAGGGGTACCGCTCCGACCATCGGGGTCTCGGGCGCCGGCAGGCGGAGCGCGTCCAGCCCGGCCAGTGCCGCGAGCCACAGCCCGCCCCCTACCGCGACGGCGAGCAGCACCCACTGGAACCAGCCGACCACCGACCACCACAGCGGGCGTCGCTCGCGTGCGACCGGCGTGCGGGCCACCGCCCGGTCGAGGTCGTCGGTCAGCGCGGAGCCCGGGCCGTCGTCCGGCTCGGCGGCCCGGATCGCCGCGCGCCATGCGTCCGGCAACCCGGCTCCGGCGCGGTCTCGCCAGTCCCGGACCGCCCCCGCCGCGCGGGCCCGCTCGGCCGGCCCCGCCGGAGGTAGTGACGTCCGTGCGACCTCGTCACGTGCCCGGGCCGGGCCGAGGTGGATCCTGTGCAACGGGTCGGCCCGCAGCCGGGACAGCCAGCGGGTGGGCGGCCAGCCCGTCGCGAGCCGCGCGGACAGGCGGTAGGACCCCGCGGCCGCCTCGACCACGGTGGGCACGCCGGCCGCCTCGCTCAGCGCGTCGACCAGGTCGCGGTCCGCTGTCGGCGGGCCCGCCGGGGCGTCACCGCAGCGCACGAGCACCTGGGCCGCGAGGGCGTCGACGTCGGCGGCGAGCCGTTCGCGGTGCGCCTCGTGCCGGGCCGCGGCGTCCGCCAGGGCGGCGCGCAGGTCGTCGACGCCTTCGCCGGTGCGCGCGGACACGGGCAGCACCCGTACGCCGTCCAGACCGTCCTCGGCGAGCAGCCGGCGCGCATCGGCGAGCGTGGCCCTGACCTCGTCCGGTTCGAGGCGGTCGACCTGGTTGAGCACGATGAGCAGCACGTCGCGGTGCGTGGTCAGGGACCGCAGGTACCGCTCGTGCACCGCCGCGTCGGCGTACTTCTGCGGGTCGAGCACCCAGACCATGAGGTCCACTAGCCCGATCAGTCGCTCGGCCTCCAGGCGGTGCTCGGTGCGCACCGAGTCGTGGTCGGGCAGGTCGAGCAGCACCAGCCCCGAGGGTTGTCCGGCCGGCCGGGCGACGCGCTCGCGCACGGCGAGCCAGTCCAGCAGCGGGCCCGCGTCGCGCACGCCGTGCACCACGGCCATCGCCTCGGCGGTGGTCGGACGCAGCACGTCGACGGTCGCCACCTGCTCCCCGACCAGGGCGTTGACCAGGGACGACTTCCCCGAGCCGGTCGCGCCGGCGACGGCGACCACGGTGTGCTGCTCGGACAGGCGCAGCCGCTCCCCGGCTCGCCGGGCCAGGGCCCTCGTCTGGTCCACGAGCTCGGCGGGCAGCACGTCGGGGCCCGCGGCGACGGCGTGCTCCACGGCCTCGCCCAACGCGGCCAGCCGGTCGGCGATCAGGACCACAGTCGCCTCCACCATGCCCGCAGACCGCGCTCGGGCGTCTGGTCGCCCCTGCCCCTGCGGCCGTCCTCACGCTCCGCGGACCGGCCTCGCACGTCCGTGGTCGACGGGGCCTCGGGAACCGGGACGCGGGCGAGGGCGGCGCGCAGGGCCGTCCCGTCCACGCCGACGTCGAGGGCGTCCAGTGGCGTGGTGGCGCGCGCGGCCTCCTCGGCCAGGAGCTGTTCGACGCGCGCGACCAGGTCCGCCTCGGCGACCCGGGTCAGGCGCCGTACGGCGTCGTCGCCGAAGATCGCCTCCAGCAGGCGCTGTGCGAGCACCGCGCTGCCGCCGGCGACGCCGACCTCGGCCCCGGTCAGCCCACCGGTGTGCGCGAAGATCACGATCATCAGGGCGGCCCCGAGCCCGTTCACGCCGAACGACAGCACCCGGGCGGTGACCCGGCGGTCGGCGCCCTCGGTCGCGACCAGGTCCAGCACGCCGCCCTGCCAGTCGCGCACCTGGGCCGCCGTGCGGTCGCGCAGGTCCGGCGACGAGCGTGCCAGCCGCAGCCCGTCCAGGAGCCGCGCCCCGGCCGGGTCGGCGTGCCAGGTGGTCCAGACACGCTCGGCGGCGCGGTCCGCGGCGTCGACCACCACGTCCACCAGCCCGGCTCCGATCGCCGCGGTGACCGGCTCGGGTGGTCGCTTGCCTCGCAGGCCCGCGGAGATCCGGTCACGCCAGGTGCTGACCTTGGCCTCCAGCGTGCGCAGCAGCTCCCCGGTGCCGATGAACTCCTGCCAGCGGGCCAGCACCTCGCCACGCAGCATGGTGCCGTCGGACGCGAGCTCGTCGACGCGGGCCGCGGCGTCGGCGTAGGCCTGGATGGCCGTCTCTCCCAACCAGTGGGCGTGGGCGACCTGGGCGTCAGCGGCCTCGGCGAGGCGTGGGACGCGGGTCATCAGGTCCAGCACCGCACCGTGCACCGTGGACCGGGCGAGGCGTTCGCGCGAACCGGCGTCGGCGGCCAGCCCGTGCAGCCAGTCGGCGACCTCAACCACGGCCTGGGGTGGCAGCAGCCCGCCGGCGAGCTCGGCCTCGGGGACCGTCAGCAGCCGGGCTCCGGCCAGGCCGTGCTCGACGAGCATCCGCCCGAGGTCCGCGCGGACGGCGTCCCGCTCCTCCGGCTCGAGCCGGTCCAGCACCACGCCCACGGCCGCGCGGCGCGCCGCGGCCTGCGCGAGCAGGTCCCACGGCACCGCGTCGGCATAGCGGGCCGCGGTGGTGCAGAACACCCACAGGTCGGCGGCGCCCAGCAGCTGTGCGCCGAGCTCGCGGTTCTCCGCGACCACCGAGTCGATGTCGGGCGCGTCCAGGAGCGCCAGGCCTCGGGGCACCGCCGGGTGGCCGACGAGCCGCAGGCTGCGGGGGCCCTCGCCCTCACCCTGCCAGCGCGACAGCCCGGGCAGGACGCGGTCGCCGACGAACCACGCCTGGTCGTCCGGGTGGTGCACCAGCACGGGCGACCGCGTCGTGGGCCGCAGCACCCCAGCGGGGCTGACCACGGCCCCGACCAGCGAGTTCACCAGCGTCGACTTGCCCGCGCCCGTCGAGCCGCCGACCACCGCGAGCAGCGGCGCCCCCATCTGGCGGACTCGCGGCAGCAGGTGGTCGTCTAGCTGGGCGAGCACGCGCGCGGCCTCGGCCCGCGCTTCCTCGACCCCGGCCACCTCCAGCGGCAACCGCAGGTCGGCCACGGCAGCCCGCAGGGCGGCGAGCCCCGCGGCCAGGTCACGCTCGGGCCCGGCGAGGCCGGGGTCGGGCGCGCCGTCCTCCCGACCCGGTGCCGTCCCTGGACTGCTCACCCGACGATCATGCCCTGACAGCTCCGCCCAGGACGACCGGCGCGACCGCTTCTTGCTGCCCGGCCCCACCGGTCACCTTCCGAGGCTTGTTCTCCCCATCCCCCGTCCCCCGATGCTCGGTCGCCTCCAGGTATCGCCCTCTCTCCCCCACCCCCACCGATGCCTGACCCCTCGGGAACTCGGTATGCCTCTTCGAATCGCATCGCAGTTGTCATGCACTCTCCCCAATCCCTGTCGGGCCGCTGCTCTCCACAGCCCGGGCGGACGGGATGCATCACTTCTGCGATGCGATTCGGAGGACCGCCATGGTTCTGGCGGGCGGCCCGCTCCCGCGCCTGTCACCGGGTCCGCGGGGGGGTCGACCCGCACTCATCCCGCGCGCCGGCTCCGCCTCCGTCGCCACTTCCCACGCGCCGGCTCCGCCTCCGTCGCCACTCCTGCCACGCGCCGGCTCCGCCTCCGTCGCCACTTCCCCACGCACTGCCCCCTCACCGCGCCGCCCCGCGCTCCGCGTGCACTCCCACCGCTGGCCGGGCAACCTTCTGGAGCGCGCGGGTCGTCATAGTGGTCGGAGGGCGCGCCGGGTCGGCGCACCGTGAGACGGGGGGCTCGTGGACGCACCGGAGGGGTTCGGCGCGTTCGTCACCGAGCGCTCGCCCGCGTTGGTGCGCAGCGCGTGGCTGCTCACCGGGGACCAGGCGAGCGCGCAGGACCTCGTCCAGACCGCCCTTGCGAAGACCTGGGTGCGCTGGGACCGCGTGGTCCGACAGGAAGCCCCGGAGGGCTACGTCCGGCGTGTGATGGTGACGACGTACCTGTCGTGGCGACGGCGCCGCTGGCACGGCGAGCTGCCCACGGAGGCGATGCCGGAGCGCGCCGTGGAGGGCGATCCGTACGGCGAAGCCGAGCTGCGCGCGACGGTGCGCGCGGCGCTCGACGAGCTCCCTCGACGCCAGCGGGCCGTCGTCGTGCTGCGCTACTTCGACGACCTGACCGAGGCCCAGACCGCGCACGCGCTGGGCTGCTCGGTCGGCACCGTCAAGAGCCAGGCCGCGAAGGCCCTGGCGAAGCTGCGCGCCAGCGCCCACCTGTCAGCGATCTGGGGCGAGGAGGTCTCCCATGACCAGAGCTGAGGAGCAGCTGAGCCGACTCCTGGCCGCGGCCGCACCCGACGGCACGGGCGTCGCCGTGGACGACGTGGCGTCGATGGTCCGGCGCCGTCGCCAGGTCCGCGAGACGGGCGTCGCCGTCGCGACCGTGCTCGCGGCGGTCGCGACGGTGGTCGGGATCGCGGTCGTCACCCCGCGATCGCCCGCCGCGCCCTCACCTCCCGCAGTGGACCTGACCGGCACGGTGCCCTGGTCCGACGCTCGGGCGACCCCCTACGTGCCGCCCGAGCAGCCCAGCCCGAGCGCCGACGCGCGCCCGTGCACCGCCGCCGACGTCACGGCGACCGCCGGGGAGTCGGACGGCGCGGGTGGCCGCCTGGTGCGCTACATCGAGCTGCGGAACACCGGCTCGTCGGCCTGCCTGCTGCAGGGGTACCCGCAGGTCACCGCGATCGGCGACGGCCTGCCGGACGTCGAGGCCACACAGGGCAGCTTCTTCCCCGGCACCGGTGCCGCCGACATGCAGCCCGGCGAGGTGACCACACTGGGGATCGAGACCACGACCGAGTGCCAGGCACTGGTGTCGGGGGCGGTGAGCGGGCCGTGGCCCGGGCTGCGCATCACGCTCCCCGACGGCGGCGGCACGGTCGACGTCGAGGTGCCTGAGGGCGTCGACGCGCTCTGCGGGCTGAAGACGTCGGAGTTCTCCGGGCCCACCCCCACGCTGCCCGCGGTCGCGGACCCCCTGGCCTCGCTACGGGCGAGCCTGGAGCTCCCGGCGACGTTCGTGCCCGGCGAACCCTTGGTCTACGTGGTGCGGCTGACCAACCCGACCGACGCGGCGATCGCGCTGGACCGGTGCCCCTCCTACCTCGAGACACTCACCGGGGCGACGACCCACAAGGAGTCCCACGCACTGGCCTGCGCAGCGGCGGGCGGCGAGATCGGCCCGCACCTGACCGTCGCGTTCGAGATGCGGCTCGCCGTTCCCGCGGACGCGCAGACGTGGCTCGCCCTGAGCTCGCACCAACCGCCGTCGTGGCCGGTCACCGTGACCTGGTCGCTCACCGCGCCCTTCGACGTGTCCGCGACCGCCGCGCTCACGCTGGTCGACGCCGCGAGCACGGACGCACCCACCGCGACCGCCACCGGCGTGCTCGAGCTCGTCGGCGGCCCCGCCACGACGAGCGGGACCACACCGCGGCGCGGGACCGCCGGGACGGTGACGTTCACCGACGATGCGACGAGCACCACCTACTCGGCCACTGCAGCGTCCGACGGGACCTTCTCGCTCGACGTCCCGCCGGGCACCTACACGGTCGCGGGGACCCCGACTGACTGGTCCTCGCCGTGCGCGCAGGGCGATCCGGTCGACGTCCCCGCAGGGGGCGCTTCCGGCATCGACGTCATCTGCTCCATCCCGTAGGCCGCAGCCCATCTCGTCGCACCCCAGCCCGGTCGGGCCGCGCGCGACGCGGGTCAGTCGCGGGTGAGCTTGCGGTAGGTGACGCGGTGCGGGCGGGCGGCCTCGGCGCCCAGGCGCTGGACCTTGTTCTGCTCGTAGGCGTCGAAGTTGCCCTCGAACCAGTACCAGGCGGCAGGGTTCTCGTCGGTGCCCTCGTAGGCCAGGATGTGCGTCGCCACGCGGTCCAGGAACCAGCGGTCGTGGGACGTGACCACGGCGCAGCCCGGGAACTCCAGCAGCGCGTTCTCCAGCGAGCCCAGCGTCTCGACGTCCAGGTCGTTGGTCGGCTCGTCGAGGAGGAGAACGTTGCCGCCCTCCTTGAGCGTGAGCGCGAGGTTGAGCCGGTTCCGCTCGCCGCCGGACAGCACGCCTGCAGGCTTCTGCTGGTCGGGGCCCTTGAAGCCGAACGCCGCGACGTAGGCCCGCGAGGGCATCTCGACGTTGCCGACCTTGATGAAGTCCAGACCGCCGGAGACGACCTCCCACAGCGTCTTCTTCGGGTCGAGGCCGCCACGCGACTGGTCGACGTAGGAGAGCTTGACCGTCTCGCCGACCTTGAGGTCGCCCGCGTCGATGGGCTCGAGCCCGACGATCGCCTTGAACAGCGTCGTCTTGCCGACGCCGTTCGGGCCGATGACGCCGACGATGCCGTTGCGCGGCAGGGAGAACGACAGCCCGTCGATCAGGACGCGGCCGTCGAAGCCCTTCTTCAGGTCGCGGGCCTCGATCACCGTGGTGCCGAGGCGCGGGCCCGGCGGGATCTGGATCTCCTCGAAGTCGAGCTTCCGCGTGCGCTCGGCCTCGGCAGCCATCTCCTCGTAGCGCTGCAGACGCGCCTTGGACTTGGTCTGGCGGCCCTTGGCGGACTGGCGCACCCACTCCAGCTCGTCGGCGAGGCGCTTGGCGAGCTTGGCGTCCTTGCGGCCCTGGACCTCCAGGCGGGCGCGCTTCTTCTCCAGGTACGTGGAGTAGTTGCCCTCGTACGGGTAGAGCCGGCCGCGGTCGACCTCGGCGATCCACTGCGCGACGTGGTCGAGGAAGTACCGGTCGTGAGTCACCGCGATGACGGCGCCCTCGTACTGCGACAGGTGCTGCTCGAGCCACTGCACCGACTCGGCGTCCAGGTGGTTGGTCGGCTCGTCGAGCAGCAGCAGGTCCGGCTTCTCCAGCAGCAGCTTGCACAGCGCGACCCTGCGCCGCTCGCCGCCGGACAGCACCGTCACGTCGGCGTCCGGCGGCGGGCAGCGCAGCGCGTCCATCGCCTGCTCGAGCTGGGCGTCCAGGTCCCACGCGTCCGCGTGGTCCAGCGCCTCCTGAAGCTCGCCCATCTCGGCCAGCAGGGCGTCGTAGTCGGCGTCCGGGTCAGCCATGAGCTCGCTGATCTGGTTGAACCGGTCGAGCTTGCCCTTGATCTCGGCGACGCCCTCCTCGACGTTGCCGAGCACCGTCTTGGACTCGTTGAGCGGCGGCTCCTGCTGGAGGATCCCGACCGAGTAGCCGGGCGAGAGCCGGGCCTCGCCGTTGGAGGGCTGGTCCAGCCCGGCCATGATCTTCAGGATGGTCGACTTGCCGGCGCCGTTGGGCCCGACCATGCCGATCTTGGCTCCGGGGTAGAAGGCCATCGTGACGTCGTCGAGGATGAGCTTCTCGCCGTGCGCCTTGCGCGCCTTCTGCATGGTGTAGATGAACTCGGCCACTGCGGGCTCGCTCCAGTCGTCGCGGGGTCGTCGGTCCGACCCGACAGCCTACGGCGTGCGCACGAGCTCGGCGTCGTCGGGCTGGGCGTCAGCCGTCTCGGACACGGGGCCGTGCACCGCCCACGGGTCCGCGGGCATCGCGCCGCCCGGCTCGTCCGGCCCGGCGGGCCCGTCCGGACCGTCGGAGCCACCGCCGCCGGACCCGGGGTCGCGGGGCTCCGGGCCGTCGGTCGGGCCGTCACGACGCACGCGTCGCCTGAAGGTCCCGTTGCCCCACGTCAGGTCGTGGCCCACGGCGTCGGCCTCGATGACGAACCCGGCCTGCTGTCCCTTGTCGGCCTGCCAGACCTCCGTGCGCAGCCGCCCCGTGACCACCACCGGGTCGCCCTTGCGGACGGACTCGGCCACGTTGAGCGCCAGGTCGCGGAACGCCTTGACCGTGAACCACTCGGTGGGCCCGTCGCCCCACTCGCCGCTGCGCGGGTCGAACCTCCGCTCGGTCACCGAGACCCGGAACGAGGTGAACGCCACCCCGTCGCCGGAGATCTCCCGCGGGGTCGTGCCCGCCCACCCGGTCACCGTGACCGTCGCTGCCTTGCGCATGATCGCCTCGATCCCGGCCGGAACCTCCGGCCTCCGACGGTCACGGTGGCCGGACCGGCGACCGGGCGCGGCCCAGGACCGCTCAGTCGGTGGACGAACCCGCCGAGGCCGGGGATGTGGACGACGCCTCGCGCACCGCCCGGTGGTCCTCGAGCACCGCGCGGCTCGGCGCCGCGAGCTCCGACTCGACCGCCCCGACCACCGCGGCACGCCCCGCCGCGAGCAGCCTGGCACCCGCGGCCTGCAGCGCAGCTCGCCGCCGCCTGGCCGCCGACCACGGAAGGAGCACGGCCACCAGCACGAGCGCTCCGGCCACCGCCCACCACCACGGCGCCCACAGCACGCCGGCGACGCCCGCCGCCACCACGGCCAGCCCCAACGGCCAGGCCACCCACCACGCGACCCGGCCGCGCGGCGGCGCGGGCACGCTGACCTGCGCCAACGCGTCGTCCACCGCCCGGACGAGCGCGTCGTCATCGGCCACCGTGGCATCGAGCGCCTCGGCCCACGGTGCGGGCAGCGGGCCCGACACGTCGGCGAGCCAAGCCTCGCGGACCAGCGAGGCCCGGTCGACCTGGACCGGTCCGAGCGTCGGGGCCTGGAGGGTGGGCTCGCTCGCCGCCGGGGCGCCCCGCGCGATCGCGGCCACCTCGCCGGGCACTCCGGCGGCCTCCAGCAGCGCGTCCACGGCGCGGGCGACCGGCAGGTCGGGTTCGGACGGCCCAACCACCGCGGCGAGTGCCGCCGCGGCGTCGTGCAGCTCCGCGGCGGCGCGCAGCTCGGCCACGCCCCGGTCCGCGACGGTCTGGGCCAGCACGGCCCGCAGCGTGTCCATGCTGTCGCCGGTGGTCGCGGACACCGCGAGGGTGCGGACGTCGGCCAGCCCGTCAGCGCGGACCAGGCGCGCGACATCCGCCATCAGCTGGCCACGGTGGCCCGGCGGGACGGTGTCCACCTGGTTGAGCACCACGAGCATCGCGCCCTCGTGCCCTGCCAGGTGGCGCAGGTAGCCCGAGTGCAGCGCGTCGTCGGCGTACTTCTGGGGGTCGACCACCCAGCACATCAGGTCGACCTGCGGGATCAGCCGGTCCACGACGGCGTGGTGGGCCGCCTCGATCGAGTCGTGGTCCGGCACGTCGAGCAGCACCAGGCCGCGCAGGTCGGCCTGGGTCTCGCCGTCGAGCTCGGACTCCCGCTCGATCCGCCGGTCCCGCTCGACGCCCAGCCAGTCCAGCAGCGCGGACGCGTCGTGCGCCCACACGCACGCGGTGACCTGGGAGGTGGTCGGCCGGCGCACCCCGACCTCGGCGAAGTCCAGACCGGTGAGCGCGTTGAACACGGTCGACTTGCCCGAGCCGGTGCCCCCGACCAGTGCGACCACGGTGTGGTCCACCCCGAGCGCGAGCCGGTCGCGCACCCCCGCGAGGAGCACCGACACCCGCTCCCGGATCTCCGGCGGGACCCGGTCCCCGCCTCGGTGCAGCGCGGCGTCGAGGCGCTCGACCTCGGCCAGCAGCGCAGCGGTGCGCTCGCCGGGAGCGTTCGCGGTCGAGCCGCCGGGCTCGGACGCGTCGGTCATGTCCACTCCTTGAGCACAGCACGCCGCAGCCGGAGGCGGGCCGCCGCGTCGTCGGCGAGGTCCGGCAGGTCCAGGCCCGCGCGCACCCGGGCGCCGGCGGCGAGCACCTGGGCACGCATCCGGGCGGCCAGGTCCGCGGCGGTCTCGTCGTTCAGCGTCCGCCCCAGCTCCCCGCCCAGGGCGCGCTCGGCGACGACCTGCGCGGCCCCCACGCCCAGCGACGCGGCGGCGACCACCACGCCGGCGCCGGACGTCCCGGCCTGCTTGAGCAGGCGGGCGGCCCCGCGCCGGGCCTTCGCGTCGTGGCCGCCCAGGCCCTCGACCCGGGCGGACGCAGCGTCGAGCCACGCCTGCGCCTCGGCGTCCGGGCTCGCCGCCCCCGGGGGTTCGTCCGGCAGCTCGATCGCGGCGAGCCGCTCACCCAGCTCGGCGGTCACCGCCCGTTCGCCCGCCCTGCGGGCCGCGACCAGGGCGACCCGAGCCGCCCCCAGCAGCTCACTGCCGACCTCGGCCAGTGCCGCGGCCCGAGCGTCCGCCGCCCGTCGAGAGCCCCAGGCACTGCCGAGCGGACCGCCACGCCCGGAGTGCGCCGCCCACGCGCTGCGCACCGGCCCCTCGGAGACGCCGCCACGGCCCACCTCGGCCGCCATCCGGTCGGCCGGGCTCGCGAGCACGCCGTCGAGCTCGGCCTCGATCGCCACGCGCTCGTCGACCTGCTCCTGGACGGCCTCCGCCAGCTCGCCGACCCACGGACGAAGTGTGGCCAGCGAGCCGCGCTGGGTGCGGGCGATCACGCCCTGTGCCCGGTCGGCGCCGGCCAGCACGGTCAACCACCGCCGCACCGGCGCGACCGACGCCTCCGGCAGGAGCCCCTCGTGGGGCCCGGCGTCGGGGACGAGGAACAGCGGCACCGTCGACAGCCCGTGCGCGCCCAGGCGCTTGAGCAGGTCGGAGCGCACCGTGACCACGGCGTCCTTCGGCACCCGGTTGAGCACCATCGCCATCGCCGCACCACGTTCGGCGGCCCGGTCGAGGACCTGCCACGGCAGGGCGTCGCCGTAGCGCGAGGCCGTGGTGCAGAACAACCACAGGTCCGCGCCCTCGAGGAGCCGGTGAGCCATCTCGCGGTTCTCGGCGAGCAGGGAGTCCATGTCGGGCGCATCGACCAGCGCGACCCCGCGCGGTACGGCCTCGCGGGCGACGGTCTCCATGTCGGCCAGCAGCGGGTGCCCCGCGAGCAGCTCGCCGTCGGCCGGGTGGTGCACCAGGACGGGGCGGCGCGTGGTGGGCCGGAGCACGCCGGCCGGCGTGACCTCCTCGCCCAGCACGGAGTTGACCAGCGTGGACTTGCCCGCACCGGTCGACCCGGCGACCACCACCAGGCCCGGCGCGCTCAGCTCGCGCAACCGCGGCAGCAGGTGGTCGTCGAGCTGGGCGAGTAGCTCCGCCCGGCGCTCGCGAGCGCGGTCGACCCCGGGCAGCGGCAGCGGGAACCCGGTCTCCGCGACGTCGCGGCGCAGGTCACCTACCGCGTCCAGCAGGGACGACCTGGCGACCGGCCGCTCGGGGTCCGGTTCGCCCGAGCTGTCGGCGACCCTCCCCCACGCACGCGTCGCTCCGCTGTCCACGGGCGTCATCCTCCCGTGGGGCGCACCTGGGACAAAACGCCCGCGCCGGTCACGACGCGTGTCATCGGCTGTCGCGGACACACCTCACGGCGACCACGCGTACGGACACGGGGCCGGTCGGCTCGACAGGTTGAGTGACGGAGGGGCGGGCCCGCTCGGGCCCGCCCCTCCCTTCCTCGGCGGCCAGCGCCGGGTGGTGCCTAGCGCTCGCCGTCCTCGACGGCGTCGCCCGGGTCGTTGGTGCCTCCGCCGACGGCACCCGTCCCGCTGGACGGGGCACCCTCACCAGGCGGCTCGGTCGGAGCGTTGGTCCCGCCACCCACGGCACCGGTGCCACGCGACGGAGCGCCCGCGCCCGGCGGCTCGCTCGGCGCGTTCGTCCCGCCGCCCACGGCACCCGTCCCGCTGGACGGGGCACCCTCACCAGGCGGCTCGCTCGGAGCGTTGGTCCCGCCACCCACGGCGCCGGTACCACTTGTCGGAGCGCCCGCACCGCCCTCGTAGGTCGGCTCGTGCTCATGTGTGTGCTTGTCGTTCATGTCGTCCTCCTCGCCACGCTGCCCCGGCTTCGAGTCTCGGTGGACGTCGTCGTGGCTGGTTGTGGGGAGGCTGCTCAGCTGGGCGCCTCCCGCCGGGGGTGGCCCACATCGCCGCTCGCTGTGCGAGCGGGCACCTGTCCAGGGTTGCACGGCCGAGACCGGGCCGCGACCGCGACAGGGGCGGTCGGACAGCCTGTGCGGCAGCGCGGGTCCTACCGTTCCCTGCCCCGAGGCACGCCCGTCGGGTACCCGCATGTCCCGCCCCAATGGCGCCGGGGGTCCCTTCGACCGAGCCGTCGGCGACGTGAGCGGGACGTGAGCAGCCGGCGCGGTTCATGTGACAGGAGTGGCGGACGGGGCGGGTGGGGCGGCGCACCTGTCACCGCTGCACCGCCCGCCACATGATCCGCGTGGGCTGCTCACCAGGCGCCGTCGACGGCGGTGGGAGCCGGCTGTGGCGGCGGCCGACGCGGCGGAGCGTGTTCGAGGCCCGGTTCGGCGTCCGCAGGGTGGACGGGCCCGCACGGATCGGTGTCTGGGCGCCGCTTCGCCGCGTGGGGCGCCGGGACCGCGTCGGTGAGGCGCGACCCCCGGGCGCCTCCGGTGCCCGCAGTCCGGCTAGCCTTGTCCGGCAGTGCGGGAGCTCCCGTTCCTTGTGTCGCGCCAGGTTCAGCTGGTACCCCGCACGTCCCGCCCCCGTAGCTCAGCGGATAGAGCACCGGACTTCTAATCCGACGGTCGCAGGTTCGAATCCTGCCGGGGGCGCCACAGGGGCGCCGCTGCCGGTGGCGCAGGGGCGGGGGCGACCGTGTCGGTCGCCACGTCGGATCCGACGTCCGTCCCTTCCTCCGTGGGCGTCGAGCGTGTTCCATTGGCCCATGATCAGCAGCGTGGCGCCACAGACCGCCGCGGACGAGCCGGCCGGGACCCGGGGGCGCGTCCCGGCCGCGGTGGTCGGCGCCGTCGTCCTGCTGATCGTCGTGCTCGGCGGCTACTGGTTGCTCACCGCCCACCTGAGCACGGATCGCACCCCCGCGCGGGCCGGCGCAGCCCCGGGCGGCTGCACCATCACCCTCCCGTCCGGGGCCGGTCCGTCGCCCGACGACAGGGCGGGCAGCTGCCTCGACACCGTGACCATCACGAACGACGGCGTGCTGCCGGTCACCGTCTCGGCTCCCTTGCCGGCGACCCTGATCGGGCCCGGGAAGGTTGTCTCCGGGCTGCACCGGTTCGGGTCGGTCGGCGTCCCGGCCATCGAGTCGCTGCGCCTCGAACCGGGCGACCGGCTCACCGTCAGCCTCGAGACGGTGGTCCCCGCCTGCGCGGCGCCGGGCGAGACCGGGACGGGTCGGACGGTCGTCGACGGGCTGCGGCTCACGGTTGCCGTCGGACCGCTCACGCGCGACGTCGTGCTCCCGCTCGAGCAGGTCACCGAGGTGCTGCCGGCTGACGGCACGACGTTGCCGCGCTGCTCCGAGTGACCGCTCCGACCGCGACGCGGGCGCCGCGTCAACCGTGCCCCACCGTCGCGAGCGCCGCGCCCGCCGCCCGCTCGCGGTCCACGATCACCACACCGCCCAGCACCGCCACCGCGAGCGTCATCGACGCCAGTATGTCCGTCGCGAAGTGGTAGCCCAGGTACATCCGGGAGAACGCCACCAACCCCATCCCGAGCACCGCGCCCACCAGCCACATCACCGCCGTGCGCCAGGTCGGCCGGTGCACCCAGGCCAGGTAGCCGAGCACCAGCAGGAACGTCGCCGCGCCGATGGTGTGCCCCGACGGGAACGAGGCGCTGGACTCCGCCCCGGGGATCACCCACAGGGTCTCGGAGGGCCGTTCGCGCCCGACGGCGACCTTGATCGCCGTCGCGACCCCGACCGCCACGATCATCGAGCCGACCAGCAACGCCGCCGACCGCCACTCCCGCGCGCGCAACCCGTACAGCAACCCGCCGGCTGCCACCAGGATCGGCAGCACCACCGGCCCGGAGATCGTGGTGACCGCCAGGAGCACGGCCGTCAGCACAGGGCTGCGCAGGCCGGCGAGCAGCTCGACGATCGGCTGGTCGAGCGCGGCGAGGTCCTCGGCCTCCCGCACCCAGTCGTACACGCCCCAGAACGCGGCGAGCCCGACCAGCACCAGCGCGAGCCCCACCAGCCCCGCCACACGTGGGGCGGGTACGCGCGTCGCCGATGGCATCCCCGCAGGATCCCAGGCCCGGGCCGGGCGCGCAGGTCGCCGGGCGAGCCCACGGCCGCAGTCCGTGAAAAAGCCGTGCACCCACCCCGGCCCGGCTGGCATCGTCGTGGTTGCACCGGTGCGAGGACCTGGCCAGTCCGCATCCCGTCCGCACCACCTCTCAGGAGCATCCCGTGAACCCGCAGATCTACTGGCTGCTCGTCCAGCAGCAGCGCGAGCAGCAGCTCGCCGACGCGCGCGTCCGGCGCGCCCGGCAGGCGCCGCACCGCGCCCAGCACCGGCGTGCCTCGCGCGCGCGATGAGCGCGCGTCAGGCACCACCCACCTGAGGGCCCCGACCACCACGGTCGGGGCCCTCGTCATGTCGGGCCCGGCACACGACGCACCGCGCAGCCCGGCCACCACGGCGCGCGGAGGATGGGAACATGGCCGCCATGGGGAGGCGGCGCTGATGGGGCGGCACGCGGCACCGGGGCCGCCGGACCGCCCGACGCCCGAGCGTCCGGAGCCGGTGGCGCCCGCACCCGAGGCACCGGCTCCGCAGCCCGCGCCGTCCCCCGCCGAGCCGCCCGCCTCCCCCGCCTCCCCGATCGGCTTCCTGGCATCGCTGGCGCTCGGCGTCGTGGTGGGGCTGACGGCCGGCGGCGTGCTGTGGTGGGCCGGCCAGCCGCTCGCTGTCGCGGGTGCCGTGGCGGCCGGCACCGCGCTGGTCGTCGTGCTGGCAGCGTGGGTCGCGCGCGGAGTCGCGGCGCGTCACCCTCTACAGTGACCGGGTGAGTTCTGGACCGAGTGCGAACGACCGGATCGTCTGGATCGACTGCGAGATGACCGGGCTCGACCTGGCCGCAGACGCCCTCATCGAGGTCGCCGCCGTGGTCACCGACTCCCAGCTCACCGTGCTGGACGACGGGATCGACGTCATCATCACGCCACCGGACGAGGCGCTGGAGCAGATGGTGCCGTTCGTGCGGGAGATGCACACCAAGTCCGGGCTCCTCGACGAGCTGCCCGGCGGCCTGACGATGGCCGAGGCCACCGACGCCGTGCTGGAGTACCTGCGCGGCCACGTCGAGCCCGGCAAGGCCCCGCTCGGCGGCAACTCGGTGGGCACCGACCGGGCCTTCCTCGAGCGCGACATGCCCGACGTGGTCGGCCACCTGCACTACCGGGTGATCGACGTGTCCTCGATCAAGGAGCTCGCACGCCGCTGGTACCCGCGGATCTACTTCGCCTCGCCGGAGAAGGCCGGCGGCCATCGGGCGCTCGCGGACATCCTGGAGAGCATCGACGAGCTGCGCTACTACCGCGCCGCGATGATGATCCCCCAGCCGGGTCCGGACTCCGCCGCGGCGAAGCAGATCGCGGCCGACGTGATGGCGACCCGCTACCAGCCGGGCGTCTGAGCGCCCACGCCCCGACGCGGGCGAACCGAAGAGGTGGGGTGGCTGACGGGACTTGAACCCGCGACCCCCTGGACCACAACCAGGTGCTCTACCAACTGAGCTACAGCCACCACGGCCGGCGCGCTCGGGCGCGGACCGGCGAGAAGTCTACAGGCTCGCGGACCGGCCCCCGGCCCGGGCGATCACGGCGTCGGCGAAGCGGTCCAGCGCGCCGTCGCCGTACCCGAAGAACAGCGACGGCTCGACCATCTCGAGCTCCATGAGCACGGGCCGGTCCTCGTCGTCGTGCACCAGGTCCACGCGTGCGTACAGGAACGGGTCCGACTCGACGGGCACGCCGTCGGACGCCTCGGTCAGCAGTCTCCGCGCGGTGCGCACGACGGTGCGCGCGACCTCGATCTCGTCGGCGTCCGGGGAGATCGGGCTGATCCGCTCGGGACGGTAGGTGCCCTCCACCGCGACGTCGGGGCCGTCCAGGAGGGCGGCCTTGAGGATCGAGTGGGAGTACTCCCCGGAGATGAAGACGTGTGCGTGCTCGCCCTCGGTGTCCACGCTGTTGAGGTACCGCTGGATCATCACCGTGCGCTCGTCACCGAGCAGTCGCTTGGCGTGCTGGATGGCCAGCCCGCGCGACGACGCGTTCATCGCCGTGTAGCGGCCGGTGTCCAGCGAACCCGCGGAGACCGCCGGCTTGATGACGAAGTCGCCGCCTGCCGGGAAGCGGGTGTGCAGCGCCCGGCCGGACAGGTGCAGCTCGGGCTCGAGCCACATCGTGGGCACGACCGGCACCCCCGCCGCCTCGAGCTCGGCCAGGTAGTGCTTGTCGGTGTTCCAGCGGATCACCGGGAACGGGTTGGACAGCCGTGTCATCTGCGAGACCCGATGGGCCCACGCGACGAACTCCCCACGGCGCTGCGCGTAGTCCCACGTCGAGCGGATCACGACCAGGTCGAAGCCGCCCCACAGGACGGCCGGGTCGTCCCAGACCGCGACCTGCACCTCGGCCCCGCGCCGCTCGAGCGCCGCGGCGAGGGGGACGTCGTCGGGGTCGAGGTCGGGCAGGGCTGAGCACGTGGCCAGGGCGATCCTCACCCGGCCAGCGTAGTGGTCGACCCGAGACCCGCCCGTCGTGGCGGGTGGCGCACACCCTGCCGGGCCGCCACGATCGTGGAGCGTGAGACTCGAACGGTACGAGGCCAAGACGAACACGCTGATGATCGTCCTGTCGCTGGTGTTCCTGGCGGTGTACGCGATCAACGTCATCCAGACCGGTTTCCCGCCGTGGCTGGTGACCACCGCGAGATCGATCAACGGCGTGATCTGGTTCGTGTTCGGCGCAGACCTGGCGATCCGGGTCCTGCTCGCCGAGCAGCGGGTGGGCTGGATCCTGCGCCACCCGATCGACGTGCTCAGCGTCGTCGTCCCCCCGCTCAGGCCGTTGCGGCTGCTGACCGCGTTCAGCGCCGGGCAGTCCCTCCTGGCCCGCCAGGGTGGGTTCCGGCGTACCGGCCAGGCGGTGGTGAGCTCGGCGGGCATGCTCATCCTGATCGGTGCGCTGGTCGAGCTCAGCTTCGAGCAGGACGCCCCCGGCGCCCTGATCACGAACTTCGGCGACGCCGTGTGGTGGGCGATCACCACCACGACCACGGTCGGGTACGGCGACCTGTACCCGGTCACCTGGGAGGGCCGGGTCGTGGCGGGCATGCTGATGATCGTCGGCATCGCCGTCCTCGGCGCGGTGACGGCGACCGTGGCGGCCTCGTTCGTCGAGATGGCCGAGTCCGGGCACCGCGCCGCCGACAACGCTGCGACCGACGACCTGCCGGCCGCCGTCGCCACCGCGGAGCAGGACCTCGACGACAGCCCCGCCGCGCTCCTCGACACCGACAACCTGTCCCTGCTCGGCGCACTGCACCGAGCGGGTGTTCTCACCGACGAGGAGGTCGCCACCGCCGTCGCGCGGCTCGACGAGCCGTAGGGTCGGATCAGGGGTCGCGACGGCGCGGCCCCCACGGCACAGGGACCGACGGATGCTGGACAGCGAGTTCGGCCAGATCGCGGCGATCCTCGTGATCGCGGCCGCGGTCGGCGGTGTGGCGCAGCTGCTGCGCCAGCCACTCGTGGTCGCGTACGTGGGCGTCGGCGTGCTGGTGGGACCCGCCGGGCTCGGCCTGGTCGGGGCCAGTGCGCACGTCTCCCTGCTGGCCGAGGTCGGCATCGCCCTGCTGCTGTTCCTCGTGGGGCTCAAGCTCGACTGGCACCAGGTGCGCTCGACCGGACCGGTCGCGCTGGCGGTCGGGGTGAGCCAGGTGGTGCTGACCGCAGGGCTCGGGACGCTCGTGGCCAGGGCGCTGGGTATGGACTGGGCCACCGCGAGCTACGTCGGCGTCGCGCTGGCGTTCTCCTCGACCATCGTGATCGTCAAGCTGCTGTCCGACCGGCACGAGCTGGACTCGCTGCACGGCCGGATCGCGGTGGGCCTGCTGGTGGTGCAGGACCTGCTGGTGGTGGTCGCGATGATCGTGGTCACCGCCATCGGCACCTCGTCCGACGGGCTCGGCGCGCGGATGGCGTGGGTGGCGTTGCGTGGGCTTGCCCTGGTGCTCGTCGTGTGGCTGCTGGCCCACCGGGTGCTGCCGCCCCTGCTGGACCGTCTGGCCCGGGTGCCGGAGCTCGTGGTGCTGTTCGGCCTGGCATGGGCGGTGGCGATCGGTGCGGTGACCGAGGCGCTGGGCCTGTCGATGGAGGTCGGGGCCTTCCTGGCCGGGCTGTCGCTGGCGTCCACCTCCTACCGGGAGGCGATCGGCGCGCGCCTGGTCAGCCTGCGCGACGTGCTGGTGCTGTTCTTCTTCATCGACCTGGGCTCCGGCCTGGAGCTGGGCGAGATCGGTGCCCAGGTGCTGCCGGCGCTGGCGCTGTCGGCGTTCGTGCTGGTGGTCAAGCCGGTCCTGGTCGCCGGCTTGATGGCCTCGATGGGCTACCGGAAACGGGTCGCGGCGCGCACCGGCATCCTCACCGGGCAGATCTCCGAGTTCTCCCTGCTGCTGGTGGCGCTCGGGCTCGAGCTGGGCCACCTGGACGGGGCCGTCATCGGCCTGGTCACGCTCGTCGCTCTGGTGACGATCGGCGTCTCGACGTACCAGATCGGCTCGTCGGCGTGGTGGGCCGAGCGCCTGGCCCCGTTGGTGGCCCGCCTCGAACGCCCGCTGCACCGCCACGAGACGTCCGAACCTGCCGCGGACTACGACGCGGTGGTGATCGGCGGCGGCCGGTTCGGCACCGCGGTGGTGGACCGGCTGGCCGGACGGCGGGTGCTGGTGGTCGACCACAACCCCGTGGCGCTGCGCTGGTGGCGCGAGCGCGGCGTGGACACCGTGTACGGGGACGTCGTGGAGCCCGAGCTGATCGCTGCGCTCCCGCTGGCGGACTCGACCACCGTGGTGTGTACCGTGCCGGACCTCGCGGTCAACCTCACGCTCACCGACACCCTGCGCCGCTCCGGGTACCGCGGGCGGCTGGCCGTCACCGCGCTGAGCGTGCGCGAGGCGCGGGTGCTCTCCGACGGCGACGTCGTGGTGCTGCGGCCGTTCCAGGACGCCGCCGACTCCAGCCTGCGGCGGCTGTTCGAGGCCTGACGGCCCGGGCGAGGCGGGTGTGGCCGGTCAGGCCGCGTCGCGCTCGGCCTCGGCGGTGATCCGGCGCAGCGCGCCGAGCAGGCCGGTCATCGACAGCAGGCCGAGCGGGCGGCCGTCCTCGCCGAGCACCGGCACCGGCTGCCCGCCCGAGGCGGCGAGCGCGGCGAACGCGTCGTCGAGGCGTCCGTGCAGCTCCAGCGCGTCGCGCGGCGCGAGGTCGGGCGCCACCTCGTCCGGCCCGGCTCCGGTGCGGGCGGGCAGCGGGTCGAGGTCCTCCGGCGCGAGCTCGCCGATGCCCAGCAGCCGCACCGCACGTCCGGTGCCCACGAAGTCGCGCACCCGTTCGGTGGCAGGCCGGGCCAGCAGCGTCACGGCGTCGGCGAGCTGCTCCAGGTGACCTCCCTGGGAGAACACCGCGATCCGGTCGCCGAGCCGCACCGCCTCGTCGATGTCGTGGGTGACCAGCATGACCGTGGTGCCCAGGGCCCGCTGGATCTTCCAGAACTCGGCCTGCAGGTGGCGCCGGCCGGCGGGGTCCACCGCGCCGAAGGGCTCGTCCATGAGCAGCACCGGCGGGTCGACGGCGAGCGCTCGCGCCACCCCGACGCGCTGCTGCTCCCCGCCGGAGAGCTGGTGCGGGTACCGCCCCGCGTACACCGCGTGGTCCAGGCCCACCAGGTCGAGCAGCTCGGCGACCCGGTCCTTGGTGCGGTTCGCGTCCCAGCCCAGCAGAGCCGGCACGGCGGCGACGTTCTGGCCCACGGTGCGGTGCGGGAACAGCCCGACGTGCTGGATGACGTAGCCGATCCGCCGGCGCAGGGCGACCGGGTCGGTGGTCATCACGTCCTCACCGGTGACCAGCACGCGGCCCGACGTCGGCTCGACGAGCCGGTTGACCATCCGCAGGGTCGTGGACTTCCCGCAGCCGGACGGGCCCACCAGCACCATCAGCTCGTGCTCGCGCACGTCCAGGTCGAGGCTGTCCACGGCCACCGTGCCGTCCGGGTACTCCTTGCGCACCGACTCCAGCCGGATGACCGGCTCAGCGTGGTCTGCCACCGCTCGACCGTACCCGAGGCCCTGCGCGTGTGCGTGCCGGCCGGTAGCGTGCCGACGGTGAGCACGGCACCCGACAACCCGTGGCTGTCGTGGGAGTACGTCCAGCGCAATTGGCCCGACATCGCCGACGCGCTGGGCCAGCACGTGTCGCTCACGGTCGAGGCGATCGTCCTGGCGACCGCGATCGCCGTGCCGCTCGCCGTCCTGGCGCACCTGCGGCCCCGGCTGGCGGGCTCGGTGCTGGGGCTGTCCGGGGTGCTGTACACGATCCCGTCGCTGGCCCTGTTCGCGATCCTGTTCCCGCTGATCGGCGACCGGCGCACCACGGTGCTGATCGGGCTGGTGATGTACGCCCTGCTCGTGCTGGTGCGCAACGTGCTGGTGGGCCTGCAGGGCGTGGACCCGGCGATCACCGACGCGGCGCGTGGGATCGGCTACTCCCGCGGCCGGATCCTGATGCAGGTCGAGCTGCCCAACGCACTGCCGTCGATCGTCGCCGGCCTGCGGCTGGCCACCGTCACCACGGTCGCCCTGGTGACGATCGGCGTCATCATCGGCTACGGGGGGCTGGGCCAGCTGATGTTCCGCGGGTTCCGCAGCCAGTACCACGCGGAGATCATGACCGCGACGCTGCTCACCGTCGCGATCGCGGTGGTGGCCGACGTCGCCCTGTGGCTGGTGGGGCGTGCGACGACGCCGTGGACGCGGAGGGATGCCTGATGGACGTCCTGCGCGAGGCCTTCGTGTGGCTCAACGACCCGCTGAACTGGACCGGGCCGGACGGCATCCTGGCCCTCACCGCCGAGCACCTGACGATGTCGCTGGTCGCGGTGCTGCTCGCCGCGCTCGTGGCGCTGCCGATCGGGGTGTGGTTCGGCCACCGGCAGGTCGGCGGGACCGCGACGGTGGTGGTCGCCAACGCGACGCGGGCCCTGCCGACGCTGGCGCTGCTGCTGATCTTCGCGACCACCGGGATCGGGTTCGGCAACCGGCCCACGGTGATCGCCGCCGCGATCTTCGCGATCCCCCCGATCCTGTCCAACACCTACACCGGGCTGCTCGACGTGGACCCGGCCGCCCGCGACGCGGCGCGCGGGATCGGGATGTCCGGGCCCGGCTCGCTGCTGCGCGTCGAGCTGCCGCTGGCCCTGCCGCTGGTGGGCGCCGGGCTCCGCACGTCGACCATCCAGGTGATCGCCACCGTGCCGCTCGCGGCGCTGGTGGGCGGTGGCGGGCTCGGCGTGATCATCAACAACGGCTTCGCCCTCCAGCGCTACGGCGAGGTGCTCGCGGGCGGGCTCCTGGTGGCCGCGCTGTGCTTGGTGGCCGAGGGGGTCCTGGCCGGCGCGCAACGGTTGCTGACGCCCGCGCCGATCCGCGCCAGGGCCGCCGCGCAGCGGGCGTCGGCGGGCTGATCCGGTCACGATCCGATCACGATCAACAACTCCGCGGGCCCCAAGCGGTTGCCCGTGTCGGTGCCTCGGGATCAAATGGCCGCTGGCCGGGGTTACGACACCGACCCGCCCCTGGACGAGGAGAGCCCGCATGCGCGCCCGACGTACCGCCCTGATCGCACCTGCCCTCGGTCTGACACTGCTCGTCGCGGCCTGCGGCTCGCCCGGGTCGTCCTCGGGCAGCTCCGAACCCGCGTCCACCGCCGCGACGTCGTCCGCGAGCCCCTCGGGCGCCGCGTGCGAGGGTGTCGCGGGCGACTCCCTCGTCGTCCTCACCGATGACAAGCACCTGCAGCAGGTGGACAACATCGTGCCGGCGGTCAACGCGGCCGCCGCGGGCGAGAACCCGGACATCATCGGCGTGCTCGACTCGGTGTCGGCGGTGCTCGACACACCGACCCTCGTGGGTCTGAACAAGTCCGTGGACGTGGACCGGCGCACCTCGTCGGAGGTCGCCCAGGAGTTCGTCACCGCGCAGGGCCTGGACAAGCAGAGCGACGTCGGCAAGGGCATGAAGGTCTCGGTCGGCGCCCCGAACTTCTCCGAGGGCGCCACCCTCGCCGCGATCTACGCCGACACCCTCAAGGCCGCGGGCTTCGACGCGAGCACCGAGACGATCGGCAACCGCGAGACCTACCTCCCGCTGCTCGAGCAGGGCGGCCTGACTGTCGTGCCCGAGTACGTCGGCACCCTCGCGACCTTCCTCAACAAGGCCGTCAACGGCGACTCGGCGGAGCCGGTCGCCAGCGGTGACCTCGACAAGACGATGAGCAACCTGACGGACCTGGGCGCCCAGGTCGATCTGGTGTTCGGCAAGCCCGCCGCCGCACAGGACCAGAACGCGTTCGCCGTCACCACGGCCTTCGCCCAGAAGTACGGCGTCACCTCGCTGTCCGAGCTGGCCGCGGCCTGCGGTGGCGGCATCACGCTCGGCGGCCCGCCGGAGTGCCCGGAGCGCGACTTCTGCGAGGTCGGCCTCAAGGGCGTCTACGGGATGACCATCACGAAGTTCACCTCGCTGGACGCCGGTGGCCCCCTGACCAAGGCTGCCCTCCAGCAGGGTGAGATCGCGCTCGGCCTGGTGTTCTCCTCCGACGGTTCGCTGGCCGGCTCGTGATCGTGGCGTTCTCGGTCGCCCCGCTGGGCGCCGGGGAGTCGGTCAGCGAGGCGGTCGCCGACGCCGTGCGCGTGGTGCGCGACTCCGGCCTGCCGTACCGGTTGACTTCGATGTTCACCGAGCTCGAGGGCGACTGGGACGCGTGCATGGACGTCGTGCACCGCGCGTGCGACGCGGTGGCCGCGCACGGCTCGCGGGTCAGCCTGGTGCTGAAGGCGGATATCCGCGCCGGTCACACCGGCGAGCTCACCGCCAAGATCGAGCGGGTCGAGCGGCTGCTGGACGCCGGCGACTGAGGTCTACAGACCGGCGGCCTCGAGCAGGCGGAGCCACACCTCGCTCATCGTCGGGTAGGCCGGCACGGCGTGCCAGAGGCGGTCCAGCGGCACCTCGCCGACAACCGCGACGGTCGCGGCGTGCAGCATCTCGGCGACGTCAGGGCCCACGAAGGTCGCACCCACCGGGACGTTCCGGTCCGCGTCGACCACGAGGCGCACCTGCCCGGTGGCGTCGTCGGAGTGCAGCCCGGTGCCCGCGGCGGACCGCAGCTGGACGTCGACCACGCGCACGTCCAGGCCCGCGTCCCGGGCCCGACGCTCGGTGAGCCCCACCCACGCCACCTCGGGCCGGGTGAACACCACCTGGGTTTGAGCGGCGTGGTCGGCTCCGGCGGAGTAGCGCGAGAACGGCGCTCCCCCAGCGCCCGAGGCCGCGGGGTCGTCGGCGTCCGGTCCGAACCGGGCCGCGACCACGTCGCCGACGATGCGCCCGCCGTACTTGCCCTGGTGGGTGGTGCCGACGCGGCCGGTGACGTCGCCGACCGCGTAGAGCCACCGTCCGGGCACGCCGGTGACCTGGAGCTGGTCGTCGACCTTGAGCGGTGCACCCGGCGCCAGCCCGATCGCGTCCAGACCCAGGTCCGTGGTGCGGGGGCGCCGCCCGGTGGCGACCAGGACCTCCGCGGCGCTCACGGAGGCTCCATCGCCGAGGCGCACCGTGACGCCGTCGTCGTCGCGCGCCACGCGTGTGACCGCGGTGCGCAGCCGCAGGTCGACCCCCATCGCCGTGAGGCTCTCGGCCAGCGCCTCACCCGCGAACGGCTCGGCCGCGGCCAGCAGGCGCTCGCCTCGGTGCACGAGCGTCACCCTGGCCCCGAGGTCCGCGTAGGCGGTGGCCATCTCGACCCCGACCACGCCCCCGCCGAGGATCACCAACGACGCGGGCACCTCCTGGACGGAGGTGGCCTCGCGGCTGGTCCACGGCTGCGCGGTGGCGAGCCCGTCGACGTCGGGGACCACCGGCTCGCTGCCGGTCGCGACGATCACCGCGTGCCGCGCTGTGAGCGCCACGGTGGTGCCGTCCTGGGCCACCTCCACGGCGCGCTCCCCGGTGAACCGCGCGTGACCGCGCACCAACGCGATCCCGGCGCCGTCGAGCCACCGCTTCTGCCCACCGTCATCCCAGTCGGAGGCGAAGTAGTCCCGGCGGGCGAGCGTCGCCGCGGCGTCCACACCGCCGGTCACCGCCTGCGCAGCGCCGCCGACGCCGCGCGCGGCGGCGAGCACCTGCCCTGGTCGCAGCAACGCCTTGGACGGCATGCACGCCCAGTAGGAGCACTCCCCACCCACCAGCTCGGACTCCACGACGGCCACCGACAGGCCCGTGCGCTGGGCGCGATCGGCGGCGTTCTCCCCCACCGGCCCGGCACCCAGGACGATGACGTCGTAGATCTGCGGCTCGGACATGGCGCTCCCGGTGTCGACGTGGAGACCATCGTCACCGGGGCGGTCGACGCCCGCACCCGGAGCGGGCGGGTGCCCGGACGCAGGTGGGGGCGCCGAGGACTCGCCTCGACACCCCCACCCGCCCACCCGTGGTGAGCTCGCGGCTCAGCCGACCGGCGCGGGCTCCCGCTGCCCGGCGACCGCGCCGCCGGTCGAGCCCGGGATCGACTCGACCACACGGCGGTACGCCGGCAGGTCGGTGTACAGCTCGTCACGCAGCGGGCGCAGGCGCCGCGTGACGACCCTGTGCACCTGGTACACCGCGACGGCGACGTTCGCCGCCAGGGCGATCGCACTCACCGTGAACAGCGCGGCCGGGTCGTGCGAGGACTCCACCGAGAACACCGAGTCCGTGACGAAGGACGGCACCGCCATCGTGAACATCATCCAGAACGCCAGGGTGTGCGCACGGTGCTGCAGCCACGCCCCGCGGCGCAGGAAGAACGCCGGGATGGTGCAGGAGATCAGCAACGCCGCACCGGCGTAGAACGAGTGGTCGCCGACGCAGTTGTAGACGTAGGCGAAGTTCCACAGGTCGTAGGCGATGATCCAGAACCAGAGCATGTCCGGCCAGATCATGTCGGCGAAGCGGTCGCGGCTGACGTAGATGCCCACCCAGCCGCAGATCGTCACGATGTTCAGGATCCCCGCGACGCCGTTCATGACGTTCCACGCGCCGCCGACCATGTAGACCCCGTCGACCATGCCGTTCATCGAGGACACCTGGAAGTCGCGGATCACGGCCTCGGTGATGTTGATGGCGAGGATCGCCGGCGGGAACAGCAGCATCCAGCGGTTGCGCGACAGCTTCGGGACGTACCGGATCAGCCAGAAGCCCAGGCAGCCGGCGAGCGCCGAGTAGACCTTGACCCAGTGGAACCAGGTCCCGGTCGAGGAGCCGCTGCCGGCCGTGTGCGGCCACACGAAGACCGTCAGCAGCAGCGGCACACCGATGAACATCACCAGCCCGGCGACCTTGCCGCGTCGCGAGATCTCGTTGAGCACGATGAGCGCCGCCAGGACGACGAACCACATCACTGCCGCCTGCCAGCTGATGTCACCGAACAGGAACACCGGTCACTCTCCTTCGAGCGGAGGGCGTCGGGGGCTGACGCCCGGGTCGTTGGGTGCCAGACGCAGCGTCTGGCGCACGAGGTCGGCGAGCACGCCGTCGCTCGTCTCGGGGTGGGACCGCACGAGGGCGACCAGCCCGTAGATGAGCATCTGGAACGTCTCGCGCACGTGCTGGATCTCGATCGCGTGCCGTTGGGCGTACGCCGGGATCGTGGTGGCCTCGAGGGTGTCGGTCAGCGCCTCGACCGCACGGTCCAGGAAGCGGACGTACAGACCCGCGTCGTCCAGCCGCGGGAGCGGCCGCGCCACCGGCTGGCCGTCCGCCGAGGTGCGGCGGGTGGGGACGTTGCGTCGGAACAGTGCGATGCACTTCACGACGGCACCGTCGATGTCGCCGACCTCGCGGGCGGCGTCCCAGGCGCGCAGGTCCGCCACGAAGTCGGTGATGCAGGTCTCGAGCACCTGGTCGACCAGCGACGGCATGTCACCGGCGTAGTGGTAGACGAGGCCGCGGGTGACGCCTACCCGCTCTGCGACGTCGTTGAACGTGGTCGCGCGCACGCCGCGCTCCGCGAAGAGCTCACGGGCGGCCGTGACGATCTCCTCGCGGCGCACGTCGGGCGCCTTGACGATCCGTGAACCACCGCGTGCCATGCCGCGAGGCTAGAACTCATTGACACATCGTCAATAGGACCAAGGTCGAGACCGGCGGAGGCGCCGGCGCCCTCACCCCCGGACGGCGTAGGCGGCCAGCCCCAGCACCACGACGTCCTCGATGAGCGCCGCCGGCACGGCGGGCAGGTGCCCGACGGCTGCGCGCCGCCAGCCGATCCCCAGGAACGACCCGGCCAGCGCGGCAGCGCCACCGACCAGCGCAGCCGGCACCGGCCCGCGACCCGCACGCCGCGCGATCACTGCTCCCCCGATCGCCCCCGAGACCGCTCGCCCCGCGAGCGACCCCGGCTCGGTCCGGTCCGGTGTCTGCGGGAGCTTGTCACCCACCAGCTCCCCGATCACCGCGAGCCCCAGCAGGACACGTGCGACGAGCGGCCCGCGCGCCACCACCGGCGCACCGATCCCGAGCGTCGCCCGGCCCCCGGCGGCCAGGCCGAGCGCCGCCGCGCGTGCCAGGAGGGCCGTGGACGAGGTGGGCTGCGCGACGAGGGTGGAGACCATGCCTTCACGGTGGGGCAGCGACGTGGCTGCGGCAACCGGTGCCGCGAGTCGCGCGCCCGGCACCCGCCTCGGAGTGCCGGGGGCGGGTCCGCAGGGGGTTCGGACGAACGCCCCCGGCGACACGAGTGTGGTCGGCGAACCTGTATCGGCGCTGTGCATGCGGTCGCATGGTGCACGAAGGCCCCCGCCCAGCGTTCGTGCTGGTCAGGGGCCCGGTGTGGTGCGCCATCAGGGACTCGAACCCCGAACCCGCTGATTAAGAGTCAGCTGCTCTGCCAATTGAGCTAATGGCGCGCGGTGAAGAAGGCTAGCACCCGCGAGGCACCGCTACGAAACCGATGGTCGGACGACTCGTGGGCCGGTGCCGGACGGTCAGCCGTCGGCCTCGTCGTCATCCTCGTCGGCCTCGTCGTCGACGTCGTCCATGGGCAGGTCCTCGGCCGGGGGACGCTCCCCCTCGCCCCACCAGGCGACGTCCGGCAGGCCCTCGTCCTGGAGGATGTCGGGCGAGTGCGGACCGCCGGGGCTGGCCAGGTCGGCGAGCAGCGCGAGCGGGATGCCCTCGTGCAGCAGGTGCATCATCTCGGAGCTGGCTTCCTGCTCCTCGGCGTCGGTGGTGTCGTTCGCGCCGCCGTCCCGGCCGGGCGCGTCATCGTCAGGTGCTGGGGCCTGCTCGTCGGGCCTCGCGTCCACGTCCACCTCTCCTGTCCGCACGGGCGATCGTCCTACTGCACCATCCACCCGGACCCGGCGCAACGTCGTCGGGCGCGCCGATCATCCCCGGTCCCGGCCACCGGGCACAAGGGCCTTCGCCGCCCGTCACTCGGCCGGGTCGCTCACAGGTACAGCCCCGTGCGCTCCCCGCCCGCCGCGGGGTCCGCCACACCGTGCAGATCGCGCCCGCGCAGCAGCACGTACTCCACCCCGGCGAGCTCGACCTCGGCGCGATCCTCCGGGTCGAACAGCACGCGGTCGCCGACCTCGACCTGGCGCACGTACTGGCCTATCGCGACGACCTTGCCCCACACCAGCCGCCGGCCGACGCTCGCCGTCGCGGGGATGACGACGCCGGACCCGGACATCCGCTCGGCCGACTCCGCGTCCGGGTGCACCAGGACGCGGTCGTGGAGCATCCGGACGGCGGGAGGCTGCGCGGCGGTCACCCGACAGACGCTACCGGCACGCGGATAGGCTGACGGCCTCCCTTCGAGGAAGGAATCCCATGCCCCGCCTGGCCGTCGGCGACCTCGCACCCGACTTCACGCTCCCGACCGCCGACGGCGGCTCGTTCACCCTGTCCGACCTGCGTGGTCAGGGCGTGGTGATCTTCTTCTTCCCGGCCGCGATGACACCCGGCTGCACGACCGAGGCGTGCGACTTCCGCGACTCCTATGCCTCGCTCCAGGCGGCCGGCTACGCGGTGGTGGGCATCTCACCGGACAGCGTCGCGAAGCTCGCGCAGTTCGCCGAGCAGGAGCACCTGACCTACCCGCTGGCGTCCGACCCGGAACGCGCCGTGCTGGACGCCTACGGCGCGTACGGGGACAAGAAGCTCTACGGCAAGGTGGTCCAGGGCGTGATCCGGTCGAGCTTCGTGGTGGGGACCGACGGCGCGCTGGACGTCGCGCGCTACAACGTGCGCGCCACCGGGCACGTCGCGTCGCTGCGTCGCGAGCTCGGCCTGGACTGACGCACTTCGGGGGCGTCGGGGACCCTCGTCGGCCCGCTCCGGGGTGCAGTGTGAGCAGCCCACGCGGATCAGGTGACGCACGTGACGCGTGAGGCGCATGTGGCATCTCACGGTGCACAGGCGTCACGCCCGTCACATGATCCGCGCGGAGTGCTCACGCACGGCTCGGCAGCGGCGCTCAGGCCCTAGGCTCGGGCCCGAAGCGCGAGTGGCGGAACTGGCAGACGCGTCAGGTTTAGGTCCTGGTGCCCTCGGGCGTGCGGGTTCGAGTCCCGCCTCGCGCACCCACGCGCAGCGACGCCCGGCGGTCGCACCTCAGGTGCCGACCGCCGGGCGTCGTGGTCCCGGCCGCTCGATCTCAGCGGCGCGAGCTGCTCAGGTCAGTGCGTGTGGTCGTGGTCGTGGTCGTGCTCGTGGTCGTGCTCGCCGTTGCCCTGCGCGGCACGGTGCTCGGCGACCTGCCGGCGCACGTCGTCCATGTCGAGGCCCTTGACCGCCTGGACGACCTTCTCGAGCGACTCCTTGGGCAGCGCGCCGGGCTGGGCGAACACGAGGATGCCCTCGCGGAACGCCATCAGCGTCGGGATCGAGCTGATCCCGGCCGCGGCGGCCAGGCCCTGCTCGGCCTCGGTGTCGACCTTGCCGTGCACGATGTCCGGGTGGTCCTCGGACGAGGCCTCGAACACCGGGGCGAACATCTTGCACGGGCCGCACCAGTCGGCCCAGAAGTCGACGAGCACGATGTCGTTGCTCGTGACGATCTCCTCGAAGGTCTGCTCGGTGAGCTGAGTGGTGGCCATCGAAGTCCTTCCGTCGGGTTCGCCTCACGTCAACGACGACGCGCCCACGGTATTCCCGTGGGGGTATCCGGGACCGGGACCCACGGTGCACGCCGCCGCGCCGCGCGCCCGCCTTGCCGGCCTCGCCCTAGGCTCGGCCCATGACCACCGCCGACTGGAGGCCCGACGGCTGGCTCGACGACGCCACGCTGGCCGGGATCCGCCGCCAGCTGCCGATCGTGTACGTCGACGCCGTACCCGTGCGGGTGGACGAGAGCGGTGACGTGATCGCAGTCGGGCTGCTGCTGCGCATGGTCAACGGTCGGATGAGTCGCGCGCTGGTCTCCGGCCGGGTGATGTACCACGAGCGGATCCGCGACGCGATCCTGCGCCACCTGGAGAAGGACCTCGGGCCGGTCGCACTGCCGCAGGTGCCGCCCACCCCGCAGCCGTTCACCGTGGCCGAGTACCTCCCGACGCCCGGCGTCACGCCGTACCACGACCCCCGCCAGCACGCGGTGTCGCTGGCCTACGTCGTGCCGGTCGCGGGCGACTGCCAGCCGCAGCAGGACGCGCTCGACCTGGCCTGGCTCACCCCCGAGGAGGCCTGCGGGGAGGAGATCCAGCTCGAGATGTCCGGCGGGCACGGGTACCTGCTGCGCCAGGCCATGGCGCACGTGGGGCGCCTGCCGTAGACCGGCGGGGGCGACCACCGCCGGCCCCGCCGACCTGGACTCAGCCGAGCACGGCGGCGATCGCGGGGGCCAGCGCCCTGAACGCCTGACCGCGGTGCGAGATCGCGTTCTTCTCCTCGGGCGTCAGCTCGGCACAGGTGAGCACGCGGTCGGCGCGCGCGGGCTGCTGGTCCGGCTCGAGCACCGGGTCGTACCCGAAACCGCCGCTCCCGCGCGGGGCGGTGGTCAGCCGTCCGCGGAGCACGCCCGTCTCGACCTGCTCGCGGCCGTCGGCGGTGACCAGCGCCGCCGCGCACACGAACTGCGCGCCGCGGTGCGCCGCGGGCACGTCGGCGAGCTGGTCGAGCAGCAGGTCGAGGTTCGCCGCGTCGTCGCCGTGGCTCCCGGCCCAGCGGGCCGAGAAGATCCCGGGCGCCCCACCGAGGACGTCCACCGCGAGGCCGGAGTCGTCGGCAACTGCCGGGAGACCGGTCGCCGCGGCGAGCGCGCGGGCCTTGAGCAGCGCGTTCTCGGCGAACGTCACGCCGTCCTCGACGGGCGGCTCGGCGCCCAGGTCTGCGGCGGTGACCACACCAGCGGGGTCGACGCCGGCCGCGGCCAGGATCGCGCGCAGCTCGCTGAGCTTGTGCCGGTTGTGCGTGGCGAGCACCAGCCGGGCGCCCGCCGCGCCGTCGGCGGGCCCGGTCACCGCCCCGCTCACAGGCCGCCCGCCGAGGGCCCGGTGGGCTCGGCCGCGAGCGCCTCGGCCTGGAGCCGGGCCAGCGTCGCCGTGCCGCCGACGGCCAGGTCCAGCAGCACGTCGAGCTCGTTGCGGTCGAACGGGGTGCGCTCGGCGGTGCCCTGCACCTCGACGAATCCGCCGGACCCGGTGACCACGACGTTCATGTCCGTCTCGGCGCGGACGTCCTCGACGTACGGCAGGTCCAGCACCGGGACGCCATCGACGATGCCGACGCTCACCGCGGCGACCGAGTCCGTCAGGACGGGCGCGTCGGCGGGGACGGCGCCGTTCTTGCGCCCCCAGCTGATCGCGTCGGCCAGGGCGACGTAGGCGCCGGTGATCGCGGCGGTGCGGGTGCCGCCGTCGGCCTGGAGCACGTCGCAGTCCAGCACGATGGTGTTCTCCCCCAGCGCGCCCACGTCGATGATCGCGCGCAGCGACCGTCCGATGAGGCGGGAGATCTCGTGGGTGCGCCCGCCGATCCGGCCCTTGACCGACTCGCGGTCCGAGCGCGTCGACGTCGAGCGCGGGAGCATCGCGTACTCGGCGGTGACCCAGCCCTGGCCCGAGCCCTTGCGCCAGCGCGGCACGCCCTGGGTGAACGACGCCGCGCACAGCACCCGGGTGCGGCCGAACTCGACGAGCACGCTGCCCTCGGCCTCGTCCAGCCAGCCCCGGCTCAGGCGTACGGGTCGCAGCTCGTCGGCGCGGCGGCCGTCAGGGCGGGAGGCGGTGGGACGGGGGGCGTCAGGGGCTGGCGTCGTCATGCGCCGCACCCTACGACAGCCGTGGGACGTCCTCGCGCCGGGCGAGTCACGCGCGCGGGGCGGCCGGGTCGGACCGTCGCGCGGACGCGGACAGCCGATCCGCCAGCGCGGCCGTCAGGGCGCGAAGCTCCTCGGGCTGCTCGATGCGGAACGGACGGTCCAGTGAGGCGAGCAGGGGCGGCAGCCACCGCAGGTCCTCGACCTGGAGCTCGGCCCGGTACCAGGGCCCGTCGCCGCTCAACGCAGGCACCTCCTCGAGCGTCGCCAGGCTGGGCGGCAGGACGGCGGCGATCTCCGCCGGCGTCGCCCCGATCAGCACGCGCACGGTGTGGCGGCGAGGCGCCGTGGCGAGCCCGCGCAGGACCCGCTGGGTGGGCTCGACCCGTTCGACGTCCCCGGGCGGCGAGAACGAGCCGGGCATCGCCCGCACGTCACCGATGCGGTCGAGCCGGAAGGTCCGCTCCTCGCCGACCGCCGGGTCCGTCCCGGTCACGTACCAGTGGCCGGCGTGGACCACCAGACCGTCCGGATGCACCACGCGGTCGCTGTGGCGTCCGTCGGCCGCGGTGTACCGGATCCGCACGGGCCGGCGGTGACGCACCGCGTCGGCCAGCGGGAGCAGGACCGCGCCCTGGGCGGCAGGTGCAGGCGCCGGCGTGGTGAAGGCGGCGGCCGCGAGCAGCGCGTCGACGCGGTCCGCCAGCCGCCGGGGCAGGACGCGGCGGATCTTCGCCGCCGCGGTCTCGGCAGCCGTGGCGGCCGCAGCACCGGCGGCGGTGACGTCCTCCGTGCCGCGGGAGCGACGCGCGGCGGCCAGGCCGAGCAGCACCTCGATCGCCTCGTCCTCGTCCAACATCAGCGGCGGCAACCGGTAGCCCGAGCCGAGTCGGTACCCGCCGTAGCGGCCGCGCACCGACTCCACGGGCACGTCGAGGTCGAGGAGGTGGTCGACGTAGCGCCGCACCGTCCGCCGGTCGACGCCGAGCCGGTCGGACAGCTCGGCCACCGAGCGCACGCCGCCGGACTGCAGCAGCTCCAGGAGCGCGAGCACGCGGGCGGTCGGCCGACTCATGTGCCCAGTATCGCCAGATAGGGGGCGGATTCTGTCCTCTATCGGTCTTACCGTGCCGCTCGTACGCGTCACACCGACCGGGAGACCACCATGAACCTCGCCTCGATCCGCCTCATCACCGACGACGTCGCACGGCTCGTCGACTTCTACGAGCACCTCACCGGGATCACTGCCGACCGCCCGAACGAGGACTTCGCCGAGCTCAGGACCGGTACGGCGAACCTTGCGATCGGCAGCGCCCGCACCGTCGGTCTCATCGCACCCGGCGCGGCTCGCGCAGCGGACAACCACTCGGTGCTCGTGGAGTTCCTCACCGACGACGTGGATCGCGTCCACCGGGACCTCGCGGCCCTCGGCGCAGAGGTGGTCATGGCGCCCACGACGATGCCGTGGGGCAACCGGTCGCTCGTGGTGCGCGATCCGGACGGCACGCTGGTGAACGTCTTCAGCCCGGCGACGGCCGAGGCCGCGGCGCGGTTCGCGCGCTGACGCCCGGAGACGCGGCCGTGCCGGACTTCGGCACGGTTGCGCAGATCGCTGTATACACTCAGGGTATACCCGTGGTGTACTGCTCCCATGACGGTCCCGATGGCACTCCTCGCCCTGCTCGACGGGCGGCCCTCGCACGGTTTCGCGCTCAAACGCCGCTACGACGACCTGCTCGGCCACGACCGCGAGCTCAGGTTCGGTCAGGTGTACGCCACGCTCGCCAGGCTCGAGCGCGACGGACTGGCGGACGGGATCGGCCTCGAGCGCGGCGACGGCGCGGACCGCAAGGTCTACGCGATCACAGCAGACGGTGTCGCGGAGCTGGACCGATGGCTCGCCGCGCCCCAGCTTCCTGGCGGTCGGCCCGCGGAGCTGTTCACCAAGGTGATCCTCGCGCTCGCCGCCCACCGGTCCGCCGACGCGGTCCTGGACGCCCAGCGCGCCGTCTACCTCGCCCGGATGCGCGAGCTCACCGCGCGGCGCGGCGAGGGCGACGCGGTCGACCGCCTCGCTCGGGACTTCGAGATGGCACACCTGGACGCCGACCTGCGCTGGATCGAGCTCGCCGTCGCACGCCTGGCCGACGTCCGGGACGGTGTCGACACCGCCCTCGGAGGTGGGCCCGATGAGTGAGGTGGTGCTCAGAGGCAGTGCCCTGCGGCACTCCTACGGCATCCAGGAGGTGCTGCGCGGCGTCGACGTCGAGGTGCGCGCGGGCGAGGTTGTCGCGCTCATGGGCCCGTCCGGATCCGGCAAGTCGACCCTCCTGCACCTGCTCGCCGGCCTGCTGCGGCCCGACGCCGGCGAGGTCGAGCTGCGCGGCGAGCGGATCGACCACCTCTCCGAGGGCGAACGGTCGCGCACACGGCTCGAGCACCTGGGCTTCGTCTTCCAGTTCGGCGACCTCGTCCCGGAGCTCACGGTCGTGGAGAACGTCGAGCTCCCCCTGCGCCTGCTGGGCCGCCGCCGCGGCGCCGCGCGGCGCGCCGCGACCGAGCTGCTCGACCTGCTCGGCATCGCCGACCTCGCCGACCGCCGCCTGCACGAGGTGTCCGGCGGCGAGTCCCAGCGGGCAGCCGTGGCCCGGGCGCTCGTCCACTCCCCGGCGGCGGTGCTCGCCGACGAGCCGACCGGGGCCCTGGACACGATCACGGGCGAGCGCGTGCTGGAGGCCCTGGTCGCCGCCGCACGACACACCGGCGCCGCCGTGCTCCTGGTCACCCACGAGCTGACTGTCGCGTCCTGGGCCGGGCGGGACGTCCAGCTGCGCGACGGCACGATCCGCGACCCGTCCGCGGCCACCGTGCGGCGGCTGCCATGACCGCACTCGTCGCCCTCGGCGCCCGGCTGGTGCGCGCCGGCGGGGCCCTGCGGTTGTGGTCCGTGGTGGGAGGGTGCGCCGTCGCGGTGGCCCTGCTGACCACGGCCTGGGCCCTGCCCGACGCGCTGTACCCCGTCACCGACCCACTGTCCGTCGACCCCCGGCGTGGCCCCCTGGTCGCGCTGCTCCAGAGCCTGGTCGTCCCCGTCCTCGCCCTCGTCCTGACCGTCGGACGACTCTCCTCCCAGTTGCGGGACCGGCGCCTGGCCTCGCTGCGCCTGTTGGGGGTCTCGCGGCGCCACGCCGGCGTGGTCGCGGTCGTGGAGAACGCGATCCCGGCCGTGGCGGGTGCCACGCTCGGAGCGGCCGGATACCTGGCTGCACGGACCGCCCTGACGGTGCTGCTCGCCGACCAGCTGCAGGCGCCGATCACCCTGCCCGCGCCCCGGGTCGCCGCCGTCGCGGCCGTCGTCGTCGCCGCGTCGGTCGCGCTCGCCCTGGCCTCGCTGCACCGCCTCGCCCGGCCCCGCGACGCGCACGCACCGGCCGCTCCACGCAGACCGTCGCTGTGGCGCCTGGCCCCCCTCTTCCCGTCGGCCGTCGCGCTCGCGGTGCTGCTGGCCCTGCCGACCCGCGAGCATCCGGATCTGATCACGCCGCTGTTCCTGATCGCCACCGTCGGCGGCGCGCTGGGCATCGCGCTGATCGCACCGCTCGCGTCCCACGCCGCCGCCGCGGGCCTGGTCCGCAACGGCCGCGTGACCGCCCTCCTCGCCGGTCGGGGCATCCAGACCGGGTCCTCGTCGATCGGTCGCCGGGTCGTCGCCCTTGGCCTGGCCGTGTACGTCGTGGTCGGCGGAGCCGGAATGCTGGGCGTCTACCAGAACACCTTGTACCTCAAGGCCGCGATCCATCAGTTCGAGGTGGGCCCGCAGAAGATCCTCGTCACCTCCGCAACGTGGGACGATCCCCTGCCCACGGCGCTCCTGGCCGACCTCGTCGACGTCCCCGGCGTGCGCGCGGTGGTCCCGGGCTACGACATCGGTCAGACCGGCTGCGGCCCGGGCTCCACGAGCTGCCTCAAGGTCTTCGTCGGCACCTGTGAAGGCCTGGCGGCACTCGTGACCAGCTCCGGGTGCACGGACGGCGAGCCGGCGTGGATCGACTCCGACCTCGCCGACTACGAGGACACCCTCGTCCCCGCCACCCGTACGGGCACCGTCGATGTGGCGGGCCCGACCGGGCCCACCCACACGGTCCAGCTCAGCGGCACCATCACCCAGGACGTCCCGGCGACCACGGCGACCTGGGTCTGGCCCGGCCAGGTGAACGTCTTCCTGCCTGCGAGCCTCGCGGACCGATGGGGCATGGCACCGACCACGGCCACCGTGGTCGCCGACACCGGCGCGCAGGTGCGCCGCGACGTCGCCGCGCTGGCCGGCCGCTACGGCGCCTTCGCCGACTCCCTCGACCTCACCGACTACCGGCAGGTCCTGACGACCCGTACCGCCGCCTCGGCCGTGATGGCGATCGGCCTCGGCGTCGCACTCCTCGGCTACGGGCTGGCCACCGTCGACCGCGCGCGCGAGACCCGCCGCTCCCGCGCCCGGCTGGTCGCCGTCGGGGTGCCGGCGAGGCTGCTCCGGCGGGTCGGCGCCATCCAGAGCGCGGTCCCGCTCGCCACGACCGTCGTGCTGGCGGCCGGGCTGGGACTGGCCGCGACCCTCGCGGTCTCGCACAGCGCGGACCAGGGCTTCACGATCGACACCCGGTCGGCCGCGGTGCTGCTCGCCGGCGTGGTGGCCGGCGGGGTGCTGGTGTCGGTCGCGACGATGCCGCTGACCCGTGCGCATGTCACGGCGGGCGACCTGCGCGAGGAGTGACGCCTGGAAGGCACGCGTCGGTCGCGGAACCGCCCCTCCCGCACTTCCAACGTATAGCGCGAGGGGGGTCTTGCGGCAAGGCCCCCCTCGAGGCGCAGACTCTCCGGCCGGACCCCGGCACCCCGGGGTCACGGACCCCGGATCGGAGTGTCGTGACCACCCGTCCCACCACCGCCTTCGCCCTCCCCGACCACCTGGCCGCCAAGGCCGACCCCGCGCTCATCGCCGACGACGAGCGGCACCTCGCTGCGATCGGCGAGAGCCTCGCGGCGTCGATCGCGGACCTGTCCGAGCGCCTGGACGCCGAGCGTCGGGCGCCGGGCGGCTCCGGGCAGCACGCGCTCGAGCGCGACCTGGAGATCCACCGCCTGACGGCCCGGCTGCGCACCCTGCGCCGCTTCGGCCTGGACCTGTGCCTGGGCAAGATGGTCCGCGCGGACGGATCCGAACCGGTCTACGTCGGCCGGCTCGGCCTCAAGGACGCCGACGGCCGGCAGCTGCTCGTCGACTGGCGCTCCCCCGCCGCCGAGCCGTTCTTCGGGGCGACCCACGCGGACCCGATGGGATTGGTGAGCCGGCGCCGGTACCACTGGACGCGCGGCGCGGTGAGCGACTACTGGGACGAGGTGTTCACGCCGGACGGGCTCGCCGGGCACGCGGCCCTCGACGACCAGTCCGCCTTCATCGCGAGCCTGGGCGCCAGCCGCACGGCGCGGATGCGCGACGTGCTCGCCACCATCCAGGCCGACCAGGACGCGATCATCCGCGCCGGCTCCAGCGGCACGCTCGTCGTCGACGGCGGGCCCGGCACCGGCAAGACCGTCGTGGCGCTGCACCGCACGGCGTACCTGCTCTACTCCGACCCGCGCCTGGGCCACCACCGCGGCGGCGTGCTGTTCGTCGGCCCGCACCGGCCGTACCTGGACTACGTCTCCGACGTGCTGCCCAGCCTCGGCGAGGAGGGCGTGCTCACCTGCACGCTGCGCGACCTGGTGCCGCAGGGCGCGACGGCGGCGCCCGAGCCCGACCCGGAGGTCGCCAGGCTCAAGGCGACGGCCGACCTCGTCGGCGCGATCGAGCCCGCCGTGCGGTTCTACGAGCGGCCGCCGACCGATCCGCTGGTCGTGGCCACCCCGTGGGCCGACGTCCGCCTCGAGGTCGAGGACTGGGCCGAGGCGTTCGACGCACCCGAGCCCGGCACCCCGCACAACGACGCGCGCGACGACGTGTGGGAGGCGCTCCTCGGCATCCTGGCGGACAAGGTCGCCGACGCGCTCGGCGACGACGGGTCGCCGGACGAGGACGACTACGGCGTGCGGACCGGCGCCGACGACTTCGACGCCTACGGCCTGACCGGCGAGGACCCCTCCGCCGCGACCCGGCGCGCCCTGGCGCGCAACCGGGACCTGGCCCGGGTGTTCGGCCGCGCGTGGCCGCTGCTGGAGGCGACGGATGTGGTCGGCGACCTGTGGTCGGTGCCCGCGTACCTGCGGCTGTGCGCTCCGTGGCTGTCCGCCGAGGAGGTGCGCGCGCTGCAGCGCGACGAGCCGGCGGCCTGGACCGCGGCGGACCTGCCCCTGCTGGACGCGGCACGGCGGCGCCTCGGCGACCCCGAGGCCTCGCGGCGTCGGCGCCGGCGCCAGGCCGCCGCGGCGGAGCAGCGCGCCCAGGTCGCCGACGTGGTCGACGACCTCATCGCCGCCGACGACTCGGACCTGGGCGTGATGTCCATGCTCCGCGGCCAGGACCTGCGCACGGCGCTGACCTACGAGCAGGACGCCGAGGGCACCGACCGCTCGGACGGCGACCGCCTCGCGGGCCCGTTCGCGCACGTCGTCGTCGACGAGGCCCAGGAGCTCACGGACGCGGAGTGGCAGATGCTGCTGGCCCGCTGCCCGTCGCGCAGCCTCACGGTGGTGGGCGACCGCGCGCAGTCCCGGCGCGGGTTCGCCGAGTCGTGGGCCGACCGCCTGTCCCGGGTGGGCCTGGACCGGATCGAGCTCGCGTCGCTGCGGATCAACTACCGCACGCCGGAGGAGGTCATGGCCGAGGCCGAGCCGGTCATCCGCGCCGTCCTGCCCGACGCCAACGTGCCGACCTCGGTACGCAGCACCGGCGTCCCGGTCGTGCACGGGCACAGGGCGGACCTGACCGCGACGCTCGAGGCCTGGCTCGACGCGCACCCCGACGGGGTCGCGTGCGTCATCGGCGACCCGACGTTCCTGGCCACGCCGCGGGTACGGTCACTGACCCCGGAGCTGGTCAAGGGCCTGGAGTTCGACCTGGTCGTGCTCGTCGACCCGGACCGGTTCGGCACGGGCCTCCGGGGGACGGCCGACCGCTACGTGGCGATGACCCGCGCGACCCAGCACCTGGTCGTGCTCACTTCTTCTTGAGACCGTCCGCCTCGATCCGCTCCGCGTCGGTCGCGGTCCCCGGGTCGTGCGCGTGCACGCCCTCCGGGAGCTGGTCCGCCTCGATCCGGTCGGCCACGGTCGCGGTCCCCGGGTCGTGCTCGTGCACGCCCTCCGGCAGACCGTCCGCCTCGATCCGGTCGGCCACGGTCGCAGTCCCCGGGTCGTGCTCGTGCACGCCCTCCGGCAGACCGTCCGCCTCGATCCGATCAGCGACCGTCTTGCGGCCGCTCGATGTGCTGTGCTCGTTCGACATGGTGACTCCGTCACTCACGGCGCAGTGCTGCGGGGCGGTCCTGTCGTGGGCTCGGGCCGGACACCGGCTCGCAGCCACGCGGCCACTGGCAGCTCACTGCACCGTGCGGGAGGGCGGCCAGCGTGCCCCGCTCCTCTCAGGCTACGCCGCGACCCTGGGAGCTTCCTGGGAGCCTGCGGGGCCACGGCGTCAGCGCTTGTCGTGCACGGTGACCGCGTAGCCGTCGGGGTCCAGGAAGGTGCCCTCGCCGCTAGAGCTCGACGACCATCCCGGCGGTGGCGGTGGTGATCGGCCCGGTGTAGACCGCCGCCGCCTCGACGGCGGCGATCTGCGGCGGGTTCCAGGCCGGGATGTGCGTGAGCAGCAGCGCCGCCGCCCCGCCGCGCTCGGCCGCCTCGCCCGCCCGGCGGCCGGTCAGGTGGATGCCGCGCACCGCGTCGTCCCTGCCCTCGAGGAACGCCGCCTCGGCCAGCAGGAGGTCCGCCCCGGTCGCCAGGCGGTCCAGGCCGACGCACGTGTCGGTGTCACCGGTATACGCCAGGGTCACGGTGCGGTCGTGGTCGTCCTCGCTGGGGCCCTCGACCCGGATGCCGTAGGCCGGCACCGGGTGGTTGACCGGCACCGGCGTCAGGCGCAGCGGGCCGACCTGCACCGCCCGGTCGGCCTGCCAGGTGTGCACCGTGAGCTGCTCGGTCATCTCCTCGCCAGGCTCCAGGCCGTAGGCGTCGGCGAGCCGCGACGCGGTGCCGAACGGTCCGTACACCGGCAAGGGCCGCTCACCGGGCCGGCGGTCCGGCCGGTAGCGCAGGTAGACGTACAGACCCGACACGTCGGCCATGTGGTCGGGGTGCAGGTGCGACAGCGCGACCGCGTCGATCTCGGCCGGGTCGATCATCTTCTGGAGCGGACCGATCGCCCCGCTGCCCAGGTCCAGGACCACGTTCCAGGTGCGGCCGCTCGCGTCGTCCGCCTGGACCAGGTAGCACGACGCAGCGGTGTCCGGCCCCGGGAAGGAGCCCGCACACCCCACCACCACGAGCCTCATGCGCGCAGCTCCGACGCCCTGCCCACGGAGGTGACCTCGGGGCCCAGGAACCGGTGGGCGAGCGTCGCGAACGACTCGGCGTCGCCGGTGGCCAGGAACCGGTGGGTGGGCGGTGGCAGGTCCGGGTCGCGCTCCAGGCCGTGGGCGACCAGCGACCGGTACACGTCCTTCGCGGTCTCCTCGGCGGAGGACACCAACGTCACGCCCTCGCCCATCACGTAGGAGATGACCCCGGTCAGCAGCGGGTAGTGGGTGCAGCCCAGGACCAGCGTGTCGACCCCGGCGGCGACCACCGGCGCGAGCGACTCGCGCGCGATCTGCAGCACCTCGGGCCCGGACGTCCGCCCCGCCTCGACCAGCTCGACGAACTTCGGGCAGGCCTGCGAGGTCAGCTCGAGGCCGCTGGCGATCGCGAAGGCGTCGTCGTACGACTTGGACTCGATGGTCGCGCGGGTGCCGATCACGCCGACCTTGCCGTTGCGGGTCGCTGCGACCGCACGTCGCGCGGCGGGCAGGATCACCTCGACCACGGGCAGCCCGCGGCGCTGGGTGTAGCGCTCGCGGGCGTCGCGCAGCACGGCGGACGACGCGCTGTTGCACGCGATGACCAGCATCTTGACGCCGGCGTCGACCAGGTCGTCCATCACCTCGAGGGCGTGCGCGCGCACGGCGGCGAGCGGCTTGGGACCGTACGGGCTGTTCGCGGTGTCGCCGATGTAGAGCACCGACTCGTGCGGGAGCTGGTCGAGCACCGCCCGCGCGACGGTGAGCCCGCCGACCCCGGAGTCGAAGATCCCGATCGGCGCGTCGTTCACGGGGCGCAGCCTATCCGGCGCCGGCGGCCCGACGGCACGCCCCGACCCGGGCGGTGGTGAAGGTCCGGTGAGGACCGCTCACCGTCGGTGCCGACCACCGGTGGGTGGAGCGGGCGGGGCCTCCTCGGGCAGGTCGGCGAGCATCAGACGCAGCAGGCCGTCCTGGAGCTCGGTGAGCACCAGGTACACCGAAGCGAGGAACCGGCGGGTCGCGTCCGCGTCGTCGGCGGGGTCGTCGGGGTCCGCCACGAGCTCGTCGAGGGCCTCGGCCTGCTCGTCGGTCTCCAGCCCGAGGCGCGACCCGAGCACCAGACGCACGTCCGTGAGCGCCGCCGCCACGTCCGCCGCCTCGCTCGGCACCACCACCAGGTCCGGCTCGGCCTGCTCGATCGCCACCCTCAGCCGGCGGAGCTTGGCGACCTTGGAGATCCGCAGCTCGCCCTCGGTGTACCGGCGAAGCTCACCGGCCAGCTGGGGGTCGCGCGAGGCGTCCGGCAGCAGCCGGTGCAACGCCGGGTCCTGGGGCGGGGGCACGTCCTCGATCGTCATGGTGATCCGGGAGAACGGGTCGAGGTCGTCGCCGGGCTCGGGAACGTTCCCGAACAGGTCCACGACCCCGTCGACCACGTCGAGCAGGACCGGCCGCTCGGCGGCCCTCAGCCGTGCGACGAACGCGTGCCCGTCGCGCCTGAAAGCCTGCACCGGTCAGTCCACCGGCTGGACGGTCGCCCACAGGCCGAAGCCGTGCATCGCCTGCACGTCGACCTCCATCTGCTCGCGCCCGCCGCGCGACACCGTGGCACGGCCCGCCTCGTGCACCTCGCGCATCAGACGCTCGGCCCGCTCGGTCGAATAGCCGAAGTAGCTGCGGAACACGTAGGTCACGTAGGTCATCAGGTTGACCGGGTCGTTCCACACGACGGTGCTCCAGGACTCGCCGCGCTCGGTCGCCGCGGCGTCCTGGATCGGTTCGACCTGGAAGGACCGGCTCACCCGGCCATCGTAGGCACGGGGTAGGCGCGGCGGCAGGGTGGAGGGACGGCCGAGACCCGGTCGTGACCATGGCCGCGGAGGGACCCCGCCGACACCCGCACGGCAGTCCGGTCGGCACCTGCCGGCCCTACGGTGGGGCCATGGTCTCCACCGCTCTGCTCACCGACCGGTACGAGCTGACGATGCTCCAGGCGGCCCTCGCCGACGGCACTGCCCACCGGCGCTGCGTGTTCGAGGTGTTCACCCGTCACCTGCCGCCCGGGCGGCGGTACGGGGTGGTCGCGGGCACCGGTCGGGTGCTCGAGGCGATCGAGCGGTTCCGGTTCGACGAGCAGGCGCTGGCCTGGCTCGCTGACGAGAAGGTGGTCGACGACGCGACGCTGGAGTACCTGGCGGGCTACCGGTTCACCGGGTCGGTGTCGGGGTACGCCGAGGGCGAGGTGTTCTTCCCCGGCTCTCCTGTGCTGCAGGTCGAGGGCAGCTTCGCCGAGGCCGTGCTGCTGGAGACCGTGGTGCTCTCGGTGCTGAACTACGACTCGGCGGTCGCGTCCGCCGCGTCCCGGATGACCACCGCAGCGGGGAACCGTCCGTGCCTGGAGATGGGCAGCCGCCGCGCGCACGAGGACGCCGCCGTCGCCGCTGCCCGCGCAGCCGTGGTCGCGGGGTTCGCCGGCACGTCCAACCTCGAGGCCGGCAGGCGCTACGGCCTGCCCACCATCGGGACGGCGGCGCACGCGTTCACCCTGGTGCACGACGACGAGCAGGCCGCGTTCGCCTCCCAGGTGGCGGCCCTCGGCACCGGCACCACGCTGCTCGTGGACACCTACGACGTCCGCAGGGGTGTGGCCCGCGCGGTCGAGGTCGCCGGCACGGACCTGGGCGCGGTGCGCCTGGACTCCGGGGACCTGCCGTCCCAGGCCCGGCTGGTGCGCGCGCAGCTCGACGCGCTCGGCGCCACCGGGACCCGGATCGTCGTCTCCTCGGACCTGGACGAGCACGCGATCGCCGCGCTGGGCGTGGCGCCCGTGGACGCCTACGGGGTGGGGACCTCGGTGGTGACCGGGGCAGGCGCACCGACCTGCGGGATGGTCTACAAGCTCGTCGCGCGCGAAGGCTCCGACGGCGCGATGCATGCGGTGGCCAAGACCTCCGGCGCCAAGGCCGGGCACCTGGGACGCAAGGCCGCCGCGCGCCGGCTCGTGGACGGCGAGGCGTCCGAGGAGGTCGTGGTCGGCGGGGCGGACCCAGCGGTCCGCCTCTGGACGCCCGCGCCGGACATGCGGCCGCTGCACACTGCGCTGGTCCGCGACGGCGAGGTGCTGCCCGGCTGGACCGGGCCGGAGGGCGTGACCCAGGCCGCGCGCCGCCACGCGAGCTCGATCGCGGAGCTCCCCGAGACGGCACTGCGCCTGTCCGCCGACGACCCCGCGCTCCCCACGACCCGCATCACCCTGGAGACCTAGCAGGCAGGTGGTGCCCCACCCCACCCCGGAAACCCGCTGAGTTCGGTGGTGGGAGCCGAGTTCGGTGGTTGCGACCACCGAACTCACCTGCCCACCACCGAACTCGGCAGCCGGCGGCCTCCGAGCCGCGCGGGCGTCAGCTCAGGTCCGCGCGCGGCTGCGGCCGACGATCCCCAGGATCAGGCTCACCACGAGGACGGCGATGCCGATCCAGATGAGCAGCTTCGCGGCCTCGACCGCGATGCCGAGGACGAGCAGCACCACGCCGACGATGAGGATGAGCAGCCAACCAGGCATGTGAGGCCTCCTTCGTTGCTCGCCGGGGCTTCCCGACGACGCCGGGGGTCTCCCGGAAGCCAACGAGACTCACACGTGGCCGTGGCACACGCACGACGAGCGCCGGTCATCGACACGTGCTAATCGCGGCGCTCTGACCTGGGAGAACGCCGTCTCACCCGGTGAGAACGCCCACTGCGTGGACGCTCTGCTCAGGATCGCCCGACGAACCACCGGCGCACGAGGGCCGTCCGCGCCTCGAGCTGGTCGGCCGACGCGAGGGCGACCTCCGGGCCGCCGCAGCGACGGCGGAGCTCGGTGTGCACGCTGCCGTGCGGCTGCCCGCTGCGCCGTGCCCAGGCCCCCACGAGTGCGTTGAGCTCCTTGCGCAGCTCGGCCAGGCGCCGGTGGTCGACCTCGGGCGCCGGGCGCGGCACCTCCCGTGCACCGGTGCGCTCCGCGCGTCGCTGGCGCAGCAGCATCGCGACCTGGTCCGGCTCGAGCAGGCCGGGCAGGCCGAGGAAGTCGGCCTCCTCGTCCGAGCCGATCTCCGCACCCGAGCCGAACTCGCCGCCGTCGAACAGCAGCCGGTCGAAGCTGGCCTGGGCCTCGAGCGCCTCGAACGTGCCCTGCTCGCCGTTGTCGACCAGCGAGTCCGCCGCCTGCTCCTCGCGCTGCGCGGCGGCGAGCAGCAGCTCCGGGTCCTCGTCGCTCGGCCGGTCCAGGGCGTGGTCCCGCTCGAGCTCCAGGCCGGCCGCGAGCGCGAGCAGCTGGGGCACGCTGGGCAGGAACACCGACGCGGTCTCCCCGCGCCGCCTCGCCCGCACGAACCGCCCGACCGCCTGGGCGAAGAACAGCGGCGTCGCGGTCGAGGTCGCGTAGACCCCGACCGACAGGCGCGGCACGTCCACGCCCTCGGAGACCATCCGGACCGCGACCATCCACCGCGACTCGGACGAGGCGAATGCCTCGATGCGCTCCGAGGCGCCGTCGTCGTCGGAGAGCACGACGGTGGCGGGCTCGCCGGTGATCGCACGCAGGTGGGTGGCGTAGGCACGCGCATCGGCCTGGTCGGAGGCGATCACCAGGCCGCCGGCGTCCGGCACCGTGCGCCGCACCTCGGACAGGCGCACGTCCGCCGCGGCTAGCACCGCAGGGATCCACTCCCCCGCCGGATCCAGCGCCGTGCGCCAGGCCTGCGAGGTGAGGTCCTTGGTCAGCGTCTCGTCGCCGAGCGCGGCCGCGACCTCGTCGCCGGCCCGGGTGCGCCAGCGCATCCGCCCCGAGTAGGACAGGAAGAGCACCGGGCGCACCACCCCGTCGCGCAGCGCGTCGCCGTACCCGTAGGAGTGGTCGGCGACCGAACGGCGGATGCCGTCGTCGTCGGGGGCGTAGGTGACGAACGGGATCGCCGCGGTGTCGCTGCGGAACGGTGTCCCGGTGAGGGCCAGACGCCGGGTCGCGTCCTCGAACGCCTCCCGGACCCCATCGCCCCAGGTCAGGGCGTCACCGGCGTGGTGGATCTCGTCGAGCACCACGAGCGTGCGCTCGGCCGCGGTGCGCGCCGCGTGCAGGGCGGGCTTCATCGCGACCTGGGCGTAGGTGACCACGACCCCGTCGAACTGCGCGCCGTGCCGGCCCTGGGCGTTGCGGAAGCTGGGGTCGAGGTGGATCCCCACCCGCGCGGCCGCGTCGGCCCACTGGCGCTTGAGGTGCTCGGTGGGTGCGACCACCGTGACCCGCCGCACCACGCCGCGCTCGAGCAGGTCGGCCGCGACGCGCAGCGCGAACGTGGTCTTGCCGGCACCCGGCGTGGCCACGGCCAGGAAGTCCCGTGGGGCCCGTCGGGCATAGGTCTCCAGGGCGTCCGCCTGCCACGCGCGCAGCCGGTCGGCCGTGCCCCAGGCCGCCCGGGCCGGGAAGGCCGGGGGCAGCTGAGACGCGGCCGCGCTCGAGGCGGCGTGCGGGTCGTGGTGGCGGCTGAGGCGCCCCGTCACGCGTCGGGGGCGCCGTCGCCGCCCTCGCCGTCCTGGGGTTTGCGCAGACCCTCGTAGATCTCCTTGCACACCGGGCAGACCGGGAACTTGCTCGGGTCGCGGCCGGGCACCCACACCTTGCCGCACAGGGCGATCACCGGGGTCCCGCTCACCGCGGACTGCAGGATCTTCTCCTTGCGCACGTAGTGGGCGAACCGTTCCCGGTCGCCGGGCTCGAGCTCCTGCTCGGTCTCGGTCTGCTCGAGCAGGCTCGTGGCGGTGCCTCCGCCGGGGCCGCTGGGGGCGCCGGGTTGGTCGAGCGCCGGGCCGGCCACCGGCGCTCGAGGCGCCGTCGGCTCGCCGGACTCGAGCTCGTTGGTGGGGCTCGGCAGGACACCGTGGGACGACACGCGCATGGCCCCGATCCTACGGCCCAGCCCCTCGCCCCCCTCGCCCCGTCCACCCCCGCCCCGAGTCCGGTGGTGGACCCCGAGTTCGGTGGTCGCAGCCACCGAACTCACCCGCCGACCACCGAACTCGGCGTCCGGGCGGGGCAGCACGACGCGAGCCCGGTCCGTCGGGGGGGCAGATCAGATGCGTCGCGCGGCGCGCCGGCGGGCGGCGACGACCCGCGCGGCGACACGGTCCGGTGACCGCAGGTCGGTCCAGGTGACGCGCACGACGATCCAGCCGGCCTCCTCCATCGCGTCCTGCCGACGCTTCTCGGCCAGCAGCGCTTCCACGCCGTCGCCATACCGCCCCGAGTACTTCACGGCGCCGTCGAACTCCACCGCGACCCGCAGCTCCGGCCACCCGAGGTCGGCACGGTAGGTGCCCAACCGGGTCTCCACGGGGCACTGCAGCTCCGGAGCGGGCAGACCGTGCTCCAGGAGCGCCCATCGCGTCATGGACTCGCCCGGCGACTCGGCGCTCGGTGAGGCCGCAGCGACGACGCGGCGACCTCGCACCACACCCCGTGCGCCGGGACGCTCCCGCAGGCGCTCGACCAGCGCGTCCAGGTCCACACCGTCGCGGAGTGCGGCGTCGACCACCGCCAGAGCCTCTCCCCCGGGAAGGAGGCAGCCGCAGTCCACGGCCGTCCGTTCCAGACTCGTCACCGGCAGCCCGTCGCACTCGGCGCGGTCCCGCTCCGGGAGTGCGCCCAGGTGCCGCGCCAGCATGGGATCCGTCTCGCGGCCGGGACGATGCCCCTGGACGAGGTGGACCCGCCGCGGCACGGTGACGATCGGAAGACCCCAGGCAAGCGCCGCCGACTCCCGCGAGAACCAGAAGTCCGTGCGCAGCTGCACGGCCACTGCGCGCATCGTCGCGAGCGCTCGTTGCTCGCGTGCGGCAGGGCCGTCTCCGTCCCAGGGAGGTCCGCCGGCACCCAGCGCGTATGCGCCTCGACGCAACCTCTCGCCGCGGCCCTCTGCGCACTCGCGTCGCACGGCTGCCGACGTCGCTCGTGACGTCAGGACGATCCGTGCACCCCGCCCGCGCTCCCTCGAGCCCCCCACGTGCCGATGCTCGCCACTCCCCTGACGCCGACCATCCGGAGCATCCCTCAGCTGTGGAAGCTGCGGGGACCCACCCAGCCTGTGCACAACCCGCATCACGCGGTTCGGTCGGCGGAAGCCGAGTTCGGTGGTGGGCGGTCGAGTTCGGTGGTCGCGACCACCGAACTCGAGCCCCACCACCGAACTCGCGGCGGGGTTACAGGGCCTGCCAGGCCGGCTTGGCGGCCCACGTCTCGCGGAAGTAGGCCGCGAGCTGGAGGCGGCCGGCCGCGGCGGGGTCGACCAGCACCGTGACGTGCGGGTGCATCTGCAGCACGCTGGCGGGCCACATCGCCGAGACCGGGCCCTCGACCAGCTGGTGCACGGCCTCGGCCTTGTGCCGGCCCGTGGCCACCAGCACCAGGTGCCGGGCGGCGCTGATCGTGCCCAGGCCCTGGGTGAGCACGTGCCGCGGCACGGCGTCGATGTCGCCGCCGAAGAACCGCGCGTTGTCCCGGCGGGTCTGCTCGGTCAGCGTCTTGATCCGGGTGCGTGAGGCGAGCGAGGACCCCGGCTCGTTGAACGCCACATGGCCGTCGGTGCCGATGCCGAGGATCTGCACGTCGACACCGCCGGCCTCGGCGATCGCGCGCTCGTAGTCCGCACACGCGGCCGCCAGGTCCTCCGCACTCCCGTCCGGGCCGAGCACCGCGGCACTCGGCAGGTCGAGCCGCGCGACGACGTCGCGCTCGATCACCGTGCGGTACCCCTCCGGGTGCCCGGGGGGGAGCCCCACGTACTCGTCCAGCAGGAACGCGCGTGCCCGGGCGAACGAGAGCCCCTCGGCGTGCCGGCGGGCGAGCTCGTCGTAGACGGCCAGCGGGCTCGAACCGGTCGCCAGGCCCAGCACGGCGTCCGGTGCACGCCGGATCGCCGCCTCGACGGCATCGGCGGCGAGCGCGGCCAGCACCTCCGGCCGATCGATCACGACCTCCACAGCGCCTCCTCGAGCTCGGTGTGACGGGCGGCGAGCGCGGCGCCGACGGGAGCGGGGTCCGCACCCGGCGTGACGAGCTCGACGCGCTCGTCCACCCGCAGGCTGGTGAGGAACGGCGAGCCCTCGGCCTGCCTGGCGAGCGCTGCGCGCACCGGTCCCAGCAGGGCCCCGCCGAGCCCGGCCAGCCCGCCGCCCAGCACCACGTGCTCGGGGTCGCAGGTCAGCACCAGGACGCGGACGGCGGTGGCGACGGCGTCGACGAACGTGTCGAACACCTCGACCGCCCACGGCTCCCCCGCCGCGGCCGCAGCCACGACGCGCGCCGGCGGCGGCCCCTCGTCCCGCTCTGCCGCGGACGCCGGCCGCGCCAACCACGCCGCTTCCAGGGCACGCCCGGACGCGTACTCCTCGAGGCAGCCGCGCTGACCGCACCGGCACCGCGGACCGTCCGGCCGGTAGGTGACGTGGCCGATCTCGCCCGCCGCCCCGCCGGCGCCCCTCCGCAGCCGCTCGTCCAGCAGCAGTCCGGCGGCCAGCCCGGTGCCGACCGCGAGGAACGCGAGGTCGCCCCGCGGCAGGCCGAGCAGCGCGGCGGCGCCGAGCGCCGCGGCGTTGAGGTCGTTCTCCACGCGCACCGGCACGCCCAGGCGCACCCCGACGAGCCCGCCGAGGTCCGCCGGCTCGATGACGCCTAGGTTGACCGCGTGCTCCACGGTCCCGGCCTCAGGGTCGACCACCCCCGGCACCCCGATGCCGACGCCGGCGAGGTCCACCGGCCGGATCCCGGCGGACGCGCACAGCTCCTCCACCGCGGCGACCACCTGGTCGGTCACGCCGGACACGCCCGGCAGCGAGTCGAGCCGGACGCGCCCGAGCACCACCGGCGCGCCGGCCACGTCGTCGTCCAGCAGGACGCCCAGCACCTTGGTGCCGCCGACGTCCACCCCGGCCCTCATCCCTTCACCGCCCCGGACACCAGGCCGGAGGTCATCCGGTTCTGGACCAGCACGAAGAAGATGATCACGGGGATGGCGATCAGCGTGGACGCCGCCATCACCTGACCCCAGTCGACGCCGCGGTTGGCGCTGGCGGCCAGGAAGCCGCGCAGCCACAGCGGCAGCGTCTGGGCCGACTCGGCGGGCAGTGCGACGAGCGCGACGGTGAACTCGTTCCAGGCCTGGAGGAAGGCGTACACGCCCGCGGCGACCAGCCCGGGGGCGAGCAGCGGCAGGGTGATCCGGAAGAAGGCCTGCGACCGCGACAGGCCGTCGATCATCGCGGCCTCCTCCAGGTCCGCCGGCACCCCGGCGACGAAGCCGCGCAGCATCCAGATGGTGAAGGGCACGATCGCCGCGACGTAGAACAGCGAGACGCCGACGACGGTGTTGAGCATCCCGGCGGTGGCCAGCATCTTGTACTGCGCGATGAACAGGCCCTCGGCGGGCAGCATCTGCACCACGAGCACGGTGATGACGAACGAGGTGCGGCCGCGGAACCGGAACCGCGAGATCGCGAGCGCCGCCAGGAACGCGAACAGCAGGACGGCCACCACGGTGAGCCCGGTGACCGCGAGGCTCATCCGCAGGGCGCTGGCGAAGTTCGTCCCGGTGACAGCTCCCTCGAAGTTGGTGGTGGTCGGCGACGCCGGCCAGAACGACGGCGGCATGGAGCGCAGCCGGGCGTTCGGCGTGAATGCCGAGAGGACCATCCAGTAGACCGGGAAGGCCCACACCGCGGCGATCAGGAGGGCGACCGCCGATGCGATGACCTTGCCGGTGACCCGGCGCACGCGCGCCGCGCTCGGGCCGGAACGCGCCGCGACGGGCCGGGACGCGCCCGCCCGGGTCGCGGGCGTGGGGGCCGTCGTGGCACTCATGACTTGTCCTCCGCGAGCAGGCTGCGCACGTACGGCCACGACACGGCGATCGTCAGCGCGAGCACGAGGATCGAGACGGCGGCGGCGGAGGCGAAGTCCTGCCTGCCGATGCCGAGCTCGTAGATGTAGTTGCCCAGCAGGTTGGTCTCCTTGACGGGGGCGCCGGAGTCCTGCAGCAGGCGGATCTGGGCGAACACCCGCAGGTCCCAGATGATCTGCAGGAGCAGCACGATGGACAGCACCGGCCGGATCATCGGCACGATGATCCAGCGGAAGATCTTGGAGGGCCCCGCGCCGTCGATGGTCGCGGCCTCGAGGACCTCGTCGGGCACCTGGGTCAGTGCCGCGAAGACCGACAGCGCCACGAACGGCACCGACATCCACACGATGATCACGGTCGCCACGAAGAAGAACGACAGCGGCTCGGCCAGCCAGTTGTGCCCGTCGAACCCGGTCGCACCGAGCTGGGTCAGGAACCAGTTGACGACGCCGGTGCGCCAGTCGAACAGCCACTTCCAGACGGTCACGGCCGCGACCAGGGGCATCGCCCACGCCACCAGCAGGCCGACCTGGAGCACGATCCGCACCCAGGTGGGCACGGCTCGCATCAGCAGCGCGACGGCGACGCCGATCGCGACCGTGACGAAGGCGTTGACCAGGCAGAACACGATCGACTTGCCGGCGACGCTCCAGAAGTACCCGTCGGTGAGGATGCCGGTGTAGTTGGTCAGCCCGACGAACTCGGGCGGCTGGCCGAACTGCTGGGCCAGGCCGTACTTCTGCAGGCTGGTGATGACCTGCCAGTAGACGGGGTACCCCAGGCCGAGAGCGAGGACCGCGACGGCCGGGACCAGCAGGACGTAGGGCATCCGGGGCCGGCGGACGCCGTGCGTGGCCTGCGGCGTGGTCGCACGCGTGGCCGCATCGGGCGCAGCGGTGCTCATGAGTCCTCCGTTGGCGTTCGGACCGTTGGCATGAGGATCCGGGCCACGCCCGGGGGGAAGGATTCGAGGGGGCCCGGCCCGCCGGCGGCAGTTCCGGCGGGCCGGGGTCGCGCTGCCTCGGTCAGCTCTGCCCGTTGAGCATCGGTGTGATGGTCTCGTCGTACTGCTGGGCGAGAGCGGTCACGTCGCCACCGTCGGCGATCTTCTGGAACAGGTCCTCGTAGACGAACGCGGCCTCGATCGCGGCCCAGCCCGGGGCGGCCGGGGTGAGCTTGGAGCCCGCAGCGGTCTCGATCGCGGTCTTGGCGAACTTGTCGTCGCCGAGGGAGGACACGTAGTCGGAGTTGGCCGGGCCGAGACCCGCCCCACCGAGCATCTTCTGGTACTCCGGGGAGAAGATGATCTTCAGCAGGTTGCGCGCCAGCTCCTGGTGCTGGGACGCGGCCGAGATCGCCACGTTCGAGCCGCCGGCGAACACCGGGGCGACGCCGCCGTCGACGCCCGGCAGGGCGAAGATGTCGAACTTGCTGGCGTCGGCCATGCCGTCGCGGACCTCGTCGCCGGCGTCGTTCTTGGTCAGGTCGCCGATCGACCACCGGGCCCAGCTCGGCGCCATGATCGTCGCGGCCTCGGGGGCCCCGCCGTCAGCGGCGTCGTTGAGGAAGTCCCAGTAGGCCACGTCGCGCTCGGTGCTCGGCAGGTTGGACGCGTTCTGGTACACGTCCTGCCACATCTGCAGGCCCTTGATGGTGTTCGGGTCGGACAGCGTGGAGGTCCAGGTGCCGCCGGACTCGGTGGCCAGCTCGCCGCCGTTGGCGAAGACCCACGAGATGCCGTTGCGCCAGTCCTGGCCGCCCATCGCGAAGCCGGACATCGTGTCGGTGCGGAGCTTCTTCACGTCGTCGCTGAACTCCGAGAGGGTCTTGGGCACGGTCAGGCCCGCGGCGTCCCAGATGTCCTTGCGGTAGAACATGTAGCGCGAGCCGAAGTAGTACGGCAGCGCGTAGTTCTTGCCGTCCGCCTTGCCGACGTCGACGAAGGACTGCAGCAGCTTGTCCCCGCCGAGCTCGTCGTACATGTCGGTGATGTCGGCGAACGCGCCCACCGTGGTGAAGGTCGGCGACTGCGTGTTGCCGATCTCGACGACGTCGGGGGTGTTCGCCTTGTCGGGCAGCGCGGTGGTGAGCTTGGTGACCAGGTCGCCCCAGTCCTGCTGCTCGATGGTGAGCGTCGAGCCCGGGTTCTGCTCCTCGAAGGTCTTCACGAGGTAGTCGCGCAGCTCCTGGGGGGTGTCACCCCCGGCCACCCAGAAGGTGATGTCCGCGGCCTCCGCGGTCTGCCCGCCGTCGGTCGACGAGCTCGAGTCGGACGCCTCGGGCGTCGTGGTGCCGGACGAGCAGGCGGCGAGAGCCAGCACGCCTGCGAGGGCGAGAGCGGTACTCCGTAGGATTCTCACGTCGGTTCCTTCCTGGTGGGCGACGGTGCTGGCGGCACCGCCATCGGGTCGCGTACTCCGACACGCTGGTTCGGTCGGCTCGGGGTCACGTGACCCCGAGCTGACCGGACAGGACGAGCACGGCTGCACCGCGCAACGCCCCGTCCTCGCCGAGCGCCGTCATCCTCAGCTGGAGGTCCTCGCTGATGACGGGCATGGTCCGGTTCCGCAACGTCGACCGCGCCGCGAGACGCAGGGGGCCGTCGAGGAGCTCCGGGGGTCCGGACAGGACCACCTCGGCAAGGTTGAGGGCGCTCACCACGGGGGCGAGCACGATGCCCAGGCGCCGGCCGACCGCGGCCAGCGCCTCCGGGTCGCCGGCCGCGCGGTCGCGCAGGGCCGGCACGGCCAGCACGGTCTCCAGGCACCCGGTGCGTCCGCACGCGCAGCGCTGGGGCAGACCGAGCGGGGCGTCGTCGCGGGAGTCGCGCTCGTCGAGCGCGGTGACGTGGCCGATCTCACCGGCGGCGTGGCGCGTGCCGCGCACCAGCGTGCCGTCCAGGACGATGCCGGCGCCGACGCCCTGGCCCACGGTGAGGACCAGCAGACCGTCCCCGTTCGCGCCGCCGTAGGTCAGCTCGGCCAGGCATGCCGCGTCGGCGTCGTTGGCCACGTGCACCGGGAGGCCGAGCTCGGCGGAGAGCAGCTGGGCGAGCGGCACGTCGGCCCAGCCGCGGTTGGGCGCCTGGAGCACGGTGCCGTGCTCGTCGACCACACCGGGCGAGGCGACGCCGATGCCGAGGACCGGTCGGGTCGCGACCGTGACCAGCTCACGGCACAGGTCGGCGACCGCGTCGACGAGCGCCTCGCCGGTCCGGCCGTCGCTCGGCACGCTGCGGCGCGCGACGATCTCGCCCTCGAGGTCGAGCACGGCGCCGAGCAGCACGAGGTCGTCGGTGAGGTCCACGGCGAGCAGCTGGTGGTCCCGGGTGCGCAGCGCGACGAGGGTCGCGGGCTTGCCCACCCGGCCGGTCGGCGACGGGCCCAGCTCGGTGACCAGGCCCTCGTCGACCAGCGTCGTGACCAGGTCGGACACCGTGACACGGGTCAGCCCGGTGGCCCGCGCGAGGTCGGCGCGCGAGGAGGGGCCGCCGTGGAACAGGCGCTGCAGCACCATCGAGCGATGATGGGCGCGCGCATCCTCGGGCAGCACCTTCGTGGTGGTCCGCAACGTCGTCCTCACATTAGTTAGGTAACCATCCTTACAATTGGCGGTCAACTACCGGACGAGTGAAGTGACCGAGTTGTGACCTGTCGCCGCGTCGGGTTCGGGGTCGACCGCCGGGTAGGGCAGGCTGGGGCCCCGACGGGCCGACGAGGGCCCGCGGCGGCAGGGGGTGCCGACCCAGGACGAGGAGAACCGATGACGTCGCGCTCGAGCGACACCACGAACGTGCTGCGCGGGCGGGTGGTGACGCCGGCCCGCGCCATCCCCGATGGTGTCGTCGTGCTCCACGGCGACACCATCGCCCACGTCGGCCCTGCGGAGTCGTCCCCGGTCCCCCCTCCCCCGGCGAGCACCGCCACCCTGCTGCCCGGCCTGGTGGACGTGCACTGCCACGGCGGCGGCGGCGCCGGGTTCCCGGACGCGACCACCGAGGACGAGGCACGGGCCGCCGTCCGCGAGCACCTGGCACACGGCACCACGACCCTGGTCGCCTCGCTCGTCACCGCCGCACCCCGGACGCTGCTCGAGCGCAGCGCCCTGCTGGCCGCGCTGGCCGACGCCGGCGACCTGGCAGGGATCCACCTCGAGGGCCCCTTCCTGTCCCGCGAGCGCCGCGGGGCGCAGGACCCCGACCTGATGATCGACGGCTCGGCGGACCTGGTGCGCGAGGTCGCCCGGGTCTCCCGCGGGCACCTGGTCACCATGACCGTCGCCCCGGAGGTGCCCGGCGTGCTGGGCGTCGGCGGGGTGGTCGAGGCGCTGGCCTCGGTGGGCGCGGTGCCGTCGTTCGGGCACTCGGACACCTCGGCCCGGGTGACCCGCGAGGCCGTCGCGCAGGCGCGCGAGGCGCTCGCCCGGCACGGCGCGCGCAGCCTGCGGCCCACCGCGACGCACCTGTTCAACGGGATGCGGCCCTGGCACCACCGCGAACCGGGACCGGTCGCCGCCCTGCTCGCCGCCGCCGGCCGTGGCGAGGCGGTGGTCGAGCTGGTGGGAGACGGGACGCACCTGGACCCCGAGACCGTCCGCGCGGTGGCGGACCTCGCCGCCGGCGCCGACGGCGTGATCCTGGTCACCGACGCGATGGCCGCCGCGGGGATGCCCGACGGCGCCTACCGGCTGGGCACCGCCGACGTCGTGGTCGCCGGCGGGGTCGCCCGGCTCGCCTCCGACGGGGCCATCGCGGGCGGCACCGCGCACCTCCTCGACGTGCTGCGGCACACCGTCGTGGCCGGCGTCGACCTGGTGACGGCGGTGCGGATGGCCTCGGTGGTCCCGGCCGGGGTGCTCGGTCGCACCGACGTGGGGCGGCTCGAGGCCGGTGCGCGGGCGGACGTGCTGGTCACCGACGACGACCTACGCCCACTCGCGGTCCTGCGCGGCGGGCTCGTGGTGGCCGGCGACCCGGCGGGGCAGGCGTCGTGACCGCTCCTCCGGACTCCTCCCACGGCCGGCCGGCGGCGTCCGTGCCGCTGGTGCCGCGTCCACGCTTCGCCGCGATCCTGCCCGGCAGCGCCCGGCTGGCGGCGGGCACCGCGGTGGTCGCGCCCGACGTGCCGGGGGTCGCCCCGGTGGTGCGCCGGCTCGCCGACCGGCTCGGCGCGGCTCTGGGCGGCGCCGTCGCCGTGCACCACCCGCGTCACGACCGCCGGTGGGCCGCCCGACGGCCCGGCCGCCCGGTCGACGTGCAGCTCGTGCTCGACTCCGGCAGGCGCGCCGCCGAACCGCCTGACGACCCGAGCACCCCGGTCGACGAGTCCTTCTCCATCACCGTCGACGACCACGGCGTCGTGCTCAGCGCGGCGACCCCGGCGGGGCTGCGGCACGCCTCGACCACCCTGCTCACCCTGGTCGAGCGCCCCGAGAGCCGGGGGCGACCGCGCCCGGTGGACCTGCCTGCGATGCGGGTGGAGGACGGGCCGGTGTTCGCCTGGCGCGGGCTGATGCTCGACGTCGCGCGGCACTTCCTGGACGTGCCGACCGTGCTCGCCGTGCTCGAGGTGATGGCGGACCTCAAGCTGAACCGGCTGCACCTGCACCTGTCGGACGACCAGGGCTGGCGGGTGCAGCTCGCGTCCCGGCCGCGCCTGACCGAGGCGTCCGGCTCCACCGCGGTGAACGGGGACCCGGGCGGTTTCTACACCGCGGCCGACCTGCGGCGGATCGTGCACGCCGCGGCCGACCTGGGCATCGTCGTGGTCCCCGAGATCGACACCCCCGGGCACGTCAACGCCGCGACGCACGCCTACGGCGAGCTCGTGCCGGGTGGCGTGCCGACCGACGCCTACACCGGCATCGACGTGGGCTTCAGCCGCCTGCACGCCGACCTGCCCGGCACTGCGCCGTTCGTCGGCGACGTGCTCGGCGAGGTCGCGGGCCTGGTCGACGGGCCCTGGGTGCACGTGGGCGGGGACGAGGCCCTCACCCTCGAGCGCGAGGAGTACGTGCGGCTGGTGCGCCTGGCCCTGGATGCGGTCGCCGACGCCGGCCGCGCGGCGGTCGCCTGGCAGGAGGTCGCCAGGGCCGACCCGCCCCCCGGCACCGTGCTCCAGCTCTGGGACGAGCGCGAGGGCGCCGAGGAGGTGGTCGAGGCGGCCCGGCGCGGCGCCCGGGTGCTGCTCTCCCCCGCCTCGCGCACCTACCTCGACCTGAAGTACGACGCGGACTTCCCGCTCGGCCTGGAGTGGGCGGGGCACCTCCCTCTGCGACAGGCCTACGAGTGGAACCCGCTGGACGCCCTGGACCTGCCGGACGGGTCGCTGCTCGGGGTCGAGGCGTGCCTGTGGACCGAGACCGTGCGGAGCCGCGACGACCTCGCCGCGCTGCTGCTTCCCCGGCTCGCCGCGGTGGCGGAGGTCGCATGGTCGCCGGCGAGCTCGCGGGACTGGGCGGGGTTCCGCACGCGCCTGGCGGCGTTCGCGCCCCGGTGGACGGCCGCCGGCCTGGCGTGGACACGCACGCCCGACGTGGCCTGGTGACCGCTCAGCCCGGCGGCTGACCGGGGTCCGCGTCCGGTGGCGGTTCGGCGTCCGCAGCGTCCGGCGGCTGACCCGGATCGGCGGCGTCGAGCGCCCACCGGATCGCCCGGGTCATGGCGACTCCACCAGCCCTTACCAGGGCACCCTCTGGTACAGGGACCATGGACAGCTCGAGTTCCGCCCTCGCCCAGACCGGCAGGAGCACCACGGCGGCACCCCACAACGCGCCGTAGAACGGCCGCACCACCGCGGGCAGCGGCGTCTCGTGGCGCAGGAACTCGGCCGCCTGCCTGGCCGCGGCGGTCCCGCGCAGCTCCGGCCGGTAGGCACCGAGCGCGGTGCGCAGCCCGGCCAGGGTGCGTGGCAGGTCACGCGCGCCCAGCCGCTCGCCGACCTCGGCCGTCTGGGCGACGTAGGCGTCGCACCCGGCCGGGTCCAGCGGTCGCCGGCCGTAGCGCTGGTGGGCGAGCAGGAAGGAGTCCACCTCGGCCAGGTGCACCCACGCGAGCAGGTGCGGGTCGGAGGCCTGGTACGGCTCCCCGTCCGGCGTCCTGCCGCGGACCCGCTGGTGCACGGCGCGCACCGTCGCGACCGCCCGCTCGGCCTGGTCCACCGGGCCGAACGTGGTCTGGGCGAGGAACGTCGCGGTGCGCTGCAGCCGTCCCCAGGGATCGCTGCGGTAGCCCGAGTGCGCCGCGACCGCCGCCATGGCCCGCGGGTGCAGCGACTGGAGCAGCAGGGCACGGATCCCGCCCACGAACATCGACGCGTCGCCGTGCACCCGCGCGATCGCGGTCTCGGGACCGAACCACCGCGGCCCGGGGGTCTGGTGCACGGCGGCCCGCGCCGCGGTCGGGTCCGGCCCGGCGACCTTGCGCAGCACGGCGACCGCGGCGGCGACTCGTAGCTCGGTCAGCGCCTCCACCGTCGCATCGTCACACGCGATCCGCCGTGGCGCCCAGCCGGGCGCCGCGCCCTCGACCCTCGGGAACGACGGCAGCGGCATGCGACCGAACGGGTGACGGCCTGTCGCACACGATGGCGATCTTGCGTCCCGGGCCGTTGCCCTTGGGACACGGTTGGCCGACGAGTTGATCACGAATCCCCCGAACACCGCACGGCGGCGTGCGCGGCTCTCTAGCGTGCAGGCATGCAGACGACACCGACCCCCGCGCGCCGCCGGGCCCTGCGGCGACGGACACCCCAGTGGGCCGCGCTCATCGCGCTGGCCGGCCTCGGCGCCGCCGCGCTCGCCGGCTGCTCGATGGGCTCGGGAACCACCGACTCCGCCGACGGCTCGTACGAGTCCGCCGTGGCCGGCAACAGCGGCGGGGGCGACCAGGCCGCCCCCGAGCCGGCGAACGACGAGGCGCGCACGGCCGCGGACGGTGAGGTGGTCGCCGCAGCGGACCGCCAGATGATCGTCACGGGCTTCGTCACCGTCGTGGTCGACGACCCGATCGAGAAGGCCTCGCGCGTGGTCACCATCGTCGGCAGCCGCGGGGGCTACATCTCGGCGCGCAGCGAGCAGACCGCGGGTGAGAACCGCCGCGCCTACGCCCAGCTCACCGCGCGCGTGCCGGCCGAGCGGCTCGACGAGGTGATCACCGAGCTGGGCACCCTGGGCACCGTCGACGAGACCCAGCTCGACTCGGTCGAGGTCACCGCGCAGGTCCGCGACCTGGAGGCCCGGATCAAGGCGATGCAGATCTCGATCGCGCGGCTGGAGGCACTGCTCGAGCGGTCGGCCAAGCTCTCCGACATCGTCGAGGCCGAGCAGGTGCTCACCGACCGTCAGTCCCAGCTCGAGCAGCTCCAGTCCCAGCAGGCCCAGCTGGCCGACCAGGTCTCGATGTCGACCGTGACGGTCAACCTCTACACCGACGAGGCCGTGCCCGACGAGCCGCCGAGCGGCTTCCTGTCCGGGCTCGAGGCGGGGTGGAAGGCACTCATCGCGTTCGGCACCTGGCTGCTCGGTGTGATCGGCGTGCTGCTGCCGTGGCTGATCCCGGCCGCCGTCGTCACCGCGATCGTGTGGCCCCTGGCGCGGCGGGCCCGCCGGCGCGCCGCCCAGAAGGCCGAGGAGCGGGCCGCCGTTCGAGGCGCCGCCCTGGCCGCCCCGGTACCGGTCCGCGGCCCGTACCCCGGGCCCGTCCCGGCCGGGGTGCCCGCGCCGACGCCCCCACCGGCACCCGTGCCGGCACCCTCCGAGGACGCGGCGCCCGCGCCGCAGGCGCAGGAGGGCACCGAGAAGGAGTCGTGACCACGTCGTGGGGGCGTCCGGACGAGCCGGGCGCCCCCGCGGCGGCCGAGGACCGTCAGGACCTCAGCAGGTAGCCCCGCGCGTCGGTCTCGCGCCCGGCGAGCAGCATGATCCCGTCGATCAGCACCCAGATCTGCACGCCGATGAGCACGAAGACGCCGACCACGATGAACGCGGTGATGAAGCCCAGGATCGTCAGGCTGAGCTGGGTGACGGCCAGGTTCGTGTGACCGGTGTAGAACCGTCCCACGCCGAACATGCCGAGGAAGATCTGGAGCAGGCCGGCCGCGACCTTGGACTTGTCCGACAGCGGTTGCCCGGTGAAGGGGTCGCGCCCCCAGGGCGCCGCAGGGTCGGGCGGCGGGTAGCCCCAGCCCGGCTGGTAGCCGTAGCCGGGCGGCGGCTGCGCGGGCGGCTGATAGGTCTCCCACTGCGGCGGGATCCCGTCCCGGTCGTCGGGTCCGTCGGTCGGTGGCACGCTCACGACCCCAGCGTGCCAGGTCCTGGCGTCCGGCGCGGGGCCCCGAGGAGTTGGGCCCCGCGCCGGTCCCGACGTCAGCGCGTCGGGTGTTGCGGGATCCGCGAGAGGACGCGCGGCGCCCCGCTGTAGGCCAGGTCGGCCTGGATCGCGTAGTACGCGAACTTCGGCTGGTAGTCGGCGGTGTACAGCGTCGCCATCGCCTCGGCCCCGGCGCCCGCGCCGAAGTCCCAGGTGTTGGTCCAGCTGTGACCGTCGTCGAAGCCCCAGACGGTGTACGAGATGCAGTGCCTGCTCGCCAGGCAGCCCTGCATCAGCGCGCTGTAGTCGTACGCCTGGGCCTGGAGCAGCGGGTTGATGGTGTCCCCGGTCTGCTCCGCGGGCATGAGGTTGCGCACGTCGACCTCGGTCAACGCCGTGGCGACGCCCAGCCCCGCGAACTTGTTCAGCGCGTCGGCGATCTGGAACGGCGTGTAGTTGCCGTACCGGGTCGACAGGTGCGCCTGGCTGCCCACGACGTCGACCGGCACGCCCTGGGCGCGCAGGTCCTTGACCATGTCGTAGACGAACTGCGTCTTGTCCAGCGGCCCACCGTCGCCGAAGGCGTCGATGTTGTAGTCGTTGTACGTCAGCAGGGCCTTGCGATCCGCCGCGCGTGCCCAGCGGAACGCGTCGGCGATGTAGCCCTCACCGAGGTTCTCGTACCAGAACCCCTTGTAGGTGATGTGGCCGTCGGGCGAGTCCCACGGGTCCGTGACGGCCTCGTTCACGACGTCCCACTGCCAGATGCGGCCCTTGAAGTGGGTCACGACGGCGGTGATGTACTCGTGCAGGATGTCGCGCAGCTCAGCCTTGGAGATGCTGCCGTCCGCGACGCCCTCGGTCAGCCACGAGGGCAGCTGGTTCTGCCACACCAGCACGTGGCCGCGGACCTTCTGGTGGTTGGCCTTGGCGAAGGCCATGACCTCCTCGGCAGGACCCCAGTTGTAGACGCCGCGCTCGGGCTCGATCGTCTCCCACTTCATCGCGTTCTCGGCGGTGACGGTGGAGAACTGGCTGCCGGCGATGTCGGCGTAGGTCGGGTCGGAGAGCAGGTCGGCGGCGACCGCTGTGCCGATGTAGAGCCCGTGGTTGGACGCCAGGGCCCGCAGGGTCTGGTCCTGCGGGTCAGTGGTATGCCATCGGCCCGAGGCTGGGACCGCGGCGACGGCGAGCGCAGCAGCAGCAGCGCCGGCGGCGAGAATGGTGGTCAGTCGTCTCATCGAAGTGCCCCCTTGCACCGTGGAGTGAGGAAGCGCCGACAGGTTTCGAAAACGTTGTCGACACCGTTATCCACATTAGGGACCTAGGGCCCGGCTCGACAAGGGGTCGCGGCAACTTCGCGACGACCGCGCGAGCCCTACCTGGACGACCCGACGGTCGAGGAGATCTGGATCAACGCCCCGGACCAGGTGTTCGTCGCCCGCAGCGGCAAGGCCGAGCTGACCGCCACGATCATGCAACCGTCCCAGGTCCGTGACCTGGTCGAGCGCGTGCACGTGTCCATCCCCGACGTCACGCGCGCCCCCTGCGGCCGTCAACAGCCGCAAGTACCTGGTGCGCGCCTCCCACCTGGACGACCTGGTCGCACTCGGCTCCCTGACCTCCGCCGCCGCGCGGACCCCCGCCGCCGCGCGCTTCCTGGCCGCCGCCGTCGCCGCCGGGCTCAACGTGCTGGTCTCCGCACCCACCCGGGCGGCGTACTCCGCATCGGCGGTTCGGGCCGGACGGTCGCCGAGTTGCTGACGCTGCGACCCGACGCCAGCAGGCCAGAGGCCCACCGCCCGACGGGGCAGCGGGCCTCCCTGCTGTTCGGGGGCGGATGCCATCTGTAGGCTGGCAGGGCAGCGACCGGTAGAGCCGGGCGCCCTCCTGGGATGAGGTGCCTGGCTCTTCCCATGCCAGTAGAACGACGCGCGCGCGAATGTCCGCGGAGGCGTCGGGGCCTTCTCCTACCATGCGACGCATGGCGTCGATCCCGTTCGTGTACAACCGCACCCCGGGCAAGCTTGAGGAATTCATCATGAAGCTGCAGTCCGTCGGGGCGCCGGAGAAGATGACCACCGACTATCCCAAGCAGCTCGGATTCGGCTCGTCGCACGCACGGGGGTTCCCGAGTGTGCTGAGGTACGCGGGCCTCATCGATGCCGCCGGTGTGCCTCTCGATCCGTACAAGAAGGGCCTTCGCGGCGGCAAGGCTGGCCGCGCCCTCGTGGGCGCAGCCATCAAACAGGCGTACAAGCCCATGTTCGACGTGTATCCGGGCGCCAACAGCCACGCCGACTCCGATCTGGTGACCTTCGTCAAGAGCAACTCGGACCTCGACGACGAGACGGCTGGCCTCGTTGTCAAGACCTTCAAGGTGCTCTGCAAGTTCGCTGACTTCGACGGCGTGAGCGGCGAGGCGGAGGAAGACGGCGCCGGCTCCGGTGGCGGTACTGGCGGCGGAACCCACCACCGTCCGCGCCAGCGTCGCGACGCCGGTCCCGGCGGGGTCACCATCAACGTCAACATCGCGTTGTCTGTGGACGCCACGAGCGATCCTGCGGTCTACGACGCCTTCTTCGCCGCGATGGCTAAGCACATCACGGGCTTGTCGGATGGCAACGCATAGGACGCCGCGCGAGGTCGCCGAGTGGGCCGCCACAGCGCAGGCCGAACTGAGCAAGCTTCTAGCGAAGCGTGAGGCATCCCCGCATCGCGTGATGACCCTGACCGAGTCGTACGAGAAGTTGACGACGCTCAACCTCAAGCAAGACAGACTCTTTCGCGAGGCGCTCCAGTGCGCCGAGCACAGTCTCTATCGGTCTGCACATGTCACCTCCTTCGCCGCTCTGATGGATTTCGTGCACGAGTGGATCGCGGCTGACCCTGCCCGGCTCGGAGTGATACAGACGAACTATCCGGCGTGGGGCATCACTCAAGCCTCTGACTTTCGGGAGCAAAAGGACTACACCCTGTTCGAGGTCTTGAAGAAGCAGGACCTGATCTCCAACTCCATGATGAAGGCGCTTCAAGGGCTTCTCGCGAAGCGCAACGAATGCGCACATCCCGAGGACTACGAGCCGAGCATCAACGACACCCTTGGGTACCTCGACGAGATGATGAAGCGGATCGCGGCGCTAGCGGCCAAATAGTGGAAGGCGCCCGGCTCGCACCCAGGCCGGCAAGACCGCAACGCGTCAACCCACCGTAGGCGCTGACGGCGTGCTGAAGCATCCCCCCGCTCCAGTACGCCGTCAGCAAGAGCCGGGTGGGGCGCGCCAGGCGCTACGTCGGGAGCCTTCTGATCCGAGGCAGGTCGCCGAGGCGACAAGACGCCAGTCGACCCCCGCGGCGCCCAACGACGGGCAGTGAAAGGAATGCCAGGCATGCGCGAATGGGTGGGACCGGCCAGCACCGTAGTCCTCGTCGGCGTGACGGGGTGGTACGCGTAGCTCACGCGACGCCTCGCCCTCGCGTCCGAGCGGGCCGCAAGCCACACCGCGGAGTCGGCCGCCGCGGCCGCCGCGATTCCGGTCGATTCCGCCATCCGGGTCATGTACTTCGGACGGTGGTCAACGACCACGCAGCTGCGGACTCCCGTCTTTGGCGTGTCGCTTTGGAGCGCCGCTGCGACTGTCTATGTTCATGGAGTGACCTTGCACGAGGCATGGGTGGTTCACGACAGCCCCGATCCGGGCGGCCCACACTGGGGCCGAGAGATCTCGGCGCTTCAGACGGGTGCAATTCGCCTTCGCACCGCGGATGACGTTGCGTTGTCGCATCGCCTGCATCGTGACGAGTCCCTCACTTTGGGCAGCCGGAGGGCGGTGAGCGGGAAACCACGGCCGTCAACGGGCTCGATGTCACAGTCCACTACTCCCTGAGCGACGATGGACCGGCGATGGACCGCCGAATCGAATGGCTCGAAGTTGAGGGCAGGGACATCAGACGGATGCGCGGAGGCCGCTGAGGGTCGTGGCTACGCACGAGGCCCGCAACCATTGGCCTTGGCCGGCTGCGCCCTCGCGTGCGGCGCAATGATGAGACTTGGTACACGGATGGCCGAGTCGGGAGAGGGAATGACTCAGAAGAAGCGTCAAGACATCGAGATAGTGATGCTCGCTGAGGCGCGGGCCGAAGTTTCCCAGGCAGACAACAAAGCATCCCTCGTTCTGACGGCGCTGGGAATCGGCTACGCCGCTGTGCTCGGCGGCCTCTTGGCTGGCGACTGGACGCCGCTGCAACTGTGCGGCGCGGGCCGGGCTACCTGGTGGCTGGGTGCGGCTGCCGCAACCGCGGCTGTGGGCGCCGCAGCGGCTTCGGTATGGCCGCGCTACCGGCGAAGCGACGCGAGTGAGGGGGTTCGATACTGGGGGCACGTAGCGGGGTATTCGACACTGCGCGCGTTCGCGGCCGCACTCGACAGTGCGCCCGTAGATCCAACCGAGCGGACTCGGCACCAACTGTGGCACCTTTCGCGCCTTGTGGCGCGGAAGTACCTGCTCGTGCGGATCGCAATGGCGCTGTCACTGGCTTCGGTACCTCTATTCGCGGCGGCAATACCGCTCGGACAGTGCGGGGGATAAAATGGGCTTGAAGAGTGAACTAGAGGCGCACGCAAAGAAGACACATGACGATGTTTGGCGGCGTCGGAAAGGCGACGCCGTTCCGGACAGCAGCAGCGTCACATTCGGCACGGACGCCGTGGAGCTCGACGGAACCGTGCTTTATGCGGACCTGACAGACTCAACCGGTCTCGTGAACGGGTACAAGGACTGGTTCGCCGCGGAAGTCTACAAGAACTATCTATACACAGCCGCGCGTATCATTCGCGACCAGAACGGCACGATTACCGCCTACGACGGCGACCGTGTTATGGCGGTCTTCATCGGCAACAACAAGAACACCGCCGCAGCAAAGACTGCTCTCAAGATCAATTGGGCCGTAAGGCACATCCTCCAGCCAGCACTCGGAGCCAAGTATCCAGAGAGCAAGTACAAGATTGAACAGAAGATCGGCATCGACACGTCTCCACTGTTCGTGGCAAAGACGGGCATCCGAGGAAGCGACGACCTAGTCTGGGTCGGCAAGGCTGCGAACAACGCGGCGAAGATGGCGACGCTCGACCTCGGTTACAGCTCCTACATCACACACTCGGTCTACGGCGTCCTGAACGAGGAAGCGAAGTACGGCGGCACGCCGAAGGCGGACATGTGGAGTGACCTTGGGAACGCCGCGCTCGGCTTCGGGGTGTACGGATCGACCTACTGGTGGTCGATACCCTGAGGCGCGTCTGAACTTGAAGTGGCAACGTAACTCGGGGGGCCCGACTGGGCTCATGCTGAGGCGTCGTACCGATAGCGGAGCACCAGCACGGAGCGGGTCCGGGGCAACCGCCGTGCGTAGTCGGGCGCGGCTCCGGGTGCGGAGCACCGTCCCCGGCCCCAGTCGGGAGTCGCGGTTGACGCGAGCGCGTGGAGTGCCAGGCTCTGCTGTCGGGAGGGCGCCGGGGGCGACACGTCGGGCGCCGGGCGCCCGGTTGCAGAAGGTCGTGAGCGGAGGATGCCCGCACTGCGTCCCCCGATTACTAGACGACATAGACAGGCGACGGCTAGCCAGGGCTGCCGGGGGATGCCCCGCCGGTTGGCCGCCGCGAACGAGACGACTACTGAACGCGCGCAGCGTCCCTGGTCGTCTCGCGTGCGGAGTGGTTCCCGTTGTCTTCGGTCGATGGTCCCGGTTGGGCCCTCTCGCTGTACCCGGCTGCTGCTGAGGGCGGTGGCTGCTTCGTCTCATCCCATCAGCCTCACCGGGCCTACGTTGCCCGCGGGAAGGCGAGCGACCCCACGCGCGCAAGCCACGAGACCGGGCGTCGGGCACGGGCCAAGGTCCGGCGTTACCGCGCGGCCAACAGGCTCAATCGGCCAGGCACCACCGAGCCGCGTGTGGACCCAACACCCCGGCACGATGGAAGGGGCAGCGCGCCCAAACCGCGCCCATCACGCCCGGCGCCAGAGATCGGCGGCTCGGACATGCGCTCCTGGTGTGCCGTGTCGATGGTGATCGATACCTGCGGCGTCATCGTCCTCGCTCGGAGCAAGCGGTCGAGTTCCTCGTCCACACCGTCATTCGGATGCAGGCAGCGCCCTCTGGCCAAGTGCGCCCATCAGGTATCCTCAGAGCCACTTCCGGATCGCTGATCGGAGAGTAGCCGTGGCCGACCCCTTTCCGTTTGTGAACCACGGTCTCTTGAGCCGCGCAGCTGCGACTATCGTGGACGGGCCAAACAAACCTGATGCCCGAGGGTTCGCATCCGAGTTCGACCTCGCATTGCTCGCCGCTGCAATCGTCTGCGGGGGACCACGACTTGTCGTAGATCCAACAGCTGCCGACGATACGCGGGCCGCATCGGCCGACGCGGCCCAGGCATTGGGGCTAGAGCTCGCAGATACGCCCCGGCCGACAGTCGATGACGTGGCTGATGCGTCAGCCTGGGGAGGCCCGTTGCTCAAGGCGGACGCGTACTCGGCAACTGGCGATGGAGACACACCACGGGTCCAGCGCTACGGTCCGCGGCTCTTCATCCCCGAATGGAAAGATCGCCCGCTTGTCGAGACGGACGAGAATCTGGTGCGAAAGCACCTAGCCCTTGTCGATCGATTCAGCGAGGAATTCTTGGATCGTTCCGCAGATTCAGACGTCGACCTCGAGGCTGCTGCAATCTGGCTATGTGACCCGTCGCAGGACAAACTGTGGGGCAACAAGATGCTGGCCGGGCTCTGCCGGGTCAGCCGCGACGACGGGCAGCACCTCCTGCGCAGCTACCTGGCTCATCTGGAGGAAAGGCGCAGCTCCGGCTTGGCGGAGGTCTATTGGTACACGGATGCCATGGTCAGCAGATTCCGCGCCGGGTACGTACCGAAGATCGCGGGCAAGCACGACGCGCTCTACTACGGTCCGGCCAAAGCACTGACCCAGCTCAGCGCGCACGTGGCGTTCTTCAGTGAACTCGTGCGCCAAGCGCTCGACCTGCTTCCTCCCGATCCCCATCAAGACAGCGACGCCGACACGATCGCCAACCACGCATTCGCCTGGGCCGCTACTGCAGCCGTACTTGCCGATTGGGACACGAGCAACCCTCGCGGACTGATCGATGCCGCCATCAAGCAGCATGAGAACAAGGACATCGGACGCCTAATGACGACAGCGTATCGGCTGGGTAGCGGCATGGAGCCCGAACTGAATCGTGAAGTCAAAGAACTGGTCAGTAGGGCTCAGTCGCACGTGGATCGGGACAAGAAGAGTCTCGACTCAATAGTGAACGGGGTCCTCGTGAAGGGAGGCGCGGCCGGAGGGACAAGTCTCATCAGAGTTGCCGTCTACCAGTTGATGGTGGCCCTCAGTGCAGCTGGCGGCGCTGCTACGTCACAGGGCGACCTTCAACAAGCTCTCCTAGGCGCTGCCGCCGGCGCCGGAGCGGCGGCGGCCATCGAGGTCGGAGGGCAACTCCTCCACCACTTCAGGGCGAGCCGGCCTTCGGATGTTGCCGCAGTGGCGCTACGCCTTGAGGCACTGAGCCCCGAAACGCGTCACCAGGTCACCGGGAAGCTCGGCGAAGTCATCAAGCGACGGGCTTGACCGGTCTTCAGGTCGCCCTTGTTCGATGCGGCAGCGGCAGCGCGGGGCGAGGCGTCTTCTGCGCCGACCCTGGACTCGATATGGCAGCCCGCCTGGACTTCACCGCTTTCCGGGCGACGAGTCCGCCCCCGATGGTCGCCGAACACCACGACGTCGAGCGCGCGCTGACGCTCAGCGCGCCCCGCAGGCGCACTTGACTTGAGTAGGCGATGAAACTCGGCGCGTGCGGTGGGCTTGGCCGTTCAAGGCGACGAGGGCTCCGAACGCGAGCCCCAGCGCGCCACCGACTATCCCCGTGACAGCAGACCGGGCCCGTGGCCGCCATGCTGACCACATGACCGCAGGGCTCGTCCTGGCGCGGTGGGCGGTCGCCGGCCCGGCGCTGACCGACCTGTTCCAGCAGACCATCGAACCTGAGTTGGGTCAATCGGCTTAGTGCCTTGCGGTGGGGTTCGTGATGGCGG
>JAHLLI010000030.1 GCA_020444245.1 Actinomycetales bacterium
GCCAGAAGCCGGGTGACTCAACGAACCGAGTCTCCGGACACGCCGGGACGGCTCATTCTTCCGCTTTTCGGCCTACCAGAAGCTTGAGGGCCGCGTCGACGTTGCGTCTCTCCGCACCCAGGCGGATGAGCAACCCGGGGCGTCATCGAAGCAGACCGCGCGTGCTCTTCTGAGGTTGGCGGATACGGACATTGATTCCGTAACCGACGACGAGTTCGAGTCACGCACGGCCGAGCTGGAAGCGGTGTCCAGCGATCTCTCGCGCGAAATGGCCGAGTACTGGAGCACGAACCCTGAGCTCCGCATCAAGGTGGACATCGAGCCCGAGACCGTCTCAAGGCCGAACGGTCAGACGAGTGTTGTGCGCTACCTGAACTTCCGCGTCGAAGACCGCAAGCACGACTTCACCAACAACTTCTCCTATCGCTCGTCGGGCTACCAGTGGTTCTTCTCGTTCCTCGCCGCGTTCAGTGAGTTTGAGGAGCACGAGGGCGGAGTGGTGATCCTGCTCGACGAGCCAGCGCTCACGCTGCACGCGAAGGCGCAGCGGGACTTCCTGCGCTTCATCAACGAGCGCCTCGCGCCAGTTGGCCAGGTCGTGTACACAACTCACTCGCCGTTCATGGTGGAGGAGATCGAACGAGTGCGCGTCGTTGAGGATCGAGGAGACCACCTCGGCTCGTTGACCACGTCGGACGCGTTGGAGGTGGGGGAGGACAGCGCCTTCCCACTGCAGGCGGCCCTCGGCTACGACCTGGCACAGAACCTCTTCATTGGCGAGCGCAACTTGCTCGTCGAGGGTTCGTCGGATCTGGTCTACCTGGAGATGATCGGTCGTCAGCTCCGCCGGCTGGGCCGCGAAGGGCTCGACGAACGGTGGCGCATCCTCCCGGCAGGCGGGTCATCGAACGTGCCTGCGTTCGTCGCACTGCTCGGGCGGAAGGTCTCAGTGACGGTGTTGCTCGACTCGGGGACCGAAGGTGCGGGCAAGGTTGAAGCCGCAATCAAGGCCAACAAGATTCCGGGTCGGCGGGTGGTGTTCGTTGGATCTGTCCTCGAGCAGAGGCACAGCGACATCGAGGACCTCTTCACGCTCAGCGACTACCTCGGGTTGTACAACGATGCGTTTGGCAAGAGCCACAAGGTCAGCGACCTCGCAGACCACCCCGACAGGATCCTGCTGCGCCTCGAAGCGCTTGGTGGCGGGAAGTTCGACCACTGGCTTCCGGCGGAGGTCCTCCTCCGAGACCCGGCAAGGGTTGAGCAGCTCTCGGCAACGACCCTGGACAACTTCGAGGCCCTAATGCGGAGGATCAACTCGACTCACGCCGGGGACACCTAGGCCGTCGGCAAGCGACGGTTGAGGACCGAGGTCGCGCCCTGTGCCCGACGAGCTGCGGTCTGCGACGCCTTCAGAACTTGGTTGGGTTCTAGGGTGCAGTCAGTTGTGCGTGCTCCGGGTAGCGGCCCCCGCGGAGCACTACGTGCCGGTGGCTGCCGGTGCGGCCTGGAGCAACTCGTCCCACCACGTGAGCAATGCGCTACGGACGATGTACTCGAAGGTCGACAGGAGCATCGGTGTCTCGCGTCGCTCCCAGATCGCGCCTGCCCCGCCAGATGTCAGCCCCAACGGCGCCTCCTGTAGTGCCCCGCTCTCTTCGGTTCGCGGTATCTGACGCATCGGCATGGGGAAAGGCTTGCCCGCGTGCAGAGCCGTCGACCGGTGGCCGTAGATCGTCCGTGCGTGCTCGCGCATTGCGGTCCAGTCGAGTTCGTCCCACGCCGGGCGAGGCTCCGGCGGCCCGGGCGCGAGCTCCGCAATGAAGTCGGTGAAGCGCCGCGTGGCGCGCATCTGCGGGGCGACTTGCCTCGCCACGCTCGACCGCGTCTCGGCGTCTGCGCTCTCGAGCGCCTCCCACAACTCCGGCCAGTGTTCGCGCACGAGGTCCGTTGCCTCCGCGGAGTCCGTCTGCCTGTGCGTGGCCGCAATCTCGGCCGCAGACACGAGGTGAAGCCAACCCTGATCGGGGTCCTCGTTCGCCCACCAGATTGCCGACTCGTACTCCCGTGCTGCGCGAACGAGCTCGACAGCGGTTGACCTATCGAGTTCCGGGAATCGGTTGAGGCGCCGCAAGCCATCGAGGTTCGTGCTTCGGTGCGTCAGTCGCGGTAGGACCTCCCTGCCGGGCCGGCCCGGACGGCTGAGTGCCTGTACCTCGATGTGGATCGGGGCCGCGGGGCTATTGTCGTGGACTCCGGAGAGTTGCCGTGTGCCCGCCACGCGCAGCCGCGCGCCGAGCTCCAATGCGATCAGTGCCGCAATCTCGTCGCTCATAGTTCCGCCGTGGTAGGCGCTCGAGTCGGCGGGGGCGAGTCCGCCATCGACGACCGGTTCCGGCATGAGGTGCATGTGGATCCCCGTGTGCAGTATCACGGCCGGCCCCATGGACTCAGACTCGCGGATCACTGTGTGGAGTGTCGTCGGGCCGAGTCGGACCGGCCCTCCTGTGAACTGGCGGTCGGAGTGCGCCTCGTCCTCGAAGTTCTCGGTCTCGGGCGCCTGGGAGTCGTGCGCGCGCCAGTTCTTCCATGCGTCTGTTCCCACTAGACAACCGTGTCGCAGTGCGCGGCGTCGTGCGACCGGTTCGCGGACCTTCAGCCCTCGCATGGCATCCGGATGCGTGCATCTGCTCGCACCTGTACTGCCATGGCACCTTGGGCGTACTTCCGGTGCCGCAGGCCGGAAGTTCAATGTGGGAGCTCGACCGCGGGCACAAGAGTGCGGGCGACGTTCGGCGCTTCTGAGTGAGCTCGACGGCGTGGACTGGCTGGGCTGAATCACGACGGGGCTGCTCGGTCGCGCCCCGTTGGCGATGCGTTGAGCGCGTTGTCTGGTCCGGAGGTGAGGCGGCGGTCCGAAGCACGTCGGCGACGGCGGCGATGAGCCGGTCGTGCAATTCGGCGAAGTCCGGCTTCGGGTCCGGCCTCGAGTCCGGGGTGATAGGTCACCAGCCGGAGGGTGCGGGGTGGGTGGTTCCCGCAGGTAGCGGCGTGCCGGCGCAGACGGGGTCAGACCAGCCGCGGTACCCGGTGCCGCCGAGGTACATCGCGTCCAGCCGGGCGAGGGAGAGCAGGTAGACCCCGCCGTGGTTGCCGGTGGCGGCGTCGAAGACACCGTTGGAGGTCACGAGGATCTGCTCGGGGTCGCACGTCGGTGAGGCTTGGACGACAACGGACACGTGCCCGTAGATGCGTCCGGTGTTGAAGAAGACGAACGAGCCGAGCGGCGGGCACGAGTCGCCGGGGTGGGCGTGCCCGGACTGGACCATGGCGGCCCAGTGGGTGGCGGCGGAGTAGTAGCCGGCGTTGGCGTAGCCGTAGGCGCGGCAGGCGAGTCGGTCGCACAGCCCGTCCCACCCGGAGGCGACCCCCACGTAGGACAACGCGGTGTCGACCGCGGTGGCGACGTCGTTCGGAGTCCCGAGCGGGAGGCTCACGCCGGTGGTGTCGGCGCCCATTCCGGGCAAGCACCCGGCGCCCGCCTGTCGCAGGGGGTCGGACTCGGCGGGCGCCGGGCGGTCTGTGGCGCCGGGTGGCTTGCCGGACGACGTCGTCGGGACGGTACTCCACGCAGCGGCGCGCTGGTCAACGGTCGCGATGAAGCGGCGTGTGATCTCAGGGATGTCGGGGTACGTGCGCAGCCGGGACTCGCCGGCGTTATGGGCGATTATCAGCGCGTCCAGCACAGCGAGGGTCGACGATGCCCAGTCGGGGTGGTGGGCGCGGATCTGGCGGATCCCGTCGAGCCGGTCGCACAGGTAGTGCCCGGCGACGGTGGCGTGGATGTCGCCGTCGCGCACGTCCCAGGTCCCGTTGTGGTTCAGGTCGGTGGCCCATGGGTGTCCGTAGGCGTGCTCCCACACCGACGCGTTGAGCTGGAACAGCCCCCAGGTGCCCCCGTTGGTGTCGTCGGCGTGCGCGTCGGGGTCGAACCCGGACTCCTGGGCCATGACCGCGGCGATCCACGCCTCGGGCAGGTCAGGGCACGCCGCCTTCGCGTCGCCCACCCACACCCGCGCCTGGGCAGGAACCGGTGCGTCGGCGGCCAGCACGGTATCGCCGGCGGTTTGCAGGCAGGTCAGTGTCGAGCTCCCGAGGCTGAGGGTGGCCAGGACGGCGATGGCCGGCACTGCCACGGCGGAGGCGCCGACGGCGGCGAGGGCTGCGCGGATCATCGCGTACCGCCGGTGGCGCGCATGGTCGCGGAGGCGGTGTCGGCCGCCATAGCCTCGGCGTCCGTCTGGGCCAGACGAAGCTCTTTGGCGTCGCGGCGGGTGGTCCAGGCCTTGAGGTCGATGACCACGGGCCGGGTCTGGCGCAGCAGCAGGACGCCGGTGCCAACCGGGAGGGTGCGTAGGACGTCGGGGGGCATGACGGGGACCGTGCGGACCCCGGTGCTGGTGGAGGCGTCGCCGTGGCGGGAGCGGTTGGTGGTGTGGGTGTACTCGTCGATCTCGCCGAGCAGGCGGGCGACGTCGTCCAGGTCGCGGTACTTGGCCAGGCCACCTAGGACGAGCTTGACGGTGGCGGCGTCCCAGATCGCGTCGGCGTCGTTCTCGCCCCACTTCGCGCGTGCCTGAGCCAAGGACTGCAGGACGGCCAGGGTGGTGATCCCGGATCCGCCGCCCTCGGCCATCAGCGAGGGCAGGGATGGCAGTGGGGTGAGGTTGGCGATCTCGTCCAGGGCGAGCAGCAGGGGCGGGTCCAGGCGGGCGCCCTTGGACCGTGCGGCGACGCGGCGGGCGGTCTCGGTGATGTCTTCGACGAAGGCTGCGATCAGTGGTGCGGATGACCCGGAGGCGACGGCGGAGGCGAGCAGGTACAGGGTTCCGGAGCGGGCCAGGAAGTTGGCCGGGTCGAACCCGGTGCCGGGGGCGGGGTCGACGGCGGCCAGGACGTCAGGGTCGGCCAGGGCCGCGAGGGACTGGCGCACGCCGAGCCAGACCGAGTCTCGAGTGCGGGGGTCGGTGTGGATGACGGCGTCCAGGGCGTCGGCCCAGCCCTCGGCTGCGGCGCCGGAACGGGTGAGGATGGTGACAGCGTCCTCGGCCAGGGCGGGGTTGAGGGACCACCGGTACAGGTCCACGGTGCGGCGCCCGTCCAAGGCCGCGGCGTGTAGCAGGCAGCGCAGTGCGGTCTCGGTTTGCCCGGCCCAGAAGTCCGAGTCGGACACGGTGCGGCCGAATCCGACGCCAGCGGCCAGGCCCCGGGCACGGACCAGGGCCGTGCGTGGGGTCTCGCACCCGCGCACCGGCGACCACGCGAGCCCGCCGGGGTGGCCGGCGAGGCGTTGGGGGTCGAACACGGCGACGGGCCGGTTGTCCGTGGCGCGGGCCCGCGCGGTGAGGACGAGCGTGTCCGGGCGGGTGGAGGTGGACACGACCGGGCCGGGCGCGTCGAGCACCCAGGGGATGACCACGTGCACGCCCTTGCCCATCCGTGGTGGGCCCACCAGCAGCACGGAGTCTTCGACCGAGCACCAGACCTCGCGGCCGGACACCTGACCGAGGCGGTAGCCGACCTGTTCGGGGCGGGGCCGGTTCCCGGTGGAGGGCCGCACGATCGCGCCGCGGCGCACCAGGGACCGGCGTCCGGCGGCGCGCTCGACGTCGGCGGGGGAGCCGAGGCCGGGCAGGGTCCGAACCTCGTTTCGGCGGTCGGTGTGCGTCCAGCGGCGGGTCGCGCGCCACAACCCGAGGGGCGATCCGAGGACGACGGTGACCGCGAGGCCCGTGAGAGTCCAGTACGGGACCGGCCCGGGCATCTGGTCCGGTTGGGGCCAGGCGGCGGCCGGGTCGCCGGGGTGGGTCAGGGCGCTCAGCGCCGCCAGCGGTGCAGGGTCGGGTGCCGGGTGTCCGGTCAGCAGACAGGCGGTGGCGGCGGCGAGCCACAGCACGTACCCGACGGCCAGGACCGAAGCGCCGGCGACCAGGGCCCAGGTGGTCAGGGTCGGGTCCGGCGCCGTTGTGCGGGCGGTGCGTGGGGCGGCGGGTCGGGGTCTCATCCGGCGACCGGTCCTCTCGTCGAGTGCAGCTGGCGTACCTGGGCCGGGCCCTGCGTGGTGGTCCCCGGTGGAGGGGCAAGGGCGGTGGCGACGTGCCGCAGGGACGTTGTCAGCAGCCGGGTGGTGTCGATCAGGTCGGCGACCTGGACCCCGGGGTTGGCGGCCGCGGTGTGCAGCTGATCCGCACCGATGTCGGCCAGGCGGCGCAGCTGGTCGCCGGCAACCAGCCTTGCCGCGGTGCCAGCCGGCATGAATCTCGCGGCCGAGACGGCACCGGTCAGCGCGGTGACATCGGGCACGGGTGCGCCGTGGTGGGCGGGGCCGCGGGTCGCCCAGGCTACGGAGACCTCGTCGACGAACTGCTCACGTTCGAGCAGGTCGAGCGCGCAGGCATAGACGGTCCGCCATGCGGGTTCGGTGATCCGGGTCGGTGGCAGCCATGCGGCGACGGTGGGGATCTGGTCGGGGTGGGCGATCAGGGCCCCGATCAGGGCGATCTCGTGGTCGTGCTCGGTGGCCGGGTCGCGTGACTGGTGCAGGGCCAGGAGCTTGTCGGCGCCCAGGCGCACCTCGGTGGACCGTGCGGCGGCTCGCAGCGGGGCGGGGTATGGCGGCTCTGGGCGGGCGTCGCCGGTCAGCGCCTGGTGCCACCGGCGTTCGGCCGAGCTCGCCGCGGCGTCGACCAGGTCGCAGGCCGCGGTCGCGGGACGCCCTGTGTGGGTCAGAGCAGCGTGCAGGGCCCCGGCGCGCAGCAGCACACCTTGCCCGGCGATCTCCCGACGCAGGCCGGTCTCGGTGACCATCTGGCCGTAGCCGATCGGGTCGGGGTTGTCTGGTCGGGCGTGGAGCAGGTCGACCAGCCCGGCCGGGTTCGCCCGCCTTGGCCCGAGCCGTTCACTCAGACCCGTCGCGACCGACTCGGGCGTGATCGTCGCGTGCGCAACTGCCTGCTCGCGCACCACGGTGTACACGGCTCCGTGCCACGGATCGGTGAAGTCTGAGGCGCGCAGCCAGGAGCAGACCTCGTAGGTGTCTCGCGGGGAGTCGATCAGCGAGCCGAGCAGCGCCCTCTCGGCCAGCACAGTGGCGTCGTCGGCGAACCGGTGGCTGACCATCACCCCTCCGTCGCGGGGTCGTGGCGCATGGCGGCGTCGGTGTCGACCAGCGGCAGCTCGTCGGGGTGAAGGACGTGGTGGACTACGTGCGAGGCCCGCGGCAGCTTCCATAGGCCGGTTCCGCGCGGCAGGGCAGGCAGCAGGTCGCGTTCGGTCTTCGTCAGGCCGAGTGTGGTCGCGGTGGTCGTGGTCTGGTCGGGCTCTTGGCGGTAGACGATCCGGGTCGAGCAGTCCGCGAGAAGTCCTTGGGCCAGGCCCCTGGCACGAGACCCCGCATCCCCGGTGCCGGTGACGTCGGAGAGGCGGTGCTGGACCAGGAGGTTGGCGATCCCATGTGCGCGCGACAGCTTCCACTGGGCCTGCATCCGGGCGATCAGCGCTTCGTGGCGCATGAGCCGCCACGCCTCGTCGTACACGACCCACCGCTGCCCGCCAGTCGAGGCGATCGCGGTCTCCAGCCAGGCCGAGGTGCAGGTCATGGCGGCGGCCAACGCCGCGTCGTCCGATCCGAGCCGGGACAGGTCCAGCACGACCATCGGCGCGGACGCGTCCAGCTGAACGGTTGACGGGCGGTCGAACAGCCCGGCCAGGTCGCCGCGGACCAGGCGCCGCAGCCCGGCCGCCAGGTCCCGCCCGTCCGCCGCCCGAACCGCAGCCGTGGTTCGGTCTGCTGCCGCCGAGGTGGGGTTGGGGTCGACCAGCGCATCGATGACGTGCCCGACCAGGACGGTGGTGTGGGCTTGCTCGGCGGCGGTCAGGGCGGCGTCCAACCCGGTGTGCTCGACCGGGCTCAGGTCCCGCCCGAGGACGGTTCCGGCCAGGGCGACCAGCAGACGCGTGCGGGCCTGGTGGCGCGCCTCCGGGTTGGTCGCGGAGGTGTCGAGGGGGTTCAGGCGTGTCGGCATCCCGGGCCCGAGGGGGACGACGACGCCGCCGGCGGCGTGGGCGACCTGTGCCCACTCGCCCTTGGGATCCCCGGGTATGTAGACGCGCCGGGCGTGGGCGATCGAACGGAAGGTTAGGGACTTGACCAGCGCGGACTTGCCGACGCCGATCACCCCGAGCAGAGCCACGTTCGGGTTGGTCACCAGCCCGTCGGCGTAGGCCTGCCACGGGTCGAAGGCGAACCCCTCCCCGGTCAGCGCGTCGATCCCGACCGGTACGCCCGCCTGCGGAGGAGACGCGGCCAGGAACGGGTACGCCCCGGCTAGCGTCGCCGATGACGCCCGGTGCGACGGCAACCGCAACCGCGACGTACCGAGTCGGCGTCCCCGAGGCGGCAGGCCGGTCCCGGGCCGCACCCGCCGCTCGACGCCGTTCATCGTGAACCTCGCGCGAGAGGGACCGAGCACGCCAGGTGTGCGGCGGCCTGTTGGCCCACCAGCGGGCGGATCTCGCAGAACGCCTGCGCCGCTGCGGCGCGCACTGCACGAGTCGCCTCGTCCAGGGCGGGTAGGTCCGCTGCGGTGACCGTGACCAGACCGCTGAAGCGCAGGTCCCCGTGCCCGGCGACGAGCTCGGCCTCTCGCGCGGCCAGGTCCGCGCGCTCGGCCCGCACGGCCTCGTCCTCGACCATCCCGACCTTGGCCCGGTGCGCGGCGTCGGCGGCGTGCTCCACGTGCGCGCGCCGGATTTCGCGCAACGCTCGCTCGGTTGGCAGCGGTTCGGCGACCAGGGACACGGTCCGCCACGCGGCCCCGAGTACCAGCGGCTGCAAGAACCCCGGCGAGACCTCGGTCCGAGGCCATTCGGTCACCCAGAAGGTGCGATGCACCGCCGAGTCGGTGCGCAGGTGTTCCCACGCCTCCACCACACCCGCCGCCGCCACCACAACACGCCCGGAATCGTCGTCGCTCGACGGGACGGGTGCGGCCGGGTCGTAGGCCCGCGACAGCACGCCGGGCAGCTCGTCGACGCCGACCCAGCGGTCAATGATGAGCTCGGCGGCAGCCAGCGCCTCGGCCAGGGCGACCAGCGTGGACTCCACCTGCCGGGCCCGGGCGTCGTCAATCCGACGGCCGGCACCGCGGGGCTGGCGAACGGCGAGGACGAGGAGCATCTCGTGGCGCACCGCGTCCCGGTCGGCGTCCGCGAGCAGCTCGGCCAGGATTCGTCCGGGCAGCGACCCGGCGTCGGTCTCATGCCGGCGCCACCACTCAGGTGCGCCGCCGGTCGAGGCGGGCAGCGTTCGGGAAAGGACCTGGGCGCGAACCACGGCAGGTTCGTGGCACAGCTGGGCCAGGACTCGGCCCCAGGTGGCGACCTTGTGCTCTTGGGCACCGGCCTCATCGAGCACGAACCCCGACGCCGACACCGCGGCGATCGCGCAGACCGTGGCGGCTCGCCGGTCCCATACCAGCGCCGCGCGCGTTGCTGGGCCCCCGGTCACCGTGAGCGAGCCGGCGATGCCCGGGACCCGCAGCGACCCGAGCGTGGGCGGCATCGGCGGGGTCACCTCTTGGTCGCTCCGGGTCATGCGGCGGGCCCCGAACCCGGCGACCACGGGGGCCCATACGGTCAGCGGCCGACCACCGACCTTCACCGTCCCCGCCGCCAGCAGCACCAGCCAGAGCGGAGCGGACGCGACCAACCCCGCCGCCCCGGCGGCGTAAAGGGCGGCCGTGGCCACGACCACAGCGGCACCCGCGAGGGCCAGCTGCAGGCCGGACAGCCCCAGCAGCACGCCGCGCTGCTCGAGGCGGCCGAACCGCACCGTCTGCTGGGTCGCGTGCCCGGACATCAGCGCCCACCCCCGGCGCCGTGTGCGGCGGGGGTGGGCGGGGGAGCGGGCCGGGAGGTCGCAGTCGCCCGAGCCCCACCGCCGGTCGCCGCACGCGTACCGCCACCTGCGGCGGCCGCCCGCCCACCGACGGCACCCACGCCCTTGGTGATCGCGACCTGCTGCGCCAGCCCGACCCCGGTCCGCAGCCCGGACCGGGCGCCCTGGCTGATCGGGTTCGCCGCCACCGTGGAGTGCATCACCGTGGCCGCCTCCATGCCGCCCCAATGCACAAACCGCCACGTCAACCACGGCGCGAACATCGCGATCGACAACAGCAGCACCCCGACCAGCAGGTCCGACAACCCCGGCTCGGACGTTGTCGTCTGCCCGTCGACGGTGGCGCCAGTCCCGGAGAACGCCGCGGCGCCGAGGACGAACACCACGACGATCACGACCTTGGACAACACCAGTGCCGCAACGATCTCCAGCCAGCGGCGTGTCCAGACCCGGGTCGCGTCCCACGCCGACCCGGCGAACGCGACCGGCGCGAACACCGCGATCAGCAGAAGCGCCGCCTTGCGGAAGAGCAGCACCCCCCACAGCAACAGGAACGAGACCACAAGCACCGTCCCGATGAGCAGCTGTAGCGCCGGGGACATCGACGTGGCCATCCACGCGAAGTCGAAGAACAACGCCGCCGCCTGCGCCACCGACATCCCCGCCGACGCCGCGACGAACCGGCACACCTGGTCCACCGCCGCCAACGCAGCCTGCGTCACCGCCAACGCCAGCGCCGCCCCGACCAGCGCCTTGCCCACACCCAGCACGGCGCGCGCCAGCCCGCCCGGCTCTCGGCGCAGCACCGACCCGATCACCTGGACCGTGAACAGCCCGACCAGGACCGGCAGCGTGATTGCGGCAATCACCTGCACGTTGGAGGTGAACCACGACGCGGACAGGTCGATCGACGTCGAATCGTCCAGCACGGTCAGCGCCGTGGCGGCGACATCACGGGCGGCGTACACGAACGCCCGGCCCAGACCGCCGAGCATGAAGTCCGTCGCGCTGGCCTGGACCGTCGCGGACACTGCGTCCACCGCGCACCCCACCGGGTCGGTGCACACATCGCCTGGGAGGGCGTACACGTCAGATCCCGGCGCCCAGGCCGGAGAAGAACGCGATGATCGCGTTCGCCCCGCCGATCAGCAGCGCTCCGCCGGCGGCGACCAGCACGCCGGTCTTGCCGGAGGAGGCGTAGGAGTAGTTGCCCTGCTGGTGGGCCAGCGCCCACACGATCACCGAGACCACCAGCCCGGCCACGCACGCCACCAAGCCCCACGTCAGCAGGGCACCGACGATGCTGCGCAGCACGCTCAGCCCCGGCAGACCCACCTGGTTCGGGCTGACCCCCGGATCGGCCAGCCGCAGCGGACCGGCCACGAGCACCGTGCCGACCAATTCTGAGAACGCCACCGCGTCCACCCCCACCCGATCCGGTCGACCCCGCCGAACGCAGGGCCCCTCACGAGCGGGTGTGCAGGTGGGGGCGCAACCGCGCATCGGCGGGACCGGCGAGGCTCGGGCCACGTGAACGCCGAGGCCGGACCAGCCGGTAGGGCGGAGCTCGCGTGCAGGAGCCTGACCCCGGACCGGCCTTCCTTGGCGTCGGGAGTGACCCCCGCCCAGCCATGCGTGAGTCGGGCAAGGCTCGCGGCCGACTGCGGGCCTTGCCTCAGCAGTCCTCCAGCCCCAGTCCCTCTCCTCGACTCGCTGGACTCGGAGGGTTCGTGTCGTTTGTCCCCGGGACTGGGCTGAAGAGGCGGAGACTGGGCGGCATGGACCGGCCCACGCCCGCACCGATGTTCGACGACAACCCCACCAAGCTGGATCTACTTGGGTTCGGCGGCGTGGTCGATGCCGTCGTCAACGTGCTTGACGCCGGTGGCCTGGACCCGGTCACGATCGGCATCCAGAGCAGCTGGGGGGGCGGGAAATCAACCCTGCTAAGGCTGCTTAAGGAGAGGCTGAAGGACCAGAACCACCTCCTTGTCGTCACGGTCGACCCGTGGGAGTTCGAAGATAGCCAAGACGTACGGGGCACGCTGATCGCCCTAGCCTCGCCCTTTCACGTTGAGGGCTGGCGGGTGGCGTGCCGGTGACGTGAAAAG
>JAHLLI010000016.1 GCA_020444245.1 Actinomycetales bacterium
TCGATGCCGCACCGCTCGATGCCGCACCGCTCGATGCCGCACCGCTCGATGCCGCACCGCTCGATGCCGCCGCGCCGGATGCCGCCGTGCTCGATGCTGCCGTGCCGGGGGCTGCTGTCCCGGCCGCCGCCGTGCCGGCCTGGACGCCGGTGATGTCGGGCCCGGGCCCCGAGGAAGCCGCGCCCGGTCACCTGCCGTCGACCCCTGCGTCCGGGCTCGACGTCCCGTCGCTCGAGCCGCTCACCGGCGAGCTGGCGCGCGCCGTGCCGCCCCCGCCGCCACCCCCGCCCGAGAGCTGGCCGGACGAGCCCGAGCTGCTCGGTGACCAGCTCGACGAGGCCCCGGACGCGGCTGTCGACGTGGTCCTCGCGCTCGGCTCGAACCAGGGTGCGAGCCAGGAGATCCTGCGCCACGCGGTCTCGACCCTCGCCGTGTCGCCGGGGTTCGAGGTCGATGCCGTCGCGCCGCTGGCGCGCACCGCCGCGGTGGGCGGCCCGCCGCAGCCGGACTTCCTCAACACCGTGGTGCTCGGTCGCACCACGCTCAGCCCCCGCGCGCTGCTGCGCGCGTGCCAGGCGCTCGAGGCCGAGGCCGGACGCGTGCCGAGCGAACGCTGGGGTCCGCGGCCGCTGGACGTGGACATCATCGTGTACGGCACCACCCTGGCGGTCGCCGACGACCTCGAGCTCCCGCACCCGCGGGCCCACCAGCGGGCCTTCGTGCTCGAGCCGTGGGCCCAGCTCGACCCTGACGCCGTCCTGCCCGGGCTCGGCGGCGGGCCCGTCGCGGCCCTGGCCGGCACGGCGCCGGACCGCGAGGGCATCCGCTGGCTCGCCCTGGACTGGTGGACGCCGCCGGAGGACGGGTGATGCGACGCACGCCGTGGCCGCGGCTGGTGCTGCTGGCCGGGGCCGTTGCGGTGGTGAGCGCCACGCTGCTGCACACGTTGGAGGGCCGAGGCGTGATCCTCGTCGCGCCGCCGGTGCTCGCCGCCGTCGTGATGCTGGGCATCGCGGCGGTGATCGCCCGCCTCGGGTGGAACGTGCGGCAGTTCGTGCGCGGCAAGCGGCCCGGTCTGGACCCCCTCCTGGCTGCGCGCACGGTCGTGCTGGCCACCGCGGCCGCCTACACCGGGGCGATCCTGACCGGGTGGTACTCCGGCCACGTGCTGGTGGTGCTCAGCAGGCTCGGCCACCCGCCGCTGCGGGACTTCGCGGTCGTGGCCGGTGTCTGCGCGCTGAGCGCGGTGGCGCTCGTCGTGGTCGGCCTGGTCGCCGAGCGCTGGTGCGAGGTCCCGCCGCCCGAGGACGACGACAGCGGCGGCGGGGTCTCGGCGGGGTCGGCGGCGTGAGCGGAGACCGAGGCCGGACAGGCGACCGAGGCGTGGGAGAGGCCCGCCCGGATGGGAGGATGGCCGGTATGTCTGCACAGGAGGTGACCCCGACGAGCCCCTTCGACCCGATCGACGTCCGGTGGCAGCCGGTGTCGCCCCGGCTCGTCACCGTCCGGCTGATCCCGGCGGGCATCGCCCTGGCGATCCCGCTCGCCGGCGGAGCCGTCGCGGCCGCGTTGAGCGGGATCGCGGCGCTGTGGGCGATCCCCGCCGTGGCGGTCCTGCTCTTCGCGTGGGCGGCGGTGCTGGTCCCTCGGCAGGTGCGGGCGATCGGGTATGCCGAGCGCGACGACGACCTGCTGATCCGGCACGGGGTGATGTTCCGGGCCCTGGTCGTCGTGCCGTACGGGCGGATGCAGTTCGTCGACGTGCACGCCGGTCCGCTGGACCGCTGGGCCGGCGTCGCGGCCGTCCAGCTGCACACCGCGTCGGCGGCGAGCGACGCCGCGATCCCCGGCCTGCCACCCGCCGAGGCGGCCCGGTTGCGTGACCGGCTCGCGGCCCGTGGCGAGGCGAGGCTGGCCGGGCTGTGAGCGAGCCGCAGCCTGTGGCCGACGACCCGCCGGCCGGCCTGGACTGGGTGCGGGTGCACCCGGTCACGCCGGTCGTGCGGGGCTGGAAGGTCCTCGTCGTGCTGATCGTCGTGGTGATGCAGCAGCTCGAGTTCGACGTGTCCAACGCCGTCCGCATGGTGCGGGTCGTCGGCCTCGGCCCGGTCGGGGCCGCCCTCGTCGTCATCGTCGCGCTCGGCTTCGGGTACGCCACGCTCGCCTGGCGGATGACCCGCTACGCCGTGGACGACGACGCGGTCCACCTGCAGACCGGGGTGCTCTTCCGCCGCCAGCGCGCCGCCCGGCTGGACCGGATCCAGGGGATCGACACGATCCAGCCCCTGGTCGCACGGCTGTTCGGGCTCACGGAGCTGAAGATCGAGGTCGCCGGCGGGTCGGACTCCGCGGTCCGGCTCTCCTTCCTTCGCGACGATGTCGCCCAGTCGCTGCGCAACGACCTGCTGGCCCGGGCCTCGGGCCTGCGCCGCACGTCCGAGCCCCGGCGCGCCGACGCGGTCCCGGGCGAGGCGGCCACGTCCCTCGCCGCGGAGCCGCCCGTCGCGGCGCCGGAGCGTGAGCTCGTCACGGTGCCGCCGGCCCGGGTCGTCGAGGGGCTGCTGCGGTCCTTCGGCACGATCATCGTGCTGCTCATGATCGTCGGCATGATCGCGATCGCCGTGGTCGCACGGCAGCCGGCGGTCACCCTCGCGCTGCTGCCGGCGGTGCTCGGCGGCGGTGGTGCGGTCTGGGGCCGGTTCTCCAGCGAGTTCGGCTTCCGGCTCGCGCAGTCGCCGGACGGCATCCGGCTGCGGCACGGGCTGCTGGAGACCAGGGCGCAGACCGTGCCGCCGGGGCGCGTCCAGGCGGTGCGGCTCAGCCAGCCGCTGCTGTGGCGAGGCCGGGACTGGTGGCGGGTCGAGGTCAACATCGCCGGCTACGCCACCCAGCAGGACGCCGGCAAGGAGACCGTGCTGCTGCCGGTGGGCGAGCGTGACCAGGCGCTGCTCGCGCTGTGGCTGGTGCTGCCCGACCTCGGCGTCGACGACGCCAGGGAGGTGCTCGACGTCGGGCTGTCCGGCTCCGGCCCCGGCGCGCAGTTCGTGACCAGCCCGCGCCGGGCCCGCTGGCTGGACCTGTGGGGCTGGCGGCGCAACGCCTACCTGGTCACTGCGCGGGCGCTGCTCGCGCGGCACGGCCTGCTCACCCGCACGCTGACCGTCGTCCCGCACGAGCGGACCCAGTCGATCGGGCTGCGCCAGGGGCCGTTGCAGCGGCGGCTCGGGCTGGCGAGCGTCGACCTGCACTCCACGCCCGGCCCGGTCGCGCCGCGGGTGCACCACCTCGACCAAGCCGTGGCCGGCGACCTGGTGACCACCCAGGCCCGTCGGGCGCGCGAGGCCCGCGCTGCCGCCGGTCCCGAGCGCTGGATGCAGCGGGATGCCGGGCCGGGGGCGGGAGAGGACGCGCGGTGACCGCACCGGCGGGACGTCTCGGCGTCGGTGTGGTCGGTGCCGGCCGGGTCGGTGCGGTGCTGGCGAGCGCCCTCCGGGCGGCCGGCCACGCCGTGGTGGGCGCCAGCGGCATCTCCGAGGCCAGCCGCGAGCGGATCGACACCCTGCTGCCCGGCGTCCCGGTGCTCGAGGTGCCCCAGGTCGTCGAACGCGCGGAGCTCGTGCTGCTCACGGTCCCGGACGACGCGCTCGCCGGCCTCGTCGAGGGCCTGGCGGCGACCGGCGCGTGGCAGACCGGGCAGCTGGTGGTGCACACGTCCGGGGCTCAGGGGACCGCGGTCCTGGCCCCGGCCGCGGCCGCCGGTGCCATCCCGCTCGCCCTGCACCCGGCGATGACCTTCACGGGCACGTCGCTCGACCTCGACCGGCTGGCCGGGGCGACGTTCGCCGTGACCGCGCCGGCGCCGGTGCTGCCGATCGGCCAGGCCCTGGTGGTCGAGCTCGGCGCCGAGCCCGTGGTCGTGGCCGAGCAGGCCCGGCCGCTCTACCACGCGGCGCTCGCGCACGGCGCGAACCACCTCGTCGTGCTGGTCGCCCAGGCCGCTGCCGCGCTGCGTGCGGCGGGCATCGAGGACGCCGACCGGGTGCTCGGCCCGCTGCTGTCCGCCGCCCTGGACGGCGCGGTGCGCAGCGCCGCGGCCGACGTCACGACGCCGGGCGGTGTCAGCGCGCTGACCGGGCCGGTGGTGCGCGGCGACGCGGGGACGGTCGCGGCCCACCTGCGCGTGCTCGCCGAGCTCGCCGGGACCGATCCGGAGGCCGCCGACCTGGTGCCCGGCTACCGGGCGCTGGCCCGGGCCGGGACGGCGCGGGCGCTGCGTGCCGGACGGATCGATGCGGCGCAGGCCGAGCGGCTGCTCGACGCCCTGGCCGACCGGGAGGACGGATGAGGATCCTGCGCACCCGCGCCGAGCTCGCCTCGGCGCTCGCCGACCGGCCGCCGCGGCGCGCGGTCGTCATGACGATGGGCGCCCTGCACGAGGGGCACCTGGAGCTGGTGCGCACCGCCCGTGCCCGCGCGGACCAGGTGGTCGTGACGATCTTCGTCAACCCGCTGCAGTTCGGTCCCACCGAGGACCTGGACCGCTACCCCCGTGACCTGGACGGCGACGTGGCCAAGCTCGAGGCGGTCGGTGCCGACCTGGTGTTCGCGCCGTCGGTCGACGAGGTCTACCCCCGCAGCCCCGTGATCACCGTGGTGGCCGGCCGGATCGGCGAGGTGCTCGAGGGCGCGCACCGCCCCGGCCACCTGGACGGGGTGCTCACCGTGGTGCTCAAGCTGCTGCACCTGGTGGACCCGGACGTGGCGCTGTTCGGCCAGAAGGACGCCCAGCAGCTCGTCGCCGTGCGCCGCATGGTGGCCGACCTGGACGTCGGCGTCGAGGTGCTCGGCGTGCCGACCGTGCGCGAGGCCGACGGCCTGGCGATGTCCTCGCGCAACGCCTACCTCGCCCCCGACGAACGGGCGGCGGCCCTGGCGCTGTCGCGTGCGTTGGCGGCGGGACGGGTCGCTGCCGACGGTGGTGCGGAGCCCGATGCCGTGCACCGGGCTGCCGCCGACGTGCTCGCCGCCGAGGCGCGGGTCGTCCCGGACTACCTGGCGCTCACCGACCCGGAGCTGGCGCCGGTCGGGCCGGGGTACCGTGGTCCGGCCCTCCTGCTGGTCGCCGGCCGGGTGGGCGCGACGCGGTTGATCGACAACGTGATGCTGGAGCTGACCGGCTCCGCCGAGGACGAGGAGCACTGATGGCCATCGAGGGCCGTCTGCGCACGATGATGACCGGCAAGATCCACCGGGCGCGGATCACCGAGGCGGACCTGGACTACGTCGGTTCGATCACCGTCGACGCCGACCTGCTGGCGGCGGCCGACATCCTGCCCGGGGAGCAGGTCGACGTCGTCGACGTCACCAACGGCGCCCGCCTCACCACCTACGCGATCCCCGGCGAGCCGGGCTCGGGCGTGATGGGGATCAACGGCGCCGCCGCGCACCTCGTGGAGCCGGGCGACCTGGTCATCGTCATCGCCTACGGCACGCTGACCGACGCCGCGGCCCGCACCTACACGCCTTCGGTGGTGCACGTCGACGCCGAGAACCGGATCGCGCACGTGGGCGCCGACCCCGGAGAGGCCAGGCCGGGTCTGGGTACCTCGGCCGTCGCGTTCGAGGGTCACCGGTGACGCTCGCCCGGCGGCTGGCGGCGCCGTCGCCGGGGTGGACCACCGCTGCCGACGCGATCGTGGTGGGCTCTGGCGTCGCCGGGCTCACGGCGGCCCTGCGGCTGCGCACCCGGGTGCCTCGGGTCCTGCTGGTCACGAAGGGCCCGCTGTCCTCGGGCTCGACGGTGTGGGCGCAGGGGGGCATCGCGGCGGCCCTGGACCCCGAGGACAGCCCTGCCGCGCACCTGCACGACACGTTGGTCGCGGGCGTCGGGCTGTGCGACCGCGCGGCGGTCGAGGTGCTCGTCACCGAGGGCCCCGACCGGGTGCGCGAGCTCATGGCGCTCGGCGCGCGGTTCGACACCGGCCCGGGCGGGGAGATCTCCCTGACCCGCGAGGGCGGTCACCGCGCGGACCGGATCGCGCACGCCGGCGGGGACGCCACCGGCGCCGAGATCTCCCGGGCGCTGGTCGCGCAGCTCGAGGCCGTGCGCAACGACCCGGGCATCGAGGTGCTCGAGCAGGCGCTGGTGCTGGACCTGCTCACCGCCGCGCCGGACTCCGACGGGCGGCCGGGCCGCGTGTGCGGGGTCACCCTGCACGTGATCGGCGAAGGCACCCGCGACGGGGTCGGCGCTGCCCTGGCGCCCGCGGTGATCCTCGCGACCGGCGGCATCGGCCAGGTCTACCCGTCCTCGACCAACCCGCGGGAGGCCACCGGCGACGGGATGGCGGCCGCGCTGCGCGCCGGGGCGGCGGTTGCGGACGTGGAGTTCGTCCAGTTCCACCCGACGGTGCTGTGGCTCGGCTCGGGCGTCAAGGGCCAGCTCACCCTGGTGTCGGAGGCGGTGCGCGGCGAGGGCGCCATCCTGCTGGACACCGACGGCCTGCGCTTCATGCCCGAGGTGCACGAGATGGCCGAGCTGGCCCCGCGTGACGTCGTCGCCCACGCGATCGTGCGGCGGATGGCCGAGACCGGCTCGGACCACGTGTTCCTCGACGCCCGGCACCTGGGCGCGGACTTCCTGCGCCGCCGGTTCCCGACCATCGACGAGAGCCTGCGCGCCGAGGGCATCGACCTGACCACCGACCTGGTGCCGGTCGCGCCGGCGCAGCACTACCACTCCGGCGGCGTGCTCACCGACCTGGCGGGCCGCTCGACGCTGACCGGCCTGTACGCCGCGGGCGAGGCCGCCTGCACCGGGGTGCACGGCGCGAACCGGCTGGCGTCCAACTCCCTGCTCGAGGGCCTGGTCTACGCCCACCGGGCCGCCGACGAGGTCGCGGCCCGGATCGTCGCGGGCGACCTGGTCGCCGACGAGCCGGTCGAGCGCGGTGGGGCTCCGGCGCTGGTCGCTGCCCCGGCGCGGCACCGGATCCAGCGGATCGCGGCGTCCGGGCCCGGTGTGATCCGGCGCGCCGAGGGGCTCGAGCAGGCCAGGGAGCGGCTCGCCGCGCTGCCCACCAGGGCGGACCTCGCACCGGGCGTCGAGGCGACGCCGCAGGTCGCCGAGTGGGAGACCACCAACCTCCACCAGGTGGCGACCCTCCTGACCGAGACCGCCCTGCGGCGGACCGAGAGCCGCGGCGGGCACTACCGCGAGGACCACCCCGAGCGCGACGAGGCCTGGCGGCTGCGTCAGGTGGTCACCCTCACCCCCGAGGGCGACCTGGACATCGCCCCCGCCCCCGTCGCCTGACCCTCCCCACCCCGCCCCCCTCACGCCCAGCCCGCCGAGCCCGGTGGTGGGGCGCCGAGCCCGGTGGCCGGGCGTCGACTTCGGTGGCGGGGCGTCGAGTTCGGTGGTTGCGACCACCGAACTCGGCTCCCACCACCGAACTCGCGGGGTGGCGTGGGTGGGTCAGCCGAGGTCGAGGACCAGGTCGGGGAGGGCGGCGCGCAGGGTGAGCATGCCGCCGGACAGGTTCGCCGAGTCGAAGCCGGCCTGGACCAGCACGCGGTGGGCCAGGTACGACCGGAAGCCGCTCGCGCAGTGCACCCGCACGGGTCGGCCGGCGGCCTCCTCGCGGATCTCCTCCAGCCGCGCCCGGACCTCGGTGTGCGGCACGTTGAGCGCCTTGGGCAGGTGGCCGCGCCGGTACTCCCCGTGCGAGCGCACGTCGAGCACGAGCGCCGTGTCGAGCACCTCGTCGAGCTGGTGGGGGTACCAGAGCGTGAGGCTGCCGTCGAGCACGTTCTGCGCGACCATGCCGGCCATGTTGACCGCGTCCTTGGCCGAGCCGTAGGGCGGTGCGTAGGCGAGCTCGAGCTCGGCGACGTCGTCCATCGTCATCCCCGCAGCCAGGGCCGTGGCGAACACGTCGATCCGCTTGTCCACGCCGGCCCGGCCCACCGCCTGGGCGCCCAGCAGGCGGCCGTCGGGGGCGAAGGTCACGGTCATGTGCAGCTGCTCGGCGCCCGGGAAGTACCCGGCGTGGTGTCCGGGGTGGGTGTGCACGACGTGGTGCTCGACCCCTGCGCGGCGCAGCTGCTCCTGGGAGGCGCCGGTCACGGCGGCGGTCAGGCCGAAGACCCGGACCACGGCCGTGCCGATCACCGGTCGGGCCAAGGTCGCCTCGGTCAGCCGACCCAGGATGGAGTCGGCGGCCCGGCGACCCTGTCGGTTGGCCGGGCCCGCCAGCGGGATCGGGCCGAGCGCGCCGGTCACGCCGTGGCGCACGGCCGTCGCGTCGCCGACGGCCCAGATGCTCGGGTCGGAGGTGCGCTGGGCGGTGTCGACCACGATCGCACCGTGCTCGGTGAGCTCCAGGCCCGCGCCGGCGGCCAGGTGGGTGTCGGGCCGCACGCCGACCGAGAGGACCACGACGTCGGCGGGCAGCACGGTGCCGTCGGAGAGCGTCACCTCGACGGCGTGGTCGGTGCCGCGGCTCGGGCGGATGCCCTGGGCGGCCACGCCGATGTGGGTCGTGACGCCGTGCGCGCTGAGCTCGTCGTCCAGAAGGGTGGCGAGCTCGGCGTCCAGCGGCGGGAGCACGTGCGGCGCCAGGTCGACCAGGTCGACCTCCAGACCCCGCTCGCGCAGTGCCTCGGCGGCCTCCAGGCCGATGAAGCCGGCGCCCAGCACGACGGCGCGGTCCGCGGCGTCGGTGAGCAGGGCGCGGATCGCGTCGGCGTCCGGCACGCTGCGCAGGGTGTGCACCTGGGGCAGGTCGAGACCCTCGATGGGGGGACGGATCGCCGCCGCGCCGGGCGCCAGCACGAGGGCGTCGTAGTCGACGACGTCGGTCCCGTCGTGGGGCAGCCGGACGGTGACCTGCTTGGCGTCGGGGTCGATCGCGACGACCTCGTGGCCGGTGCGCACGTCCAGGTTCAGGGCCGCGTGCAGCGACGCCGGGGTCTGCAGCAGCAGCGAGGCGCGGTCGGCGATCTCGCCGCCGATGTGGTACGGCAGGCCGCAGTTGGCGAAGGAGACGTAGTCGCCTCGCTCCAGCACGATGATCTCGGCGTCCTCGTCCAGGCGTCGGGCCCTGGCCGCGGCGCTCATCCCTCCGGCGACTCCGCCGACGACAACGATCCTCATGGTGGTCCTCACTACCCGATGTGTCCGTGGCACGACAAAGGGTGGGCCTCAGGCCCACCCCGTCGCGGTTCCAGCAGGTCGAGCATATACCCCCGGGGGTATGCGATATGGGACTTCGGGCTCATTCGGCCGGGCGGCGGGCGAGGACCACCGTGTCGAGCGCCGGCCGGTCTGCGCCCTCGACCGGCCGGGTCACGACCTCGGCGCGCTCGACGAGCAGCCCTGCCGCGCGCAGCGCCGTGGTGACGACCTCGGCGTCGGTGAGCACCTCGGGGTGGCGCGGGCCCCCGGTGCCGTGGTCGAGGTTGGTGCGGTCATGGCCGACCAGTAGCAGCAGGCCGCCGGGTGCCACGGCCTGGGCGGAGAGCTCGAGGGCGGCCATGGCCTGGTCCGGCGGCAGGTGCAGGAAGGCGAGCAGCACCAGGTCCGCGCTGGCCGGCTCGGGGCGGTCGGCGCTGACGTCGGCCACCCGCCAGGTGACCGAGCCGGGCAGGGCGCCCTCGGAAGCCAGGCTCTCAGCCGTCCGTCGGCCCCGTTCGACGGCGACCGCGGAGAAGTCCACGGCCTCGACCTGCCAGCCCAGGCCGGCCAGCCACACGGCATGGCGGCCATCGCCGCAGGCCACGTCGCGCGCCCGGCCCGGGGGCAGGGGGGCGACGACCTCGTGCACGGTCACGTTCGGGCCCTGCGGCCACGGCGAGCCCGCGGCGTAGCGGGCGTCCCAGGCCGCGGCCGACCCGCGTGCCGACGAGGTCACGCCAGCGACAGGAAGAGCTTCTGGAGCTTGGCGCGGTCCACACCGGCCTCTTCGTCACCGCGCGTGATGCACTGCTCCAGGCCGGAGGCGATGATGACGAAGCCGGCCCGGTCCAGAGCCTTGGAGGCGGCCGAGAGCTGGGTGACGACGTCGGCGCAGTCGGCGCCGGACTCCAGGAGCTTGACGATCCCGCCGACCTGCCCCTGGGCACGGCGCAGGCGATGGATGACCGCGGTCATCTCCTCAGGGTCGAGCTGCATGCCTGGCCTCCGTTCCGCCGGGGCTTGCTGGGCCTGCTCGCTCTGTTCGGGCTGCACGGGCTCCGGCGTCTGCTGCTTCGCCACGGTCACCTCACCGATCCTCCCGCCATACGCCATGCGGCGAGACCGCCGGTGAGACTGGTGGCCTGGTACCCCATGGATCGTAGCTGGGCCGCCGCGGCCTTCGAGCGGGACCCTGTTGCACACATCACGACGACGGGCACGTCCTGCTTCAGCCTGCGCGCCTCGTTCGCCAGCTTGGCGAGCGGGATGTGGCGCGCCTGGGGAGCATGGCCCGAGCGCCACTCGGACTGCTCGCGGACGTCCACCAGCTGCGCACCGTCCGCGACGAGATCGAGGGCGCGGTCCACCCGGACGTTCTTGGGCAGGGCGTCGGGGTCGCGGTGCATGAGCCGGTCGAGGAAGGAAGCCATGGGCGGATGATACCCCCAGGGGTATACCTCACGCACGCCGCACGTCCCGCCCGGCTACCGTTCACCCATGCAGCCCTCGCCCCCGGACGCCGCCTGGCTGGCGCGAGCCGTCGAGATCGCGCTCGACGAGGACCTCGGGCCGGCGCCGGGCCGGGACGTCACCACCCAGTCGACCATCCCGGCGGGGCGTCGGGGGACGGCGCACCTGGTGGCGAGGGCCCCTGGGGTCGTCGCCGGGCTCGTGGTGGTCCGGCCGGTGCTCGACGCGGTGGCGGCCCGCCTCGACCTGGACCGGGCCGAGGTCGACACCCTGGTGGCGGACGGTGACGCCGTGGCCGTCGGCGACGTCGCCGCGGTCCTGACCGGGCCGGTCCAGGTGCTGCTCGTCGCCGAGCGCACCCTGCTCAACCTGGTGTGCCGGGCCTCGGGCGTGGCCACCCACACCCGACGGTGGACCGACGCCCTGGCCGGCACCGGTGCGACCGTGCTGGACACCCGCAAGACCACACCCGGGCTGCGGGCGCTGGAGAAGTACGCGGTGCGCTGCGGTGGGGGTACCAACAAGCGGATGGGCCTGTACGACGTCGCGATGGTCAAGGACAACCACGTCGCCGCTGCGGGGTCGGTGGCCGCCGCGGTGCGTGCCGTGCGCGAGCGGTTCGACGTCCCGATCCAGGTCGAGGCGGACACCCTGGCCCAGGCGATGGAGGCGCTCGACGTCGGCGCGGACTTCCTGCTGCTGGACAACATGCCCACCCCGCTGCTCGCCGAGGTGGTCGCCGCGGTCCGGGCCCGCGAGCCCGAGGTGGGGCGGGTCGAGCTCGAGGCCACGGGCAACCTGACGCTCGACCGCGCCCGGGAGGTCGCCGCGACCGGCGTGGACTACCTGTCGGTCGGTGGGCTCACGCACTCGTCCCCGATCCTCGACCTCGCGCTGGACCTGGTCGGCTGAGCGGCGGCGGGCCCGCCGATAGAATCCCGCGGTGACCTCCCCCGAAGGCTTCGACGACCTGCCCGAGCAGATGCAGGTGCGCAGGGCCAAGCGCGACCGCATCCTGGCCTCCGGCGGCCAGGCGTACCCGGTGGGTGTGCCGATCAGCCACACGCTCGCGCAGGTCCGCGCCGCGCACCCCCACCTCGAGCCGGGCCAGGAGACCGACGACGTCGTGGGCCTCGCAGGGCGCGTGGTGTTCCAGCGCAACACCGGCAAGCTCTGCTTCGCCACGCTCCAGGACGGCGAGGGCGAGCGGCTCCAGGTCATGCTCTCGCTCGCGGAGGTGGGGGAGGAGCAGCTCGAGGCGTACAAGGCGGACGTCGACCTGGGCGACCACCTGTTCGTGCACGGTCGGGTGATCTGCTCACGCCGGGGCGAGCTGAGCGTGTTCGCCGACGAGTGGCGGCTGGCGGCCAAGGCGCTGCGTCCGCTGCCCGTGCTGCACAAGGAGCTCTCCGAGGAGTCCCGGGTCCGCCAGCGCTCGGTGGACCTCATCGTCCGGCCCGCTGCGCGTGAGATGGTGCGGGTCCGGGCGGACGTGGTGCGCTCCCTGCGGGAGAACTTCCACCGCCGGGGCTTCCTCGAGGTCGAGACCCCGATGCTGCAGACCCAGCACGGCGGGGCCAGCGCCCGCCCGTTCGTCACGCACATGAACGCCTTCGACATCGACTTGTACCTGCGGATCGCGCCGGAGCTGTTCCTCAAGCGCGCCGTGGTGGGTGGCGTGGAGCGGGTGTTCGAGATCAACCGCAACTTCCGCAACGAGGGTGCCGACTCCAGCCACTCGCCCGAGTTCGCGATGCTGGAGGCCTACGAGGCCTACGGCGACTACGACACGATGGCCGCGCTCACCGAGGACCTGGTGACGACCGCCGCGCGCGACGCGCTCGGCGCCACGGTGGTGACGCTCGCCGACGGCACCGAGTACGACCTCGGCGGCCCGTGGGCGCGGCTGGACCTGTACGGCTCGTTGTCCGAGGCGATCGGCGAGGCGATCACCCCTGCGACCCCGGTGCCCCACCTGCTCGGCCTGGTCGAGCGGTTCGACCTCCAGGTCGACCGCGCGCGGCAGAACCACGGCAAGCTGGTCGAGGAGCTCTGGGAGCACCACGTCGGGCCGACGCTGCACGCGCCGACGTTCGTGCGGGACTACCCGGTGGACACCAGCCCGCTGACCCGTGACCACCGCGAGGTGGCCGGGGTCACCGAGAAATGGGACCTGTACGTGCGCGGCATGGAGCTTGCGACGGGATATTCCGAGCTGGTCGACCCGGTGGTCCAGCGCGCGCGTTTCGAGGCTCAAGCGCGTTTGGCGGCGGCCGGCGACGACGAGGCGATGCGGGTGGACGAGGATTTCCTGACGGCCATGGAGCACGGGATGCCACCGTCGGGTGGAATGGGCATGGGGATCGACCGGCTGCTCATCGCCCTGACCGGTCTGGGGATTCGCGAGACGATCCTGTTCCCGTTGGTGAAGCCGTTGTGAGCGCGGAGCGGGAGGTGTCGGCGTGACCGGGTTCTGGGGCGGGGTCGCCGCGCTGCTCCCGCCCGTCGGCGTGGGGTTGATCTTCTGGGTCGTCATGCGCGCGATCGTGCAGGCCGATCGGCGTGAACGTGCCGCGATGGCCCGGCTCGAGGCCGCCGAGGACGCGGCCGCCGCGCACGGCGACGCGGGCCGGCCGGCCGTCGCGGACGTCGATGGGCCGGCGCCCGTCGACGACGTCGCTGACCCGCCTTCGCAATCGCCGGCCGGCCCGGGCTGACGCCGCAACTATCGATGACGCCGAACGCGGTGGGTTTCGGCGTGCGGAATGGCGTCCTGGGTTATTCTTTCCGCGTCCGCAGGGGTACCCGACGTGAGGAAACGATGATGGCGCAGAAGGTCCAGGTCGTGCTGGTCGACGACATCGACGGCGGCGCGGCCGACGAGACGGTGTCGTTCTCGCTCGACGGTGTCGCCTACGAGATCGACCTGTCGACGGCGAATGCCGCCGCGCTGCGCGAGGCCTTCGCGCCGTACGTCGGCGCGGGGCGCCGGGTCGGCGGTCGCAGCCGCGGTGGGCGCCGCTCGGCAGCGCCCCGCTCGCGCACGTCGAGCACGGCGATCCGCGAGTGGGGCCGCTCCAACGGCTTCGAGGTGAGCGAGCGCGGGCGGATCTCCGCCGAGCTGCGTGACGCCTACGAGAAGGCGAACGGCTGACCTGACGACGAGGCCCCGGGCGCGTCGAACGCGCCCGGGGCCCGCGTTCGTCCGGGCGCCTCAGGCGCCCAGGGTCCGGGTGAGGAACCCGATCGCCTCGGCGTCGTCCTCGGGCCCGCCGGCCTCGTGGCCGTTGTAGCGCCAGACCCGCAGCTCCTTGGGGCCGCCCCAGGCGGCGTGCGCGGCGACCACCGTCGAGGGCGGCACGATGTCGTCCATCAGAGCGACCGAGAAGCGCGCCGGAGCCGTGGCGCGCCGGGCCAGCGCTACGCCGTCGACGTAGGACAGCGTGCGCAGCGCGTCCTCGGCCCGGTCGCGGTGGACCTTGAGCCAGTCGCGCACCTCGGTGAACGGTGCGTGGTCGGTGATCCCGATGGCCCGTGCGATGTCGCAGAGGAAGGGCACGTTGGCCACGGTGGCCTGCACGTCCCCCAGCGCAGAGGCCGCGATCGCCATGGCGCCGCCTTGACTGCCGCCCACGACGGCGACCCGGGTGGGGTCCGCGCCCGGCAGCGTCCGGGCGGCGTCGACGGCGCGGACGGCGTCGGTGAACAGCCGGCGGTAGTAGTACGTGGCCGGGTCCTCGATCCCGCGGGTCATGACGCCGGGGAACGCGGGTCCCGAGCCCCACGGGTCGGGGGTGGCGCCGCGGCTCCAGCCCGACCCCTGTCCCCTGGTGTCCATCCGCAGGTGGGCGAAACCCGCCGCGGACCACTGGAGGTTCTCCAGGACGTGGCCGCGCCCGCCGCCGTACCCCACGTACTCCACGACCACCGGCAGCGGGCCCGCGGCGCCCCTGGGCCGTCGGTACCAGGCTCGGACCGGGTCGCCTGCGAAGCCGGGGAAGGTCACGTCGTACACGTCGGTGGTCACCAGGCCCTCGACGGGGTCGAGCCGCACCGGCGTGTCGTGCTCGCGCGCCTGGGCGAGGGTCTCGGCCCAGAAGCCGTCGAGGTCGTCGGGCTCGACCAGGTCGCTGGTGTGGTCCCACAGGCCCGGTTCGGGAAGGTCGGTGTACATCGTTCCTCAGCGCGGGGGGCTGGTGGTGCCGCGGACCAGCAGCGTGGTCGGCAGCCGGACGTGGGTGTCAGGGGCACCCTGGCCGCTCATCAGCGCGACGAGCAGGTCGATCCCGGCGGCGCCCATCTCCTGGATCGGCTGGCGCACCGTGGTCAGCGGCGGGGTGGACGACGCGGCCTCCGGGACGTCGTCGAAGCCGATCACCGACAGGTCGTCCGGCACTCTCAGACCCTGCTGGGCGGCGACCGCGAGCACCCCGAGCGCCGACAGGTCGTTGGCCGCGAAGATCGCGGTCGGCGGCTCGGGCAGCGCCAGCAGGTCGGCGGCCGGCCCGAGGGCCGAGTCCTTGCGGTAGCCGCCGACCCCGACCAGCGCCGGGTCGACCGGCACGCCGGCGGCCTCCATCGCGTGGCGGAAGCCACGCTCGCGGCGCCGGGAGGACTCCAGGTCCTCGCGCCCACCGAGGAAGCCGATCCGCCGGTGGCCGAGGTTCAGCAGGTGCTCGGTGGCGAGCACGGCACCGGCGAAGTTGTCCGAGTCCACGGTCGCCGGGCCCGAAGGGCCGGCGTGCGGGTCGATGGCGACCACCGGCACGGCAGCGGCGGCGTCGACCACGGTGGGTGTGACCAGCAGCGCCCCGTCGATCAGGGTCCCGCTCAGCCGTGACAGGTAGCGGCGCTCCCAGCCGACGTCGCTGCCGGGTCGGCCCCCGCCGGAGTAGGCCAGCAGCTCGTACCCCGTGCCCGCGATCGCCTGGGAGGCGCCCTTGAGGATCTCGGTGCTGAACGGCTCGAACTCGGCCACCAGGATCCCGATCACGTGGGTCTTGTGCGAGCGCAGGCTCCGGGCGACGAGCGAGGACTCGTACCCGAGCTCCTCGATCACCTGCTCGACCTTCGCGTGGGTCGAGCTCGCGACGCCGTACCGACGGTTGATGACCTTGGACACGGTCGCGACCGAGACGCCTGCCGCACGGGCGACGTCATGGATCGTGACCCGTGACATGGCCGGGAGCATAGCGCGCGGAGAACGTTGTCGAGCGGACCTGTCCAGCCGTCCGACCGCCGCGCCCTGCGCGAGACCGGGACGTTAGGAAAACGTTATCGACAACGATTGACGAACGGCCTCGTTCGATGCCATGGTCTCGACGTAACCGGTCGACGACGACGAGGAGCGCGACCCATGGTGGCATCGGCGGGCGTGCCGGTCACCACACGCACTCGCGTCGTTGGCGGGGGGTGGGAGCCGAGCCGGCGGGCGACAGCCGGTAGAGGTGCGAGACCCGCGTCCTAGGGGTTTCTCACTGTCCAGTGCTGCTCAACGAAGAGGACACATCTGATGAAGACAAGGAAGTTCCTGGCAGTGTCCGCCGTCATGGCGATGGCCCTGGCTGGGCTCGCGGCCTGTAGCAGCGGCGGCGACACGTCGCCGGGCGACTCCGGCAGCAGCAGCGGCGGCGGCACCGAGCCCGTCACCCTGACCTTCTGGCACAACTCGACCACGGGCGAGGGCAAGGCGTACTGGGACGAGGTCGCCAAGGCCTACATGGACGCCAACCCGAACGTGACGATCGAGATCCAGGCCATCCAGAACGAGGACATGGACGGCAAGCTCCAGACCGCGCTCAACGCGGGCGACGCGCCGGACATCTTCATGGCGCGTGGTGGCGGCAAGCTCGCCGACATCGCCGCGGCCGGCCAGGTCATGGACCTCACGGACAAGATCACCGACGCGACCAAGGCAGCCGTGGGCGAGGGCGTCCTGAGCGCCTTCACCATCGACGGCAAGCTGTACGGCATGCCCACAGCGATCCTCCCCGGCGGCATGTTCTACAGCAAGGACCTGTTCGACAAGGCAGGCATCACCTCGACGCCGGCCAACTTCGACGAGCTCAGCGCCGACGTGCAGAAGCTCAAGGACTCGGGTGTCGCGCCCATCGCGCTCGGCGGCAAGGACGCCTGGCCGGCCGCGCACTGGTACTACTTCATGGCGCTGCGGGACTGCTCGCAGGACGCGATGAACAAGGCCGCCGCGTCCCGCACCTTCGACGACCCGTGCTGGCTCAAGGCCGGTGAGGACCTGCAGGCCTTCGCCGAGACCAAGCCGTTCAACGAGGGCTTCCTGACGACCTCCGCCCAGCAGGGCGCGGGCTCGTCGGCCGGCATGATCGCCAACCACCAGGCCGCCATGGAGCTCATGGGCGCCTGGGACCCGGGCGTGATCGCCTCGCTGACCCCGGACGAGAAGCCGCTGGCCGACCTCGGCTGGTTCCCGTTCCCGGCCGTCTCCGACGGTGAGGGCGACCCCACCGCCATGATGGGTGGCGTCGACGGGTACTCCTGCTGGGTCAACGCTCCCGAGCAGTGCGCCGACTTCCTGAACTTCTACATGCAGAAGGAGTGGCAGGAGAAGTACGCGACGGCCTTCCACACGCTGCCCGCCAGCAAGGACGCGCAGGGCGTCGTCGAAGAGCCTGCTCTGCAGGACATCCTCAAGGCGTACAACGACTCCGCGTACACCGTGGTGTGGCTGGACACGCTGTTCGGTCAGAACATCGGCAACGCGCTCAACGCCGGTGTCGTGGAGATGCTGGCCGGCAACGGCACCCCGCAGGGGATCGTCGACGCGGTCAACAACGCCTCTGCGAAGGGCTAGGCATCTGACAGATGGAATCCATCAGCGAGAACGCGCCTGACGCGCAGAGCTCGCCCGTGGATCTCCCGAAGGACGGGGGCGGCGCGCTTGCCGTGTCGCCCCCGTCCCGGCGTGGCCGGCGGGGTATCGGGTGGGCAGCGCGTGCAGAAGTGGCGGTGCTCACGGGGCCGGCCCTGATCGTCTTCCTGGCCTTCGTGATCTTCCCCGTCGTCATGGCGGCCTACTACGGCTTCTTCAGCTGGAAGGGCTACGGGCCGCCGACCGACTTCGTCGGTCTGCACAACTACAAGGTCATCCTCACCGACCCGACGTTCCACGACGCGGTCCGGCACAACTTCACCATCGTCGTGCTGTCCCTGGTGATGCAGGGGCCGATCGCCATCGGGCTAGCGCTGCTGCTCAACCGCAAGATGCGCTTCCAGTCGGCGATCCGGGTGCTGATCTTCGTGCCCTACGTGATCTCCGAGGTCGTCGTCGGTACCGGCTGGAGCCTGATGCTCCAGACCAACGGCGCGGTCAACGGGCTTCTGGAGAAGGTCGGGCTGGTCGGCCTCAAGCAGGACTGGCTGTCCGACCCGAAGATCGCCATCTGGACCCTGATGCTCATCATCACGTGGAAGTACGTGGGGTTCGCGGTGATCCTGTTCCTCGCCGGGCTCCAGGGCATCCCGCCCGAGCTGCACGAGGCCGCGGCGATCGACGGCGCCTCGTACTGGCAGATCCAGCGGCGGATCACGCTGCCGCTGCTCGGCCCGACCCTGCGGATCTGGGCCTTCCTGTCGATCATCGGCTCGTTGCAGCTGTTCGACCTCGTCTACATCATCTGGGGCCAGTACGTGGCTGCCACCGCCGGGACGTCGACCATGGCGACCTACATGGTGGTCAACGGCCGCAACGCCGCGAGCTACGGCTACGGCAACGCCGTCGCGGTGGTCCTGTTCCTCATCTCGCTCACGGTCGCGCTGGTGTACCAGCGGTTCGTCCTGCGGCGTGACACCCAGGGTGCGATCACGGGAGGTGGGCGCTGATGTCCGCGATCAAGACGACGCCCGCGCCGACCCCCGCCCCGGCGGTCCGACAGCGGCGCCGGCGCCACACCGACAACCGGCGCTTCAGCGGCCCGGCGGTGTACTTCGTCGCCCTGCTGCTCGTCGGCGCGATGCTCGCGCCGGTGGTCTACATCATCCTCGGCGGGTTCCGGTCGAACTCGCAGATCACCACCGACCCGGCGGGGCTGCCCAACCCGTGGGTCACCGAGGGCTACGTCGCGGTGCTCACCGGCAGCACGTTCTGGCGGGAGGTGGGCAACTCCGTCATCGCAGCGACCGCCACGACGCTCGGTGTGGTGTCCCTGGGGCTGATGGCCAGCTACGCGCTGTCGCGCTACAACTTCCGCGGTCGCGGCGCGATGTACTCGCTGTTCGCCGCGGGGCTGATGTTCCCGATGACCGTGGCCATCACGCCGCTGTACATCCTGGTCCGCTCGCTGGGCCTGATGAACTCCCTCGGGGGTGTGATCCTGCCGCAGATCGCGTTCGCCCTGCCGGTCACGATCATCATCCTGGTGCCCTTCCTGCGGGCGATCCCGGCCGAGATCCAGGAGGCGGCCGAGATCGACGGGTGCAGCCGGCTGGGGTTCTTCCGCCGGATGGTCATACCGCTGTCGATGCCGGGCGTGATCACCGTGGGCATCCTCGCGTTCGTGAACAGCTGGAACAGCTACATGCTCCCGCTGTTCATCCTGAACATGGACGAGTCGTTCACGCTGCCGCTCGGCGTCCAGGCATTCGCGTCGCAGTGGTCGGTGGACACGGCGCGGGTGCTCGCGTTCACGTCGCTGTCGATGATCCCCGCGCTGGTGTTCTTCAGCCTCTTCGAGCGGCGGATCGTCGGCGGGCTGACCGGAGCGGTCAAGGGGTGAGCGGTCCGCGCCCCGGGCCGACCCCGGGGCGCGGCCGCCCGCCGCACTGGTACTGAAGGAGATCTGCGTCGTGACCGTTGCACTGCCCGAGGCGTCGGCCCGGGTCCGCGAGCTTCTCGCGCGCATGACGATCGAGGAGAAGGTCGCCCAGCTGGTCGGCTTCTGGGTCGACCAGGGTGGCGAGGTCGTCGCGCCGATGGCCGGCGAGATGGCCACCTCCGGCCGGCTCGCCGAGGCCACCGCCCACGGGCTCGGCCACCTCACCCGGGTCTACGGGACCAGGCCGGTCGACCCCGTCGAGCGGGCGGCGTGGCTGTGGGCCGAGCAGCGCAGGCTCCGTGAGCAGACCAGGCTGGGCATCCCGGCTCTGGTCCACGAGGAGTGCCTGACCGGCCTCGCCGCGTGGCAGGCCGCCACCTACCCGACCCCGCTCGCCTGGGGCGCCACGTTCGACCCCGACCTGGTGCAGGACGCGGCAGGGCTGATCGGCGCCAGCATGCGCGAGCTCGGCGTGCACCAGGGCCTCGCCCCGGTGCTCGACGTGATCCGCGACCCGCGGTGGGGGCGGGTGGACGAGTGCATCGGCGAGGACCCGTACCTGGTCGGCACGGTCGGCACCGCGTACGTCAAGGGCCTGCAGGGCGCGGGCGTGCACGCGACCCTCAAGCACTTCCTCGGGTACTCCGCCTCGCGCGCCGGGCGCAACCACGCGCCGGTCGAGGCCGGCCCGCGCACGATCGCCGACGTGTTCCTCCCGCCGTTCGAGATGGCGCTGCTCGACGGCGGCGCCCGCTCGGTGATGAACGCCTACGTCGAGCTGGACGGCATCCCGGTCGCCTCCAGCACGCAGTACCTCACCGACGTGCTCCGCGACGGGCTGGGGTTCGACGGCGTCGTGGTCGCGGACTACTTCGCGGTGGCGTTCCTGCAGGTCATGCACGCCATCGCGGCGGACCGCGGCGAGGCGGCCCGGCTCGCGCTGACCGCGGGCATCGACGTCGAGCTGCCGGGCGCCGACGCGTACCCCGAGCTCGTCGAGCTGGTGCGCAGCGGCTCCCTGGACGAGGCGTGGGTCGACCGCGCCGTGCTGCGGGCGCTGAGCCAGAAGGAGGAGCTCGGCCTGCTCGACGCCACCTTCGACGACGGCCCCCCGGCCGCGATCGACCTCGACCCGCCGGAGCAGCGCGAGATGGCGCTGCGGCTCGCCGAGGAGTCGGTCGTGCTGCTCACCAACGACGGGCAGCTGCCGCTGGCGGGTCCGGGCGGTCCGCGCCGGGTCGCCGTGATCGGTCCGAACGCCGACCGGTCCGAGGCGTTGATGGGCTGCTACTCGTTCATCAACCACGTCATGCCGTACCACCCGGAGATCGACCCGGGCATCGCGGTGCCCACCGTGCTCGAGGCGCTCCGCGCCGAGCTCCCCGGCGCCGAGGTCCGCTTCGCCGCGGGCTGCGCGGTCGAGGGCGAGGACCGGTCCGGGTTCGGCGAGGCGGTCGCCCTCGCGCGGGACAGCGACGTCGCGGTGCTCGTGATGGGCGACCAGGCCGGCCTGTTCGGCCGCGGCACCGTCGGCGAGGGCAACGACAGCGAGAGCCTCGAGCTGCCCGGCGTCCAGCGCGAGCTCGTCGAGGCCGTGCAGGCCACCGGCACCCCCGTGGTGCTCGTGCTCGTCACCGGCAGGCCGTACGCGATCGGGTGGGCCGTGGAAGGTCCGTCGGCGACGGCGGCCGTCGTCCAGTCGTTCTTCCCCGGCGAGGAGGGTGGCACCGCGATCGCCCGGGTGCTGTCCGGCCGGGTCAACCCCTCCGGCCGGCTCCCGGTCACCATGCCGCGGTCGGCAGGCGCCCAGCCGTACTCCTATCTGCACCCGATCCTCGGCGGTCCCTCGGAGGTGACCGACGCGACCAGCGCACCGGTGCTGCCCTTCGGGCACGGCCTGTCCTACACGACGATCGAGCACAGCGGCCTCGCGGTGGACCCCGAGGTGCCGGCAGGCGACGCGTTCGTCGTCGACGTCGTGGTGAGCAACACCGGTGACCGCGCCGGGACCGACGTGGTCCAGCTCTACGGGCGAGACGTGCACGCCGCCGTGACGCGGCCGGTGGCCCAGCTGCTCGGCTACTGCCGCGTCGAGCTCGCCGCCGGTGAGTCCGTCACCGTGCGGTTCACGGTCCCGACCGCACGGCTGGCCTTCACCGACCGCTCGATGCGCAAGGTCGTCGAACCGGGCGAGGTCGAGCTCTGGGTGGGCCCGTCGTGCGAGGCGAAGGAGACCACGGCGACCCTCCGGGTGACCGGAGCCGTCCACCCCGTGACGACGGCCGACCCGCGGCTGACCACCAGCGAGGTGCTGGGCGACGACCTCGCCGCGGCGCTGGCCGACGCGACCGCGCCGCTCGACGAGGCCGGGGCGCTCTGAGCCGCGCCGGCGACCAGCACCCGCGACCCGCCGCGCGACCGGGCGCACCCCGCACGACCCGCACCCCGGAAGGACGCCCCGCCGTGCCAGAGTCCCACGCCACCGTCGTCGTCGACGTCGACATCCCTGGGCCGACGATCAGCCGTCACCTGTACGGGCACTTCGCCGAGCACCTGGGGCGCTGCGTGTACGGCGGCTTCTGGGTGGGCGAGGACTCGCCGGTGCCCAACGTCGGCGGCATCCGGGCCGACGTGGTCGAGGCGCTGCGTGAGCTGGAGATCCCCAACCTGCGGTGGCCGGGCGGCTGCTTCGCCGACGAGTACCACTGGCGCGACGGGATCGGGCCGCGTGCCGAGCGCCCCCGGATGGTCAACACCCACTGGGGCGACGTGGTCGAGGACAACTCCTTCGGCACGCACGAGTTCATGGCGCTGTGCGAGCTGCTCGGCGCCGAGCCGTACATCGCCGGCAACGTCGGCTCGGGCACGGTGCGCGAGATGGCCGACTGGGTGGAGTACCTCACCCGCCCCGGGACCGCGCCGATGGCCGACCTGCGTCGTGCGAACGGCAGGGACGAGCCGTGGCGGGTGCGGTTCTGGGGGCTGGGCAACGAGCCGTGGGGCTGCGGCGGGCGGATGAGCGCCCAGGCGTACGCCGACCTCGCACGCCAGTACGCCACCTACTGCCGCGACCACGGCGGCAACGTCCTGTACCGGATCGCCGCCGGCGCGTCGGAATGGGACGTGGAGTGGACCGAGGCGCTGATGAAGGCGGTCGCCGAGCTGGACAGCGGGCCGTTCCCCGCGCTGCCGTTCCAGGCCGTCTCCGTGCACTACTACACGATCGGCGGCACCTGGACGGACAAGGGCAGCGCCACCGACTTCGACGCCGACGACTACTGGCGCACCGTCGTCGCCGCGCGGGACGTGGAGCCGCTGCTGCGTCAGCACATCGCCGTGATGGACCGTTACGACCCGCAGCGCAGGGTCGGGCTGGTGCTGGACGAGTGGGGCACCTGGTGGGACGTGGAGCCGGGCACCAACCCCGGGTTCCTGTACCAGCAGAACACCATGCGCGACGCGATGGTGGCCGCGCTGCACCTCGACGTCTTCCATCGGCTCGCGGACCGGCTGGTCATGGCGAACATCGCGCAGACCGTCAACGTGCTCCAGGCGATGGTCCTCACCGACGAGGAGACCGGCGCGCTGGTCCGCACGCCGACGTACCACGTGTTCGAGATGAGCAAGGTGCACCAGGACGCCACCGCGGTGCCGACGTACGTCAAGGCGCCGGACCTGGTCCGCGAGGTCGGCGATCGGCGGGTCCCGACCCTGTCGGCCACGGCCAGCGTCCGTGACGGGCGGTGCCATGTGTCGCTCACCAACACCGACCTCGAGCAGGCGGTCGAGGTGACGCTCGACCTGCGCGGTGCCGACGTGTCGGCGGTGCTCGGCCGGCTGCTCACCGCTCCGGCCGTCGCGGCCGTGAACACCCCGGCCGAGCCCGACGCGGTCGTGCCGCGTGCGGTCGACCTCGGCGCCGGACCCGGCGGGGTCACCGTGGTGCTGCCCCCGCACTCGTTCGCTGTCCTGGAGGCCGACGTCCCTGGCCTCACCCTGCCGTCCCAGCCCGCTGTCGAGGAGCGTCGCCCGTGCCCGACCTGCCCGTGATCGTCCCCGCGACGCCGATCGGCCCGCTGCCCGACGCCTGGCGGCAGTGCGTGGGCACCGGCCGGATGAACCTCGCGCTGCGAGCCGACTACACCGAGTCCCTCGCCCGTGTGCAGCGCGAGATCGGCTTCGCCCACATCCGCGGGCACGGCCTGCTGAGCGACGACATGGGCGTGCTGCGCGAGTCCGTGGTCGAGGGCCGGACCCATCGGCGGCACGCGTTCACCTACGTCGACCAGGTGCACGACCGGTTCCTCGAGCTCGGCCTGCGGCCGTTCGTCGAGCTCGGGTTCATGCCGTCCGCGCTCGCGTCGGGCGACGACTCGGTGTTCTGGTGGCGCGGCAACATCACCCCGCCGTCCTCGATGGCCGAGTGGGTCGAGCTGGTCCAGGCGCTCGTGCGGCACCTGGTGGACCGCTACGGGGTGGCCGAGGTGCGTCGCTGGCCGATCGAGGTGTGGAACGAGCCCAACCTCGACATCTTCTGGAAGGACGCCGACCAGGCCGCGTACTTCGACCTGTACGCCGCGACCGCGCGCGCGATCAAGGAGGTCGACGCCGAGCTCCAGGTCGGTGGCCCCGGACTGGCTCCCGGGCCCACCTGCGAGGCGTGGTGGCCGCCCTTCGCGGAGTTCGTCGAGCGGCACGACGTGCCCGTCGACTTCGTGAGCCGGCACGCCTACTCCTCGTTGGACCCCGAGCACATCCCGTTCGGCACCTACCAGGGCCTGCGTCCGCCGCAGGACCTGCTCGACCAGTTCGCCGAGCCGCGCGAGCACCTCGCCGGCACGCGGCTGGCCGGGCTGCCGGTGCACATCACGGAGTTCAACACCTCCTACCGGCCGGACAACCCGGTCCACGACACCGCGTACAACGCCGCCTACCTCGCGCCGGTGCTGGCCGGGGGAGGGGACCTGGTCGACTCGTTCTCCTACTGGACGTTCAGCGACGTGTTCGAGGAGTCCGACGTCCCGACGTCGTTCTTCCACGGCGGCTTCGGCATGCTCACCCACCGCCAGGTCGCCAAGCCGACGTTCCACCTGTTCGCGTTCATGGCCCGGATGGGCGGGCAGGTGCTGGCGCGGGGTGTGGACCACCTGGTCTGCGCCGACGACGACGGCCGGGTCACGGTCCTGGCCTGGCAGCCGGTCGGCGGCACCGACGTGCCGTCGCCCGAGCGGCACGAGGTCGCCCTGTCGCTGCCGGTCTCCCGGGGCGGGGTGCCCGCGGCCGACGGGTCCGGGGTGTTCGTGCTCCGCGAGCGGGTGGGCGAGACGGATGGCAACGCGTTCGCGGCGTGGCGCGAGCTCGGACGACCGATGTCACCGACCGCGCGCGAGCTCGACACGCTGCAGGCCTGCGAACGTCCGGCCGTCGAGCACTCCCGTCTGACGGTCGAGGGCGGACGGGTGGAGCTCCGGCTGCCGCTGAGCCGCCACGAGGTGACGTTCGTCGAGCTCACCCCGGTGGTCGACACCCACCACGAGGGCCTGGACGACCGGCGCCTGGGTAGCGCCCACGTCCCGCACACGTCGTGATCACGGGGTTCGTGCCCGGCGGGCGAGCGCGAACCCCGTGATCACGGCCGGCGTTCAGGGCCGGTCGGCCACCATGTCGCGGACCGCGGCGTAGCGCTCACGCACCTGCGGCGTCGGCTCGGCGGAGCGCAGCTCCTCCGCCGCCAGGACCCAGCCTGGGGTGGCCGCGGCCGGGTCGGTCTCGCGCGCCAGGGCCCACGCGGCCTGCCGGGCGGCGCCGTCCGCGACGTACTCGCCGGCCTCCGGCACGAGCACGTCCAGCCCCAGCACGGCCGGCGCGATGGCACGCACGGCCTCGGACTTCGCCCCGCCGCCGATCAGCCTGACCCGCTCGACCGGGACGCCCTGGTCGCGCAGCGCGTCGAGGCCGTCCGCGAGCGCGCAGAGCATGCCCTCGACGAAGGCCCTGGCCAGGTGCGCCGGGTCGGTGTTGGCCAGCTGGATGCCGTGCAGCGCCCCGGTGGCGTTCGGCTTGTTGGGGGTGCGCTCGCCCTCCAGGTAGGGCACCAGCACCAGGCCGTCCGCACCGGCCGGCGCGGACAGCGCGAGCGCGGACAGCGCTGCGTGGTCCACACCGAGCAGCCGGCACGCGGCGTCCAGCACGCGCGAGGCGTTGAGGGTGCAGGCCAGCGGGAGGTAGGCGCCCGTCGCGTCCGCGAACCCGGTCACCATGCCCGAGGCGTCGGCGGTGGCGTGCGGGCTGATCGCGGAGACCACGCCCGACGTGCCGATGGATACCGTCACGTCGCCGGGCACCATGCCCAGGCCCAGCGCGGCCGCGGCGTTGTCGCCGGCGCCCGGCGAGAGCAGCAGGTCGCCCGCAGCGTTGCCGGGCCGCGAGACCCGCTGGGCGACCTCGGCCGCGCCCACGACGCGCGGCAGGACGACCTCGTGACCGAGTGCCCGCACGACGAGGTCGGGCAGGTACTCCCCGGTCGCTGCGGACCAGTAGCCGGTGCCGGACGCGTCCGAGCGGTCGGTGGTGAGCGCCGACAGGTCGGGGACACCGCCCTCGGCGGCCGGCCCGTAGCCCGCCAGCCGCCAGGTCAGCCAGTCGTGCGGCAGGGCCACCGCCGCGACCTTCGCCGCGAGCTCGGGCTCGTGGTCCCGCAACCAGCGCAGCTTGGTCACCGTGAACGACGCGACAGGCACCGAGCCGATCGCGTCCGCCCAGGCCTTCGCGCCCGCCGCGGGGTCGCCGTCGCCGAGCTCGGCGATCAGGTCGACCGCCGCCTGGGCCGAGCGGGTGTCGTTCCACAGCAGGGCGTCGCGCACCACGGCGCCGTCGGCGTCCAGCGCGACCATGCCGTGCTGCTGGCCCCCGACGCCCACGGCCGAGACGTCGTCCAGGCCGCCGGCCTCGGCGAGCGCGGTGGCGAGCGCGTCCCACCAGAACTTCGGGTCCACCTCCGACCCGTCCGGGTGGGTGGCACGGCCGGTGCGCACCAGCGCACCGGTGACGGCGTCGCGGATGACGACCTTGCAGGACTGGGTGGACGAGTCCACCCCGGCGACGAGCGTCATCGCTCCTCCTCGGGCATCGCGCCGGTGTGCCGGCGCACGGTGGGTAGGGGTGCTGGGTATGGAACAGCCCGCCGGACGGTGGGGTGAACCACCGCCCGGCGGGCCGGGTCGGTCAGCGGGCGCCGAGGGCGTGCTCGAGAGCCAGCTGGTTCAGGCGGACGAAGCCGTAGTTGCGCTCGGCGACCGCGTCGATGTCCAGGTCCTCGTAGGCGGACCGGTCGGCGAGGAAGTCGGCGAAGGTCTCGCCCTCGGCCATCGTCGGGATGGCGAGGTCGAACACGCCGGCCTCCTCCATCGCGGCCTTGACCTCGGGGTCCTCGCGGAAGGCCTTGGCGCGCTCGGCGAGCAGGATGTAGGTCGCCATGTTGGCGGCCGCGGAGTCCCACACGCCCTGCATGTGCTCGGTGCGCGACGGCTTGTAGTCGAAGTGCCGCGGGCCGTCGTAGGTCGGGCCACCGCTCGGGAAGCCGTTCTCCAGCAGGTCGACGGTGGCGAACGCCGAGAACAGGTCGCCGTGGCCGAACACCAGGTCCTGGTCGTACTTGATCGACTTCTGGCCGTTGAGGTCGATGTGGAAGAGCTTCTCGGCCCACAGGGCCTCGGCGAGGCCGGTGGTGTAGTTCAGCCCGGCCATCTGCTCGTGGCCGACCTCGGGGTTCAGCCCGACGATGTCGGCGTTGTCGAGCCGGTCGATCAGCGCGAGCGCGTGACCGATGGTCGGCAGCAGGATGTCGCCCCTGGGCTCGTTCGGCTTGGGCTCGAGCGCGATCTTCAGGTCGTAGCCCTGCTGCTTGATGTAGGCGGCGACGGCGTCGATGCCCTCGGCATAGCGGTCGTGCGCGGCCTTGAGGTCCTTGGCGCTGTCGTACTCGGCGCCCTCACGGCCGCCCCACATCACGAAGGTCTTGGCGCCGAGGTCGCCGGCGAGGTCCACGTTGCGCAGCACCTTGCGCAGGCCGTAGCGCCGCACCCGCCGGTCGTTGGAGGTGAAGGCGCCGTCCTTGAAGATCGGGTGGGTGAAGGTGTTGGTCGTGACCATCTCCACCTCGATGCCGGTCTCCTTGAGCGCTCCCTTGAAGCGGTCGAGGATCCGCTCGCGGTCGGCGTCGTTGGAGCCGAAGGGGACCACGTCGTCGTCGTGGAACGTCACGTAGGAGGCGCCGAGCTCGGCGAGCTTGTGGACGGACTCGACCGGGTCGAGGTCGGGACGCGTGGCGTCGCCGAACTGGTCGCGGGCGGGCCACCCGACGGTCCACAGGCCGAAGGAGAACTTGTCCTCGGGAGTTGGGGTGCGCACCATGACTGGCTCCTCGCTGAGCTGGGATTTGTTGTATGGATGAACTTATCGAGGAATCTACGGTAGGGTCAAGTCGTGGCCGAGGATGCGAGCGCAGCGAAGGTGCTGCCCCGAGAGCGTCTGCGCGCCCCCGCGCGTGCCGCCCGGCAGCAGAGCCTGCGGGCGCACAACCTCGCCCTCGTCCTGCGTGAGGTGCTCACCGCGCCCTCCCCGGTCTCCCGCGCCGACGTCGCGGCCCTGACCGGGCTGACCCGCGCCACCGTCTCCGCCCTCGTCGAGCAGCTCGTGGCCGCGCGGCTGGTCCGTGAGCTCACCCCGGTGGCCGGTCAGCGCGCCGGGCGGCCCGCCGTCCCGCTGGCCGCTGCACGGGGCACCGTCGCGGCGATCGGCGCGGAGGTGAACGTCGACTACCTCGGGGTGTGCGCGCTGGACATGGCCGGCGAGACGCTGGTCGAGCACGTCGTGCGCGACGACTTCCGGCAGTCCGACCCGGTGCCCGTCCTGGACCGCCTGGCCGACCTGGTGGCCGACGTGGTCGCCGAGCTGGACGGCCGCGGCGTCGCGATCGCCGGGTCGGCCCTGGCCATCCCCGGGCTGGTGGACTCCGTCACCGGGCCGCTGCGGCTGGCGCCCAACCTGGGCTGGCGGGACGTCGACGTGCTCGCGGTGATCGCACGCCATCCCGTGCTCGCCGCCGTCCCGCCGAGGCTGGGCAACGACGCGAAGCTGGCGGCGATCGCCGAGTCCAGGGCGCGTCGACGCACGGGGCCGCGCAGCTTCGTGTACGTCTCCGGCGAGGTCGGCATCGGTGGGGCGATCGTGCTGGACGGCTCGATCTTCCGCGGCGTGCACGGCTGGAGCGGCGAGATCGGCCACGTCGCGATCGGCACGGACGGCCCTCGGGACATGGGCGGTCAGCTCGAGTCCTACGCCGGCCAGGATGCGCTCATGGACGCAGCGGGCCTGTCCAGGTCCGCGTCGATCGCCGAGCTGCTGCGCGGCGGCGAGGCCGCTCAACGGGCGTTGGACCGGGCGGCCGATGCGATCGGCATCGCGCTCTCGGCGGTGCTGAACATCGTCGACGTCGATCGCGTCGTGCTCGGCGGGATCTACGCCGACCTGGCGGCCCGCCTGCGCCCCGGTGTGGAGGCTCAGCTGCGCGATCGGGTGATAGCGGCGCCCTGGACCGAGATCACCGTGGAGGCGGCCGTGGCGGGGCGCTACCCTGCGATGGCCGGGGGAGCACTCTCGGTGCTGGACGCCATCGCGGAGGATCCCGTCGAGTGGCTCGGCGCGGAGGACGAGGTCCTCGTCGCGCAGTGAGATCAGCGGTCACTGAGCCGTCGGGGGGAGTTGCGTTCAACTTGTGACCGAATCGTGACCCCACTCGTGACCGAAGGGCCTTGCACGCCAGACCTTCGTTGATATGTTCAGTGAACCAACAAACATCCCAGTTGGGGTGACCACGCGCGCCGCAGCGGTTGCGGTGCCGCACCTAACCGGAAGGTGACAATGATGTCGTGGAACTGGAAGAGGGCGGCTGCGGGCTTCGCCGCTGCCTCCGTGCTGATGGCGGGCATGGCTGCCTGCTCGTCGAGCCGCACGGACGACGGCGCCACCGCCTCGGAGAGCAGCACCGCTGCTGAGGGCGGCGGCAGCGGAGGCGAGCTCATCGGTATCGCCATGCCGACCCGCTCCCTGGAGCGCTGGAACAAGGACGGCTCGAACCTCGAGGCCCTGCTCAAGGAGAAGGGCTACAGCACCAACCTCCAGTACGCCGACAACAAGGTCGACCAGCAGATCTCGCAGATCCAGAACATGATCAACGAGGGTGCGAACATCCTCGTGATCGCCTCGATCGACGGCACCGCGCTGGCGCCGATCCTGGAGACGGCGGCCGGCCAGGGCATCAAGGTCATCGCCTACGACCGCCTGATCAACGGCACGGACAACGTCGACTACTACGCGACGTTCGACAACTACCAGGTTGGCAAGTTCCAGGGCGAGTACATCGAGACCGCGCTGGACCTGAAGAACCAGGCCGGCCCGTTCAACATCGAGCCCTTCGCCGGTTCGCCTGACGACAACAACGCGAAGTTCTTCTTCGCCGGCGCGTGGGACGTGCTGCTCCCGTACGTCGAGAAGGGCGTCCTGAAGGTTCCGTCGGGCAAGTCCCCGGCGAGCGACGACGAGTGGCAGTCCATCGGGATCCCGGGCTGGACCTCTGAGGCTGCTCAGAACGAGATGACCACGCGTCTGAACTCCTTCTACGCCGGCGGCACCAAGCTCGACGCCGTGCTGTCGCCGAACGACTCGCTGGCACTGGGCATCGCCCAGGCCCTCGAGGGCGCCGGCTACACGCCGGGCCCGGACTACCCGGTGCTCACCGGCCAGGACGGCGACCAGGCGAACGTGCTGAACATCATCGCCGGCAAGCAGTCGATGACCGTGTGGAAGGACACCCGTGAGCTCGCCAAGCGGGTCGCCACGATGGTCGACGAGATCGCCAGCGGCGCCACGGTCGAGGTCAACGACGAGAAGACCTACGACAACGGCAACAAGATCGTCCCGACCTTCCTGATCCCGCCGGTCGTCGTGACCAAGGACAACATCCAGGACACCCTGATCGCGTCCGGCTTCTACACCGCTGCAGACCTCGGTCTCTGACGGGTAGCGCTTCGCCCGGCCTGTCCGGTGGTGGCTCTGTCGCCACCGGACAGGCCGGTGCAATGCTGCGGAGTGTCTCCGAGTCCCGCGAACCGAGGAGAAGCAGATGTCCTACACCACGGCGCCCTACAGCGCCGAGCCGAGCGCGCCCCGCGCCGACACCATCCTTGAGATGCGCTCGATCACCAAGACGTTCCCCGGTGTCGTCGCCCTGCAGGACGTGTCCCTCGACGTCCGCAAGGGTGAGATCCACGCGATCTGCGGTGAGAACGGCGCCGGCAAGTCGACCCTGATGAAGGTCCTGTCCGGCGTGTACCCCCACGGCACCTACGACGGCGAGATCGTCTTCGAGGGCCGGAGCGTGGACTTCCGGAACATCCGGGACTCCGAGCACCACGGCATCGTCATCATCCACCAGGAGCTGGCGCTGTCCCCCTACCTGTCGATCGCCGAGAACATCTTCCTCGGCAACGAGCGGTCCAGCCGCGGCGTCATCGACTGGAACAAGACCAACGCCGACGCCGCGAGCCTCCTCGCGGAGGTGGGTCTGCGGGACAAGCCCGAGACCCGGATCTACGACATCGGCGTCGGCAAGCAGCAGCTGGTGGAGATCGCCAAGGCGCTGAGCAAGGAGGTCAAGCTCCTGATCCTCGACGAGCCCACCGCGGCGCTCAACGACGAGGACAGCGCCCACCTGCTCGAGCTGATCGAGGTCCTGCGCCAGCGCGGGATCACCTCGATCATCATCAGCCACAAGCTCGCCGAGATCATCTCGATCGCCGACCGGACGACGGTCATCCGCGACGGCCGGACGATCAGGACGTACGACATGAAGGCGGAGAAGGTCACCGAGGAGGACCTGATCCGGTCGATGGTCGGGCGCGAGATGGGCAGCCGCTTCCCCAAGCGGAACCCGAACATCGGCAGCGAGGTCCTCCGGATCGAGGACTGGACCGTCCACCACCCGATCCAGCAGGACCGCAAGGTCGTCGACGGCGCCTCGATCACCGTGCGCCGGGGCGAAGTGGTGGGCCTGGCGGGTCTGATGGGAGCCGGCCGCACCGAGTTCGCGATGAGCGTCTTCGGTCGCGCCTACGGCACGCGCATCAGCGGCCGCGTGATCAAGGACGGCATCGACGTCACCCCGCACTCCGTGGGTGAGGCGATCGATGCCGGCCTCGCGTACGCCACGGAGGACCGCAAGCGGTACGGGCTCAACCTGCTCGCGGACATCAAGCGCAACGTCGCTGCGGCCTCGCTGAAGAAGATCTCCAGCTACGGGGTCGTCGACAGCGGTGCCGAGGCCAAGGTCGGTGAGCGCTACCGCCAGGAGCTCAACATCAAGGCGCCCAACGTCGACGTCGTCACGGGCAACCTGTCCGGGGGCAACCAGCAGAAGGTCGTCCTCAGCAAGTGGATCTTCACCGACGCCGACGTGCTCATCCTCGACGAGCCCACCCGTGGCATCGACGTCGGGGCGAAGTACGAGATCTACACGATCATCAACGACCTGGCCAGCGCCGGGAAGGCGATCATCATGATCTCGTCCGAGCTGCCCGAGCTGCTCGGGATGTGCGATCGGATCTACGCGATCAGCGAGGGGAGAGTCACCGGTGAGGTGCCTCGCGACCAGGCCACCGAGGAGACGCTCATGCGGTACATGACCATGGAGAACGACTCGGACCAGGAGGTGACCCGGTGAGCACGGTCAAGCAGATGCTGGGCGGGAACATCCGTCAGTACGGCATCGTCGGCGCGCTCTTCGCGATCGTCGTGCTCTTCGAGATCATGACGGACGGCAAGCTGCTGCTGCCGAACAACGTCGCGAGCCTCATCCAGCAGAACGCGTACGTGATGATCCTCGCGGCCGGCATGGTCATCGTGATCATCGCCGGTCACATCGACCTGTCGGTCGGCTCGATCGTCGGCTTCGTCGGCGGCGTGGTCGCGATCATGATGCAGCACTGGGGCTGGCCCTGGTGGCTCGCGATCCTCTCCGGGCTGGTCCTCGGCTCGATCGTCGGGATGTGGCAGGGCTTCTGGGTCGCCTACGTGGGCGTACCGGCGTTCATCGTCACCCTTGCGGGCTGGCTCGCGTTCCGCGGCCTGGCGATCCTCCTGGTCGGCGTCACCGTCTCGATCGGGACGCAGCCGCAGTTCGTGGCCATCTCCAACGGCTCGATCGCCAACTTCCTCGGGTACGTCGCCAACCGGGACGTCGTCACGCTGGTCCTCGGCGCCCTGGTCATCGCCCTGCTGGTGTTCACCCAGCTCCGGGCCCGCCGCGTGATGCGCAGCCACGGCCTCGACGTCGAGCCCGCCATCGCGGTCTGGGTCCGGCTCGTGGTGCTCAGCGCGCTGGTCGCGTTCTTCGCCTGGACCCTGGCCGGCAGCCGTGGTGGGACGCCCATCGTCCTGCTCATCGTCGGCCTCGTGGTCGTCGTCTACTCGTTCGTCACGCAGCGCACCGTGTTCGGTCGCAACGTGTACGCGATGGGCGGCAACCTCCAGGGCGCGATCCTCTCCGGCGTCAACACCAAGAAGATGAACTTCTTCATCTTCGTCAACATCGGTGTGCTGGCCTCGATCGCTGCGGTCGTGACCACCTCGAAGGCGGGCGCCGCGGTGGGCACCGCCGGCACCCTGTACGAGCTCGACGCGATCGCTGCCTGCTTCATCGGCGGCACCTCGGTGTCCGGCGGCATCGGCCGGATCTCGGGCGTGATGGTCGGTGCGCTGATCATGGGCGTGCTGAACATCGGCCTGTCGATCATGCAGGTCGACGCGGCGTGGCAGCAGGTCCTCAAGGGCCTCGTGCTGCTGGTCGCGGTCGCGTTCGACCTCACCGCGAAGCGGCGGGCCGGCACCCGCTGACCCGCTCACCGGGCTCGTCCCGGTCCAGGCCATCCGGCCCCGGTCGCCTCGGCGTCCGGGGCCGGAGGTGTTCTCGGCCGCGGATGCCGGGCCCGCGCACACCGGCCGAGCCGGGCCGGATGGTTCCTGCGGGGTGGCGAGGTGCCCCTCGCGGCTCGGTGTGGTCGGATCGCAGCATGCCGAACTCGCCCGCACCCATGCGCTGCTGGGTCGGCTGCTACCCGGCGGCCGGCGCCGGCACACCAGCCGGCCGAGGCGAAGGGATCTGGCTGGTCGAGTGGACGTCGGGCGGCGCCTCCGCGCGGCAGGTCGCGACCGCTCCGGCGCCGTCGTACCTGGCGCTGAGCCCGGACGGGACGACCCTGTTCGCCGTGGGGGAGACCTCGCCCGGGCTTGTCGTGCGCTACGTGGTGCAACCGGACGGCGGCCTGGTCGAGCGCGAACGCGTGACCTCCGGCGGCGCCGACCCCTGCCACCTGCTGGTCCACCCGTCGGGGCGGTCGCTGTACGTGTCGCAGTACGGCAGCGGCTCGCTCGCGGTGCTCCCGCTCGAGCCGGGCCCCGCCGGGGGCTGGCGTTTCGCGGGGGGCATCGGCCAGGTGTTCGAGCACTCCGGCCGCGGCTCGCACGAGCGTCAGGCCGGCCCGCACGTGCACTCCAGCGTGCTGCTGGGCGACTGGTTGCTGGCCCTGGACCTGGGCACCGACGAGCTCCGTCGCTACCGGGTCGCGTCGGACGGTGCGCTCACCGTCGAGGGTCTCGCGGGGCGGCTGCCGCACGGCACAGGGCCGCGGCACGCGGCGGTGACGTCGGACGGCGACCTGCTCGTGGTCGGCGAGCTCAGCGCCGAGCTGTACCTGCTCGGGTGGGACCCCGTGCAGGGCGTGGTGGCACCGCTGGACCGGCTCGCGCTCGGCGGGGTGCAGTCGCTGCTCTCGCACGTCACCGTGCACGCCGCCGCGAGCGGCGACCGGGCCGTGGTCGGGGTGCGCGGGCCGGACCACCTGGCGGTCGTCGACGTGGTCGAGCGGCGGCTGGTGCTCAGGGATCGGGTCGCGACGGCCGGCTGGCCGCGGCACCACGCCGTGGTCGGAGACCATCTCGTCGTCGCGGGCGAGCGAGCGCACCGCGTGGTGACCCACGCCGTGGCCGGTGAGGGCGTGCCGGGGGCCGCAGCCGGTGCGCTCGAGCTGCCCGCCCCGGCCTGCGTGCTGCCGGGCTGAGCGCGCCGGGCCCCGTCGGGCGGCCGCGCCGGCCGGGGGACCTCGGCCTCAGCCCGCGTCGAGTAGGGCAGCAAGTCCCGGCGCTCCACGCGGCGACGACCGACTCAGACACCGATCCGTGCGGGGTCGTCCGCACTGCGGACGCCGACCCGACCCTCCGACACCCCTCGCCGCGCCGGCTGCTCACGGTCCGCACGTCGCCGTGGATGGCATCGCGGCGTGGCGTCGTCCGGTCACGCAGCCGCGCACCGCGCGCCGGGCCGGCCCCGTCGACGGGCCTGGCATCACATCGAGCTCAGCCGGCGAAGAGCGTGACCGCAAAGGTGTACCGGGACGCCCGGTAGAGGTGCCGGCCGACCTCGACCGCGACCCCCGCGTCGTCGAAGGCGACCCGCTCCAGGGTCAGCAGTGCGGCGCGCGGTGACTCCCCGAGCGCCCGGGCCTCGGCTGCCGAGGCGGCGCGCGCCCCGATCCGTTCGTTGGCGATGCGCGGCGTGACGCCCCTGCCGCGCAGGGCCTCGTACAGGCCGGCGGTCTCCAGCTCCGCACGGTCGGGGGCGATGCCGACCGGAAGGTAGTTCGTCATGAGGGCGATCGGCTCGCCATCGGCCAGGCGCAGCCGTCGCACCAGGACGACCTGCGTCCCGGGCGGGACGTCGAGGGCGTCGGCCACGTCGGGGGGCGCGACGACCGCCGCGTGCTCGAGGACCTGGGTCGTCGGGGCCCTGCCGCCCCGGCTGAGCTCCTCGTGCAGCGAGGTCAGGTCGGCGGGTCGGCGGATGCTGGCCGGCGCGACGCGGGTGCCGGCGCCGCGCTTGCGCACGAGCCGGCCCTTGTCGACCAGCTCGCGCAGGGCCTGGCGCGCCGTCGGTCGGGAGATCCCCAGACGGGCGGCGAGGGAGATCTCGTTCTCCAGGAGCTCGCCCGGCCCCAGGCGCCCGTCGTCGATCGCTGCACCGATGGCCTCGGCGACCTGGTGGTACAGCGGGACGGGGCTGGCGCGGTCGAGCTCGATGCGCAACGGCTGCGGCACGGCGCCTCCTCGTGGACGCGGCACACGCAGCGCACACCGTGCCGTCGCGGGCGCCGCTGCCGTGACCGTACCAGCCCGGCATGTCCGGATGGCGGGATGTCCTGACAAGCCGTCCTAGTGCCTTCCCGGTTCGTCGGGCAGTGCTCGGCCGCCCGGGACCTGCGCCGTTCGCACGTGTCGGTCGCGGGGCCCAGAATGGGGCGCGGCCGAGGAAAGGGAACGGGTTGATGGACCGGCGTGTGGCGATGCTCTCGGTGCACACCTCGCCGTTGGACCAACCCGGCACCGGCGACGCCGGTGGGATGAACGTCTACGTCGCCGGCCTCGCCCGGGCGCTGGCGGACCAGGGCACCGAGGTCGAGATCTTCACCCGCCGTACATCCGCCCGGCAGCCGGAGTGCGTGGAGCTCGCACCCGGGGTCCAGGTGCGCCACGTCGAGGCCGGTCCCTACGAGGGCCTGGACAAGAACGACCTGCCCGGTCAGCTGTGCGCCTTCACGGCCGGCGTGCTGCGCACCGCGGCGAGCCGGCCGCGCGGCTGGTACCGCGCGGTGCACTCCCACTACTGGCTCGCCGGCCAGGTCGGCTGGTTGGCGGCGGACCGCTGGGACGTGCCGCTGGTGCACACCATGCACACCATGGCGAAGGTCAAGAACGCCTCGCTGGGCCCCGGCGACAACCCGGAGCCTACCGGCCGGCTGATCGGCGAGGAGCAGGTGGTGCACGCCGCCGACGCGCTCGTGGCCAGCACCGCTGAGGAGGCCGCGGACCTGGTGGACCTCTACGACGCCGACCCCGATCGGGTGCACGTCGTCGCGCCGGGGGTCGACCTGGAGACGTTCGGCCCGGGCACCGACCGGCTGGACGCGGCGTCGCTCGCCGCCGGCCGCGCCAGGGCGCGCACGGACCTCGCCCTCCCGCTCGCGGAGCACATCGTGCTGTTCGCCGGCCGGGTGCAGCCCCTCAAGGCGCCCGACGTGCTCGTCCGGATGCTCGCCGAGCTGCGTGTCGCGGGCCGCCCGGTCCCGCTGCTCGTGGTGGTCGGCGGCCCGAGCGGGAACCCCGACGCGGTCGACGACCTGGCGCGGGTCGCCACCGAGCTCGGGGTCCGTGACCGGGTGCGTTTCACCCCGGCCCAGCCGCAGCGCGACCTTGCCCGGTGGTTCCGCGCCGCGGACCTGGTGGCGATGCCGTCGCGCTCCGAGTCGTTCGGCCTGGTCGCTGCCGAGGCCCAGGCCTGCGCGACCCCGGTGGTCGCGACCGGTGTCGGCGGGCTGCGCACCGTGGTCGCCGACGGGGTCGGCGGGGTGCTGGTGCGCGGCCACGACCCGCGGCTGTGGGCCGGTGCGGTCGGGGACCTGCTCGCCGATCCGGCACGCCGCGCGACGCTCGCCGCCGGCGCCCGCCGGCACGCGCTGCGGATGGGGTGGGACGCCGCGGCCGAGGCGATGGCCAAGGTCTACGAGCTGGCCGCGCAGTGCCGACCGGGACCGGGGCCCGAGGTCCCCTCGGCCCCGACGCGGTGATGGGGCAGGATGGTCCCATGACCTACACCCTGGTGCTCCTCCGTCACGGCGAGAGCGAGTGGAACGCGAAGAACCTGTTCACGGGCTGGGTGGACGTGCCGCTGTCCGCCAAGGGCGTCGAGGAGGCGACTCGCGGCGGCACCCTGCTGACCGACGCCGGCGTGCTGCCCGACGTCGTGCACACCTCGCTGCTGCGCCGCGCGATCACCACCGCGAACCTGGCGCTCGACGCGGCCGACCGTCACTGGATCCCGGTCAAGCGCAACTGGCGGCTCAACGAGCGGCACTACGGCGCCCTGCAGGGCAAGGACAAGAAGCAGACGCTCGCGGAGTTCGGCGAGGAGCAGTTCATGCTCTGGCGCCGCTCCTACGACGTCCCGCCGCCCGAGATCGCCGCCGGCTCCGAGTTCTCGCAGGACGCCGACCCGCGCTACGCCGGTGAGCCCATCCCGGCCGCCGAGTGCCTCAAGGACGTCCTCGAGCGCGCGCTGCCGTACTGGGAGTCGGACATCGTGCCGGACCTCAAGGCCCGCAAGACGGTGCTCGTCGCCGCCCACGGCAACTCGATCCGCGCGATCGTGAAGTACCTCGACGACATCAGCGACGAGGCGATCGCCGGCCTCAACATCCCGACCGGCATCCCGCTGCTGTACGAGCTGGACGAGGCGACGCTCAAGCCCGTGACCAAGGGCGGCACGTACCTCGACCCGGAGGCCGCCGCGGAGGCGATCAAGGCCGTGGCGAACCAGGGCCGCTGACCTCACGACGAAGGCCCGGTCCCCTCGGGGGCCGGGCCTTCGCGCTGCTCGGGTGTGGGTGCCGCGCGCTCAGTGCGCGCGGTGGTGGTCGGCCACCTCACCGGTCACCAGGTAGACCACGCGCCGTGCGACGGAGACGCCGTGGTCGCCGAACCGCTCGAAGTAGCGGGCCAGCAGGGTCACGTCGACCACCGCGGCGCCCTCGAACGGGCAGTTGTCGGCGGCGGTCGCGGCGAACGTGTCGGCGAGGAGCCGGTCCAGCTCGTCGTCGTCCTTCTCGATCTCGGCGGCGAGGTCGAGGTCGAGCGTGTCGATCACCGTGGTGACCTTCTGGGCGACCAGCGCGGCCGCCTGGTGCATGCCGGTGAAGGTGGCCTCGAGCTCGGCGGGCACCGCCTTGCTCGGGTACCGCAGCCGGGCGACCTCGGCGATGTGCCGGGCCAGGTCGCCCATCCGCTCGAGCGAGGCGCTCATCCGCAGCCCCGCCACGATGATCCGCAGGTCGCGTGCGACGGGCTGCTGCTGCGCGATGAGCTGGACGCACCGCTCGTCGAGGTCGCGCTCCATCGCGTCGATGGTGTGGTCGTCGGCGATGACGCTCTCCGCCAGGGACAGGTCCTGGGTGAGCAGTGCCGTGCCCGCCGACGCGATCGCGGTCTCGACGAGGCGGCTCATCGAGACGAGGTCCTCGCCCAGCGCGGTCAGCTCGGCGGTGAAGATGTCCCGCATGTGTTCCCTTCCGGTCGACGAGCCACGTTTTCAGGCGGAGGTGAACGCCGGCCCACCCTCAGGTGAACATCCTGACGCCCCCGGCCGTCGGTTCGCTCTCAGGCGCGCCGTCCGCGTCTTCCCCGACCGTACGCTGGTCGCGTGAGTCTCGGACTGGAGCTCCTGGCCGCCGGCGTCGTCGGTGTCGTCGTCGGCGTCGTCGCCATGCTCGCGTTCTGGTTCAGCGACCGCGACCAGCACGAGGTCGTGCCGCCGCCGCCGCCCGAGCTGGACGACGCCGCGACCGAGGTCCTCACCGTGCTGCGCTCGGCCTCCGTGGTGCTGCGCAGGGACGGCTCGGTGGTGCGGGCCAGCGCCGGTGCGCACGCGTTCGGGCTGGTGGCCGGCGACCGGATCGCGGCGGGCCCTGCGCACGAGCTCGTCGAGCAGGTGATCGCGGACGGCGAGACCAGGGACGCCGAGCTCGAGCTGCCCAGGGGGCGGTTCGGGCAGGGCACCCGGGTGGTCCAGCTCCGCGTCGCGCCCCTCGGGACGTCCCTCGTGCTGCTGCTCGCGGACGACCACACCGAGGCCAGGCGGGTCGAGGAGGTCCGGCGCGACTTCGTGGTGAACACCTCCCACGAGCTCAAGACCCCGATCGGCGCGATGTCGCTGCTCGCCGAGACGGTCGAGCAGGCGGCCGACGACCCCGAGACCGTGCGGCGCTTCGCGGTCCGGATCCAGACCGAGGCCGCGCGGCTGTCCGCCCTGGTGCAGGAGATCCTCGAGCTGTCCCGGCTGCAGGCCGGGGACTCGATGCTCGACGCCAGGGTGATCCCGGTCCGCGTCCTGATCTCCGACGCCGTCGACCGGGCCCGGACCGGAGCGGTCGCCAAGGAGATCGACATCCAGGTCGGCGAGGAGTCCGACGCCCGCGTCTGGGGTGACGCGGACCTGCTGGTCACCGCGCTGCGGAACCTCATCGACAACGCCATCGCCTACTCCGAGCCCGGCACCCAGGTGGGGGTCGGGACGACGGTGCGCGACGGGGCGGTGGAGATCGCCGTGGTCGACCAGGGCATCGGCATCGCGCAGCAGGACCTGCCCCGGCTGTTCGAGCGGTTCTACCGGGTCGACCCGGCGCGGTCGCGCGACACCGGCGGCACCGGGCTGGGACTCAGCATCGTCAAGCACGTCGTCGCCGACCACGGCGGCGAGGTCACCGTGTGGTCGGAGCAGGGCAAGGGCTCGACCTTCACCATCCGGCTGCCCCTGGTGGTGCCGGTGGCCGAGGACGAGCCCGCCGCACCGAACGCGGACCACGAAGAAGGAGTACGCCGATGACCCGCATCCTGGTGGTCGAGGACGAGGAGTCCTATCGCGACCCCCTCGCCTACCTGCTGCGCAAGGAGGGCTTCGACGTCTCCCTCGCGGCGGACGGGCTCGCGGCGCTCGACGAGTTCGACCGGGGCGGCGCGGACCTGGTGCTCCTCGACCTCATGCTGCCGGGGATGAGCGGCACCGACGTGTGCCGGACGCTGCGGGCCCGCAGCCAGGTGCCGGTCATCATGCTCACCGCGAAGGACAGCGAGATCGACAAGGTCGTCGGCCTGGAGATCGGCGCGGACGACTACGTCACCAAGCCGTACTCCTCGCGCGAGCTGCTCGCCCGGATCCGCGCGGTGCTCCGGCGCCAGGTCGAGGCGCCCGCGGCTCCTGATGCGTCCATCGAGGTCAGCGGGGTCACGCTGGACCCCGAACGGCACACCGTCGAGGTGGACGGCGAACCGACCGCGTTCCCGCTCAAGGAGTTCGAGCTGCTCGAGGTGCTGATGCGCAACGCGGGCCGGGTGCTGACCCGCGGCCAGCTCATCGACCGGGTGTGGGGCTCGGACTACGTCGGGGACACCAAGACGCTGGACGTCCACGTCAAGCGCATCCGCGCGAAGATCGAGCCCGACCCGGCCAACCCGGCCCGCCTGGTCACGGTGCGCGGCCTCGGCTACAAGATCGTCGACGACTGAGCCCGGAACGCGTCGGCTCAGCCCTGCCGCATCGCGTCGAGCACTCGTCCCGACTCCACCCTCAGGACCTCGGCCATCTGGGCCAGGCCCTTGCCTGCGTCGTCGTCCCCGCCGTCGAGCGCTCCGGCGTCCACCGCCACTGCCACAGCACCGATCATCTGATCCATCTCGGACATCGTGCCGCCGAGGCGCTCTGCGGCGCCCCGGAGCGACGCCGTCGCCTCCTGGAGCGTGGCGACCTGGTCGGCGATGCGGTCGGTCGAGGTGGCCGTGGAGTCCGCGAGGGACTTCACCTCGGCCGCGACGACAGCGAAGCCTCGGCCCCGGTCGCCGGCACGCGCCGCCTCGATCGTCGCGTTGAGCGCGAGGAGCCGGGTCTGGTCGGCGACCGCGGCGATGAGGTCCACGACGGCGCCGATCTCCTTCGCCGTCCCGTCCAGGGCGCGGGCGTGCGCGAGGCTGCCCTCCGCCTCCCGCACGGCGCCGGTGGCCGAGAAGGCCAGGCTCGAGGCCGAGGCGCTCATCTCGACGGCGGCGGCCGCCAGCTGCTCGACCAAGGTCATCACGGTGTGCTCGAACGACTCGGCGGTGGCACGTCGGTGCTCGGCCGCGGCAGCGATCTCCCGCTGGGCGGCGCCGAGCCGGTCTCGTGCGTCGTTGATCGTCGCGGCTCCGGCGCGGAAGACCCCGGTCATGCCGGTCGTCAGGAAGGCGCGGTGGTGCCGCCCCTCGGCCGAGGCTGCGAGCGAGGCCGTGGACTCCCTGACGAACGCATCGATCCGGTCCAGGGCGCCGTTGACGGCGGTGCGGGTCGCGACGAGCTCGTGGTCGGCCGCCGCGCCCTCGACGGGGGCCATCCGTGCCTCGAGGTTGCCGCGCGCGACGGCCTCGGCGACCCGGTGGATCTCGGCGAGGGCCGCGCGCGCCGGGTCGGGCCGCGCCTCGCGCTGCCGGCGCCTCATGCCGCCGCTCCGGCCAGTGACCAGACGAACTCGTCGTAGCTCTGACCACGGGCCGCGAGGTCGGCGGTGAGCTGGGCCGACGACGCGGCGATCGCCTCCTTCGGCGAGCCGTGGCGCTTCTCGATGTCGACCAGGCGCCGGTAGAGCTGCTCGATCGTGGCGACCGCCGCCCGGTCCGGCACGCGGCGGTTGGAGTGGTACCCCACCAGCGTCCCGCGCTCGTCGAGCGACGGGGTGACGTGGGCGAGCACCCAGTAGTGCGCGCCGTCCGCCGCAAGGTTCACGACGTAGGCGAACATCTCGTCGCCCGCCTCGAGCGTCTCCCACAGCAGGGCGAAGATGCACCGAGGCATCGCGGGGTGCCGGATGATGTTGTGCGGCTTGCCGATGACCTCGTCCTCGTCGAAGGCCGAGACCCGGAGGAAGACGTCGTTGGCGTAGGTCAACCGACCCTTGAGGTCGGTCTTCGAGACGATCAGCTCGTCGGGTGCGAAGGTCCGCTCGACGCCGGTCGGTCGGACTGCTGAGCGGATCATGGGGTCCTCCCGGTCGACGGCTCTGCGACGGGGGTACAGATCGTCGCGATCGCCGGCGACTTGAGGAGTAGGTGCCGGAGTCTGCGAGGGTCTGCGCCCCATCGCCTCGGGGCGGACCCAACTCGTCTCGCCCTGTTCACCGTCCGTTCACCGCCCCTGGGCCTCCGGGTCACCGGTGGTCCCTAGCGTCGGGACCAGCCCCGGGCACCCGCCTGGGCGGATCTCGACAGGACGGAACACTGTGAAGCTCAACCGACAGGGCCGGCTGGCTGGTGCCACCGCGCTCATGGGTGCGCTCGCGCTGACCCTCGCAGCGTGTGGTTCGGACAACAACACCCCCGCGGCCGGCGACAGCAGCTCGGACACCTCCTCCTCGAGCTCGAGCGCCGCCATGGCGCTGAGCGGCGAGCTCGTCGGCGCCGGATCCTCGGCCCAGGAGAAGGCGATGGACGCCTGGCGCGCCGGGTTCCAGAACGCCAACGCCGACGTCACGGTCAGCTACGACCCGATCGGCTCGGGCGGCGGCCGGACGAAGTTCATCTCCGGCGCCACCGACTTCGCCGGCTCGGACGCCGCGCTCAGCGGTGACGAGCTCACCCAGGCTGACGCGCGCTGCGCCCCCGGCACCGCCGTCGACCTGCCGGTCTACATCTCCCCGATCGCGGTCGTGTACAACCTGCCGAGCGTGCCGGACCTCCAGCTCTCCCCGGAGACGATGGCCAAGATCTTCGACGGCAAGATCACGACGTGGGACGACGCCGCGCTGAAGGCCGACAACCCCGACGCCACGCTGCCCTCGTCGCCGATCGTGGTGGTGCACCGCTCCGACGAGTCGGGCACGACGAAGAACTTCACCGACTACCTCGCGCAGGCTGCCGGTGGCGCGTGGCCGTACGACGCCAGCGGTGACTGGCCGACCGACGGCGGCCAGTCCGCCCAGGGCACCTCGGGCATCATCCAGACCGTCCAGGGCGCCGAGGGCACGATCAGCTACGCCGACGCCTCGCAGGCCGGCTCGCTGGGCGTCGCCAAGGTGAAGGTCGGCGACAAGTACGTCGCCTACAGCGCCGAGGGCGCTGCGGCCGTGGTCGCCGACTCCCCGCGCGACACGAGCCGTGCCGCCGGTGACATCGTGGTCGACATCAACCGCAAGACCACCGACCCGTCGCACTACCCGCTGGTGCTGCTCTCGTACCAGATCGCCTGCACCAGCTACTCCGACGCCGGCAAGGCCGACATGGTCAAGCAGTGGCTGACCTGGGTCTCCAGCGCGGACGGCCAGACGGCCGGCTCGGACGCCTCGGGCTCGGCCCCGATCTCCGACGCGCTGCGCGCCGACATCCAGAAGACGATCGACATGATCGCCGCGGGCTGACCGTCGGATGACCAGCAGGCGTGGCCGGCCCTACCCTGCGTAGGGTCGGCCACGCCCGTCCTCACAGACTCGGAGCGATCCAGGTGACCACGACCACGGCCCGTCCCCCCGACGGGGTCGAAGCACTGCGCAAGAAGCGGAGCTCGGGGATCGGCAGCGGCCTGTTCGCGGGCCTGTCGACCGGCTCGGGCGCCCTGATCCTGGTGGTCCTCGCTGCGGTCGCTGCCTTCCTCCTCATCCAGGCGTGGCCGGCCCTCACGGCGGACCCGGCCGACCTGAACGCCGGCGTCGCGTGGTTCCCCGCGGACACCTCGTTGCTGCAGTTCGTCGGCCCGCTGGTGTTCGGCACGCTGCTGGCCGCAGCGCTGGCCCTGGCGATGGCGACCCCGGTGGCGATCGGCATCGCCCTGTTCATCTCGCACTACGCCCCGCGCCGGTTCGCGTCGGGCCTCGGCTACCTCATCGACCTGCTGGCGGCCATCCCGAGCGTGGTCTACGGCCTGTGGGGCGTGCAGGTGCTGGTGGGGGAGAACGGCATCGGTCAGCCCGTCCAGCAGATCCTCAACGACGTGCTCGGCTTCATCCCGCTGTTCGCGGGGACCCCGGCCCGTCCGGCGCGGAGCCTGTTCATCGCGTCCATGGTGCTGGCGGTGATGATCCTGCCGATCATCACCGCGGTGTCCCGCGAGGTGTTCCTGCAGACCCCCCGGCTGCACGAGGAGGCCTCGCTGGCCCTGGGCGCCACCCGGTGGGAGATGATCCGGATGGCCGTCCTGCCGTTCGGGCGCTCCGGTGTGGTCTCGGCCGCGATGCTCGGTCTGGGCCGCGCGCTCGGCGAGACGATGGCCGTCCTGATGATCCTGTCACCGGGGATGACGTACAGCTGGCACGTCCTGGAGGCGGGCAAGCAGCAGACCATCGCGGCGAACATCGCCGCGCAGTTCCCCGAGGCGAACCCGCTCGGGGTCAACACGCTGATCGCCACCGGCCTCGCGCTGTTCGTCATCACCCTGGCCGTCAACATGCTGGCGCGCTGGATCGTCTCGCGCCGCGCCGAGTTCTCGGGAGCCAACTGACATGGCCGTCTCGACCGCGACCCCCACGGCGGCGCCGGCTTTCCAGCTCGAGGGTGTCGGCACGCGGCGCAGGGTCGTCAACGGCGTGATGACCGTGCTGGTGGTCCTCGCCTTCGTGCTTGCGATGACCCCGCTGATCTCGGTCACCTGGTCGGTGATCGCCGAGGGGTTCAAGCAGCTCTCGCCGTACTTCCTCACCCACTCGATGCGGGGCGTGGTGGGCGGCGCGGAGACCGGCGGCATCTACCACGCGATGCTCGGCACGGTGCTCATCACCCTGGCCGCGACGGTGATCAGCGTCCCGATCGGCCTGTTCGCCGCGGTCTACCTCGTCGAGTACGGCAAGGGCCCGCTGGCGCGATGGGTGACGTTCTTCGTCGACGTGATGACCGGCATCCCCTCGATCGTCGCAGGTCTGTTCGCCTACGCCCTCTTCGCGGTGCTGCTGGGACCCAGCGCCAAGTTCGGCCTGATCGGTGCGGTCGCCCTCTCGGTGCTCATGACACCCGTGGTGGTGCGGTCCAGCGAGGAGATGCTCCGCCTGGTGCCCAACGAGCTGCGCGAGGCCGCCCTGGCCCTCGGGGTGCCCAAGTGGCTGACGGTCGTCAAGGTCGTGCTGCGCACCGCGGTCGCCGGGCTGACCACCGGCGTGATGATCGCCATCGCGCGGGTGATCGGCGAGACCGCGCCGCTGCTGCTCACGGTGGGGTTCACGGACTCGATCAACCGGAATCTGTTCGAGGGCCGGATGATGACGCTCCCGGTGTTCATCTACTCCTCCTGGCACAAGGGCTACGTGCCGTGCAACGCGGGCGACCTCGCGTGCAACACGAACATCAACTTCGAGCGCGCCTGGGCCGCGGCGCTGACCCTGATCGTGATCGTCATGCTGCTGAACCTGGTGGCCCGCCTGATCGCTCGATTCTTCGCCCCCAAGACCGGAACGCACTGACAGGACACCGATGGCACAGCGGATCGACGTCAAGGACCTCAACATCTACTACGGCTCGTTCCTGGCCGTGGCGGACGTGAGCATGCACATCGCGCCCCGCGCCGTCACGGCGCTCATCGGGCCGTCCGGGTGCGGCAAGTCCACCTTCCTGCGCACCCTGAACCGGATGCACGAGGTGATCCCCGGCACGCGTGTCGAGGGCACCGTCGCGGTCGAGGGCGTCAACCTGTACGGCAGCGACGTGGATCCCGTGGCCGTGCGCCGGCACATCGGCATGGTGTTCCAGCGCCCCAACCCGTTCCCGACCATGTCGATCGCGGACAACGTGCTCGCCGGCGTCAAGCTCAACAACCGGCGGATGTCCAAGTCGGACGCCGCCGACCTCGTCGAGGAGTCGCTGGTCGGCGCGAACCTGTGGAACGAGGTCAAGGACCGCCTCGAGAAGCCCGGGTCGTCACTCTCCGGCGGCCAGCAGCAGCGGCTGTGCATCGCGCGCGCGATCGCCGTCAAGCCCCAGATCCTGCTCATGGACGAGCCCTGCTCGGCCCTGGACCCGATCTCCACGCTGGCGATCGAGGACCTCATGCAGGAGCTCAAGGACGAGTACACGATCGTCATCGTCACGCACAACATGCAGCAGGCCGCGCGCGTGAGCGAGCAGACCGCGTTCTTCAACATCGAGGGCACCGGCAAGCCGGGCCGCCTCATCGAGATGGACGACACCCGGACGATGTTCTCCTCGCCCGCCAAGCAGGAGACCGAGGACTACATCTCCGGCCGCTTCGGCTGAGGCGGCGGTTCGTGCCTACGGCGGTTCAGGGCTGCGGCACGAGGGTGGCGTAGTCCGGCAGCGTCCCGTCGAGCACCGGGACCTGCAGCGACGCGCTGCCCGCCACGTCCGAGTCGATCGAGAGCTCGACCAGGGCGCCGGGCGCGGCCGGGACCGAAGCCAGGTCGATCGTGGTGTGCTGCGGCCCGATGAGCGTCGTCGAGTGCGCCTCGACGGGGACCGCCGTGGGCGAGGCCGGCAGACCGATCTTCACGGTCATGGCCTGGTCGCCGTTGTTCGTCAGCGCGCCGATCAGCGTGCCGGGGTCGTTCTCGGCGGCGGTCAGGACCAGCAGGTTGTCCGCCTGCAGGCTGCCCAGGGTCAGGTCGACACCGTCCGACGCGGGGTAGTTGACGATCTCCGACGGGGCGATCCCGCACCCCGCGAGTGCGGCGGCGGACGCGAGCGTGGCGGCGGCGAGAAGGCGGCGGCGGCCGCGCGATGGGGTGCGGGTCACGGTCTCTCCTGGGTCCCTGGGCGTGCTGCGCGTCAGCCTAGTGGCAGGCCGCTTCGCGGGCCCGTCGGGTCGGTGGACGAGGCGTGCAGACGGGCGCCCGGTCGGCGCCGGCCGCTTCCACGGCGCCCTGACCAGCGCAAACGGGTGGTCCGAGGGTCCGAACCCGGCCGACGGCATGGTAGGATGGGCCTCCGCGAAAGGGGACGCCTACACATGACCTTCACCGTCGGCGAGACCGTTGTCTACCCGCACCACGGCGCAGCACTCATCGAAGAGATCAAGACCAGGACGATTCGCGGCGAGGAGAAGCAGTACCTCAAGCTGAAGGTCGCCCAGGGCGACCTGACCATCGAGGTCCCCGCAGAGAACGTGGACCTGGTCGGCGTGCGCGACGTGGTCGGCGCCGAGGGGCTCGAGCAGGTCTTCGACGTCCTGCGGGCGCCGTACACCGAGGAGCCCACCAACTGGTCGCGCCGCTACAAGGCCAACCTCGAGAAGCTCGCCTCGGGCGATGTCATCAAGGTCGCCGAGGTCGTCCGCGATCTCTCCCGCCGGGACGCCGACCGCGGCCTGTCCGCCGGTGAGAAGCGGATGCTCGCCAAGGCCCGCCAGATCCTGGTGTCCGAGCTCGCACTGGCCGAGCACACCGAGGAGGACAAGGCCGAGGCGATCCTCGACGAGGTCCTCGCTTCCTGACCCGGCTCACGGGCTGCGGACAGGCTGGCTGAGGTGAGCGTCGCCGCGGTGCTCGTCGCCGCCGGCAGCGGATCCCGGCTCGGGCAGCAGCTCCCCAAGGCGCTCGTCGCGCTCGGCGGCGAACCGATCGTCGCTCGCGCCGCGCGAGGGCTGGCCGCCGCGTTCGCGGGCCTCGGGGAGCCGCTGGCCGTGCTCGTCGTCACCGCCCCGCCGGCGCACCTCACGGCGGTCTCGGAGGCCGTCGAGCGGCTCGGACTGCCCGTGCCGGTCGTCGTCGTCGCCGGCGGTGCCACACGCCAGGGATCCGTCGCGGCCGCGCTCGCCGCGCTCGGCCCCTATCCCGACGCCGACGTCGTGCTCGTGCACGACGCGGCGCGTCCGGGTGTGCCCGCTGCCGTGGTCGAGCGCGTGGTGGACGCCGTGCGGTCCGGTCACGGCGCGGTGGTCCCGGCCGTTCGGGTCGCCGACACGATCAAGCGCGTCGGCCCGGGGACCGGCGGAACCGAGCCCGTCCTCGAGACGGTGCACCGCGAAGCGCTGCGCGCGGTGCAGACGCCGCAGGGCTTCGCCAGGGCGCTGCTGGAGCGGGCCCACGAGGCCGCCGCCGCGCACGCCGCCGACGAGTCCGTGGCCGCGTCCGACGACGCCGGCCTGGTCGAGCTGCTCGGCGAGGCGGTGTGGGTCGTCGCGGGTGACGAGCGGGCCGCCAAGATCACCACGGCGCGCGACCTCGCCGTGGCCGAGGCGCTGCTGGGCCGGGAGGAGCGATGACGACACCGCGCACCGGGATCGGTGTCGACGTGCACGCCTTCGCACCAGAGGGCTCGGACCGGCCGATGTGGCTGGCCGGGTTGCACTGGCCGGGTCAGACGGGCCTGGCCGGGCACTCCGACGCGGACGTGGCCGCGCACGCCGCCGCCGACGCGCTGCTGTCCGCCGCCGGTGTGGGAGACCTGGGCTCGGTGTTCGGCACGTCCGACCCGCGATGGTCCGGGGCTTCCGGTGCCGCGCTGCTGGGCGAGGCGGCCCGCGTGGTGCGCGCGGCCGGGTTCGAGATCGGCAACGTCGCGGTCCAGGTGATCGGGGTCCGGCCGCGCCTCGGGCCGCGGCGCGCCGAGGCGGCCGCGGCGTTGTCCGAGGCGTGCGGGGCGCCGGTCAGCGTGTCGGCGACCACCACCGACGGTCTCGGCCTCACCGGCCGCGGGGAGGGCGTCGCGGCGATCGCGACCGCGCTGGTCGTGCCGAGGAGCTGACCGGCGGTCGACGGCCGCTCGCGTGCGTCAGGGCAGGAGCACGATCTTGCCGGTGACGTGCCCGTCGATCCCCGCGCGGTGCGCCCGAGCGGCATCGGCCAGGTGGTAGGTGGCCCCGATCCGCACGTCGAGCTTGCCCAGCTCCCACACCCTGAGGAGCTTGCCCCTCGCGGCCATCCGCACCTCGGTGCCCGGGTCGGAGCCCTCGCCACCACCGAGCAGGTGCACGCCGAGCCGCGCCCCCAGGGCGTGGCCGGCGAGCGTGGCGACCCGTCCCTTGGGCGCGAGGGCCACGGACGTCTCCAGCGCCTCGGCCGTGCCGGCCGCGTCGACAGCGGCGGTGATCGTCCCGAGCGCCCGCACCCGATCGGTCAGGCCGGGTCCGTAGGCCACCGGCGTCGCCCCGAGGTCGGTGAGGTAGGCGTGGTTGGCCGGGCTCGCCGTGCCGATCACCCGGGCGCCACGGCAGTGCGCGAGCTGCACGAGCATCGCGCCCACGCCACCGCTCGCGCCGTGCACCAGCACGGTGTCGCCGGCGCCCACGTGGGTCGCGGTCAAGGCGTGCACGGCGGTGACACCGGCCACCATGAGGCCGGCGGCCTTCTCCCAGCTCATCGTCGTCGGCTTGGGGAGCACGGAGGTCGCCGGGACCACGAGCTGCTCGGCGTACGCACCGGGTGCCGGGTAGGCGATCACCTCGTCACCGGCCGCGATCCCGGTGACCTCACGACCGTGCGCGAGCACCACGCCGGCGGCCTCGTGCCCCAGGCGCATGGGCAGCTTGAGCGGGTCCGTGGTCCAGGCGCCGGAGTACGCCTTCCAGTCGGCCGGGTTGACCCCGGCGGCGCGGACCTCCAGCAGCACGTCGTACGGCCCCATGACACCCGGCTCGGCATCGACCACCGTGAGCATCTCGGGGCCGCCGTATCCCGTCGCCACCACTGCGCGTGTCATACCTCGATCATTCTCCGCGGGGTCGCACCGGTCCAGGGGAACCGGCTCCGACCCCCGCAACGGGTGAGGTCGGCGCTCGGGACGTGGGACGGGCGTCCGAGGGGCGAGGCCGTGCGCGACGGGCGGCCTCGGAGCGGGGCACCGCGCCGGTACCCTTGCGCGGTGACCCTCCACCTCTTCGACACCTCGGCGCGCGAGCTGCGCGAGCTCGCCCCGTTGCACCCCGGCGAGGTCGGGGTGTACGTCTGCGGGGCCACCGTGCAGGGTCCGCCACACATCGGGCACCTGCGCACCGACGTCGCCTTCGACGTGCTGGTGCGCTGGCTGCGGCGCAGCGGCCTGCGGGTGACGCTGGTGCGCAACGTCACCGACATCGACGACAAGATCCTCGCCAAGGCCGAGGAGGCCGGGGTGCCGTGGTGGGCGTGGGCGCTGCGGTACGAGCGCGAGTTCGCCGAGGCCAGGACGGCGCTCGGGGTGCTCCCGGCCGACTACGAGCCACGCGCCACCGGCCACGTGACCGAGATGGTCGACCTCATGGCGACGCTCGTCGACAAGGGGCACGCCTACACCACGGGCGACGGGGACGTCTGGTTCGACGTCCGCTCCTGGCCCGGCTACGGGAGCCTGACCCACCAGCGGCTCGACGACCTGACTCCCTCGGAGGACGAGGGCCCGTCGGGCAAGCGTGACCCGCGCGACTTCGCGCTGTGGAAGTCGCCCAAGCCGGGCGAGCCGCTCACCGCCGCCTGGCCGACGCCGTTCGGCGCCGGACGCCCGGGGTGGCACCTGGAGTGCTCGGCGATGGCGCGCCGGTACCTCGGCGACGCGTTCGACATCCACGGCGGCGGCATCGACCTGCGCTTCCCGCACCACGAGAACGAGCAGGCGCAGTCCCACGCCGCCGGGCTCGGCTTCGCCCGGACCTGGCTGCACACCGCCTGGGTCAGCCAGGCCGGCGAGAAGATGAGCAAGTCGTTGGGCAACACGGCGCTGGTCACCACGCTCCTCGGGCAGACCTCGGCCGCCGTGCTGCGGTACGCGCTCGCGTCGGTGCACTACCGCTCGGTGCTGGAGTGGGGCCCGGAGACGGTCGCGGAGGCCGAGGCGACCTGGGGCCGGCTGGCCGGGTTCGTGCGCCGGGCCGGCGAGCTGGTGCCGGGCGTCGACCCGGCCTCGGCCGAGCTGCCCGCGGCGTTCGTCGCGGCGATGGACGACGACCTCAACGTCTCGGCCGCGCTCGCGGTGGTCCACGAGCACGTCCACCGGGGCAACACCGCGATCGCCGACGGCGACCTGGTGGACCTCGCCGCCGCCGTGGCCGTGGTGCGGGCGATGCTCGACGTGCTCGGCCTCGACCCGGTCGCGTGGCAGGGTACGGACGCCGGGGCCGCCGGCCGGGCGCTCGACGCGCTGGTCCGGGCCGAGCTCGAGGCCCGTGCCGCCGCTCGGGCGGCCCGGGACTGGGCCACCGCCGACGCGGTCCGGGACAAGCTCGCGGCCGCCGGCGTCGTGGTCGAGGACTCGCCCACCGGGGCGCGCTGGTCGTTGAAGGAGCAGAGCTGATGGCAGGCAACTCCCAGCGCCGGGGCGCGACCCGCAAGCCCGGCAGCAAGAAGCAGCCCACCGTCGGGTCGGGCGGCCAGGGCCGCAAGGCGCTGCAGGGCAAGGGGCCCACGCCCAAGGCCGAGGACCGGCCGTACCACGCCGCGCACCGGCGCAAGGCCGCCGCGGACCAGGGCGGGCGCAAGGACGGCGGCGAGCGGCGTCGGCCGCAGCGCGACCTGGGCTCGCGGACCAAGCGCAGCGGGGCCGAGCTGGTCGCCGGGCGCAACCCGGTGGTCGAGGCGCTGCGGGCCGGCGTGCCGTGCACCGGGGTCTGGCTGGCCCACCAGATCGACGTCGACGACCGGGTCCGCGAGATCCGGAAGCTCACCACCGAGCGGCACCTCCCGCTGGCCGAGGTGACCCGCGCCGAGCTCGACAAGATCACCGACGGGCTGGCCCACCAGGGCGTGGCGATGCAGGTCCCGCCGTACGAGTACGCGGACATCGGCGCCGTGCTCGCGGCGGCGCGCCGGGCGGGAGCCCCGCCGTTCGTGGTCGCCCTCGACGGCATCACCGACCCGCGCAACCTGGGTGCCGTGCTGCGCTCGGCCGGCGCGTTCGGCGCGCACGGCGTGGTGGTGCCCGAGCGTCGCGCCGCGGGCGTGACCGCCGCCGCGTGGAAGGTCTCCGCGGGTGCGGCGGCGCGGGTGCCGGTCGCCAGGGTCACCAACCTGGTCCGGGCGCTCGGCGAGCTGCGCGACGCGGGCTGCTCGATCGTGGGGCTGGACGCGGGCGGCACGATGCCGGTGGCGGACCTGCACCTGGCGACCGACCCGGTGGTGCTGGTGATCGGTTCGGAGGGCAAGGGCCTGGGCCGCCTCGTGCGGCAGAACTGCGACGTCATCGCCTCGATCCCGATCGGCCCCACCGTGGAGTCGCTCAACGCCGGCGTGGCGGCCGGGATCGCGCTGTACGACGTCGCGCGGCTCCGGGGGGGAGCGGGCTGACGTGCGGGTCAGAGGTCAGGTCGCCACGACCCCCGTGCTCGCCTGGCGGCTCCAGCTCGCCACCCTCCGCCTGACCTGGCTGTGGATCGCGGTGGTGGCGGTCGGCGCGCTCATCCTGTTCGGTGACACCGGGAGCGACCTGGTGGTGCGCGTGGTGCGCGCGGTGGGCTACGGCGTCGCGGCCGCGGCGGTCGTCGTGCTGCTGTCCGGCGCCCTGACCTGGTACTCGTGGCGCTCACGGTTCGGCGCGACGCAGCACGTCGAGGTCACGGATCGTCGCGTCATGGTGCAGACCGGGGACACCACCGTCACGGTGCCATGGGCGAAGGTCGTCGAGACCCGTCGGACCCGCACGGCCTGGGTCCTGCGCACCGAGGCGAGCCCGCTGCCGGTCCCGCGCGCCGCGTTCTCGCCCCAGGACGCCGCCGCGGTGGACCAGCTGCTCGTCGACCGGGCGGCGCAGACCAAGGCGCGTGCTCTCGATGCCGAGCGGGACGCCAAGGCGGCCGGTCAGGAGCGCAGGCCGGCGAGGAAGGCCCGCCGCGAGGACTGACCCCTCGCCGGTGGCTCTCAGCCGGCCTCGTCCTCGGCGACCTGCGGGAGGGATGCGGTGTCGACGCCGAGGACGGCCTTCTCGTCCGGCCGGTCGCGCAGCACACGCTCGACGTAGGTCTGGGCCGCCTCGGACATCGGTACGTCGCGATCCTGCTCGGCGGAGACGAACCAGCGGTGGTCGAGCATCTCGTGGAACACCTGCGCAGGCTCGAGCTTGCCGCGCAGGTCCCCGGGCACGGCGCGGACGGCCGGCTCGAACACCTCGGTGAGCCAGTCGCGTGCCACCCGGTCCTCGGGCTCGTTCTGGCGCTCGGTCGAGGCGCGGTACTGGTCCAGGTCGTTGAGCAGCCGCCGGGCCTGGCTCTCCTCGACGTCGAGCCCGGTGAGCCGTGCCAGACGTCGGGCGTGGTGCCCGGCGTCGACGACCTTCGGCTGGATCGACACCGTGGTGCCGTCGACGTCGGTGACGATGTCCAGCTCCGCGACGTCGAAACCGAGCTCGTTGAGGCGTTCGATCCGGGCAGCGACCCGCCAGCGGTCCGCAGCGCCGAACGACTCGGCGCCGGTCAGCGCGTCCCACAGCCGCTCGTACCGCTCGGCCAGACGGTTGCCGATCGCGACCGGGTCGACCTCGGCCTCGAGCAGGCCGCCGGCCTCGAGGTCCATCAGCTCGCCGATGATGTTGACCCTGGCCACCTCGAGGTCGTAGCCGCGCTGGCCGGGCGTGAGCCGGTCGTGCAGGTCGCCGGTCTCGGCGTCGACGAGGTACGCGGCGAAGTTCTCCGCGTCGCGGCGGAACAGCGTGTTGGACAGGGACACGTCGCCCCAGTAGAAGCCGGTCAGGTGCAGCCGGACGAGCAGCACCGTGAGGGCGTCGACCAGCCGGGCGCTGGTGCCCGGCTGGAGCTGTTGGCTGAACAGCGCCCGGTACGGCAGCGAGAACTGCAGGTGCTTGGTGATCAGGGCGGCCTCGAGGCGTTCGCCGGTCGAGTCGCGCCTGCCGGTGATCACCCCGAGCGGCTCGACGCTCGGCACGCCCAGGCGGCGCAGCGCACGCAGCAGCTCGTACTCGCGGTAGGCGACCGTCTCGCCGATCTCCTTGACCGCGATGATCCGCCCGGACAGCCGCACGAACCGGACCACGTGCCGCGAGATGCCGCGCGGCAGGGCCGCCAGCACCTCGGCGGGCCAGTCCTCCAGCGGAACGTCCCATGGCAGGTCGAGCAGTGCGGGGTCTGCGGCCGCGGCGGTGATCTGCAGCCGGTCCGACATGGCGCTCCTTCATGCCGGAGGGCGGGGCGGCGACCGCCGACCCCGCCCTCCGGGACGCGTCTCAGACCTCGATGCGGGTGCCGGACGAGGGCCGGAACAGGTGGCGCTCACCCTCGCGGACGGCGACCGAGATGATGTCGCCCTTGTTCGGGGTCTTGCGCGGGTCGACGCGGACGATGACCTGGTCGTCACCGGCGCCGGAGTGGATCCCGCCCTCCGCGCCCGGCTCGGCGATGGTGCCGTAGGCGAGCGCGTCGGAGCCCAGCTGCTCGATGATGTCGACCTTGACGTGGAACGCGCCGGTCGAGCCCTCGGGCACGAGGTCGAGGGACTCGGGGCGGAACCCGACCGTGATGCGGCCGCCGTCCTCGGGGCTCAGGGCGTCGAGCGCCGCGCGGGGCAGCGGGATCACGGCGGCACCCAGCTTGGCGGCGCCGTCGGCGACCTTGAACTCGCCGATGTTCATCGCCGGAGAGCCGATGAAGCCGGCGACGAACACGTTCTTCGGGGTGTCGTACAGGTCGCTCGGGGAGCCGACCTGCTGGAGGATCCCGTCCTTGAGCACGCAGATCCGGTCGCCCATCGTCATGGCCTCGGTCTGGTCGTGGGTGACGTAGACCGTGGTGACGCCGAGCCGGCGCTGGAGCGAGGCGATCTGGGTGCGGGTCTGGACGCGCAGCTTCGCGTCGAGGTTCGACAGCGGCTCGTCCATGAGGAACACCTGCGGCTGGCGGACGATCGCGCGGCCCATGGCGACGCGCTGACGCTGGCCACCGGAGAGCGCCTTGGGCTTGCGGTCCAGGTACTCGCTCAGGTCGAGGATCTTGGCGGCCTCTTCGACGCGCTGGCGGATCTCGGCCTTCGGGGTGCCGGCGATCTTCAGGGCGAAGCCCATGTTGTCCGCGACCGACATGTGCGGGTACAGGGCGTAGTTCTGGAAGACCATGGCGATGTCACGGTCCTTGGGCTGGACGTCGGTGACGTCGCGGTCGCCGATCAGGATGCGGCCGGCGTTGACGTCCTCCAGGCCGGCGAGCATGCGGAGCGAGGTGGACTTCCCGCAGCCGGACGGGCCGACCAGGACGAGGAACTCGCCGTCGGCGATCTCCAGGTCGAGCGCGTCCACTGCGGGACGCTCTGTGCCCGGGTAGATCCGGGTCGCCTTGTCGTACGTGACAGTTGCCATCGTTGAAACCCTCCACCGGCAGGTACGTGCCGGACGATCCGAGTAGAGGACGAGAGGCCTAGGCCGGCCCCCGCGCCGGCGCCGCAGGCGACGCCACGGTCATCCTGCCACAGAGTCCCCGCCCCGGGCAGGGGACGGTCCACCGGACCCGGGTCGGGCGAGCAGGTCCGCGAGCCGGTGCAGCGCTGCAGCCATCGCCTCCGGGTCCGCCACCCGGTAGGGCGCCACGGACTCGCCGTCGCCCACCCGGACGCCCACGTCCCCGGGCTCGAGCACGGCCATCGCCCGCTCGTCGGTGACGTCGTCCCCCGCGAACAGCACCCGGGCGGCGTGGGTCCGCGAACGCAGCTCGCGCAGGGCGTCGCCCTTGGTCACGTGCAGCACGGAGAGCTCGACGATGTCGCGCCCCTGCATGACGTCCACGCCCTGCCGTGCGCCCAGCTCGAGCGCGGCCTGCGTGAGGCGCGACGTGGTGCCCGGGTCGACGCCTCGGGTGTGGAGCACCGCCGTGGTGGGCTTGACCTCGACCCGGGCGGCCGTGGCCTCCGCGAGGTCGCGCAGCCGGCCGGACAGGTCCGTCAGGAGCTCGGCCTGCGCCTCGTCCAGGACCGGCCCGCCGCGTCGCAGCCCGCCGTCCCAGGAGCCGACCTCCGCGCCGTGCGAGCCGACCAGCAGCGTGCCGTCCGGCACCTGCGCCACGGACGCCAGGTCGGCCAGCCCTCGGCCCGAGACCAGGGCGAGGTGCACGTGCTCGGTCCCCCCGAGCCGGCGCATCGCCGCCACGCCGTCCGGGATGGCGCGGGACTGCGACGGCACGTCGACCAGCGGGGCCAGGACGCCGTCGAAGTCCAGCGCGACCAGCACGGGTGCACCGCCGCGGGCCGTCGCGGCCAGGTCGGCCAACGCGGTGTCGAGGCCCTCCGGGCCGCTCACGCGGTGGCCTCGTGGCTGCCCCGGCGGGAGGGGGCGTCGGCAGGCACGGGGACCTCGGGCCTCTCGACGTCGGCGAGCGCGGCCAGGAACCCGCGCGACCAGCGTGCGACGTCGTCGGTCAGCACCCGGCGGCGCAGCCGGCGCATCCGGGACCGCACCTCCCGCTGGTCCATCGTCACGGCCCGCTCGATCGCCGCCTTCATCCCGTCGATGTCGTGCGGGTTGACCAGCAGGGCGCCGTTCAGCTCGTCGGCGGCACCGGTGAACTCCGAGAGCACGAGGACGCCGGCGTCGTCGACGTTCGCGGCGACGAACTCCTTGGCCACCAGGTTCATCCCGTCGCGCAGCGAGGTGACGAGCATGACGTCGGCGGCCCGGTACAGCGCGGCCATCTCCTCCGGCGGGTAGGAGTGGTGCAGGTAGTGGATGGGCTGGGTACCGATCCGGCCGTGCTCGCCGTTGATCCGCCCGACCTGGAGCTCCAGGTCCTCGCGGAGCTGCTGGTAGGCCTCGACGTTCTCCCGGCTCGGGCTGGCCACCTGGACGAAGGCGGCGCCCGGCACCTCGAGGCGGTGCTCGGCGAACAGCTCCCCGACCGCCTTGACCCGGTGCAGGATGCCCTTGGTGTAGTCCAGCCGGTCGACGCCCAGGAGCAGCACCTCGGGCGAGCCGAGGTCGGCTCGGATCTCCGCGGCCCTGGCGCGGACCCACGGCGAGCGGGCCAGCTCGTCGAACCGGCGCGAGTCGATCGAGATCGGGAACGAGCCCACCCGGACCTTGCGCTCGGGTTCGGTGTCGGTGGTCACGGTCCCGGCCCGGACGGGCAGGTCGGTCCAGCGACGCACCACCCGCAGGAAGTTCGCCGCGTCCCCCGAGCGCTGGAAGCCCAGCAGGTCCGCGCCCAGCAGGCCCTCGACGACCTGACGCCGCCACGGCAGCTGGGCGAACAGCTCCAGGGGTGGGAACGGGATGTGGTGGAAGTAGCCGATCCGCAGGTCGCTGCGCAGCTCGCGGAGCATCGACGGGACCAGCTGGAGCTGGTAGTCGTGCACCCAGACGGTGCCGCCGGGGTCGGCCTCCGCCGCCGCGGCCTGCGCGTAGCGCCGGTTCACCCGGCGGTAGGCGTCCCACCAGTGCCGGTGGTAGACGGGCGGGCTGATCACGTCGTGGCTCAGCGGCCAGAGCGTGTCGTTGGCGAACCCCTCGTAGAAGTCGGCGACGTCCGCCGCGGACAGCGCGACCGGCACGAGGTGCATGCCGTCGGCGTCGAACGGCTCGGGTGCGTCGCCGGGTGAGCCGGGCCAGCCCACCCAGGCGCCGTCGGCGTCACGCATCACCGGCTCCATCGCGGTGACCAGCCCGCCGGGGGAGCGCTGCCAGGTCACGGACCCGTCGGGCCCGGTGGTCTGATCGACGGGCAGACGGTTGGCCACCACCACGAGTGGGTGCGTCACGAGCGATCCCCTCCAAGGTCCGCACCGAGGCTAGCCGCCGGGCCGGGTCACCGCAGTCGGTCGAGTCGCCGCGCACGCGGCGAGGGGGCGGCGCAGGTCGCCGGACGGCCGCTAGCGTGCCGACATGGAGCGGATCGGACTCGCGCCGGGCACCGAGATCGGGGGATACCGGGTCGTCGGGCCGGTGGGTCGCGGCGGGATGGGGGCGGTCTACCGGGTCAGGGACGGCGACGGGGCCGAGGTCGCGCTCAAGCTGTTGCACCCGCACCTGGTCGACGGCCCGGCACGCCAGCGGCTCGGCCGCGAGGTGGCCGCGCTGCAGCGCGTCCGCCACCCCGCTGTCGCGCGGGTGCTCGACGCCGAGCTCGACTCGGCCGACGCCTTCGTGGTCACCGAGCTCGTCGAGGGCGAGGACCTGGCGGGGCACGTGGCCCACCACGGCCCGTTGGCCGGCGCGGAGCTCGCTGACCTGGCCGAGCGGCTGCGCGAGGCGCTCGGCGCCGTGCACGCGGCCGGAGTGCTGCACCGGGACCTCACCCCCGGCAACGTCGTGGTGGGCGACGACGGCCCGGTGCTGATCGACTTCGGGATCGCGCAGGCTGCCGAGGACGCCCGCGTGACCGCCGCGGGGAACGTCGCGGGCACGCCCGGCTACCTGAGCCCCGAGCTGCTCTCGGGCGGCGAGCCCGACGAGACGGCGGACTGGTGGGGCTGGGCGGCGACGGTGGCCTTCGCGGCGACCGGCCGCCCGCCGTTCGGAGTCCGCCCGCTGGCCGCGGTCCTCGCCCGGGTGCGCACCGCGGACGCGGACCTGGACGGGCTGGACGCCGCCACCGCCGCCGCGCTGACCGGTGCGCTCCAGGCGGAGCCCGAGCGACGCAGCACCCCCGAGCAGACGGTCGCCGCACTGCGGGCCGCTGCGACCGGCGGGACCGAGGTCGTCGGCGGGCCGGCGATGGCGGCGACCCTTGTCGCGCCGGTCGGCTCGCCGACCGAGGTCGTGCCCGCCGGCTCACCGCCACCGCCGCCCCCGCCCCCGGAGGGCGACGGGCGGGAGACGGTCGTGCTCGCCGCGGGCGACGCGGCGACCGGGGGCGACGGCGCGCCCGACGCGGACGGGCCGGACCTGGACGGGGACGGCGCTCCCGGCCCGGACGGGGACGACGCGGGTTGGGACGAGGTGCCGACCGGGGACGACGAGTCGGGCTGGGACGGGACGGGCGAGCCGGGTCCCGCGCCCCCGCCGCCGCCCCGGCGGGCCGGCTCGGTGCTCGCGATCGGGGTGCTGCTGGCCACCGCCGGGTCCGGCTGGCCCGGCATCGCGCTGGCGGTCGCGGTCGGTCTGGCCGTGCTGGCCCGCAGTGTGGGCCTGGACGTCCAGGCTCTGCAGGCGCGTCGCGAGCGCCGCGGGGAGAGGCGCGGCGAGACGGCGCGTGCGGTCGCCGGCTGGCCCTGGTACCTGCTCCGAGCGGTCCTCGGTGTGGTGCCTGCCGCGCTGGTCGCCGCGAGCGCGGTCGTCGTGGTGGGCGGCGTCGGCTGGTGGGGCATCGGGACGGGTCGATGGCCGATCGCGCCGCTGGCGCCGGGGGAGGTCTCCGGTGGCCTGCCCGGCACCCAGGCGTGGGTCGAGCGTGCCCTGCTGGTGCTCGCGGTGGTGATCGGGCTCCTGCTGGTCTGGTTCGGACCGATGAGCCGCACCACCCGGCTGGGCGCCCGGTTCGCGCTCGCCGCGTTGGCCCCGCCGCGCGGTGCGGCGGTCGCGCTGGTGCTGCTCGCACTCGCCGCCGCCGGCGTGCTCGCGACGATGGTCGTGCTCGGCCAGGAGGTGGTCTGGTGGCCGCTCCCTGGCCCGCCGGACCTGGGCTGAGCGCCGACCCTGCCCGACGTTTCGCCCGCTCAGGCCCTGCCCGCAGGCGAGGTCACGGCGTATCCTCGGCGCGTGACCCGCACCCGCACCGTGCCGGCGCCGCTCGTCGCGGCGTCCGCGGTGCTCGCCGTGCTCGCGGCCGGCGCGGTCGCGCTCTCCCGGTTCGGCACGGTGCTGGTCCACCAGTGCGTGGCGGCCGAGGGTACGGCCGGGACGCTCGGCCTACGTCTGGCGCTGCTGCGCCAGGACGCGGCGTGCCCGTCCGGCAGCCTCGCCGTCGGCGGTGACAGCCGCCAGGTGATCGGCGTGCTGGTGCTCGTGGCGCTGCCCGTGCTGGTCGCGCACCTGGTTGCCGCCGCTGCGGCGCTGGGGCTGCTGGCCCGGGTGCGCAGCGGCGTGCGCACCGTCGTGCGTGCCCTCGCCGGGCTGGTGCGGCGTCCTGAGCCGGCGCGCCCGGTGCTGCCCAGGCTCGCCAGGCCGGTCCTGGCGCGCCTCGTGGCCGTCCCGGCCGACGGGCCCACGCTCGGCAGCCCGCTGCGGCGCGGTCCTCCGCTCCGGTTCGCCTGAGGCGCGCCGGACCCGGCGCGCCCACCTTCGCGCCACCCTGGAGAACCGCATGTCCGACCCTGCTGTGCCCGACGCCGCCCCGGTGGCTGCGTCGCCCCCGAGCCGCTGGGCCGTGGCCCAGCCTTGGGTGTCCACCGTGTCCCGGCTCGTGCTGGGCGTCGTCCTGGTGTGGGCCGGCGCCGCGAAGGCCGGCGACCTGGCCGCGAGCGTGCGTGCCGTGCGCGCGTTCGAGCTGCTCCCCGAGTGGCTCGCCAAGCCGGTGGGCTACGGCCTGCCTGCCGTCGAGATCGTCGTCGGGGTGTTGCTGATCGTCGGCCTGCTCACCCGGTATGCCGCGGCCGTCGGTGGCCTGCTGATGCTCGCCTTCGTCGTCGGCATCGCCGCGGCGTGGGCGCGCGGGCTGTCCATCGACTGCGGTTGCTTCGGCGGCGGCGGCCCGACCGAGCCCGACCTCACCCAGTACCCGCTGGAGATCACCCGCGACCTCGCCCTCGCCGCTCTGGCGGCGGTGCTGGTCCGCTGGCCCCGATCACGCTTCTCGCTCGACCAGACCCTCGGCCTCAACCAGGCCCCCTGACCGGAAGGACCCACTCCCATGCCCTCGAACCAGCCCAGCAAGGCCGATCGCCGCGAACAGGCGAAGGCCGCGGCCGACGCGCTCCGAGCGAAGCAGGCCCGGGCCGCGGCCCGACAGCGCACCATCGCCATCGTCTCGCTCGTGGTCGGCCTCGTCGTGGTGGTCGCCCTCGTGATGGTGATCCTCAACAACGGCAAGTCCTCGTCCAACACGGCCACGGCCGACCAGATCACCCCGACCGCGGCGAGCGCGCACGGCGGCTTCGTCTTCGACAAGACCGGCCGGCTCGACCCACCGTCGGACCAGGGCAGCGGCACGTCCGCGTGGCCGCAGAGCCTGGCCAAGTCCGGCGGCCCGGTCGTGGTGAGCGTCTACTACGACTTCATGTGCCCGTGGTGCGGTGAGTTCGAGCGGACCCAGGGTCCGACGCTCGACGCCCTGCTCGCCTCCGGCGCGATCGTCCTGGACTCCCACCCGTTGGCCATCCTCGACAGGTACTCCGCCGGCTCGAACTTCTCGACCAGGAGCTCCGCGGCGGCGATCGCGGTGGCCGAGGGCGACCCGTCGCACTACTTCTCCTTCGTCGAGGCGATGATGGCCACCGACACCCAGCCGAAGGAGAACACCGCCGGCCTGACGAACGCCGAGATCGCCGACGTCGCCAAGGGCGTGGGTGTGACCCAGGACGTGCTCGACCAGATCACGTCGGGCGCGTTCACCGACTACGCGGCCAAGGCCACCGACCTCGCCTCGCAGGACCTCGGCCAGCTCAGCACGCCGACGATCCTGCTGAACGGCAAGAACCTGACCCAGGACCTCGGGGTCGACTGGACCCAGCAGGGTGCCCTCGCGGCGGCGATCGCGGCCGCCGCCCAGGGCTGAGCCCGAGGTGAGGGTGGCCCGGGACCGCTAGGGTCCCGGGCCACCCTCACGCGTGCCTGCGGCAGGTCCGCGATGGCACACTGACCAGCGCGCCCGGCCCGGCCGGCACGCGCCGCCTTAGCTCAGTGGTAGAGCACCCGCCTTGTAAGCGGACGGTCGTCGGTTCGAGTCCGACAGGCGGCTCCCTGCGAGCCACTACCGCGGTGCTCGCGGCCCCGCACCCGCTGTAGCCCGGTCGTGTGTACTCCGAACGGGTGAACCCGTGCGCCGAGGCGGCCGCTATGTCCGGATTCGCCCGGGTATCGGCCGACCTTCCACTTTCGCGGCGTCCGCGAGCTGCGTCATCGGTCCTCAAGATCAGACTCTCACCGGACGACACACATCACGGACCGGCCCCCAACCGGTCCGCCCCCTCAGTGGCGTCGGCCCCCCAAGCCTCGCCTGACCCGACACAGAAGGACATTCCCATGGCCAAGAACCGCCGCAAGTCTGCTGCCATCGCGCTCGCCGTCATCGGTATCGCCGGTCTCTCCCTGGCCAGCGCGTCGCAGCTCGACCTCACCGGTGGCACGCTCCAGGCGGGCACCACGGACCTCACCGACTGCCAGCCGTCCGGCACCCCCGTGGTCGCCGAGATGTCGGCCGGCACGTTCGTCGCCGGTACCGGCTACGAGGCCGGCGACGTGTCGCTGACCGGCATCGCCGCTGCCTGCACCGGCAAGCAGATCGAGGCCGTCCTGCTCGACGCCGGTGGCAACGCCCTGACCACGTCGGCCTCGGCCGCCATCGGCGGCGCCTCCGCCACCGTGTCGGTGCCGGCCGGCATCTCCGCCGGGAGCGTCGAGGGCATCGCGGTCGTCATCTCGGACAACTGATCTCCCCTTCGGGCACGTGATGCACGCCACTGAGGTCTCCGTGGCCGGCGCAGCTCTGCTGCGCCGGCTGCGGAGCCATGCCGGTGACGTGCTGTTCCTGGTGGCCGCGCTGGTCGTCGGGTACTTCCTGTGGCCCACCTCGCTCGGTGGCTGCACGACCCTGACGATCGTGTCCGGTCACTCGATGGAGCCGACCTACTACACCGGCGACCTGGTGGTCTCCCGGTGCGGCGACTACCAGGTGGGCGACATCGTCGTCTACAACCCGCCGAACGTCGGCACCGCACGCGTGATCCACCGGATCATCGGCGGCGACGGCGCGACCGGTTGGGTCATGGAGGGCGACAACAACGACTTCATCGACCCGTGGGAGCCGACGGACGACCGGGTGCTCGGCAAGGCCGTGCTCCACCTGCCGAAGGTCGGGCTGGTGGGCAGCGTCCTGGTCAGCCCGATCACGTGGGTCTCGCTGCTCCTGCTCGCAGCGGCGCTGGTGATCTGGCCCGCCAAGCCCGAGCAGCCGGACGACGAGGAGCCCGCCGACTCCGCCGACGCCCCGGCGGACGACTCGGCCCCGCCCGTCGACGCGCCCGAAGCCGCGGTCGCGATGTCGGCCGCGGCCGCGACCTCCGCGGATCCGCCGGCATGAGGGCGGCTCGAGCGGCAGGCGTCGGGGCCCTGGCGGCGGCGCTCGCCCTGGGCGCCGGGCTCGCGCACGCCTCGACGCTCACCGTCGGTGCGTCGACGCTCGACCTCCGCTCGGCGGGCCCGTGCTCGACGTCGACCGTCGCCCTGTCCCCACAGCCCGGTGACTTCATCTCGTGGCTGTTCGGTTACACCCAGGTCCGGCTCACGGTGCCGGCCGCCTGCGCCGGAACCTCGCTCAGCGTGACGATCCACGCCACCTCGGGCGGCGCCGCGCTGGCCACCGCGAGCGCCACCGACGTCCCGGCCGGGACCCTGACGCTCACGACCTCGGCGACCTACGGCGGAGTGCTCACCGGACGCCCGGCATACTCCGGGGCCGTGACCTTCGACGGCTGGTCCGTCCCGGCGTCCTTCTGACCGACCGCTACCCCCCCGCGACGAGATCCCTGGAGCCCCGATGAGCCGCCTGCGACCGTCCCGGCGCTTCGCCGCCCTGGCGCTCGGGGTGCTCGCGCTCGCCGGCCTCTCGGCGGCCTCGGCCTCGCAGCTGGCGGTGGACGGCGGGACCTTGCAGGCGGGGGTCGGTACGCTCGCCGACTGCCAGCCGGCCGGCCAGCAGATCGTCGTCTCCCTGACGAGCGCCTTCTCCGCGGGTCAGTACCGCTCCACGGCGGTGCGGTTCTCCGACGTCGCCGCGGCATGCAGCGGGCTGACCTATCGCACACAGCTGCTCGACGGCTCGGGTGCGCCGATCGACCTCAACGGCGCGGCCGCCGGAACCGACCTGAGCGGAGTGGTCGCCCTCACGGGCGGTGCCTTCTCCGTGGCGATCCCGTCCACGCCCTCGGCCGGCATCGGCGAGGCCGTGCTGGTCATCCACAGCTGAGGCCCGGCATGCGACGTCTGATGGCGCTGGCGGTGGCCTTCGTCGCGGTCGCCGGGCTCAGCCTCGCCTCCGCGTCGGGACTCGGCGTCGCGGGGGCAGGGGTCGACGGCTCGACGGCGGTGACCCCCTGCCAGGGCACGGCGGTGGCGACACCGGTCGGCGCCGTGGACGTCCAGCCCGGCCAGCCGGGGTACGCGGGGGTCTCGGTCGCGCTGCCGTCCGGGTGCGCCGGTTCCCATCCGGTGCAGGTGACCCTGCTCCAGGGGGCCAGTGCGCTGGTCAGCGCCTCCGGCGCCGTGGCGGGGACGGCCACCCTGCCCACCTCCGCGTACTACGCCCAGACTGTGACGGACGCGGTCGCGACGCTCGACGGCTGGGACCTGCCGGTCACGTGGTCCTTCACCCCTCCGGCGACGTGCCAGGTCACGTCGGGCAGCGGGTCCTGCGCGGCCACCGTGACCCTGTGGACCGGGACGCGCAACGGGGGATCCAGCTCGGCTCTGTACTTCGACGTCTGGGTCACCACGACGTCGACCACCTGGGTGACGTGGACGGTGACGTTCGACCTCACCCACGCGTACTACGGCACCACCGTGACAGCGCTCGGCAACTCCGACCTCGACGACTACTGGGACGGCAGGACGCACTTCACGAGCTCGGGCCCGGTCAACGACGTGCACCGGGTCGGTGCCTGCTCGACGTCGCTCGTGGTCACCGGCGACGGCAACGGCACGGTCAGCGGCTCGAACAACAGCAACATCAAGAACTTCAGCCTGGTGCGCGCCGACCACGCCCGGTACTTCTCGCTGGTGGTCAACCGCACCGAGACCGGCTACTACGACGTCTACTCCCCGGCGTGCTGACGGGCCTCGACCGGCGTCCCCCGGGCGTTCGGCGTTCCACCGCGTCGTGCGTCAGCTCGACCTGACCTGCGTCGGCTCGGGTCGCTTCGGGTGCCGGCCCGCGCCCGACGAGCTGCCGCGCAGCCGCCGGGTCGCCCACGGGTAGGCGTGGTCGCGCAGCCAGGAGGCGTCGGCGCGGAGCCGGGCGTACCTGGGCAGCGGTGGCAGGGGTGCGAGCGGGTCGTCCCACCGCTCGTCGTCCGGCTCGAGCCCGAGGGCGACGAGTGCGGCCTGCGCGACCCTGCGGTGTCCCTCGGTGGTCAGGTGGATGCGGTCCGGCGCCCACATCCGCCAGTCGTGCAGGGAGCGCATGCCCCACACGTCGAGCACGGACGCCCCGTGCCGCTGGGCGATCGACCAGACGTGCGCGTTCATGACCCCGGTGCGCGAGCGGGTGCGGCGCACCAGCGGGCTGTCGCGCGTGTCCATGCCGGTGCTCAGCAGCACGTCGGCGCCCGATGCGCGAGCGCGCGCGACAGCACCCTCGAGCAGGGCACCGAGTGCATCCGGATCGCCGTTGGGCCTCAACAAGTCGTTCCCGCCGCCGATGATGCTGACCAGGTCGGGGTTCATGCCCAGGGCTACCGGTAGCTGCTCGCGGACGATCGGTTCGAGCAGCCGCCCGCGGATCGCAAGGTTCGCGTACTCGAAGGGCTCCTCATGGGCCGCGCGGCGGTCGGCGAGGTGGCCGGCGAGGAGGTCCGCCCAGCCGCGTACGGGGAGGGCAGGGTCGACGCCGGAGGTGCGGGACGGTGGCTCACCGCCGGGGACGTCCCACAAGCCCTCGCTGAACGAGTCGCCCGTGGCCACGTAGCGCCGCCACGGGGGTGCGGCATCCGGGTGGCGCGATCGGGTGAATCCCACCTCCCGAGTCACCTCCAATGCTCACGAATGGGGTCACATCGGGCGCCGGCCGGTCTGGACGGGTCGGTGCTCCTCGGTCATCCTGGGTACGTCAGCGACAAAGGGCAAACCCACCGTGAGGTGGGGACGCAAAGCCACGGGACCCCATGGGTCAGCCGGGCTACCGAACGACAGAGGTCAGACCATGACGGCACCTCGGAGCACCGCTCCACAGCACACCGCGGCTGAGCAGCTCGCCGGATCCCGGCGCGCCGCGGCTGCCACGTGCCGTCGTCCCCTTGGAAGGGGGAGGTCGCTTCCGATCTGACGAGGAAGCACCACAGCCCCGTGGACGCAGGACGCGTGAACGGGGCACCGAAGGGCAGGAGGCCCGACGGCCGAGCAGGACCCCCGCAGTGCGGGGCCCAGGGAGGGGAACGACGTGAGTGTCTCGAGTCGCAGGGCCACGGCAGTGGCTCTCGTGGTGGCAGCCCTGGCGGGCCTGCCCACCGCGAACGCGCTCGGATCCTCGCTCGCCGCACCCGCTCTGTTGGTCGGCGACTCCGGCTCGGGGGCCTGCGGGTCCACTCCCATCGACGTCGCGTACGACGTCGACTACGACGTCGACCTCGGAGGTTACGGGGTGAGCGCCGCCCGGCTGTCGGGGCTGGACGAGCGCTGCCAGGGATACCTGTTGACGGTCTCCCTCAACGGGCCCGGGGGGGCCACGTTGGCCGAGATGACCACCGAGGTCGTGGCGACGCAGATGCGCGTCGCCGTACCGGCGGCCACGCCGGTGTCCGCTGAGCAGCTCACGGGGGTGAGCGTCGTGCTCAGGCAGGGAGAGGCCTAGGTCTCTCCGGATCGATGACGTGGTGCCGCCCCGCTGGGGAGCGGGGCGGCACCGGTCACCGGGCAGGACCTCGGCGCCCGGCGCCGGGAAAGGCGAGTCGTCGCCCCGGGGCCCGGCCGGCCGTGGGGGCCGGCAGGCAGCCGCTCAGGCCAGGCACCACCGCACCGGCGGTGCCCCTTGCTCGGCGAGCAGGGCGTCGACCCGTGAGAACGGTCGCGAGCCGAAGAAGCCCCGGGACGCCGACAGGGGGCTCGGATGCGGGCTGGCCACCGTCGGGACCCCGCGCAGGATCGGCCGCAGCTCCTGGGCCTGGCTGCCCCAGAGCACCGCGACCAGCGGCCCACCGCGCTCCACGAGTGCCTCGACGGCGCGGGTGGTGACCTCCTGCCACCCGAGGTCGCGATGCGACGCCGGCGTGCCGGCGCGCACGGTGAGCACCCTGTTGAGCAGCAGCACGCCCTGCTCGGTCCAGGGCGTCAGATCGCCGTTCGGCGGCGGCGGGCAGCCGAGGTCGGTGCCGAGCTCGGCGTAGATGTTGGCGAGCGACCGCGGCACGGGGCGTACCTGCGGCGCCACCGAGAAGGCGAGGCCGACCGCATGGCCGGGCGTCGGGTACGGGTCCTGGCCGACCACCAGCACGCGGACGTCGGCCAGCGGGCGGGCGAACGCGCGCAGCACGGCGTCCGGGGCCGGGAGCCAACGTCGGCCGGCCGCGCTCTCGGCGCGCAGCGCGTCGCCGATCTGGCGCAGGGCCGGTTCCGCCGGGGCGAGCGCGGCCGCCCAGTCGGGGGCCATGATCCGGTCGAGCGGCTGGCGGGGCACATCGGCAGGGTAGTGGGGCGGCGGAATGACACGGGTGTGATTCGCGGACTACCATGGCCGGGTCCGCGGAAGGAGCCTGGTGGAGCGCATGGACCTCATGGACGCAGCAGCACGACGGCTCGACAGCCCGACGGTCGTCGACCTGTCCGACCGCGACCGCGAGGTGCTGGCCTTCGAGCGGCAGTGGTGGAAGTACGCCGGCGCCAAGGAGCAGGCGATCCGCGAGCTGTTCGACATGTCGGCGACCCGCTACTACCAGGTGCTCAACGCCTTGATCGACTCCCCGGCCGCGCTCGCGCACGACCCGATGCTGATCAAGCGGCTGAGGCGGATGCGCCAGAGCCGGCAGCGCGCCCGCACGGCGCGGCGCCTGGGTGTCGACGTCTGAGCGGTCTTCCGGGCCTCGTCGGACACTTTTCCTGGTCGACGGGCGGGCAGTCCCGCCGCGAGCGGATACCCTGTCGGCCGTGAGGTCGGCCGACTACCCGTATCCCCCAGACGAGTTCGACGCCGCCGCCGGCTCCGGAGGCCCGCGTGGGGTGCACCGCACCCCGCGGTCCGCTTGGAGCAGGTGGTGGCCGTTCCTCGTGGTGGTGGTCCTCTTCCCTGCGCTCGCGTTCGGGATGGTCACCTGGGTCTCGAACGGCGGCGGGCTGCCGTGGTCCGGTGCGGCCGCCGGCCCGAGCGCGTCCAGCACCTCGCCGAGCGGGACCACGACGGAGTCCTCGCCGAGCGAGTCGGCGTCCGAGTCGCCCACCCAGACGCCGTCGCCGACCGAGACGCCGACCCCGGAGCCCGATCTGGCCACCGCCGTCCAGGTGGAGAACGCGACCAAGACGTCCGGGCTCGCCGGCGGGGCCCGCGACACGCTCAAGGCGGCCGGGTTCACCGACGTGTCGATCGGGAACTGGACCGGGCCGTCCGTCGGCACCACCGTGGTCTTCTACCCGGCGGCCGCGGACCTGGGCACCGCGGCCAAGGTCGCCGAGCTGCTCGGCATCGACCGGGTGGTCGAGGACGCGACCCAGGCCGCCGACGGCGTCGTGGTGGTGCTGGAGGCCGACTTCACGCCGTGACCACGCCGGGCGTGCACCGGTCGGAGGGCGCGCTTGCACTCGCCGCCGTCGAGTGCCAATAATCTGCTTAGCACTCTCGACCTGAGAGTGACAGCATCACCTGGCCAGGTGAGATCGGGTATCGCCCGCGGGATGTGACCGGGAGCGAGCTCGACCGTCCGTCGCGGGCACCGCGGCCAGCACACCGCCAGACACGGAGGATCTTTCCGCATGGCCAAGATCATTGCGTTCGACGAGGACGCTCGCCGCGGCATGGAGCGGGGCATGAACGCCCTCGCCGACGCCGTCAAGGTGACCCTCGGCCCGAAGGGCCGCAACGTCGTCCTCGAGAAGAAGTGGGGCGCCCCCACCATCACCAACGACGGCGTCTCGATCGCCAAGGAGATCGAGCTCGAGGAGCCGCTGGAGAAGATCGGCGCCGAGCTCGTCAAGGAGGTCGCCAAGAAGACCGACGACGTCGCGGGTGACGGCACCACCACCGCCACCGTGCTCGCCCAGGCCCTGGTCAAGGAGGGCCTGCGCAACGTCGCCGCCGGCGCCAACCCGATCGCGCTCAAGCGCGGCATCGAGAAGGCCGTCGAGGCGGTCACCGCCCAGCTGCTCAAGGCCGCCAAGGAGGTCGAGACCAAGGCCGAGATCGCCGCGACCGCCGGCATCTCCGCCGGCGACCCGGCCATCGGCGAGCTCATCGCCGAGGCGATGGACAAGGTCGGCAAGGAGGGCGTGATCACCGTCGAGGAGTCCAGCGCCCTGGGCCTGGAGCTCGAGCTGACGGAGGGCATGCGCTTCGACAAGGGCTTCCTGTCCGCGTACTTCGTCACCGACCCCGAGCGTCAGGAGGCCGTCCTCGAGGACGCCTACGTGCTCCTGGTCGAGTCGAAGATCGCCAACGTCAAGGACCTGCTGCCGCTGCTGGAGAAGGTCATCCAGGCCGGCAAGCCGCTGTTCATCGTCGCCGAGGACATCGAGGGCGAGGCCCTGGCCACCCTCGTGGTCAACAAGATCCGCGGCACCTTCAAGTCCGTCGCGGTCAAGGCGCCGGGCTTCGGCGACCGCCGCAAGGCGATGCTGCAGGACATGGCGATCCTCACCGGCGGCCAGGTCATCTCCGAGACCGTCGGTCTCAAGCTCGAGAACGCAACGCTGGACCTGCTGGGCCAGGCCCGCAAGATCGTCGTCACCAAGGACGAGACCACGATCGTCGAGGGTCTCGGCGACGCCGACCAGATCGCCGGCCGGGTCGCGCAGATCCGCACCGAGATCGAGAACTCCGACTCGGACTACGACCGCGAGAAGCTCCAGGAGCGCCTCGCCAAGCTGGCCGGCGGCGTCGCCGTCATCAAGGCCGGCGCGGCCACCGAGGTCGAGCTCAAGGAGCGCAAGCACCGCATCGAGGACGCCGTGCGCAACGCCAAGGCGGCCGTGGAGGAGGGCATCGTCGCCGGTGGCGGCGTCGCGCTCATCCAGGCCGGCAAGCTCGCGTTCGACGACCTGGTGCTCGACGGCGACGAGGCGACCGGTGCCCGGATCGTCCACCTCGCCATCGACGCCCCGCTCAAGCAGATCGCGATCAACGCCGGTCTCGAGGGCGGCGTCGTGGCCGAGAAGGTCCGCAACCTCCCGTCCGGCCACGGCCTGAACGCCGCGACCGGCGAGTACGAGGACCTGCTCGCCGCGGGCGTCAACGACCCGGTCAAGGTCACGCGGTCCGCGCTGCAGAACGCCGCGTCGATCGCCGCGCTGTTCCTCACCACCGAGGCCGTCGTGGCGGACAAGCCGGAGAAGAACCCGCCGGCTCCCGCCGGCGACGGCGGCATGGGCGGCATGGACTTCTGAGTCGCCAGCTCCACGCCGAGACGGCGGGTGCCCTTCGGGGTACCCGCCGTCTCGCGTATCGGCATCTGGCGGTGTGCCGTCAGCGGGCGCTGCGCCCGGGCGCGGGACCGCCGGGGCCGTGCGCCGGGCCGCCGGCGCGTCGGGCGGTCGGGCCGTCGGGGTCGCGGGGCGGGTCGATCGGGTCGCGGTCCGGAGGACGACGGTCGCGGGCGGGCACCCGCAGCCCTGAGGCGCGCAGCCGCCGGACCAGGACCCGCCCGTCCACCAGCTCGGCGCCGAGCGTCAGCAGGTGCTCGTAGCGCTCGGCCGGGACGTCGTAGTGGTCGAGGTCGAACCCTCGCCGCGGGATGCCGGCGCGGGCGGCGAAGTCGTGCAGCTCGGCGAGCGAGGTGTCGCTGACCAGATGGCCCCACACCCGGCCGTGGCGGTGCCACATCGGGGGATCCACCAGGACGGCCACTCCCCGATGCTGCCACCCCGGCCGGGTGCGGGCCCGCGCGCGTTCAGCGCATGAACAGGCGGGTGGCCTGCTGCTCCGCCGCGTCGTACTGCTGGGCGGCGGCGCCGAGCGCCGCCGTGATCTGGTCCAGGCTCGCCTCGACCCGCTGCTGCGTGGCCGTCCAGTCCGCCAGCACGGTGCCGAACGCGCTCGCCGCGCCCCCGCGCCAGCCGGCCTGCAGATCCGTCAGGTGCCGCAGCAGCGCGTTGACCTCGCTCCGGATGGCGCTGACCGACGCCCCCGCTGCGCTCGACGCCCGTGCGACCAGGTCGCTGTCGACCTCGTACCTCATGTGTGCTCCCCTCGATCGGTGCGCCTGACGCTAGGCACGGGGAAGCGACGGCGGTCGAGGCGACCGCCGGGGCGGTGGAGCGGTCGGCCGCGGGCGGGCCTGTGGACGGTGGGGTCTCAGAGCCGAGCGCGCGGCGCGGTGGGCCGATCGGCGCCCGGCGCCGCATCCGGCTCCGCCGCGGCGTGATGCTCGTGCGCGCTCTTGTCCTGCAGGGCCGCGAGCTCCTTCTCCAGCCGGTGCAGCTCGGCCTGGACGTTCTGCCGCGCCGGCTCCTCCCATGCCGCGCCGAGCGGCGTGCGGAACAGCGACTCGCGCTGGTCGAGCTTGCGCAGGATCGCGATCCGCGCGCGGACGAACTCCTCGACCGGCAGGTGCGCGTACTCCGCGCGGACCTCGGCCAGGTAGGTCTTGTACCGCTGCGGGTCGCCGGCGAGCATCGCGAGGTCCGCGTCGCACAGCACCGCGCAGTCCACGTCGTCCGGCTCGGGGGAGTGCCGGCGCAGGGCGGTGACCAGCTCGGCCACCCGGTCGGGCCCCGGGGCCGGAAGGCCGAGATCGGTCAGCTCGGCACGGGCCAGGGCAGCCGACGCGAGCTCGTCCTCACCGCCGCGCTGGGCGTAGGAGGTCTCCTCGTCCGCGTCGAAGATCGCGCCGTGGTACCAGGCGGCGAGGCGTACCAGCTGCGGCTCGTGGGTCTCGCGTTCCAGCTCGTCGACGCGCGCCAGCACGTCGGTGAGGTGGCGGACGTTGTGGAAGTGCCGATCGGGCTGCATCCACCGGTCGATGAGCCGCTCGCCGACCGCCAGGACCTCGGCCTCGTCGGCGGTCGCACCGGCATCCAGGCAGGTTCGGGCCCACTCGCCGATCAGCCACTGCGGTGCGTCGGGGGAGTTCATCTCACGTCCAGTCCCGTCATAAGACAACGGTTGGCCATCGTAGACCCGCAGAAGAGCAGTTCCCGACCCAGGCGTGACCTTCACCCGTCCTCGTGACCGGAATCACCCTCCGTGGGGGGTGCGGCGGCCTCCAGCGTGACCCGGACCGTGGTCCCGCCGCCTGGTGTGACGTCCAGCGCGACCCGCCCTCCGTGGGCCTCGACGATGGCGGCGACGATGGCCATCCCCAGGCCGGCGCCGCCGGACTCCCGGCCCCGGGCGGCGTCCACCCGGTAGAAGCGCTCGAACACGCGGTCGGCGTGCTCGGGTGAGATCCCTGGGCCGTGGTCGCGCACCTCGAGCAGGCAGTGCTCGCCGACCCGACCGACGGCCAGCTCGGCCGGGGTGCCGGGTGCGGTGTGCTGCGCGACGTTGCCGATCAGGTTCGCGACCACCTGGCGCAGCCGTGCCTCGTCGCCGAGGACCACCGCGCCGGCGGTGGTGCCACCGGCGGACAGCGGGACCAGCCGCACCGGTCGGTCGGGGTCGAGCGCGTGCAGGTCGGCGACCGCGTCCGCGGCGAGCACCGCGAGGTCGACCTCGTCGTGCCGCATCGGCCGGTTCTCGTCCAGGCGTGCCAGGTGCAGGAGGTCCTCGACCAGGGCCCCCATCCGACGGGCGGACTCCTCGATCCGCCGCATGGTCGCGGCGTGCTCCTCCGGCGGAAGGGCGCCCATCCGGTAGAGCTCGCCGTAGCCACGGATGGTGGCCAGCGGGGTGCGCAGCTCGTGGCTGGCGTCCGCGACGAACCGGCGCATCCGCTCCTCCGACGCGGCGCGGATCGCGAACGCCTGCTCGATCTGGCCGAGCATGACGTTGAGCGCGCCGGACAGCCGCCCGACCTCGGTGGTCGGCGGCTCGGCCGGCACGCGTCGGGACAGATCCCCCTCGGCGATCGCGGCGGCGGTGTCCTCGATACGCCGCAGCGGGCGCAGCGACCGCCGCACGACCCACCAGCTGCCGCCCGCACCGACCAGGACGACGGCCAGCGCGATCGCGGCGAGCGTGAGCTGCATCTGGCGCAGTGTCGCCTCCGTCGGCCCCATCGGCAGCGCGATCGCCATGGAGCCGATGATCGGGCTCGTCGAGGTCAACCTGAGGTTGATGGCCAGCACCCGCCACTTGCTGTCGTCACCGACGCCGGAGACGGTGAACCCCTGACCCTGGCGTGCCGTGACCTCAGCCGTGGTCATGCCCGGTATCTGCGGGCTCGTCGTCACGCCCGGACCGGACCGGGTCGCCTCCACCGTCCCGTCGACGCCCTGGAAGATCACCTGGTAGTCGCTGGGCAGGCCGGTCTGCCGGTTCGTGTCGTCGCTGTCGAGGATGCCGCCCGTGCGTCGGATCTGGTCGAGGATCGACTGCGCGGAGGCGCGCAGCTGCCCGTCGAGCTGGTTGACCAGGGTCCGCTCGAGGAACGACAGCGCCACGACCCCGCTCAGCACCAGCCCGATCACCAGCAGGCCGGTGAACGCGACGGTCAGCTGGGTGCGCAGCGGCAGCCGCGACCAGCCGGCCGAGACCCGCGTCATCCGGGCTCTCAATGCAGCTGGGTGCGCAGCACGTAGCCGACGCCGCGCTTGGTGTGGATCAGCGGCTCGACCTCGCCCAGCTCCGGGTCGCGGTCGACCTTGCGGCGCAGGTAGGAGATGTACGACTCCACGATCGACCCGTCGCCGCCCCAGTCGTACTGCCACACGTGGTCCAGGATCTGGGTCTTGGACAGCACGCGGCCCGGGTTGAGCATCAGGTAGCGCAGCAGCGCGAACTCGGTGGGGGACAGCTCGACGACGTGCCCGGCCCGGCGCACCTCGTGGGAGTCCTCGTCGAGCTCCAGGTCGGCGTAGCGCAGCACCGAGCCGTCGTCGACGGCGCCCCGGCCGGTGCGCCGCAGCACGGCCCGGATCCGGGCCACGACCTCCTCGAGGCTGAACGGCTTGGTGACGTAGTCGTCGCCGCCCACCGTCAGGCCGGTGACCTTGTCGCCGGTGTCGTCGCGCGCGGTGAGGAACACGACCGGGACGTGCTGCCCGCGCTCACGCATCCGGCGGGTCACGGCGAACCCGTCCAGGTCCGGCAGCATCACGTCCAGGACCACGAGGTCCGGATCGGTCTCGGCCACCAGCGACAGCGCCGAGGCGCCGTCGGCGGCGGGGTGCACCTCGAAGCCCGCGAAGCGCAGCGAGGTGGTCAGCAGCTCCCGGATGGTGGGCTCGTCGTCGACGACGACCAGGCGGGCCTCGGACTCGGTGGCGCGTGGCATGAGCAGATTCTGCGCCCCGAACCTGGGAGTCGCCTGGGAGTGTGCTGCGCGCCCCGGGCCGTGACCGGCAGGGTCCGGGGCGCGCAGCGCGGGCTCAGGCGCCGAGCTGCGGCGGCGCGCTGTCCTGGATCTGGGCCGGAGCGCCGCCGGCCTTCAGCGCGGCCAGGCGGGCCTCGATCTCCAGGGTCTCGCCGACGTCCTCGAGCTCCTCGAACTGGGCGTCCAGCGAGCTCGCGGCGATCTCGGCCTGGCCGGCGACCTTGGCCTCCTCCCGGCGGACCTTCTCCTCGAAGCGGGCGACCTCCGTGGTCGGGTCGAGCACGTTGATCGAGCTGATCGCGCCCTGCACCTGCGCCTGGGCCTGGGCGGACTTGGCGCGCGCCACGAGCTCGTCGCGCTTGGAGCGCAGGTCGTCGAGCTTGGACTTCATCAGGACCAGGCCGTCCTTGAGCTTCGCGACCACCTCGGTCTGCGAGGCGATCATCGGCTCGGCGTCCTTGGCCTCCTTCTCGAACTGGAGCTGCTTGCCCAGGGCGATCTTGGCGAGGTTGTCGAACCGGTCGGCGTCGACGGCGTTGCCCGCGGTGCGCAGCTGGTCGGCCTTGGTCGAGGCGGCGACGGCCTTGGCGCCCCACTCCGCGGCGGCCGCGACGTCCTCGGCGTGGTCGGCCTCGGCCAGGCGCAGGTTGCCGATCGTGACGGCGACCGCGTCCTCGGCCTCTGCGATCGAGTTCGTGTAGTCCCGGACCATCTGGTCGAGCATCTTCTCGGGGTCCTCGGCACGGTCGAGCAGGGCGTTGACGTTCGCCTTGGTCAGCTGGGCGATGCGCCCGAGGATGGTCTGCTTCTCGGCCATGGGTGGTGCCTTCCTGTGCGGTGGTGCGCGGTGGTGGGTGTCGGCGTGTGTGGGCGTCTCTCAGAAGCGGCCCCCTCGGCTGCGGCCACCGGAGCGTCGCCCGCCGCCGCCGCTGCTGCGCGGCGCGGGCGCCGATCGACGTCCGGACCCGCCCGAGGAGCGCCGGCTGCCGCCGAACCCGCCGCCGAACCCGCCGCCGAACGAGCCGCCTGTGCGGCGGTTGGTCTGCCCCATCAGGATGCCGCCCAGCACCATGGACTCCAGGCTGCCGAGGCCGCCGGAGCCGCCGCCACCGGACCGTCCCGCCTGCCAGCGCTGCACGTCGGCCTCGGCGAGCTGCTGTGCGGACTGCGCGAGCGAGGCGGCCCGCTGGGCGATGCCGAGGGCCGCGGCGGGGTCGGTCGCGCTGGTCCGCTCGGCCTCCTGGGCCAGCCGCGCCGCCTCGGCGAGCCGGGTGCGCGCCTCCGGTCCGACGGCGCCGCGCCGCGTGTCGACGAAGTCGGACGTCGCGCGCACCTGCGAGGTGAGCTGGCCGAGCGTGGTGGCCAGCTGCGTCCGGGCGCGCTCGAGCCGGTCGGCCTCCTGGCGCGCCGGGCCGAGCGCGGCGTCCAGGGCGGCCTCGGCCTCGGTGAGGCGGTGCACGGCGGCGAGCTGGTCCCCGCCCTGACGGGCCGCCGTCGCCTCGGTGATCGCCTGGCGCGCGGCCTGCGCGGCGGCGGTCACGGCCGGGTCGTCGGCCGCGAGGCGCGCAGCGTCCGCGACGTCCGCGCCGATCGAGGCGAGCCCGGCGTCGAGCTTGGCGCCGGCATCGGCGAGGTCGGTGCCCGCGTGGTCGACCGCGTCGATCAGCCGGACCGCCTGGGCCACCGCGTCCTCCGCGGCGCGGGCCAGGCCCACGGCCGCGGCCCGGTCGGTCCCGACCACGGCCAGGCCCTGGGCCACGCTCTGCTCGGCGGCCTCGAGCAGGGCCTGCGCCTGGTCCGGGTTCGCCGCCACCGAGCCGAGCGCGGCGGGCGGGTACGTGGTGGCCAGCGTCGCCAGGGTGGCGCGGGCCACCGCCAGCCGCGAGGTCACCTCCTGGGCGCGTTGGCGCGTCTCGGCGAGCACCTGCGGGGCGCGGGACTGCATGTCGCGGAGCTTGGCGAACTCCTCGGCCTGGTCGTCCAGGGCCTCGTCAGCCGACTCGCACAGCTGCAGGATCTCGGTGAGCATCGCGCGGGCCTGCGCCTCGGACTCGGGCTCGGCGTCGTCGAGCTGTTGGCGCAGGGCGAAGGCCCGGCCGAGCTTCTGCTTGGCGTCGGCGAGCACCGCGGTGAACTGCCGGGTCGCCTCGACGCCGAACTGCGCCTCGGCGAAGGCCAGCTCCTGCTCGGACGTCTTGACCGCGTCGTCCAGGGCGACCAGTGCGCTGCCGGCCCGCGTGGTCAGCTGGTCCAGCGGCAGCCGGCTCGGGTCGCCGCCGGCCCGCGCGCCGCGGGAGCGCCTGGACGCGACGAACCAGATCAGGCCGATGACCAGCAGGCCGATCAGGCCGGCGACGAGCCAGCCGCTCACGCCGCCGCCGCCGGAGCCCGCCGCGGCGCGGGTCTCGTCCGCGGCGGCGATCGCGGCCCCGGCCCAGTCGTCCTCGGAGAGCCGGTCCGCTGCGGCCCGCTCGATCGCGGCCACCTGGGTGTCGGAGAGATCGATCGCAGGGTCGACCGACAGCCCGTAGCGCCGGTCGTCGGTCGCGACCGCGAGCAGCAGGTCGTCGGTGCCCATCCCGGACGCCTCGGCGGTCGCGTCGGCCCAGTCCGGGCCGCTCATGCCGTCGAAGGAGGGCACGAACGCGACGAAGAGCTGGTACGGGGTGTCCTGACGCAGCGCGGTGAGCGCGTCCTGCACGCGCGCGGTGTCGGCATCGCTCAGGACGCCGGCGGTGTCGGTGATCTCCGAGGTGAGGTTCGAGGGCGCGTCGGCGAGCGCCGGGCCGGCAGCCGCCAGGAGGCCGGCGGCCGCGAGCAGGCCGGTCAGCACCGCGGTGAGCGCCGTCGCGACCGCCCTGGCCCGCCCCTTCCGGTGCGCAGGAACGGGTCGGTGCGCCACGGTGTCGCTCACGACGTCGATCTTCGACCACGTGCCACCCGGCCCGCAACGCCCCGATCGGGCGTGCGGGATCTCACACCCGTGGGGGGCCTTTGGGGATGGGAGCGCTAACGTCGGGTCCGTACACTGCTCTGGTGATCCTTACCGTCATCGAGAACAGCGCGAGCGTTCCCCTCGACCGGTTCGCCGGTTGGCTCGCCGAGGCTCCCGAGGCCCCAGACATCGAGATCGTGCGCGCTTGGGACGGCGACGCGATCCCCACCCTCGCCGAGTGCGGCGACGGTCTCCTCGTCCTCGGCGGGCTGCAGCACGCCTACGACGACGACGGCTCCCCGTGGCTGCCCGCGACCCGCGCGCTGCTCGCCGAGGCCGCCCACACCGCCCTGCCCACGCTCGGCCTGTGCCTGGGCGCCCAGCTGCTCGCCGCGGCGAACGGCGGGTCCGTGCAGGTCGCAGCCCCTCCGGGGCGCGAGTCCGGCGTCATCGAGGTCGCACCGCGGCCCGAGGCCGTGCGCGACCCGCTGCTCGGCGAGCTCGCGGCCGACGTGCCGGCCGACCACCCGCTCGGCGGCGGTGTGCTCGCCCGCGTGCCGTCCATGCACGCCGACGCGGTGGTCACCCTGCCGCCCGGCGCCGTCTGGCTGGCGTCCTCCGCGCAGTACCCGTACCAGGCGTTCCGGGTCGGCCCGGCGGCGTGGGGTCTGCAGTTCCACCCCGAGGCTTCCGAGCGGACCGTGCTCGGCTGGGCCGAGGAGCTGGACGACGTGGACACCGCCGAGGTGGCCGCCGAGCTGCGCGAGCACGCCGACGAGATCGAGCGCGCCGGTCGCGCGATCGCCGTGTCGTTCGCCGAGCTGGTCGCCGAGTCCGCCCGGCGGAGCGCCGAGCTCGCCGGCTGAGCGCTACAGCGGCTCGGCGTCGAGGTCGTGGGCGTCGACGATCCGGTAGGCGTAGCCCTGCTCGGCCAGGAACCGCTGGCGGTGCGCGGCGAACTCCTGGTCGACCGTGTCCCGCGAGACCACCGTGTAGAAGTGCGCCGTGCGCCCGTCCGCCTTGGGCCGCATGATCCGGCCCAGGCGCTGGGCCTCCTCCTGGCGTGAGCCGAACGTGCCCGAGACCTGGATCGCGACGGCGGCCTCCGGCAGGTCGACCGAGAAGTTCGCGACCTTGCTCACCACGAGCCGCCGGACCTCGCCGGCCCGGAACGCGTCGAACAGCCGCTGCCGCTCGCGCACCGTGGTCTGCCCGGTGATCAGCGGCGCGTCCAGGTGGTCCGCGAGCAGCTCGAGCTGGTCGAGGTACTGCCCGATCACCAGGAGCTGCTCGTCGGCGTGCCGCGCCACCAGCTGCTCGACGACGGCGTTCTTGCCCGCCGCGCTCGCGGCGAGGCGGTAGCGGTCCTCCGCCTCGGCGGTGGCGTAGGTCATCCGCTCGCCGTCCGGCAGCGTGAGCCGCACCTCGGTGCACACCGCCGGGGCGATGTATCCCTGTGCCTCGATGTCCTTCCACGGCGCGTCGTAGCGCTTGGGTCCGATCAACGAGAAGACCTCGTCCTCGCGCCCGTCCTCGCGCACCAGGGTCGCGGTCAGGCCCAGGCGTCGGCGGGCCTGCAGGTCCGCGGTCATCCGGAAGATCGGTGCGGGCAGCAGGTGCACCTCGTCGTAGACGATCAGGCCCCAGTCGCGTGCGTCGAGCAGCTCCAGGTGCGGGTACACGCCCTTCCGCTTGGTGGTCAGCACCTGGTACGTCGCGATGGTGACCGGCCGGACCTCCTTGCGCGCACCGGAGTACTCGCCGATCTCCTCGGGAGTCAGCGTGGTGCGCTTGACCAGCTCGTCGCGCCACTGGCGGGCGGCGACGGTGTTGGTCACCAGGATCAGTGTGGTGCTGCCGGCCCGGGCCATCGCGGCGGCTCCCACGATGGTCTTGCCCGCGCCGCAGGGCAGCACCACCACGCCCGACCCGCCGTGCCAGAACCCGTCGGCGGCCTGCTGCTGGTAGGGGCGCAGCGCCCAGCCGTCGGTCACCAGGTCGATCGGGTGGGCCTCGCCGTCGACGTAGCCGGCCAGGTCCTCCGCGGGCCAGCCGAGCTTGACCAGGGCCTGCTTGAGGCGCCCGCGCTCGGACGGGTGGACCGCGACGTCGTCCGCGTCGAGCCGGGTGCCGAGCATCCCGGCGGTGCGCTTGGCGCGCAGGACCTCCTCGAGCACCGCGCGGTCCACGGCGTGCAGCACGAGCCCGTGCACCGGGTGGTCGACCAGCTGGAGGCGCCCGTAGCGCGACATCGTCTCCGCGACGTCGACCAGCAGGGCGTGCGGCACGGGGTACCGCGAGTGGTCCAGCAGCGCGGAGACCACCTGCTCGGCGTCGTGACCGGCGGCGCTGGCGTTCCACAGCCCGAGCGGCGTGAGCCGGTAGGTGTGCACGTGCTCGGGAGCGCGCTCGAGCTCGGCGAACGGCGCGATCGCCCGCCTGGCCTCCTCGGCCGCCGGGTGGTCGACCTCGAGCAGCAGCGTGCGGTCGCTCTGCACGATCAGTGGTCCGTCCATGCCTCCCTCTCCGTCGTCGCGGGCGCCTCGACCGGGCGGGCGTCGGCGATCCGGTGCACCGCCACGGTCAGCTCGGCGGCGCGTTCGGCGTCCAGCACGCGCACCCGCCCGGCGTCGACCCGCAGCGGTTTGACCCGGCGACGGCTCGGCCCGCCTGGCGTGGCGACCTCGAGCCACACCTCGCTGCCCGTCGCGACCGCGGCGCGCAGCACGGCCAACGTCTCGCTGGGCTCGGGTGTTCCGTCGGTCCCGTCCCGGTCGGTCTCGCGATCCGCGGCACCGTCGCGTGCGTCGGCCTGCGTCCCGACCCCGAGCAGGTCGGTCGCGACCCGCAGGAGGCGGCGGCGGGTCAGCTCCGGGTCGGGCGCCGCTGGTGGGCGGTGCCGCAGCCGCACCCGGTTCCGGGGCCGCTCGGTGTGCACGACCGTGCCGTCCGCGTCCTCGATCACCGCCGCGAGGCCGGCCGCCCGCAGCGCCCCGACCAGGGCCGCCGGGGGTGCGGAGGTGACCAGCACGCCGGGCGCGAGCGTGCGCAGGCCCAGGCCGCGCAACGCCGGCTCGCCGGCCAGCGCGGCGAGGGCCGCGGGCTCACCTCGCAGGTAGGCGCCCGCGGCGCCGACCCGCACCTGACCGTGGCGGCGGGCCGCATCCGTGACGAGGTAGGCGAGCGGCTGGGGGACGCCGCTCCTCGCGTGCGCGGCGAGCTCGGCGAGGATCTCCTCGCCCGACCGGGTGTCCAGCGCGGTGCGCACGCTCGCCTCCGTGAAGCGCACCGTCAGCCCGGCCCCGCGGGACTCGACCTGCGCGGTGTCGGCGAGCAGCGCGGCGAGCGCCTCGGTGGGGCGGCCGGGCACGACCCCGGTCAGGTCGCCACCCAGCAGCACCTCGTCCACCGGCGCCGGGAGCGCGGCGTCGAGCGCCGCCGCGGCGCGCTCCGCGGCCTCCGGCGTGACACCGCCGGGGGTCGGCTCCGCCGCATCCGGGTCCGCCCAGCCCGCGAGCAGGGCGCGGGCCGGCTCGCCCAGGGCACCCGCCCCGGTCAGGCCCAGCAGCGCGGCCTCTGCCAGCACCGCCCGGACGGCGTGCTCGGTCGGGGCCGAGCGCGGGGCGCGCCACTGCAGCACCGCGTGCACCTGCTCGGCGTCCACCCGGCCGTCGGCTCCGGCGAGCACGCCCAGCACGGCAGCCCGCAGCCGGGGGACCCACGGCCGCCGGTGGGCGGGGTCCAGGGCGCCGCGCAGGGCACCCGCCTCGTCCCGGGTGCCGACCAGCCACGGCGCGCGCTCCGCGGTGAGCCACGCTCGGGCCAGCTCCACCCAGCGTCGCGCGGCGTCGTCCTGCGCCCACTCGTCGGCGATCGTGGTGGGGCAGAACGACGGCGTGGCCTCGCCGTCGTCGGTGACCAGTCGTGCCGCACCCGCCACCTCGACCACCACGGCGGCCTCCGCCACGGTGACCTCGAGGGCGCCGGCCACCCGCTTCAGCTCGCGCGCGCCCAGGCCACCCGAGCGCAGCACCGGTGCCGGCTCCGCGCCCCACATCTCGACCAGCGTCCCCACCAGACGGACCGCCTCCAGCGCGTGCCCCGTCACCTCGCCGGCCACCACGCGGGGGTCGATCGGGGTCGCCTCCGCCGCGGGCGGCTCGGGGGGCTGCGGCCGCAGGCGGCCACCGCGCAGGGCGAGCGCGACCTCCCGCGGCAGCACCACGTGCTGCGGATCGCCCACCGCGAGCAGCCCGTGGCGCAGCAGCCAACCCACCGCGCCGGTGCCCGGGCTGCCGGGACCCGGCGTCCGGCCCACCGGGGGCCCGGGGGCGAGCGCCTCGAGCACGGCGCGCGCGCCGGCCGGGGCCCGGTCCAGCAGACCGGAAACGGTCTCCGGCTCGCCGAGCCTGGCCGCCAGCGCGTCGGTCGCGCAGCCCAGCTCGGCCGCGAGCTCGGCGAGCGCCTCGGGCGAGCGGCGGGCCAGGGTCTCGGCCAGCGACGGCCCGAGCCCTGCGGGGTGCGGCCCGAGGAGCTCGGCCAGGCCGGGGGCGGCGTGCAGGCCGGCCTCGTCGTCCCAGACCAGCGCCCAGTCGCGGGCGGTGTCCAGCCACGCGTCGGCCCGGCCGCCCAGAGCCTGGGACACCGCATCGCCCGTCACCGGCCCGGGAAGCACCAGGACGGCCTCGATCGTGGCGAGCACCCCGGCGTCGACCCGGGCCAGGGCGCGGTCCAGGCTCGGCCGGGTGGACGCCCGGGCGGCCAGCGCGCGCGCCGAGGCCGGCGGTGGCGCGGCCAGGTCCCGACGGCGGTGCAGGACCTCGGCCACGCCTTCGGCGCCCATGGCGCGCAGGTGCTCGGTGAACGTGGCCATCCGCACCACGATACGAGCCGCCACCCGCCCGGCGCGCCTCGGGCCGGCGCGCACCCTAGGCTCGGGCCCGTGGAGATCGTCAAGGACCTGCTCCTGGTGCTGCACTTCGTCGGGCTCGCGAGCCTGCTCGGTGGGTTCCTGGTGCAGATGAAGCCCAAGGAGAAGGTCGTCAACGCGGCGATGCTGCACGGCGCCCTCACCCAGCTCGTCACCGGGGTGGCGCTGGTGGGGGTCGACCAGGCGATCGGCGACCCGGTGAACAACGTCAAGATCGGCATCAAGCTGGTGGTGCTCCTGGTGATCACCGCCCTGGTGTTCCGGTTCCGCGGGCGCGAGCACGCCCCGACCGGCGTGTGGGGCGCGATCGGCGGTCTCACGCTGGTGAACATCGTCATCGCGGTGTTCTGGCACGCCGCGTCCTGACGCAATGTCGGCGACCGGCGTCACTGCACGCCGGTACCCTGGTGACCTCTGGACAGAAGGAGTCGAGGTGCCCACCGGCAAGGTCAAGTGGTTCGACGCCGAGCGCGGCTTCGGCTTCATCGCCGCGGACGACGGCGGCGAGGTCTTCCTGCACGCCTCGGCGCTCCCGGCCGACACCCCGGCCCCGAAGCCGGGCTCCCGGGTCGAGTTCGGTGTCGCGGACGGCCGGCGCGGCCCGTCGGCGCTCTCGGTGACCCTGCTCGACCCGCTGCCGTCGGTGGCCAAGGCGAAGCGCCGGCCGGCCGAGGAGATGGCTGTGATCGTCGAGGACGTCATCAAGCAGCTCGACCAGATCGGCAACGGGCTGCGGCGCGGCCACTACCCGGACCGCTCGCGCGGCGCCAAGACCGCGCAGATCCTGCGCGCCGTGGCGGAACAGCTCGAGGTCTGATGGCAGCCACGAAGGACGCCGTGCTCGACGCCGCCGTCGAGCTGGCCCGGCGTGCCGCGGAGGACGTCGCGCAGGACCCTGCGTTGGTCGGTGAGCACCTCGGGCTGGAGCACGAGTCCGAGCGGCTGGTCGCCCACCGCTTCGCCACGACGGCCCCGGGCTACCGGGGCTGGGCGTGGACAGTCACCGTGGCCAGGGTGCCGCGCGGCCGCACCGCGACGGTGTGCGAGGTGGACCTGCTGCCGGGCGAGGAGGCCCTGCTCGCTCCGGAGTGGGTGCCGTGGGCCGAGCGCCTGCGCCCGGGCGACGTCGGCCCCGGCGACGTGCTTCCCTTCGTGGCGGACGACGACCGGCTCGACCAGGGCTACGAGGCCACCGGGGACCTGGACGCCGACGAGCTCGCGCTCTTCGAGCTGGGGCTGGGCCGCCCGAGGGTGCTCTCGGCGTCCGGGAGGTCGCAGGCCGCGGACCGCTGGTACGCCGGGTCCCACGGCCCGATGGCGCCCGCGGCGCTCGCGGCGAGCGCACCGTGCTCGACGTGCGGGTTCCTCCTGCTGCTCGCGGGGTCGCTGCGCACCGAGTTCGGGGTGTGCGCCAACGAGTGGTCGCCGGACGACGGCCGCGTGGTGAGCATGGATCACGGGTGCGGGGCGCACTCCGAGACGGACGCCGCGCCGCTGCCGAGCGACTGGCCCGACCCCGTGCCCGCCTCCGCCGAGCTCGACCTGGAGTCGGCCGGGCCTGAGGCCGGGGCCGGGCCTGAGGCCGAGCAGGAGTCCGAGGCCGAGGCCGAGCCTGAGGCGACGGCTGAGACGCAGGCTGGGGCTGAGCCCGAGCCCGAGGTCGAGCCGGAGCCCGAGGCGACCGCTGAGACGCAGCCCGAGGTCGAATCGGAGCCCGAGGCGACGGCTGAGACGCAGCCCGTGGCTGAGCCGCAGCCCGTGGCTGAGGCGCAGCCCGGGGCCGAGGCGCAGGACGTGGTTGAGGCGGACACCGAGCCCGAGCCTTCGGCCGAGACCGCCGGGCAGGAGTGAGCCCGGCCGGGTCGCTCGACCCGGTCGCCGCGCGCCTGCGCGCCGCCACCCTCGCCGCGTGGGCCGACCACCCGGTGCGCTTCCGCGAGGACGCGAACGCCGAGGAGGACCACGGTGCGGGCTGGTACCGCGACCGCGTCGTGGTCGAGCTGGCCCAGAACGCCGCCGACGCGGCCGACGGTGCCGGCGCCCTGCTGCTCAGGCTGTCGACCGCCGACCGTTCGCTCCTCGCCGCCAACACCGGCACGCCGCTGGACGCCGCCGGGCTGACGTCGCTCGCCTCGTTGCGGGCCTCGGCGAAGCGGGCCGGTCCGGGCGCCACCGCCCATCCCCCGACCGTCGGGCGCTTCGGGGTGGGGTTCGCGGCGGTCCGGTCGGTGGCGGACGAGATCGAGGTCGCCTCGGGCACCGGGGCCGTGCGGTTCTCGGCGGAGCTGACCGCCGCGGAGGTCGCCCGGATCCCGGCCCTGGCCGACGAGGTGGCCCGGCGCGGTGCGGCGCTGCCCGTGCTGCGCCTGCCGTTCCCCGGCGGCGACCTCGCGGTGCCGGACGGGTACGACACCGCGGTCCGGCTGGTGCTGCGGGACGACGCTGCGGTGGCCGAGGTGGCCGCGCAGCTCGCCGACCTGGACGACGCGCTGCTCCTCGCCCTGCCGCGCCTGGGCGCCGTCCACGTCGAGGTCGACGGCGAGCGTCGCAGCCTGGCCGACGTGGCCGACCGATGGCTCGTGGTCAGCGCCGCAGGCGAGCACGACGCGGGCCTGCTGGCCGACCGTCCGGTCGAGGAGCGCGAGCACCGCGGCTGGCGGCTGACCTGGGCGGTGCCACGACGTGGTCGGCCGGGGGTGGTCGACGTGGTGCACGCCCCGACCCCGACCGACGACGCGATCACCGGCCCCGCGCTCCTGCTCGGGACGTTCCCGCTGGACCCCGGCCGACGGCGGATCACCCCCGGCCCGGTGACCGACGCCCTGGTGGTCGAGGCGGGCCGGCTGTGGCCGGAGCTGCTCCTCGCGGCGCGACGGGCCGCCGAGCAGGGCGAGCCCGCGCCCGACCCCCTGGACCTCGTGCCGACCGGCTTCCCGGCCGGCCCGCTGGACGCGGCGCTGCGCGAAGCGGTGCTGGCCGCGACGCGTCACGTGCCGGTGCTGGCCACCGTCTCGGGTTGGGTCGCGCCCGCCGACGCCGTGGTGCTCGCGCGGCCGTGGGACGCGACGGACGCGCCACGGCTGCTGGGCGGCTGGTTCGACCACCTCGCCCAGCTGCCGCCCCGGCACCGCGACCTGGCACGGTCGCTCGAGGTGGCGGCGGTGGGGCTCGGCGAGCTGGTGGAGCAGGTCCCCGCCACCGACCCGGCCCGGCTGCGCGACCTGTACGCCCTGCTCGCCACCGCGCCCGGTGACCTCGACGAGCTCGGCGCGGCGCCGGTGCCGCTGCGGGACGGTCGGGTGGTGCACGGCGCGCGAGGCCTCGTCCTGGTCGACGACCTGGGGCCGGGAGCGTCGGCGGCGCTGGACGTCATGGCGTCCTGGGGGCTGCGGGTGGTGCACGCGGACGCCGCGCACCCGGTACTCGAGCGTCTGGGTGCGCAGCGGGTGGACGCCGGCGCGCTCGCGACCCACCCGCTGCTGCGCGACCGGGTGCTCGACGGTGACGAGGACGCGACGGAGGCGCTGCTGACGCTCGCGGAGGCCGCCCCCGCCGTGGTCGCACCGAGCTGGTGGGGGGAGGTCCTGCTGCCCGCGGCCGACGGGGAGACGGCGCCGGCCCGCGGCCTGGTCCTGCCGGGCAGCGCGGCGGCGGACTGGTTCGATCCCGACGTGCTGCCCGCCGTCGCGGGCGAGGCGCTGGATCGCTGGGGCGATGCCCTCCTCGAGCGGGTCGGGGTCCGCGCCGGCCTGGTGGTCGAGCGGGTCGACGAGCTGGTGGCCGAGGTGCTGGACGACTGGCCCGACTACCTGGCCGAGACGGGCGCCGTCGACGACGGCGAGCTGCTCGCGGTGACCGACCTCGACGCCGTGACCGACTGGCCCGGGGTGCTCGCTGCGCTCGCCGCGCACCCGGAGGCGGTCACGCCGGTCGGGGCCGAGGGCGGGGGCCGGGCGCCGGCGTACGTCGTCTGGCGGCTGTGCGACGAGCCGGGGGTGTGCCCCGGGCGGCCTTTCGCGCTGCCCGGCGCGGACCGGTCCGCCGGCGTGCTGGCGCACCTGGCCGGACCGCCCGCGACGCTCGCCGCTGCACTGGCCGCCGCACCGGGCGGCCTCGCGCTGGCCGGCGCACTCGGCGGCGTGGCCGGCGCCGACGAGCTCACGGCGGGTGACTGGCTCACGCTGCTCGACGACCTCGCCGAGGGCGACGACGTGCCGCTGGACTGGGCGGTGGACTGCTGGCGTGCCGTGGTGCGCCTGGCGCGTGTCGGGGCGGGCGCCGAGCTCGCCGACGCCGCCGTGCTGCCCGGCTGGGACGGGCGCGGCGCGGTGGCGGTGGCCGCCGAGGAGCTCGCGGTCGCGGACCCCATGTGGCGGCGCCACCCTGAGGTGCTCCCGGTGCTCCCGGTGCCGTTCGGCGGTCCCGGTGCCGGACCGGAGGCGGCGCCGGCCGAGCTGGTCGCCGACCTGCTCGACCTCGACGTGGCCGCGGACCGCGCGGCCGGTCGGGTGGCCGGCGCGGGCCTGGAGCGTCTGCTGCCGGATGCGCTGCGGGGACTGGTGGCCGGCCTGCCGGACGGCTACCGGCACCACGACCGGCTGCTGGTCGACGGCCACGAGCAGGACTGGTGGGTCGAGGCCGGTGTGCTGCACGCGACCGACGGCGGTCTGGCCGAGGGTCTGGCGGCGGTGGCCGGATGGGCGCACCGGCACCGCCTCGCCGCGGCCCTGGCCGGGGTGTGGCGGGAGGTCCTCTGGCTGGACCTGGCGGGGGAGGGCTGAGCAGGTCCGGACGTACGGGCGGTTCCGGGCACCTCAGCGGTCGCGGTGCCGGCGTTCCCAGTCCAGGGCGAGGAAGCCGAGCGCGAACCCGGTGAGGCAGATCCACACCGCTCGCCCGGTCTCGTTGCCTGCGAGGGTCAGCGCGCCGACCACGGCGAGCGCCACGGCCCACAGCGCGATGCCCACCCAGAACACCCGGCGCAGGTCCACCTGCAGCGGGGCGATGCGGCTCGGCTCGAGGAAGGCACGCATGCCGTCAGGATACGGGCGCCGGCACCGACGCCGACGCCGCACTTAGACCCGGCTGCTCCCGGCGTTCACCATGCGTACACCGACACATTTCCGACACACTTCTCTGACACTCTCTGCGCCATGGCGCAGACCTCCACCTCGGCACCGGCGAAGCCCGTCGGGCGCATCGACTCCTTCTTCAAGATCACCGAGCGCGGATCCTCCGTGGCCACCGAGATCCGCGGTGGCCTGGTGACCTTCTTCACGATGGCCTACATCATCGTGCTCAACCCGCTCATCCTCGGGTTCGTCGCGGACGGCACAGGGGGCTTCCTCGGCGGCGGTGCGGGTGACGGGTCCAACCTGTCCAAGATCGCGGCCGCGACGGCCCTGGTCGCCGGCGTCATGAGCATCCTCATGGGCGTGGTGGCGAACTTCCCGATCGCGCTGGCCGCCGGCCTCGGGCTCAACGCCGTCGTGGCCTACTCCATCGCGGCGCTGCCTGACATGACCTGGGCGGACGCGATGGGCATCGTCGTCCTCGAGGGTCTGATCATCCTGGTCCTGGTGCTCACCGGGTTCCGGACGGCGGTGTTCAAGGCCGTGCCGATGGCGCTCAAGACGGCCATCAGCGTCGGCATCGGCCTGTTCATCGCCTTCATCGGGCTCGTGGACTCCGGCTTCGTGCGGATCCCGGCGAGCCAGGCGACGCCGGTCGAGCTCGGCATCAACGGCTCGCTCGCCGGGTGGCCGCTGCTGGTGTTCGTGGTCGGCCTCGTGCTCGCGATCGTGCTGATGGCCCGCAAGGTCAAGGGCGCGCTGCTCATCTCGATCGTCACCGCGACGGTCCTCGCGGTGATCATCGAGGCGGTCGCCAAGCTGGGTGCGCAGCCGCTCGACGGCAGCAACCCCAAGGCGTGGGAGCTCAACGTCCCGGCGATCCCCGAGGGTGGCGTCGTGGCGACCCCGGACTTCGGGCTGCTCGGTCAGTTCTCGCTGTTCGGCTCGATCGGCAAGATCGGCCTGGTCGCCGTGGTCCTGCTGGTCTTCTCGATCATGCTCGCGGACTTCTTCGACACGATGGGCACGATGGTCGCGATCGGCGGCGAGGCCGGCCTGCTCGACGAGCAGGGCAACCCGCCCAGGACCAAGCAGATCCTGATCGTCGACTCCCTGGCGGCGTCGGCCGGTGGCGCTGGCGGTGTCTCGTCCAACACCAGCTACATCGAGTCCGCCGCGGGCGTCGGCGACGGCGCGCGGACCGGTCTGGCGTCCGTCGTGACCGGCATCGCCTTCCTGCTCGCGACGTTCCTGTCGCCGCTGGTCGACATGGTGCCGTTCGAGGCCGCGACGCCGGCGCTGGTCGTGGTCGGCTTCCTCATGGTCATGCAGGTGTCGGGCATCGACTGGAAGAACTACGAGATCGCGATCCCGGCGTTCCTCACGATGATCCTCATGCCGTTCACCTACTCGATCACCACCGGCATGGGCGCGGGCTTCATCGCGTTCGTCGTCCTGAAGATCGCGGCCGGCAAGGCCAAGCAGGTGCACCCGCTGATGTGGGGCACCGCCGCGCTGTTCGTCGTCTACTTCGTCCTCGGACCGATCAAGACGGCACTGGGCATCTGAGGAGGTCGGGCCCTGGTCGGGCCGCATCGCCTCGACGACGCCCCCGGGTCAGCGGACCCGGGGGCCGTCGTCGTCTCGGGCCCGCCGCGCCTGTGCGAGGATCGCGGGCGTCACGGCCCAGACACGAAGGGTGGCTCGATGCGCGTCTCGGTGATCGGTTGCGGGTACCTCGGAGCGGTCCACGCCGCTGCGATGGCCAAGCTCGGGCACGAGGTGGTGGGCGTCGACGTCGACGCGACGAAGGTCGCGACGTTGTCCGCGGGCGACGCGCCGTTCTACGAGCCCGGGCTGCCCGGGCTGCTCGCCGAGGTCCGGTCCACCGGGCGACTGAGCTTCACGACGGACATCGCCGAGGCGGCCGGCAGTGACGTGCACTTCGTGTGCGTCGGCACGCCGCAGAAGCACGGCGAGTTCGGCGCGGACCTGACCTACGTCGACGCCGCGGTGGCCTCGCTCCTGCCGCACCTGGGCCCGGGTGAGGTCGTGGTGGGCAAGTCGACGGTCCCGGTCGGCACGGCCGAGGCGATCGCCGCGCGGGTCGCGGACGCCCAGCCGGAGGCCACCGTGCTGTGGAACCCGGAGTTCCTGCGCGAGGGCTTCGCGGTCCAGGACACCCTGCACCCGGACCGGATCGTCATCGGCGCCCCGGCGACCGACGCGGGCGAGCGCGCCACGGCGGTCCTGTCGCAGGTCTACGCGATCGCGATCGCCGAGGACACCCCCGTCGTGGTGACCGACCTGGCGACCGCCCAGCTGGTCAAGGCCGCCGCGAACGCGTTCCTGGCCACCAAGATCTCGTTCATCAACGCGATGGCCGAGCTGTGCGAGGCCACCGGCGCGAACGTCGTGGCCCTGGCCGACGCGATCGGGCACGACGCCCGGATCGGGCGGCGGTTCCTCAACGCGGGCCTGGGGTTCGGCGGCGGGTGCCTGCCCAAGGACATCCGGGCGTTCATGGCACGGGCCGGCGAGCTCGGCGCGGACCAGGCGCTGTCCTTCCTCAAGGAGGTCGACGCGATCAACATGCGGCGCCGGGTGCGGATGGTGGACCTCGCCCGCGACGTCTGCGACGGGTCGATCGTGGGGCGCCGGGTCGCCGTGCTCGGCGCCGCCTTCAAGCCCGACTCCGACGACGTGCGCGACTCCCCGGCGCTCTCGGTGGCGGCGCAGATGGGCCTCCAGGGTGCGACCGTCGTGGTCACCGACCCCCAGGCGCTGGACAACGCGCGCCGGGCCTGGCCGGACCTGCGCTACGCCGAGACCGCGCAGCAGGCCGTCGCGGACGCCGACGTGGTGATCCTGGCGACCGAGTGGTCCGAGTACCGCGCGCTCGACCCCGCCGAGCTCGGCGCGCTGGTGGCCCACCGGCGCATGGTCGACGGCCGCAACGTGCTCGACCCGGCCGCGTGGCGGGCCGCCGGTTGGACCTACCGCGCGCTCGGCCGTCCCTGAGCCGACCGACCCGCCACCGGGCACCGCCGTACGGGGGAACGGCGCGCTTCGACGATGTCGTTACCCTAGGTAATGACCTATGATACGTACATGCCCCACGCCCCCGCGTCACGCGACGAGCCCGTCCCGCGCGCGACGACGACGGTGCCGGCCTCGGCCTGCCGTCCCGCACCGCTGGCGGGCGACCTGCGCGTCGCGGTCACTCGCGCCACGCGCCGCCTGAGGCTCGAGCGCAGCAGCGACCAGATCACCGACACGCAGTACGCGGCGCTCGCAGCGCTGGCCAACCGCGGACCGATGACCACGACGGCCCTGGCCGAGGACCAGCACGTGCAGACCCCGCCGATGTCGCGCACGGTCGCCGCGCTCGTCGACTCGGGCCTGGTGCGCCGCGACGAGGACCCCACCGACGGCCGCCAGACGGTGCTGTCGATCACCGACGCCGGCATGACCGAGGTCAAGGAGACCCGGCGGCGGCGCAACGCCTGGCTCGCCCAGCGGCTCGCCGAGCTGGACCCGGCCGACCGGGAGATCCTGGCTCGCGCCACGGTGCTCCTGGAGAGGATCGCCACGAGTTGAGCCCCACCTTCGCCTCGCTGCGCTACCCGAACTACCGCCTGTGGTTCGCCGGCGCCCTGCTGTCGAACACCGGCACGTGGATGCAGCGCGTCGCGCAGGACTGGCTCGTCCTGACCCGGTTGACCGATGAGTCGGGCGTCGCGGTGGGGATCGTCACGGCCCTGCAGTTCCTGCCGACCCTGCTGCTGTCCGCCTGGGCCGGCGTGCTCGCCGACCGGCTGCCGCGCCGCGCCCTGCTCATCGCCACCCAGCTGGGGCAGGGCGCCCTCGCCCTCGGCCTCGGGGCGCTGGTGCTCAGCGGTCACGCGGAGCTGTGGCACGTGTACCTCTTCGCGCTGCTGCTCGGCGTGGTGTCCGCGTTCGACGGACCGGTTCGGCAGATCTTCGTCGCCGAGCTCGTGCCCGCGGACAAGCTGCCGAACGCCGTCGGCCTGAACAGCGCGTCGTTCAACGCGGCGCGCCTGATCGGCCCCGGGCTGGCGGGGCTGCTCATCGCGTGGGTCGGCTCGGGCTGGGTGTTCGTGATCAACGGGGTGTCCTACGCCGCGACGATCCTGGCGCTCGTGGCGATGCGCGCCTCCGAGCTGCGGGCGCTGCCCACGGCCGAGGGCGCCAGGCGGGGCCAGCTGCGCGAGGGGCTGCGGTACGTGCGGGGCCGCTCGGACATCATGGTGATCATGATCGTGATGGGGGTGGTGTCCACGTTCGGGCTCAACTTCCAGCTCACCTCGGCGATGATGGCCCGCACCGTGTTCGGCAAGGGCGCGGGGGAGTACGGGATCCTCGGCTCGATCCTGGCGATCGGCTCGCTGTCCGGCGCGCTGCTGGCGGCCCGGCGCGAGCGTCCACGGGTCCGGCTGGTGATCGGGGCCGCGCTGGCGTTCGGCGTGGCGATGAGTGTGCAGGCGCTCATGCCCACGTACGTGGCCTACGCCGTGATGTGCATCCCGGTCGGCCTGGCGTCGTTGACGATGATGACCGCGGCGAACTCCGCGATCCAGGTGTCGACCGAGCCCCAGATGCGCGGCCGGGTGATGGCGCTCTACATGATGGTGTTCATCGGCGCGACACCCATCGGGTCGCCGCTGATCGGTTGGGTCGCCCAGACGTTCGGCGCCCGGTGGGCGGTCGGGATCGGTGGCATCGCGACCGTGCTGGTCGCCGCGGGCGCCGCGGTGTGGGCCGGCCGGGCCTGGCACGTGGAGGTGCACTACCGGCTGCGCAGCCGGCCCCACCTGGAGGTCCGCTACCTCGAGTCCGACCCGGAGCGCGCCGCGCGGGAGCGTGCCGCGCTCGCGCTCGCGGACCAGCGGGCCAGGGACGACGCGTCGGCGGCCTGAGGCCGGGGCGCCCGCGCCGAGCGCCGACGCATCGGCGCGCCGTGGCAGGATGACCGGGTGCCAGACGTGCCCGACCCGAGCGCCGACGGGCCGTCGTCCGACGACGAGGTCGTGGCTCGGCCCGGTCGACGTCGGCTGTGGCTTCGGGTGCTCGGCGGCGCCGCGCTGCTCGTCGTGCTGGCCGGTGCGTGGCTCGGGTGGCGTGGCTGGCAGGTCTGGTCCGCCCTCGCGCCGGTCGAGCCAGCGCTCTCCGGGCTGCAGAGCAACCTCTCCCAGGTCGACCGCCAAGCCCTGACCGAGGCGACGGCGGGCCTGCCGGAGGCCGCCGCCCGCGCGCACGCCGCGACGTCGGACCCGGTGTGGCGCGCGGCGGAGCACCTGCCGTGGCTCGGGGCGCAGCTGCGGGCGGTGTCGGCGGTGACGGACGCGATCCGGACGGTCGCCGTGGACGTCGTACCGGTGCTCGACGACGTCGCGGGGACGCTGGACCCCGCGACCCTCGCACCCTCGGGGGGCCGGGTCGACGTCCAGGCGCTCGCCGCGGCGGCGCCGGGGGTGCACCGCGCGGCGACCGCGGCCGTCGAGGCGCGTGACCAGGTCGACGCCGTCGACGCCGGCCCGCTGGTGTCCCAGCTCGCCGACCGCGTCGTGCGGGCCCAGAAGGCGATGGACGAGCTCGCGGGCCTGCTGGGCACGGCGGACCACATCCTGGGGCTCGCGCCGGCCATGCTCGGTGCCGACGGCCCCCGCCAGTACCTCCTGCTCGTGGTGAACCCGGCGGAGCTGCGGGGTCTGGGCGGCATCGTCGGGTCCGTCGCGGTGCTGGACGTCGACGACGGCGCCATCTCGCTGGGTGACTACGCCTCGTCCCGGTCCTTCGGGTCGTTCGACTCGGCCGTCGTGCCGCTCAGCGACGCCGAGCTCAGCCTCTACGGCGACCGGCTGGGCCGGTACCTCCAGGACGTGACGATGGCTCCCAGCCTGCCGCGTGCCGCCGAGATCGCCGCCGCGATGTGGAAGGCCCGGACCGGCGACGACGTCGACGGCGTCGTGACCATCGACCCCGTCGCGTTGGGCTACCTGCTCCGGGCGGTCGGCGGCGTGACGGTCGGCGACGTGACGCTGAACGCCGACAACGCGGCCCGGACCCTGCTCCTGGACGCCTACCTGCGATTCCCCGACGCGGACGCGAGCGACGCCTTCTTCGGCACGGCCGCGACCGCGGTGTTCCGAGCCCTGGTCGGGGGCGACGCCGACGCCAGGGTGCTGCTGGACGGCGTGCGCCAGGCGGTCGACGACCGCCGGCTGGGGCTGTGGTCGGCCCACCCGGACGAGCAGGCGGTCATCGGGTCCTCCGGCGTCGGGTTGGAGTTCGGCCCGGACGCGGATCCCGAGGCCGCCGGCGTCTTCCTCGACGACGGCACGAAGGCGAAGATCGACTACTTCCTCGGCGTGACGACCGGCACGGAGCTCTCGTGCGACCGGGCGCCCGCGGTCGCGACCGTCACGGTGGACCTCGCGTCCAACACGCCCGACAACCTCGCGGAGCTGCCCCAGTACGTCACCGGCAAGCGCGCCGGGACCTCCCAGACCAACCTGACGATCTACAGCCCGGTGGGTGGCCGGGTCCTCGGCGTCGAGGCGGACGGGGTGGCGCTGCCCTCGACGCGGACCACCACCGGGGGCCGTGAGGCGGTCGCGGTCACCGTCGTCCTGCCGCCCGGCGGGAGCCGGAGCGTGGTGGTCTACGTCGGGCTCCCGGCCGGACAGACCTCGCTCGGCCTGCGGGTCTCGCCCACCGTCAGCACACCGGGCCTCGTGCCGGCCACCTCGTGCGGGTCCGGCTGAGACCGACGGGCGGCCATGCCCCCCGACCGGGTGAAAAACCTTCGGGCGGGTCGACGAGGAGCGGTCACGGGCTGGGCCTACGGTCCTGCCCGTGCCAAGATGGTCCTGAATGTCCGATTCGCGCCAGATTGTCGCGTTCCGGTGATCCGAGGAGGCCCCCCATGAAGCGTCTGCTACGCCTGATCGCGGCAACCACCCTGGCGCTGGGGAGCGCCGTCGCGTTCTCCGGCGCCGCGAGTGCCGCCCCCACGTGTGACGAAGGCTCCGGCTACGGCTCGGGTGGCGTCTGCGGCATCTCGGCCGAGGTCAAGGCCGTCTGCACAGGTGACCTCCCGACCCTCACCTATGCGACGACGGGCGCGACCGGCACCACGGTGACGGTGACGTTCGTCAACCCGGGCGGCACGAGCACGGTCTACACCAACCAGCCGCTGTCCGGCTCCGTGGTGTGGCCCGGGACCGTGGTGAACGGCGGCAAGGTCACCGACTGGCCCGGCTGGACCAAGGGCTCCGATGGCACCTGGACCAAGGGTGACGCGTACGACTGGTCCCTGAACGACGTCCAGGTGGTCATCTCCGACGGCGCCGACGCCTCGACGGTCGCGAGCTACCCGACGGTCGGCTGCGCCCCGACCAACGTGGTCTCCGACACCAAGTCCGGGACGCTCCCGAATGCGGTGCTCGCCTCGACCGGCGCCACGGTCGGTCCGCTCGTCGGCATCGCAGCCGCGCTCGTCGTGATCGGCACCGGCGTCCTGCTGGTCTCCCGCCGTCGGCGGAACGTCTGACCGAACTCCGCGCCTCCTGATCGACTCAGGGGCCCACGCCACACGGCGCGGGCCCCTGAGTCGTCCCGGTGCGTCCGCCCTCGGCGGTCCGTTCACACGGCCGGGTGACGCCGTCGCACGACGGCGACGCAGGCGGCCGCGACGACCGCGAGGAGCGGGATGAGGACGAAGGCGCGGTGCGGCCCCATCTGGTCCGCTGCGGCGCCGAGCACGAACGGGGACAGCCCGATCGCCGCCCCCACGCCCAGCAGCGCCCTGGCCTGGCCGAGGTCGGCGCGGTCCCCCGCGGCCTGGAGCAGCAGCGAGACCGCGAGCGGGTAGTGCACGCCGTAGCCGAGCCCGGCCAGCAGCAGCCCGGCGACCGCGACCCACGGCGACGTCGCGAGCCACAGCACGAGCCAGCCGGCCACCGCCACCGCGTAGCCCGCCAGCAGCAGCGTCTCGGCCGACGCCCGCCGTGCGAGGGTGCCGGCCGCGAAGCGCGAGATCGTCATGCCGGCCAGCAGCGCGGCGACGGCGCCGGCCGCGAGCGCCTCGGGCGCCCCCGTCCCGTCCCGCACGACGTCCGAGGCCCAGAACGTCGTGGCGAACTCGATCGCGACGCCCGCGACCACCGCGACCATCAGGAACCGGAAGGTCCGCCCGAGCGGTTCGCGGCGCCCGGTCGCGTCGGTGACCTCGGGCCGCCCCATCGCGCCGGTGGCGGGCCGACGCGCGACCAGGAGCATGCCCCCGACGGCCGCGACGATCGTGAGCGCCACCGCCGGTCGCCAGCCGAGTCCGGCCGCGACCACGGCTCCCAGCACGAGCGGTGCGAGCAGGCCGACCGCGGTGCCGTACCCGTTGCCCTCGGTCACGGCGGCCGGTCCGGCCGGTCCGTGGTGGGCGAGCATGGCGGTCTGGGTCGCGGCCAGCGCGAGGTTGCCGCCGATCGCGGCCACCAGGCACGCCGTGAGCGTCGCGGCCAGTCCCGGGCCGACGATCAGCAGCACGACGCCGAGGACGGTGATCGCCAGCCCGGCGAGCAGCGTGCCCCGGCGGCCCAGCCGCCCGGCGACGCGCTCGCTGACCAGCCCCGTGACGACGGTGCCGACGGCCAGCGCCGTGCCGTGCAGGCCCGCGACCGCTCGCGAGATGCCGAGCTCGGTGGCCAGCAGGGGCACCGCGGGAGAGAAGGAGTACAGGAACCAGCCCCACGTGACGAACGTCGAGTCCAGGGCGATCGTCAGCGAGTCGCGCACCAGCCGACGCGCGTCGGCGTTCGGCAAGGCGTGGTCGGCGGCCGACCGGTCGGCCGGCGCCGGGCCCATCAGGCGCCCAGACGTTCGACCACGTGGTCGACGCACGCGGTCAGGGCCCGGACGTCCGCGGGCTCGACCGCCGGGAACATCGCGACCCGCAGCTGGTTGCGGCCCAGCCGTCGGTAGGGCTCGACGTCCACCACGCCGTGGCGGCGCAGGATCCGGGCGACCGCGGCGGCGTCCACGCCGACCAGGTCGACCGTGCCGACCACCTGGCTGCGGGCCGCCGGGTCGGCGACGAACGGCGTGGCCCACTCGCGCGCCTCGGCCCAGCCGTACAGGTGCGCGGCCGACTCGGCGGTGCGGGCGGTCGCCCACGGCAGGCCGCCCTGCTCGAGCATCCAGTCGAGCTGCTCGGCGAGCATCACCAGGGTCGCGATCGCGGGGGTGTTGAGGGTCTGGTCCGCACGCGAGTTCTCGATCGCGACCGCCAGCGACAGCGACCGCGGCGTCCAGCGCTCCTCGGCGAGCCGCTGGGCGCGCTCCACGGCCGCGGGGGACAGCAGCGCCAGCCACAGGCCACCGTCCGAGGCGAACGACTTCTGCGGTGCGAAGTAGTAGACGTCGGTCTGCGCGACGTCGACCGGCAGCCCACCGGCCCCCGAGGTCGCGTCCACGAGGACGAGCCCGTCGCCGTCGGGCCGCCGGACCGGGGCCATCACGCCGGTGGAGGTCTCGTTGTGCGGCCAGGCGTAGGTGTCCACCGCGTCGGTGGCCTCGGGGAGCACGAGCGACCCGGCCTCGGCGGTGCGCACCTGGGGGTCGTCGAGGAACGGCGCGCGCCGCACGGCGGTGGCGAACGACGTGCCGAACTCCCCGAAGGCGCACAGCTGTGCGGAGCGCTCGACCAGGCCGAACGTCGCCACGTCCCAGAACACCGTCGAGCCGCCGTTGCCCAGGACCACCTCGTAGCCGTCGGGCAGGTCGAACAGCTCGGCCAGGCCGGCCCGGACCCGCCCCACCAGGCCGCGGACGGGCGCCTGGCGGTGGGAGGTGCCCAGCAGGGTGCGACCGACCGCGGCGAGGGCGTCGACCTGGGCCGGGCGGACCTTGGAGGGGCCCGAGCCGAACCGGCCGTCGCCGGGGAGCAGGTCGGGGGGGATGGTGACGGCGTCCGGTTCCACGGCGCAAGCCTAGGGCCGCGCCGTCCGCGCTCCGGGCCGTCCAGCGCGGCGCCCCTGACGACCCGTAGCCTTGGCCCAGGCACGGGACTGGAGGCCGACGGCGTTGAGCGATCTCATCGACACCACCGAGATGTACCTGCGCACGATCTTCGAGCTCGACGAGGAAGGCATCGTGCCGCTGCGCGCACGGATCGCCGAGCGGCTCGGCCACTCCGGCCCCACGGTGTCCCAGACCGTGGCGCGCATGGAGCGGGACGGCCTGGTGGTGGTCTCCGACGACCGGCACCTGGAGCTGACCGCCGAGGGTCGCGTGCGTGCGACCCGGGTGATGCGCAAGCACCGGCTCGCCGAGCGGCTGCTCACCGACGTCATCGGCCTGGAGTGGTCGATGGTGCACGACGAGGCCTGCCGCTGGGAGCACGTGATGAGCGAGCGCGTCGAGCAGCGGCTGGTGGAGCTGCTCGACCACCCGCACCGCTCGCCGTACGGCAACCCGATCCCGGGCCTGTCCGAGCTGGGCGAGCACGGCGAGGCGGAGACCTTCCTCGACGGCGTCGTGATGGCCACCGAGCTGGCCGTCGGCGCGCGCGGCGTGGTGGCGCGGCTCGGTGAGCCGGTCCAGACGGACCCGGAGCTGCTCGCCCGCTTCATGGCCACCGGCGTCGTGCCGGACGCCGCCGTGCGGGTGCGGTCCGTGGGGGACGAGGTGGCACTGGCCGCCGAGGGCTCGGACCTGGAGCTCGACCTGCCCGAAGAGGTCGCGCGGCACGTCTTCCTCCGCGTCGACTGACCCCACCCTCGCGCAGCCCCGGCGTCGCCCGCCCTCGTGCACGCGGGCGTGCCATGGGCGCTTCCCCCTTGTGTCATGGGATGTGCGTGGCGAACGCCACACGCCCAGTCGTGACCGTAACGTGACATTTCCGTGATCCCTCAGGTAGCGTGCGTCGTGCGTGCCGGACCCTCCTCCGGCCACGTCCTTGATCGGAGTTGCCGAGTCCTGCCGCCGATCAGGGTCCGCAGACCGCTGGCAGGAGCGGGGGAACCACGTTCGGGCGCCACCACGGGCCCTTGGGGTGAAGCCGGACGGACGCTCAGGCGCCCGGCCGGCCGGGTGATCTCCCACCCGAACCCGACAGCTCACCCCGCAGGCACACGGAGAGGTAACGAGTGACCAGTACCCCCCAGCGGGCCAAGCACCGAGCGGCCCGTCGACCCCTGACCTCGCTGGACGACCTGGCCAGCGCCGCGACAGGAAGCATCGCCACCGTCAGCCGTCGCGGCGCCATCGTCGCCGCGGCAAGCGGCATGGTGATCTCCACGGCCCTCCCGGCCGCCGCAGCGCCGTCGGAGAACCGCGCCGACGCCGTGCCCTCGGTCGACACCACCGCCCTGACCGCCCCGGTTCGCGAGGCCCTGGCCACGTCGCCGACCGTCGCGGTGCCGCAGGACGTCGCGTGGAGCTTCGCCTCGCCGAAGATCGAGGTCAAGGAGAACCCGAAGCCCGTCGTCGTGCGGCGGACCAGCACGGCGTCCCGCTCGACGACCCGCACCGCGGTTGCGAACAGCCCGATCCCGCAGAGCGTCAACGGCAACGCCGTCCTGGAGATCGCCGCGCGCTACGTCGGCGTCCCGTACGTGCACGGCGGCTCGAGCCCGAGCGGCTTCGACTGCTCCGGGTTCACCCAGTACGTGTACGGCCAGCTGGGCATCCGCCTCCCGCGGACGACCACCGGGCAGAAGAGCGCCGGTCAGATCATCTCCCGCGCCGACGCCCTTCCCGGTGACCTGATCTGGTCGCCCGGCCACGTCGGCATCTACGCCGGCGGCAACCTGCAGATCGACGCGCCGCGGCCCGGCAAGACGATCCAGTTCCGCGCGATCTGGCAGTCCTCGCCGCTGTTCATCCGCGTCACCGGCTGATCCGCACCTCGTGACGAAGGCCCGGGCCCGACGGCCCGGGCCTTCGTGCTGTCCGCCCTCCGCGCGCCCCGCACGGCCGCGACGAGGCGCGCCGCGCCCCACCGCGGGGGTCGGCGTCGCGTACCCTGGGCTCGCCAGACCCTCGACCCGCGCAGCCAGCCGGGTCCGACCGGGCGAAGGAGACCGCAGTGACGGTGATCGAGGAGACCGAGACCCCTCCCGCGGGGCTCGGCACCAGGCGACGCGTCCTGGTGCTGAACGCCAGCCGGGAGCCGTTGTGCGTCGTGAGCCTGAGCCGCGCGGTCTCCCTGGTGCTCGCGGGCAAGGCGGTCGTGCTGGAGTCCGACGGGAGCCGGCTGCGCTCGGAGTGGCTGTCGGTGCCCGCGCCTCAGGTCCTCGCCCTGACCCGCTACGTGCACGTGCCCTACCGCGGTGTCGTGCCGCCCACCCGGCGTACCGTGCTGCAGCGGGACGAGCACCGGTGCGCCTACTGCTCGGGCCCTGCCGACACCGTCGACCACGTCCTGCCGCGCTCGCGGGGAGGGGCACACGAGTGGACCAACGTCGTGGCTGCGTGCGCCCGGTGCAACCATCGCAAGGCCGACCACCTGCTGTCGGAGATCGGCTGGCACCTGCGGGTCACGCCGCGCCCACCGCGGCGTGCGGTCGTGCTCTCCGCGTTGACCAGGCCCCACCCCACGTGGATGGCGTATCTCGCGGCCTGACGGGCTGCGGGTCTCTCGCGGTCCGGGGCAGACTGGGGGTACCTCGGACGGGAGGCAGTGATGACCGACAGTGACGTCGTGCTCGTTGGGGTCGACGGTTCACCTGCGAGTCTCCACGCGGCGGACTGGGCGGCGGCGTACGCCCGCGTCCACGACCGGGCGATCCACCTGGTCTGCTCCTACACGGTGCCCTCGTTCGCGGCGGCCGGCCTGGACGGCGGCTACACGGCCGTCGACGACACCGTGCTCGCGCAGGGCGCGGCCGCGGTGCTCGAGGAGGCCGAGGCGCGCCTGGCGCCCACCGGGGTGACGGTCACGTCCGCGACGGCCAGCGGTGACGCCGCGGCGGTCCTGGTGGACCTGTCGCGCGGGGCATCGCTGGTGGTGGTCGGTACCCGTGGGCGCGGCGGTTTCGCCGAGCGGCTGCTGGGGACGGTCTCCTCGGCGCTCCCGGCGCACGCGCACTGCCCGACCGTGGTGGTGCCCTACCGGGCCCCGGAGGACGCCGGGCACCCAGCACAGCGCGAGGCCCACCAGCACTGGCCCGTGACGCGCGAGGTGCTCCCGGTCCGCCGGATCGTGGTGGGCGTGGACGGGTCGCCGTCGGCCGAGATCGCCCTGGAGCGGGCGATCGTCGAGGCCGAGGCGTGGCACGCCGAGCTGACCGCGGTGGCCGCCGTCCCGGTCGGCACCGGGGCGGGGCTCCTCGCCTGGCTGCCGGCCGCGGTGGACCACGAGGCCGTGCTGCACGACGTCGCCGAGGGGCTGGACGTCGTGGTGGACCGGGCGCTGACCGACCACCCGGACCTGCAGGTGCGCCGGCACGTGCTGGACGGGGTGGGCTCGGCGCTGCTGACGGAGTTCTCCACGGCTGTCGACCTGGTGGTGGTCGGGTCCCGTGGGCGCGGCGGGTTCGCCGGCCTGCTGCTCGGCTCCACGAGCCAGGCCGTGCTGCACCACTCCGCGTGCCCCGTCATGGTGGTGACCACCAAGGCCCACGAGGAGCCCGGGACGCCGCCCCACTGGTGACCGCGCCTCGGGTCAGGGGCGGCGTACCAGGGGACTGAGGATGACGCTCGAGCGCGTGCGCCGCACGAAGGGCTCGGCCGCGATGCGCTCGACCACCTGCTCCAGGTGACGCATGTCGCGCGCTCGGACCTCGAGCACGGCGTCGGCGTCCCCGGTGACCGACGACGCCGCGACCACCTCCGGGTAGGTCTCGAACGCCTCGCGCATCCGCGCGGGGCTGGTCTGCTCGACGCAGTGCACCTCGACGAACGCCTCGGTGCGCCAACCGAGGGCGGAGGGGTCCAGGCGCACCGTGAAGGCGTCGATCACGCCGCGCTCCACGAGCCGGTCCACCCGGCGCTTGACCGCGGGGGCGGACAGGCTGACCTTCGCGCCGATGCGCGCGTAGCTGGCTCGGCCGTCCTCGACCAGCACGGCCAGGATCGCCGCGTCGAGCGGGTCGAGGGGGCCGAAGACCTCGGCGCCGGGGATGGCCACGCGCCAAGCATGCCCGACCGCGGCGCGCGCGCCCGTCGGGCCGCGCCGCCGCGGGGCTGCTTCGGGCGACCGGCCGGTTCGCGCCGGGCCGGGGCCGGACCCTTGACCGGTCCGAGCGGGCACTTCTAGGGTTCGACGCGACGCACCGCACGAGGTCGTCGGCAGGGGGCCGACGCGCGACCGGAGTGCACACCGATCGCGCCATCACATCGCCACTCCTGCTTCCGGCATGCCGTTTTCGCTCCGAGAAGGCAGGAGAAGCCATGAACCGCAGAACCGCCCGGGTGGCCGTTGCGGCCACCGTCAGCGCGGTCGTCGCCCTGGCGGGCGCCGGCGCCGCAGCAGCCACCGTGCCCGTCCGGCACGGTGGCTCGGTCGCCGCCGCGCCGGCCGACGTGTCGGTGCCGGCCACGGCGCCGGCGATCGTCGACCGGTCACCGGCGCCGCAGACCGACCGGCTCATCGTCAAGTACCGCGCCGTGCGGCCCGGCGGGGGCGCCACGACGGCCGGCCGCGAGGACCGGGTCCGCAGGGCCGCCGCCGGGCGCGGCGTCGACGTGGAGCACCTGCGCGACATGTCGGGCGGGGCTCAGGTGTGGGAGCTCGGGCAGGCGCTGCCCGTCGAGGAGGTCGAGGCCGTCGCCGACGCGGTCGTCGCGGCCGACCCGACGGTCGCCTACGCCGAGCCGGACCGCATCATGCTCCCGCTCGCGGCCGCGCCGAACGACCCGTCCTGGCCGAGCCAGTGGCCGCTGGCGACCTCCGCCGTCGGCATCGACGTGCTCGGTGCCTGGGACGTGACGCGGGGTGCGGGGGTGGACGTCGCGGTGATCGACACCGGCTACCGCCCGCACGCCGACCTGGCCGCGAACATCGTCGGCGGGTACGACATGATCAGCGACCCCGCGGTGTCCAACGACGGCGACGGGCGCGACTCCGACGCCCGCGACCCGGGCGACTGGACCACCCGCAACGAGTGCGGCGTGGGCTGGCCGGGCTACGACTCGAGCTGGCACGGCACCCACGTCGCAGGCACCATCGCCGCGGTGACGGACAACGGCGTCGGCGTGGCGGGCATCGCGCCCGCCGCCAAGGTCGTGCCGCTGCGCGTGCTCGGGACCTGCGGCGGCTACACGTCCGACATCGCCGACGCGATGGTGTGGGCCTCCGGCGGGACCGTGTCCGGCGTCCCGGCCAACCCGAACCCTGCCCGGGTGCTCAACCTGTCGCTCGGCGGATCGGGCGCGTGCGACACCACGTCGCAGAACGCGATCAACTCCGCGCGCAGCCGCGGGACGGTGGTCGTGGTCGCGGCCGGCAACGAGTCGGCCGACGTGTCCACCTCGAGCCCGGCGAACTGCAACGGCGTGATCGCAGTCGCCGCGTACGGGCCCACCGGGGCGCGGGCGTACTACTCGAACTACGGGTCGCTGGTCGACCTGGCCGCGCCGGGCGGCGACGAGTCGTCCGCCACGTCCGACGGCGTGCTCTCGACGCTGAACACCGGCACCACGACGCCGGCCGCGGACACCTACGCCTACTACCAGGGCACGTCGATGGCCACGCCGCACGTCGCGGCGGTCGCGGCGCTGATGCTCTCGGCCAACCCGGCGCTCAGCCCGGACCAGGTCGAGTCGCTGCTCAAGTCCAGCGCCCGCCCGTTCGTGGCGCCCTGCTCGGGCTGCGGGGCGGGGATGCTGGACGCGAACGCCGCGGTGCACGCGGCGATCGGCCAGGCCCCGGACCCCACGCCGGACCCGACGCCGACCCCGGGGCTCGCCGAGACCGAGCCGAACGACTCCCTCTCCAGCGCCGACCCGGTCTCGGCCCCCGGTGACTGGACGGGGACCATGGGGTCGTCCACCGACACCGACTACTACGCGCTGGCCCTGCCGGCCCGCACCACGCTGTCGGTGTCGCTCGCGCCGGGGGCGTCGTCGGACTACGACCTGTACCTGTACAGCTCGTCGGGCCGGCTGCTCGCCCGCAGCATCAACGGGACCGGCCAGGTGGACTCGATCTCCTACCGCACCGGGTCGCGGACCGCGACGTACTACGTGCGGGTCGTGTACTACTCGGGCGTGACGGGCTCGAGCGGCACGTACGGGCTCACCTTCGCGTGGTGAGCTGACCCGCACCGGGCGCGCCGCGGCCAGGGAGGCCGGCCGCGGCGCGCCTCAGCGCAGCGCGTCGGCGAGGGCGTCCAGGCCCAGGTCCAGGTCCGCGCGGGCGATGGTCAGCGGCGGCGCGATGCGCACCGTCGACCCGTGGGTGTCCTTCACCAGCACGCGACGAGCCAGCAGGGCCTCGGACAGCTCGCGCCCGGTGCCCCACGCCGGGTCCACGTCCACACCGGCCCACAACCCGACGCCGCGGGTGGTGACCAGCAGACCGTCGTCGACCATCGCGGCCAGGCGGGCGTGCAGGTGGTCGCCGAGCTCGCGCGCCATGGCCTGCGGCTCGCCGGTCTCGAGCAGGTCGATGACCGCCAGGCCCACCGCGCAGGCCAGCGGGTTCCCGCCGAACGTCGAGCCGTGGGTGCCGGGGGTGAGCACGCCCAGCACATCGGCCCGTCCGACCACCGCCGACACCGGCACGATCCCGCCGCCGAGCGCCTTGCCGAGGGTGACCACGTCGGGTCGCACGCCGGCGCGCTCGCAGGCCAGGGTCGTGCCCGTGCGGCCCAGCCCGGACTGGATCTCGTCGAGGATCAGCAGGGCGCCCACGCCGTCGCACACGGCGCGGGCCGCGGCGAGGTAGCCGTCCGGCGGCACGATGACGCCGGCCTCGCCCTGCACCGGCTCGAGCAGCACCGCGACGGTGGTCTCGTCCACGGCGGCGGCCAGCGCTGCCGCGTCGCCGTAGGGCACGACCCGGAAGCCCGGGGTGTACGGCCCGAAGCCGCGCCGGGCGTCCTCGTCGGAGGAGAAGGACACGATCGTGGTGGTCCGGCCGTGGAAGTTGCCCTCGGCGACGACGATGGTGGCCCGGTCCGCCGGGACGCCCTTGACCTCGTAGCCCCACTTGCGGGCCGCCTTGACGGCGGTCTCCACGGCCTCGGCGCCGGTGTTCATCGGCAGCACGAGGTCGGCGGGCAGCAGGGGCGCGAGCAGGCCGGCGAGCCGGTCGGCGAACAGGTCGAGCAGGTCGTGGTCGAACGCCCGGGAGGTGAGGGTGAGCCGGTCGAGCTGGGCGTGCGCCGCAGCGATCAACGCGGGGTGCCGGTGGCCGAAGTTGAGCGCCGAGTACCCGGCCAGGAGGTCCAGGTAGGCCGTGCCGGTCGCGTCGCGCACCCACGCGCCCTCGCCCGAGACCAGCCGGACGGGCAACGGGTGGTAGTTGTGCGCCAGGTGCGAGGCGTCCACTGTGCCCTCCGGGCGGTCGGTGCGGATCTCCATGGTGGTCATGCGCGGACCTCCAGGGTGCAGCACTTCGCGCCTCCGCCGCCCTTGAGCAGCTCGCTGGTGTCCACCGGGTGCGGCTCGAAGCCCGCGGCGCGCAGCTGCTCGGCGAAGCCGGTGGCCTGCGGCGCGACCACCACACGGCGACCGTCGGAGACCGCGTTGAGGCCCAGGTGCGCCGCGTCCTCGGCGGAGACCCGGATGCCGTCGGGGTAGCGGCGGGCGAGCTCGGCCTGCGACGCGGGGGAGAACGCGTCGGGGTGGTAGGCGATCATCGGGTGCGCGGGATCCTCGTCGAGCACGGCCAGCGCGGTGTCCAGGTGGTAGAAGCGCGGGTTCACCAGCTCCAGGGTCACCACCTCGCGCCCGGTGAACTCGGCCAGCTCGCGGTGCGCGGCCGGCTCGGTGCGGAACCCGGTGCCGGCCAGGATCACGTCGCCCATGACGAGCATGTCGCCCTCGCCCTCGTTGACCTCGGCGGCGGTCTGGGTGACGAAGCCCGCGTCGGCGAACCACTTCTGGTACAGCGGGCCCTCGGGCTGGCGCTCGGGGTGGCGGAACCGGGCCGAGTAGACGAGGCCGTCGACGACGGTCGCGCCGTTGGCGGCGTAGACCATGTCCGGCAGGCCGGGGGCGGGCTCGATCAGCTCGACGGTGTGGCCCCAGGCCAGGTAGGTCTCGCGCAGCGTCTCCCACTGCCGCACGGCGAGCGCGGTGTCGGTGGCGACCTGGGAGTTCATCCAGGGGTTGATCTCGTAGGTGACCTCGAAGTGGGTCGGCCGGCACATGAGGTAGCGGCGGGGCGTGGAGGTGCGCGACATGTGCGTGGTTCCTTCGCGGGAGGGTCCGGCGAGCGGCGGGCCAGCGATCCGGCCGCCGGCCGCCGACCGGACGGTGGGCGGGGAGCCGACGTTGGCTGTTCCCCGAGGCTAGGTCCGCGATGGTCGCGGTGGCTCGTCGCGACGATGCATGTTCGGTGGCGATCCGTTGCGTGATCACGGGTTCGCGCGGCGATTCGTTGCGCGGGTGGGTAGTGGGGCCCTTGCGGTGCGTGGCGGGTGCGCGACGGGCGATGCGCACCGGGCGGGCCCAGGCCCCCCGGTTCTCGGTCAGGGGGTGCGGTCGACCTCGCGGGAGGCGCGGTGGAGCACGGTGCGCAGCATCGCGGCGGTCAGGGGCGCGCCGACGGCGTCGGTGAGCGCGGCCGGCACCCCCCGGACCCCGATCCGCTCGCTCCAGGTGACCTCGCACAGCGCCCCGCCCAGCGGCCGCACGGTGAGCTCGGCCCAGCCGGTGAGCAGCGGGCCCAGCTTGACGAACCGCGCCGAGCCCGGGTGTCGGCCGGCGGGAGCCTCGGCGCTCTCCAGGCGCATCCGGTCGGGCAGTCCCGGTGCCCCGCGGCGGACGCCCGGCCCGGTGACGGCGGTGAAGGTGCCGCCGACGAGCAGGCGGCCGCCGTCGTCGGCCGGGCCGTGCAGGTCGATCCGGGTCAGGGGCACCCAGGCGGCGTGCCGGCGGACGTCGGTGAGCAGCGCGAACGCCCGCGGCGCGGGGACCGGGAGCACGACGCGACGTACCGCGACGCCCGGGCGGCGGTCGCCGGGGCGGCTCGCGGCCGGGTGTGGTTCGGGGCGGTCCATCACCCGTCAGCGTGTCATGTGGGTGCCGGGTCGGCGCGTCCTGGGGATCTCACCTGAACCTGCGGTCGCCCCGGGGTAGCGTCGGTGTCGTGGAGAAGCGCGTACTGGGACGGACCGGTCGAGAGGTGTCGGTGATCGGCCTGGGCTGCTGGCAGCTCGGGGCCGACTGGGGTGACGTCAGCGAGGACGCCGCGATGGCGATCCTCGACGCAGCGGTGGACTCCGGGGTGACGTTCCTGGACACCGCCGACGTCTACGGGGACGGGCGCAGCGAGCGTCTGATCGGGCGACTGCTCGCTCAGCGCGGGCCCGACGCAGGGCTGATGGTTGCGACCAAGCTCGGCCGGCGGGCCGCGCCGCACGTCGCGAGCGCGTACACCCTGGACCGCTTCCGGGTCTGGGCGGACCGCTCGCGGGAGAACCTGGGGATGGACACCCTGGACCTGGTCCAGCTGCACTGCCCACCCACCGAGGTGTTCCGCCAGGACGACGTCTACGACGCCCTGGACACCCTGGTCGACGAGGGCGTGATGAAGGCGTACGGGGTGAGCGTGGAGACCTCCGAGGAGGCGCTGACCGCGATCGCCCGGCCCAACGTGGCGAGCGTGCAGATCATCCTCAACATCTTCCGGCGCAAGCCGCTGGAGGAGGCGCTGCCGGCGGCGGTCGAGGCCGGGGTCGGGGTCATCGTGAGGGTGCCGTTGGCGTCCGGGTTGCTCTCCGGCAAGTTCGACGCGTCGACCACGTTCGCCGCCGACGACCACCGGTCCTACAACCGGCACGGCGAGGCGTTCGACGTGGGCGAGACGTTCGCCGGGGTGCCGTACGAGGTGGGTGTCGCGGCCGCGGCCGAGGTCGCGAAGCTGACCCCCGAGGGCGCGACGACGGCCCAGCTCGCGCTGCGCTGGATCGTCGACCAGCCGGGCGTCACCACCGTGATCCCGGGCGCGAGCCGGCCCGAGCAGGCGCGCGGGAACGCCGCTGCGGCTGACATGGCCCCGTTGGACGCCGCGACCCTGGCCGCGCTCGAGGGGATCTACGACGAGCGCATCCGGGAGCACGTGCACCGGCGCTGGTAGGCGTGGGGCGGGACACCGGCACAATCGTGGGGTGCCACGTCGACGCCTCGCCGTCCTGGCCGCGATCGGCGTGCTGGTCGCAGGTCTGGTCGTGATTCCCCGGCTGTCGACGCCGACGACGGCGACGGCGACGTCGCCCGCCACGGCGTCGCCGGCCACCACGTCGCCCGCCACGACCGACGCCCGTGTCCAGGTCGACCAGCTGGGGTACGCCGTCGGCGCGACCAAGACGGCCTACGCGGCGGGTCCGGAGCTCGGCGAAGTGAGCTTCCGGGTGGTCGACGGCGACGGGGGTGTCGCGCTGACCGGGGTCGCGGGTGCCGACCGTGGGTCCTGGAACGCCCGCTACGGCCAGGTGCGCGCGCTCGACCTGAGCGCGCTGGACACGCCGGGTCGCTACCGCGTGGAGCTGCTGGACGCGGGGACGGTGACGGCACGGTCGGCGTGGTTCGCGGTGGCCGCCCCGGAGGCGCTCTACGCACCGGCCCTGACCCGTGCGGTGGGCTTCTTCGCCCTCCAGCGCGACGGCGCGGACCAGGTCGCCGACGGGCGGGTCCCGTCCCACCTGCTCGACAGCACCGCGGCGCTCTACGACATCCCCGAGTACGCCGACGACGGCGAGACGCTGGTCTCCCTGAGCCCCACCGGGGGCGTGGTGGACGTGGAGGGCGGCTGGTTCGACGCCGGTGACTACCTCAAGTTCACGGGCACCACCGCGTACGCCACGCTCGCGCTGCTGCTGGCGGAGCGTGACGGGCTCGAGGTCGCCGGCCTGGCCGACGAGGCCCAGCACGGTCTGGACTGGCTGGGCAAGGCGTGGGACCCGACCACGGGCACCCTCGTGGTGCAGGTCGGCCTCGGCAACGGCAACGACGCGGTGCTCAGCGACCACGACGTGTGGCGGCTTCCCGAGGACGACGACGTCGCGGGTGCCTCGGTGGGGCCCGACGACCCGTCGTACCTGATCTCGCATCGACCGGCCTTCGCGACGCCGGCCGGCGAGCCGGTGCCGCCCGCGCTCGCCGGGCGGACGGCCGCGGCCTTCGCCGTGGGGGCGCAGCTCGCGGACGCCAGGGGGGACCGGGCCGGGGCCAGGGCCCTGCTGGCCCAGGGCGCCGGCCTGCTCGCGGCGGCGGACACCTCGCCGAGCGGCCCGGTGCTCGCGGCCGTCCCCGTCGAGTTCTACCCCGAGGACTCCTGGACCGACGACCTGGAGCTGGCGGCCGTCGAGCTGGCGCGTGCCGGACGGGCGCTCGGCGACGACCGGGCGGACGCCTGGAGCGTGCAGTCGGAGCAGTGGGCCGCGCGGACCATGGACGCCGAGGTCGGTCCGCTCGGGGTGGCCGACGTCAGCGCCCTGGCGCACGCCGAGCTCGCCGCGAGCACGACGGACGCCGAGCTGCGCGGCCGGTTGCTGGCGGCGCTGCGTGCCCAGCTCGAGGGCGCCGCGGCGACGGCGGACACGGACCCGTTCGGTGCCGGGGTGAGCACGGTGGAGTTCGACTCGGCCCCGTTCGCCCTGGGCCTTGCCGCGACCGCGCTGCTCTACGAGCGGGCCGGCGGCGACGACCGGTTCGCGGCGTTCGCCGCGGATCAGCTCGCCTGGGTGCTGGGGGCCAACGCGTGGGGCTCGTCGTTCGTCATCGGCAGCGGAACCGACTACCCGCGTTGCCCCGAGCACCAGGTGGCCAACCTCACAGGGCGGGAGGCGACGGGAGCCGTGGTCAACGGGCCGAACGCGGCCGAGCTCCTCGAGGAGCTCAACACCTTCGACACCATGGTCCCGTGCGACGGCCTCCGGGCGGACGGCACGTCGTACGCCGACGGGGACGGGAGGGGCGCGCGGTACCTCGACGCGGTGGGGGCGTGGCAGACCGACGAGCCCGCGATCGACTTCACGGCGTCGTCGGTCCTGGCGTTCGCCCTGGCGGCGGGGGAGTAGGCGTCGGGATCGGTCCGCCTGTGGGTAGTGCGCGCGTCGGGGCGGGGGACGGTGACGGTTCGACCGGTGGGTCGGCCGGCTGGGCGGTGACGGCCCGGCGCCGGGGCCCGGTCAGACCCTGCGGTCCACCGAGGTCCCGGGTGCTCCGGGCGCGACGACCGGTGCCTCGATCACCTGTCGCACCTCGCTCGACGGCAGATCGAGCACCTCGGGGAAGTGCGCGGGCGGCGGGCCGAAGGCGCGCTGCGCACCCTGGATCACGGTGCGGCCCAGCGACCGCGCCCCTGCGACACCGATCACCGCGCCGATCCCGAACGGCGTGATCCGGCCGAGCGCCAGCGCGCCCTGCCGGGTGGCCTGCTTGCGCACGATCCGCCTGGCCAGGACGTGGTTGACCTGCTTGATGGTCGAGGTCGGCATGTTGACCAGCAGGGTCCGCGCCCAGCCCGCGGAGGTCAGGCCGGTCTTGGTGCCGATCGCGCGGGAGCCCTGCTCGCCGAGCACGGTCGCCATCAGCAGGGTGCGGCGCCGTGCGGTGTCGGTCACCTCGATGCCGTGCACGCTCGCGACGGCCAGGGAGTAGGCCGACGACGCGGCGAAGAACGTCGCGACCTCCGAGGTGGTCAGGGCCAGTGCGACGCCGGTGCCGACCGACGGGGCGGCGGCCACGGCTCCCACGGCGCCGCCCGAGGTCGACACGGCGAGCAGGTACTCCTTGCCGAGCAGGTCGATCAGCCGGGTGGGGGTCGCGTACGGGTTGCGGGCGCGCAGCTTCATGACGTGCTCGTGGATCACCGCGGACGGGATCGCAACCGCCTTGTCCAGCAGCGCATCGAGCAGGGTGAACCCGGTGACCGGGTCCGGCGCATGCTCAGACGGCTGCTCGTCCGGGGTGTGGGTGAGCTCGGCGTCGTGCTGGGCCCGGTGCTGTCGGGCAGGGCTCACGGCCGTCAGGTCGGTGGAGCCCCGGCGGGGCGCTCGGCGCAGCGACATGGGGGAGATGGTCGCACGGGGTGCGGTGGGGTGCACGGGTGCGGTGGGGTGCGCGGATGCGGTGGGGTGCACGGCCCGAGGGTGTGCACGGGGCCCGGTGGGGTGCACAGGGCGAAGGTGGGGTCCACGGGGTGCGGTGGCTGTGTGGTGGGGAGCGCAGCGTGCGGCGGGGGCAGCGCCGCGGTGATCCACAGCGCGGGTCTCCCGCCTGCCGCGTGTCGGTGGCCTTCGATAGGCTTCGAACACCAGTTCGATCGACAGGGTGAGCAGGGGGTGCAGATGTCGGTCTCCCATGACGTCGCGCCGGCGCCTGGTGGGCCCGAGGGAGACCTCGGCGCGTTCGATGGCATCTTCGCCGGGGAGCGTCCGTGGCGCGCGGAGAGGCTGGCGGCGCTCCTCCCCGGTCCGGAGCTCGCCGCGGAGCTTGCGGCCGGGGACCTGGACGCTTCCTCGGACGAGGCGCTGCTCGCGGCGGTCGTGGGGTTCCGGCGCCAGGCGGCCTGGGCCGAGGCCGGCGCGGCGATGGTCGCTGCCGCGTTGTCGCACCGGCCCGCGATGAACCCCGAGTGGCCCGCGGTGGCCGGCCGGGTCTCCGTGACCGACGTGACCGCCGAGGAGCTCGCGCCGGCGCTGGGCTGCTCGCGCCAGGCCGCGCGGCGGCTGGTCCGCGACGGGCGCGCGTTCGAGGGGTCTCTCGCGGCCACGGGTGACGCGCTGGCGCGAGGTGAGCTCGACGTGCCGCGGGCCCGCGTGCTCGTGGACGCGCTCGCCGAGGAGCCCCCGGCGCTCGCCTGGGAGGTGCAGGACCAGGTGCTCGGCGGCGAGGTGACGCGCACCGTGTCGCAGCTGCAGCGTGCGGTCGCCAAGGCCCTGGTGATCGCCGACCCGGGCGGCGCGTCGGACCGTTGCCGCGCAGCAGCCGAGCGGCGCCGCGTGGACCGGCCCAGGCCGGCTCCGGACGGGATGGCCCGCTGGTCGGCCCTGCTTCCCGCGGCCGACGCGATGCGGATGGACACCACGCTCGATGCACTCGCGCGGACCGGACGGGCCGCGGGCGATGAGCGCACCCTGGACCAGCTGCGCGCGGACCTGCTCGCGGACCTCGTGCTCGGACGCGTGCCGTCGACGCCTGGTGGGCGGGTGGAGGCTCGGGCCGAGCCGTCCGAGGCCAGCGGTCCGGGAGAGCCTCGGCGTGGCCCGGTGCGTGCGCGGATCGACGTCCTCGTGCCGTGGGAGGTGCTGGCGGGCATCTCCGAGGAGCCGGGGTTCCTCGCCGGCTACGGTCCGATCCCCGCGCCGGTGGCTCGCGAGCTCGCCTCCGACGGCACCTGGCGGCGCATCCTCACCGACCCACCTGATGGCAGCGGCCTGGACGTGGGGCGCACGCGCTACCGACCGCCGGCGCACCTCGCCGAGCACGTGCGGGCGCGCGACCGCTGGTGTGCCAGGCCCGGGTGCTCGGCGCGCGCCGAGACCTGCGACCTCGATCACACTGCCGAGTGGGACCGCGACGACGGCCGGACGGCGCACGACAACCTGGGGCCGCTGTGCGAGCGCGACCACCAGGTCAAGACTCACGGTGGTGCGCAGATGTACCAACCGGACCCCGGCGTCTTCTACTGGCGATCGCCCCTCGGCAGGCTCTATCGCGTCGTGCCCGGCGAGGACGGATACACGCTCGTCGCTGACCCCGATCCCGGCGTGCCGCCGTTCTGAGGGCCGGGCGCCGTCCGCCGTGGCACGGCGGCGCGTGGCCGGGGGTGGTCCGCCACCCGGTACGCTCGTGCCGCCGGGTTCTGCTCAAGAGCCCGGCGAGCGCCTGTAGCTCAGGGGATAGAGCACCGCTCTCCTAAAGCGGGTGTCGGCAGTTCGAATCTGCCCAGGCGCACAGGGTGTTATCGCAGGTCAGGCGCGATATAGGCGCCGCGGCCGCCGTGGGGACTGTGTCCGATTTGCCGGGCATTGGTCAGCGTGTGGTCAGCGACTTGTCTCAGGACGTGGACGGCCTGTCAGGAACGTGGACGGACGTTGGCGGACAGCGCGGTGTGCCGCCTCCCGTGTGTCTAGCGGTCAGCTACTGCTCCGAGGCGGCGATCTCCACGAGCCAGCCGTTCACTAGGGCGACGGCCTCGTCGAGCTCGAGTGCAACGCCACCGTCTTTCGCGGCCCGGTCGAAGTCATCGGGCCAGTGCGGGTGCGCGACTGCGACCGCTGGCCAGGAGCGTGGTGTTCGCTTCAGCTTGCGAGCGTCGGCTGCGCGGGCCTCGAACACGGCGCGGGTCGCCTCGGCGATCTCGGCGAGGCTCGGTGTGCCTTCCGCGGTTACCAGTTCCCGAAGCAGGATCAGGTCAACGATGTCGCGGGGACGATCGTTCACCCAAGTCGGAGGGTCGTGCGGGTCGGTGCAGGCGTGGATCTTCTGTGCGATCTGATAGCGCATGGCCAGCGCGGCGAGCTCATCAGGGCCCGCGAGTCCAAAGCCGGCCAGGTCAGGGGCGATGACGGTCTCGGGCGAGTCCCCGGCGCCGCCCTCGTCTGGAGCGAGCTCGATCTGGACCTTCCGCCACGGCTGACCGCGAAGGCTCACGTGGACGTACAGGCGGCGCGGCTGGATCACTCGAGTCGGCGTCTTGACGACCTCCACCTCCGAGCGCGTGAGCGTGATCGGTCCCCACGGCTCGGAGAGGGCTTCGTCGAGGGCGACGAGGAACTCGTCGATGTCCCCGCGGACGAGCCCGTCGATGTCGCTCGTCGCGCGCGCGCTCATACCGAGCCGGTGTTGGAGGAGGGTTCCACCCTTGAGCAAGAAGGTTGGTGTTCCGGCTTCGTCGACGGCGCGTTGCAGGGCGGCGATGACGACCGTGGACGCGACGAGCCAGCCCATCCGCCCGCCGGCGGCGGGTACGCCGAGCGTGCGCTCGGCGTGGTTGATCCACTGCGACAGGATCGATACCGACGCGGGTGGGCGCGCCTTGGGCTTCAGCTCAGACAGCGGACGCGCGGGTCGGTTGGATTCAGGCACGTCGCTCCAGCGCTTCGGTGAGGCGGGTCAGGTCAGCTCGTGGGAGTGCTCCGGTGCGGGCGCCGCGGTCAAGAGCCTGGCGCAGGAGGTACGTCGGCGTGCCGTACTCCAGGCACTGCTCGATGGCTGCTGCCGGGGTGACGATGGGCATCTGCTGCCACCACGTGACTTGGCGGGTCGGTAGACGCTGCACATGGATGACGTACCGGTCGTTGTCGCTTCGGCGGATGCGGTGCGCGCGGGGGACGGTCACGTGGTAGTGCGACGGGTTTACGTCGCTGATGTCGTGAATCGCGAGGGCGGTCTCATGGCTGAGGGCGGCATCAGCATCACCGGTGCGCAGCAGCGCCACTTGGTAGCCCTCGTACTCGACGCCGGGGACGCGGGGATATCGGTAGATGCCCCGGGCGACGCGCTCGAGCCGGCCGCGAGCGACGAGCGCGTCGAAGGCGGTCGGGTCTATCTCGAGCTCCGCGATGGCCTGCTGGCGGGTGACCAGGCCGTTCTGGGCTTCGGCGAGGTCGAGAAGGGCGTCGCGCGACAGATGTCGACCTCCGAGGGGCATGTCAAAAGCATGGCACTTCCGCCATGGTTTTGACACCCACCACTTACGTGGGACTCGCAGCGTGTCGGACAGGGTGACACGTGGATCGTTGTCGCCGGACCCGACGTCGGCGGCGCAGCGACGTCCAGAAGGAGCCGGGTGGAGCTGCTGCAGCAGCCGATGACGACACTAACGGCACGCTCGATGACGATGACGATGACGATGACGATGACGATGACGATGACGATGACGATGACGATGAC
>JAHLLI010000017.1 GCA_020444245.1 Actinomycetales bacterium
CTCCACGGCCTCGCGAACCGGCTCCGGTTCCGCGGCCACCTCAGGCTCGTCGACCCCCTCCGGCTCACCAGCCGACTCCGGCTCCACGGCCTCGTCAACCAGCTCCGGCTCCACGGCCACCTCGGGCTCGGGCTCCACGGCTTCGTCGACCGGCCCGGGCTCCGCGGCCACCTCAGGCTCCGCAGCCGCCTCCGACTCCGGCTCCACGGCCTCGCGAACCGCCTCCGGCTCCACGGCCACCTCAGGCTCGTCGACCGCCTCCGGCTCACCAGCCGACTCCGGCTCCACGGCCTCGTCAACCGGCTCCGGCTCCGCGGCCACCTCCGGCTCACCAGCCGAATCCGGCTCCACGGCCTCGTCGACCGGCTCCGGCTCCACGGCCACCTCGTCAACCGGCTCCGGCTCCGCGGCCTCCTCGTCAACCGGCTCCGCGGCCACCTCGGGCTCCGCAACCGGCTCCGACTCCGGCTCCTCGGGCCCCTCGGCCGGGTCCCCGGCGGGCTCGACGTCCTCCGGCTCGCTCGAGCCGGACGGTTCGTCGCTCTCCTGAGCCCCGACGACGTCTTCGCTCTCGGCCTCGGAGGCGCTGACCGGCTCGGTCACGTCCTCGGCGGAGGGGTCGTCGTGGCGCCGGTCCGGGTCGGTGCTCTCCCGGTCGTCGTCGCGGTCGCTCATTCCTCGTCGCTCTCCCCTGCGCAGCGGGTCGGCGCCGCCAGGCGCCGGGGCGCCATCCTACGTGGGCTCCCCGCGCACAGGCCGGGAATCCCGGAACCACGAGCGGGGCAGGATCAGGGCGACCGCCGCAGCGACCGCCCCGCCGTACCAGACGTAGCCGATCGCGTCCGCCACGATCAGCACGTCCCCACCGGGCCCCTGGGCCCCGAGCACGGCCGTCGCCATCGCCACACCCAGCCCCACCGCGAGCACACCCAGGGCCCCGACCCACGCCCGCGCGACCACGCCACCCAGCACCACGAGCACCAGCGCGAGCGCCAGGCCCCATGGCCGTGCCATGCGGTGGACGCCGGTACCGACCACGCCGATGAAGGCACCGAGCACCAGCAGGCTTGCGGATCGGGCCAGGATGCGGGGGGTCGGCAACTCCACGACGGTCACCGTACGCGAACTCCGGCGGGCCACCACTCGCCCTCGACCGCTGACCCCGGCGCGACCCGGTACGCCTCGGCGGCGAGGATCGGCTGGACCACGGCGTCGCTCAGTGCGTAGCAGCCCAGCGCGACCCCGTCGCTCCCGGGCAGCCGGCGGACCGCCTGGACCTGCGTCGTGTGCGCACCGAGCGCCCCGACGACCTGTTCTGCGACCGGCAGGACGTCGACCCGGACGTCCACCGCTCCACCCGGCACCGCAGCCGACGGCTGAGGTTTCCCGACCGCCGTGCGCAGGCCGGGAGCCAGGTCTGCCCCGCACGCCGCACGGCCGGCCTCGAGAACGTCGGCGTCGAGCGCCGCCCACAGCACGCAGGGCACCGCCCAACCCTCGGCGCCCTCGCCGGCCAGCTCGACGGCCCGCATCGCGACCCGATGGGCCTGGACGTGGTCGGGGTGACCGTACCCGCCGTCGGGCTCGTAGGTGACCAGCACCGCGGGGCGGCGCTCGCGCACCACCCGGGCCAGACGCTCAGCCGCGGTGTCCACGTCCACCAGGGCGAACGCCCCCTCGGGCACGTCGGCGCCCAGCGCCGCCCGGCCCACGCTCTGCCAGATCATCCCCGAGTCCACCCACGGTCCGTCGCCGGCGACCTCGTCGAGCATGACGTGGTCGCCGACCCCGAGCGCCGCCAAGGCCGCGGCCAGCTCCGTGACCCGGTGCGCAGCGAGCGCGGCGGGATCTCCCGCCAGGTGGGCCAGGCGGCGGCCGATGACCTCGCCCCGCTCCCCGCGGGTGCACGTCACCACCGTGGTGGGCAGGCCCGCCGCCGCCCAGGTGGCCAGCAGGGCCCCGGTGGACAGCGTCTCGTCGTCGGGATGCGCGTGGACGGCCAGCAGACCGGTGCTGGGCGACCGCTCCACGCCCTGCGTCATGCCCGCTTGGCCCGCGCCGTGAGCTTGGCCCGCTCGGCCTGGTCGAGCACCACCTTGCGGATCCGGACGCTCTCCGGAGTCACCTCGACGCACTCGTCGTCAGCGGCGAACTCGAGGGACTCCTCGAGCGTGAGGCGACGCGGCGGCACCAGGTTCTCGAACGTGTCCGCCGTGGAGGAGCGCATGTTGGTGAGCTTCTTCTCCTTGGTGATGTTGACGTCCATGTCCTCGTTGCGGGAGTTCTCCCCGACCACCTGGCCCTCGTAGACCTCCGAGGTGGGCTCGACGAAGAACGAGCCACGCTCCTGCAGGTTGATCATGGCGTACGGCGTCACCTTGCCCGCGCGGTCGGCCACCAGCGAGCCCGTGGTACGCGACTCGATGGGGCCCGCCCACGGCTCGTACCCGTGCGCGATGGACGAGGCGATGCCCGTGCCGCGTGTCTCGGTGAGGAACGTCGTACGGAACCCGATGAGCCCTCGGGCCGGCACGATGAACTCCATCCGCACCCAGCCGGTGCCATGGTTGGCCATCGTCACCATGCGGCCCTTGCGTGCTGCAAGCAGCTGGGTGACGGTGCCGAGGTGCTCCTCCGGCACGTCCACGGTCAGGTGCTCCATCGGCTCGTGCACGGCGCCGTCGACCTTGCGCGTGACCACCTGCGGCTTGCCGACCGTGAGCTCGAAGCCCTCCCGCCGCATCTGCTCGACGAGGATCGCCAGCGCCAGCTCGCCGCGGCCCTGCACCTCCCATGCGTCCGGACGCTCGGTGGGCAGCACCCGCAGCGACACGTTGCCCACCAGCTCGGTCGCGAGCCGGTCCTTGACCTGCCGCGCCGTGAGCTTGTGGTTCTTGCCGCCCTTGCCCGCGAGCGGCGACGTGTTGATCCCGACCGTCATCGAGATCGCGGGCTCGTCCACGGTGATGAGCGGCAGCGGACGCGGGTTCTCCAGGTCGGTGAGGGTCTCACCGATGGTGATCTCAGCGATCCCGGCGACCGCGACGATGGCTCCGGGGCCCGCCTGCGCCACGGGCACCCGCTCCAGGGCGCGGGTCTCGAGCAGCTCGGTGATCTTCACCGGCTGCACCGTGCCGTCCGCACGGGCCCAGGCCACCTGCTGCCCCTTGCGCAGCGTCCCGTTGTAGATCCGCAGCAGAGCCAGCCGGCCCAGGAACGGCGAGGCGTCCAGGTTCGTCACGTGCGCCTGGAGCGGCGCTCCCTCGTCATAGGTCGGGGCGGGGATCCGCTCGATCACCGTCGTGAACAGCTGCTCCAGGTCGGGCGCGTCCGGCAGGTCGCCGTCCGCCGGACGGTTCAGCGACGCGCGGCCGGCCTTGGCCGACGCGTAGACCACCGGGACGTCGAGCACGGCGTCCAGGTCCAGGTCCGGGAAGTCCTCGTGCAGGTCGGACGCCAGGCCCAGCAGAAGGTCGGTCGTCTCGTGGACGACCTCGTCGATCCGTGCGTCGGGCCGGTCGACCTTGTTGACCACGAGCACCACCGGGAGGTTCGCGGCCAGCGCCTTGCGCAGCACGAACCGGGTCTGCGGCAGCGGGCCCTCGCTCGCGTCGACCAGCAGCACCACGCCGTCGACCATGGACAGCCCTCGCTCGACCTCTCCGCCGAAGTCGGCGTGGCCCGGGGTGTCGATCACGTTGATGGTGATCCCGTCCGGCTCGCCGGCGGCGATGGCCGCCGGGCCGCGGTACCGCACGGCCGTGTTCTTGGCCAGGATCGTGATGCCCTTCTCACGCTCCAGGTCGCCGGAGTCCATCGCGCGCTCGTCCACGTGGGCGTGCGCGCCGAAGGAGTTGGACTGCCACAGCATGGCGTCGACCAACGTGGTCTTGCCGTGGTCGACGTGGGCGACGATCGCCACGTTGCGCAGGTCGGAGCGCACAGGCATGCCAGAACTCGCAGCTTCTACGGGGAGGGCGCGCCGCGCGGAACCGTCGGACGGCTCCACCCGCGGCGTGCGGACAGGGCATCTTACCCGTAGAGCAGTGGCTCCAGCGGATCACGCCCGGACGCAGGCTCGGACGGCCCCTCAGCCCTCGTGCAGGAGCTGGCGCCGCAGCTCGCGGCGTTCGCGCTGCTTGCCCGGGTCCGGGACCGGCACGGCCGCGATGAGCCGCTGGGTGTAGGGGTCCCTCGGGTTGCGCAGGATCTCGTCCCTGGTGCCCTTCTCGACGATGTGCCCGTTCTGCATCACCGCGATGCGATGCGCCATGAGGTCGACGACCGCCAGGTCATGGGTCACGAACAGGCAGGCGAACTGCAGCTCGGTCTGCAGCTCCTGGAGCAGGTCGAGCACCGTCGCCTGCACGGAGACGTCGAGGGCCGAGGTCGGCTCGTCGGCGACCAGCAGGTCGGGCGACAGGGCGATGGCCCGGGCGATGCCCACACGCTGCTTCTGACCGCCGGACAGCTCGTGCGGGTAGCGGTTGCGGTAGCTGCGCGGCAGCTCGACCTGGTCGAGCAGGTTCTCGATCCTGCGCTGCAGCTCCTCGCCCTTGGCCAGGCCGGCGAGATAGATCGGCTCACCGATCGACTCGCCGATCGGCAGCCGCGGGTTGAGCGAGGACGACGGGTCCTGGAAGACCATCCCGACCTTGCGCCGCAATCGGGCGATCGTCTTGCGGTCGGCGTGGCCGATCTCGATCCCGGCGACCGTGAGCGTCCCCTCGACCACCGGCAGAAGACCCACCGCGGCCCGCCCGATCGTCGTCTTGCCCGAGCCGGACTCGCCGACCAGACCGACGACCTCACCGGGGTAGACGACCAGGTCGGCCGCGTCGACGGCCCGGAAGGCCGCGACCCGGCCGCGCTTCGGGTACTCGATCGAGACACCGGCGAGGCTGAGGATCGGGGGCACCGCCTCGCCCCGCGCGGCCTCGGCCGGACTCACCGACACCGGCAACATGGTCTGCCCGTGCTCGGGCGCACCGAGCTCGGGCACCGCGGCCAGCAGCTCCTGGGTGTACGGGTGCTGGGGGTCGTGGAAGATCTGCTCCGCCGTGCCGGTCTCGACGATCCGGCCGCGACGCATCACGATGATCCGGTCCGAGAGGTCCGCGACCACGCCCATGTCGTGGGTGATCAGGATCACCGCGGAGTCGAGCTTGTCGCGCAGGTTGCGCATCAGGTCGAGGATCTCGGCCTGGACGGTCACGTCCAGCGCGGTCGTCGGCTCGTCGGCGATCAGCAGCGCGGGGTCGCAGGACAGTGCCTGGGCGATCATCGCGCGCTGCCGCTGGCCGCCGGACAGCTGGTGCGGGTAGGAGTTGAACGCCTTGAGCGGGTCGGGCAGCTCGACCAGGGACAGCAGCTCGAGCGCACGTTCCTTGGCCGCCTCCGGCGACATCGTGTAGTGCAGCCGCAGCGTCTCGACGATCTGGAAGCCGATCGTGTAGACCGGGTTGAGCGCGGTCATCGGCTCCTGGAAGATCATCGCGATGTCGTTGCCGCGAAGCTCACGCATCTTGGAGCGCGAGAGCCCGCGCAGCTCCTGGCCGCGCAGCTTGATCGAGCCGGAGATCCGGGCGGTCTTGGGCAGCAGGTCGAGGATCGCCATCGAGCTCACGGACTTGCCGGAGCCGGACTCGCCGACGATCGCCAGGACCTCGCCCCGGTGCACCGTGTACTCGACGTCGATCGCAGCCGGCACCCACTTGCGGTCCACGCCGAAGTCGACGCTGAGGCCCGAGACCTCGAGTACGGGCTCGCGGCCTTCCAGGACGGTCATCGAACGGCTCCTGTCATGATGTCGGGGTGAGCAGCAAGGCCGAGCGACGCGACCCTCAGACGACCGAGGCGGAGTTCCGTGCCCCGCTGGGACGGACCGCCACGGCGGCTGCCGCGCTCCTGCTGCTGGGGCTGGTGCTCGCCCAGGGGGCGCAGTACGGAACGGTGGCCGCCTTGCGCGCCGTACCCGTGGCCGCGGCCCTGGTGGGCCTCGTCGACCTGGTGATGCGCGTGCCCAGCCTCCGCATCGACGAGCACGGCCTGACGGTGGTCAACCCGCTGCAGCGGATCCGCGTGCCGTGGGCCGCTCTGGTCGCCCTGCAGACCCGCTTCACGCTGACCCTGGTGACCCCGCACGAGAAGGTCAAGGTCTGGGCAGCACCTGGCCCGGAGCGTCATGCCGCCGCCTTCGCGACCCGCTCCGACGCCGAGGGTGTGGCGCCGAGCCGCCGCGGCCCGGGCGGGAGCGTGCACGTCAGCGAGCTCGTCGGCACTTCTTCGGGTTCGGCCGCCCGCGAGGTGCACGCCCGCTGGTCGCGGCTCGCCGACCAGGGTGCGCTCGAGATCGGCGTGGCGGACGCCACCCCGGTCGAGCGGACCTGGCACCCCTACCCCGCGATCGCGACCGCCGTCCTGGCGGTGCTGGGCGTGGTCCTGGTTGCGCTCACCTGAGCGCCTCATGCCCCGCCGCCCGATCCGGCGTCGTCCGCCTCGGGGGCCTGGGACGCGGAAGCCTGGGCCTTGCGGATCGCGCGCGCCTCGGCCCTGCTCGCACGGTTCATCTGCCGGACGGAGAACTTCTTCTGGCGGGGGTCGAACGCGTCACGCAGGCCGTCGCCCACGAAGTTGATGCACAGGCAGATCGCCACGATGAACAGGCCGGGCCACCAGAACAGCCAGGGCCGGGTCGTGAAGGCCGCCTGGTTGTCGCTGATGAGGCGACCCAGTGACGTGTCGGGGGGCTGGACGCCGAGCCCGAGGTAGCTCAGGGCGGTCTCGAGCAGGATCGCCGAGGACATCAGCAGCGTGGTGTTCACGGTGATGACGCCGATCGCGTTGGGCAGGATGTGCTTGAAGATGATCCGGGCGTCGGACGCCCCGGCGAGCCGCGCCGCATCGACGAACTCGCGCTCGCGCAGCGTCAGGAAGTCACCGCGCACGAGGCGCGCCATACCGGTCCACGACACCAGCCCCAGGAACAGCCCCAGGAACCAGAACCCGCCGATGTTGCCCGCCTTGTACGCGATGACGGAGGCCGAGATCAGGATCGGGATGATGATGATCATGTCGGTGAAGCGCATGAGCACCGACTCGAGCCAGCCGCGGAAGTAGCCCGACAGCGCACCGATCACGATGCCGATGAACGCCGCCGTGAACCCGACGAGAACCGTGATGGTCAGCGAGATCTGCGTCCCACGCATGGTCATGGCGAACGAGTCGCGGCCGACGCGGTCCTGACCGAACGGGTGCTCGCCGAGGCTGAACGGGAACAGCTGCAGCGTGGGGCGCCCGCCGTTGGCGATCGTCGGGATGTCCGTGTACGAGTACTTCCACCAGCCTGAGATCGGCCCGATGCCGATCGACGAGATCGCCAGCAGGATGATCAGGACCAGGGCCACGAGGCTGACGATCGCGGCGCGGTGCCCGAGGAAGCGCTTGAGGACGAGCCGCCCCTGGCTGAGGCCGCGGGTCGTGTCAGGGGCCTCGGATTCGGGGTCGCCCGGCGGGAGGTCTGCCGTGTTCTCCAGGTACGTCGTCATCAGTGCACCCTCACTCGCGGGTCGAGGGCCGAGTAGGCGAGGTCGGCCAGCAGGTTGAACGTCACGGCCGTGATGCCGACCACCACGAACACACCCATCACGGGATTCGGATCGACGTTCTTGATCCCGGTGATGAACAACGTTCCCATGCCCTTGATCGAGAACACGTTCTCGGTGATGACCGCACCGCCGATCAGCCCGCCGATGTCGAACGCGACGATCGTCGCGAGCGGGATCAGCGCGTTGCGGAACGCGTGACGCACGACGACGACCCGCTCGGAGAGCCCCTTCGCCCTGGCCGTGCGCACGTAGTCCTGCTCCATCACCTCGAGCATCGAGGACCGCGAGTATCGCGTGTACGAGGCCAGCGAGATCAGCAGGAGCGCGAACGTGGGCAGGACGAGGTGGCCGTACTTGTCGATGCCGTGCACCCAGAAGTCGCCCACCAGGTTCGGGGTCGTGGCTCCGATCGTCGAGATCGGGCGGCCGCGGACCCGCGTGTTGTTGAAGTACTCGGGCCAGGCCTGCATGAAGCGGTCCAGGGCCACGAGGATCGCGACGATGAACGCCGTGAGGGCGGCAGCCTTGCGGGACTGGCCCGGGTCGTAGCCGCCGAACAGGTGCCCGGCCAGCAGCCCGCAGCCCACCGCGATCGCCCCGTACAGGATCAGCAACCAGATGTTCATGGAGTTGAGCAGGGGCGCACCCACCGTCATGACGAGCACGCCGAGCACCACCATGCTCAGCGAGGCGTAGAGCGCGGGGCGGTTCTGCAGGCCGGCGACGATCGCCGTCACACCGATCGCGATCCCGGAACCGAGGACCACCAGGACGACCGGCCCGATCCCGGGGTAGGCGAACCAGTCGCTCGCCGACAGGTAGTACATGATCCCGGCGGAGACGACGGTCGCCGAGACGAACGTGATCGCGCGTCTGAGCCAGGAGCCCGACAGGATCACCGTCCAGATGACCCCGGAGGCCAGTGCCCCGATGACGATCGTCTGGGTGCTGAGCCTCGGATCGGCGAGGAAGTCGTTGAAGCCGATGGCGCCGAACTCCTTGAGGAGGACCGCGACCCAGAACACCGGCAGCGAGAAGAACAGGAATGCGATGAACGTCACCGAGTAGTCCAGCGCGGAGTACTGGCGCAGCGCCGTGACGATGCCCACGGCGATGCCGATGGTGATCGCGAGCACCGCGGCGCCGGTGACGAGCTGCAGCGTCGACGGGATCGCCGACTGGAGGGCGGCGGTGACGGGCTGCCCTTGGATCGACGAGCCCAGATCGCACTGGGCGAACGGCACCACGCACTTGGCGGCTCCCCCGAGCCACACGAAGTAGCGCAGGACCGGCGGGACGTCGAGGTTCAGGAGGTCGATCCGCGCCTGCATCAGCTGCTCGCGGTTGGGGCGGTTCGAGACCCGCAGCTCCTGGAGCGGGTCTCCGGAGAACGCGATGAGCATGTAGACGATGAACGAGGCGCCCAACAGGATGAGCACCGACGCCAGCAGGCGACGCAGCAAGTAGGAAGTCATGGCGTACGAAGAGCCTTCGGGTGGGTGCGCGTCCATCGAGGGCGCGGACGAGGGTGTCCTGGATTCTAGGTCACGCCCGACCGCGAACGCACAGCCGCGAGGGCTGCCCGCACAGACGAGCGCTGGGGCCACACCGCGGCGTGGCCCCAGCGCCCATCATCGTGGGTCGGGCGTCAGACCCGGGGGGTGGTCAGGAGCTGACCGTCCACTCCCAGGTGTTCCACCAGACACCGTTCTGGTTCGGGTTGAAGGTGTCGATGCCGCTCAGGCGGTCGGCGACCGCGACGACACCCGGCGACTGGTACAGCGGCAGGCCGTAGTAGTCGCCCCAGACCAGCGCGTCGATCTGCTGCTCGATCTTGACCTGCTCGGCCGGGTCGAGCGTGACGATCAGCTTGCCCGCCAGCTCGTCGACCTGGGCGTTCGAGTAGCCGTTGAAGTTGCCGCCACCACTGGTGCTGAAGATCTGCGGCACGCCGCCGACCCCGACACCGGAGTTGATCCAGCCGAAGATGGTCGAGTCGTAGGAGCCGTCGCCGAGGCGCGAGCCCCACTTCTCGTCGCCCTCGTCCTTGATCTGGAAACCGGCCTTGGTGGCCGACTGCGAGATCAGGGTGAAGTCGTCAACACGGTTCGGGTTGGTCGGCTTGTACAGGATGCTGACCGTCGGCGAGGTGACGCCCGCCTGCGCGAGCAGCGCCTTGGCACCCTCGATGTCCGGCTCGCCCGGGAAGGCGTCCGAACCGTTGTTCGCGACCGAGTCGGCGTAGCCGTCCTGGGCCGGGACGAAGATCTGCGAGTTCAGGATCTCGCCGTCCGGCTTCTGCGGGAGCACGATCGCCTCGAGGATCGCCTGACGCGGGATGGTCTTGAGGAACGCCTCGCGGACCATCGCAGCCTTCTCGGCGTCGCCACCGTAGGTGGCCGGGTCGAACGCGCCGCCGTTGTTGAAGGTCAGGTCGATGTGGTCGTACGCCAGCTGGTAGCCGGTGTAGACGTTGACGCCGGTCAGGCCCTGGAGAGCCTGCAGGGTGTCGGCGGACGACTGCGGCGCGGCGACGTCGATCTCACCGTTCTGCAGCGCCTGGACCTCGGCGGTGGCGTCCGGGATGGACTTCATGATGATCTCGGCAACCTGCGGCTTGTGGTCGCCGACGTAGTTCTCGTTCGGCACCATCGTGACCGACTGGTTCTCCTGGACGTCGGAGACGATGAACGGACCGTCGGACAGGTACAGCGACGGGTCGTCCGGCAGCGTCGTCGAGTCGAAGCCGGTGTTCCAGAAGTCCATGACCGCGGCCATCTGGTCCGAGGTCTTGTCCTCCGAGCCCTTCGGCTCGCTCTTGATCAGGTCGATCAGCGCAGCGCTGTCGGCCAGGCCGGCCTTGGTCGCGACCACGTGGGCCGCCGGCATGCCGGTCGTGAAGAAGGAGATCTCCCAGTCGGCGGCCGGCTCGGAGTAGACCAGCGTGATCGAGCGGCCGTCGTCACCCAGCGTCGGGAACGCGGTCAGGCCCAGGGTGCTGGTGTCGCCGGCGAAGTCGAACGAGTGGTTGTCGTTGCTGAAGTAGCCCGACTCGACTGCCCAGTCCAGGAGGAGGTCAGAGGCGTCCACCGGCTCGCCGTCGGACCACTGCACACCCTCGTTCACGGTGTACGTGACCGTCAGCGGGTCCTCGCTGTCCACCGTGTAGGTGCCGAACGACTCGTCCTTGACGACCTTCAGGTTGTCGTCGACGTAGTTGAAGTCAGAGTGCGTGGCGAGCGAGATCTTCGAGTTGATGTCCACGTTCCCGTTGCTCGTGTTCGAGTTGAACGAGAAGAACGTGTTGACCTCGGCCACGGTGACGGTCCCGGACGGGCCGCTGGCCGTGCTCTCGGACGCGGAGCTGGAAGGAGTCTCCGCCGGTGAGTTGCTGCAGGCGGCCAGCACGAGCGCGCCTGCGCCCAGCAGTGCTGCCACTGCCGTCATGCGTGTGATTCTCAATGTTCCTCCTGAGAAGGGGCGGCCGCCCCACATCGCTCGCCAACCTCAGCGGGTGCACAGCAGTACGGCCGCTGTCGCGTGGCTGACACCGTAGTCGCGCCCGAGCGAGGGTCGAAACGGCTCCTGACCTGCGGGAGGGATCGTTACGTGATTGATACTGGTGGGTACGTCCCGACATGTGAGATTCGTGCGTGCGACATGGCCGGTCCGGCCGCCCGGGACTCGGACCGGCTCGCACCCCACCACACCTCACGTCCTCGCAGGTCAGCGGCACGCGCGACGGGACTGTCGGGCGCCGCCCGACGATCGACGATGCTCACTGGCCGGAATGGTCGTCCAGATGGCGGTCATCGATGCGCCTCCGGATAGCCGGCGGTCGAGGCCGACACGAAACGCACTATTAACGTGGATCGCCGCCCACCCGGGCTCACGCGCCGCACGACCTACAGTGCTGCCCGTGCCGATGTCCCGGATCCGCGGGCTGCTCGCCCTGCTCTCCGCCTCGATGGTGGTCGACACCGCCGCCTACTCCGCGATCACCCCGCTGCTGCCGCACTACGTGCAGACCTACGACCTTGGCCGCGTCGGCGCGGGGCTCCTCGCGGCGGCGTACCCGATCGGCACCGTCGGGCTCGCCCTGCCGGCGGCGTGGCTGGTCGCCCGGGTCGGGCCCAAGCGCGTCACCCTGCTCGCGCTGGGGCTGCTGGGTCTCGCCTCGCTCGGGTTCGCTCTGGCCGGCACCGCTCCGCTGCTGGCCGCGGCTCGGCTCGCGCAGGGAGTCGGGGCCGCGGGGCTGTGGGCGGCGGCGCTCGCCTGGGCGATCGCGGTCGCGCCGCCCGGGCGCCGGTCGGAGGTGATCGGCACCGTGACGGGGGCGGCGATCGTCGGGGCCGTCGGCGGGCCCGTCCTCGGAGTGCTCGGCGACCTGGTGGGCGTGCGGGCCGTGTTCGGCGCCTTCGTGCTGGTGCCCGCGGTGCTGGGCGTGCTCGTGGCCAGGCGACCCGCTCCCCCGGCCGTCCCGCGCGAGGGCGGGCTGCGCGAGCTCGGCCGAGCCTTCGCCGACCACGGGGTCCGGGTCGGCGTGTGGCTGATGGTCGTGCCGTCGGTGGGTTTCGGTGTGCTCGCGCTGCTGGTCCCACTGCGGCTGGACGCGCGAGGCTGGTCCGCGGCCGCGATCGGCGCGGTGTTCCTGGTGGCCGCGGTCACCGAGGCGGCGGCGTCACCGGTCGCGGGCCGGCTCGCCGACCGGCATGGGCCGCTGACCCCCGCGTGGCTCGCGCTGGCCGGTGGTGCGGTGGGGCTGGCGCTGATGGCACCGCGCTGGCCGGCGGTCACGATCGCCGTGCTCGTGCCGGTGGTCGGTGCGGTGATCGGTTCGCTGTGGACGCCTGCCATGACGCTGCTCAGCGCCGGGGTCGAGGCGCGTGGCGTGGACCCCGCGTTCGGCTTCGGCCTGGCGAACCTCTCCTGGGGCGTCGGCACGGGCCTCGGCAACGTGGCCGGCGGCGGGCTGGCCGAGCTCGCCGGGGACTGGTCGGCGTTCGCCGCGGTCGCGTTGGTGGCGGCGGCGAGCGCTGTCGTGCTGGGGCGCACCGTGCGGGGCTCCGACGCGCTCGGTGCGAGCGTGCAGGACGCCGTCGGCTGAGGCGCGGGACCCTCGTCCGCCGCGCCCCGCATCCCCACCTCTACCCGCATGTCGGAGGATCGAACTAGCGTTCGATCCTGGAGGTGGGCGATGAAGGTCCTGGTGGCGACCGAAGCGACGCAGGGCGCTCGGGGAGACGACTACAGCTGGGCGACCCCCGGCGAGCTGGTGATGTTCGGCACGGTCTGCGCGGCTGATCTGCGAGGCACGGGCCGACCGTGCGGTTGCGGGCGAGCCTTCGCCGGGCTGCACTCGGAGCGCGCCACCACGACGGCGGAGGTCGTGGAATCCGCCCTCACCCTGGACGACCTGGTGCTCGCGTTCCGCGACAGCCTGGACCGGGGCGGGTGGCTGGACCTCGCCGGCAACCCGCAGGAGGTGACCGACGTGGTGCACGAGGCGGTGATGGAGGTGCTGCTGGTCGCCGACCGCTACCCCGCCGGCACGGTGATCGGAACCCAACTGGGCGCGCAGTACGTGCGCCAGCAGGCGCCGGCGCGCTGAGCCCCGTCGGGTCAGACGTTGAAACGGAACTCGACCACGTCGCCGTCGGCCATGACGTAGTCCTTGCCCTCGATGCGGGCCTTGCCCACCGCGCGAGCCGCGGCGACCGAGCCTGCCTCGACGAGGTCGTCGTAGGAGATGACCTCGGCCTTGATGAAGCCCTTCTCGAAGTCCGTGTGGATCACGCCGGCGGCCTGGGGCGCGGTCCAGCCCTGCCGGATCGTCCAGGCACGCGACTCCTTGGGGCCCGCGGTCAGGAAGGTCTGGAGCCCGAGGGTGTGGAAGCCGACGCGCGCCAGCTGGTCCAAGCCCGCCTCGGACTGACCGGAGTCGGCGAGCATCTCGGCGGCGTCCTCGGCGTCGAGCTCGACCAGCTCGGACTCGAACTTCGCGTCCAGGAACACGGAGTCGGCCGGGGAGACCAGGGCGCGCAGCCGGGCCTGGAGCTCGACGTCGGCCAGACCCGCATCGTCGGTGTTGAACACGTAGATGAACGGCTTGGTGGTGAGCAGGCCGAGCTCGCGCAGGATCTTCGGCGTGGCGCCGGCGGCGTCGAGGCGCTCGCGCGCGGCGAACAGGGTCTGGCCCGCGCCGAGGACCTCCTGGGCGAGCTGGGCGACCGCGAGCACGGCGGGGTCGGCCTTCTTGCCGCGGACCTCCTTCTCCAGCCGCGGCACGGCCTTCTCCAGGGTCTGCAGGTCCGCCAGGATCAGCTCGGTGTTGACGGTCTCGATGTCGTCGGCCGGGTCCACGCGGCCGGTGACGTGGACCACGTCGTCGTCGGTGAAGGCGCGCACCACCTGGCAGATCGCGTCGGCCTCGCGGATGTTGGCCAGGAACTGGTTGCCCAGGCCCTCGCCCTCGCTCGCACCCTTGACGATGCCCGCGATGTCGACGAACGACACGGTCGCGGGGACGATCCGCTCGGACTCGAACAGGTTCGACAGCACGTCCAACCTGGGGTCGGGCAGCGGCACCACGCCCACGTTCGGCTCGATGGTGGCGAACGGGTAGTTCGCGGCGAGCACGTCGTTACGGGTCAGGGCGTTGAACAGGGTCGACTTGCCGACGTTGGGCAGTCCGACGATGCCGATGGTGAGAGCCACGGGCGAGCAGTCTACGGGCGCCCCGACGGCCGGACGCGCGGCCCGGCGCGGGACCGTCCGGCGAGGCAGACGGCCTTCAGCTGAGCGCGACCAGCCGCTGGAGCAGCTTCGGTGCGCCCCTGTCGTACAGGTGCCCACCCCAGCGTGCTCCGATCACCAGGAGGAGCGCGCCCAGCACCAGACCGACGAGCAGCCCCACCCAACCCAGGACCGGCGACGGCAGGAGCACCGACGCGACCGCGAGACCGATCTCCGGCAGGGCGAGCACGCCCACCGACAGCATGCCGCCCATCTGGAGCAGCACCGTGGTCACGGAGGCGCCCTGCTTGACGCCGAACGGGTTCTCGCCGGCCTGCTGGACCCGCATCACCACCGCCGCGGACATCACGCTCGCGACGCCGAGCGCCGACAGGAACGCCCCCAGCGCCGCACCGAGGAGCGCCGGCAGGTTCTGCGCGTGACCGGTGACCACGGCGAGGAACACCGTGAGCACCACCACCACAGGGCCCAGCACCATCAACGCTGCCGCCGCTCGGCCCGCCCGGTCGTCGACGCCGCGCAGCGGCGTCGCGACGTGCATCCACAGCGCGGTGCCGTCGCTCGAGGTGTCGGTCGCGATCGACCACCCGGTCACCACCGCGAGGAACGGCAGGAAGAACAGCACCTGCTCGCGCAGCCCGAACGCCCACATCGCGACGGGTGCCAGGAACACGGCGCCGACGGCCATCGCGTAGCGCGGGTCGCGGAACCAGTAGGTCAGCGAGCGAGCGGCGACCGCGCCGGCCGGGCTGGCGGGGGTCCTGGCGAACCACCCGAGCCCTCGCACGCTGCCGGCCGAGCCCGCGTCGTGCCTTGGCGCCTGGACCATCGACCTGGCCAGGGCCCGGTCCCAGGCGAGCAGGAGCAGCGCGAGCGTCGCCACGAGGATGGCGAACCGCACGCCCGCGTTGGACCACGCACCGGCCGCGACGTCGGCCGGGACGGACCACGCGACGCCGAGCGGCGTCCAGCCGAGCACGTCGGCCGCGCTGTGCAACGCGGCGACCACCTGCTGCTCACTGCCCAGGCCGCCGGTGGTGAGCCGACCGAAGCCGAGGTAGAAGGCGGCGAGCAGGGCGAGCACGCCGAAGCCCGTCACCTCGCGCGCCCGGCGTCCGGTGAGGATCGGGGCCAACCCGGTGGTGGCGGCCCGCGAGCCGACGACGCAGGTCGCCACGCCGAGCACCCCGGTGACCAGGGCCACGAGCACCGCGACCGGCTGGCGCCACCACACGAACGCTGCGACGAGCACGCCGAGCACGGTGGCCACACCCGGGATGCCGACGAGCCCCGCCAGGCCCAGGCCGGCGATGAGGTCACGGCGCGAGATCGGGAACGTGACGAACCGCGCCGGGTCGAGCGTGGCGTCCACACCGAACGCGACGATCGGCAGCAACGCCCAGCCGAGCACCAGCAGCGACCCCCCGGCGACCAGGACGGAGCGCTGCAGGTCCGGCGACCCGGCCACCGCGAGCGCCACGATCCCGGTGAGCGCGAGCGCCAGGATCCCGAGGCCGTAGAGCAGCCCCACGACCATGCCGATCACCTGCCAGACGCTGCGCTTGAGGCCGTTGCGCAGCAGCGTGAGCTTCAGTCGGACGAGGTGCGCAACCACGCGAGGCCCTCCCCCACCGCACGCCCGCCGACCAGCTCGACGAACCTGTCCTCGAGCGTGGCACCGGCGCGCACCTGCTCGACGGTGCCCGCCGAGAGCACCCGACCGGCCGCGATCACCGCGACGTGCGAGCACATCCGCTGCACGAGGTCCATCACGTGGCTCGAGATGATCACGGTTCCGCCGGAGGCGACGTAGGACGCCAGCAGGTCGCGGATGTTCGCTGCCGAGACCGGGTCGACGGCCTCGAACGGCTCGTCGAGCACCAGCAACGACGGCGCGTGCACGAGGGCGCACGCGAGCGAGACCTTCTTGGTCATGCCGGCCGAGTAGTCGACCACCAGCGTGTCCCGGTCGGCGACCAGGTCCACCGCGGCGAGCAGGTCCTGGGTGCGGGCGGTCGCGGTGTCGCGGTCCAGCCCCTGGAGCAGGCCCGCGTACGTGATGAGCTGGGCGCCGGTGAGCCGGTCGAACAGCCGCATGCCGTCGGGCAGCACGCCGAGGGTGCCCTTGACGTGTTGCGGGTCCGCCCAGAGGTCGGCGCCCTGGACGAGGACCCGGCCGGCGTCGGGCACCAGCAGCCCGGTGGCCATCGACAACGTGGTGGTCTTCCCGGCGCCGTTGGGTCCCACCAGACCGTAGAACGATCCGCGCGGCACGACGAGGTCGATGCCGGCCACCGCCGTCTTCTGACCGAAGGACTTCCACAGGCCGTACAGCTCGAGGGCGGGGCGACCGGGCGTGGGCGGCTGCGCCGGCGGGGGCGGCGGAGGCGGAGGCGGGGTCTGCGTCACCCCGCCACCGTACGAGACGGAGCCGACGCGCACGTCGGCCGTCAGACGGATGTTTCGGCGGATCCGTCGGCCGTCGGACGTATCCCTCGTCGCGTCCGGTCGTGTCGGTGGGCGCTGGCACGGTTGCCGGCATGGACGTGCTGCAGATCGTCGGCCTGCTGGTGCTCGGCGCGGTGGTGGGCGTGCTCAGCGGCTGGGCCGTGGGCGTGGCCCGCGCCGCCGGGCGGGTGCGCACGGCGGAGCTCGCCGCCGCCCGGGCCACCGCGCGCTGGGAGGCGGACCACGAGGCCTGGGCCCGGCGGGTCGCCGAGCTCGAGGCGGACCGCGGCGCGGACCGCGAGCGTCAGGCGGAGCAGTTCCGCGCCCTCGCGGCCGACGCGCTGGCCACCAGCAGCGAGCAGTTCCTCGCCCTGGCCCACCAGCGGCTGGCCGCCGCACAGCAGGTCCACGAGTCGGGGCTGCGCGAGCGCGAGGAGGCGGTGCGCGCGCTGGTCGAGCCGCTGGCGCAGACGCTCGGCGTGGTCCAGCGTGAGCTGTCCTCCGCCGAGGTCGCGCGGGCGCAGGGCGCGGCGGCCCTGTCCGAGCAGGTCCGGGCCATGCGCGAGTCGTCCGAGCAGCTCCGGGGCGAGACGGCGCGGCTCGTCACCGCGCTGCGGTCCTCGCACGTCCGCGGGCGCTGGGGCGAGCTCCAGCTGCGGCGCCTGGTCGAGGCGTCGGGGATGCTCCCGCACGTCGACTTCGTCGAGCAGGACCAGGTCCGCACCGACGACGGGGTGCAGCGGCCGGACCTCGTGATCCGCCTGGCCGGCGGCAAGCGCGTGGTGGTGGACGCGAAGGTCGCGTTCCTCGGCTTCCTCGAGGCGGCCGAGGCCACCGACGAGCCGACCCGGGCGGACCGGATGGCCGCCCACGCCCGGCAGGTCCGGGCGCACGTGGACTCGCTGGCCGCCAAGCGGTACTGGGACGGCGTCGGCGCGGCACCGGAGTTCGTCGTGATGTTCGTCCCGGCGGAGGCGTTCTGGCAGGCGGCGGTGGAGCTGGACCCCGGCCTGGTCGAGTACGCGTTCGAGCGCAACGTCGTCGTGGCCACGCCGTCGACGCTGCTGGCCCTGCTGCGCACCGTGGGCTACGCGTGGCGCCAGGACGCACTCGCCTCCAACGCCCAGGTGGTGCTGGACCTGGGCAAGGAGCTCCACGGCCGGATCGCCACCCTCGGCTCCCACGTCGAACGGTTGGGTCGGGCACTGGACTCCGCGGCGACCGCGTACAACCAGACGGTCGCCTCGCTCGAGTCGCGCGTGCTGGTCAGCGCCCGGCGGTTCTCCGCGCTCGGTGTCGTGGACGCCACGCTCGAGCAGCCACGGATGCAGGAGAACCGGGTGGGGACGGTCAGCGCCCCGGAGCTGGTCGGCGATCTCGTCGAGCTCGAGTGACCGGCCGGTCGGTCGTCAGTGCGTCGACGCCGGGGCGCGGCGACCATGCGCGTCGTCCTTGCCCGCGGCCTTGAGGTCGGCACGCAGCTCGCGCGGCAGGGAGAACATCAGGTCCTCGGTCGCCGTGCGCACCTCGCTGACCTCGCCGAACCCGAGCTCGGCGAGCCGGTCGAGCACGTCGCGCACCAGGATCTCGGGCACCGACGCCCCCGAGGTCACGCCGACCGTGGTCGCGCCCTCGACCCATGCGGGGTCGATCTCGGCAGCGGTGTCGATCCGGTGCGACGCACGCGCCCCGGCGTCCAGGGCCACCTCGACCAAGCGAACGGAGTTCGAGGAGTTCGCCGAGCCGACCACCACGACGAGGTCGCACTCCGGCGCCATCTTCTTCACCGCCACCTGACGGTTCTGGGTCGCGTAGCAGATGTCGTCGCTGGGTGGGTCCTGCAGGTTCGGGAACCGCTCGCGCAGCCGGCGCACGGTCTCCATCGTCTCGTCGACGCTCAGCGTGGTCTGGCTCAGCCACACCACCTTGTCGGGGTCACGGACGACGACGTCGTCCACGTCGTCCGGGGAGTTGACCACCTGGATGTGCTCGGGAGCCTCGCCCGCGGTGCCCTCGACCTCCTCGTGGCCGGTGTGACCGATGAGCAGGATGTCCAGGTCCGCGTCGGCGAAACGCACGGCCTCCTTGTGCACCTTGGTCACCAGCGGGCAGGTCGCGTCGATCGTCAGCAGGCGGCGCTCCGCGGCGGACCGGTGCACCGCGGGGGACACCCCGTGCGCGGAGAACACCACACGCTCACCCTCGGGGACCTCGTCGGTCTCCTCGACGAACACCGCCCCGCGGGCGGCCAGGGTCGCCACCACGTGCTTGTTGTGGACGATCTCCTTGCGCACGTAGATCGGCGGGCCGTAGTGCTCCAGGGCCTTCTCGACCGCGATGACGGCCCGGTCCACCCCGGCGCAGTAGCCGCGGGGGGCGGCGAGCAGCACACGCTTGGTCATGCCCACAGTCTAGGTAGGCCCGCCGATCGCGCCGGATGGGAGGCTTGGGCCCGTGACTGAGCTTCCCGCCCGGGCGCTGGAGACCACCGCGGAGCAGCCGTGGCCGGTCCGGCACCTGTCGGCCAAGATCGCCGAGTACGTCCACCGGATGCCCGGCGTGTGGGTGGAGGGTCAGCTGGTCCAGCTCAACCGGCGCGCCGGGATGAGCTTCATGACCCTGCGCGACACCGAGGCCGACGTGTCGCTCAGCGTCGTCGCCCACACCCGCGTGCTCGGCGAGATCGGGGAAGGCGCGCACGTCGTGGTGCACGCCACGCCGACGTTCTGGAACAAGCGCGGCACGCTCCAGCTCCAGGCGGACACCATCCGGGTGGTCGGCCTCGGCGACCTGCTGGCCAGGATCGAGCACCTGCGCGGCGTGCTCGCGGCCGAGGGCCTCTTCGACGCCGACCGCAAGGTCCCGCTGCCCTTCCTCCCCGGCGTCGTCGGCCTGGTGTGCGGGCGCGAGTCGAAGGCCGAGCACGACGTCGTGGTCAACGCCCGCGCGCGCTGGCCGCAGGTCCAGTTCGTCATCCGCGAGGTCGCGGTCCAGGGACCCCGTGCGGTCCCCGAGGTCAGCGCCGCGATCGCCGAGCTGGACGCAGACCCGCAGGTCGAGGTGATCGTGGTCGCGCGCGGTGGCGGGTCGGTCGAGGACCTGCTGCCGTTCTCCAACGAGTCTTTGGTCCGTTCCGCCGCCGCGTGCCGGACGCCGCTGGTCAGTGCGATCGGCCACGAGACCGACGCGCCCCTGCTCGACCTGGTCGCCGACCACCGGGCCTCGACCCCCACCGACGCGGCGAAGCGGATCGTGCCCGACGTCGCCGAGGAGCGCCGCCGGTTGACCCAGGCGCGACAGCGCACGGCTGCAGCGGTGGACAGGATGCTGCGCCGGGAGACCGAGCGTCTGGCGGCTCTGCGGTCGCGCCCGGCCCTCGCCGCGCCGACCACCCTCCTCGACCGGCACGCCGAGGAGGTCGCCCGGCGGCTCGCGGCGATCCGGCTCGGCCTGGACCGGGTGCTGAGCGCCGGGGCTGCCGAGCTCGACCGCCTGCACGCGCAGGTCACGGCGCTGTCCCCGGCCGCGACCCTGGCCCGCGGGTACGCCGTGGTGCAGCGCCCGGACGGCGTCGTGGTACGCCGGCCGCAGGACGTCGCCGCCGGCGACCCGCTGCGACTACGGGTCGCCCACGGCGAGATCGCTGCGACGGTGGACCGGTGAGCGGGCACGAGCCTCCGGCACGGTTTACTAGCCCCGTGGAAGCCCTCCCCGACGACGTCGCCGCGATGACCTACGAGCAGGCCAGGGACGACCTCGTCACGGTGGTCCAGCGCCTGGAGGCCGGCGACCAGACCCTCGAGGAGTCCCTCGAGCTCTGGGAGCGTGGCGAGGCTCTGGCCGCCCGGTGCCAGCAGTGGCTGGACGGGGCCCGCGAGCGCCTCGAGGCTGCCCGGGCCGCCTCGACCGAACCCCCCGCAGCTGACACGGCGACCGCCGAGGAGCAGTGATGCCGGATCTCGACGCCCCGACCGACACCGTCCCCACCGAGGGCCGGCTGACGCCGTCCGCCGAGACGGAGATGCGCGCCGCGGTCGACTCCCAGGAGCGACGGGCCCTGGTGATCGGCGAGGCCCTGGTCGACGTGGTCCGGCGCGCCGACGGGACCTTCACCGAGCACCCCGGCGGCTCGCCCATGAACGTCGCGATCGGCCTGGCGCGGCTCGGCCGTGGGGTGGACCTGCTGAGCTGGTTCGGGGCCGACGAGCGCGGCGCGGGCATCGCGGCGCACCTGGCCGCCTCGGGCGTCGCTGTGGTGCCCGGCTCCGACTCGGCCGACCACACCTCGGTCGCCACGGCCGTGCTGGACGCGGCTGGAGCCGCGACCTACGAGTTCGACCTGACGTGGCGGGTTCCGGAGCACTGGGCGTCGCCCGCCGCAGCTCCCCTGGTGGTGCACACCGGCTCGATCGGCGCGGTCCTCGAGCCGGGAGGCGCCGACGTCGCCCGCATCCTCGAGGCGCACCGCGCCTCGGCCACCCTCACCTACGACCCGAACGCCCGCCCGACGCTCATGGCGCCGCCCGCACAGACCGCGCCCCTGGTCGAGCACCTCGTGGCGCTGTCGGACGTGGTCAAGGTCAGCGACGAGGACCTTCTCTGGCTCGAGCCGGGCACCGACCCGCTGGACCACGCCCGCCGCTGGGCGACCCTGGGCCCCGCGGCCGTCGTGGTCACCCGGGGTGGCGAGGGCGCGGTGGCGGTGACGGCGACCGGGCTCGAGGTCGAGGTGACCGCGCCGCAGGTCACGGTGGCCGACACGGTCGGCGCCGGCGACTCGTTCATGGGTGGGCTGATCGACGGGCTGTGGTCGGCGGGGCTGCTCGGTGCCGAGCACCGCGGCGCCCTGCGCGCGGCCGGACCCGAGGTGTGGCGCGGTGTGCTGCACCGCTGCGCGCAGATCGCCGCGATCACCGTGAGTCGCCCCGGCGCCAACCCGCCCACCGCCGCCGAGCTCGACTGAGCCCGACCCGCCGCTGACCGCCCCGCCCGGCCCGCCGCGCGTCCGCGCACCGACTACCCGGCCGAGTCGAGCTCGACGAGCGTCAGCAGCACCAACGCGCAGGTCCAGGCCAGCGGCGCGGCGTCCGCCGGGGTGCCGTCGGCCAGCACCTTCTCCGGCAGCGACCCCTCCGGTGTGCGGTGCGCGTCGAGCCAGTCGAGCCACGCCTCGGCCGTGTCCCGGTCACCGGAGGCCGCCGCGGTGAGCGCGAACAGCGCCGTCGTCGGCGTCCAGGACACCCCGTCGCGCCGCCAGCCCTCGCCGGGTGCGAGCCCGCCGGCCGGCCGGTGCATGCCGTCGGCCGCCTCGGTCCACGAGGCGCGCACCTCGGGGTCGGGGGGTGCGAACGGCGGCATGAGGAAGGTCACGGCGGTGTCCCGCGCTGCGCCGCCGGGGTAGCGGGCGTACTCGGGCGCGAACGCCCGCAGCCCCCTGTCCAGGCGCCGCCCGAGCCTCTGCGCCCGGTCCGCGACGGCGCCGGGCAGCACAGCGGCGGCCTCGCGGACCCCGAGGCGCAGCGCGGCGACCGTGCCGAGCGTCGGCTGCGACTCGCGGACCTCCCAGTAGTCGCTCCACGGACCGGGCAGGCCTGTGGCCGGGTCGACGGACGCGTCGACGGCGTCCAGGCAGCCGGTCACCATCGGCAGGAGCGGGTCGAGGGCGGCGTCGTCCCGGGTGACCTCGTACCACTCGCCGACCGCCCACAGCACCCAGCCGCAGCCGTCGAGCTGGCGCGACCGGTTGTCCGGGGCCTGACCGGTCGCGGGGTCGTAGCGCGCCTCGAACACGCCGTCCGGCGAGGTCATGTGGAACGCGGCCAGGCGGCGCAGGACGCGCGCCGCGTCGTCGGGTCGGCCGATCCGGGTCAGGGCGACCGCCACGAACGACGCGTCGCGTGGCCACACGTAGTCCCACCCGTCGATGCTGCCCGCCACGGCGGAGCCGTCGACCAGCACGAGCGAGTCCAGGTCGCGCATCGCCCGCGCGGCCAGGTCCGCATACCGCGGTGGCCCCGGCATGGGCGCGGACGCCGAGGGCACGGCGCCGACGAGCGCGAGGGCAAGGCCGAGCAGCCCACCGAGCATCGCCGCGCGGATCCGCACGCCCGCACGCTATCGCCCGGGCCCCCTAGACTGCGGGCGATCACGGCGGCGGGGGCACGCCGATCCTGACCAGCAGTCGCAGCCTGAGGAGTCGACGATGACCGCGCCCACGATCAACTTCTGGGCAGTGCTGCTGGCGACCGCGTCGACCATGGTCGTGGGCTCGGTCTGGTACACGCCCAAGGTGTTCGGGACGTACTGGATGGAGAAGGCCAAGGTGGACCGCGACACCCAGGCCTCGCGCGGCATCCTGCCGATCATCGTCACCGTCGCGGTGAGCTTCGTGACCGCCGTGGTGCTCGCCGGCGCGACCACCATCACCAACGAGTTCTACCAGGGCACCTACCTGGTCGACGCCCTGGTCACCGGCACCGTCCTCTGGGCCGGCTTCACCGCCGCCCGGATGATCACGCACGACGCGTTCGAGGCCCGCCCCGCCGGCCTGACCGCCGTCAACCTCGCGCACGAGCTGATCACCGTGCTCGTCATGGCCCTGGTGATCGGGCTGCTCGGGATCTGAGCCCGCGCATGGTGGCGGCCGTCGACCTCGCCCTCCCTTTCGAGGGCCGGTGGCTGACCCGCAACAGCCCCGCCGACCGCGTGCCCAGCCACGGCACGACCCTGCTGGCGACGTCGTACGCGATCGACTTCGTCCCGGTGGACGAGGCCGGGCGGACGGCGCCGATCACGCTCGCTTCGCTCCTGCGCCCGGAGCCTGCCGCGCGGTTCCCCGGGTTCGGCCGCCCCGTCCTGGCACCCGCCCGCGGCGTGGTGGCCGCGGTGCACGATGCGGCGCCCGACCATGCGTCCTTCCGCGGGCTGCCGTCGGTCGGGTACGCCCTCACCCAGCGCCGCCGGGCGAGGGCGGGCTGGGTGGAGCTCGCCGGCAACCACGTCATGATCGAGACGAGCGACGGTCCGGTGGTCGCGGTGTGCCACCTGCAGCGCGGCAGCGTCCGGGTCCGGCTCGGCCAGGAGGTCCGCCCGGGCGAGGAGCTCGGTCGTTGCGGCAACTCGGGCAACAGCACCGAGCCGCACGTCCACGTCCAGGCGTTCGACCGGGTGGACGTGCAGCGCGCCACCGCGGTCCCCCTCACCTTCGGCGGCGGGCTCCCGCGCAACGGCGAGGTCGTCGACGCGGGCTGACCCGTCGCCTGCCGCCCGCCGCGCCACCTCGGCGCTCGGCTGCTTTGATGTCGGCCATGACACCTGCCGAGGCCTGGTCCGCGCTGCTCGCCGGCAACGACCGGTTCGTCCGTGGCGAGATGGAGCACCCGTCCCAGGGCGTCGACCGACGCGGCGCACTGGCCGCGGCCCAGGCTCCGTTCGCCGTGCTGTTCGGGTGCAGCGACTCGCGGGTCGCCGCCGAGATCGTGTTCGACCGCGGCCTGGGCGACCTGTTCGTGGTGCGCACCGCCGGGCACGTCGTGGACACCACGGTGCTCGGCTCGATCGAGTACGGCGTCCAGGTGCTCGGCGCCCCGCTCGTGGTGGTCCTGGGTCACGACTCGTGCGGAGCGGTGGGTGCCGCCGCCGACGCCCTGGCCACCGGGGTCATGCCTGCGGGCTTCGTGCGGGCGGTGGTGGACCGGGTGATCCCGAGCATCGTCGAGCTGCCGTCGGCGTCCGAGGCCCGGTCGGACGGACGCGTGGTCGTGCCGTCACGTGAGGTGCTCGGCCGCGAGCACCTGCGGCACACCGTCGACATGCTGCTGTCGTACTCGATGGCGCTCGCCGCCGCCGTCGAGGAGGGTCGCTGCGCCGTCGTCGGGGCCGAGTACACCCTTGCCGAGGGCCGCACGCGCGCCGTCGACGTACGGGGCACGATCGACTGAGCGGGCGCGCGACGGCCCCTGCGCCAGTGCCAGGATGAGGTCATGACCGACACCTCTGCAGCGACGCCCGGGTTCCGGATCGAGCACGACACCATGGGGGACGTCGAGGTCCCCGTCGACGCCCTCTACCGCGCGCAGACCCAGCGCGCCGTGGAGAACTTCCCCATCTCGGGCACCCGGCTCGAGCGCGCGCACATCGAGGCGCTCGCCCGGGTCAAGAAGGCCGCCGCCCGCGCCAACGCCGAGCTCGGCGTGCTGCCTCAGGACCTGGCCGACGCGATCGTCGCCGCCGCGGACGAGGTCGCCTCCGGCGCGCACGACGACCACTTCCCCATCGACGTGTTCCAGACCGGCTCCGGTACCAGCTCGAACATGAACGCCAACGAGGTGATCGCCACCCTCGCCACCCGGCGCCTGGGCCGCGACGTGCACCCCAACGACCACGTCAACGCGTCGCAGTCGTCGAACGACGTGTTCCCGACCTCGGTGCACGTCGCGGCCACCGCCGGGGTCACCCATGACCTGATCCCGGCGCTGGAGCACCTGGCCACCGCGCTCAAGGCCAAGTCCGACGCCTGGGCCGGCGTGGTCAAGTCCGGCCGGACGCACCTGATGGACGCCACGCCCGTGACCCTCGGCCAGGAGTTCGGCGGGTACGCGGCAGCGGTCTGGCACGGCGTCGAGCGCCTGGTCGCCGCGCTCCAGCGCACCGCAGAGGTCCCCCTCGGCGGCACCGCGGTGGGCACCGGGATCAACACGCCCGCGGGCTTCCCGCAGCGCGTCATCGAGCTGCTGCGCGAGGACACCGGCCTGCCGCTGACCGAGGCCCGCAACCACTTCGAGGCCCAGGGCGCGCGCGACGGCCTGGTCGAGCTGTCCGGTGCGCTGCGCACCGTGGCCGTGAGCCTGACCAAGATCTGCAACGACCTGCGCTGGATGGGCTCCGGCCCCAACACCGGACTCGGCGAGCTCTCGTTGCCCGACCTCCAGCCGGGGTCGTCGATCATGCCCGGCAAGGTCAACCCCGTGGTGCCAGAGGCGGTGCTCATGGTGTGCGCCCGGGTGGTCGGCAATGACGCCACGGTCGCCTGGGCGGGCGCGAGCGGTGCGTTCGAGCTCAACGTGCAGATCCCGGTGATGGCGCTCGGCGTCCTGGAGTCCACCCGGCTGCTGGCCAACGCGAGCCGCCTGCTCGCGGACCGGACGATCGAGGGCCTGGTCGCCAACGAGGACCGGGCCCGTGCGTACGCCGAGTCCTCGCCGTCGATCGTCACCCCGCTCAACCGGGTCATCGGCTACGAGGCCGCGGCGAAGGTCGCCAAGCACGCCGTCGCGCACAAGATCACGGTGCGCGAGGCCGTGATCGAGCTCGGCTTCGTCGAGCGGGGCGAGCTCACCGAGGCCGACCTGGACGCGGCGCTGGACGTGCTGTCGATGACGCGCCCGCCGCAGGCCTGAGCCGGTCACGCCACGCCGACCGGAACGGGTCCCGGCCCACGCCGGGTCCGATCCGGGGGAGGATGCCTGCGTGAGCATCGAAGACGTGGAGACCCGCCGCCTGCGCTGTGCCCTGTTCGTGGACTTCGACAACGTCTACATCGGGCTGCAACGCCTGGACAAGGCGGCTGCCGAGGCGTTCGCGGTCTCACCGGCGCACTGGCTGTCGGCCCTGGAGTCCGGCAGCGACGAGGACGGCGACTTCACCCGCCGGTTCCTGGTGCGCTCGTGCTACCTCAACCCGTCGGCGTTCTCCCAGTTCCGGCCCAACTTCACCAGGGCCGGGTTCAGCGTGGTGGACTGCCCGTCGCTGACCCAGCAGGGCAAGTCCAGCGCCGACATCAACCTGGTGCTCGACGCGGTGGACGCGCTCGCCGCCCACACCCGGTACGACGAGTTCGTCATCGTCTCGGCCGACGCCGACTTCACCCCCCTGGCGCTGCGCTGCCGGGCCGCCGACCGCCGCGTCACGATCGTCACGGCGGGTCCGGCCGCGAGCGCGTACCGGGCGGTGGCCGACACGGTCATCACCGCCGACGAGCTGGTCGAGCTGGTGCGCGAGCCGAGCGCGCCCGAGCCGGAGGACGAGCCCGAGAACGAGCCCGCGCCCAAGAACGGCGGACGCCGCCGCGCCTCGACGCCACCGGCCGGCCCGGCCCGAAGGGCGGTGCTGCGGGTGGTCCGCTCGGCCGACAAGCCGCTGCACGGCGGCACGGTCGCCGAGGCCGCCAAGCGCGCCGACCCGACGCTCGCCGGCTCGGACTGGGCCGGGTCCGGCGGATTCTTCGCCTGGTTGGCGACGGTCGTCCCCGAGCTGGGCACCGCGAGCAAGCCCTCCCCCGGCTGGGTCTGGGACCCCAAGCGCTTCAGCGAGGCGGACCTGCCCGGTGCCGAGGGTGAGGGCGTGGACCTGCCCCCGCTGCAGCGTCAGGTGGTCGAGGTCACCGACATCCCGAACCTGCCCACCGAGCGCTACGGCGTCCTGCTGGCCGAGCTGGCCAAGGACGTGCGCGCCCACCCGTTCGAGCGGGCCGAGACCGCTCGCCGGGTGCGCGACGCGTGCCAGGCCGCCGGCGAGGCGATCGGCCGCGCCTCGGTCAACGCCGTGATCGCCGGCGTGCTGTACTCCGGGCTCGACCTGACCACCAAGCCGACCGCCGCCCAGGTCGCCGCGACCTGGACCGACTACGTCGTCGGGCTGTGCCGCGGGGCCCGGATGGAGCTGACCTCGCAGGACGAGGCGGCCATCCGGGCCTGGGTCGGCGGCAAGAAGCGCTGAGGCGCTACGCGCCGACCGGTTCGCGGACCTCCGGCTGCGCGGTCGCGACGGACAGCCGCTGCCGACGGGCGCCGAGCCGTCCCGCGGCCACCAGCGCCACGCCGCACCCGGCCCACAGCGCGAGCACCATGAGCGGGAAGCCGGCCGCCGCGCCGTCGAAGAACGCGACGGACCGCAGGGCCTGGACCAGCGCCCCCGGCGGGAGCGCCTGACCCAGCGACGCCCACCCGTCGGGCAGCATCTGCGGGGAGGTCGCGGCGGCGGACAGCGGGTTGCCGAGCAGGAGGATCGCCGGCGCGACCACTGCGACCCCGACCCGGCCCAGCACCGCGTGGGCACCCGTGACCGCACCCGACACCGCGAGCACCCCCAGGGCCACGACACCCGCCACACCCCAGGTCGCGGGCACCACGTCCAGCCAGGTCCCGGCGACCAGTGCCCCGATCCCGCCGGCCAGCGGCGCCGCGACCAGCAGTGTCACGAGCCGCGCACCCGCGCCGCGCACGGCGAGCGACGTCACGGTGCCGATCAGCAGCGCGCTCATCACGAGCGGCAGCACCATGGTGGGGAACCCCACCCCGTAGGTGTCCCCCGTCCCCCCGGGCACGACGACCTCGGCCGTGGCGGGAGCGGGCACCTGGACGCCCCTGGCGGCCAGCAGCTGCGTGCCCACGGCGTCGCCGACGCCTTCGAGCAGGGCCGCGACGCTCTGGCCGCCGCCGGGTGCGGTGAGCACGGTGACCCCGTCGGCCCCGAGCACCAGGGCTCCGGCGACGTCGCGGGACTCGATCGCCGAGCGGGCGGCGGACTCGTCGGCCATCGGGACCACGGCGAGGGCGCCCGGCTCGGCCTGGGAGAGCGCGGCGGCGACCTGCTGGACGGCGGGCTCGGGCCCGACCACGGCGACCGGGACGTCGCGCGGGGCCGTGCTGACCGCCGGCCAGGCGAACGCCGTGACCATCACCCCGACGACGAGCGCGAGGATCAGGCCGAGGGCGGCCGCGCGCACGGCGGGCCACGGCTCACGCGCGGCGGGCTCGGCCGCCGGTGCGGACAGGCTGGTGGACATCTCTCCTCCTAAACCGAACGTTCGTTCTTGATGACAGGATGCGCCGCACGCTCGCGCGCTGTCAAGAACGATCGTTCGGTATAGGCTCGCGGCATCCGGGGACACGGCCCGGGAGCGCCCACGGCAGGAGGACCCCGTGCCACGCGTCAGCGACGAGTACCGCGCCGCCCGCCGCGCCCAGGTGCTCGACGCCGCCCGCCGGTGCTTCGCCGCCGACGGGTTCCACCAGACCTCGATGGACGACGTCATCCGCGCCTCGGGCCTGTCGGCCGGGGCGGTCTACCAGTACTTCCGCAGCAAGGACGAGCTGATCGTCGCCGCGGCCGCCGAGGCGCTCGCGGAGATCCGGGCCACGCTCGACGGACTCGGGGGGACCAGGACGGCCTCCCCCGCCAAGGCCGTCGTCGAGGTGTTGCGCACCGTGCCGTTCGTCCACGTCGAGGGCGCCACCGACGTGACCCGCATCGCGCTCAACGGCTGGACCGAGGCGCTGCGCAACCCGCAGCTGCACGCCCTCGTGCACGACGGCTACGCGGCCTTCCGCACCCAGATCGCGGCGCTGCTGCGGACCTGGCGGGACGAGGGCGCGGTGCGCGCCGGCCTCGACCCCGACGCGACCGCGCCGATCCTGCTCTCGCTCGTGCTCGGCTACGTCGTGCAGCGCGCGCTGTTCGGCGACGAGGTCGACCCGGCGTCCTACGAGCGCGGCATCACCGACCTGCTCGGCGGGTGACGCCCCGGCCCTCCGGTGACGCCGCCTACAGGTCCAGGCCCTCGAGCATCTCGGTGACCAGCGCGGCGATCGGCGACCGCTCGGACCGGGTCAGCGTGATGTGCGCGAACAGCGGGTGGCCCTTGAGCGCCTCGATCACCGCGGCGACCCCGTCGTGCCGGCCGACCCGCAGGTTGTCCCGCTGGGCCACGTCGTGGGTGAGCACCACGCGCGAGCTCTGGCCGATCCGGCTCAGCACGGTGAGCAGCACGTTGCGCTCCAGCGACTGGGCCTCGTCGACGATCACGAACGCGTCGTGCAGCGACCGGCCACGGATGTGGGTCAGCGGGAGCACCTCGAGCATCCCGCGGTCGACGACCTCCTCGACCACCTCGCCGGACACCACCGACCCGAGGGTGTCGAACACCGCCTGGCCCCAGGGGTTCATCTTCTCGTTCTCGGTGCCGGGCAGGTAGCCGAGCTCCTGGCCGCCGACGGCGTACAGCGGCCGGAACACCATGACCTTGCGGTGCTGGCGGCGCTCGAGCACGGCCTCCAGCCCGGCGCACAGCGCCAGGGCCGACTTGCCCGTCCCGGCGCGGCCACCGAGGGAGACGATGCCGACCTCCTCGTCGAGCAGCAGGTCGATCGCGATCCGCTGCTCCGCGCTGCGGCCGTGCAGCCCGAACGCGTCCAGGTCCCCGCGCACCAGCCGGAGCTGCTTGTCCGCCGTCACCCGGGCCAGGGCCGAGCCGCGCGCCGAGTGCACCACGACGCCGGTGTGGCACAGCAGCGGCCCGGGGTCCTGGCCCTCGAGGCTCACGTCGGCCAGGTCGAGGCGCTCGGACTCGTACAGGTGGGCCATCTGGTCCTCGGCGACGGTGAGCTCGCTCATCCCCGTCCAGCCGGAGTCCACCGCGAGCTCGTGCCGGTACTCCTCGGCGGCCAGCCCGACCGCTGACGCCTTGACCCGCATCGGCAGGTCCTTGGACACCAGCGTGACGTCTTGGCCCTCGTCGGCGAGGTTCTTGGCGACCGCGAGGATGCGGCTGTCGTTGTCGCCCAGCCGGAACCCGGCCGGCAGCACGTCCTGGTCGATGTGGTTGAGCTCGACGCGCAGCGTCCCGCCGGCGTCGCCCACCGGGACCGCCTCGTCCAGGCGCCCGTGCCTGATCCGTAGGTCGTCGAGGGTACGTAGCGCGCTGCGGGCGAAGTAGCCCAGCTCGGCGTGGTGCCGCTTGGCCTCGAGCTCGGTGATGACCACCACGGGAAGCACGACGGCGTGCTCGGCGAACCGCAGCATCGCGCGCGGGTCGGACAGCAGGACCGAGGTGTCCAGGACGTAGGTGCGGCTCACGTGGGCTCCCCTCGCGCGGCGGCTCGCCGCGTCGGGTCGAGGTCACCGACGCGCACGCCGGCTCCCGGTGCGGTGGGCCCGGTCGGCCGGCCGAGAGGGCCGGGACCCGGCTCCCCCAGTCAGAGCCATCAGCTGGCCTCCCGAGGGACGACGGTCGCCGTCCTGAGTGCTTCGACGCTACGCCGCGCCCGCTCCGATCCCCGGACGACACGCGCGGGCGCGCGGGCCCGTAACCCACAGTTCACCCGCTGTCGTCGGCGAGGGCCGGGCCGGCGCGGTCAGCGGCCCAGGCGGCGCTCCCGGGCGGCGTACGACCGCAGCGCCCGCAGGAAGTCCACGCGCCGGAAGTCCGGCCAGTACGCCTCGCAGAAGTAGAACTCCGAGTGCACCGACTGCCACATCAGGAACCCGCTCAGCCGCTGCTCGCCGGAGGTGCGGATCACCAGGTCCGGATCGGGCTGGCCCTTGGTGTACAGGTGGTCGGCGATGTGCTCGACGTCGAACGACTCGGCCAGCTCCTCGATCGCGGTGCCGTTGGCGGCGTGCTCGCGCAGCAGGGACCGCACCGCGTCGGCGATCTCCCGGCGCCCGCCGTAGCCGACCGCCACGTTCACGTGCAGACCCGCGACGTCCGCCGTCGCGGCCTCCGCCTCGCGCAGCACGGCGGCGGTCCGGGGAGGGAGCAGCTCGAGCGCGCCCATCGCCTGCAGGTGCCACCGCTTCGCCGCGGCCAGGTCCGTCACCGCATCGCCGATGATGCCCAGCAGGTCGTCCAGCTCCTCGGCCCCGCGCGACAGGTTGTCGGTGGAGAGCATCCACAGCGTCACCCGCTCGACGCCCACCTCCTCGCACCACCCGAGGACCTCGGCGATCTTGTCCGCGCCCGCGCGGTGGCCGTCGGCCGCCCGCGCGCCGAACGTCCGGGCCCAGCGCCGGTTGCCGTCGAGGATGACGCCGATGTGCCGGGGGCGGGCGTCCGCGGGAAGGCCCCTGGCCAGCTGCCGCTCGTACAGGCCGTACAGCGGGTTCGGCAGACGCATGGCGGCAATCTACGCCGCGCCGCCATGGCCCGGCGCGCCCGCCCGGCGGCGCGACGATCATGCACACAGCACCTCCCCACTCTCACCGGGCGACCTGCCGGACGCCGACCTATCGTGACGACGACGAGGCAGGACGAGAGGCGCGATGGGCTCCACGACACGCGAGGGTGCCCGCTTGGCGCAGGCGGACCTCGGCTGGCGGCTCTGGGGCCCCTACCAGGCCGCTCGCCAGTGGGGCACGGTGCGCGAGGACTACTCCGCCGACGGCGACGCCTGGGCGGCCTTCCCCTTCGAGCAGGCGTCGTCCCGCGCGTACCGGTGGGGCGAGGACGGCATCGCCGGACTGTGCGACTCGCACGGCTTCCTGCACCTGGCGCTCGCGCTGTGGAACGGCCACGACGAGCGGCTCAAGGAGCGGTTCTTCGGCCTGACCAACGCGCAGGGCAACCACGGCGAGGACGTCAAGGAGTACTGGTGGCCGCTGGACGCGACCCCGACGCACTCCTGGGGCAGCCTGCTGTACCGCTACCCGCAGGCCGCCTACCCCTACCGGGACCTGGTCGAGCAGAACGCCGCCCGCGGTCGTGACGTGGGCGAGTACGAGCTCGCCGACACCGGCGTGCTGGACGAGGACCGGTTCTTCGACGTCACGGTGCGCCACGCGAAGGCCGATGTCGACGACGTCCTGGTCACCGTCGAGGCGACCAACCGCGGGCCCGACCCGGCGACCATCCACCTGGTGCCGCAGCTGTGGTTCCGCAACACCTGGGCGTGGGGCCGGGATGACCGCACGCCCGTCATCGAGGTGGCCGACGCCCCCGCCGGACACGTGCTGCTCCACGCCCACCACGACTTCCTCGGTGACTACGAGCTGCACGCGCAGGGCGAGCCCGAGGTGCTGGTCTGCGACAACGAGACCGACGTCGTCGGGCTGTGGGGCGCCGCGACGCCGACCACGCCCTACCCCAAGAACGGCGTCGAGCGCGCGGTGGTGCACGGCGACCGCACCGCGACCCACGCGGACGGCCGCGGCACCAAGGCGGGTCTGCGGTGGACACGCGAGCTCGCTCCCGGGGAGACCACCACGATGCGGCTGCGGCTGCGCGCCGCCCGCCACGCCGCGGCCGACCCGTTCGCCGGCTTCGACGATGTGCTGGCCGCGCGCTCGGCCGAGGCGGACGAGTTCTACGCCGCCACCCTGCCGGCCGGCACCGACGCCACCGACCACGAGATCGCGCGCCGGGCGTTCGCCGGGCTGCTGTGGGGCAAGCAGGTCTACCGCTACTCGGTGCGCGAGTGGCTCGAGGGCGACCCGGCCCAGCCCACCCCGCCCCCGGACCGCCGCGCCGCCGGCCGCCGCAACGTCGACTGGAGCCACCTCGAGCTGGCCGACGTCATCTCGATGCCCGACGACTGGGAGTACCCCTGGTTCGCCGCCTGGGACCTGGCCTTCCACGCGGTCACGCTCGCGCACATCGACCCGGCGTTCGCCAAGGAGCAGCTGCTGCTGATGTGCCGCGAGTGGGTCCAGCACCCCGCCGGCCAGCTGCCGGCGTACGAGTGGGAGTTCTCCGACGTCAACCCGCCGGTGCACGCCTGGGCAGCCTGGCAGGTGTACCTCATCGACGGGGCTCGGGACCGGGTGTTCCTGGGCACCGTGCTCAGCAAGCTGCTGCTCAACGTGTCGTGGTGGCTCAACCGCAAGGACGTCGCAGGCCAGGACCTGTACACGGGCGGGTTCCTGGGGATGGACAACATCTCGTTGTTCGACAGGTCCAAGGACGTCCCGCCCGGCCACCGGCTCGAGCAGTCCGACGCGACCAGCTGGGTGGCGTTCGCCTTCCTGTCGATGCTGCGCATGGCGCAGGAGCTCGCCCGGCACGACCCGACCTGGGAGGAGCTCGCCACCACGTTCCTGGAGCGCTTCCTGGCGATCGCCGAGGCCACCGAGGCCTTCGGTACCTCGGACGTGCGCCTGTGGGACGAGGAGGACGGCTTCTTCTACGACGTCCTGGTCGACGACGCCGGGCACGCCGAACGGGTGCGCGTGCGGTCCCTGGTGGGCCTGGTCCCGCTGCTGGCGGTCGCGCTCGAGCCGCACTGGGTCGCCACCGACCTGCCCGGGTACACCGGCCGGCGCGGCTGGATCGAGGAGCACCGCGCCGACCTGCTCTCCCAGTGCCTGGTCACCCATCCCGACGCGACCAGCGCCGGCACCCTCGCCCTCGTCGACCCCGGCCGGTGGCGACGGCTGCTGGCCCGGCTGCTCGACCCGGGAGAGTTCTGGTCCGACCACGGCGTGCGGTCGCTGTCCGCGGCCTACCGCCACGGCGCCACGGACGACCTGGCCGGACGCATGCTGGCCATCGAGTACGACCCCGGCGCCTCCCGCTCGGGCCTGTTCGGGGGGAACTCCAACTGGCGCGGACCGGTGTGGCTGCCGGTCAACGCACTGCTCGTCGATGCCCTGCACACCTACGCAGACGGCGCGGGTCGCGACCTGCGCGTCGAGCTCCCGACCGGCAGCGGCCGCGCGGCCGACCTGCACGCGGTGGCCGACGACCTCACCGAGCGCCTGCTGAGCCTGTTCCGACCGGGACCGGACGGCCGACGGCCGAGCGACCCGGTCGACCACCCGGGAGGGCCGCTGTGGTCCCACCCGACGTTCAGCGAGTACTTCCACGGCGACACCGGCGCGGGGCTCGGCGCCAGCCACCAGACCGGCTGGACCGCCCTGGTCGCCCACCTGATCTTCGAGAAGGGACGCACAGATGGCAGCCAAGGAGACTGAGGGCCCGCTCGCGGGCCGGACCGTGATCGTCACCGGCGGCGCGACGGGCATCGGCGCCGCGATCGTCACGGCCGTGGCCGACGCGGGCGCCGCGGTGGTGATCGACTACGTCGGGTCCTCGACAGCGGCCGACGCGGCGGTGGCGACCCTCACCGCGGCCGGGCGCCGCGCACTGGCGGTGCAGGCCGACGTGTCCCGGCCCGACGACCTGACCCGACTGGTCGCCGCTGCCGTCGCGGAGTTCGGCCGGCTCGACGTGATGGTCAACAACGCCGGGATCGAGACCAGGCACACCCTGCTGGAGACCACCGAGAAGGACTACGACGCGGTGCTCGGGGTGAACCTCAAGGGCGCCTTCTTCGGCATGCAGGCCGCGGCCCGCCAGTTCGTCGCGCAGGGCGGCGGCGGCGTGGTGGTCAACATCTCCTCGGTGCACGAGGACTGGCCGATGCCGGGCAACACCGCCTACTGCGTCTCCAAGGGCGGCATGCGGATGCTCACCCGCACCGCCGGCGTCGAGCTCGGCGCGCACGGCATCCGGGTGGTGGGTGTGGCACCCGGCGCCGTGGACACCCCGATCAACGCCTCGACCGAGGCCGACCCGGCCAAGATGCGGGCCCTGGACGCCGCGATCCCGCTGGGCCACGTGGCCGAGCCCGGCGAGATCGGCGCCGTGGTCGCGTTCCTGGCCTCCGACGCGGCGCGCTACGTCACCGCGACCACCGTCGTGGTCGACGGCGGCCTCATGCAGTCCAGCCTGGGGCTGTGACCCGACGCCTCGACAAGCAGGCCCTGGCGACGTTCGGGGCCGAGGCCGTGGCGACCGCGCTGCTGATGGTCGGCGGCCTCACGGCGGTGATCCTGGTGGTGTCCCCGACCGGTCCGCTGGCCGGGCTGGACGCGCCGGGCTGGGTCCGCCGGTTCGTCGCCGGCGGGCTGTTCGGCCTGTCCGGCACGGCCGCGACGCTCTCACGCTGGGGTCGGCGCTCGGGCGCCCATCTCAACCCCGCGGTCACCCTCGCCTTCCGGACCGAGGGCACGATCTCGACGGCGCGCGCGGCCGGCTACGTCGCCGCCCAGGTGCTCGGGGCGGTGGCCGGTGCGGCCGTCGTGCGGCTGTGGGGCCCGTGGGGCCGGGGCGTCGGGTGGGGCACCACCGTGCCCGCGGCGGGCCTGCCCGGCTGGCAGGCCGCGGGCCTGGAGGCCCTGGTGACGCTCGCGCTCGTCACCGTCGTGCTCTCGATGGCCGCGCGGCCGAGGGTGCGGCACCTGACGCCGTGGACGATGGGGCCGCTCTACGCCGTGATGGTGGCGATCGAGGCTCCCCTGACCGGCACGAGCAGCAACCCCGCCCGCAGCCTCGGCCCCGCGCTGGTGACCTGGACGTGGACCGACGCATGGGTCTACTGGGTCGGGCCCGCGGTGGGTGCGCTGGCGGGGGTCGGCCTGCTCCGGTTGCTCACGCGGCACCGGGTGACCGAGGCCAGACTGGTCTACGACCGGCTGGTCCACGAGGCCGAGGCGGAGGTCCGCAGGGCGGCGCACACGGTCGCCGACGACGTCTCGGCCGAGGTGCGGCGGCTGCGTCGTGACCACGGACCTACGGTGCCGTAGGGTAGAACCTACGGAACCGTAGGTAGCGGTTCGCGAGTGCAGGAGGTGTCATGGCGGCTGAGCTCGCCGCGGCAGTCAAGCCGCGCCTGCGCGGCTGGATCCACGCCGGGATGGCACCGCTCGTGCTGGCCGGCTCGATCGTCCTGGTGGTGCTCGCCCCCACGCCGGCGGGCAAGGCCTCGACGGCGGTCTTCGGCGTCACGGCGATCCTGCTGTTCGGCACCAGCGCGATCTACCACCGCTTCAACTGGTCACCGCGACCGCTGGCCATCCTTCGCCGGATGGACCACACGAACATCTTCCTCATCATCGCGGGTACCTACACGCCGCTGGCCGTGCTGCTGCTGCCCGCCGCGACCGCGCGCGTGCTGCTGATCGTGGTGTGGGCCGGTGCGATCGCGGGCCTGCTCGCGCGGGTGTTCTGGCTCGGCGCGCCGCGCTGGTTCTACACACCGATCTACGTGGCGCTGGGCTGGGTCGCCGTGTGGTTCCTCGACGACTTCTGGCGCACCGACCTCACGCCCTACGGCCCGACGATCGTGTGGTTCGTCGCCGCCGGCGGGCTGGCCTACACGCTCGGCGCGGTGGTCTACGGCACCAAGTGGCCCAACCCGAGCCCCCGGTGGTTCGGGTTCCACGAGGTCTTCCACTCGCTGACCGTGGTCGGGTACGTCACGCACTACATCGCGGTGAGCATCGCCGCCTACACGGTCCAGCCGACCTGACCCCGCGCCGGTGACCGGGCGGGCGCCCGTAGGCCGCTCTGCCGCCCGGCCTAGCCGACGATCGAGTCGAGCTCGGTCGCCCTGGCCGCCACGACGTCGGCCGCCTCGCGCAGGCGCGTGATCGACTCGGTGGACCCGGCCATCGCCGACGCGACCGCGGTGATGCCCTGGCTCATCTCGCCGGCCACGGCCGCCTGCTCGCGCACCGCGTCGGCCACCGTGGTCTGCTGCGTGCGCACCTGGTCGATGAGCTGCACGATCTCGCCGATCGAGCCCACGGCGGCCGAGCTCGCGGCCTCCATCGCGCTGATCATCTGGGTGATCTCGTCGGTCGCCTCCCGGGTACGGTCCGCGAGGCTCTTGACCTCGCCCGCGACCACCGCGAAGCCGCGACCGGCCTCACCGGCCCGCGCCGCCTCGATCGTCGCGTTGAGCGCCAGCAGGTGCGTCTGCTCCGCGATGGAGGTGATGAGGTTGCTGACCGCGCCGATCTTCGCCACGGCGCCGTCCAGGTCGGCGAGCCGATCGCCCGCGGCCCCCGCGGCCCCGACCGCCGTCGCGGTGCCCTCGCTCGCCGCCGCGGAGCTCGACGCGATCTCCCGGATGCTCGCCGACATCTGCTCCGAGCCGGCCGCGACGACCGAAGCGCGCGACGTGACCTCCTGCGTGCTGGACGAGATCTCGTCGCCCAGGCCGGTGAGCACGACGGCAGAGGCGGCCAGCTGGTCGGCCGCGGCCTTCGAGGCGCGCTCCAGGGCCTGCGCCGCGGTCACATCCGCCCACACCCCGACGAAGCCGTGGGCGTGCCTGGCGACGCTGAGGTCGATCGTGACCGTCGTCTCGTCCGACTCCGCGCGCGTGAGCATGTGCACGGGGAAGTCCACCCTGCCCTGGATGATCCCCGCGAGCTCCTTGCGCAGCGCAGGCATGACCTGCGGCCCGTAGCTCGCCGTGACCTTCTCCGCGAGGGCCGCGCCCGCCGCGTTGCGGAACACCACGGCGCCCGACGCGTCGGTCACGAGGACCGCCGCCGGCATCGCCTCGATGATGGACGTGAGCGCGGCCTGATCCGTCAGGAACGTCGGCTCGGGGCGGGCGGCGCGGGCGCGTCTCATCGTGTCCTCTCGGTCGTGGGAGCACCGACCAGATCGGCCCGCCGGCCGCGCTGCTGAGGGGTCCGCCGCGAATCAGTCGCGAATCGTCCGCAATCCCCGCCCCGGCGCGCCCGACACCACGCGGTAGCGACGGTTGGCCAAGGACGGGTTCGTCGCCCGGACCTCGTCGACCAACGCTCGGTCCACCTCGACATCGAGCACGTCGCCGTCGGTGCGCGCCACCTCGAGCCCGGCCGGGTCGGCGGCGAGCAGATCGCCCACCACGCCACGGCCCCGCATCGGCACGCCCAGCACCCAGACCGTGTTCTCGATCGCCCGGGCGCGCAGCAGGGTGCGCCAGTGGTCGGACTTGAGCTCGCGGGTGGCGGCCGAGCCCGCCCACGCGGCCGGGACCGCGATCGCCTGCGCGCCGGCGTCGACCAGCCGTCTCGCCGACTCGGGGAAGCGCAGGTCGTAGCAGGTCATCACACCCACCGCGAGACCGTCGACGTCCACGACCAGCGGCGCGGCGTCCGGCGGCCCGGGGACCAACCGGTCCGACTCACGCTGGCCGAACGCGTCGTACAGGTGCACCTTGACGTAGCTGCCCACGATGGCGCCGTCCCGCACCGCGACGACGGCGTTGAGCGCGCGCCCGGCGGAGTCGAGCCCGGCGGGGAGCACCGTCCCGGCCAGCACCGTCGGACCGCCGGCCGCGGTCGCCTCACGCAGCGCCGTCACGAACGGGCCGTCCAGCGGCTCGGCGAGGTCGCGGCCCACGCCGCGGGGGTCGAACGCCGCGGCGTACTCCGGGAGCACCACCAGGCGCGCACCGGCGTCGGCACCTGCCCGGACGGCGGCGAGGGCTGCCGCGCGGTTGGCCGCCGCGTCGGCCGTCGAGCGCATCGCGACCAGCCGGACACGCACCACGTCAGGCCTTGTCGGTGGGGTGCGGCGCGTCGGCGCCGCCTGCCGCGTCGGGCGACTCGGGCTCCGCGTCGCCGGGCGTCTCCGCCTCCGGCTCGGGCCGCCGGCTGAGCCGACGCATCCGGGTGACCATGTTGAGCATCAGGACCATCACGGCGACCACCACGGCCGCGGTGACCAGGAACCCGAGCAGCCCGGGGCTGTAGTCGTACGGCTGGAGCGGGCCACCCGGGGAGGGCGACGGCGTGGCGGCCACGGCAGCGAGCCCCGCGAGCGCGCTCACCGGTCGTCCTCGGCGTGCACACCGGCGAACAGGTCGTCCTCGGGCACGGTCACCGGGACCCGGGCGTCGGCGAGCTCGAACTCCTCCACCGGCCAGATCGACGGCTCCAGGTCTCGCGGGACGGCGAAGAAGAACCCGTTCGGGTCGACCTGGGTGGCGTGCGCGCGAAGCGCGGCGTCCCGGGCGCCGAACCAGTCGGCGCACTCCACCCGCGTGGTCACCGGTCGCTCGGGCACCTCGCGGACCTCGCGGCTCTCGATCCAGTCGCCGAAGGGCGAGTGCAGCCCGGCGGCGAGGAGCGCCTCGTGGACCGTGCGCATCCGTCGCAGCGAGAAGTCGTGGTTGTAGTAGAGCTTGAGCGGGGCCCACGGGCGGCCGTGGCCGCGGTATCGCTCGGGGTCGCCTGCGGCGTGGTAGGCCTCGTACGCCACCCGGTGGGTCATGATGTGGTCCGGGTGCGGGTAGCCGCCGGTCGGGTCGTAGGTGGTCATCACGTGCGGCCGGAAGGACCGGACCAGCTCCACCAGCGGGGCCGCCGCGTCCTCGAGCGGGGTGAGTGCGAAGCAGCCGTCGGGCAGCGGCGGCAGCGGGTCGCCCTCCGGCAGCCCGGAGTCGACGAAGCCCAGCCAGTGCTGGCGCACGCCGAGCGCCGCCGCGGCCGCCGCCATCTCCTCGCGGCGTACTGCGGCCATCTCGTCGGCGGGCACCTCGCGCGGGTAGCTCGGGTTGAGCACGCTGCCGCGCTCTCCCCCGGTGCAGCTGACCACGAGGACGTCCACGCCCTGCGCCGCGTAGCGGGCGGTGGTCGCCGCGCCCTTGCTGGACTCGTCGTCGGGATGGGCGTGCACCGCCATGAGCCGCAGACCGGTCCGGTCGGTCACGATCCTCCCTCCGGCGCCCCACCACCGGGGCGCACCGGCCACAATGGTCTCCCATCGACCCGTCGGCGCGCGACCAGGCCGCGCACCGTCCACCGGGCCGGAGTCCGGCCCGACCCCGATCGACCACCGCTAGGAGCGCAGCATGTCCGCACCGGCACCGCCCGAGGGCCGCTACGGCCCGGCGCCCACCGCGCGCCGACGCCGGTGGACCGTGGCGGCGATCGGCACCGGCGCGGCGCTCGGCGTGGCGTTCGTGGTGTGGCTCGGCCTGATCAACGCGAGCCCACCGGTGTCCTGGAAGGACGTCGGGTTCTCGGTGGACGGCGACGCGAGCGTCGAGGTCACGTTCGACGTGATGCGCTCGGACCCGTCGATCCCGGCACAGTGCCGGATCCAGGCGCTGAACAGGTACTACGCCCAGGTCGGCGTGGTCACCGTGGACATCGCCGCGGGGACGCTCGGGGCCCAGCGCGAGCACGCCACGGTCGCCACGTCCGAGGAGGCCACGACCGGCATCGTCGAGAGCTGCTGGCTGGTCGGCCAGGGCTGAGCGGGCCGTTCTCACCCACCGACGGACGAGCCGTGCGACAGCCTCGTTGCTATCCTGGACGTTCCCGCGCCGCTGAGCCCAGCGTCCCGCGCCTGCTCGCAGGGACCGCCCGGTGCGGCCCCGGCCTACACCCGCATCACGTTGCACGGAGGTTCTCGTGTCCGAGTCGACGTCGACCACCTGGCTGACCCAGGAGGCCTACGACCGCCTGTCCGCCGAGCTGGCCGAGCTCTCGACCAACGGCCGCACCGACATCGCCAAGAAGATCGAGGCGGCGCGGTCCGAGGGCGACCTCAAGGAGAACGGCGGGTACCACGCGGCGCGCGAGGAGCAGGGCAAGATCGAGGCCCGGATCCGCCAGCTCACCGACCTGCTGCGGCACGCGACCGTCGGCGAGGCACCCAAGGACGACGGCGTCGTCGAGCCCGGCATGGTCGTCACGGCCGTGGTCGCCGGCGACGAGATGACCTTCCTGCTCGGCTCCCGCGAGGCCGCCGGCGGCACCGACCTGGACGTCTACAGCGAGAAGTCCCCGATGGGCGCGGCGATGCTCGGCCACTCCGTCGGCGACACGACGTCCTACACGACGCCCGGCGGCAAGACCATCGAGGTCGTCATCAAGGACGCCAAGCCCTTCATCCCCTGACAGGGGTCGGTCGACGCAATCCCGGCGCCCCACGCGGCGAAGCGACGCCCAGACACCGATCCGTGCGTGCGCGTCCACACTGCGGATGCCGAACCGGGCCCCCACCGCCCCTCGCCGCGCCGGCCGCCGCCACAGCCGGGCTTCCGTCGACGACGCCCGGTGAGCAGCCCACGCGGATCAGGTGACCGGAGGTGCAGCAGTGACTGGTGCGCTGCCCCACCCGCCCCGTCCGCCGCTCCCGTCACATGAACCGCGCCGGCTGCTCACGGTCCGCACGTAGCCGCAGATGGTGTGCCTCGGCCGACAGGCAGCTGAGCCCGTTCAGCCGGCGTCAGCTCGACGTCGGGCTCAGGCTCGCGGGTCTCGGCGCCTCGAGTCGGCGACGGCGACCCCGAGGGCGAGCACGATCGACAGGATCGATGCGAGACGAAGGACGGCGGCTGCGGCGGGCGGCACGGCGAAGGCCGTCGCCACCATGCCGACCGCCAGCATCATCAGCGCCGCGGCTCCACGGCGTGCATGCCCCCCGGTGCCAACCACGCGCTCAGCCTAGGTCCCGCGCGGCAGGGCGTTCGCGCGGTCATGCGCGGGTCTGCCCGACGGGCGATCAGCGACCCAACGCCCGCCGGCCGGCTGGCGCCATCCGACCTTCGGCCTCGAGCCGGTCGGCGATGGCGAGGTTGCGTGCCGAGGTCGTGCCGCGCGAGCGCCTGGGGGCGAACTTCTGCAGGTACGACGTCGAGTCAAGGCCGCGTCCGGTGCTCTCGCTCCATCCGAAGGCGATGCCGGCCTCCAGCACGTCGTGGAAGCTCACCGAGGGCACGCCGCTGCGGGTCTTCTGCAGGCGCACCCAGATCCCGGGGTGGGTCGCATGGTGCACGTCGAGCCATGACCACAGCTCCTCTGCCGTGGCGAAGGAGATGACCGCGAGCTCCTCGGGCACGGCGCCAACGCTACGAGCCACGACCGACACCGCTCGACCGGCCGACGTGGCGCCAGCCCGGTAGGAACGGCCATCCGGTCATGCCGCGCACGGCGCTCGGCGGCCCGGGCCCCCGATCAGACCAGCACGTACCCTCGCTCGACCAGCTGGGCCCGCAGCTGGTCGGCGTGGTCGGGGCCGCGGGTCTCCAGCTGCACCGCGATCTCCACGTCGTCCACCGCGAGGTCCGGCGCGGTGCGGTCGTGCTCGACGTGCACCACGTTGCCGCCGGCCGCGGCGATCTCGGTGAGCAGCGCCGCGAGGTGCCCGGGGGTGTCGTCGACCCGCACGCGCAGCAGCAGGTAGCGCCCGGCCGCCGCGAGGCCGTGCCGCACCACGCGCAGCAGCAGCAGCGGGTCGATGTTGCCGCCGGAGAGCACCACCGTCGTGGGCCCGGAGACCTCGAGCCCCGCCATCAGGGCCGCGACGCCCGCGGCGCCGGACGGCTCGACCAGCAGCTTCGCTCGCTCGGCGACCAGCAGCAGGGCCTTGGACAGGTCCTCCTCGCCCACCGTGACGACCTCGACGCCGGCCTCGGTGAGCAGCGAGAACGGCACGTCACCGGGCCGCGCGATCGCGATGCCGTCGGCCATCGTGCGCATCTTCTCCGCCGGGATCGGGTGGCCTGCGGCCATCGACGGGGGGTAGGCGGCGGCACCGGCGGCCTGCACGCCGATCACCCGGACCCCCTGGTCGGCGAGCGCGACCGCGATGCCCGCCGCCAGCCCGCCCCCGCCGATCGGCACGACGACGGTGCGCACGCCCGGCACCTGCTCGCCGATCTCCAGGCCCACGGTCCCCTGGCCCCGGACGATGTCCACGTGGTCGAACGGGTGGATGAGCACGGCACCGGTGCGCTCGGAGAACTCGCGGGCCACGACCAGCGCCTCGTCCACCGTGGTGCCGGCGTGGTGGACCTGGGCGCCGTACTGCTTGGTCGCCGCGATCTTGGGCAACGCGGCGCCCTCCGGCATGAACACCGTGGACCGCAGCCCGAGGATCTGGGCCGCGAGCGCGACGCCCTGCGCGTGGTTACCGGCGCTCGCGGCGACGACGCCGCGCTCCTTCTCCTGCGGGCTGAGCCGCGAGATGCGGGTGTAGGCGCCGCGGATCTTGAACGACCCGGCGCGCTGCAGGTTCTCGCACTTGAGCACCACGCGGCTGCCGACGATCGCCGACAGCGCCCGGCTCTCCTCGACGGGCGTGCGCAGGCTCACCCCGTCCAGCAGGCGCTGCGCCTCGACGATCTCCTCGCGCGTGACGGCGCTCACCGGGCCGCCTCCGGCTCGTCGGTCCCGCCGGTGTCCGACGCGGGTTCGTCCAGGCTGCCGTGCGCGTTGAGCGCCGCGAGCCTGCGTTCGAGCCCGTCGGCGTCGCTGCCCAGGTCCGGGAACTTGTCATGGCCGTGCAGGTAGAGCACGACGGTGTTCAAGGTCGCCACGAACGGTACGGCGAGCAGGGCCCCGACCACGCCGGCCGCGAGCGACCCGGCCGCCACCGCGAGCAGCACCGCGACCGGGTGCACCGCCACCGCGTGGCCCAGGAGGAGCGGCTGGAGCACGTGCCCCTCGATCTGCTGGACCGCGAGCACCACCCCCAGCATGATCAGCGCGCTGGCCGGGCCCTGGTCCACCAGGGCCACGAGCACGGCGATCGCTCCGGTGGCGATCGCACCGACGAACGGCACGAAGCTCGCCAGGAACACCAGTACGCCCAGCGGCACCACCAGCGGCAGGCCGAGGAACAGCGCCCCGAGGCTGATGCCGATCGCGTCGATCGCCGCGACCAGGATCTGCGTGCGGGTGAACGCTGAGAGCGTGATGAGCCCACGCCGGCCGGCCTCGTGCACCCGCTCGCGCGACGGCGCGGGCAGCAGGCGCACCAACCAGGTCCAGATCAGCGGACCGTCCTTGAGGAAGAACAGCAGGCAGAACAACGTGATGAGGCCGCCGGCCAGCACGTGGCCCACGGTCGTGGTGAACGACAGCGCGCCGGACACCAGCGTGCCGGAGTTGGCCTGGAGCTGGTCGGTGATCTGCGACAGGTAGTTCTGGATCTGGGTCGCGTCCAGGCCGAGCGGCCCCTCGGACAGGTACGTGACCAGCTCGTCCAACCCCGCGGCGGCCTGGTTCCACAGGTCGGTGAAGCCGCTCGCGATCTGCTGCCCGGCCAGCGCGAGGAGCCCGCCGACCACCCCGACCAGCGCCAGCACGGCCACGACTGCGGCGGCACCGCGCCACATCCTGGCCCGGGAGACCAGTAGGTCCACGAGCGGCTGGAGCAGCACGGTGAGCAGCAGCGCGAGCACCACCGGCACCCAGATCACCTTGCCGACGCCCATCAGGGCCACCAGGCCCCCGATCGCCAGCCCGATGACGAGGACCCGCCATGACCAGGAGGCGGCGGCGCGCACGCTGGGCGGGACGGAGTGGTCGGAGGTGTCGGCGCTCTGGCTCACGGTGCCCAGGCTAGGGGACGGAACACCCGACCCATCCACGACGTTGACCGCGACGAACGTGACCGCAGACCCAGCACGGAGGTGAGGCATGTTCAGCCGGACCAGCCCGACGATGGTGACGCCCCAGGCGGCGCTGCGCGGACGCGACTTCTACGACTTCCCGATCCCCGAGAAGCACGCGGTGCTCGGCACCCCGTTGCAGGGGCCCTGGCCCGAGGGCACCGCGGTGATCTACCTGGCCCTCGGCTGCTTCTGGGGCGCGGAGAAGGCCATGTGGGAGCTGCCCGGCGTGGTGACCACGGCCGCCGGCTACATGGGCGGGTACACGTCGCACCCGACCTACGAGGAGACCTGCACCGGCTACACCGGCCACACCGAGACGGTGCTGGTCGCCTACGACCCGACGGTGCTGCCCACCGCGGAGCTGCTGCGCACCTTCTGGCAGCTGCACGACCCGACCCAGGGCTTCCGCCAGGGCAACGACCGCGGCACCCAGTACCGCTCGGCGATCTTCACCACCACCGACGAGCAGTACGAGGCGGCGATCACGACCCGCGACGCCTACGCGCCGGAGCTGCGCGCGCACGGCTACGGCGACATCACCACGGAGATCCGCTCGGTGGCCGACCGCGACGGCGTGCCGGGCGCGGGTGAGTTCTACTACGCCGAGGACTACCACCAGCAGTACCTGCACAAGGTCCCGCACGGCTACTGCCCGGTCCACTCGACCGGCGTGGCCTGCCCGATCCCGAGCTGAGCACGGTTCTGGAAGCGGATCGGTCGATGTCTGACCGATCCGCTTCCAGAAGCTGGCCGGGGTCGAACCCCTACCCGGGGTCGGGGTTCGTCATCCGAAAGTCGTACCCGGCGCGGCACCCAAGATCGGCCTCACGGTGGTGCCGCGGCCCCGTGCCCGGTTCCTAGGTTCGTACTCGTCACACCGACGAGGAGGAACCATGATCGAGGCACAGGGCCTGACCAAGCGGTACGGCCCCACGACGGCGGTCGACCACATGTCGTTCACCGTCCAGCCCGGCCGGGTCACCGGCTTCCTGGGCCCGAACGGCGCAGGCAAGTCGACGACGATGCGCATGATCGTCGGGCTGGACCGCCCGACGCACGGCACCGTGACCGTCAACGGACGTCACTACGCCGAGCACCACGCCCCGCTGCAGGAGGTCGGGGCCCTGCTGGACGCGAAGGCCGTGCACACCGGCCGCACCGCCCGCAACCACCTGCGCGCCATGGCCGCGACCCACGGGATCGCCACCAAGCGCGTCGACGAGGTCATCGAGATGACCGGGCTCGGCTCGGTCGCCGACAAGCGCGTCGGCGGCTTCTCGCTGGGCATGGGCCAGCGGCTGGGCATCGCCTCGGCGCTGCTCGGCGACCCGCAGACGCTCATCCTGGACGAGCCGGTCAACGGCCTGGACCCCGAGGGCGTGCTGTGGGTGCGCAACCTGACCAAGTACCTCGCGAGCCAGGGCCGCACGATCTTCCTGTCCTCGCACCTGATGAGCGAGATGGCCCTGACCGCCGACCACATCATCGTGGTGGGCCGCGGGCGCGTGCTCGCCGACGCCCCGGTGGCCGACGTGGTCGCCGGCGCCCAGGGCTCGATGGTGCGCGTGCGCAGCCCGCGAGCCGACCACCTGGAGGATCTGCTGCGCCGGGCCGGCGCAGCGGTCACCGCCACCGAGCCCGGGCTGCTCGAGGTCAGCGGCAGCACGGCCGAGCAGATCGGCGACACCGCCGCCGCGGCAGGCCTGCCGCTGCACGAGCTCACCCCGGTGGGCAGCTCCCTCGAGGACGCCTACCTCCAGCTGACCGCCGACGAGGTCGAGTACCACTCCACCCCGGTCGGCACCTCACCCGTGAGCGGCCACGAGCCGCAGACCCTTGGAGCAGCCCGATGAGCGCCGCGACCGCAACCCTCACCCCAACCCCGACCGCCCCGGCGGTCACCGTCCGGCCGGTTTCGTTCGCCCGGACCGTGCACGCGGAGTGGATCAAGTTCTGGACCGTCCGCTCGACGTGGTGGACGCTCGCCGCGACCGTCGTGGTGATGGCCGGCATCGCCGCCCTCGCCGCCTGGGGCACCGCCTCCGGGATCGACGGCGAACCGCTCCAGCCGATGAGCCTGGTCGCGCTGATGACCAGCGGCAAGTCGCTCGCCGAGCTGACCGTGGCCGTCCTCGGCGTCCTGGCGATCACCGGCGAGTACTCGACCGGCATGATCCGCTCGACGTTCGCCGCCGGTCCCCGCCGCACGCCGGTCCTGGCGGCCAAGGCCGTCGTGCTCAGCGTGGCCGTGGTCGCGACGACCGCGATCGGCATGGCCCTGTCGACAGTGACGACCCTGCCGTGGAAGGACACGCTCGGCGCGGGCCTGGACCTGGGTGACAGCGAGCAGCTGCGCATCCTGGTCGGGTTCCCGCTGTACCTGATGGCCGTGGGCCTGCTGAGCCTGGCGATCGGCGCCCTGCTGCGCCGCACCGCCGGTGCGGTGGCCAGCGTCCTCGGCCTGCTGCTGGTGATCGAGACGGTGTTCATGATGGTCCCGCTGCGGTTCTTCGAGCTGGTCAGCCCGTTCCTGCCCGCCACGGCCGGCAGCCGGCTGCTCATGGACGCGGACACCATCGCGGCGATGGACGCGGCGAAGGACGCAGCGCACCTGACCCCGTGGCAGGGCTACGGCGTGCTGGTGGCCTGGGTGGTCGTGCTCGGCACGCTCGCCGCCGTGCTGCTGCGTCGCCGGGACGCCTGACCCACCCGCGCCGCACGGGATGGGAGAGTGAGAACGTGACCGAGACCGGGCCCTTCACGGAGCTGAACTCGCGCCGGTTGGGCCCGGTCCGTCGCTTCTTCGTGCGGCACCCACGGGCTATGGACGCCCTGGTGGTGGCGCTGACGGCGATCACCGCCGGCTCGTCCGGCCTCGGGGCCGACCCGCAGCGCTCGGTGGCGGCCGGTCTCGGCTTCGCGGCGGCCGCCGCCCTCGCCCTCGTCTGGCGCCGGTCACGACCTCTCGTCGTGACCGGCGCCATCGTCGCGCTCGGGGTCCTGTCCTTGGCCACGACGGGATCGTTCGGCGGGTTGGAGCTCGCCCTGGCGTTCGCGCTCTACGCGGTCGCCGCCTCCCGTCCCGCGAGGACCGCCTGGCTCACCGCGTCGGTGGCGTTCGCGGCGTCCGCCGGCGCGGTGTGGCTCTGGGAGCAGCCGAGCGCCGACCCGATCCAGCGCGACGCCGAGGGCAACTACGTGCTCACCGACGACCGGCTGGGCAACACGACGGTGCTCGTCATCCTCGTGCTCGCCGCGATGGCGATCGGGATCAGCGTCCGCAACCGGCGCGAGCACCTGGCCGACCTCATGGAACGGGCTAACGCCCTGTCGCGCGACCGGGACCGGCAGGCGCAGCTCGCCCGCGCCGCCGAGCGCAGCCGGATCGCCCGCGAGATGCACGACGTCGTCGCGCACAGCCTGTCGGTGATGATCACCCTCGCGGACGGCGCCTCGGCGGCCCTGGACCGCGCACCCGACCGGTCGCGGGCGGCACTGGCCGAGCTGTCCTCGACCGGCCGGACGGCGCTGGGCGACATGCGGCGCGTCCTGGGAGCCCTCGCCGACGACGGCGCCCCGCTCGAGCCGGTCGGCGAGGGTCAGGACCTGCCAACCCTCGTCGAGCGCTTCCGGACCGCCGGCCTGCCCGTGCACGCCGAGGGGCTGCGCCTGGAGCCGCCCTCGGACACCGGCCTGCGTCTGGCGCTCTACCGCGTGGTGCAGGAGGCCCTGACCAACGTGCTGCGACACGCACCCGGCACCCCTCAGGTCGACGTGGTGCTGCGCCACGACCCGGACCGCTGGGAGGTCGAGGTCACCGACCACGGCGGCGTGGTGCCCGCGCCGGACGCCGGCGGGTCCGGCCTTGGCCTGATCGGCATGCGGGAGCGGGCCGAGGTGCTGGGCGGCACCGTCGAGGCCGGGCCGTGGGAGCACGGCTGGCGGGTGCACGTGACCATCCCCACCTCGGAGGCGCACCGATGACCGGACCGATCCGCGTGCTGCTCGTGGACGACCAGGCGCTCATGCGGATGGGCTTCGCGATGGTCCTGGACGCCGAGGACGACCTGGAGGTGGTCGGCGAGGCGGGCGACGGCGCGACCGCGCTGGCCCAGGTGCGCGCGCTGCGGCCCGACGTGGTGCTCATGGACGTGCGGATGCCCGGGATGAACGGGATCGAGGCCACCGAGCGGCTGACCGCCGAGCACCCCGAGGTGCGCGTGCTCGTGCTGACCACGTTCGACCTGGACGAGTACGCGTTCGCGGCGCTGCGGGCGGGGGCCAGCGGGTTCCTGCTCAAGGACGCCGAGCCGGCTGCGCTGGTCACGGCGATCCGCACGGTGGCGTCCGGCGAGGCGGTGGTCGCGCCTCGGGTGACCCGCCGGATGCTCGAGCTGTTCGCACCGCACCTGCCGGTGCACGCGGAGGCCCCGACGGGTGGGACCGACCCCCGCCTGGCCGAGCTGACCCCGCGCGAGGTCGAGGTGCTGCGCGCCGTCGCACGCGGCCTGTCCAACGCGGAGATCGCCGCCGAGCTCGTGCTGTCCGAGGCGACGGTCAAGACGCACGTCGGCCGGATCCTGGCCAAGCTCGAGGTGCGCGACCGCGTGCAGGCCGTGATCGTCGCCTACGAGACGGGCCTGGTCGAACGTTGACGGGCCCCGTGCCGCGCGAGGTGGCGCGGCACGGGGCCCGTCGAGCGGCTCAGCGCCGCCGGGTGTCGAGGATGTCGACGACGAACACCAGGGTGTCCCCACCGCGGATGCCCGCCTGGGGCATGCCGCCGGGGCCGTACCCCAGGTGCGGCGGGATGGACAGCAGCACGCGCGAGCCGACGAGCTTGCCGACCAGGCCGTCGTCCCAGCCGCCGATCACGGCGCCGACGCCGATCGGGAAGGAGATCGACGAGCCGCGGTCGTAGCTGTTGTCGAACATCCGGCCCGACCAGACCTGGCCGTAGTAGTGGACCTCGATGTCGTCGCCGGCCTGCACGGCCTCGCCGTCGCCCTGGACCAGGACCTCCACGCCGAGGTCTTCGGGAGCGGGGGTCTCGGGGAACGAGAGCACGGGCTTGTCGCCGAAGCCGCCGGTCGCAGTGGGCAGAGTCATGACCAACCTTCCTGTCGGAGGCCCCCATCCTCCCCCACCCCGCCACGATCGCGACGACTGCCGGCGTGGCGGGCCGAGCTCTCCTCTTGACGTCCGTGGCTAATGGTCTTAGCTTTGTGGCAGCGAGAGAGGAGAACGACATGACCACCACTCAGGAGACCACCATGCAGATGCTCGAACGGCCGCAGGGCCGGATCGCGTTCACCGACGCCGGCAGCGGGCCGCTGGTCGTCCTCGTGCCGGGCATGGGCGACACCGCCGACACCTGGCGCGACGTCGTCGGCCCGCTGGTCGATGCCGGGCACCGGGTCGTGACCTGTGACCTGCGCGGCCACGGCGCCTCGGACGTCGGCTTCACCGACCACGGCGACGACGCGACCGGCGCCGACGTGCTCGCGCTCGTCGAGCACCTGGACGCCGGGCCCGCGGTGCTGGTGGGCAACTCGATGGGGGGCTCTGCGGCGGTCTGGGCGGCCGCACAGCGCCCCGAGCTGGTCGCCGGACTGGTGCTGGTCTCGCCGTTCCTCGACGAGCCGCCCGCCTCGGGACTCGCCAAGGCCGCCCTCCGGGCCGCGTACCGGGTGCTCTTCGCCGGACCGTGGGGTCCGTGGGCGTGGGCGACCTACTACGCCGGGCCGCTCAACAAGGGCCGCAAGGCGTCCTGGTTGGCCGAGCACGTCGCCGCCCTCAAGGCCGGTCTCAAGCAGCCCGGGCGGCTGCGCGAGTTCCGGACACTGGTGACCCAGCTCGACCACTCCGTCGTCGGTGCCGTGGCGGACCGCGTCAGCACACCGGCGGTCATCCTGGTCGGCGACCAGGACCCGGACTACAAGGACCCCGCCGCCGAGCTCGCCGCGATGGGCGAACGCCTCGGCGCCAGGACCGTCCTGGTCAAGGACGCGGCGCACTACACCCAGCACCAGGCGCCGGAGGAGTTCCTGGCGGCGGCCACCGCGCTGCTGACCGAACTGCCCCGAAGCGGCGCCCGCTGGGCGGTCACCGGTGCCTAGGGCCGGTCTGAACCCGGATCGGGTCACCGAGCTCGCCCTGGCCGTCCTCGACGAGGACGGCTGGGACGGGATGACGCTCGCCGCCGTGGCGGCCCGGGCCGGCGTCGCCGTGCCGAGCCTGTACAAGCACGTCAAGGGCCTGCCCGACCTGCGCCGACGGGTCGCGCTGGTGTGCGTCCGCGAGTTCGACCGAGCCCTGCGGGAGGCATCGGCACAGGTCGCCACCTCCCCGCCCGACCCGGTCGCCCCGGTGCGCGCCGTGGCCGTCGCGGTCCGCGACTTCGGGCTCCGGCACCCGGGCCGCTACACCGCGGTCCAGGGCGGCGACTGGGCGCGAGGCGCGGAGGCCGTCGACCTGGCCGCCGCGAGCGACGCCGCCGTCGCGACGATCGCGGAGACCCTGACCGGGCTCGGGCTCCCCGCCGACCGCACGATCGACGCGATCCGCGCGGTGCGCGCCCTGGTGCACGGGTTCGTCACGCTCCAGGCCGCGGGCGGCTTCGGGCTGCCCGACGACGTGGACGTCAGCTTCGAGCGCGCGGTCGACGCGCTGGTGGGCGGCCTGGCGAAGGGCTGACGAGCACCGGACCCGCCCGGGCGCGCCGAGGGCCGGCCACCCAGCGGTGACCGGCCCTCGCGCGTCTCAGTTCCGGTTGAAGATCGCCAGCAGGCGCAGGATCTCCAGGTACAGCCAGACCAGCGTGACGATCAGGCCGAACGCGGCCGACCACGCGTAGCGCGCCGGCACGCCGCGCTGCACCCCGCGCTTGATCGAGTCGAAGTCGACGATCAGCGACATCGCAGCCAGCCCCACGGCGACCAGTCCGACGACCACGCCGATAGGGCCTTGGCGCAGGGGCCCGAAGCCGGAGCTCGGGATGAAGAACGACAGCGCGAGGTTCACCAGCGAGAAGGCCAGGTAGCCGAACATCGCGATGATCAGCCAGCGCGTGAACTTCGGCGTCACCCGGACCTTGCCCGAGCTGTACAGCGCGAGGGCGACGCCGAACGTCGCGAACGTGGCGAGCACTGCCTGCAGGACGATCGGCTGGGCGTTGCCGGTCGTCGAGTCCACCGCGAACATCGTGAACAGCAGGCTGATCCCGCCGAGGAACACGCCCTCGGCGATCGTGTAGAGCACGATCAGCACCGGCGACGGCTCGCGCTTGAACGCGTTGACCAGGCCCAGTACCAGGCCGGCGATCATGCCGACCCACCACAGCCCCGGCGCCACGAACCAGGTCACCGCGGCGACCGCGACGAGCAGCGCGAGCAGCCCGCTGGTCTTGATGATGACGTCGTCGTAGGTCAGACGGGCGGTGTCGCGCGTGGTCGCGGACGGGGCGCCGTACATCTGCTCGAGGGTGGCGGCGTCCATGCCGGCCTGGCCGGCGGTGCCGTACTGGACGGCCGACTGCGGGGTCGCGGTCCCGGCGCGACCACGGCGCGGCTCGCCGAAGATCTCGCTCGAGTTGAACACGGGGTTGGCCACGAGGACCTCCTCCTTCTGGGGCTCCAGGCTCACATCCTGCCTGAGCAACGCCGATGCGGCCACGTTCGTTCCCCCGCGCCCGGCCGACGCCCCCGGGGCGTTCAGGAGGGCCAGTGCCGCGCCGCCCCGCGCAGCGCACGGCGGGCCGCGAGATACGCCACCTCGTCCGAGCTCTCGGCACGCTCGTGCAGCGCGCCGAGCAGGAACGCACTGTGGGCCTCTCCGACGCCGGCGAGCTCGCGGAGCCGGGCACGCAGCACGACGTCGTCCTGGTGGGCGCCGAGCAGGTCCTGCACCGTCTCCATCCGCAGGGCGAACCGCTCGGCGCGCGCGCCGACCCGAGGTGCCACGGCCTCTGCCGCGTAGCGGGCCCGCTTGGCCGCCTTGCGCACCCGGTGCAGCGCCACCGCCGCGTCGGCCGTGCCGCGGGCAGCTCGCGCCTCCCGCATCGCACGCCGGACCCGTCGCAGGTCGTGCCGCACCGATCCTCGCGCGCCGCGGGGCTCCGGGGCCTCGGCCGGGCGCCCGGGCAGCGCGGGGCCGGCGACCAGAGCCTCCAGGGCGTCGAGCAGCGCCAGGTACCTGTCGGAGTCGAGCTCGGCGAGCAGCGCGGCGCGGGCCCGGGACCAGGCGGCGTCGACGTGCTCGCCCACCCAGCGGGCTGTCCCGGCGTCGACGTGCTCGCCCACCCAGCGGGCTGTCCCGGCGTCGGTGAGCTCGGCCAGCGCCGCCAGGTCGCCCAGCAGGCGAGCGCCGAGGACCTCGGCGTCGCGTGCCTCCCCCAGCACGGTGCCCAGGTGCTTGAGCTCGGCGCGCAGGTGCGCCACCAGGTCCGGGTCGAACCGGCGGCGGTGGGTGGCCAGGGTGCTGCGCAGCCGACGGGTGGCCACGCGCATGTCGTGCACGCCGTCGGCGGTGTCGAGACGCACGCGGGTGTCGTTGTCCACCAGCGCGTCGACCTGGGCCCGCAGGTACGCGAGGACCAGGCCCGCGGTGGACGGCGGGTTCTCGACCGGGGCGCGGGAGGCGCGAGGACGGCCGAGCGCCCGACCCAGCTTCGACGGACCGGCGGCCCGGGTCGCACCCGACGCGAGGAGCGCGTCGACCACGGCGTCCAGGACGTCGACGTCCCCGCCGGCCAGCTCGACCTCGACCTCGCGCCACGCCTTGGCCGGCTCGCCGGGGACCCTCGCGGCGACCTCGTCGAGCACCACCTCGACCAACACCGAGCCGTCCGGGGCGCGCAGGTGGTGGGCGTGCCGGACGGTGGCCAGCTCCACCACCGGCGCCAGACCGGCACCACGGGTGCGGGACCGGGCGAGGGCGACCAGGTCCGCCGGGACCGACCGCGGCGGGCGCTTGTGGTCGTGGCGCACCTCGAGACGGTCGGTGCCGTCGGGTCCGCCCGCGGGCAGCTTGAGGTGCCAGCCCGGGTCGGTGCCCCCGGTGCGGCGGCGCAGCGTCGCGCGCCCGGCGAGCAGCCGGTGGTCGGCGGTGTCGTAGTAGACGGCGACCAGGTGGTGGACCCCGGCGTCGGCGACCTCTGCGGAGCCGCCGACCCCGGCCAGGTCGGGCAGCGTCCACGCGTCGGGGACGTCGAGCTTGACCTCGCGCTCGATCGCCTGAGTCGTCACCGGCAGCCTCTCGTCGCGAGCGTGCGGCCGCCGTCCGGGCCGCGGCACCAGTGTCCCAGCCGCGGCAGCTCCGAGGAGACCGAGGTGCCCACCGCAGGCGCGGTGCGACGACCCGACCTAGGGTCGGCGCGTGCGCCCGGTCCCGCTCCCCCACGCCGACGGGCAGGAGTCCGTCTGGGACTACCCGCGCCCGCCACGGCTGGAGCGGACCGACGAGCTCGTCGAGGTGCGGCTCGGGGGCCTCCCGATCGCGACCACCCGCGCCGCGTGGCGGGTCCTGGAGACGAGCCACCCGCCGACGTACTACCTGCCCCGCGACGCCTTCGTCGACGGCGCTCTGCGCGACGCCGCCGGCCAGAGCTGGTGCGAGTGGAAGGGCCGCGCGAGCTACCTCGACGTGCTCGGTGGGGACACGGTCGTCCCACGCGCCGCCTGGACGTACCTCGCGCCGTCACCCGGCTTCGAGGCGATCGCCGGTGCGGTCGCGATCTACCCGGGTCGCGTCGAGTGCTACGTCGACGGCGAGCGCGTGGTGGCCCAGCCCGGCGGGTTCTACGGCGGGTGGATCACCGGCCGGGTCACCGGCCCCTTCAAGGGAGTGCCGGGCTCGGACGGCTGGTGACCGCGTCGGCCCGGTCGGTGCCCCCGGCAGGGCTCGAACCTGCACTGGACCGGGTTTAAGCCGGTTGCCTCTGCCGATTGGGCTACGGGGGCGACGGTGCCGCGCTCCATCCTGCCAGCGCGGGTAGCTGACCGGTCGGGTGGCGCTCAGCCCTCGTCGGCCGCTTGGTCCGTGGTGGCCTCGATCTCGGGGTCGGCGGCGTCGGTGGGCTCCTCCTGGGCCTTGTCCGGCGGCACGGCGGCGGCGCGGAACTCAGCCCTCGGGTCGTGCAGGGTGCCCAGCGCGACCACCTCACGCCGGAACAGCAGCGTCGCGGTCCAGCCGGAGGCGATCCGGAACTTCCGGTTCAACGTCGGCATCGCGTAGAGGTGGTAGGTCCGGTGCAGGAACCACGCGAGCAGGCCGCGCACCTTGAACCGGCCGAACATCTGCGCCACGCCCTTGTGCATGCCGAGCGAGGCGACCGTGCCGACGTTCTTGTGCCGGTACTCGTGCAGCGGCGCCGAACGCAGGTGCGCGGCGAGGTTGGTGCCCAGCACCTTCGACTCGCGCAGCGCGTGCTGGGCGTTGGGCGGGCAGAACTTGCCCGGGTTCTCCAGGTCAGGCACGGCGGCGCAGTCGCCCGCGGCCCACGCGCCGTCGACCACGTGCCCGTCCGCGTCGGCCACCTGGAGCGTCGTGGTGCAGCGCACCCGGCCCAGCTCGTCCAGCGGCAGGTCCGAGTCGGCCAGGACGGGGTTCGCCTTGACCCCCGCAGTCCAGACGATGGTCTCCGCGTCGAACTCCGTGCCGTCGGAGAGCACCACGTGCCGGTCCACGCACGAGGTCAGGAACGTCGACAGGTGGATGTCGATGTTGCGGGTGCGCAGCTGGTCCAGGGTGTAGCCGCCCAGCTCGGCGCTGACCTCCGGCAGGATCCGCGGGCTGGCCTCGACGAGCACGAAGTTGAGGTCCTCGGGAGCGATCGTGTCGTAGTTCGCCACCGCGTCGCGGGCCATGTCCTCCAGCTCGGCGAGCGCCTCGATGCCCGCGAACCCCCCGCCGATGAAGCAGAACGTGAGCATGCGCCTGCGCAGGTCCGGGTCCCAGGTGCTGGCGGCCAGGTCGATCCGGCTCAGCACGTGGTTGCGCAGCGCGATGGCCTCCTCGACGTTCTTGAAGCCCACGCCCACCTCGGCCAGGCCCGGGATGGGCAGGGTCCGCGCCACGGCGCCGAGCCCGACGACCAGGTGGTCGTAGGTCACCCAGTACGGGTCGCCCTCCTCCGGGGTGATCTCGACCCGCCGGGTGGCGTGCTCGATCCGGCTGACCTTGCCCTGCAGCGAGTCGATGCCGGGCAGCGCGAACCGGTGCGGCGCGACGACGTGCCGCGGGTCGATCGACCCGGCCGCGACCTCCGGCAGGAACGGCGCGTACGTCATGTACGGGCGGGGGTCGACGACGACGATCGCTGCGTCGCGCCGACCGAGCTGCTTGCGCAGCCGGCGGGCGGTGTACAGCCCGACGGTGCCACCGCCCAGGATGAGCACCCGGGGCACCTTGCGCGGCTTGGGCGTGGCTGCGGTCTGGTCGGCCATGCCGTTCACCGTACGGGCGTGGGACGGGCCGCACCATGGCTCGGGGGGTTTGTGACGGGTGCGATCGTGCCTAGCGTGCGCCGGCCGCGCCGACTGCGACCGCGATCGCGGCGTCGAGCATCGACTCCGTGAGCCGCCCCGTCGAGGTGTTCTGCTGCGAGACGTGGTAGCTGCCGACGAGGGTGACGGTCCGGCCGTCGGCTCGGGTCAGCTCCGCGGTCGCGCCGTGGCCGAAGCGTGGTGCCGGCCGGGGCACCGCCCAGCCCGCGTCCCGCGCCGCGTCGAGGGTCGCAGCCCAGCCGATCGCCCCCAGCGCGAGCACCGCTCGGACGTCGGGCAGCAGGGCGAGCTCGCGGCGCAGCCACGGTGCGCAGGTGTGCCGCTCGGCGGTGGACGGCTTGTTGTCCGGTGGCACGCAGCGCACCGGGGCGACCATCCGTGCGCCGACCAGGGCGAGGCCGTCGGCCGCGTCCACGCTGGTGGGCTGCGTCGCGAGGCCCGCGCGGTGCAGGGCCGCGACGATCCAGTCCCCCGACCGGTCACCGGTGAACAGCCGCCCGGTCCGGTTGGCGCCGTGCGCGCCGGGGGCCAGGCCGACCACCAGGAGCCGCGCGGCCGGGTCGCCGAACGACGGGACCGGCCTGCCCCAGTACGGCTCGCCGGCGTAGGCGCGGCGCTTGGTGACCGCGACCTCCTCGCGCCAGGCGACCAGCCGCGGGCAGGCCCGACACACCGATGACGCGGCCTGGACGCCGTCCAGGTCGGCAGCTCCGGCGAGCCGCTCGACGTCGCCCGGGGTCGACGCGGCGGGTGTTCGGCCGTCGGCCGGGTCGCCCGGCCACCCGACGCCCGGCGGCACCGGGGAGCCGAACGGTTCGCCGGTCGCGGGGTGCGGGTGCGGTACGGACGCGGGCACGTGACGATCTTGCCCGTTCAGGGACCCGAGGGCGACGGGCTCTGCGCCGGGGCGCCGGACGGCGCCGTGGGTTCCGACGGCGTGGCCGGCGCCTCGGACGCCGCCTGCGACCCGGTGGCGGACGGCGCGTCGGGCACGGTCCCGTCAGCTCCGCCCGGCGGCGCGGCCGCAACGGACCCACCGACCCCGGTCCCCACGAGCGCCTCCGCGGCTCCGAACGGTGCCGGAGGCTGCTGGAGGCTCGCGCCGGGCACCAGGACCGGTGCACCGCTCGCGGCGTCCCAGGTCCACTCGCCGGCCGGCGCGCCGGACAACGGGTACACGTTCCAGCGGTCACGGCCCGAGGCGTCCACGACCGGGGCGAACTGCCACGGGTCGGCGACCCCGGGAAGGCTCCACACCGAGTCCGAGCCGTCGGTGACGGTACGCACCGGCCGGCCCCGGTCGTCCACGATCTGCACGTCGTGCAGCGGGTTGCCCTGGGCGTCGTAGACGAAGAGGTTCGACACGTACATGCCGCCCACCACGACGCCGTCCTGGGGCGCGGCAACCGGATCCGACCCGGCGCTCGCGTACACCGGGTAGTAGTGCGCCTGCGTCGCCGAGGTCCACGCGGCCGCCGCGAGCGGGACGACCGCGAGCACAGCGAGCGCCTGGCCCGCCACGAGCAGACCGCCGATCCTGCGCCGCTCGGCCCACCGACCCCGCCCGTGCTCGATCGAGACCACCGCCGCTGCGATCAGCAGCGCCCACGCGACGAACGAGTCCGGCGCGAACGGCGCCAGCCGCCCGGCGCCCAGGGTCCCCCCGGTCAGCACCATGAGCAGCACGAACCACACCCAGCCGCGCACCAACCACCAGACCGGCCGCAGCAGCGGCACCGTCTCCACGAGCCAGCCACCGCCGGGCAGCGCGGCCACCCGGGCCACCAGTCGGCGGCCCCAGGCCTCCCACAGTCGCCAGGTCGACCGCGCAGCGTCGCGCACCGGCGTCCGGCGGAGCCGACGCGCGCTGGGCACCGGGGCATGGCCCGCCGCCGACCGCAGCTCCAGGGCGTACTCGCCGGCGGGGCCGAACACCCGCGCGAGGTCGAGGAGCACGGTGTCGTCCGCAGTCTCGGCGCCGTCGATCGAGCGGTCCGCGAGCTCCTCGGCGAGATCGGCCTCCAGCCCGTCGGTGAGCTCGTCGGCGATCTCCGGGCCGAGGTCGGCCAGGTGGCTCCGGACCGCCTCGGCGTAGGCGGCGACCCGGTCGAGCAGCATGGTGGTCATCGCTGGTCCCCCTCGGCGAGCAGTCCGGTCATGGCGTGGGAGAACGCGTCCCAGTCCTTGCGCTGGGCGGCGAGCATCGTGCGCCCCTGGGCGTTGATCCCGTAGTACTTGCGGTGCGGCCCCTCGTCCGACGGCACGACGTAGCTGGTCAGCGCCCCGGAGGAGTACAGCCGGCGCAGCGTGCCGTACACCGACGCCTCGCCGACCTCCTCCAGGCCGCCGGCCCGCAGCCGTCGCACCACGTCGTAGCCGTAGCCGTCCTCCCGGGCCACGACGGCCAGCACGGCGACGTCGAGCACCCCCTTGAGCAGCTGCGTGGTGTCCACGCTTCCTCCTCGCCTCGTCCGGTGCGGGAGCACGCCCTGCACGCTCCTGCATGGCGCACACTACTGTGGATTGCGCAGTACCAGCCAGAGCGAAACACCGGCGTGTCGGGAAGCGGTGTGATCAGTACCGGTCGTCCTGGTGGTCCATGCGCACCGAGAGCACCGCCGGGACCTGCCCGGCGGCGAGCGCGGTCAGCACCGCGAGCTCGTGCGGCACCACCGGCTCGGGCAGAGCGTCCAGGGCGAACCAGCCCATCTGCGCGGTGCGGTGCGGCTCGCGGACGGCCGGCTCGCCGGACCACCGGCGCGTCTGGAAGAAGAAGTCCACCCGCTGCTCGATCGGCGGCCCGCCCGGCTCGAAGCGGTGCAGCGTCGTCAGCGGCACCAGGTCCGCCACGTCGACGGCGACCCCGGCCTCCTCCTGCGCCTCGCGCACGGCGGCGTCCAGGATCGACTCGTCGCGCTCGAGGTGGCCGGCCAGCAGCGCCCAGTGACCGTCCATGAACCCCGTGCCGGCCCGCAGCTGCAGGAGCACCTCGTCCCCACGCCGCAGGGCCACATAGGCAGCGGCCACCAACCGCGTCCGGGACTCGAGCACGCCCCGACCCTAGCCCCAGCACTTCTGGAACCGGATCGGCGCCCGGCACGCCAGATCGGTTCCAGAAGCGGGGCGGCTAGCCCTCGGCGAGGCCGAGGGCGAGGCCGTCGAGGATGTCGCGCTCGGAGACCACGACGGTGCGCATCCGCACCCCGGCCCGGCCGACCTCCGAGCGCACCCGCGAGATCACGCCGGACCAGATCAGTGCCCCGGCCCCGATCACGTCGACCCGGCCGGGGTGGAGGTACGGCAGCCGTTCGCGTCGCAGCCGGCGCATGTCGAGCAGGGACCGGCACGCCTTGAGCATCACGTCGGCGTCGATCACCGCGCCGTCGATCACCGACGAGTCGTACTCGTCCAGGTCCAGCGCGTGGGCCGCGACGGTGGTGACCGTGCCGGCCACCCCGACCAGCGTCGCCGCCCGCCCGAGCGGCACCTGCCGCCCCGCCTCGTCCAGCGCCGCCTCGACCTCCGCGCTCGCGGCCGCGATCTGCTCGGCGGTCGGCGGGTCGCCGGCCAGGTACCTCTCGGTCAGGCGGACCGAGCCGACGTCCATCGACGCCGCCGCGACCACGGAGCGCGCACCCAGCACGAGCTCGGTCGACCCGCCGCCCAGGTCGCACACCAGGTACGGACCGCGGTGTCGCGCGGCCAGCGCGGCGGTGGCGCCCCGGAAGGACAGCTCCGCCTCCTGCTCGCCGCTGATCACCTCCGGCAGCACGCCGATCGCCTCGTGCACGCCGGCGACGAAGTCGTCGCGGTTGCGCGCGTCGCGGCTCGCGGACGTGGCCACGAAGCGGACTGCCTCCGCACCGAGGGACCGGGCCTCGTCCGCGTACCGGCGGGTCACGGCGAGCGTGCGGTCCAGCGCCTCGGGCGAGATGTACCCGGTGCGGTCCACCCCTTCGCCCAGGCGCACGATCTCCTGGCGGCGCACGACGTCGGTGAGCACGCCGTCGTGGACGTCGGCCACCAGGAGGCGCAGGGAGTTGGTGCCGCAGTCCACGGCCGCCACACGCGTCATGGCCGCAAGCCTGCCACGACCGGCGGGGCCGTCGATCCGACGTCCGGCCCGCGCCGGCCCGCCCTCACGGGCAGGTGCACACCGCCGGGGTCCACTCCGGCTCGACGAGCGCGAGGGCCTCGTCACCGAGCGGCGTCACGCCCGGGCCCACCGCGAGCGCGTGGGCGGCCAGCACGTGCAGGCACTTGACCCGGGTCGGCATGCCGCCCGCCGAGACGCCGTCGATCTCGGGCACCTCACCCAGCTCCGCGCGCCGGGCGAGGTAGTCCTCGTGGGCCCGGCGGTGCCCGGCGGCCAGCTCGGGGTCCGACGCGAGGCGGTCGTTCATCTCGCGCATCACCCCGGCCGCCTCGAGCCGGGACAGCGCCGCGACCGCGACCGGGTGGGTGAGGTAGTACATCGTCGGGAACGGCGAGCCGTCCTCCAGCCGCGGGGCCGTGCGCACCACGGTCGGTCGCCCGCACACGCAGCGCGCGGCGACGTCCACCACGCCGCGTGGCACGCGGCCGAGCTGGGCCGCGAGCGTGGCGAGGTCCGCCTCGGTCGCAGGGGTCGGGCTCATGGCGACGGCGCCGTCGTCGGGTCCCCAGGGCCGTCGGTCGCGCCGTCCCCGGCCACACCCGGGCCGTCGGTCGCGGTCCCGGTCCCCTGCGGCACCGGCGCCTCGCCGGCGAGCTGCACCGAGCCCCAGATCGTCGTGTACCACGGGGCGACCGTTCCGCCCGCGGGCAGCGCCAGCCCGGACTCCGAGTCCGGGTTCGCGGAGGACACGTGGCTCTCCTCGGTCACCGATCCGGGGTCGATGACCCGGTAGGCGGTCTCCCCCGGCATCACGTAGGACAGCCGCTCACGTGCCTGGGCGATCACGTACGCGTCGGTGTCCCAGCGGGCCAGCTGGGACTTCAGGTCGGCCTCGCGGGCCTCAGACGCCGCGACCTCGGCCGCGAGCGAGTCGAGCTGCGACCGCTGGGCGAGGTAGGCGCGGACCGTGGGGAACACCATCGCGAAACCGATGAGCACCACCACGCCGAGCAGCAGCGCGCGCACCGAGAGCAGCCGGGCCAGGTCCCCGGCCCGGGAGGGCTCGCGCGTCGCCGTGGTCCGCCTCGGACGGGTCGTCGGCCGCGAGCCGGCCGAGCGTGTGTCGCGCGGGGCACTGCGGCGCGGTGGTGCCGGTGCGCTCGCCGCCCCGCGGGCGCGCGGGGTCGGCGGCCGTCGGGTCATGGACCGATGGTGACACGGCCGGGACCCCGCCCCGACGCGGGCTCGCCGGGCGCGGAGCACCTCGACCGCGCTGCGCGGGCCGCGGTGCTGCTGTGACGGGCGTGACGGGTGTGACGAACGAGGTGCCGGGAGGCGCTTGGTCATACCTTGCCAGGCAAGTATCATGCGACGCATGGAACCGGACGTCGCAATGGTCGAGCGCACCGAGCTGCTCACCCACCTGCGTCGCGGGACCCTCGAGTACTGCCTGCTCGCCACGCTGCGCGAGGCGCCCTCCTACGGCCAGGAGCTGGCGCGCTCCCTGGGCGGCGCGGGGACGCTGATCGACTCCGAAGGCACGCTCTACCCGCTGCTCGCCCGCCTGCGCCGCCGCGGCTGGGTGGAGACCGTCTGGCGCGACTCCCCGCACGGCCCCCCGCGCCGCTACTACTCGCTCACCCCCGACGGGCGCCGCGCCGTCGAGACGTTCACCGAGGTCTGGGCCCCGTTCGCCGCGGCCGTGACCCGATGCCTGGAAGGAGAGCTCTGATGAGCCGGATCGACGGAGGCACCGACCTCCTGGAGAGCTACGTCGCCGACCTCGAGCGACAGCTCGCCGACGCCGACCCCGCCGAGCGCGCGGACATCGTCGCGTCGGTGCGTGAGCACGTCGCCGCGGACCTCGCGGCTCTCGGCCGCCCGGCCACACCGGCCGACGTCGAGGCCTCGCTGGCCGCGCTCGGGTCGGTGGACGCCGTCGCCGCCGCGTGGACGCCGGAAGAGGGCAGCGCTGCGGCCGCCGAACCTGCCCGCTCCGGTCGTACGGGTCTCGCAGTGGCCGCCGGCGTGCTCGCCGGACTCAGCGTGCTCCTGATCTGGCTGCCACCGGTGGCCGGATCGCTCGGCGTGATCGCCCTCGTGCTCGGCATCATTGCGCTGCGCCGCAGGGACGAACCCAGGTGGGCCGCGCTCACGGCCGTCGTCGTCGGTGCGACGACTGTCGTGCTGGGCCTGGTCGTGATCCTCGGGGCGCTCGCCGTGTTCACCGCGCACACCGAGTCTGGCCAGTCCTCCGACGTGGTCTCCGTCCCGGCCGTCTCCCCCGCCCCGTAGGCGAACGCACGAGGGGCCCGGTCCACCAGGACCGGGCCCCTCGTCGCGTCAGCGCGAGACGGTCACTTCTTCCAGCGCGGGAAGGCCGACGCGCCGGCGTAGACAGCGGCGTCGTCGAGCTCCTCCTCGATGCGGAGCAGCTGGTTGTACTTGTTGATCCGCTCGCCGCGGGCCGGCGCACCGGTCTTGATCTGGCCGGCGTTCACGGCCACGACCAGGTCGGCGATGGTCACGTCCTCGGTCTCACCGGAGCGGTGCGAGACCATCGCGGTGAAGCCGGCTCGCTGGGCCATCGTCACGGCGTCCAGCGTCTCGGACAGGGTGCCGATCTGGTTGAGCTTGACCAGCAGCGAGTTCGCGGCCTTGGTCTCGATGCCCTTGGCCAGGCGGACCGGGTTGGTGACGAACAGGTCGTCGCCGACGATCTGCACCTTGTCGCCGACCTTCGCGACCAGCGCGGACCAGTCGTCCCACTCGTCCTCGCTCAGCGGGTCCTCGATGGACACCAACGGGTAGTCCGCGACGAGCTGCTCGTAGAACGCCACCATCTCGTCGGAGGTCTTCGCAGCGCCCTCGAACTGGTAGGCGCCGTCCTTGAAGAACTCGGTCGCGGCCACGTCGAGCGCGAGCGCCACGTCCGTGCCCGGCACGAACCCGGCCTTCTCGATCGCCTCGAGGATCAGGTCCAGCGCGGCGCGGTTGCTCGGCAGGTTCGGCGCGAAGCCGCCCTCGTCGCCCAGGCCGGTGGCGAGGCCCTTGGACTTCAGCACCGCCTTGAGCGAGTGGTAGACCTCGGCGCCGGTGCGCAGCGCCTCGCGGTAGGTCGACGGGCCGATCGGGGCGATCATGAACTCCTGGATGTCCACGTTGGAGTCGGCGTGCGACCCACCGTTGAGGATGTTCATCATCGGCACCGGCAGCACGTGGGCGTTGGGGCCGCCGACGTAGCGGAACAGCGGGAGGTCGGCCGAGTCGGCAGCGGCCTTGGCCACCGCGAGCGAGACGCCGAGGATCGCGTTCGCGCCGATCTTGCCCTTGTTGGGGGTGCCGTCCAGGTCGATCAGCATCTGGTCCACGAGGCGCTGTTCGCTGGCCTCGAACCCGATGAGCTCGGGGGCGATCTCGTCCATCACGGCGTTCACGGCGTCCTGGACGCCCTTGCCCCCGAACCGGGCCTTGTCGCCGTCCCGGCGCTCGACGGCCTCGAACGCACCGGTGGAGGCACCGGACGGGACGCCCGCGCGGGCGATGGTGCCGTCGTCGAGCGCGACCTCGACCTCGACGGTGGGGTTGCCGCGGGAGTCAAGGATCTCGCGGGCGCCAACGGCCTCGATTGTGGCCACAGGTTGCTCCTTCGGAACGATCGTTGCGTCGACACCACACGGTGCCGACGACCCGTGCGCGGCGCGCACGAGCCGCCGGTCCACGTCAACCGGCCACCGCCCACCCTAGACCGACGCCGACGAGTCCGAACAGGACGTTCGCGCGCCGCGCCGCGGCCCTCAGGCGACGCCCAGCCGCCGTTCGATCTGCGACGCGAGCCTGGCCAGGGACCGGCCGTCGGCGCGCACCCGCACGGTGGCGACCTCGGTGTACAGCGGCCGCCGCTCGGCCATCAGCTCCAGCCAGCGGCCGCGCGGGTCGTCGGCGAGCATCGGCCGACCGCGGTCCCCGTGGACCCGCGCCATCGCGGTGTCGACGTCCACGTCGAGGAACACCACGTGACCGCCGCGGGCGACGTAGTCGGTCAGCGCCGAGCGGGACGCCGCCACGGCCCCGCCACCGAGCGAGAGCACGCCGTCGTGGGTCACCAGCGCCTGGACGACGACGCGGTGCTCGAGGTCGCGGAACCCCGACTCGCCACGCTCGGCGAACAGCTCGGGGATGGTCAGGCCGGTGGCCTCGACGATGTCGTGGTCGGTGTCCCGCAGCGCCACGCCCCAGCGCCGTGCAAGCACCGCGCCGACGGCCGTCTTGCCCGAGCCCATCGGGCCGCACAGCACCACCGCAGGGCCGTGCTCGGGCCCGACCGGGCGGCTCACGCCGATCCGTCCCCGTGCACCGCGTCGAGCGCGGCCCGGACCGTGGCCACGTCGAGCTGCCCGGGCGCCGAGCCGCGGCCGACCGTCGCGAACGTCGCCACCGAGCCGAACACCCCGCCGGCCAGCCGGGACACCACGCCCAGCCGGCCCATCGAGACCGCGATGACGGGACGGTCGAGCTCGCGCGAGGCGTCCCAGGTGGCGCCCAGCAGCTCGAGCACGTCGCCCGCGTCGAGCGGCGTGACGGCGATCTTGCACAGGTCCGCGCCGGCGGCCGCCATGGCACGCAGCCGCTCCAGGATCTCGGCCCTGGGCGGAGTACCCACGACGTCGTGGTGCGACATCACGACCGCCACGCCGGCGTCGTGCGCCAGCGTCACGGCCCGGTGCACCGGCTGCGGGCCGCCGCTCAGCTCGACGTCGACCAGGTCCGCGACCCCCGCGCGCACCAGGGCCTCCAGGGTCGCCAGGTGCGCCTCGGGGTCCGCCGGGGCCCGACCGCCCTCGGCCCGGGTCCGGACCGTGACCAGCAGCGGGAGCCCGTCGAGCGCGTCGACCAGCTGGTGCCCGACCACGACCTGCGCCTCGACGTCCCCGGCCAGCGCCTCGGCCAGGTCGACGCGCCACTCGACGAGGTCCGGCCCGGCCTCGCGCACCACCGCCGCCTGCGCCCGCAGCTCGGCGAGGTCGACGCCGGTCAGCGGCACCACGACCGCGGGCCTGGCGGCGTCGAAGCGCACCCCACGGATCTCGAGCATGGGCCGATCATGCCAGCGGGGCCCGGCGCGTCCAACGCCGGGCCCCGCTGGTCACGCGACCGTCGTGGTCAGGAGACCCCGACCGGCAGCTGCGCGAGGATCGCCTCGACCATGGTCTTCGCGTCGCCGAACAGCATCGAGGTGTTCTCCTTGAAGAACAGCGGGTTCTGCACACCCGCGTAGCCGGTGGCCATCGAGCGCTTGAACACAATGACCTGCTTCGCCTTCCACACCTCGAGCACCGGCATGCCCGCGATCGGCGATCCCGGGTCGTCCAGCGCCGCCGGGTTGACCGTGTCGTTGGCGCCGATCACCAGCACGACGTCGGTGTCGTCGAAGTCGTCGTTGATCTCGTCCATCTCGAGCACGATGTCGTACGGCACCTTGGCCTCGGCCAGCAGCACGTTCATGTGCCCGGGCAGGCGGCCGGCGACCGGGTGCACCCCGAACCGGACCTTGACGCCGTGCGCGCGCAGCTTGCTGGTCAGGTCGGCCACCGGGTACTGCGCCTTGGCGACCGCCATGCCGTAGCCGGGGGTGATGATGACGGACTTCGCCGCGAGCAGGAGCTCGGCGGTCGACGCCGCGTCGATCTCGCGGTGCTCGCCCTGCTCGCCGTCGCCGGCGACCACGGTCCCGCCCTCGGCACCGAAGCCACCGAGGATCACCGAGATGAACGAGCGGTTCATCGCCCGGCACATGATGTAGCTCAGGATCGCACCGGAGGACCCCACGAGGGACCCGGTGATGATCAGCAGGGCGTTGCCGAGCATGAACCCGGCGGCCGCAGCGGCCCACCCGGAGTAGGAGTTCAGCATCGACACCACGACCGGCATGTCGCCGCCGCCGATCGCCGCGACCATGTGGAAGCCGAGCAGGAAGCCGATCAGCGCGATCCCGGCGATCAGGACGACACCGAAGCCGATCTGGTCGTGCGGGAGCGCGACCAGCCAGATCATCAGGGCGAAGAACACGCCGAAGCCGGCCAGGTTCAGCATGTTCCGACCGGGCAGCACCAGCGGCGCCGACTTCATCTTCGCCGAGAGCTTCAGGTAGGCCACCACCGACCCGGTGAAGGTGTACGCGCCGATGAGCACGCCCAGCGCGACCTCGACCAGGTGGACTGCGCCGCCCTCGCCCTCGGGCACGATGAACGAGTTGAAGCCCACCAGCACCGCGGCCATGCCGACGAACGAGTGGAACGCCGCGATGAGCTCGGGCATCTGGGTCATCTCGACCTTGCGCGCGATCGGGGTGCCGACCAGGGCCCCGAACGCCAGCACGGCGACGATGAGGGCGAGCGTGACTCCCACCGAGTGGCGGTTCGGCTCGTGGGCGGACTTGTACAGCGAGTCGACGATGGTCGCGGCGAGGGCGAGCACCATGCCGGCCATGCCGGTGAGCGTGCCCATCCGCGCCGTGGTCGGCTTGGACAGGCCTGCGAGCGACAGGATGAACATGATGCCTGCGACGATGTACAGGCCGAAGACGAACTGCGTCAGCATGCTCACACCTCCTTCTGGAACATGCTGAGCATCCGGTACGTGACCAGGAAGCCGCCGAAGATGTTGATCGAGGCGATGGCCGCCGCGACGATCGACAGCGCCATCACCGCCACGTTCGTCGAGCCGATCTGGAGCAGGGCGCCGACGAGGATGATCCCGGAGATCGCGTTGGTCTGGGACATCAGCGGGGTGTGCAGCGAGTGCGAGACGCCGCTGATGACGTAGAAGCCGACGACCACCGCGAGCGCGAACACCGTGAACGCGGTGACGAAGCTCGGCGGGGAGAACGTCACCGCGAGCACCACGAGCACCGCGGCGATCCCGGCGCCGACCACCCGGCGCCGCATCTTGGCGGCGGCGGCCTCGGCGTCGAGCCGGGCCTTCTCGGCCGGGTCGATCGTCGGGACCTCGGGCGCCGCGGCGGCGGGTGCGGCCGAGACCTTGACCGGCGGCGGCGGCCACATGCTCTCGCCGCCGTGCGCGACGGTCATGCCGCGCACCACCTCGTCGTCGAAGTTCAGGACGACCTCGCCGTCGGTCTTGCCCGGCGTGAGCAGCTTCATGACGTTGACGATGTTGGTGCCGAACAGCTGCGAGGTGTGCTGCGGCATCCGGCTCGTGAGGTCCGTGTAGCCGATGATCGTCACCCCGTTGTCGGTGACGATCTTCTTGCCGGGCTCGGTGAGCTCGCAGTTGCCGCCGCCGGAGGCCGCGAGGTCAACGATCACGCTGCCGGGCTTCATGTTCGCGACCATCTCCGCGCTGATGGTGCGCGGCGCGGTGCCGCGGACCAGTGCGGTCGTGATGACGACGTCGGCCTTGGCGGACTCGGCGGCGTACATCTCCGCGGTCAGCCGCTCCTGCTCCTCGGTGAGCGCCTTGGCGTAGCCGTCGGAGGAGACCTCCTGCTGGGCCGCCTCGGCCTGCACGAACGCCGCGCCCATCGACTCGATCTGCTCACCGACCTCGGGCCGGACGTCGAACGCCCGGACCTCGGCGCCCAGGCTCACCGCCGCGCCGATCGCCGCGAGGCCCGCGACGCCGGCGCCGATCACGAAGACGTGCGCCGGTGCGGTCTTGCCGGCCGCAGTCACCTGACCGGTGAACATCCCGCCGTAGCTCTCGGCGGCCTCGATGACCGCGCGGTAGCCGGCCACGTTCGACATCGTCGAGAGCACGTCGAGGGCCTGAGCCCGGGAGATCCGCGGCACGGCGTCCAGCGCCAGCCCGGTGACCTTCTTCTTGGCCAGGGTCTCGACCAGCTCCGGGTGCGCGGCGGGCATCATCATCGAGACGAGCACCGCGCCGGCCTTCATCTTCGCGAGCTGGGCGTCGGTCGGGGTGTTCACCGCCGCGACGACGTCGCCCTTCCAGACCTGGGCCTTGGTGACGATCGAGGCGCCTGCCTCGACGTACGCCTCGTCGGAGAACGTCGCGGCCGCGCCGGCACCTGCCTCCACGGCGACGTCATAGCCGAGCTTGACCAGCTGCCCGACGGTCTTGGGGGTGGCCGCCACCAGGCGTTCGCCCGGTCGTGACTCCCGTGGGACTGCGATCTGCATCCTCACTCCTTCGTGCACACGACGTGCGACTGCTACTGAGGTTCCGGGGCCGGGGACCAGCGCCGGGCCGTGCCGGTGCGCCCGCGCCCGCAGGCTATCGCGGTCTTCGGGCGCCGACTGGCGACGACTCTGTCTCCCGCCGGCACGTCCTCGCCGGCGCCAGGCCCTCGTATCATCGCGCGCCCGGTCCGGACGTCCCATGACTTAGGGCCTGCGGGACCTCCGTCCGATGGCGCTAGGCGCAACCGGTGGATCGTGTGCCGCGCCCGCCCGGCGCGCGACCGGCTTGCCCGGCGGGTCCGGCGGGGGTAAAGCGGTCGGGGAGGCGAGAGAGGCCCTCGCGGGCGTCCCGCGACACCAGGAGGACGCATGCGCGCATGGCAGGTGACCCGACCAGGCGTCCTGCGGCAGGTCGAGGCGCCGGACCCGGAACCCGCTGAGGACGAGCTCCTGGTGCGAGTCGTGGCCTGCGGGGTCTGCCGCACCGACCTGCACGTGCTGGACGGCGACCTGCCGGTGCACCGCGAGCACGTGGTGCCCGGCCACGAGGCGGTCGGCGTCGTCGAGCACGCCCCGGCGGGCGGCACGCACCGGGTCGGAGACACGGTCGGGGTCGCCTGGCTGCGCCGCACCTGCGGGGTGTGCGCGGCGTGCCGCACCGGCCGCGAGAACCTCTGCCCCCGCTCGACGTACACCGGCTGGGACGCCGACGGCGGCTACGCGGAGCTGGTCACGGTCCCGGACGCCTACGCCTACCCCTGGCCCGACGGGCTCGACCCCGTGCGAGGCGCGCCGCTGCTGTGCGCCGGGATCATCGGCTACCGGGCGCTGCGTCGGGCCGAGGTGCCCAGCGGCGGTGCGCTCGGGCTGTACGGCTTCGGCGGGTCGGCGCACCTGACCGCCCAGGTCGCGATCGCCGAGGGAGCCCGGGTGCACGTCATGACGCGTTCGGCCCGCTCCAGGCAGCTCGCGCTCGACCTGGGCTGCGCGTCCGCCCAGGACTCGACCGCGCCCTCGCCCGAGCCGCTGGACTCCGCGATCCTGTTCGCCCCGGCCGGGGACCTGGTCCCCGTCGCGCTCGCCGCGCTCGCACCGGGCGGCACCCTCGCGGTCGCGGGCATCCACCTGTCGCAGATCCCGCCCCTGGACTACCAGCGGCACGTGTTCCACGAGAAGCAGCTGCGCTCGGTCGAGGCGAACACCCGGGACGACGGCCGTGCACTGCTGGCGCTCGCCGGTCGCATCGGCCTGCGGCCGACGGTCACTCCGGTCGACTTCGACGCGGCGGACCACGCACTGGACGACCTGCGCGCGGGACGCGTGACAGGCACCGAGGTGCTCGCGATGTCCTGAACCGATCACGGCGGGGTGAAAACCCGTCCCGCCCGTCGTCATGGAACCCGCCTCGCACTAGGGTGCGAGGCGACCCGTGCCCCGGACACCTGAGGGACGTATGCCGACCTTCGACCGGCCCTGGCGTCGCTCCGTCGGGGCGCGCTCCACCGCTGCTCCCGGTACCCCGCGGCCCGTCGGGCGGGTCCTGATCATCGTCCAGAACCTGCCGGTGCCACTGGACCGGCGCGTCTGGCTCGAGTGCCAGGCCCTGACGGCGCGCGGGTACGAGGTGAGCGTCATCTGCCCGCGCGGGCCCGGCGAGGCCTCGCACGAGACCCTCCAGGGCGTCCACCTGTACAAGTACCGCCCGGCGCCGGAGGCCAAGGGCCTGGTCGGGTTCGTGATCGAGTTCGTCTACAGCTGGATCCGTACCGCCGTGCTGTCGCTGCGCGTGCACCGGCGCCACGGCTTCGACGTGATCCAGGCGTGCAACCCGCCGGACACCTACTGGCTGCTGGCCCGGCTGTGGCGGGTGCGCGGTGTGCGCTTCGTCTTCGACCACCACGACCTGAACCCTGAGCTGTTCCGCTCGCGCTTCGGCGAGCCGCGCGGGCTCGCGCAGCGCCTGCAGTACCGCGGCCTGCTCTGGCTCGAGCGGATGACGTTCCGGACGGCCACCCGGGTGGTCTCGACCAACGCGTCCTACCGCCGGGTCGCCATCGAGCGCGGCGGCCTGGCCCCCGACCACGTCACGGTCGTCCGCTCCGGACCCGACACCAGGGTGATGCGTCCGGTCGAACCGGCCCACGACCACACCGACGGCAAGCACCTGCTGGTCTACCTCGGGATCATGGGCCCCCAGGACGACGTGCACGTCGCCCTCGAGGTCATGGATGAGCTGGTCCACCGCCGCGGCCGCAAGGACGTGCGCGCCGCACTGCTCGGGTTCGGCGACACGCTCGCCGACCTCCGCGTGCAGTGCACCCGGCTTGGGCTGGACGACCACGTCGAGTTCACCGGACGCGTCGGACCGGACCGGATCGCCGACTACCTGAGCGCCGCGAGCGTCGGCCTCGGCCCCGACCGCAAGACCCCGCTCAACGACGTGTCGACCATGAACAAGACGATGGAGTACATGGCGTACGCCGTGCCGGCGGTCTCGTTCGACCTGGTCGAGACCCAGGTGTCCGGCGCCGACACCGGCCTGTACGTGAGGTCCGGCGACATCGGTGCGTTCGCCGACGCGGTGGAGTCGCTGCTCGACGACGAGGACACGCGGGCGGCGATGTCGCTCGCCGCCCGTGAGCGGGTCGCGGCGGAGCTCGACTGGCGCGCCCAGGCGGCGCGCTACGTCGGGGTGTTCGACGGGCTGTTCGGCGTGGACACCACGCCGGCGGCCGCGGCCGACAGCACGGCGGCCACCGACCCGCAGGGTCGCCGCTACGTCGACCTCGCGACACCGGGCGCGCTCGAGGCGTTCGTCCGGTCCCGGGGGCCGGCCCACCGGGACGAGTGAGCTAGCCCTGCTCCGTGGCCGTGCGCCCCGCCTCCGCCGCGCGGAGCCGGGTCTCGCTCGACCGCACTGCGGCCCGCAGCGCTGCCTCGGCGTCGACGCCGGCGTGCGTGGCACGCGCCACCAGCGCGAGCAGCGCCGCCCCGATCTCCTCCTCGGGCGACCGCGGCGGGTCGCCCGCCACGGGCTCGAGGCCGGCGCGCTGCACCCTGCCGAGCACCTTCTGGGCCCGGGCCAGGGCCGGCAGGCCCACCGGGATGCCGTCGAGCACCGAGGTGCGCTCGGCCTTCTCGGCGGCCTTGATCTGCTCCCAGCGGCGGTGGACCTCCTCGGGGTCGAGCCCGGCGTCGGCGTCCGGCCCGAACACGTGCGGGTGGCGGCGGCGCAGCTTCGCGGCGATCCCGGCGGCGACGTCCTCGAGGTCGAACGGCTCGGTCGGGTGCTCCTGGGCGACGCGCGCCTGGAACACCACCTGGAGCAGCAGGTCGCCCAGCTCCTCGCGCAGGTGGGCGCGGTCGCCGGTCTCGACCGCCTCGGCGACCTCGTAGACCTCCTCGACCGCGTAGGCGACCAGGGACTCGGCGGTCTGCTCGGCGTCCCACGGGCACCCGCCGGGTGACCGCAGCCGGTCCATCACGGCGATCAGGTCGGCGAGGTGCTCCAGGTCGGCCGGGGTGTGCCGGGCCGCCGGGCTCACTTCGTCGCGGAGCCGGCGATCCACGGGAACGTCAGGGCCGTGACGCCCGCGTTCTTGGCGTCCCAGGCCCCGTAGAGCGGGTTGACCGAGACCGTCTCCTTGGAGATCTCGTCGGTGACCGCGCTGATCACGTCCGACGCGTTGGAGAGGTTCTGCAGCGCGGTGCTCGCCAGCTGGAACCGGGCCGCCGCGACGGTGCCGGGGCCGTAGTCCGGGACGTCCGTGAGGCCGGCGTTGGCTGCCCAGGTGGCCAGCTGCGTGCGGGCCTGGTCGGCCGAGACGCCGACGCCGTTGTCCTCGGCCGCCTTGACCACGGCCGGCTCGATGATGAGCACGGTCAGGACCTGGGCCGGGGACGGGTTCTGGAACAGCGGGCCCAGCTCGGTGTGGGTGCGAGCCAGCTCGTCCTGGGAGATCACGTGGCCGTCGACCACCGCCGCGGCACCTGGCCGGACCGAGCAGCCGGCCAGCACCGTCACGGCCAGCAACGCTCCGACGAGCATCCGGATCGCGGTCCTCGACATCGTCCCCCCTCGCGGGCTCGCACGGCCCCGGACGACGATAGCGCCCTTCACGCGGCCTGCCTCGCCAGGACCTGCTGGACGAGATCCGTGAGCCACGCGAGCAGCTCGGAACCGGCCAGCGGCCGCCCGCCGACCCTCGCCGTGGTGGGGAAGGGCACGAGGACCGTCCGGGTCGCCGGCTTGAGCACCGCCCCGGGGTGCAGCCGCTTGAGCCGCAGTGCCCCCGACTCGGGCAGCTCCACCGGCGCGAGCCGGATGAACCGGCCCTGCGCGGTCACGTCCGTCAGCCCGGAGCGCCGCGCGAGGTTGCGGAACGTGGCGACCTCCAGCAGCGCCTCGACCGGGGCCGGCGGCGCGCCGTACCGGTCGGTGAGCTCGGCCCGCACCTCCTCCAGCGCCTCGGCCGACGTTGCGTCGGCGACCTTGCGGTAGGCCTCCAGGCGCAGCCGCTCGTGCTCGATGTAGTCCGTGGGCAGGTGCGCGTCGACCGGCAGCTCCAGGGTGACCTCGGCCGGCGTGGTCTCCTGCTCCCCGCGGAAGGCCGCGACGGCGTCCCCGACCATGCGCACGTACAGGTCGAAGCCCACCCCGGCGATGTGCCCGGACTGCTCGCCGCCCAGCAGGTTGCCCGCGCCGCGGATCTCCAGGTCCTTCATCGCCACGGCCATCCCCGAGCCGAGGTCGGTGTTCGCCGCGATGGTCTGGAGCCGGTCGTGCGCGGTCTCGGTGAGCGGCCGCTCGGGCGGGTACATGAAGTAGGCGTAGGCCCGCTCGCGCCCTCGGCCCACCCGGCCGCGGAGCTGGTGCAGCTGGGACAGGCCCAGCAGGTCCGCCCGTTCGAGGATCAGGGTGTTCGCGTTGGAGATGTCCAGGCCGGTCTCGACGATGGTTGTGGTGACCAGCACGTCGGACCGCTTCTCCCAGAAGTCCACGATGACGCGCTCGAGCTGGTGCTCGCCCATCTTGCCGTGCGCCGTGGCGATCCGGGCCTCCGGCACCAGCTCTGCCAGCCGGGCGGCCGCCTTGTCGATCGAGGCCACCTTGTTGTGCACGTAGAACACCTGGCCCTCGCGCAGCAGCTCGCGCCGGATCGCGGCGGCGACCTGCTTCTCGTCGTAGGGCCCGACGAACGTGAGCACCGGGTGGCGTTCCTCGGGTGGGGTGGCCAGGGTCGACATCTCGCGGATGCCGGTGACCGCCATCTCCAGGGTGCGCGGGATGGGCGTCGCGCTCATCGCCAGCACGTCCACGTCGGTGCGCAGCGCCTTGAGGGTCTCCTTGTGCTCGACGCCGAAGCGCTGCTCCTCGTCGATGACCACCAGGCCGAGGTCCTTGAACCGCACCTGCCCGGTCAGCAGGCGATGCGTGCCGATCACCACGTCGACGCTGCCGTCGGAGAGCCCCTCGGTGACCTCCTTCGCCTCGGCGTCGGACTGGAACCGCGACAGGGCCTTGACCGTCACCGGGAACGGCGCGTAGCGCTCGGAGAAGGTGTCCAGGTGCTGCTGGACCAGGAGCGTGGTCGGGACCAGGACAGCGACCTGCTTGCCGTCCTGCACGGCCTTGAAGGCCGCGCGGACCGCGATCTCGGTCTTGCCGTAGCCGACGTCACCGCACACCAGCCGGTCCATCGGGTAGGGCTTGGCCATGTCGGCCTTGACCTCGTCGATCGTGACGAGCTGGTCGGGCGTCTCGACGAACGCGAACGCGTCCTCGAGCTCGCGCTGCCACGGGGTGTCCGGGCCGAAGGCGAACCCGGGCGTCGCCATCCGCGCCGAGTACAGCCGGATCAGCTCCGCGGCGATCTCCTTGACCGCCTTGCGGGCCCGGCCCTTGGTCTTGGCCCAGTCCGACCCGCCCATCCGGTTCAGCGCCGGTGACTCGCCGCCGACGTAGCGCGTCACCTGGTCGAGCTGGTCGGTGGGCACCCACAGCCGGTCGCCGGGCTGGCCCCGCTTGGACGGCGCGTACTCGATGACCAGGTACTCACGGGTGCCGACCGCCCGCCCGGAGCCGACCGTCCGGGCGGTGAGCTCGACGAACCGGCCGACGCCGTGCTGCTCGTGCACCACGAAGTCGCCGGGACGCAACGCGAGCGGGTCGACCGTGCGCCGCCGGCGCGAGGGCATCGCCCGCATGTCCCGGGTCGAGGTGCCGGCGCGCCCCGTCAGGTCCGACTCGGTGAGCAGCGCCACCCGCAGCTCGGGCGCGACGAAGCCGCTGGACACCGGTGCGGCGGTGACCGTGACCACACCGGGCTCCGGGGGTTCGTCGACCTCGCCGACGAGCCTGGCCGGGACGTCGGCGGCACCGAGCTGCTCGACCATCCGGGCCGCGGGCCCGTGGCCCTCGGTGACCAGCACCAGCCGCCAGGCCTGCTGCTGGAGGTCGCGCAGGTCCGCGACCGCCCTGGCCACGTCGCCGCGATAGCCGTGCACGGCGCGCGCGCCGACGACGAGGGAGCCGCCGGGGACCGCCGCGGGCTCGTCGACCGGGCCCGCGGCGGCGGGCGCCACCGGCCCGGCGCCGTCGTCGGGCGGCTCGTCCGCCGGTGCGGCGGTGAAGACGCTCATCGTCCACCACCCGAGCCGCCGGGCCAGGGCGAGCTCGCGGGTGTCCGCGTAGCTCGCGAACGACGCGGCCGACAGGTCGACCGGTGTGCTGGCCCCGGCGACGGCGGCGCTCCACGCAGCCGCGAGGAACTCGCTCGTGGTCGCCTGCAGGTCGTGGGCCCTGCGCCTGACCCGCTCGGGGTCCGCGACCACCACGAGTGCTGCGTCGTCGACCAGCTCGAGCACCGGGACCATCCGGTCGACCAGCACCGGTGCGAGCGACTCCATGCCCTCGACCGCGATCCCGGCGGCGAGCTTGGTGAGCATGTCGGCGACCCCGGGCAGCTCGTCCACCAGCGCGGCAGCCCGGTCGCGGACCTCGTCGGTCAGCAGGATCTCGCGGCACGGCGGTGCCCACAGCCCGTCGGGCGCCACCTCGAGGCTGCGCTGGTCGGCGACCGCGAACCACCGGATCTCCTCGACGGAGTCGCCCCAGAACTCGATCCGGAGCGGATGGTCGTCGGTGGGCGGGAACACGTCGAGGATCCCGCCGCGCACGGCGAACTCGCCGCGCCGCTCGACCATGTCGGTACGCGTGTAGGCCGCGTCGACCAGCGCCTGGGCGACGCTCTCGAGGTCGGCGTCCTGACCGCTGCGCAGCGCGACCGGGACGAGCTCACCCAGACCGGCGACCACCGGCTGGAGGAGCGCCCGGATCGACACCACGACCACCCTCAGCGGCCCGCCGGGGCCCTCGGGGTCGGGGTGGGCGAGGCGGCGGAACACGGCCAGCCGGCGCGCCACGGTGTCGCTGCGGGGCGAGAGGCGCTCGTGCGGGAGCGTCTCCCACGACGGCAGGACGGCTACCGCGTCGGCGTGCCGAGGGGCGTAGGCCTGCAGCGCGGCGGCGAGCTCCTCGGCCTCGCGCCCGGTCGCGACCACCACGACGAGCGGGCTCGGACCTCCGTCCAGGAGGCTCGCCAGGAGCACGGCCCGCAGACCGGGCGGCAGGACGACGTCGAGCTCGGGGTCACGGGCCGCGGGCGCCGCGGATGCGGCGGCGCGGACCCGTGCGACGGCGGCGTCGGCCGCCAGGACGGGGAGCAGTCCGGAGAGGTTCATGGGCCCTTCGGTGTACGACGCCGTGGACGTACCCACGGGCGGCACCAGCCTAGGAGCACCCACCGACGACGTCCGACCGGCCGTCGGCACCCTGCCGAGGTCGCCGATGCACCAGACTGTCGCCAACGCCCAGCAAGGAGGTCCAGTGGCACGCGTCGTCGTCGTCGGGGCAGGCATCGTCGGGCTCGCGACCGCGGCGCGGCTCGCGCAGCGGGGCGACGAGGTCACGGTGGTCGACAAGGAGCCCTCGCTCGCCGCGCACCAGACCGGGCGCAACTCCGGGGTGATCCACTCCGGCCTCTACTACGCGCCGGGCAGCCACAAGGCCCGCATGGCCGCTGCGGGCGCGGAGAGCATGGTGGCCTTCGCGCAGGAGCACGGCGTCCGCGTGGACCGGTGCGGCAAGCTCGTCGTCGCCACGTCCGCCGAGGAGCTGCCCCGGCTCGGCGCCCTCGCCGAGCGCGCCGTGGCCAACGGCGTCCCCGCGCGGCTGATCGGCCCCGAGGAGGCGGCCGAGTACGAGCCACACGTCGCGTGCGTCGGGGCGCTGCGCGTGGAGTCGACCGCCATCGTCGACTACCGCGGGGTGTGCGACGCGCTGGCGGCCCAGGTCCGCCGGGCCGGGGGCGAGGTGCGGCTGGGCGCCTCGTTCGTCGCCGCCACGACGGTCGGCCGCCAGGTGCGCCTGAGGCTGGCCACGCCCGAGGTCGAGGACCTCGCCGCGGACGCGCTGGTGGGCTGCGCGGGACTGCAGGCCGACCGGGTCGCGCGGGCGTGCGGCGTGGAGCCCGAGGCCAGGATCGTGCCGTTCAGGGGCGAGTACTTCGAGCTCTCCGGCGAGCCCGCGGGTTGGGTGCGCAACCTCATCTACCCCGTGCCCGACCCCCGCTTCCCGTTCCTCGGGGTGCACCTCACCCGGATGATCGAGGGGGGCGTGCACGCCGGGCCCAACGCCGTGCTGGCCCTCGCGCGCGAGGGCTACCGCTGGCGGGACGTGTCGGTGCGCGACCTCGCCGACGCGCTCTCCTGGCCCGGGCTGTGGCGCCTGGGGGTCCGCAACGTCGGCCCCGGCGCGGCAGAGATGGCGCGCTCGGTGTCCCGGCGGGCGTTCGCACGCTCGCTCGCCCGGCTCGTGCCCGGCATCGGCGCCGAGCACCTCGTACCGGCGCCGGCCGGCGTGCGGGCCCAGGCCCTGCGCCGGGACGGCGGGATGGTCGACGACTTCCTGGTCCAGACCGTGGGCCACCAGGTGCACGTGCTCAACGCCCCGTCACCGGCCGCGACCGCCGCCCTGGAGATCGCCGGACACCTCGAGGCGCAGGTCGACCACGCCCTCGCGTAACCCCTCCCCCGGTCGGACGACCGGGTCGCAGCGACGGCCGCCACGCGGGTGAATTGTCCGAATTCGCCCGCCGAACGGCTACTCGCGGCAGGGGACGGCGGGTAGCGTCGAGACGGCCTGGGACCAGGCACCCACCCCGAGACTCACCAGGAGCCCGCGTGACCTCTCGTGCCTCGCGCGCACGGCGCCGCGCCTCCCGCGGGACGCAGGTGCCGCGATGAGCGCGGACGTCGCGGCGGAGAAGGCCCCCCGGTCACGCACCAAGCAGCGGGTCTCCTCCGTCGTCGTGACGCTGGGCGTGGTGAGCCTGCTCACCGACATCTCCTCGGAGTCCGTGGCGGCGGTCCTGCCGCTCTACGTGACGGCGTCGCTCGGGCTGACGACGATCGCGTTCGGCTTCATCGACGGCGTCATGCAGGGTGCGAGCGCACTGGTCCGGATCGCGGGAGGCTGGGCGGCGGACCGCGGCGACCACCCCAAGTGGGTCGCGTTCGTCGGCTACGGCCTCTCGGCCGTGACACGCGGCGCGCTGCTGCTGGCCAGCGGTTTCGTGAGCGTGCTGTCGGTCACGGCGATCGACCGGGTCGGCAAGGGCATCCGCACCGCACCGCGCGACGCGATGATCACTGCGTCGTCCAACCCGCGCACGCTCGGTCGCTCGTTCGGCGTGCACCGCACGCTGGACACCCTCGGCGCGGCGATCGGGCCGCTCATCGCGTTCGCCGTGCTCTGGGTCATCCCCGACGGCTACCACACCGTGTTCGCCGTCTCGTTCGCGTTCGCGATCATCGGCGTCGCCGTGCTGGGCCTGCTGGTACCGGACCTGCGGCCGCGGCGTGCCGCATGGCTCGAGAAGCACCGCACCAGGGAGAAGCGCGGCCTGCCGGCCTGCAAGGGCTGCAGCTGCGGCATCCCAGGGATCGCGCCGGCCGGCCGCCCGTTCGCGTGGCGGACCCTGGCCGCACCCAGGATGCGCCGGGTCCTGCTCGCCGCGGGCGGGCTCGCGTTGCTGACCGTGGGCGACGGCTTCGTGTACCTGTCGCTGCAGGCCAGGGACGGGTTCGCCACGAAGTGGTTCCCGCTGCTGTACGTCGGCACCAACCTCGCGTACATGCTGCTGGCGGTGCCGATGGGTCGCGTCGCCGACCGCTGGGGCCGGGCGCGCGTTCTCGTCCTCGGGCACGTCGCCCTGGTGGCCGCCTACCTGAGCGCGGCCGTCGTCCTCGGCTCCGCCTGGACGACGATCGTCACCCTGGTGCTGCTCGGCGTGTTCTACGCCGCGACCGACGGTGTGCTGGCCGCCGTCACCGGACAGCTGAGCGAGGCCTCGTCGCGAGGCACCGCGATCGGTACGGCTCAGACGGTCGTCGCGGTCGCGCGGATGATCTCCGCGTCGGCGTTCGGGATCCTGTGGTTCGGCATCGGCCGGGTCCCCGCGATGCTGGTGGTCGCCGGTCTGCTCGCCGTCGCGGTGCCCGTCGCGCTCGCGGCCGTGCGCGGCCTGGACAACGAGGCCGTCGCGCTCGACGAGGACGACGATGAGGACGACGCGGACCACGACCACGACCACGACCACGACGGGCCGGCCGTGGCGGACGAGAGCCCGGAGGCGCGGTGAGCACCAGCCGTGGCCGGATCTGGGCCCTGGTTGCCGTCGTCGTCCTGGGGGTCGCGCTCACCGCCGGGTACGCCGTGTCCGAGTACCTGCGTAGCAGCGCGACCCCGACCGCGAGCGTCGCCGTCGCCGAGGACGACCTCGCCGCCGTGACGGCCGGGCCGCACGTCCTGTTCCGCTCGACCGCGCCCGGCGACCGCTTCGGACAGCTCGCCGTGGTCGCGGCCGACGACCCGTCGGGAGCACGCGCGTACACCGGGATCGAGTGCGACCTGATCGCCGCGGACGCCGGCCGCGTCTCGTGCCTGAGGTCGACGGGCGGCTTCGCGACGAGCCACGAAGCGGTCCTGCTCGACGCCGACTGGCAGACCACCGACACGTTCCCGCTCACCGGGCTCCCCAACCGGACGCGGGTCTCGCCCGGCGGCTCCCTGGTCGCCACGACGGCGCTGGTCGCCGGCCACTGCGACGCGGCCGGCACGATCACCACCCAGACCATCGTCCACGACCTCGACACGGGGGCGGCCGACGACCTGGAGGACTACGACCTCGTGGTCGACGGCGCGAAGGTCTCTCCGGTGGACCGCAACTACTGGAGCGTCACCTTCGCCGACGACGAGGACACGTTCTACGCGACCGCGCAGTCGGTCTCGATGGGCCACACCTGGCTCGTGCGCGGCAGCGTCTCGCAACGCACGCTCACCACCGTGCTCGACGGCGGGATGTGCCCGTCGCTCTCGCCGGACGGCACCCGCCTGGCGTACATGGTGCAGACCTCGTCCTCACCGAACATCTGGTCCTTCGCGGTGCTCGACCTCGAGTCCGGTGAGCACCGGGCGCTCGACGGTGAGACGGCCAACGTCGACGACCAGGTCGCCTGGCTCGACGACGACACCATCCTGTACGGCCTGCCGCGCACCGACGAGCCCGGCGTCACCGACGTCTGGTCCCTCGGCGTGACCCCCGGCGCCCGGCCCGCGCTCTTCATCCCACAGGCATGGTCCCCTCAGGTGGCCCCCGGGCCATGAGGCCGCGCCCGTCGCTCGTGTCACCCGTCGCCCCGCAGCGGACGGGTGAAATCGCGGACGCCCGCCGATGCCGCGGCGACCACCGAGGTACCGTGAGGTCGCTCGAGGTCCGATTTGTCCGACCGCGTCCGCGAACCGGCCGCGACGAGCACCCCCTGAGGAGGCCCCGGTGAGTCGACGTCTCGACCGCGCCGCCCGCTCCGTCCGGGGCCCGCTCGCCGCGCTCGCGGCGGCCGCGCTGCTCGCGGGCTGCACGGCCGGCGGAGCCGACGCGACCGCCACCGCGTCCGGCAGCCCCGGCGAGACCGGTGGCACGACGACGTCGGGCGGCCCGGCCGGCGGCTCGCCGAGCTCCGCAGGTGCCACCCCCACGCCGACGGTCACGGTCACCGGGTCGAGCGGCGAGGACGGCGCAGCATCGGAGATCCTCCCCGAGACCTCCCCGGACCCGGGCCCGACCCTCGGCGTGGACCTCCCGCACCTCACCCAGGCCCCGACGTCGGCGAGCGCCCATGGCACGCTGGTCACCGGGTTCCCCTCCGACCTCGTGCCGGTCCCGGCGCACGCGACCGTCGTCTCGAGCTCCATCTCGTCCCAGGGCGCCCACGTCCAGGTCGGGCTGAGCGCGACCGAGGACGGCGAGCCGGACCGGGTGGGCGCGGACTACACCGCCCGGATGACCACGCTCGGCTACCTCACCACCGACGTCGACGCCGCACCGGGCTCCGATGCGACGCAGTACGTCCGTGGCCGCGACGTGGTGGTGCTCACCCTCCGCCCGCGCACCGGGGGCGGGACCGAGCTCGTGATCACCGGCGCCCTCGTGGTGGGCGGATGAGGCGCCCCTCAGCGCGGGTCTGGGCGCTGGTGGCGATCGTCGTGGTCGTCCTGGCCGCCGCGGGCGCCTACCTGCTCAACGCCTATCGCAGCAGCACCGCAGCCCCCACGGCGACCCATACCGCGGGACCGGCCCTCGCGGACGTCACCGCAGGGCCGTACGTGGCGTTCCGGTCCACCGCGCCGGACGACGCCTACGACTCGCTGGCGCTGGTCCCGCTGGACGACCCGTCCGGCCCCAGGACCTACACCGACATCCAGTGCGACCGGGTGGCGGCGGTCCGCGGCGAGGCCGCCTGCCTGCGCACCAATGCCGGGGTGGCCACGACGTACGAGGCCCTGCTCCTCGGCGCGGACTGGAGCACCACCACCAGCTGGCCGCTGCCCGGCGTGCCGTCACGCACCCGCCTGTCCCCCGACGGCCGGATGGTGGCGACGACGGCGTTCGTCACGGGGCACTCCTACGCGACCACGGGATTCGTCACCCAGACGCTGATCCACGACCTCACCAACGGCACGACGTGGGACCTGGAGGAGTTCAGCCTGATCGTGGACGGCGAGACCGTGGCGCCGGTGGACCGGAACCTGTGGGGCGTGACGTTCGTCGACGACACCACGTTCTACGCGACCGCGCAGTCCGCGTCGATGGGTCACACCTGGCTCGTGCGCGGCGACCTCGACGCCAGGACGGTCACCGCGATCCACGAGGGCGCGTGCCCGTCGCTGTCGCCGGACGGCACGCGGCTCGCGTTCAAGGTCCAGACCTCCGACTCGCCGGTGCACTGGTCGATCGGGATCCTGGACCTCGCGACCGGCGAGCAGCGCGTGCTCACCGGCGAGAGCCGGAGCTTCGACGACCAGATCGCCTGGCTCGACGACGACACGGTGCTCTACGGCCTCCCCCGCGAGAACGAGCCCGGCGTCACCGACGTGTGGGCCCTGGGCACGCAGGACGGCTCGACGCCGCGGCTCTTCATCCCGGAGGCGTGGTCGCCCCAGGTGGTCGGCGGATGACCGGCACGGCGGGCGAGGCGGCGCCGGGCCCGCCGGTCCGGGTGCTCACGTACGCGCCGTACTCGTTCAGCGGCCGCGGCCCTGCGGAGAGCTGCGCCCTGATCGCCGGAGGGATGCTGGGCGGGGGCGCTGCACCGGAGGTGTTCGCGGGTCGGCGCCGCACCCCCCTGCCCGAGGGGGTCCTCGTGCGCGAGCCCTTCCCGGGCCTCGCCCGGCGCGTGCCGTGGCGCGTCGTCGAGCGGCCCGCCCTGCACCGCATGGCACGTCAGTTCCGGCGGGCGCTGGCCGCCGCGGACCCGGCGACCACGGTCGCGCACTTCTGGCCGGGCAGCCCGACCGACCTGGTGCGCGAGGCCCGTGGTCGTGGCGTGCTCACGGTGCGCGAGATGATCAACTCGGCGCTGGCGACCGCCGGACCGATCCTCGACGAGGCGTACCGGCGGCTCGGGCTGGAGCCGAACCACGGGATCACCGCCGAGGCGATCGCGGACGAGACGGACGAGCTGACGCTGTACGACTACTTCTTCGCGTCGAACCCCGAGGTCGAGCGCTCGCTCATGGACCTGGGGGCCGGGCCCGACCAGATCCTGTCCACCACCTTCGGGTGGCGCCCCGAACGGTTCGCCGACGCGAGCCCGATCGAGCGGCACCTCGACTTCCGCGCCGTCTTCGTCGGGCGGATCGGCGTGCGCAAGGGGATACCGGAGCTGCTCGAGGCCTGGGCCTCGCTCGACGTGCCGGGCGAGCTCGTGCTGGTCGGCCCGATGGACGACGAGGTCGCCTCTCTGGTCGAGGACCACGCCCGCGACGGCCGGGTGCGTCTGTGGGGCTACGCCGACAACCCCGGGTCCATCTACGCGGGCTCCGACGTGTTCGTCTTCCCGACGCTCGAGGAGGGCGGCCCGCAGGTGACGTACGAGGCAGCGGGCTGCGGGCTCCCCGTCGTCACCACCCCGATGGGCGCCGCCCGCCTCGTCGAGGACGGCCGCACCGGTCTGGTGGTCCCGCCGGCATCGCCGGCGAAGATCGCCGAGGCCCTGCGCCGGCTCGCCGAGGACCACACGCTGCGAGCCGCGTGCGGCGCCGCGGCTCGACAGGCGGCGGCCGGGTTCGACTACGGCCTGGTCGGCGCCCGCCGTGCACGGCTGCTCCGCGAGGCGCTCGACGCCTCGTCCCCGTCCTCCGGCCCATGAACCCCGACGCCGTGCGGCGGCGACAGGACACCGCGCAGGCTCAGGCCCGCAGGGCTCCAGGCCGGTAGGGCGACGAGCCAGTCCGGCCACTCGTCGCGCGGCGCGGCCGTCGGCGTTGGCCGCCTGCGTGCGCGGTGCTCGAGCCAGACCGCCGTTGCGAGTGCACCGGAACCCGCCAGCAGCCAGATCATCGCGAGGGCACGCACCTTGCTGCCGTGGAAGTAGTAGACCGACGGCACCGCCGGCACGACGGTCGTGGTGATGCGATCGGACTGTGCGACGCCCTTCTGCAGGCCGGCGAGCTCGGCGTCGATCCTGTCCAGGAGCTCGGTCTGGCGCTCTCGGACGGCCTCGGCGGTCGGGCCGGCCACCTGGACGTCGAGCACCTGCCGCGAGTAGACCCTGGACCACTGGCCGCCGTAGTCCGGGAGCCGCACGGACCAGCCGTCCCGGACGCCCTCGCCGACGATCGTCGCGGCCGGGTCGGCCATCTTGTTCCAGGTGAGGTTCCCGTTGACCAGCTTCGCGACGACGCCGGCGGTGATGATGAGATCGCTCGACCGCACCTTCAGGGTGTTGGGGTTCACGGTGCTGGCCGGCGCGAGGAACGTCACCTCGGCGCGCGACCAGTAGACGCCCGGCGCCTTGACCGCTCCATAGCTGCCGATCAGCGCGACCAGGAGGGCGGCAAGCACGATGTACCACCGGCGGACGAGCGCCAGCAGTGCCTCCCAGATGGTCACGGACAGCCCTTCCCTGCGGCTCCGACGAGTCTGGCACGGCGCATGTGACGGCCGGCCCGGGCGAGGGGTGAAGATTTCGTGACAAACCGGGCATGATCCAGGGCCGACGGGCGTCCCGCCTGGGCCGGGCACTAGCCTCAAGTGGTCGACGCGTCCCGCGTGGCACGGCACGACCACACGGAGGAGCCCATGGAGCTCGGCGCTGTTGCCGCGGCGCTGCTGCGTCGCTGGTACATCGTCGTGCTCGGCATCGCCGTCACGGGCGGCCTCGTGTTCGGCGCCTACACCCTGGTCCCCCCGACGTACACCGCGACCGGGAGCATGGTGCTCCTGCCACCGGACGCCTCGGTGACCGACGGGGCCAACCCATGGCTCCAGCTCGGTGGACTCGAGCAGCCCGCCTCGCTGGTCGTCGCCTACCTCGCCGGTCAGGAGCCCCGCAAGCGGTTCACCGAGCAGTACCCGGACGCGACGTACGACGTCGTGGTCGACCCGCTCTCCCGCGGCCCGCTCGTCATCATGACCATCAAGGCGCCCAACGAGGACGAGGTGATGGGCGGCCTCCAGACCGCCCTCGCGAGCGTCCCGGTGGCGCTGACCGCCCTGCAGGACGAGGTCGACGCCCCGGCCAACTCCCGGGTCGGCTCGATGCCGCTGTCGGTCGATGTCGAGCCCACCAAGGTGCTCAGCTCGACGCTGCGCGCGATGATCGCCGCAGCGGCTGTCGGCATGCTGCTCACGCTCGTGGGCGCGATCGTCGTCGACCGGGTGCTCTCCCTGCGGAAGCCGAAGGAGCGCGCAGCGCGCACCACGCGTGGAAGCGGGGGCAGAGCCGGGCGCGAGAAGACCGATGACGCGGCCGCGTCGGAGGAGACGATCGCGGACGACGAGGGCGAGGCCACCAGGGCGGGCAACGGTCAGCGCGTCCCGCTGCACACCTGACCTGGGCCCCCGTGGTCGAGTCGACGAGGGCAACCGCCCAGCAGACGGGCGTGCTCGCCTGGATCACGATCTACGTCGTCCTGCTGTTCGCGATCCCGTCCCGTCTCGTGATCGGCCCCCTGGGCAGCGCCGGGGCACCGTCCATGCTGTTCGGTCTGCTGAGCATGCTCGCGTGGCTGCTCGGCCAGCTGCGCCGTTCGACGGGTCCGGTGAAGCCGCGCCAGCCGATCCGGCTCGCACTGATGCTCTTCCTGGCGAGCGTCGGCATCAGCTACGTCGCAGCGATGACCCGCCCCATCGACCAGGACGAGGTCAGCCCCGCCGACGTCGCGATCATCGTGACCATGTCGTGGACCGGCGTCTTCCTCATGGTCCACGACGGCATCACACGCCTGCGCGACCTGCACTCGGTGGTCCGCCGGTTCGCCCTCGCCGGGGGGCTGATGGGACTCCTGGGCCTGGCCCAGTACCTGACGAAGCAGCCGCTGATCGACCGGATCACCATCCCCGGCCTGACCGCGACGACCGGCGTCGACACCTTCTTCCGCAACGGCCAGGTTCGGATCTTCGGGACCGCGACCCACCCCATCGAGTACGGCGCCCTCCTGTCGATCCTGCTCCCCCTCGCCCTGCACGGAGCGGTGCAGCCCGACGGGCGCGGGCTCGTCAGGCGGTGGTGGCCGGTGGTGGCGATCTCCCTGGCGCTCGCGCTGTCGAACTCGCGCTCGGCCTACATCAGCCTGGGTGTCGCGTTGCTGGTCCTTCTGATCGGCTGGCCGCCGCGGGTGCGCTGGCGGATCGGCTCGGCCGTGATCGCCGGGGCGCTGGTCCTGAGCGTGGGCGTGCCGAGCATGCTTCGCTCCATCCGCAGCATGTTCACGTCACTGCAGAACGACCCGAGCATCGAGTCGCGCACCGACAGCTATGCCGTGGCACTGCAGTTCTTCCAACACTCCCCGTGGGTCGGCCGGGGACTGGGCACCTTCCTGCCCAAGTACCGGATCTTCGACAACAACTACCTGGGGCTGCTGGTCAGCGGCGGCGTGCTCGGGATGATCACGTTCGCCGCGATCCCCGTGACTGCGATCGTCGTCCTGCTCAGGCGCCGCCGCCAGTGGGCCGACGAGAGGTCGCGGGACCTCGCGCTGTCGCTCGTCGCCGGGATCCTGGCAGGGGCGGTCTCGTTGGCGTTCTTCGACGGCTTCGCGTTCCCCATGACCATGGGGACGTTCTTCCTGACCCTCGGGATCGCCGGGGCGCTGATCCGGTTGCATCCACCGGATACCTCGGACGTCGCGACCGGTCCGCCGGATCAGCGGGACTCGGCGCCGGAGACCTTGAGCTCCACGAACTGAACCAACGAGCCGAGCGTCTCGAAGATCTCTCCGCCGAACTCCTCGTCGTCGACCGTGATCCCGAAGCGCGACTCCAGCTTGGTGACGACCTCGAGCACACCCAGCGAGTCGAGCTCGGGCACGGCACCGAACAGCGGGCTCGACGCCGTCAGGCTCGAGGCGCGGTCCTGGATGCCGAGAGTGGTGACGAGGACGTCCTTGACGTCCTCGAGCAGCGGTTCGGGCATGACGCTCCTTCAGCGGGTCAGACGAGGATCTCCACGGGCGCGGGGTGCCCGAGGAAGGCCGTCGGGCTCGCGGTGAGCCCGTAGGCGCCGGCGTGGAACAGGACCACGAGGTCTCCGACGTCCGCCCGCGGAAGCTCGACCCGGTCGCCGAGCAGGTCCAGCGGAGTGCACAGGCACCCGACGACGGTGACGGTCTCGTCGGGCTCGGCGGAGACCGCGTGGCCGATCGCGATGGGGTAGTTGCGCCGGATGACCTGGCCGAGGTTCCCCGACGCGGCGAGCTGGTGGTGCATGCCGCCGTCCACGACGAGGTAGGCGCTGCCGCGCGACTCCTTGCGGTCGACGACCCGAGTCACGTACACGCCGGCCTCGGCGACGAGGTAGCGACCGAGCTCCACCACGAGCGAGGCGTCGGGGAACGCCGGCTCGAGCCTCGAGCTCACCTGCTCCCCGAGGTGGGCGGCCACCGCCGAGATGTCCAGCGGCGAGTCCTGGGGGAAGTAGGGCACGCCGAAGCCGCCGCCGAGGTTCACGTAGCGCACCGTCTGCGGCGCGTGCTCCGCGAGCTCGAGGATGAGGTCGACCGTCCGGGTCTCGGCCTGGATGAGCAGGTCCGCCGAGAGGTTCTGCGATCCTGCGAAGACGTGGAACCCGAGGAGGTCGACGCCGGCGACGTCGAGCTCGGCCATCAGGGCAGGCACCAGCTCGGCGTCGACGCCGAACTGCTGCGGGCCGCCGCCGAGCCGCATGCCCGACCCCCGCACGGCGAAGTCGGGGTTCACCCGGATCGCGATCCGGGGGACCACGCCGGTCGCCTCACCGGCCCGCACCGCGCGCCGGCCCTCGCCGGCCGACTCGATCTCGATGATGACGCCCGACGCGACCGCCTGCTGGAGCTCGGCGTCGGTCTTGCCCGGCCCGGCGAAGCTGACCCGGCCCGGGTCGATCCCGGTGTCCAGGGCGACCCTCATCTCGTGCGAGCTCGCCACGTCGAGCGTGTCGACCAGGGAGGCGAGCAGGTGCACCACGGCCGGCATCGGGTTCGCCTTGACCGCGTAGCCCAGGCTGAGCCGCTCCGGCAGGAGCGAGCGGAGCATCGCGACGCGCTGGCGGACCAGCTCGCGGTCGTAGGCGAAGAACGGCGTGGTGCCGACGCGGTGCGCCAGCCGGTCGAGGGGCACGCCCCCGACGGTCAGGACGCCGTCCTGCTGGCCGAACGCGGCGATGGTCGGGCGGCTCACGACTCGTACTCCGCGCGCACTCGCGTGCGGTCGTACTTGCCGTTCGGGGACCGCGGGATGGCCTCCCGCACGACGACCTCGGCCGGGACCATGAACGCCGGCAGGGCGGCGCGCAGGGCGGTGAGCAGGACGTCCGGGTCCAGAGCCCCGTCGCCTGCGGGCGGTGCGGCGACGAGCACCACGCGCTGCCCGAGTCGCGCGTCCTCCACCCCGAAGGCGACCGCGTCGGCCGCGAGGCGCGAGTCGAGCGCGGCCTGCTCGATCTCGTTGGGGCTGACCCGGTAGCCCGAGGTCTTGATCATCTCGTCCGCGCGGCCCACGAAGTACAGGAAGCCTTCCTCGTCCTTGACCACGGTGTCGCCCGACCAGACCGCCACCTCGGGGAGCCGGTGCCCCGAGGTCGGTCCGGGCACGGGACGGAAGCGCTCGGCGGTCCGTTCCGGGGCGCCCCAGTAGCCCAGGGACACCAACGCGCCGCGGTGGACCAGCTCGCCCGGCTCGCCCGGCTCGCACGGCGTGCCGTCCGGGCGCACGACGAGGATCTCCGCGTTGGGGATGGCCTTGCCGATCGAGTCCGGCCGGCGGTCGACCTCGGACGGGTCCAGGTAGGTGGACCGGAAGGCCTCGGTGAGCCCGTACATCAGGTACGGGCTCGCGCCCGGGAAGACCTCGCGCAGCCGATCCAGCACGGTACGAGGCATCCGCCCGCCCGTGTTCGCGAAGTACCGCAGCGTCGCCCTGGCGCCTTCCGGCCAGTCCAGGTCCGCGATCTGGATCCACAGCGGGGGCACGCAGGTGAGCCCCGTGACCTTCCAGCGTTCGCAGGCCCGCGGGACGTCCGCAGGCAGGAGGTAGTTGAGCAGCACGACGTGGGCGCCGACGTTCAGGGCCGTGGTCACCTGCGACAGGCCGGCGTCGAAGCTGAGCGGCAGCACCGAGAGGATCACGTCCTCGGCGGTGTTGCCGAGGTACTGGCTCACGCTCTGGGCACCGACGACGAGGTTGCGGTGGCTGAGCACGACGCCCTTGGGCAGGCCCGTGCTCCCCGACGTGTAGAGGATCGCGGCCACGTCCAGGTCGACCCCCGGAGCAGGCACCGACGCCGGCGCGTCCGCGAGGAGCTCCGCCCAGTCGTGCGTGGCGACGTCGACCGGCGTGGCCACCGGCCCGTCGACGACCACGACCTGCTCGAGCTCGGGGCAGCCGTCGAGCACGTCCCGCAGGAGCTCGAGTCGCGCGGCCGACGTCACCAGGACCCGAGCGGCGCAGTCGGAGAGGATGTGCGCCACCTGCGGCGGCTTGAGCAACGGGTTGATCGGGACGAACGCCCCACCGGCCACCGACGCACCAAGGAAGGCGGCGACCGTCTCGGGCCGCTTCTCCAGGAAGACGGCGACCCGGTCCTCGCGGGCCACGCCGAGCCCGGCCAGCGCGGAGCCGACCTGGCTCGCCAGGTCCCAGAGCTCGGCGTAGCTGAGGGTCTGGGACTTGTAGGAGAGCGCGGGCGAGTCGGCGCGGACCCGCGCCTGGGTCTCGAGCATCTCGTGCCAGACCGTGATCACGGCGTCATCCTAATGGGGCCCCTTCAGGCGCTCCCCGGCAGCCATCTGCTGGTCACCAGGGCACGGAGGCGATCTCGCTGTAGAGGTCGTCGACGTCGCCCGGTTCCACCCGATCGCCGCGGAAGAGCTTGGGCCGGCCCGCGATCACCCGGGCGCCGCGCAGCGGCCCGCCCGCGATCCGGTGCTCGGCGAGCAGCACGGGCGCGCCCCGAGCGAGCAGGTGCGCACCGAGCGGCCCCAGTGCCCGATCGAGCAGCGAGGGCACCCCGACGTGCACGAGCGACGCGAACACCGGCAGGCGCTTGCGCGTGACCCTCCGCCAGATCACGTAGCACGGCTGCCCGTCCACCATCGCGAGGACGTGCCGGGCTGCCGCCGACCCGGCGTGGTCCCGGTACACCTGCGCGTCGTCGCCGTCGAGCAGGGTCGCGATCCGCCCGGGGTCCGTGACGAGCTCGACCCCGCCGCGCCGCGTAGGGCCCGGGAGGTTCACCCGCAGGGACGTCGTGGTGTCGAGGTGGCGGAAGCCGAGACGTTCGTCGATCGGCACGACCGCGCCGCTGGGCGACAGGTCGGTGAACACGTCCGCCTCCGAGCGCAGCAGGCCCATGAGGAGCTTCAGCCCGGACGAACGGTACGCGTCGAGGACGCACCAGGCCGCCAGGTTGCAGAACCGCAGCCGTTCTCCCCGGACCATCCGGTCCGAGCAGAACGCCAGGTAGACGCCCACGAGCGCGTCACCGTCCCGCAGGCACAGGCCACGGCTCGACCCGGGTGCCCGCCACGGCGGGTCGATCGCCTGCGCCCACCGCTCGGGGGACACTCGCGAGTTGAGGTGCTGGTGCAGGAACCGGGCGACCTCCGGGACGTCGGCGGGCTCGAGGGAGCACACCCGGGCGGAGGACACGGCGGCAGCGTGTCACGAGCCGCGCCGACACGCCACGGCCGCCCGGGTCGGGACGTGGCGACGGACGCTCCGACGGCGCGAGGCTCGGCCCCGGGCGGCGCTCGGACACCCCGGAATCTCACATGACGAGACCTCGCGCAAGGTCCTGGGACCGGACATCGGGCCTGCTCAGCGCGGATCCGCGGGGTGCAGGAGACTAGTCCGAACGGGTGAGGCTGTATCGGGGCGGGCAATCGTGGCACCATGGCAAATGCGTCGTTACAGAAATGTTATCTAAGACACACGGGCACCCGCCGCGACCCCGAGCGGCCATCGACATGCCGACCGACGCCACAACCTCAGGAGTCAAGTAGTGAACCGATCCCATGGGCGCCACACGGTCGCCAGGCGCTCGCGGACCACCGCGAGGACGCTCGCCGCGGTCACCGTGTTCGGCGTGACGCTCGCCACGATGGCCGGCGCCGACATCTTCGGACGGGACACGGCCTCGGCGCACCCGGTCTCGAGCACCGTGAGCATCTGGGGCGACGCGCTCCCGGCGGGCGCGACCGTCGACTCCGACGCGAACAGCGTGGAGCTGGGCACCGCGTTCACGACAGCGGTCGACGGCACCGCCGTCGGCGTGCGCTTCTACAAGACCCCGGAGAACTCCGGGACCCACGTGGGCAACCTGTGGGACGCCCGGGGCGACCGCCTCGCCACGGCGCGGTTCACCGACGAGTCCGCGCGCGGCTGGCAGACCGCCTACTTCGACCAGCCGGTGCAGCTGTCCGCCGGCCAGGAGTACGTCGCCTCGTACCTCGCCCCTCGCGGCAGGTACTTCCAGACCCAGCAGTTCTGGTCGGGTTCGGCCACCAACCTGCTGGAGGTCGAGCGCGGCCGGTCCGGGGTCTACTCCTACGGCAAGCGGAGCTCGTTCCCGACCCAGACCTGGAACCGCAGCCAGTACTGGGTGGATGTCGTCTTCGCCCCGTCCGGCAAGGCCCCGGCGCCGACGACCGCGCCCTCGCCGACGACCGAGCCCTCGCCGACGACCGAGCCCTCACCGACGTGGCGAGACGGGTGGCACTGGTTCAACCCTTCACCGGGCCCGATCGCGCCCCCGAACCCCACCCCGGCGCCCAGCCCGAGCCCCAGCGCGACCGCAACGCCCAGCCCGAGCCCCAGCACCGGCCAGACCCCGAAGCCGACGACCGCGCCGGCGCCGAGCCCGGCTCCGAGCGCTCCGCCGGCCGCGCCGAGCTACACCTCGTTCCCGAGCGCGTCGAACACCGGGGTCCCAGCGGGTGTGTCCCTGACCGCGTACACCGGCCCGTCGACGATCACCGCCGCCGGCACCGTCATCGACGGCAAGCTCATCACCCAGCCGTTGGTGATCGCCTCCTCGGCGAGCAACGTCACGATCCGCAACAGCAAGATCTCGGCCGAGGGCTACTGGCTGGTCCTCAACGACGCCGGCGCCAAGAACCTGCAGATCATCGACACCGAGCTGGACGGCAAGGGCAACGCCAGCGGCGACGCCGCCGTCGCCGGGTACAACTACACGCTGACCCGGGTGAACATCCACGGCACGGTCGACGGCCTCAAGCTCGGCGCGAACGTCACGGTGCAGGACTCCTACATCCACGACCTGGTCATGACCAGCGACTCGCACAACGACGGGATGCAGTCCCTGGGTTCCGACGACGTGCTGATCCGCCACAACACGATCATCATCGGCAAGGGCTCGACCTCGGCGATCCTGCTGTCCACCGGCTCGGCCGACGAGATGCGGCGCATCACCATCGACTCCAACCTGGTCGGTGGCGGGGCCTACACGATCTACGGCGGCTACCAGGCCGGCACCGACGACCTGTCGAAGGTGAGCGACATCGTGGTGTCGAACAACCGCTTCACCACCCAGGTCTACCCCAACAGCGGCGCCTACGGCCCGCTGACCTCGGTCAGCCGCCCGGCCGTGACGGTCTCGGGCAACTCCTGGTACGACGGCCCGAAGGCCGGCCAGGCGGTCAACTACTAGACCACGACGACGCCGGGGCGGGGCCAGTGAGGCCTCGCCCCGGCGTCGTCGTGCGCGCAGGACGAGCGCTGGTCCCGCACGCGCGCGCCCCGGACCCCCACGCATTCCGGAGGAACCGCCCAAAGGTCTCGTGTGAGTTTCGACACAATGCTCCCGACATTATCCCCACATGTCCGGATCGATCCGCCTTTAGCACCCCGAGACGTCGGCCAGACGTCCCTGTCCGGTCATCGACTTCGTGGTCACGATTGTCAGCGTGCGCCTGACCTGAACGAGATTCAGCTCTGACGCCAGACATTCCACCGACAAAGGCAAACCCGTCGGAAGGCGGGGGCGCAAAGCCTCGGGACCCATCGGGTTCGCCGGGCTGCCGAATCACGGAGCTGACATGGATCTGCACAGAACAGCGTCAGGCGCGCCCAGAGCGCGCAGGTCGCACCTCATCGCAAGGCGGCGTTCGATCACCATCGGCGCCGTCACCGCCCTGGTGGTCGCCGGACTCACGTCCGGTGTCGCCGCATACGGACAGGAGATGTCCGCCACCACGACCCAGGCGGTGACGATCTGGGGCGACTCCCGACCGGCCGACGCGACGGTCGACTCCGACCGCACGAGCGTGGAGCTGGGCACCGCGTTCACGCCCACGGCGGACGGCACGGCCGTGGGCGTCCGCTTCTACAAGACCCGCGCGAACAAGGGCGTCCACGTGGGGAACCTCTGGGCGGCCGACGGCAGCCGGCTGGCCACCGCGCAGTTCACCAGCGAGACCTCGCGCGGGTGGCAGACCGTCTACTTCGACAAGCCCGTGCAGCTCTCGGCCGGTGAGCGCTACGTCGCGTCCTACCTGGCGCCGCGGGGCCGCTACCTGCAGACCCAGGACTTCTGGGGTGGCTCCACCACGAGCCTGCTCGCCGTGGACCCGGGCCGCAGCGGCGTCTACGCCTACGGCAAGCGCAGCACCTTCCCGACCCAGACGTGGAACCACAGCCAGTACTGGGTCGACGTCGTCTTCGTCCCGGCGCCCGAGACCTCGACCGGTCAAGTTCCCGCGCCCGACCCGACCCCGGCACCCGCGCCTGACCCGACCCCGGCACCCGCGCCTGACCCGACTCCGGCGCCCACGCCTGACCCGACTCCGGCGCCCACGCCCGACCCGACTCCGGCGCCCACGCCCGACCCGACCCCGGCGCCGGCACCTGACCCGACTCCGGCGCCCACGCCGACGCCGACGCCCGATCCCGCACCCAGCACCTCGGCCTTCCCGAGCGCGTCGACCACCGGTGTCCCGGCTGGTGTGTCCCTGACGCCGTACACCGGCCCGTCGACGATCACCGCCGCCGGCACCGTCATCGACGGCAAGCTCATCACCCAGCCGTTGGTGATCGCCTCCTCGGCGAGCAACGTCACGATCCGCAACAGCAAGATCTCGGCCGAGGGCTACTGGCTGGTCCTCAACGACGCCGGCGCCAAGAACCTGCAGATCATCGACACCGAGCTGGACGGCAAGGGCAACGCCAGCGGCGACGCCGCCGTCGCCGGGTACAACTACACGCTGACCCGGGTGAACATCCACGGCACGGTCGACGGCCTCAAGCTCGGCGCGAACGTCACGGTGCAGGACTCCTACATCCACGACCTGGTCATGACCAGCGACTCGCACAACGACGGGATGCAGTCCCTGGGTTCCGACGACGTGCTGATCCGCCACAACACGATCATCATCGGCAAGGGCTCGACCTCGGCGATCCTGCTGTCCACCGGCTCGGCGGACTCGATGCGGCGCATCACCATCGACAACAACCTGGTCGGCGGCGGCGCGTTCACCGTCTACGGCGGGTACGAGCCCGGCGTCGACAACCTGTCCAGGGTCTCCGACATCGTGATCACCAACAACCGCGTCACCACCCAGATCTACCCGAACGGCGGCGCCTACGGGCCGTTCACCTCGGTCGGCTCCGCGGCCGTCACCATGTCCGGCAACATCTGGTACGACGGCCCCAAGGCGGGCCAGAACATCTGATCGACGACGCACGACGCATGACGGCCGCTGCCCGGTGGGCAGCGGCCGTCGTGCATACCGTGGCGACCGCGATCGTGGGAATTGTCCGGAGCGCGAAACGTCCCCGATATCCCTTTTGCACCCTTCTGCGAACAAAGTCGAATACGCATCATGAGACACCCTTGTGTCAACCGATCTCACAGGTTGAAACAACCGGAGAGGCCAAATCGGACGTTCTCGGACGCGCTAGGACAGGGCCCTTTCCCGGGGCCGGGTGAGTGCGGACAGTAGTGGCATGGACCGAGCACCCTCCAGGCTCGCCCCGCGCCGCTGGCTCATCGCCGGCGCCGTCGCCGTGGCAGTCCTCGCTGCGCCCGCAGCCGCTTCCGGCACCCAGTTCGCCGTTCCCGCCGCCACGAGCGGCACGCTGCACGGCGAGTCGTCGAACGTCTGGGGACCGGCGACCACGAGCGGGGCCTTCCCGAGCGCGTCGAACACCGGAGTCCCGGCGGGTGTGTCCCTGACCACCTACACCGGCCCGTCGACGATCACTGCCGCCGGGACCGTCATCGACGGCAAGCTCGTCACCAAGCCCCTGGTGATCGCCGCCTCGGCCAGCAACGTCACGATCCGCAACAGCAAGATCTCGGCCGAGGGCTACTGGCTGGTCCTCAACGACGCCGGCGCCAAGAACCTGCAGATCATCGACACCGAGCTGGACGGCAAGGGCAACGCCAGCGGCGACGCCGCCGTCGCCGGGTACAACTACACGCTGACCCGGGTGAACATCCACGGCACGGTCGACGGCCTCAAGCTCGGCGCGAACGTCACGGTGCAGGACTCCTACATCCACGACCTGGTCATGACCAGCGACTCGCACAACGACGGGATGCAGTCCCTGGGTTCCGACGACGTGCTGATCCGCCACAACACGATCATCATCGGCAAGGGCTCGACCTCGGCGATCCTGCTGTCCACCGGCTCCGGCGCCCAGCGGGACTTCACCATCGACTCCAACCTCGTCGGCGGCGGCGCATTCACCATCTACGGCGGATACGAGCCCGGCGTCGACAGCCTGTCGCAGGTCTCCAACATCGTCATCACCAACAACCGCGTCACCACCCAGATCTACCCGAACGGCGGCGCCTACGGGCCGTTCACGTCCGTCGGCTCGGCCGCAGTCACGATGCGCGGCAACGTCTGGCACGACGGACCCAAGGCGGGCCAGGCCATCAACTGACACCACCGACCGCGTCGGCCGCGATCCCGTAGGATCTGCTCGCGTCCGGCGCGGTCGTGTGCTCGCCGGGGAACCCACGGCAGCCGGGAGGTCGCATGCCCGGGCACGCGACCGGAGGCGCCCGGTGACCAGCGTGATCATCGCAGCGTTCAACGAGGCCGCCGTCATCGGCCGCAACCTGGACCTGCTGCTCGCCGGAGCCGAGCCGGGCGAGCTCGACGTGGTCGTGGTCGCCAACGGATGCACCGACGAGACCGCCGAGGTGGCCCGCCGTCGCGGCGTCCGAGTCCTCGAGCTGGCCGAGCCCGGGAAGGCCGGGGCCCTGAACGCGGGTGACGACGCGGCCGAGCACGGCCTGCGGGTGTACCTCGACGCCGACATCGCGGCGAGTGCCGCGACCGTCCGAGCGCTCGCCGCCGCCCTCACGACGGCCCCGTCCAGCGGCGGGCCCACCCCCCTGGTCGCCGTCCCGGCCCGCCGCCTGGTGCTGGACGGCCGGCCGATCGTGGTGCGGGCGTACTACGCGATCCAGTCCCGGCTGCCGGCCGCACGTTCCGGGCTGTACGGCCGAGGGATGATCGCCCTGTCCCCCGACGGTCGGGCACGATTCGACCGCTTCCCCGACGTCCTGGCCGACGACCTCTTCCTGGACTCGCTGTTCACCGATGACGAGCGCGTCGTCGTGGCGAGCGTCCGGACCGCGGTCCAGACCCCGCGGCGCACCGGAGATCTCGTGCGCCGCCTGACCAGGGTGCGCCGAGGCAACGCCGCGCTGCGGGCCCGCCCGGCAGTGGCGGGGAGCCCGGGTGTCCGGGCGTCCTCGCGGACGAGCTGGCTGCGCGACGTGGTGCTGCCGCGGCCCTGGCTCGCCCCGGCCGGAGTCGTCTACGCGGCCGTCACGCTGCTCGCCGAGGTACGCGCCCGACGCGACTCCGGCGGCTGGGAGCACGACACGTCGTCCCGCCGGGGCACGGAACCGGGGGGAACGGTCTGATGGCCACGATCCGCAACATCTGCTTCCACGGCGTGGGCACGCCCGCGCGCGCGATCGACGACGCCGAGGCGCGCTACTGGGTGAGCCGCGACTCCTACCTGCGGATCCTCGACGAGCTCGCGACCTGGCCCGCGGTGCACCTGTCGTTCGACGACGGCAACGCCTCCGACCTCGAGCTCGCTGCACCGGCGCTGGTGGAGCGCGGCCTGCGGGCGACCTTCTTCGTGCTCGCCGGACGACTCGACACCTCGGGCAGCCTCGCGTCCGACCAGGTGCGGGAGCTGCGCCGCCTCGGCATGGACGTCGGCGCGCACGGCATGGACCACGTGTCGTGGCGGTCGATGACCCCCGAGGTCCGCGAGCGCGAGCTCGTCGAGGCTCGTGCGATCATCGCCGACCTCGCCGGCGACGTCCGCGAGGCTGCGCTGCCCCGCGGGCAGTACGACCGCACCGTGCTGGGCTGGCTGCGCCGACTGGGCTACCTGCGGGTCCACACCTCGGACCGGCGCCCGGCCCGTGCGGACGCGTGGATCCAGCCGCGCTTCAGCGTGACGCGGGACGACACCCCGGCCACGCTGGTCGGCAGCGTGCTGCGTCCGCGGCCCGCCCACCAGCGGCTGCTCCTGGAGGCCAAGGGGCTCGCCAAGCGCCTACGGTGACCCCGGCGCGACGGAGTGCGGGCCCGGCGTCTGCCGCAGGTAGCGCGGGCTGAGCAGTGCCCGCAGCGCGGCGCGGCTCGTCCGCTTGCCGAGCACCGCCCGGCTCGCCTCCCGGAGCACGAGCACCAGCCAGAAGAGCGCCGTCGCGACGCGGCCGTGCCGTCGCCCGTACAGCCGCAGCCGGTTGACCACCACCAGCCGCCAGAGCGCGGGGTTCCCGGCCGAGCCGCCCTCGAGGTGCACGGCCCTCGCCGTCGGGACGAAGACCGTGGGGAAGCCGGCGTCCCGCGCACGCAGCGCGAAGTCGGTCTCCTCCGAGTACAGGAAGTAGGACTCGTCCCACGGCCCGGCCGCGGCCCAGCACTCGGCGGAGACCAGCTGGGTCGAGCCCTCCGCCCAGTCCGTCGGACCCTCGACCTCGTACGCCGCCGGGTCGGTCACCACCTCGCCGAGGTCACGGATCCGGCCGGCCCGCTCCGCGCCGAGCAGGGCGTCGGCGACCGCCCTGCGCAGGCTCGGCTCACGCCGTCGCGACGCGATGAGGCGACCCTCGGCGTCGTCCAGCCGCGGGACCACGATGCCGGCGCCGGTGCGCCGTCGCGCCGCGAGCAGCTCGGGGACGCACCCCGGCCCGAGCCGCACGTCGGGGTTCAGCACGAGCACGGCTGTGCCGGACGGCCCGTGGCGCACGCCCTCGTTGATGCCCGCGGCGTACCCGCCGTTGCGGCCCGTCTCGACGACCGTGACGTCGGGGGCCACGCGCCGCACCAGGTCGGCAGTGCCGTCGCTCGAGCCGTTGTCCACCACGACGACCGACGCCGGCAACCCGGCGAGCCCGTCGGGCAGGGACGCCAGCAGGCCCTCGACCACGTCCGCGCTGTTGAACGTGACCACGACCACCGTGACGCGGTCCGGCTCGTCGCGGGCGCCGTCGCGGCTCACTGCGGGGCGTCCGGATGGTCGGTGCGACGCATCGAGGTCCTCACGAGACGGTGGGTGGTGGGCCGGATTCTCGCACGGACCGCCACGGCGCGACAGCGCGGTGGCGGTCCGGTCGCCGGGTGAACTTCGGATGCCGATGCCCGGTGGTGCACAGGGTCGCCTATCCTCGACCCGGTGTGACCCCGCACCCGTCCAGGGAGGTCGAGCGATGGTCGCGTCACCGCGGCACGTACCCGTCTCCATCGTGTGCGTGTACAACGACCCCGCCGTACGCCGCAGCTGTCTGGACCGCTCCGTGGACGCCGGCCTCGCCCAGGCGCCGGACACCGAGTACCTGCCGATCGACAACACGGCGCGCCAGTACCCCTCGGCGGGGGCAGCGCTGAACGCCGGGATCCGGCAGGCCCGCCACGAAGTCGTCGTCCTGGTCCACCAGGACGTGTACCTCCACTCGCTGCCCGCGCTCGAGCGCGCCGCCGCCGCGCTGGTCGACAGCCCCGACGTGGGGTTGGTAGGTGCCGTGGGCATCACCGGGTCCGGCGCGGTCGCCGGGGTCGTGCGTGACCGGGTGGTGATGATCGGCGAGTCGGCGTCCTCGACCGACGTGGACAGCGTCGACGAGGTGCTCTTCATGATCGAGCGGGACCGCGCGGTGGCCGATCCGCTCAGCGAGGACCCCGACCTCGCCTGGCACGCCTACGCCGTCGAGTACGGCGCCCGGGTCCGCGACCAGGGCCTACGCGTGGTCGCGACGGACCTCCCGCTCACGCACAACAGCATGACGGTCAACCTCGACCGGCTGGCCGAGGCGCACGCCCGGGTCGCCGCCCTGCACCCCGGCGACCTGCCGATGCAGACCACCTGCGGCGTCGTGCGCGAGGCCCGGCAGCGCTCGCGCTGGCGGACGGTGCTGCGCCGTCGCCGCGGCGCGGCCGCGTGGCTGCGCGAGTCCGTCCTGGCCGCTCGGCTCGCGCCGCTCAGCGGGGCCCGGGCCTCCGACGTCGCGCTCGCGGACATCCGGCTCGACATCGACGACGCACTCGAGTTGCTCGCCGCTCCTTCCTTGGAGGTCGTCAACCTCGACCCCCTTCCCGGCTCGCCGGACCTGTGGACGGTCGACGGCCTGAGCCGGCGCGGGCGCACCGTGTCGGCCCGCGCGGGGGACGCAGGCCTGGCACTCACGGCGCTCACCGCCCGTCGGGCCGACGACGCGCTCCTGCTGACCGGCGTGGACCGGGCCACGATGACGCGGCTGGGCCCGGCGCTGCGCGGCACGCCGCACCTGGTCGGCGTCGCACGCGACACCGGCGCCTGGGTGCTGTGCCACCCGGAGGCTCCCCGCGTCCGGTCGATGTGGCCAGGTCGCCGCAACGCCGCCTTCGGGCGCCGGCCGCGTGCGGCCCGCGCCGTCGCCGACGGCGCGCCCGCCGACCTCGCCGGCTGACCGGACCGACATGCCCCGCCCACCCGGCTCCCCCGCAGCCACCGTCCGCGCGCTGCCGTCCACGCTCGCGGCCCGGGTCTGGGGCCTGGCCGTCACCGTCGCCGACCTGACCCCGCCGGGCGTCAGGTACGGCTACGTCCACCCGGTGGCGCGGCGGCTGCTGACCCGGCCGCTCCCGGCGCTCGGCGCAGTCCCGGGAACGGCCTTCGCACCGCCGGCGGGACGAGCGGGGGCCGGCGGCACCGACCTGCGCGTCGGCCTCGTCGCGGACCACCTCGACGTCGGCGGCATCGGGCGCGTCGTCGAGATGCTCGCCGAGGGCCTCCGCGGCGAAGGCGTGGAACCCGTGGTGGTGTGCCCGTCCGACGGGACGCGCAGCGCACGCCTTCGCGCCCTGGGCCACGAGGTCGTCGTGGCGGGGGACGAGGACTCGGCCGACCGAGCCCTGCGCAGCGCCGGGCTCGACGTCGTGCAGGTGCACAGTGCCCCGGCGCACCTCCTGGGCCCGGCGCTCGCAGCGGGCGTCCCCGTGGTCCCCGTCCTGCACAACACCGAGATCCACTACGACGCGCCCAAGTGGCGCGAGACGGCAGACCTCTTCGACCGTGCCGCGGCGGTGATCGCCGTGAGCGAGATCGTGCGGCGCTTCCACCAGGAGCGCGTGCCCGGCCCGGCCGGGGACAAGATCACGGTCGTCCCGAACGGCGCCATGCCGATGCCCGCCGCGACACCCGAGGTGCGCGCCGAGGCCCGACGGCATCTCTCGGACCTGGTGAACGCCCCGCTGGACGGCGAGGTCGTGTTCGCCTGCCTGGCGCGCTACGACTCCCAGAAGAACATCGCCGGGACGGTGTCGTCGTTCCTCGACGCGGTGGACCGATCAGCCGTGCCGATCCGATTGGTCGCCGCCGGCGACCCGTCGGACTGGCTGGAGCTGCGCCGAGCGGAGGCCATCCGTCGCAGCCACCGCCACGGTGGACGGGTCCACCTGCTGGGCAACTCCGACGCGGCCGCCCTGCTCGCGGCCTCTGACGCGTTCGTGCTCAACTCGTTCTTCGAGGGCTGGCCGCTGGCGACGACCGAGGCGGTCGCGGCGGGCCTGCCGATCGTGGTGAGCGAGACCGGTGGGGCCGCCGAGCTCGTGGCCAGGGCGGCCGAGGGATCGGCGCTGGTCGACAACCCGACCGGGCCCGCGGCGTCCGTCACCGACGCCAGGGCGAGGACGGCCCGACGCCGGGCCCCCCACCAGCCCAACCGGGAGGCGCTCGCCGCTGCCGTCGCATCGCTCGCCGGGACGATCGCCGCCCGTCCGAGCCGCCCGGCCGCCCCGGACGACCGGAGCTACGACGCGATGGTCGCCGGGCACGCCCGGATCGTCCGCGAGGCCCGTCGGGCTGGCGGCGGCACAGACCCGTCGGGCCACGCATGACGACCCCGGACGAGCGCGAGCCGGCCCCCGACCCCGCGGCCGGCCAGGGCGACCCCGACGGTCAGGCTCAGACCGCGGCGCCGGACGGCCCGCCTCCCGACGCGGAGCCGGGCGAGGGGCTCGGCCGGTCGGCCGCGGCGGGTGCCGCATGGCTGACGGCGCAGAAGTGGGTGGTCCGGCTCTCGGGCCTGGTGACCATCTCGATCCTGGCCCGCCTGGTCTCGCCGCACGACTTCGGCGTGGTCGCCGCCGCGTCCGCCGTCCTGCCGTTCGTGCTGCTGCTCTCCGACCTCGGGCTGTCGACCTACCTCGTCCAGGCCGAGGACCCGGACCAGCGGGTGCTCTCCACCGGGTTCTGGTTCTCCCTGACCGCAGCCTTCGTGCTCGGGGGGGCGATGTTCGCCTTCGTCCCGGTCATGGTGGGTCTCCTGGACGTGCCGGACGCCGCGCCCGTGCTCAGGGTGCTGCTCATCTCGGTGCCGCTGGTCGTGGCCGGCTCGGTGCCGACCGCCCTGCTCAGGCGGCGGATGATGTTCCGACGCCTCGCGTTCCAGGGCACCCTGGGCGCCGGGGTCGCCCAGGTCGTGGCGATCGTCATCGCGGTGGCGGGCGGGGGCGCCTGGGCGCTGGTCGGCCAGGCGATCAGCACGACGCTGATCACCACGAGCGCCGCGTGGATCAGCGCCCGCTGGCTCCCGTCGTGGCGGTTCTCGTCCCAGGAGTTCGGCCGGATGTTCCACTTCGGATACAAGGTCGTCGCGGTCGACATCGTCGCGGTGCTGCGCAACTGGGGCGAGACCGCGATCGTCGCGGTCTCGCTGGGCACGTCGGCGCTCGGTTTCCTCACCATCGCCCAGCGCCTCGTGCAGGTGGCCCAGGAGCTCGGCGGGGCAGCCGTCGCGCCGGTGTCGGTCGTGGTGCTCGCCAAGGTGCGCGACACCCCGGAGCGGCTGCGCCAGGCGTACCGACGGGCCTCGCTGCTCACCTACGGTGCCGTCACCCCGTTGATGACCTACGTCGCGGTCGCCGCCCCGGTCGTGATCCCGCTGCTGTTCGGCTCTCAGTGGAACGAGAGCATCTCCGTCACCAGGGGCCTGGCGGTGGCCGGGATCCTCACCATCGGCGCCTTCGTCGACAACGGCCTGTTCTACGCGATGTCGCGACCGGGCACGTGGCTCGTCTACGCGACGATCACCGACCTGGTGACCGTCGGCGCCACCGCGTTGGCCGTCTCGCACGGCCTGACCGCCGTGGCCTGGGCGTTCGTAGGCGTGGCGATCGCCGCGACGGCCGCTCGCTGGGTGCTCGTGGGGCGCCAGATCGGCAGCCCGGTCGGCGAGCTCGCCCGAGCCTTCGGCGCGGTCGCGGTGTGCGCCGCGGGCTCGGCCATCGCCGGGATGGCCGTGCTGCTCGTCACCCCGGGCCCGCTGATCGTCCGCGCGGGGCTGATCGGCGTGGCCACCGTGGGCGTGCACCTCCTGCTGCTGCGGATGGTCCTGCCGCACACCTACCGCGACGCCCTCGAGCTCGGCCCGATCCCGGCCGGGCTGCGTGTCCGGCTCAAGCGGTTGTCGCGTCTTCCCGCCTGAGCGTCCGCACGATCTTGGCCGGCACCCGCCGGACCTCGAGCGGGAGGTCGGCGAACCAGGACCTGGCGGAGTACGCGCCCGCCGACCGGTCGTAGACCTCGGCGAGCCGGCGGGTCATCGCCTCGAGCCCGAACCGCTGCTCGGCGAACTCCCGCCCGAACCTGCCGAGCCGGTGACGCAGCTCACGGTCGGCGACCAGCCCACGCAGGTTCTCCGCGAGCATCACGTCGGCCGACTCCACGACCTCGGGGCTCCAGTAGCTGTTGCGCGCCAGACCCGCCGCCGTCTCCGGGGTGAACACCTGGCTCCAGCCGTTCTCACCCTGCACCACGAGCGGGCGGCCGTGCGCCAGCCCCCGCGCCGCCGAGCCCCCCATGCCCAGCACGATGTCCGCGGACGCGTAGGCGGACCGGGGGTCGGCGACAGCGCCGGTGAAGCGCACCGCCTCGCGGCCCAGCCGGGCGTTGACGGCGGCGCCATCCGCGCGCAGCCGTTCCTCGGCCGGCCCTCCCCCGACGACGGTGAGGGTGACGTCCGGGTCCGCCAGGACCTCGACGGCCCCGATCGCGGCGCCCACCGCGGTGGACTTCATGTTGTCCTCGAGCCGGGACACGATGACGATCCCGACGCCCGGACCGGACGGCTCCTGCGCCGGCGGCCGGTCACGGTCCATGTCGACCGGCGGGCTGATGAGCGTGGTGAGCCCGGGCCGGTCGGCGCACTCCTCGAGCAGGTACTCCGTGCCGACCACCATCGGCATGTGGCGGTGCACCGAGTGGTGCAGCGACATCTCGTACATCGTCAGCACCCACGGCCGGCGGCCGAACAGGCTCGGGCCCCAGTAGATCGGCCTGGGCGCCCCCCAGGTGCCGTAGGCGTGGACGAGTGCCGCGCCGATCTCGTCCGCACGCTTCGCGAGGATCCGGCTGTGGGCCAGCACGGTCTCCGGCTCGCGGTAGGGGTGCACGACGATGCCGCGTTCCCGGGCCACGTCGAGCAGCGACGGCCCGGCCACCTCCGGCACGGGGCCGATGAGGTGCGAGTCGTAGCCGTACGGGACCAGTGCCTCGGCGAAGTCGAGCGCGCACAGCTGGGTCCCGCCCAGGTCGAGGCTGTTGAGGTGGACCAGGACCACCGTGCGCGTCATCGCACCGCCTTGGCGAGCGCCGCCACCACCTGTTCCTGCTGCGCGGCGGTCAGGTGCGGGTAGATGGGCAGGGAGAGGATCCGATCGGCGGCGGCCTCGGCGACCGGGCACGCGCCGGGCCCCACGCCGAGGTCCGCGTAGGCGCCCGTCAGGTGCACCGGGACCGGGTAGTGGATGCCCGCGCCGATGCCCGCGTCGTGCAGCTCCGCCAGGACCCGGTCGCGGTCGTCCACCTGGACCACGTACAGGTGCCAGACGTCCGAGTTGCCCTCGGCCGAGCGCGGCACGACGACCCCGGGCAGGTCCGCGAGCAGTGCGGCGTACCGGTCCGCCGCCGCGCGGCGCAGCTCGTTCCAGCCCTCGAGCCGAGCGAGCTTCGCCGAGAGCACGACCGCCTGCACGGTGTCCAGGCGGGAGTTGAAGCCGATCACCTCGTGGTCGTACTTGTGGGCGCTGCCGTGCGCGCTGATCACCCTGGCACGGCGGGCGATCTCGGGGTCGCCGGTGAGCACCGCCCCGCCGTCGCCGGCGGCGCCGAGGTTCTTCCCGGGGTAGAAGCTGGTACCCGCCGCGACCCCGAAGGTGCCGGCGGACCGTCCGTGGCGCCGGGCGCCCTGGCTCTGCGCCGCGTCCTCCAGGACGGCGAGGCCGGCGGCTCCCGCGACATCCAGGATCTCCTCCATCGGGGCGACCTGGCCGAACAGGTGGACCGGGATGATCGCCTCGGTCCGCGAGGTGATCGCCGCCTTGGCCGCCGCCGGGTCGATGAGCAGGTGGTCGGGGTCCACGTCGACGACCACCGGCACGGCTCCCATCCTGGACACCGCCTCGGCGGTCGCGATGAACGTGTTCGCGGGCACGATCACCTCGGCGCCCGGCCGGATGCCGATCGCGCGCAGCGCGACCTCCAGCGCGTCGGTCCCGTTGGCCACGCCGACGCACTCGGCCACACCCAGGTAGGCCGCGAAGTCGCGCTCGAACGCCCCGACCGCCGGCCCCCCGACGAACGAGGTGTTCGCGAACACGTCGTCGAGCCCTGCCCTGACCTCGGCGTCGATCTCGCGTTGCTGGGCACGCAGGTCGACCAGAGGAATCCCCATCACTGCACCGTCCCGTCCGTCCGGCCCGCCTCAGGCGGGTTCATGTCCTGGCCCGTGGCCGGGACTCGTTGCGTCAGTCGTCGGGCCGGCACCCCGGCCCAGGTCTCGCCGGCCGGCACGTCGGCGAGCACGGCAGCGCCCATGCCGACCGTCGCGCCTGCACCGATCCGCACGTGCTCGCGCACCGCGGCGTTCATCCCGAGGTAGGCCTCGGGTCCGACGACCACATCGCCGGCCAGGCTGACGCCGGCGGTGAGCGTGGCGTAGTCGGACACGACGTCGTCGTGGGTCAGGGTGACGTGCGGCATGACGACGACATGGGCGCCCACCCGCACGTCCGCGGTCATCACCACACCCTCCAGGAGCACGCTGCCCACCCCGACGTGACACCCGGCCGGGACCCGCACGCCCGGGTGCACCAGGGTGGCGAAGCGGTCCGCCCCGACGCCGAGAGCGCCGAGCCTCGCCACGATCGCCCGCCGGGCCGACCCGCGGCCGGCGCACACGAGCAGGGCAGCGTCCGGGTGCTCGCGCACCAGGTCCAGGCCGCCGAGCACCCGCACCCCGTCCCCGATCGTCGCGCCGTGCCGCGCCGGGTCGTCGTCGAGCACCCCGATCGCACGGTCACCACGGGCGTCGAGGGCGGCGAGCGCCTCCCGCGCGAGGCCGCTCGCGGCGAGGAGGAGGACCTGCGTCACCGGCGCGCCGCCGAGCGCACGGCCGCGACCACACGGCCGATCTCCTCACCGGTCATCTGGTGGAAGACCGGGAGGATCAACGTGGTGTCGGTGAGTCGCTCGGTGACCGGGAGCGGCAGGTGCTCGGCGCCGGCGTAGGCCGGCTGCCGGTGCGCGGCCATGATCCCGCGTCGCGCGGAGATGTCCGCCTCGGCGAGGTGCGCCAGCAGCCCGTCACGGTCCGTCCCGAGCTCCGCGCCGGCCTCGATCCAGAACGACTGGAAGTTCGAGGTGCCCCAGGTCGGGTCGGCCACCGCCCGCAGGCCGGGCACGTCCGCCAGCGCCTCGGTGTACTCGGCGGCGATCTCGCGCCTGCGTGCCACGATCGCGGGCAGGCGGCCGAGCTGGACCAGACCGACGGCCGCCTGCAGGTCGGTCATCCGGTAGTTGAAGCCGATCTCGGTGTACTCCTCGGGCGGCGCGAGCACGCTGGCGTGCCGCGCGGCGGCCGACACGCTCATGGCGTGCTCGCGGAGCATCCGGGCCCGGGCCGCCCAGTCCTCGTGGGGCGTGGTGAGCATGCCCCCCTCACCCGTGGTGATGAGCTTGCGCGGGTGGAAGGACCACGCGGTGACGTCGGCACCGGCGCCCACCGGGCGGCCACGGTACGTCGAGCCGGCACCGCACGCGGCGTCCTCGACGACGACGATCCCCCGCGGGTCGGTGACGGCCCGGATCGCGTCCAGGTCGACCGGCACCCCGCCCTGGTCGACGGCGATGACCGCACGGGTCGCGGGGGTGAGTGCCGCGGTCACCGTCTCGGCGGTGAGGTTGCCGGTGGTGGGGTCGACGTCGGCGAACACCGGTCGGGCTCCCACGTAGGTGGGGGCGTTGGCCGTCGCGATGAACGAGAACGACGGCACGACCACGTCGTCGCCCGGGCGGACCCCCGCGACGACGAGGGCCAGGTGAAGGGCGGTCGTGCACGAGCTCGCCGCGACCGCGTGCGCGGCCTGCTGCACCTCGGCGAAGGCCTGCTCGAACGCGGCGACCCTGGGCCCCTGCGCGACCCAGCCGGACTCGATGACCTCGGCGGCCGCAGCCACCTCCTCCGGCCCGAGCCAGGGCCGCATCACGTTGATCCGGCTCATCGCGGCGTGGCCTGCGCGCGGGCAGCCGCCACCTCGTGACGCAGCGGGCGCCACCACTCGACCAGCTCACGCAGGCCGTCCTCGAGGCCGACCTCGGCGACGAAACCCAGGTCGCGCCTGGCCGCCGAGATGTCGGCGAGTCGCCTGGTCACACCGTTCACCGCGCGCTCCGGGCCGAACTCGACCGACAGGTCCGAGCCCATCGCGGCGAGCAGGGCGTCGGCGAGCCCGCGAAGGCTCGTCTCGGTGCCGCTCGCGACGTTGTAGACCCCGTCGACCACGTCGGACGTCGCGGCGAGGATGTTCGCGCGGGCGATGTCCCGGGTGAACACGAAGTCCATGGTCTGGGTGCCGTCGCCGAAGATCAACGGCGGCTGGCCGTCCGCGATCCGCTCCATCCAGCGCACCAGGACCTCGGTGTACAGGCCGTGGACGTCCATCCGAGGCCCGTAGACGTTGAAGTACCGCAGCGCCACGTAGTCGAGCCCGTACATCGCCCGGAACGACCGGGCCATGCCCTCGTTGAAGGACTTGGCCGCGCCGTAGAACGTGTCGTTGTTGTGGTGGTGGTGCCGCTCGCCGGTCGGGAACTGCTCCGCCAGCCCGTACACCGACGCGCTCGACGCCATGACGAGCTTGTCGACCTTGTGCTCCGCCGCAGCCTCGAGCACCGTGAAGGTCCCGTCGACCAGCACCTCCAGGGCGAGGCGCGGCTCCTCGGCGCACTGGGTGATCCTGATCGCGGCCTGGTGGAAGACGACGTCCGACTCGCGGGTCAGGTCGTGGACGAGGTCGCGGTCGCGCAGGTCGCCCACGACCAGCTCGACCTTCCCGGTCCCGAGCGCGTCGGCGAGGTTCTCCCGCCGGCCGCGCACGAGGTTGTCGAGCACCACGACGCGCGACGCGCCTGCCTCGATCGCCTGGTCCACGATCGTCGAACCGATCGTCCCTGCGCCCCCGGTCACCAGGAGCCGCGCGCCGTCGAGCGCGGTCATGCACCCACCCCCGCCGCGTCGACCGATCCGACCTCGATGAGCCGGCCGCCGTCGGCAAGGCTACGCGATACCGCCTCCAGGACCTCCAGGACGCGAAGCCCCGCGTGACCGTCGGTGCGGGGCGCGCGGCCCTCGCGGATCGCCGCCGCGAACTCGCCGACCATCGCGCCCAGCGCCTCCTTCTCCGGCAACGCCGGGGCCCAGGCGTCCCCGATCCGGTAGGACACGTTCGTCGTGGTCTTGTCCGCGAGCGGCTCGCCGAGATGGACACCCCGGTCGTAGACGGTGAGCCGCTGCTGGGGCTGGAGGTCGTCCCAGACGAGCGTCTGCTTGCTGCCGCCGACGACCATCTGGCGGATCTTGGTGGGGCTCAGCCAGTTCACGTGCACGTGGGCGATCGCTCCGCCGGGCAGCGGGAGGGTGAGGTACCCGACGCAGGACTGTCCCGCACCGATCGGGTCGGCTCCCTGTGCCGCGACCCCGACGGGCTGCAGTCCACCCGGCAGGATGAAGTCGAGGATCGACAGGTCGTGCGGGGCGAGGTCCCAGAACACGTCCACGTCGGGCTGGACCAGGCCGAGGTTGATCCGCACCGAGTCCACGAAGTTGAGGTCCCCGATCGTGCCCTCGGCGATCATGTCGCGGATGCGCAGCACCACCGGCGTGTAGCAGAACGTGTGGTCGACCATGAGGACGCGGCCGACCTCGCCGGCACGCTGGACCATCCGCCGGGCGTCGGCACTCGTCGACGCGATCGGCTTCTCCACGACGACGTGCTTGCCCGCGTCGAGAGCGGCCAGCGCCAGGCGGGCGTGGGTCCCGGCCGGCGTGGCGATCGCGACGGCATCGACGTCGTCGCGGGCGAGCAGCGCGTCGACCGAGGTCATCACCTCGACCGTGCTGCGGTCACCGACCACCTTGCGTGCCCGCGCCTCGTCCAGGTCGCACACCGCGACCAGGTCCCAGTCCGGGCTGCCACGGAAGTTCCTCGCCAGGTTGGGGCCCCAGTACCCCGCACCGATCACCGCAGCGCGCAGTGGCTCGCTCATCGTCCATCCTCACTCTCGGGGCTTCCAGTGTGACGGTCACCGACGGCGCTTCGTACCGCGATGTCCGGTTTTCACCCGTTCGCCCCTTCGCGACGGACGATCTTCACCCGGTGGTCTGGAGCACGACGTCCACCCCGTACCAGTGGGACACGGTGTTGGCCGGGAAGCTGGTGCCGTAGACGTAGGCGCCACCGGCGGTGGACAGCGGCCCGTTGGTGACCGGCGAGGCGAGTGCGTTGAGCGACGCCGCGTACATCCCGCTCGTCGTGTAGTACGACGCGGTGTAGACGGTGCCGGGCGTGATCGCCACGGGGGTCGCGAACGTGACGGTCTGCCAGCCGCTCGCGGTCTCACCGGTGGACTGCGCCTGGGCGAGGAGGGTGCCCGAGGAGTCCCAGAGCATCACGGTGTGGGTGCCCGTGTTGGCGGCGCCCTTGTAGAAGCGGATCGCCACCACGGACCCGGCGGTGTCGGTCTGGAACCGGGTCCCGACCTGGACCGCGTCCGGGTCGTTCCACGACGCCGTGTCCGGCACCGTCGTGTCGCTCCAGATGGAGTACGAGGTCGGACCGGCCGGCGCGGTCGTGAACGTCCAGCTGCCACCGGACGGCGTCCCGCCGTCCGCCGTCACGGTCGCCGTGTACGCGGTCCCGTCCGCCAGCGTCGACGACGGGGTGAACGTGACGGTCAGGCTCGTGGCGTTCCAGCTGCTCGTGCCCGCCACGGCGCCCGACGCATCGCTCAGCGCGAGCGACGGGGTGCCGGACGCCGGAGCCGCGGACAGCACTGCCGAGACCGTCGCCGACGTGCTCACGCCGGTCGCGCCGGATGCGGGCGACCGCGAGGTCACCGTCACCGGAGCGGCCGCGGTGGTGAACGACCAGGTCCCGCCGGTGAGCGGCGTGCCGGCCAGGCTCGCAGTCGCCGTCAGCGTGGTGCCGGCGGGCAGCGCGGCGCTCGGCGTGAACGTCAGCGTGTTCGTCGCCGTGCTGAACGAGCTCGTCCCCGAGACCGCACCTGCCGGGCTCGCCAGCGCGAGCTCGGGCGTGCCGCTCGCGCCGCCCGAGAGCATCGCGGTCACCGTCGCCGAGGTCGCGACGCCCGTCGCCCCGTTCGCGGGCGAGGTCGACGTCACGCTCGGGGCGGGCAGTGATCCGTGCTCGTACACGACGTCCACGAAGTAGTTCGTCGACCGCCAGCTCGAGGTCGGGAAGCCGCCGCCGTAGACGTAGCGCCCGTTGCCGGCCGCCGGCGCGGTCAGCGGACCCACGGTGTGATCCACCGTGAAGTAGTCCGACGTCACCGCGTAGTGGCCCTGCGGGGCGTAGTAGGACACCACGTAGGTGGTGCCGGCGGTGACCGCGACCGGGCTCGCGAACATGGCCGTCTGCCACCCTGAGGCGGTCTCGCCGGTGAAGGTCACCGTGGCCAGCGCGGTCCCGGTGGCCGACCAGAGGGTTCCGGTGTGCGTGCCGCCGTTGCCGGTGCCCTTGTAGAACCGCACGCCGCTGACCAGGCCGTCGGCGGCGGGCACGAAGCTCACCCCGAGCTCGACGCCGTCGTTGTCGGCCGCTGCAGCGGTCGCGGGAGTCTCGGTCGAGAACAGCCCGCACGGGCAGCCGTCGGCGGTGACGGTGGTGAAGGACCAGGTCTGGTCCGCCAGTGTCGAACCGTCGGTGTTGACCAGGCCGGTGGCCGTGGCGGTGTAGGTGGTGTCCTGGGCCAGTGCGGCACCAGGGGTGAACGTCAGCGTCAACCCGTCGGAGGACAGCGCCGAGGTCCCCGACACCGCCCCACCGGGCCCGCTGAGCGACAGCGAAGCACCCGAGGCCAGCGCAGAGTTCATCGTGAGGGTCACCGGTGAGTCGACAGCGACCCCGAGGTCGTCCGCGGCGGGCACCTGAGAGACCACGGAGAGCGGCACGGCCGGCCTGGTGAACACGACGTCGACGTAGTAGCTGGTCGACGTGGTGGCCGACGGATAGCCGCCGGTGTAGGAGTAGGCGCCGCTGTCGGCGGCGGTGTAGAGCGGGGCGCGCTGGACCCCGGTCCCGCTGAACGCGCCCGGCGTCAGGGAGTAGTGCCCGGCCGGGGCCCGGTAGGCCACCATGTAGTCGGTGTCGGCCGCGATCGGGATGGGGCTGTCGAACATCGCGGTCTGC
>JAHLLI010000018.1 GCA_020444245.1 Actinomycetales bacterium
ACCACGCACCACGCACCACGCACCACGCACCACGCACCACGCACCACGCACCACGCACCACGACGTGATCGTGGAACTTCCTGCCCGCTATGCGGGTCAGATGTTCCACAGTCTGCGAGGCATCGGGGTTGGGCATCGGCTGGGCGAACATTCGGGGCACGCTCGGGGGCGGACGTTCGGGAGCACGCCAGGGGGCGGACGTCCGGGGCACGCCCCGGGAACGGCGTTCGGGGGCGGGTACTCGGGGCACGCTCGGGAGCGGCGTTCGGGGGCTGGGTATCGGGGGCCGGGTCACCCTCCGCGGCCGGCTGGGCAGGTGTGGCTGCAGGGACGGCCCCGGCCCTGCCAGCCGCGCGTGCGCAGCGCCGCCTCGACCTGCGCGGCGGTCGCGCACGCATCCCCGACGACGTGGGACCAGCGGTAGCGCAGCGTGAGCTCGAGGCGCTCGACCGCCACGGCGTTGTCGCGCCAGGTGTCGGCATCGGTGCGACCGCCGGGGTGACCGAGCCAGCCGTCGAGCTCGGCCCGCACCCCCATGCCGACGTAGAGCGCGTCCGCTCGGATCCATCGCCCACCGACGCGCTCACGGACCTGGAGCGTCGCCCTCGGCAGCCCGTGGCGCCGCTCGACGTCGCGGCGGTAGCGGAGCTCGAGCGCGGACTCGACGCCCTCGCCGACGTCGGTCAGCAGCTCGACGAGGAGCCCGCGGTTGCGCAGGCGGGGCCGGCGCGCGATCTCGGAGGCGATCGAGTCGGCGCGCACCCGGGCCCTCACGGCCGCCGCGACGAGCGAGACGACGTCGTCCTCGGTGGACGCGAGCTCGACGAGGTCCAGCACCGTCGCCGGTGCCGTCACCAGAGGTGGTGACCAGGGCAGCACCGGCACCGACCGTCTCCGGTGCACGCGCAGACCCGGCTGGTCCTGCACGCGCCGGTCCGCCGGGACGCTGACATCGATCGTCCGGGGAGCCTTCCCGACGAAGCCGTGCAGGTAGCCGGCCGCCGCATGGCTGAGAGCCGCACCTCGTCCGGCGTACAGCGCCGCCGCCTGCGCCCTGGCGTTCCACGGCACCGGACCCGAGTGCGTCACGACCACGCCGGCGAAGAGCCGGCGCCACCGCCCGGAGTCGACCGCTCGCGTGACCAGCCCCGGCGAGCCGCCGAGCGCCAGCACCTGAGCCCGGCTCACCACCCCGTCCTGCTGCGCCACGAGCCGCTCGAGCCGGTCGGCGTCCACGGGCACCCCGACATCGTGCGCGATCCCCGGCCCACCGCGGGCCCGCCCGCCCCACCTGTGGACAACCGCCCACCGCGGGCGCAGCAGCACGAGTCGGACACGCGATCGTGGAACATCGTGCGCACGACGCGTGCCAGATGTTCCACGATCCGTCCCGGAGCGAGCCCGTGCGTTCTCCGCGGATCGCGGCGTCGTACCGGAGCGGGCCCGGTCAGCGCCCCAGAACCCAGCTCGATCGGGTGTCGCGCCAGTCGTAGCCGCCGGCCAGGTCGCCCAGCACCACGGTCACGGCGCCGGTCGCCGGGTCGTAGGAGCGCAGGACGCCGGGGGGCGCGTCGTAGACGCATCCGCCCACAGCCTGCGTGTACACGGCGCCCTGCGAGACGCGCGACAGGAAGGCGCTCGAGCCCCCCTCAGGCTGAACCGTGGGAACCGGCGTGATGCCGGCCGCGGAGACCAGGTACACACCGTCGGAACAGAGATCGCCGAGCGTCGACGTGTCCGCGGCCAGGGTGGTGCCCTGGAGCACGACCTCACCGTCGTCGACCCACGCGGGATACCAGGCGAAGAGCACCGGGTCACCGACCGCGAGGGTCCGGATCTGCGTCCCGTGCTCCGCGCGATCGGCTCCGAGGGCCAGCACGACGAGTCTCGGGTGCAGCCCCAGGTAGGGCCCGGACCATTGCCCGGGGTCGGAGTCGGTGCAGGTCGCGAGCACCGAGTCGGCGGTCCACCAGGTCAGGGGCTCGCACCACCCGTCCGCGCGCTGACCCTCGATCGACTCCACGGCGCGTCCGGTCCGGGTGTCGACCACCGTCAGGTTCACCAGCAGATGGGCGCCGTCGGGGCTCGGGTCCACCGCACCCAGCCCGGCGGGACCGTAGGTGGCACGCCCCTGGGCGGTGTCGAGCACCAGCTGGTCCGAGCCCGCGTCGTAGCGGACCGTGAGGGCGTCGCTCACCGAGAGCACCTGGAGCCCGGCGTCGGCCGTCACCGGGGTGATAGCACCGCTGAGCAGGTCCACGTCGTAGAGGGTGGTCGTCTCCTCACCGGTGTCGACGGCCACGTCGTGCCGGGCGAGCTCGGCGGTCGTCGAACCGGCGCGCCAGTCGACCAGCTCCAGCGAGGTGTCCGTCTGAGCGGACTCCAGCGGCAGGCGCGTGACCTCGTACGTGGTGCCGTCGGGCGCCGCGAGCACGATCACGCCCTGCGTGGGGAGCTGCTCGGCCGTCCGCGGCAGGTAGACCGCCAGCACCCACCCGGGGGTGGTGCGCTCGAGGAGGCCGCTCGGCAGCGCGAGGCGGCTGGGCAGCCCGGGCTCGTCCGGCAGCGGGGTCGCCTCCCCCACCGGCGGGGCCGACTCCTGAGGCGACGGCTGGGTCGGCCCGGGCTGTGTGGCCACCGGGGTCCGCGGGTCGGGGCCCAGGTGCTGCCAGGCCACCACCCCACCGACGACCAGCGCGGCCGCGGCCGGAACCGCGACCACGGACTGGATCACGCGCCGACGCGCTCGCCGCGCGGAGATCCGGCCGCGCAGCACCGCAGAGGCGTCGTCGTCCAGGCGAGTCCCGGCCAACGCGCGACCTCCGTCGTCGAGGGTCGCGACCAGCAGGTCGTCGAGCTCAGGCATCGTGCCGCCCTCCCATCCGGACCACGTCCTTCTCCTGCGGGGGCTCGGTGCCGAGCTCCTCGTCCAGCCTCACGACGGCGTCGTGGACGTAGCGCTTGACCGCTCCTTCACTCAGGTGCAGCAGCGCCGCCGTCTCGCGGACCGACAGGTCCTCCACGTGCCGCAGCACCACGCATGCGCGCTCCCGCGGCGCCAACGCCCGGAGCGCGGCGAGCACCCGCGGGTCCATGACCTCGGGGTCGTCGGCGACGGGCCCGGGCCGGGCCGCGAAGCGGGTCAGCGCCCGGCGCTCGGCCCCACGACGCCGGTGGGCGTCCATCGAGCGGGACACCACGGCGCGGCGCACGTATGCCTCCGCCTCGTCGACGGACCCGAACCTCGCCCGACCGGAGAACGCCGCGACCAGCGCGTCCTGCACCATGTCCTCGGCCTCGGAGCGCGAGGGCGCGACCATCAGCGCGAGCGCCACCAGGCGCCCGTACCGCTGCTGCGTCAGCTCCTCGAGCTGCGGCTGCCAGCCCCCCACGTCCACTCCCCTCGACCGACCTGCCCCCTCAACGTAGGAGGGGGTCGGATCGGTTGGGGTGCGGCGCGCACCACCCGCCGGCGCGCGGCCGCGGTCAGGGCGCCAAGATCCAGGAGGTCACGCCGGCGGAACGGGCCTGGTCCGCCGACGCGCCGTCCGGCTGCGGCAGGGCGAGCAGCACGCGCGGGGAGCCGCCGGACGCGTCGTACGCCGTGAGCTCGGCGGACTCGATCCCGGTCGCCGGGGAGTAGCTCGACCGGGCCACGACGAACCGGCTGCCGGCCGCGCGCACCGTGACGCCCGTCAGGTCCGATCGCGCGTCGACCGGCGCGAGCGGTGTCATCGACCCGTCGGCGTGCACCAGGAAGGCGCCCTGGACGTACTGGCCGGAGGCGTCCTTCGCCGCTCCGGAGACCGCGAGCGCGCCGTCCTCGAGCCGCACGGCGCCGTACGGATTGAGCAGGGCCGACCCGAGGCCGCCCAGCACGGTGCCCGCACCGTCGAGACCGTCGATGGGGACGGCGACCAGCCGCAGGTCGTTCGCGGCGCCGGCCCCGGTCACGAGGGCCCCGGTCACCCAGTCCTGGTCGCCGCACTCCAGCAGCACGCTCCGGGCGTCCCACCACCCGAGGGTCGCGCAGTACCCGTTCGGCCCGTCGCGCGGGGGCAGTGACCCGAGAACCGCACCCGTGGCCACCTCGACGACCCGGTTCGACGCGAGGACGTCCCTGTCGTCCGGGCTGACCGCGAGCCCCTGTGGGGAGGCGGGAACCCCGGTGTCCACCGGGCCCTCCGCGGTGTCCAGGACCAGCGTCGAGTCGCTGCTGCCCCACATCGGGGTGTCGCCCGCGTAGCCGAGCCAGAGCGCGCCGTCCGGCGCCGGCCCGCTCGTGTCGCTCGCCGCGTCCCCGAGCTCGCCCGTGTTCAGGTCCAGCGTGCGCGCCTGCCGGGAGTCGTTCCCCGGGTCACCCGCCTGGTAGGTCAGCACGGTGACCTGGGCGCTCGGGCTGCCGGGGTGCCAGGCGTCGATCGTCATCTCCGCGGAGTACCCGGCCGGGCGGGTCGGGCTGGCCAGGTCGGCGTGGTGGAGCAGCGCCACCTGGAACACCACGTCGTCCGGGGAGACCAGGAGCACGGCGTCCAGGTTCTGGTCGGGCTGGTCCGGGTCGGGGGCGGCATACGTCACCAGCACCCACCCCGGCCCTGTGCGGTCCAGCAGCCCGTCCGGCATCAGGAACCGGTCCGGCAGACCGGGGATGGCCGGCGCTGCCACGAGGTCCGCCGTGGCGATCGGGCCGTCGACCGGCGGGAGCGTGCCGAGCCTCGACCCGCCCAGCACCCAGCCGCCGAGCGCGAGGGCGGCGACCAGCGGCACGGTCACGGCCGCCTCGATCAGGTGGCGGCGGGTCCGGCGCCGGCGCACGCCCGCGACGGTCGCCGCCAGGCGTCCCGGGGCAGGCCGGAGCGCGTCGAGCGACTGCTCACGACCCTGCGCCGCCTCGGCCAGCACGTCGTCCAGCTCACGCATCGGTCCGCCTCCCTTCGAGCACGTCGGTCCGTTCGGATGTCGGTGGTGCCACGCCGAGCGCGGCGGTCAGGGCGGCCACCCCGTCGGACGTGTAGCGCTTGACGGCGCCCTCGCTGAGCCGCAGCAGCCGCGCGGTCTCCCGCACCGACCGGTCCTCCAGGTGACGCAGCACGACGCAGGCCCGTTCACGTTCCGGGAGCCCCGCGAGCGCCGCCTCGACCTCCGCGGTCAGGCCCGGGACCTCGGCGGTGGGTTCCGGCCTGGCCGCCACCCGGGTCATCGCCCTGCCCTCCGCCGCCCGCCGGCGGCCGGCGTCGATCGAGTGCGTGACGATCGCCCGGCGGACGTACGCCTCGGCCTGCTCGACCGACCGCAGCCGCGCACGGCCCGAGAACGTGGCGACCAGCGCGTCCTGCACCAGGTCCTCGGCCTCCGCCACGGACCCGGTCACCAGGCGGGCACGCGACACCAGCCGCGGGTAGCGCTCGACCACCAGCTGCTCGAGCACCGGTTGCCACCGCGCCACGACACACCCCCCGGTCGCCATCCTCTACCGAGGACTACGAGGCAGCATCCCTGCGAGGTTGGGTGGCGGCCCCGGTGGTGGGGCGCCCCCTGCGCGCCCCACCACCGTCACGGGCCCGCCGACCAGCCCGTCAGGCCGCGCCGGTCCGTGCCGAACGCCCGCGGGTCCTCCACCCCGGGGGGCACGTCCAGCAAGGTCGTGGTGGCGCCGGTCGCCGGGTCGATCGCCAGCAAGGGACCCGCGCCGGCGTTCATGCCCTCGCAGTGGGTGATCGGCTCGACCAGCACGCGGCCGTCCGCACCGGCCACGTGGAACCTGTCGGCCGCCCGCAGCGGCAGCGGCGTGAAGGCGCCGTTCGTGAGCAGGTGCACCTGCTGGCCGCACCAGTCGAGGCGACCCGTCGTCCTGTCGGTCAGCGTCTGGGCCGCGATCACGACCGTCCGGTCCGCGACCCTCGCCGTGTCCGCGACCACCGGATCCCCGACGCGGAGCGTGCGGAGGAGCGTGCCGGATCCGGCCGCGATCTCGTCCAGACCGAAGACCTCCAGACGTGGGTGCGTCTGCAGGATCGGCTCACCGTCCGACGGCGGTCCGTCACTGCACTCGGCCAGGATGCTGCACGCAGTCCACCACTGCACCGGCCAGCACCCCGCAGCGACGAAGGCGTCGCCGGTCTCCAGCACCTCGCGCGTCGCGGCGTCCAGCACCTCCAACCGGCGGTCGCCCGAGGCGTCCTCGCCGAAGGCCCAGAACGTCGAACCGTCCGGGCTTGCCCGGACAGTGGCGAGGTACAGGTCCGTCCGCACGACCTGCCCGTCGGCGACGAACTGGAGCCTGGAGTTGTCCGTCCCGTCGGTCCACGCCTCTGCGCCGCCCACTCGGCCCCCGTAGCCAGGCACGGAGCCGAGCTCCTTCTCGACCGGGCTGACGGTCCCGCTGGTCAGGTCGAGGCGGGCGTACGTCCCGAGGCCGTCGAGACCCGGCGCGTACGACCTCTGCATGACGATCGCCGTGCTGCTCCCCGGCTGCCAGTCCACGATCTCGACCTGCTGCGGCGCGCCGCCGTCCGCCGGGGCGCCGTCCAGCAGCGCGACCTGGTAGACCACGCCGCCCGGCGAGACCAACAACACCGCGTCGATCGCGGAGTCGCCGCCGCTCGGGTCCGGGGCGGCGTAGGTCGCGAGCACCCAGCCCGGCCCGGTGCGGGCGAGCAGGCCGTCCGGCATCAGGAAGCGGTCCGGAAGGCCGGGGACCGCCGGCGCGGGCACGAGGCCCGCGGTGGGCTCCTGCGAGACGGTCCACGTCGGGCTCGGCGCCGGGGTCTGCGTCACGGGCGGCACCTCCGCCGTGCGGCCGGCCAGCGTCCACGCGCCGAGCGCGAGCGCAGCGACCACCGGCAGGCTCACCGTCGCCTGGAGCACGTGACGGCGGGTCCGGCGGCGGCGCACGCGGAACGCCAGGTTCCCAGGGTCGAGCCCCGGGTCACCGGCCACCGCCTCGGTGCGGTCCCGCCAGGCGTCGGACAGCAGGTCCTCGAGGTCAGGCATCCCGGTCACCTCCTCCGTCCAGGAGCACGGTCTCGGTCGCGGCGTCCACGCCGAGGGACGCCGCGAGCGCGCGCACGCCGTCGGACGTGTAGCGCTTGACGGCGCCCTCGCTCAGGCCCAGCGCGCTCGCGGTGTCCCGCACCGACTGGTCGTCGAGGTGCCGCAGCACCACGCAGGCCCGGACCTTGGGTGCGAGCGCGGCCAAGGCCTGCTGCAGGTCCGGGGCGATCCCGGCGGGCTCGGCAGGTGGCACCACGCCCGGCTCGCGCGCCGCCACCCTGGCCAGGGCGCTCCGTTCGATCCGCCGACGCCGCGACCGGTCCACCCACCGGCTCGCGACCGAGCGCCGCAGGTACGACTCGGCCTCGGCGAGGGACGCGAACCGCGCCCGCCCGGCGAAGGTCGCGACGATCGCGTCCTGGACGAGGTCCTCGGCCTCGGCTCGGGACGCGGTCAGGAACGACGCGTAGGCGACCAGCCGCGGGTAGCGCTCACGCACGACGCTCTCGAGCATGGGCTGCCACCCGGCCACGGTCCCCCCTTTCCGCCGTCCCACACCAAGAACGATCGGGAGGCCCGCGGGGTTGGGTCGCGCCGCCGAGTGGTCACCCGAGCGGCGCTGCGCCCGGTCCCACGTGCGGGTGAACCGCCGGGGCGTCAGGTCCGGGATGTCCGGATCGCCCCTATCGTCGAAGCATGACCGAGCAGCGAGCCGTCGCCAACGTCCTGCTCGACGCCCTCGTGGCGCTCGACCCCGACGACCACGCGTCCTCGGTCCGCGCTGTCCCGGTCGCCCTCGACCAGCTCAAGGACCTGGTCGGCGGCAACGAGGACCCGGCCATGTCAGTCGCGTTCGGCGCGATGACCCTGTCGCACGCGTGCATCCAGCTGGTCGCGTCAGTGCGGGGCGTGGACCGGATCGACGTGATCGCCGCGCTGCGGACCCTGTTCGACGAGGCGCAGTCCCCCGCCGCCTGACCGGCAGCCCCCACCGCGGCCGCGGGCTCGTCAGCCGACCACGGCCGCGGGCTCCTCAGTGCGAGGCCGCCCGGGACGGCGCCACCGCGTGCTCGACGTCCGCCCCGGGGCGCCCCGGCGTGCGCCGGCGGCGAACACACTTGTCGACCTCGACCACCAACCCGACCGCGAGCGCCAGGCCCAGCGACGCGAGCCACTGCCCGCCGCTGAGCGACTGGGTGGTCAGCCACCGCTGCAGGAACCCCAGCTCGGTGGACAGCACCACGAGCAGCGCGGGGATGGCGAGGATCTTCAGCGCCGGCAGGATCGGCGGCGTGAGCCCGCTGCCCGGGTCACGCCGCATCACCAGACCGCTGAGCACCGTGCCGAGGCCGAACACCACGAACGTCATGGTCATCGACGCGCTCGCGACCTTCGGGCTGGGGTCGTCCGGCCCGAAGACCAGCGGCACCAGGCCGGCCAGGAACAGCGTCGCCCCGTAGAGCACCCACTGCCGCACCGCCCGTCCGTTGGCCAGCGGGACGGACGGGTCGCGCGGCGGGCGGTCCATGATCCCCGGGTCGACCTTGGCTGTGATGATCGCGATGACCGGGAAGATCGAGACGAAGAAGTTGAGGAACAGCACCTGGATCGGCGTCATCGCGACCCCGGAGTTGATCTCGAAGATGCTCGCCGTCAGGAAGATCAGGACCAGTGAGAGCAGCTGGCTCATCTGGTAGCGGATGTAGGACACGATCTTGTCGTAGATGGATCTTCCGAGCTCGACGGCGTGCACCAGGGTGCCGAAGTTGTCGTCGGTGAGGATCATCCGGGCGGCCTGCTTGGACACCTCGCTGCCGCTGCCCATCGCGACGCCGATGTCGGCCTGCTTGAGCGCCGCCGCGTCGTTCACCGCGTCGCCGGTCATCGCGACGACCAGCCCGCTGTGCTGCATCACCTGCGCCAGGCGGAGCTTGTCCTCCGGGGTGACCCGGCCGAACACGTGCAGGTCCGGCAGCCGCTGCTCGAGACGCGCGTCGGACATCGCCTGGAGCTCGGCGCCGGAGATCGCGCCCGGGCCAAGACCCAGCTCCTCGCCGATCGCCCTGGCGGTGACCGCGTGGTCGCCGGTGATCATCCGGACGTCGATCCCGGCGCCCAGCGCGGTCCGGACCGCCGCCTTGGCCTCGGGGCGCAACGGGTCGATGATCCCGACCATCGCGACGAACGTCAGGTCCTGCGTGAGCGCCATCGGGTCGGTGGCCATGGTCGCGACGTCGGCGTCGTCGAGCAGCCGGGCGGCGAAGGCCAGCACCCGCAGGCCCTTCTCGCCCATCCGCGCGTTGGCGGCCTCGACCGCGGTGCGGGCCTCGGCCCGCATCCGGGTCGGCTCGCGCACCAGACCCGTGGACCCGCAGCGCCCGAGCACGACGTCCGGGGCGCCCTTGACCAGCTCGATCGTGCGCTCCACCCCGTCCACCTCGACCTCGTGGAAGGTCGCCATGAACTTGTAGTCCGAGTCGAACGGCACCTCGGCCAGTCGCGGGTAGGCCCGCCGGGTCTCCTCGGCGTCCACACCCAGCTTCCCGGCGAGCACGACGAGCGCCGCCTCGGTCGGGTCGCCGACCACCGACAGGTCGTGGCCCACCGTCGCGTCGCTGGCCAGCACCAGGCCGAGCGCGAGCTGGGTGAAGTCGGGCACCCCGACCCCGGCGACGGACCGGATCGTGCCGGTCATCTTGTAGCCCTCGCCGTCGACCGTGTACCAGTGGTCGGCCGCGTAGAGCGTCGAGACCATCATCTCGTTGAGGGTCAGGGTGCCGGTCTTGTCGGTGTTGATCGCGCTGGTCGCGCCCAGGGTCTCCACGTCCGTGAGGTTCTTCACGACGGCCTTGGCGTCGGCCAGCTCGCGCGCCCCGAACGAGAGCATGCCGGTGACGAACGTCGGCAGGCCGGTGGGGATCGCGGAGATCGCCATCGCGACGCCGAGCAGCAGCACGTCCGCGCCGTTCATGCCGCGCAGCAGGCCCATCACCACGATCACCGCGACCGCGCCCCAGGCGATCGTGCCGAGCAGCCTGGTCAGCGAGTCGAGCTCGCGCTGGAGCGGCGAGCGGGTCCGCGACACCGAGGACAGCATCGTGGCGATCTGGCCCATCTGGGTGCTCATCCCGGTGCCCGTGACGACCATCGTGGCCGTGCCGCGGGTCACCGAGGTGTTCTGGAAGAGCATGTTGGTGCGGTCGCCCAGCGTGACCTCGCCGGCCAGCGTGCCGGGGTCCTTGGCCACCGGGGCGCTCTCGCCGGTGAGCGCCGCCTCCTGCACCTCGAGCGTGGCCGATCGGACCAGGCGGCCGTCGGCGGGCACCAGGTCCCCGGCCTCGACCATCACCACGTCGCCGGGCACCACGTCGACCGCGGCCAGCTGGAGCAGGCCGCCGTCGCGCCGTACGCGCGTCTGCGGCACCTGCATCGTGGCCAGCGCGTCGACGCTCGCCCGGGCGGCCAGCTCCTGGCGCGTGCCGAGCACCACGTTGAGCACCACGAGCAGCGCGACCAGCACCCCGGTCGAGGTCTGCGCGATGAGGAAGCTGACGACGGCCACCGCGAGCAGCATGAGCTGCATCGGGTCGCGGAGCTGCCCGAGCACCACCGACCAGACCGACGGCGGCGGCTCGGCGGAGATCGTGTTCGGGCCGTACTCGGCGAGCCGGGCCTGGGCCTCCTCGCCGGTCAGCCCCTGCTCCGGGTCGACGCCCATCGCGGCGGCGACCTCGGCCGCGCCGGTCAGGTGCGGGTCCGCGATCGACGGCAGTCGGGGATCGGCAGGTGCGTGGGTCTCGCTCATGGCGTCACTCCAGCGGTCGAGGGCCGGACACTGCCCGTCGTTCGATCATGCCCCGCGGCGCACCGGTCTGGCGAGGCCCTTGCGCACCTCGGTGGCCACCAGCACCAGGCTCGCCAGCCCGAGGCACACCGCCCACTGCCCGGCGTCCAGCGCCGCGGTGCCGAACGCGCGCTGGAGCACCGGTACGTGCACCACGGCGACCTGGAGCAGCGCGGACAGCGCGATCGCGCCCCACAGCCACAGGTTCTGCCCCAGGCCGCGCAGGGCACTGACCGACTCCGAACGGGCCGCGAGGGCGTTGAACAGCTGCGCGATCACCAGCACGGTGAACGCGGCGGTCCGCGCCGTCGTGAGGTCGCCCGCACCCGACCCCGCACCGCTCGGGCCGCCCAGCATCCCGCCCGGCAGGTACAGGTCGAGGGCCGCGAGCGTGACCGCGGCAGTCACCACCCCGACCAGCAGCACGCCGCGCCACATCGCAGCGTCGATCACCCGCTGGTCCGGCCGGCGCGGCGGTCGGGCCATGAGGTCCTCCACCGGCCGGTCCACGCCCAGCGCGAGCGCGGGGGCGGTGTCGGTGAGCAGGTTGACCCACAGGATCTGGGTGGCCAGCAGGGGTGCGACCACGTGCTCACCGTGCCCCGCCAGGCCCAGCGCCCCCGCCGCGAGCACCCCGAGCAGGACGGTCAGGACCTCGCCCATGTTCGAGGAGAGCAGGTACCGCAGGAACGCGCGGATGTTGGTGACGATCACCCGGCCCTCGCGGACCGCCGCGACGATCGTGGCCATGTCGTCGTCGGCGAGCACCATGTCCGCGGCCCGGCGCGACACCTCGGTGCCGGTCACGCCCATCGCGACGCCGATGTCCGCCGCGCGCAGGGCGGGGGCGTCGTTGACCCCGTCGCCGGTCATCGCGACCACGTCGCCGCGCGCCTGGAGCGCCTCGACGATCCGGAGCTTGTGCTCCGGGCTGACCCGGGCCACCACCCGGGAACGGTCGAGCGCCTCGCGCAACGCGTCGTCGTCCAGGCGGTCCAGGTCCCTGCCCGGCAGCACGCCGGTGCCGCCGATCCCCACGTCGTCGGCGATCCGCCGTGCGGTGTCCGGGTGGTCGCCGGTGATCATCACGACGCCGACGCCGGCGCGGTGGGCCTCGGCGACGGCCGGCGCGGCCTGCGGCCGGGGCGGGTCCATCATGCCGACGACGCCGGCCAGCGTGAGGTCGTGCTCGAGAGCGGCGACCGCGTCCGGGTCGACGTCGCGGCCGTCCTGCGGGCGGTCGTCGTCCGGCACGGCCACGGGCGGGTCCGGGCGCACGGCGACGGCCAGCGTGCGCAGCGCCCCGCCGGTCATCCCCGCCAGCTCCGTGCGGAACCGCTCGCGCGTCGCATCGTCCAGCGGCACCCGCCCGGCGCCGACCGCGACCGTGGTGCACCGCTCGAGCAGGACGTCCGGTGCCCCCTTGACCACCAGGGTGCGTGTGCCGGTGCCCATGGCCGTCCCTTCCGCGACCAGGACGCTCATCCGCTTGCGCTCGGAGCTGAACGGCGCGGCGCCCACCCGGCGGCGTTCCGGCGGTGCGACGCCGGTGGCATCACCGGCGTCAGGTGGGCCGCCGGCGGGGGCGAGCTTGCCGGCCGCGGCGACCAGCGCCGCCTCGGTGGGATCGCCCACCGCCACCCAGCGGCCGTCCTCCTCGCGCACGGTCGCGTCGGACGCGAGCGCCCCGCCGTCGAGGGTCAGGGCGACCTCCCGGGCCAGGTCGTCCGCCGGGTCCAGCGGCGCACCGCCGGAGGTGATCGCGCCGAGCGGTGCGTAGCCGTCCCCGTCGAGGTCCACCACGCCGGACGCGGTCACCAGCCGCCGCACGGTCATGGTCGCCGACGTCAGGGTCCCGGTCTTGTCGGTGCAGATCACCGACGCCGAGCCGAGCGTCTCCACCGACGACAGCCGGGTCACGACGGCGTTGCGCCGCGCCATCCGCTGCACGCCGAGCGCGAGCACCACCGACAGCACGGCCGGCAGCCCCTCGGGCACCGCGGCGACCGCGAGCGAGACGCCCAGCAGCAGCACCGCCACCGCGTCGGACGCGGTGCGCAGCGGCGAGGTGAGCGCGACGGTCACCACGACCACCACGGCGATCACCGCGACCGCGACCCCCAGGTTGCGGCCCACCCTGGACATCTCGCGCTGCAGCGGGGTCGGGTCGGCCGGGGTGCTCTCGAGCAGCTCGGCGATCCGTCCGGTCTCGGTGTCGGCGCCGGTGGCCACCACCACGGCGCGCCCGGTACCGCGCACCACCTCGGTGCTCGCCAGGAGCATCGAGGTGCGGTCGGCGAGCACGGTGTCCCCGGGGACGGCGGCCGGGTCCTTGTCCACCGACGTGGACTCGCCGGTGAGCGAGGCCTCGCCCACCGCGAGCGCGGCACAGGCGGTCAGCCGCGCGTCGGCCGCCACCGTGTCGCCCTCGGCCAGCAGCAGCACGTCGCCGACCACGACCTCGCGCGCCGGGACCTGCCTCTGCTCGCCGTCGCGCACCACGGTCGCCGACGCGGCGCTCATCCGGGCCAGCGCCGCGACGGCGCCCTCGGCGCGGCGCTCCTGGACCAGGCCCAGCACCGCGTTGGCCACCACGATCGCGGCGATCACCACCGCGTCGACCGGCACGCCGGCCGCACCCTCCGCGACCCAGACCACGAGCGACACCCCGACGGCGACCAGCAGCAGGATCACCAGCGGGTCGGCGAGCTCGCCCAGGAACCGTCGCCACGCCGGCGTCGGGACCTGCGGCTCGAGCTCGTTGGGCCCGTCGCGGGTCAGCCGGGCGGCGGCGTCGGCCGCGGTCAGCCCGCGCGGCCCCGTGCCGCACAGCCGGGCCACCTCGTCGGCGGAGAGCGCCCAGGGCTCCGCCGTCCCCGGGACGGTGGCCACGCCTCCATCCTGACCTGCGGTGGGGCGCCGCGTCAGGTGTTCGGTCGGACGGGCGGCCCGGCTCGGCTAGCCTGCCGCGGGTGAGGCCGACGTGAGCGTCCTGTCCGACCTGAGGGTCGTCGCGGTGCATACCGGGTTCCGGCGTCTGCTCACCGTGCGCCTGGTGTCCCAGACCGGGGACGGGATGTTCCAGGCCGGCCTGGCCACCTTGTTCTTCTTCGCCCCCGAGCGGATGGCCACCGCGTCCGACGTCGCCGCGGCGTTCGCCGTGCTGCTGCTGCCGTTCACGGTGGTCGGCCCGTGGGCCGGGGTGCTGCTGGACCGGTGGCGCAGACGGCAGGTGCTGCTGGTCGGCAACGCGGTGCGGGTGGTGCTCACCGGGGTGCTGGCCGTGCTGATGGTCACCGTGGGCGTGGGCCCGGCGGTCTACGTGGTGGCGTTGACGACGCTGTCGGTCAACCGGTTCCTGCTCGCCGCGCTGTCCGCCGGCCTGCCGCGGGTGGTGCCACGCGAGCAGCTGATCATCGCCAACACCATCAGCCCCAACCTGGGCGCGGTGGCTGCCGTGGTCGGCGCGGGGCTGGGCTTCGTCGGCAGCGTCGTCGCACCCGACGGGCCCGCGCACGACGCCGTCGTGCTGACGGCGGCCGCGCTGGTGTTCGGGGTGGCCTCCGCGCTCGCCCTGCGCCTGGGACCCGACCAGCTGGGCCCCACGCACCTGGTGCGCGGCGGGCAGCTGTGGCGGGAGGTCCGCTCGATCGGGCGCGGGCTGGTCGACGGGGCGCGGCACCTCATCGAGCGGCGCACCCCCGCCTACGCGCTCGGCGTCATCGTGGTGCACCGGTTCGCGTACGGGGTCATGACGCTGGTCGGCATCCTCATGGCGCGCAACCTGCTCTCCGACCCGTCCGACGCGGCCGCGGGCCTGGCCACCTTCGGGGTCGTGGCCGGGGCCACCGCCGTCGGCTTCGCGGTGGGGGTGCTGGTCACACCGGTGGCCACCCAGTGGATCTCGCCGCAGGGCTGGATCGTGGTCACGCTCGGAGCCGGGATGGCCGGCCAGCTGGTGCTGGCGACCACCCCGGCGCTGTGGAGCGTGTGCGTCGCGGCCGGGGTGCTCGGGATGGCTGCCCAGGCGGGCAAGATCGCCGTGGACACGATCGTGCAGCGGGACACCGACGACGACTTCCGCGGCCGGGCGTTCGCCACCTACGACGTGCTCTACAACGCCGCCTTCGTGGGCGCGGCGGCACTGGGGGCGGCGGCGCTCCCGGACACCGGGTACTCACGGCCCACCTTCGCCGCGCTCGCGGTGCTCTACGCCGCGACGGGACTGGCGGTGAGATCGGGGTTCGCCAGGCGGCTGACACCCGGCACGGCCGCGGCCTAGAGTGCGGCCCGTGCCCCCGAGCGGACCGACGGACGGGCCCGAGGTCGACGCCACGACCGACCTGGGCGACACCGGTCTGCTCGCCCGGGCGGCCACGGCGAGCGGGCTGTCGTTCACGATCTCCGACCCGCGCCTGCCGGACAACCCGCTGATCTGGGTCAACCCCGCGTTCGAGGACGTCACCGGGTACCGCGCACAGGACGTCCTGGGCCGCAACTGCCGGTTCCTCCAAGGGCCGGCGACCGACCCCGCCGCCGCCGCCCGGATCAGCGCGGCGGTGCACGAGGGCCGGACGGTCGCCGAGACGCTGCTGAACTACCGCAAGGACGGCACGCCCTTCTGGAACCAGGTGGTCATCAGCCCGGTGGTCGACGGCGAGGGCCAGATCACCCACTTCGTCGGCATCCAGGCCGACGTCACCGAGCGGGTGGCCACCGAGCAGGCTCGCGAGGAGGCCCTGCGGGTGGTCGCGGCGGACCGCGCGCGACTGGTCATGCTCGGGCGGGTCTCCGAGGGCCTGGCGCGCAGCCTCGACTACACCGCAGCGGTGTCCGGCCTGGCGGAGACGCTCGTCTCGGCGATGGCCGACTGGGGGCTGGTCGCGATGTTCAACGAACGCGGCCGGGTCGAGCGGTTGCACGTGGCCGTCGCGGACCCGGCGCTGGCCCCGGTCGCCGAGCGCCTGGCACGGCTCGAGCCCACCTGGGTGTCCCGCGCGCCGATGGTCAGGGCAGCCTTGCGCCAGGACGCCGACCCGGTGCCCCGTCCCTACCCGATCGACCTCGAGGAGCTGCCGGACCGGACCACCACCGAGCAGCTCGAGCTGCTCGAGCGGCTCGGCCTCGGGAAGGCGCTGGTGGTGCCGCTGCTGGCCAGGGAGCGCTCGCTCGGCGTGGTCGTGCTGGTCCGGCGACCCGGGCAGGAGTTCGACCCCGAGCACGTCGTGACGGCCGGGCACCTGTCGCACCGCGTCGGGCTCGGCCTGGAGAACGTCCGGCTGTACGAGCGCGAGCGCGCGGCCGCGCTGACCCTGCAACGGCGCCTGCTGCCCGCCGTGCCCGAGGTCGAGGGACTCGACATCGCGGCGACCTACCTACCCGCGCAGCACCCGGCCGAGGTCGGTGGCGACTGGTTCGACGTGCTCGAGCTGCCCGACGGCGCCACCGGCCTGGCGGTGGGCGACGTGGTCGGCCACGACATGCGTGCGGCCGCATCGATGGGTCAGCTGCGCTCGGTGCTGCGCTCCTACGCCTGGAGCGGGGAACCCACGGGCCGGGTGGTCGAGCGGCTCGACGAGCTGGTGCGCGGCCTGGGCATGGCGGACGTCGCGACCTGCGTCTACCTGCGGCTGCGCGGCGGGCAGCTCGAGTACACCCGGGCCGGGCACCCGCCGCCCGTCCTGCGCCTCCCGGACGGCTCCGTGCGGGAGCTCGACGGTGGCCTGCGCACCCCGGTGGGGGTGGCGAGCCTGACCGGCGACACCCCGCAGGCCACCGCGGAGCTGCCGATCGGCGGCGTGCTGGTCGCCTTCTCCGACGGCCTGGTGGACAGCCGCGAGCGCTCGCTGCGCGACGGGTTGCTCGCCCTGCGCACGACGCTCGCCGACGCCCCGGCCCGGGCGACGGCGGCCGAGATCCGTGACCATCTCATCGACGCCCTGCTGGGTGCCGAGCACGACGACGACGTGTGCCTGCTGGTGGTCAGGCGCCTCGGGTAGCCCACCACTCGCGCAGCGCGCGCTCGGCGTCGGCCTGATCCTGCGGTCCCTGCTCCATCCGCATCTCGAGCAGGAAGCGGTACGCCTCCCCGACCGCGGGCCCCGGGCCGATCCCCAGGACGGCCATGATCTGCTGGCCGTCCAGGTCCGGGCGGATCGAGGCGAGCTCCTCCTTCTCGCGCAGCTCGCCGATCCGCATCTCCAGGTCGTCGTAGGCGAACGAGAGGCGCTCGGCCTTGCGCCGGTTGCGCGTCGTGCAGTCCGACCGGGTGAGCCGGTGCAGCCGCTCCAGGAGCGGCCCCGCGTCGGTCACGTAGCGCCGCACGGCCGAGTCGGTCCAGGCCTGCTCGCCGTACCCGTGGAACCGCAGGTGCAGCTCGGTGAGCCGGGCCACCGCCTGCACCGTCTCCTTGTCGAACCGCAGGGCTCGCAGCCGCTTGGCCACGAGCTTGGCCCCGACCACCTCGTGGTGGTGGAAGCTCACGCCGCCGCCGGGCTCGAACCGGCGCGTGGCCGGCTTGCCGATGTCGTGCAGCAGTGCGGCGAGCCGCAGCACCAGGTCCGGCCCGGGCACCTGCCCGTCGGGTCCGGTCTCCAGCTCGATCGCCTGGGCCAGCACGGTCAGCGAGTGCTGGTAGACGTCCTTGTGGCGGTGGTGCTCGTCGATCTCCAGGCGCAGGGCCGGGAGCTCGGGCAGCACGTGGTCGGCCAGGCCGGTGTCCACCAGCACCTCGAGCCCGGGGCGCGGGTCGGGCGCGAGCAGCAGCTTGGTCAGCTCGTCGCGGACCCGCTCGGCGGACACGATCTCGATCCGCTCGGCCATCTCCCGGATCGCCGAGCCGACCTCGGGGTGCAGCCGGACACCGAGCTGGGCGGCGAACCGCGCGGCCCGCATCATCCGCAGGGGGTCGTCGTCGAAGGACTGCTCGGCGCCCACCGGGGTGCGCAGGACGCCGGCGGCGAGGTCGGCCAGTCCGTCGAACGGGTCGACGAAGGTCAGCCCTGGCAACCGGACCGCGAGCGCGTTGATCGTGAAGTCCCGGCGGGACAGGTCGCCCTCGAGTGTGTCGCCGAACGCGACCACCGGCTTGCGTGAGCCCGGGTCGTACTCGTCCGAGCGGTACGTGGTCACCTCGACGACGACGTCGGGGCGGGCGTCGTGCCCCGCGGAGCCGCCCCGGGCGAACCGGCGGGCCCCGATCGTGCCGAACTCCTTGCCGATGTCCCAGTGCGCGTCACCCCACTGGGCCAGCAGCCGCTCGGTCTCGTCCGGGGTGGCGGACGTCGCGAAGTCCAGGTCCGTGGAGGCCCGGCCCAGGAAGGCGTCCCGCACCGGCCCGCCGACCAGGGCGAGCTCGTGCCCGGCGGACTCGAACGCGGCGCCGAGCTCGAGCGCGTCGGGGGCGAGCGAGGTCAGCACGTCGGCCGCCCGGCGCTGCAGCGCGAGCAGCTCGGGCGAAGGGGTGGAGGGCGACCTGGCATCTGACACGGCACACCAGCGTGCCAGACCCGCGGCCCCACGGGCGGACCATCGGGACCCGGCTCGTTACAGTGTCGGCATGTCCAGCGCAGCGCACTCCGGCGACCGGGTCCCCCCGCCGCCCGGAGGGCACCGCCTGCACATCGAGCGCCGCGCCGCCGTGCGGGTCTCACGGCTGCCCATCGTCGAGGAGACGTCGGCCGGCGGACTGGTCGTGGACGGCGCCGGCCGCGCTGCCGTCATCGCCCGCCGCAACCGGGCCGGACGCCTCGAGTGGTGCCTGCCCAAGGGCCACCTGGAGGGCACCGAGACCCCCGAGGAGGCCGCGGTCCGCGAGATCGCCGAGGAGACCGGGATCACCGGCGTCGTCAAGCAGCGGCTGGGTGTCATCGACTACTGGTTCACCGGGGACGACCGCCGGGTGCACAAGATGGTCCACCACTTCCTGCTGACCGCCGTCGGCGGGGAGCTGACAGTGGCCGGAGACCCGGACGGCGAGGCCGAGGACGCGGCCTGGATCCCGCTGTCGGAGCTGCGCTCGCGGCTGTCGTACCCCAACGAGCGCCGGCTCGCGGACGCGGCTCGCGCGGTGCTCGACGGCCCGACGTGACCGGACCCGCGCGGCGCCGCGGCGTCGGCGGGTTGCTCGCCGCCCTGCTCGCCGTGGCCGCCGCGACGCTGCCCTCCGGTCCGGCGGACGCCGCCCCCGACGACGGTGGTGCCACGGCCGTGACGACGGGCGTCGCCACCGCGACGGTGCCGACCGTCACCATGGCGGTCACCTCGATCTCACCGCTGGTGCTGCGCACCGGGGACGACCTCACGCTCACGGTCCGCCTCACCAACGGCGGCTCCGCACCCGTGGCCAAGCCACGGGTCCTGGTCCACCTGCGCTCGCGCGGGTTCATCAGCCGCAGCTCGTTGGACCTGTGGCGCGAGGCCGGCCCGTACAGCGACCTCGGCACCACGGTGCTCATCCAGGACCTCGACACCCCGCTCGCGCCCGGCCAGTCGACCACCGTCGCCCTCACCGTCCCGGCTGCCTCGCTGGGCCTGCCCCGCTCGTCGTTCGACTGGGGGGCGCGCGGGGTGGGCGTGGAGCTGGTGGACGTCGCCGACAGCTCCCGGCTGCGCCTGGGCGTGGCCCGGACGTTCGTGGTCTGGTTCCCGCGCTCGGAGGTCAACCCGACGGTGGTGAGCGTGCTGGTGCCGATCACCGGCCCCGCACCGGGCCCCGACGCGACCGCCGACGTCGCCGGGCTGACCGCGACAGGTGGGCGGCTGAGCGACATCCTGCTCGCCACCGCCGATCACCGCGAGGTGTCGTGGGCGGTGGACCCGTCGCTCGTGGAGACCGCCCGGTCGGGCGCGCCCGTGCCGACGGAGATCACGACGGTCACGCCCGGCGTGAGCACCCAGTCACCCGACGCCTCGACCGGCTCCGCCGCGAGCACCACACCGGCCCCCACGTCCACGGCCGCCACCGGCGGGTCCGGAGCCGCAGACGGCACGGGCGCCGACCCGGCCTGGGCGGACGCGCTGGTCGCGGCCGCCGCCGGCCGCGAGGTCGACCTCCTGCCGTGGGGCGACGCGGACGTCGCGGCCCTGGTGCACGACGGCGACACCACCCTGCTCGACGCCGCCGCCGAGCGCTCGGCCTCCACCGCGGCCGAGCTGGGGCTGTCCGGCACGGACTCCCTGCTGCTGCCGGGCGACCCGTTGCCGGACCTGGCCACGGCCGCGCGCGCTGCCCAGGCCGGTCAGTCCCTCGTGGTGGGCCCCGGTGAGCTGCCCCACCCCGCGGTGCTGACGTACACCCCGTCGGACGTGACCTCGGTGGCCACCGCTCAGGGCGACACCACGGTGCTGGTCCCGGACGAGCGGCTGTCCAGCGCGCTGACGACCGGCTGGGTGCTCGGGGCCGACGCGTCCGCGGCGCCCCTGACCGGCGCGACGGCGGCTGCGGACCTGCTCGCCGAGCTGGCCGTCATCACCCGCGAGCGCCCGGCCGACTCGCGTCACATGCTCATCGTCACGCCGCGCGACTGGCACCCCGAGGCCGACGTCGTGCAGGCCCAGCTCGACGCACTAGAGACGGCTCCGTGGGTCCGGACCGCGCCCCTGTCCGACCTGGCGCAGACCACCCCGACCGCCGAGCGGGGGACCCTGCCGGACCGGTCGGTCGACCCGACCGAGGTCTCCGCCACGCAGCTCCAGCGCGTGGCCGAGACCCTGGACCGGCGTCGCTCGCTGGCCACGATCGTCCCGAAGCCCGAGGAGCTGCTGGGCGATCTGGACGCCGAGCGGCTCGCACCCGCCGCCCTCGCCTGGCGGGCCGACCCCGAGGGCCGCACCGCCGTGGTCGAGGCGTCGGTCGCGCGGACCGAGGTCCTGGCCGGCGCCGTCACCGTCCCCAAGAGCGCCGACCTCAACCTGATCGCCAGCTCCGGCGAGCTCCCGCTGCGGGTCGCGAACGCGCTGGACCAGCCGGTGACGGTGGACGTCCGGCTCCGGCCGTCCGACGCGCGGCTGGTCGCGAGGCAGACCGTCGAGGTCCAGATCCCGGCCGGCGGCGAGGAGACGGTGCAGATCCCGGTGCACGGCGTCCAGACCGCCGACGTGGCCGCCACGGTCGAGCTGCTCACCCCCGACGGCATCCTGCTCGACGACTCCACCACCGTGACCGTCAAGGTCAGGGCGGAGTGGGAGTCGATCGGCACCGCCGTCATCGGCGGGCTGCTGGCGGTCGCGTTCGTGCTCGGTCTGTTCCGCACCATCCGGCGCGGTCGGCGGCGGGGCCGGCGGCGTGCGGACCGCATCCCGGCGCCGGACCCGCCGACCCCCACCGACGCGCAGACCCCCACCGACGCGCAGACCGGGCCGGTGGACGGGCGGAGCGAACCCGAGCGGGGAGGGCAGACTGACCCGGTGACCATCCAGGGCGACGACCAGCAGTGAGCACCACGACCCTCGGTCGTTCCACCTCCGTGATGGCCGCAGGGACCGCCGTCTCGCGCGTCACAGGGTTGGTCCGGGCCGCCGTGCTCGCGGCCGCGATCGGGGTCAACGCCGCCGGCGCCAGCGCGTTCGGGGTCGCCAACTGGCTGCCCAACATGCTCTTCCTGCTGATCGCCGGGGGCGTGCTCAACGCGGTGCTCGTACCCCAGGTGGTGCGCGCCTACCGCAGCGACACCGGGCAGGAGTACGTCGACCGTCTCCTGACGGTCTCGGTCGCCCTGCTGCTCGCGGTGACCGTCGTGCTCACCGCGGCCGCACCGGTGATCGTCTGGCTGGCGGCGGCGAACGAGGCGGCCGACTTCCTCCCGTTCGCGACGGCGTTCGCGTTCTGGTGCATCCCGCAGGTGTTCTTCTACGGCGTCTACACGGTCCTGGGCCAGGTGCTCAACGCGCGCGGCATCTTCGGCCCGTACATGTGGGCGCCCCTGGCGAACAACGTCGTCTCGGTCGTGGGCTTCGGGACCTTCATCGCCGTGTACGGCGGGTACGCCCAGGACGGCCCGCTGGCCGAACCCGCCGGTTGGGGAGCGGCCCCGATCGCGCTGCTGGGCGGGACCGCCACGGTCGGGATCCTGGCCCAGGCGGTGGTGCTGGTGTTCCCGCTGCGCCGGATCGGCTTCCGGTTCCGGCCCCGCTGGGACTGGCGGCGGGCAGGGCTGGGCTCCGCCGGCCGGGTCGCGGGCTGGACGTTCGCGGCCCTGGCCGCCGGTCAGGTCGGGATCCTCGTGGTCACCCGGATCACCACGGCTGCGGCTCAGGTCTCGGGCTACGCCCCGGACGTCGCCAGCAACGCCGCGTACAACAACTCCTTCGCGATCTTCATGCTCCCGCACTCGCTCGTGACGGTCTCGCTGCTGACGGCGATGTTCACCCGGCTGTCCGGCCACGCGGCGTCCGGCGACACCCGGGCGGTGCGGCACGACGCGTCGATCACGCTGCGCTCCGTCGGTGTGTTCACCGTCATCGCGACGGCGGTGATCTCGGTGCTGGCGCTGCCGCTCGTGCGGATCGCGCTGCCGAGCACCTCTCCTGCGGTCGCCGGCTCGCTCGCCCCGGTGGTCGTCGCGCTCACCGCCGGGCTGACCGCGCTCGGTGCGTGGTCCCTGGTGCAGCGGGTCAACTACGCCTACGAGGACGCGCGCGGGCTGTTCAGGATCCAGGTCGCGATGGCCGCCGTCGTCGCGCTGGGCGCCCTGGTCGGCGGCCTGGTGCTGGACGTGCGCTGGTGGACGGCCGCCGCGTCGGCCGCGATCACCGCGTCGTTCGTGGTCGGCGCCGTCTGGGGTGGGATCGCCGTGCGGCGCAGGCTCGGCGGGTCGGGTCGGCGGATCCTCGTGCTGCATGCCAAGGCCGGCATCGCGGCTGCCGCGGCGGCGGTCGTCGGCTGGCCGCTGAGCCGGCTGTTCGGCGACCTCTCGGCCATCGGGTTCGCCACGGCCGTGCTCGTGTGTCTCGTGGTGGGCGCCGTCATGCTGGGCGTGTACGCGGCACTGCTGCACGTGCTCGGGGTGGACGAGCTGACCGAGCTCTCTCAACCTGTGCTCGCGGCGGCGCGCCGTAGCATGGGGGTCATCGCGGCGCGTCTGCGCCGGACGGACACAGCCGGGGAGGGGGCGCGCGTGGACGTGGCCGTCGGCCAGGGGACCGTGATCGCGGGTCGCTACCGGCTCGACCACCCGACGTCGTGCGACCTGCCGGGCGCCGAGTGCTGGACCGCGCACGACCAGATCCTGGACCGCAAGGTGCGCGTCCTCCTGCTGCGCGAGGGCCGGGTGCGTCAGGCACAGGACGCCGCGCGCCGTGCCGCCCTGGTCACCGACCCCCGCCTGCTGCGGGTGATCGACGTCGGCGACCACGAGAGCGTCGCGTACGTGGTCACCGAACGTCTGCCCGGGCGCGACCTGGCCCAGCTGACCGCCCACGGACCGCTGCCGGCGGACCAGGCCCGGGCCATCGTGGGCGAGGCGGCCGTCGCGCTCGAGGTGGCGCGCCGGCGCGGGGTGCACCACCTGGCCCTGCGACCGTCGGCGGTGCACGTGACGCCCGCCGGCGGCGTCGTGGTGTCCGGTCTCGCGGTGGACGGCGAGCTGGGCGACCACGGTCTGGGGGACGCCCGCTCCACGACCCGGGCGGACACCGTGGCGCTCGTGTCGTTGCTCTACCTCGGCCTCACCGGCCGCTGGCCCTCGCCCGACGGTGCCCCGATGCACGGCGCGGCCCCGGCGCCGTTGCTGTCCGGGCGTCCGATCGCTCCCGCCGAGATCACGCCGGGCGTACCCAACGACCTCGACACCCTGTGCACGGTCACGCTCGGCCCCAACGACGACGGCCCGCACAGCCCGGCCGAGCTGGTCCGAGAGCTCGAGCCGTGGGGCACGATCACCGCCACCGAGCCCGTTCCTGCCCGGGTTCGCAAGCCGAGCCGGGATGCGGACACCGCAGTCGACGGCCCCGAGGTCGCCGAGGTCGAGGCCGCAGGTGCCGACCTGCCCGCCGAGGCCGAGGACGGCGAGACCGCCTCCGGTCAGGTGCAGCGGCAGTCCGTGCTCGGTGGACCGGTCGCACCACCGGCCCGCCCCGGCACCCCGCCCCCGGCGATCCTGCCGCGCATCAAGCGCGCCGATCCACGGGTCGCCGCCGCCGCTGCAGGTGCGGCCGCGGTGAGCGCGTCGGCGCCGCCCCCGGATGCGGCGTCCGCTGACGCGGCGCCCGACGTGGCACCCGTCGACGGGGGGACCCTCTCGGCGGACGCGCTGCTCGCGGACGCTCCGCAGGCAGCCGCACCGGCGACGAGCACGACCGACGCGTCGAAGGCCCCCCGCGGCCGGACGGCGCCGGACCACCCGCCCCGTGGCTCCGCGAACCCGGGTCGGCCCGGGGGCGGTCGGCCACCGGTCACCGTCCCGGCCGCGTCCGGCGAGGCCGACGAGCACCGCACGTTCGACGAGCTCCTCGGCAAGTCGACCGACGTCCTGGTCCGCAAGCGGTTCGACCCCACGCCGATCGTGCTGCTCCTGGTCGCCGTCGCCGTGGTGATCGGCGTCGTGATGGCGTGGCAGGCCCTCACCCGACCCGCGCCGTCGCTGTCCGGGTCCACCGACGGTTTCGTCGACGTCTCGCAGACGCCCACCGCGAGCCCGACCGACCAGCCGACCGACGGCACCGGTACGCCCAGCCCGACCGACACACCGAGCTCGTCCGACGCGCCGACGGTGGCCCCGGTCATCGCCTCGGCCCAGCAGGTCGACCCGCCGCCGGACGGCGACAACAACGAGCACCCCGAGCTGGTCGGCAGGGCGATCGACGGCGATCCCACCACGATGTGGGTCTCGCGCACCTACAAGTCGCCCACGTACGGGATGAAGAAGGGCATCGGGTTCGCCGTCCTTCTCCAGCAGCCCGCCACCGTGACGCAGGTGACCCTGCAGACCGCGTCGACCGGCGGCAACGTCGAGGTGCGGGCCACCACGCCTGACAAGCCCACCGAGGGTCCGGTCCTGGCGTCCGGCCCGCTCACCGCCGGCACCACCGTGCTGACCTTCTCCAAGCCCGTCGAGACCGGCTCGATCGTGCTGTGGTGGACCGCCCTGCCGCAGACCTCCGACGGCAGCAACCGGGTCGAGCTGTACGAGGTGACCGTCCAGTAGCGACCCGCAGGAGCGGGCCCCATCCGGCGGCGCGCGTCGGCACGAACGGGTGGAACAGAACCGCCATAGGATCTGTTGGGCCTGGCAGCAACCCAGGTACGAGCGAGCGAGGAATCAGCATGGACGTGCGCGACGTCGTCATCGTCGGCTCCGGTCCCGCGGGCTACACCGCGGCCATCTACGCGGCGCGAGCGGGTCTGGCACCCGTCGTGGTCGCCGGTGCGGTCACCGCGGGCGGGGCCCTGATGAACACCACGGAGGTCGAGAACTTCCCGGGGTTCGTCGACGGGGTGATGGGCCCGGAGCTCATGGAGACGATGCAGAAGCAGGCCGAGCGGTTCGGCGCCGAGGTGCTCTTCGACGACGTCGTGGAGCTGCGGCTGACCGACCCGGTCAAGACCGTGGTCACCGGCGGCGGCCAGACCTTCCTGGCCCGTGCCGTGATCCTGGCGACCGGCTCCGCGTACCGCGAGCTGGGGCTGCCGGACGAGAAGCGCCTGTCGGGCCACGGGGTGTCCTGGTGCGCCACCTGCGACGGCTTCTTCTTCCGCAACCAGGAGATCGTGGTCGTGGGCGGCGGCGACTCGGCGGTCGAGGAGGCCACCTTCCTCACCCGGTTCGCCTCCAAGGTGACCATGGTCCACCGCCGCGACGAGCTGCGTGCCTCGAAGATCATGGCGGACCGCGCCCTCGCCGACCCGAAGATCGAGTTCGCCTGGAACAGCCAGGTGGTCGGCATCCACGGGAGCGACAAGGTCACGGGCGTGCGCCTGCGAGACACGATCACCGGCGAGGAGCGGGACCTGGACGTCACCGGTGTGTTCGTCGCGATCGGGCACGTCCCGCGCAGCGAGCTGCTCATCGGCCAGGTCGACGTGGACGACGCCGGCTACGTGCTCACCGGGGAGGACGGCCGGGCGGGCACGGCGACGAACATCGAGGGCGTCTTCGCCTGCGGTGACCTCGTCGACCACACCTACCGTCAGGCGATCACCGCCGCGGGCATGGGCTGCGCGGCTGCCCTGGACACCCAGCACTACCTCGCCGGACTTGTCGACGCCACCGCGCCGCCGGTCCCTCAGACCCTGCCCGAGACCATCGAGGAGACCCTGTGAGCACGTTCCCCGTCACCGACGCCACCTTCCAGACCGAGGTCCTCGGCGCCGACGTCCCGGTCCTGGTGGACTTCTGGGCGCCGTGGTGCGGCCCGTGCCGCGCGGTCGCGCCCATCCTCGAGGAGCTCTCGGAGACCTACGCCGGCAAGATCAAGATCGCCAAGCTCAACTCGGACGAGAACCCGCAGGTCACCGCGGCCTACGGGATCACGGCCATCCCGACGCTCAACATCTACAAGGGTGGCGAGCTGGTCAAGCAGGTCATCGGAGCCCGCCCGAAGCCGGCCCTGACCGCCGAGATCGAGGCCGTGCTGGCCTGAACGGTGCAGACTCGCGGGACTCGTGCGCGGTTCGCCCGCGGTACGCCCTGAGCTCGCCCCGCTCCCCTCGGGCGCGGAAGGTCCGTCGAGGATCGGTTGACGGCCCTTCCGCGCGCTCGTGGTGCCGGGGGCGCTGCGCTCCGCCCGTCTGGGTGTGGGATCGACCCGCGAGCGAGCGACAGATTCGGTGAGGCCGTCGTGAGACACTCGGCCGCATGAATCAGGACCGCACACCTTCGATGGGGCAGGTGACGCCTGCCACCGGCAGCGCCGCCCTTCCCGGGGTGCGGCCTCTCGATCCATGGATCGAGTCCTACGCCGATCGCACGCACGGCATGCGTGCCTCCGAGATCCGCGCGCTGTTCGCGGTGGCGAACCGACCCGAGGTCGTCTCGCTGGCCGGAGGGATGCCCTACCTCGAGGGCCTGCCTCTCCAGGCGCTCGCCGAGACCGCGCACGAGCTGATCCTGCGCCGCGGGACCACCGCGCTGCAGTACGGGTCGGGTCAGGGCGACGAGACCCTGCGCGAGCAGATCCTCGACATCATGCGGCTCGAGGGCATCTCCGCCCACCCGGACGACGTAGTCATCACGACAGGCTCACAACAAGGGCTGGACCTGGTGACGAGGATGTTCATCGACGCCGGCGATGTGATCGTGGCCGAGGCCCCGTCCTACGTCGGGGCGCTGGGGGTGTTCCGGTCGTACCAGGCGGACGTCTACCACGTGCCGCTCGACGAGGCCGGGCTCATCCCGGAGGCGCTCGAGGAAGCGCTGACCCTGCTGCGCACCGCGGGGCGCCGGGTCAAGATGCTCTACACGGTGCCCAACTTCCACAACCCGGCCGGTGTGACGCTCTCGATGGAGCGCCGTCCGCGGATCCTCGAGATCGCGCGCCGGCACGGTGTGCTCGTGGTGGAGGACAACCCCTACGGGCTGCTGGGGTTCGACGGCGAGCCGTTGCCGGCGATGCGCTCGATGGACGACGAGGGTGTGGTGTACCTCGGATCGTTCTCCAAGACGTTCGCGCCGGGCTACCGCATCGGGTGGGCGGTGGCGCCCCCGGGCATCCGGGAGAAGCTCGTGCTGGCCAGCGAGTCGGCGATCCTGTGCCCGTCGAACGCCTCGCAGCTCGCGATCTCGACCTACCTGGCCAAGCACGACTGGCAGGGCCAGATCAAAGCGTTCCGCGAGGTGTACCGCGAGCGCCGGGACGCGATGCTCGAGGCGCTGGCCGAGTACATGCCCGAGGCGTCGTGGACCGTTCCCGGCGGCGGGTTCTACACCTGGGTCAAGCTGCCCTACGGCCTGGACGCGCGCGCCATGCTCCCGCGGGCGGTGCACGCGCTGGTGGCCTACGTCGCAGGTACGGCGTTCTACGCCAACGGTGAGGGCAGCGAGTACATGCGGCTGTCGTACTGCTACCCGACGCCGGAGCGGATCCGCGAGGGCGTGCGTCGGCTCGGCACCGTGGTGAGCGAGGAGGCCGAGCTGGTCAAGCTGTTCGGCGTCGAGGGTCGCCACGACGAGGACGCCGTCGACCAGCCCGGACCCGAGGTCAGCTGACAGCAGGCGCCCGGTCACGGCTGGGCACGTCGGTGCGGGGCCCGTTGCGCTCGGCGCCGCTGGTGGCCGCGTCGCGCCGGTACCCGTCAGGCTTGCTGGTGGCGGCGCTTCGTTGCTGGTGGTCGCGTCGCGCCGGTATCGGTCAGGCGCGCTACTGCTAGCCGCCCACGCCGGTACTGATCAGACCTCGCGTCAACCTTTACCAGCCTCGAGCCTGGTGAACGCTACTTCGCGTCCTGCTCGAACAGCCCGTCGTCGTCCGGCGAGATGACGTCAAGGATGCGGTTCAGGTCCTGGACCGAGGCGAACTCGATCGTCAGGCGGCCCTTGGTCCGGCCGAGCGCAACCTTGACCCGGGTGTCCCAGCGGTCCGAGAGCCGCGCCGCGAGGTCGTCGAGTGCCGCGTTGCGGCCGCCGGGCCGCGGGCGCCGGGTCGGGGTCTTCGCCTCCTCGTCACCGCCAAGCGCGACGATCTCCTCGGTCGCGCGGACGGAGAGTCCCTCCGCGACGATCCGCTGGGCGAGACGCTCCATCGCTGCACCGTCCGCCAGGCCGAGCAGCGCCCGGGCGTGGCCGGCGGACAGCACTCCCGCGGCGACCCGTCGCTGCACCAAGGGTGGCAGGCGCAGCAGGCGCAGGGTGTTCGAGATCTGCGGCCGGGACCGGTGGATGCGCTGGGCGAGCTCGTCGTGCGTGCACCCGAAGTCGTCGAGGAGCTGCTGGTAGGCGGCTGCCTCCTCGAGCGGGTTGAGCTGGCTGCGGTGCAGGTTCTCCAGCAGCGCGTCACGCAGCAGATCGGAGTCCTCGGTGTCCCTGATGATCGCCGGGATGGTGCTGAGCCCCGCGGCCTGGGCGGCCCGCAGGCGCCGCTCGCCCATGATGAGCTCGTAGGTCGCGGAGCCGTCGACGGCGCCGTTGGCCCGCACGACCACCGGCTGGAGCACACCGATCTCTCCGATGGAGCGGGCCAGCTCGTCGAGTGCGTCCTGGTCGAAAACGGTCCGCGGCTGACGTGGGTTCGGCGCCACCGACTCGATCGGCACCTCGGCGAAGTGCGCCCCGGGGACCGGGAGCAGGTCCAGACCCTCCGTCCCGAGCCCCGACGGACCCTCATCGCTCGGCGACGCGGGCTCGGCCGGGCGGTCGCCGCCGGGGGTTGTGCTCGACGGGGATCGGACGGCCGTCGCGGTGTCGGCGCTGTCCTCGCCCGGCGCGGACGCTGCGGAGTCCTGGGACGCCGGGGGAGGTCCGGGGAAGAAGACGTCGACCGGCCGGTCGCCGGTCGGAGCACTCGGGATGAGAGCACCGAGTCCCCTGCCCAGACCGCGACGCTTCTCGGCCATCAGGCCTCCTTCATCTCGACCGGCGCGACGGCGCGCTCGGCCAGCTCGCGAGCTGCGGCGAGGTAGGCCAGCGCTCCGCTCGATCCGGGGTCGTACGTCATGACGGTCTGCCCGTAGCTCGGCGCCTCGGAGATGCGGACGGACCTCGGAATGGTGGTTCGGAGGGTCTGGCCGGGGAAGTGCTGCCTGACCTCGTCAGCGACCTGGTGCGCGAGATTCGTGCGCGAGTCGTACATCGTCAGCAGGATCGTCGAGACGTGCAGGTCGGGGTTCAGGTGGCTCTTGATCAGCTGGACGTTCTTCAGCAGCTGGCTGAGGCCCTCGAGTGCGTAGTACTCGCACTGGATCGGGATGAGCACCTCACGCGCCGCGACGAACGCGTTGACCGTGAGAAGCCCGAGGCTCGGCGGGCAGTCGATGATGACGTAGTCGAGGCGCTCGTCGCCCACCCGTGCGCGATGGTCGAGGTACGCGTCGACGGCGTTGCGCAGTCGGTTCTCGCGCGCCACGAGAGAGACCAGCTCGATCTCGGCACCGGAGAGGTCGATCGTCGCGGGCGCACACCAGAGACGCGGCACCCCGTCGGCCTCCTGGACCACCGAGGCGAGGTCGTGGTCATCGACGAGGACCTCGTAGATCGACGGAGTGCCGCTGTGATGGGTGACTCCGAGCGCCGTCGACGCATTGCCCTGCGGGTCGTTGTCGATCACGAGTACGTGGAGACCAGCCTGAGCGAGTGCCGCGGCGACGTTGACGGCCGTGCTCGTCTTGCCGACGCCGCCCTTCTGGTTGGCGATCGTCAGGACTCGCGTCCGCGGCGGGCGCGGGAAGCGCCGCCCGGCGAGGTCGATGCGCAGCCGGGCGTCCGCCGCGATCTGCGCGGCCAGGGGAGTGCTCTCATCGACCGCGGGGATGCTCTGGATGAGCGCCGCCCGGCGAGCATCGTCCGCTGACTCCGATGTTCCACGTGGAACCTCGTCGGTCGGTTCGACCACGGCACCTCCCTGCGTCCGGTCCATCCTGCCAGGTGCAACGACGAGGCCACGCCACCGGGCCGGAGGTTCGGTGGATTGTCCGTTCCGGAAGGGTCGGGGGAGGAGGGGCGCTGTCGGAGCCGGCGCCGAGCGACTCGTCGCCGGACGACTCGGCGGCCCCGATCGCGTCGTCGGCCCCGGCCGTGGCTCATCGTCGACCGCGGGTGCCGCCGTCAACCAGCGCGCCGCCGGAGCCACACCCCTCCCGCCGACGCGCCCGCGCCGCTTGCCACTCACGCGGACCGGGCGCAGCCGACGGGGAACGTGTTTCACGTGGAACATCGCCGGGTGCGGCCCGGAGACCACAACGGGCTGCCGCGGCGTAGGTCTGGCAAGGAGACCGGAGTTCGCTGCACTCGCGTCGTCACCACTCGCGTCGTCACCACTCGCGTCGCACCACTCGCGTCGCACCACTCGCGTCGTCACCACTCGCGTCGCACCACTCGCGAGGCCACCACACTCGCAGCGCCACCACTCGCGAGGCCACCACACTCGCAGCGCCACCACTCGCGGGGCCACCACACTCGCGGGGCCACCATCCGCCCGCTGTGCCCAGCATCGGATCGCTGGCGTCAACAACCGCGCGGCGATCACCTGGGCAACCGGCTCGAGTCGCGCGTCGAGCCGGTTCGGTTTCACGTGAAACGCCACTCGGACCACTGCGTGCCCTTAGCCGTCTCGGCCCCTCGACCTCCGACGAGCAGGCGGTTCCACGTGAAACGACGCCCTCCGAGGAACGCATCCATCCACCTCTGGAAGCCCGACCCCGCCAGCGTCGCCCCCGCCCGACGCTGTGCGGCGCGTACTCCCCTCACCATCGCCGCAGCCCCCAAACTCTCAAGCCGAACCCCGCGCGGCCCACCGTCAGCGGCCCACCACCCGTGCGGCTCACCACCAGCCGCCCACCACCCGTGCGGCTCACCACCAGCCGCCCACCACCCGTGCGGCTCACCACCAGCGGCCCACCACCCGTGCCGGCCACCACCACCGGCCCACCGCCCGAACAGGCAAGCACCCCGACCGCATCTCCGCCCCGTGCCGGCCACCACCCGGGCGAACGAGGACCCACGAGAGCGACCTCCCCCGGAGGGTCCGCACCCAGGTCCAGGGGTCCGCCACCCAGCCGGGCCGCCACCCGAGTCCGGATTTCCACCCACGGGCCGGACACCACCGAGCAGGCCCTCACCCGAGTCCAGAGCTCCACCCTCGCGCGGGCGACCATCTCATGGCGCTGAGCGCCACTCGGGCACGCACTCGCCATCCGGCACCGAGCTCGCCTCGCACGCCAGGAGACCTGCACGACTGCACCCCGACGGCGCGCGCCACATCCGCCATCCGAACGCCCGCCACGGCTCGCCCCTGGCTGCCCCACACCAGAGCCTGTTTCACGTGGAACCGCATCAGTCGACCTCGTCCAGCCCGCCCGCCGACCGCCGCATCCATGACCACACGAGCCCAGCGCAACGGAGCCCGCCCCACCAAGCGCTGTCAAGGAGCGGCTGCAGGAGGAGGGCACCAGCCGGCGTCGCGGCCCATCCCGCCAATACCCCGGCCTTCGGCCTCCGCACTCACAGCTGAACGCGACCGAACTCGGCCGCGCGGGGCACGGCCACTCCCACCGCCGCAACTCAGCGTGGTTTCACGTGAAACGCGCACCACCGCGTCGAGGTCCGGTGGGGATCATCGGGAGCGCGCCCTGCGTGCCACCCCGGCCGGCCTCACCGGCGACGGCGCTTGGACCCGCCCCGCCCGCTGCGCCCATCGGACCCGTGCTTACCGGGCCGCCGGACCTTCTCGGGCCGCTCGGGCACCCCGGGTGACACCCGCACTACGCGCACCACGCGCGTTGCGTCCACACCCTCGACCGACCCCACCTCGAGGACTTCTCCGGCGTCACCACCCAACCGCGCGATGGCTCGCCCCGCGGCGTCGAGCTCCGCCTCCGCCTGATCGCCCTTCATCGCCAGCAGCGCACCACCTTGGCGCAGCAAGGGGAGCGTCCAACCGGCGAGCCTCTCCAACGGCGCAACGGCACGCGCGGTCACCACGTCCGCGCGCAACCGACCGTGCAGCTCGTCCGCCCTGGCCCGCACGACCTCGACGTCGAGGCCCAGCTCGAGGGCCACCTCCTGGAGCCAGACGACGCGCCGCAGCATCGGCTCCACCAGCACGGTGGTCAGGTCCGGCCGCACCGCGGCCAGCACGAGACCCGGCAGCCCGGCGCCCGAGCCGACGTCCACGACGACCCCCTCCGCGGGCAGCAGGGGAGCGAGCGCAGCAGAGTTCAGCAGGTGCCGCTCCCACAACCGCGGAACCTCGCGTGGCCCGATCAAGCCGCGCCGCACACCCTCCTCGGTGAGCAGCTCGCCGAATCGCGACACCCGCGCGAACCCGTCGCCGAGGTAGGCCCGTACCCGTGGGTCCAAGGCCAGCGGGTCAGACTCGGCCGCGCTCGACGCCGGGCCGTCGCCCGGGATCTCCCTCATCGCGCCGCCGACGCTCAGGCGGGCCGAACCACCACGTGACGCGTCGGCTCGACACCCTCGCTGTCGCTGACCAGGCCGGCCTCCGCCACCACGTCGTGCACGACCTTGCGCTCGAAGGGGTTCATCGGCTCGAGCTCCACGGGCTCGCCGCTCGCCCGGACGGCCGCGATCGCGTTCCTCGCGACCTCACCGAGCTCGGCGCGACGCCCGGCGCGGTACCCCGCGATGTCGAGCATCAGCCGTGAACGGTCGCCGGTCCGTACCTGCACCGCGAGCCGAGTCAGCTCCTGCAGGGCGTCGAGCACTTCGCCGTCAGGCCCCACGAGCCGTCGCAGCGAACGCCCGGCCGCCCCCTCGGCCACGATCGCCAACGACGCGCGCCCGTGGTCCACGTCGATGTCGATGTCGCCGTCGAGATCCGTGATGTCCAGCAGCTCCTCGAGGTAGTCGGCGGCGATGTCGCCTTCCTCCTCGAGCTTCTCCGTGCTGCGTGGCGCAGTCTCGTCGCTCATCGTGTCTCCTCGATTAGGCGCGGCGTTCCGCGAGTCACTGGTCCGTGTCGGAGGGGTCCGACGGCTTGCGAGTGCGGGGGGCACGCGGCTTGCGAGCCGGCGTCCCCGAGCTGCTGCCTGCACCGTCCGACGCCGGCGCAGCGCCCGGCTTGCGGCGGGGGTTGCCGCCCGACGACCCTGCACCCTTCGATCCAGCGGACGACGACGAGCCATCCGCCGCGCGCGGCGGACGCTTCGCACCTCCGCCGCCGGTACCGGGCGACGGCGACCCGTCGCTCTGCTCGCCCCGCGGCGCACCGGACGACGCCGGCCGCGGACCCTTGCCCTGGCCTGCGGCCCGCGATGCGCTCTGGGGTCGCTGTCCGGGCTTCCCGCTCTGCTTGGCACTGCCGGACGGGCCGCCCGCAGCGCCCTTCGGACGAGCGGGACCGTTCCTCGGACCCCGCCCCTGGGTACCCTTGCCGGCTGCACCGGCTCGTGCAGCACCACTCGGCTTGCCGCCCTTGGTGTCCTGGGGCGAGCTACCGAAATCGTCGGATGAATCTTGCACGTCGTCGACCGGCTCGTCGGTCGGTTCCGTCTCCGAGCCCGCCGCGGACGCGGGCCGCTGACCGCCCTTCGCGCGGTCCTTGCGCTTGGGCTGCTGACGCTGCCCACGCGGCTTCTCCTCGATCGCCGGACGCTCGTCCTCGATCACGATCCCCTTGGCGGCCGCCCTACGGGCCTGGCGCTCCTTGAGCTGCCGCTCGGCCTCCGAGCCCGGCGTCGGGTTGCGGCGGATCACGTAGAACTGCTGGCCCATCGACCACAGGTTGGTCGTCGTCCAGTAGATCAGCACACCGATCGGGAAGTTCACGCCCGACACCGCGAACACCAGCGGCAGGACGTACAGCAGCATCTTCTGCTGCTGGGCCATCGGGCCCTGGAGCGCCGACGCCGGCATGTTCTTCTGCGTCAGCTGGCGCTGCGTCGTGAACGTGGTCACCGACATCAGGACGATGAGCACCACCGACACCACGCGTGTCGCGGTGGTCGCGTCGGGGGACAGGAACGTCGACGAGATCGGAGCCCCGAAGATGGTCGCGTTCGTGGCGTTCTCGGCGACCGAGGGCGTGATCGGGCCGATCGACTGGCCGGCACCGTCGGTCGGGTAGTTCCCGGCCGCCACCCTCGGCAGGTTGTACAGCACGCGGAACAGGGCGAAGAAGATCGGCGACTGAGCCAGGATCGGCAGACAGGATGCGAACGGGTTCGTGCCGTGCTTCCGGTAGAGCTCCATCGTCTCCCGGCTCATCGCCTCGCGGCTGGCCGGGTCGGTCTTGCCCTTGTACTTCTTCTGGATCGCCTGGAGCTCGGGGGAGATCAGCTGGAGCCCGCGCTGCGCCCGGATCTGCCGCACGAACAGCGGGATCAGGATGATCCGGATGACGATCACGAGGCCGACGATCGACAGCGCCCAGGCCGCTCCGCCCGCCGGGTCGAGGCCCAACGCGCTGAAGAACGCGTGGAACCCGACCATGATCCAGGCCACCACGACCTTGATCGGGAAAAGGATCTTGTCGAACAGTTCCATCAGGCGGAGCTCCTGGTCGCAGTACTACCCGAGGCGGGCGCGGACATGCCCGGCGCGGGCGAGGGCTGGGGGAGGTCGTGCTGGTCGGACGTGTGCTCGTGGCGCCAGTAGCCGACCGGTGGGACGTCGTCGACGCCCCCTGCGGCCCACGGGTGGCAGCGCCCCACCCGGCGCACCGCCAGCCACGTACCGCGCAGCGCGCCGTGCCGCTCGAGGGCGACCACGGCGTAGTGCGAGCAGCTCGGGTAGTACTTGCACGTCGGCGGCGTCCAGGGCGAGATCACCAGCTGGTAGAACCGGACGAGCCCGATGAGGACCCACCGAGGCACCGACCGCAGCACCTCACCGACCCGCCGCAGCGTCATGAGATCTCCGCCGTCTGCTTCACGGCACGCTGCATGCTGGCCGCGAGCGCGGATCGGAAGTCCGCACCCAGGGTGGCGTAGTCCGCGTGGGCTGCAGCGGGGAGCGCGCGCACCACGACATCGGCACCCTGCGGCACCGTGTCGACGTGCTCCATCACCAGACCTCGCAACCTTCGTCGCACCGCGTTGCGCACCACAGCTCCACCGACCGCCTTGGAGACGACGAAGCCGACCCGTACCCCGGAGCCTCGTGCGGAGAGCCGGCCGTGGACCACCAGGGTCGCCCGGCCGGCCCGAGCGCCGCGGCGCACGGTCCGGGTGAAGTCCTCAGACCTGCGCATCCGCAGCGCCGGGGGCAACACTCAGGCGGACAGCTCCGCGCGGCCCTTGCGGCGACGGGCCGCCAGGATCGCGCGGCCGGCACGCGTGCGCATGCGCAGGCGGAAGCCGTGGGTCTTGGCCCGGCGCCGGTTGTTCGGCTGGAAGGTGCGCTTCGACACAGCTGCTCCAAGTAGTTCACGGTCACCGCCGGCCGGCGGAAGCTCGGTGCGTCCGCTCAGCTCCCGGTGCGTAGGCACAGCGACATGAGCCGCCACGGACGGCTGTGCAACGGTACGCGGCGGCGAGCCGAGGGTCAAACCACTCACCACAGACCGGGCAGGCAGTCCCCAGCGGTGCGTCGAACCCTCTATGATCCACAGGACCCGATCCATTCGTGGCACGACACGCCGCAGGCTCGGGGCGTGGTGGAGACGCACCGCGTGGCAACGACTGCCGCGCGCGGTGCGCCTCCACGGCACCCCGAGTGATCCCACAGCTTGTGGACAACTGTGTGGACAGCTGCGGACGATGCCACACTCTCGGGACCGTGGTCCGGGCGGCCCAGCCGTCCGTACCACCGCAGCCGACCGCAGGTGCAGTACGGAGGAGTCCCGGTGCCATCAACCGACGACCCGGTCGGCGACCTCTGGGAACGCACCGTCGACCTGCTCGCCGATGACCCGACGACGACCAACCAGCAGATCGCCTTCGTCCGACTCGCACAGCCACTCGGGCTGCTGGACGGCACCCTGCTCGTCGCGGTCGGCAACGCGTTCACCAAGGACTACCTCGAGACGCGCGTCCGGTCCGAGCTCACCACCGCGCTGAGCACGGCGCTCGGCTCGGACGCCAGGTTCGCCGTGACGATCGACCCGGCGCTGGACGACCAGCCCGCCGCTCCGCCGGCCCCACCCGCCCCCGAGCCCCGGGGTGACGGTCGAGGGATGCCGCCGGAACCCGACACCCGCACCTACGGCGAGCGGTCCGTCGGCCGGGTGCCCGAGCCGGCCCCGCAAGGGCGCGGCGCGACGGAGCCCGCCCGCCTGCACGAGAAGTACGTCTTCGACACGTTCGTCATCGGCGCCTCCAACCGCTTCGCGCACGCGGCCGCGGTCGCGGTGGCAGAGGCCCCGGCCAAGGCGTACAACCCACTGTTCATCTACGGCGACTCCGGCCTGGGCAAGACCCACCTGCTGCACGCCATCGGGCACTACGCCATCTCGCTGTTCCCCGGGATCCGGGTGCGGTACGTGAACTCCGAGGAGTTCACCAACGACTTCATCAACTCCATCGGCGAGGGCAAGGCCGGCGCTTTCCAGCGGCGCTACCGCGAGGTCGACGTGCTGCTGGTCGACGACATCCAGTTCCTGCAGGGCAAGGAACAGACGATGGAGGAGTTCTTCCACACGTTCAACACCCTGCACAACGCCAACAAGCAGGTGGTCATCACCTCCGACGTGGCGCCCAAGCAGCTGAACGGCTTCGAGGACCGGATGCGCTCGCGCTTCGAGTGGGGGCTGATCACCGACATCCAGCCGCCGGACCTCGAGACCCGCATCGCGATCCTGCGCAAGAAGGCGACCAACTCCAACCTGCACGCCCCCGGTGACGTGCTCTCCTACATCGCCTCGAAGATCTCGACGAACATCCGCGAGCTCGAGGGTGCCCTCATCCGGGTCACCGCGTTCGCCAGCCTCAACCGCCAGCAGGTGGACCTGGCGCTGGCCGAGATCGTCCTGAAGGACCTCATCACCGATCAGGACACCGCGGAGATCACCGCAGCCGCGATCATCGCGCAGACCGCCAACTACTACGGGCTGACGATCGACGACCTGTGCGGCCAGTCCCGGTCCCGGGTGCTGGTCACCGCCCGCCAGATCGCCATGTACCTGTGCCGCGAGCTCACCGACATGAGCCTGCCCAAGATCGGCCAGCAGTTCGGCGGCCGCGACCACACCACGGTCATGCACGCGAACCGGAAGATCCGCGAGCTGATGGCCGAGCGTCGCTCGATCTACAACCAGGTCACCGAGCTCACGAGCCGCATCAAGCAGCAGGCGCGAGACTGACGTCGCGCCCACCATGACAGGCCAAGGCACACCCGTCCCGCTCACGCATGGGACGACTGTCCCCACCTGTGCACATCTCTGTGGACCTGCGTGGACAACACCCGCGACGGTGTGCATGCCGGGCATCCGTGCCGTGGACAGTGCGTGAACAACAGATGACCGCACCTCGACGATCCACCGAACCGCGTGCGTGTTCGCACCGCCACCGACAGCTGCGTCCACACCCCGACGCCCGGGCCCACCTGCAGTGCCGCCCGCTGTCCACACCATCCACAGCACCGATGATGACGATGAGTCCTTGTCATTCCGGGAGAGCCGAGCACCGTCAGCACGACATGGCCCGACCGACCCCGGTCCTCGACCCGCCAGCCTCCCCGAACGCGTCACCGTGCTCGCGTACTGTTCTGACAGATCATGTGCGTCGCCTCCGCACCCGCCCCCGAAGGGCCGGGTCCATGGTGGGCAGCGCACCTAGCGCCGGAGGGATGCCATGAGGTTCAGGGTCGAACGAGATGTGCTCGCCGAGGCCGTGACCTGGACCGCCCGGTCGCTGCCGACGCGGCCGCCCGTCCCGGTGCTGGCCGGCGTGCGGATCGAGGCCGACTCCCAGGGCACGGTGCAGCTGTCGAGCTTCGACTACGAGGTGTCGGCAAGGTCCGAGATCGCTGCGGACGTGGCCGAGGGCGGCACCGTCCTGGTCTCCGGCCGGCTGCTCGCCGAGATCGCCCGCGCGCTGCCGGCCAAGCCGGTGGAGCTGGCGCTGGACGGCAGCCGGGTGCTGGTCACCTGCGGGGCGAGCCGCTTCACCCTCCTGACGATGCCGGTCGAGGACTACCCGGCGCTGCCCGCCATGCCTGCCGAGGTCGGTGTGGTGCGGGGTGACGAGTTCACCCAGGCGGTCGCCCAGGTCACCGTGGCGGCGAGCCGTGACGACACCCTGCCGCTGCTCACAGGTGTGCGGATGGAGATCGAGGGCGACACCATCACGCTGCTCGCCACCGACCGGTACCGCCTCGCGCTGCGCACCCTGAGCTGGACCCCGGCCAGCCCGAGCGGCAGCGAGATCGCGCTCGTGCGTGCCAGGACCTTGTCCGACGCGGCGAAGTCGCTGGGTACCTCCGAGCAGGTCACGGTCGGTCTGTCCACCGGCGCGGGCGTGGACATCATCGGGTTCGAGGCCGGCGGGCGGCACACCACCTCGTTGCTGGTGGACGGCGACTACCCCCCGGTCCGTCGGCTGTTCCCCACCGAGACCCCGATCCACGCGGTCGTCTCGACCGGCGCACTGGTCGAGGCGGCGCGGCGTGTGGCACTGGTCGCCGAGCGGAACACACCGATCCGGCTGGCCTTCAGCGACGGTCAAGTGGTGCTCGACGCCGGGCAGGGTGACGATGCTCAGGCGTCCGAGGCGCTCGAGGCGACGCTGACCGGTGAGGACATCACGGTGGCCTTCAACCCGCAGTACCTGCTCGACGGGCTCGGTGCCCTGAGCACCGAGTACGTGCGGTTGGCCTTCACCCACCCGAACAAGCCGGTGGAGTTCACCGGTCAGACCTCTCTCGACGCGGACGACGACCGTAGCTACCGGTACCTGCTGGTGCCGATCCGTTTCGCGAGCTGAGGGGAGTCCGACGGTGCACGTCGGTCTGATCGGTCTGGGGAAGATGGGTGCGAACATGCGCACCCGCATGCGCGACCGCGGCCTCGAGGTCACCGGGTACGACCGGGACCCGAACCTGTCCGACGTGGCGGACCTGCCGGACCTGGTCGCCTCGTTGCCGTCGGGCGGCCGGATCGTGTGGGTCATGGTCCCGTCGGGCGACCCGACCCGCAGCACGGTCGCGGCCCTGGCCGCGCTCCTCGACGCGGGCGACCTGGTGATCGACGGTGGGAACTCCCACTACAGCGACGACGCGGTGAACGCGGCGCTGCTCGCCGAGCACGGGATCCACTACGTCGACGTGGGCGTCTCCGGCGGGGTGTGGGGCCTGGAGAACGGCTACGGGCTGATGGCCGGCGGCGATGCGGCCGACATCGAGGCCGCCATGCCGATCTTCGACGCGTTGCGGCCGCCGGGTGAGCGGGCCGGCGGTTTCGTGCACGCCGGGCCCGTGGGTGCCGGGCACTACGTGAAGATGATCCACAACGGCATCGAGTACGGCCTCATGCAGGCCTACGCCGAGGGCTACGAGCTGCTCAGCGCGGCCGACCTGGTCGAGGACGTGACCGGCACCCTCAAGGCGTGGACGCACGGCACGGTGATCCGGTCCTGGCTGCTCGACCTGCTGGTCGCGGCGCTCGAGGCCGACCCGGGTCTGGGCGAGATCGACGACTTCGTGGCGGACTCGGGCGAGGGCCGGTGGACGGTGGACGAGGCGATCGACCACGCGGTGCCGGCACCGGTGATCTCCGCCGCCCTGTTCGCGAGGTTCGCCTCACGACAGGGCGCCTCCCCGGCGATGAAGGCGGTCGCCGCGCTGCGTCACCAGTTCGGTGGCCACGCGGTGCAGCCCGCGTCGGACGGGTGACCCCGGGCCGCGATGCACGTCACCGCCCTCTCGGTCACCGACTTCCGTTCGTGGCCGCAGGCCGACCTGGTCCTGACCCCGGGGGTCACCGCGCTGGTGGGTCCCAACGGGCAGGGCAAGACCAACCTCGTCGAGGCGGTCGGGTACGTGGCGACGCTCGGGAGCCATCGGGTCGCGAGTGACGCGGCGCTGGTCCGGGCCGGGACCGAGCGGGCGATCGTGCGGCTGCGGGCCGCACGGGAGGAGCGCTCGACACTGGTCGAGCTCGAGATCAACCCGGGCAGGGCGAACCGCGCCCAGGTGAACCGGGCCCCGGTGCGCAGGGCGCGCGACGTGCTGGGGATCCTGCGGACCGTGCTGTTCGCGCCGGAGGACCTCGCGCTGGTCAAGGGTGACCCCGACGGCCGCCGCCGCTTCCTGGACGAGCTGGCGGTCCAGGTGTCACCGCGGATGGCCGGCGTGCTCGCCGACCACGAGCGCGTGCTTCGCCAGCGCGGTGCCCTGTTGAAGTCGGCCGCCGCCGCTCGCCGCGGGCGTCACGAACCGGACCTGCGGACCCTGGACGTGTGGGACGCCCGCCTGGCCGAGCTCGGGGCCCAGGTGCTGGCCATGCGGGTCGCGTTGGCCCGGGCCCTGGCCCCTCACGTCCGTGAGGCATATGCGCAGGTCAGCGACGCGCCAGGGGAGGCGGTCCTGACGTATCGCTCCTCTGTCGCGGACGACGACGCACCGCGGGTGCCGCACGAGGGCGCCTCGGTGGCCGAGCTCACCGAGCTCCTGATGGCCGGGATGGCTCGATCGCGGGACAAGGAGATCGACCGCGGCGTCACCCTCGTCGGGCCGCACCGCGACGACCTGGTGCTCGAGCTGGCCGGGTTGCCGGCGAAGGGCTACGCGAGCCACGGGGAGTCGTGGTCGTTCGCGCTCGCCCTGCGGTTGGCGTCGTTCCACCTGCTCACCGACGGCGCCGACGGGGACCTGCCGGCGATGGCGGGTTGGGACGAGGGCAGCGAGCCCGTGCTGATCCTCGACGACGTCTTCGCCGAGCTCGACACGCGTCGACGCGCCCGGCTGGCGACGCTGGTCGCCGACGCCGAGCAGGTGCTGGTCACGGCGGCGGTGCCCGAGGATGTCCCTGAGCAGCTCCAGGGGTCCAGACTGTCCGTCATGGACGGGCGGATCGATGCGGTCTGAGGACCCGGACGCGCACGGTGCTGGTCCCGACGGCGCCGGTCTCGACGGTGCGGCTTCGGACGACGCCGCCCAGCGGATCACGTGGGGCGCGGCCCCGGTGGCGGAGCGCCTCGGGCTGACACCCCCGTCGGACGTCGGGCGGGCGGCCCTGAACCGCGCGAAGGCCGCCGCCCGTGCCAAGGGACTGCGCCCCGGGAGCCCGGGGACGGGTCGCGGCGGCGCACCTCGTCCCGAGCAACGGTCCGGGCCCGGCCGCGACGGCCGCGACCCGGTGACCGTCGGGGAGACGCTCGAGCGGCTGGCCGTCGAGCGAGGCTGGAGCACCGAGCTGTCCGTCGGCGGCGTGATCGGACGCTGGCGGGACGTGGTCGGCGACCAGGTCGCCGACCACTGCATCCCGGAGACCTTCGACGACGGGCTGCTCGCGGTGCGCACCGACTCCACGGCGTGGGCGACCAACCTCACCTTGCTGGTGCCCGAGCTCCTGGCGCGGTTGGCCAGCGAGCTCGGCCCCGACGTGGTGACCGAGGTCCGGGTGCTCGGCCCGGCGGCCCCGCGGTGGTCACGCGGTCGCCGCAGCGTGCCCGGACGTGGCCCCCGCGACACCTACGGATGACCCGGCGGGGCCCGATCGCCGAAAAGGGCCTCCAGACGCGCTGAGCCGCGCCGGTCCACCACCTGTCTTCGGGTCGCCCCCAGAATCGTCCACAGGACGCGCCGAGGCGGCTGTCAGAGCCTCCAACAGGTAGACTCTGGGGGTACGTCCGGACACTCGCGAGACCGCGGGCCGGCGGGCCGGTCTCGCCGGCCACCGGCGCGGCCACGACGACCCGGATCCCGCGGCCTCAGGTGTGCTCCTGCACGCGCTCACCTGGGCCGCCGCATCGTGAGGAGCACCTTCGCCCGTGGCTGACCAGCCTGCTCGCACCGGATCGACCAAGGCTAATGACGGCTACGACGCCAGCGCCATCACCGTCCTCGAGGGTCTCGAGGCCGTGCGCAAGCGTCCCGGCATGTACATCGGGTCCACCGGCCCTCGGGGGCTGCACCACCTGGTGTACGAGGTGGTCGACAACTCCGTCGACGAGGCCCTGGCCGGCTACTGCGACCGCATCGTCGTGACGCTGCGGGCCGACGGCGGCGTGCAGATCGTGGACAACGGCCGCGGCATCCCGGTGGGGATCATGGAGTCCGAGGGCAAGCCCGCGGTCGAGGTCGTGCTCACCGTGCTGCACGCCGGCGGGAAGTTCGGCGGCAGCGGGTACGCGGTTTCCGGCGGCCTGCACGGCGTGGGTGTGTCCGTGGTCAACGCGCTCTCCCACCGCCTCGAGGTCGAGGTCCGTCTCGACGGCAAGCTGTACACCCAGGACTACCGCGACGGCGTGCCCCAGGCCGATCTCGCCGAGGCTCCCTGCGATGACAGCCACGGCACCACCATCACGTTCTGGCCCAACGAGGACGTCTTCGAGACCGTCGACTTCGACTTCGAGACCCTGCGCTCGAGGTTCCAGCAGATGGCGTTCCTCAACAAGGGCCTGGAGATCGTCCTGATCGACGAGCGGCCCGAGCACATCGGCACCGAGGACGAGGTCACGGTCGCCGGCTCGAACGGCGCGAACGGCGGCCCGGAGCACCGCACGGTGAGCTACCGCTACGACGGCGGTCTCATCGACTACGTCACGCACCTCAACCAGGCCAAGAAGGCCGAGCTGGTGCACCCGGAGGTCATCGACTTCGAGGCCGAGGACACCGAGCGGCGGATCTCGGTCGAGATCGCCCTGCAGTGGACCAGTGCGTACTCCGAGTCCGTGCACACCTACGCCAACACGATCTCCACCACCGAGGGCGGCACGCACGAGGAGGGCTTCCGTGCGGCGATGACCTCGCTGATCAACCGCTACGCCCGGGAGAAGTCGATCCTCAAGGAGAAGGACGACAACCTCACCGGTGACGACATCCGCGAGGGCCTCACGGCCGTGATCTCGGTCAAGCTCGGCGAGCCGCAGTTCGAGGGCCAGACCAAGACCAAGCTCGGCAACACCGAGGCGAAGACGTTCGTGCAGCGCGTGGTCAACGAGCAGCTCGGCGACTGGCTGGACTCCCACCCCTCCGAGGCGCGCGACGTCATCCGCAAGTCGATCCAGGCGGCCGCGGCGCGGATGGCCGCCCGCAAGGCGCGCGAGGCGACCCGGCGCAAGGGGCTGCTGGAGTCCGGCGGCATGCCCGGCAAGCTCAAGGACTGCCAGTCCTCCAACCCGGAGGAGTGCGAGATCTTCATCGTCGAGGGTGACTCAGCCGGTGGCTCGGCGGTCCGCGGACGCAACCCGCGGACCCAGGCGATCCTGCCGATCCGCGGCAAGATCCTGAACGTCGAGCGGGCCCGGCTGGACAAGGCCCTGTCCAACAACGAGGTCCAGGCGCTGATCACCGCCTTCGGCACCGGGATCGGCGAGGACTTCGACCTCAACAAGCTGCGGTACCACAAGATCGTGCTGATGGCCGACGCCGACGTCGACGGCCAGCACATCGCGACCCTGCTGCTCACCCTGCTGTTCCGCTACATGCCGGACCTGATCACCAACGAGCACGTGTACCTCGCACAGCCGCCGCTGTACCGGATCAAGTGGTCCAACGCCCCGCACGACTACGTGTACTCCGACCGGGAGCGCGACGCGTTCCTCACGGCCGGCCGTGCCGAGGGCAAGCGGGTCCCCAAGGAGAACGGGATCCAGCGCTACAAGGGTCTGGGCGAGATGGACTACACCGAGCTGTGGGACACCACGATGGACCCGGACAAGCGCACGCTGATCCGGGTCACGCTCGACGACGCCCTGGGCGCGGACCAGACCTTCACGACCCTCATGGGTGAGGACGTCGAGTCCCGGCGGACCTTCATCCAGCACAACGCCAAGGACGTGAGGTTCCTGGACATCTAGTGCCCTGGGCCGGCCCGAGCGCCACAGCGCCGCCGGCCCGCCACCAGCCATCCTGACCGGACGCAGAGACGAGGACGAGCGTGACCGACACTCCCGAGGGCCCCGAGGTGCCGCAGGACCTGCCCGAGGAGATCGCCGAGGTGCTGACCGACCGCGTCACCAGCGTGGACCTCCAGCTGGAGATGCAGCGGTCCTACCTGGACTACGCGATGAGCGTCATCGTGGGCCGGGCGCTGCCCGACGTGCGCGACGGCCTCAAGCCCGTGCACCAGCGCGTGCTCTACGCGATGTACGACGGCGGCTACCGCCCCGACCGGCAGTTCTCCAAGTGCAGCCGCGTGGTCGGCGACGTGATGGGCAAGTACCACCCGCACGGCGACACCGCGATCTACGACGCCCTGGTCCGGCTGGTCCAGGACTGGTCGATGCGGTACCCGCTGGTGGCGGGCCAGGGGAACTTCGGCTCCCCCGGCAACGACCCGGCCGCCGCCCCCCGGTACACCGAGTGCAAGATGGCGCCGCTGGCCATGGAGATGGTCCGCGACATCGACGAGGGCACCGTCGACTTCCGGGACAACTACGACGGGCACACCCAGGAGCCGGCCGTGCTGCCGGCTCGCTTCCCGAACCTGCTGGCCAACGGCAGCGCCGGGATCGCGGTCGGCATGGCCACGAACATCCCGCCGCACAACCTGCGTGAGCTCAACGAGGGCATCCAGTGGCACCTCGCCCACCCCGAGGCCAGCAAGGAGGAGCTGCTCGAGGCGCTCATCGCGCGCATCCCCGGGCCCGACTTCCCGACCGGCGCGACGATCCTGGGCCGCCGCGGCATCGACGACGCCTACCGCACCGGGCGCGGCTCGATCACCATGCGGGCCGTCGTGACGGTCGAGGAGATCCAGAACCGCCAGTGCCTGGTGGTCACCGAGCTGCCGTACCAGGTCAACCCCGACAACCTCGCGGCCAAGATCGCCGACCTGGTCAAGGACGGCCGGGTGCCCGGCATCGCGGACATCCGCGACGAGACCTCGGGCCGTACCGGCCAGCGCCTGGTGATCGTGCTCAAGCGCGACGCGGTGGCCAAGGTCGTGCTCAACAACCTGTACAAGCACACCCAGCTCCAGGACACCTTCGGCGCGAACATGCTCGCGCTGGTCGACGGCGTGCCGCGCACCCTGTCGATCGACGCGTTCGTGCGGCACTGGACGGCGCACCAGATCGAGGTCATCGTCCGGCGCACCCGTTACCGGCTGCGCGAGGCCGAGGAGCGCGCCCACATCCTGCGCGGGTACCTCAAGGCCCTGGACGCCCTGGACGAGGTCATCGCGTTGATCCGGCGGTCGCCGGACGCAGACGAGGCCCGCGCCGGGCTGATCGAGCTGCTCGAGGTCGACGAGCTCCAGGCCAACGCGATCCTCAACCTCCAGCTGCGTCGCCTCGCGGCCCTGGAGCGCCAGCGGATCACCGACGACTACGACGAGCTGATGGTCAAGATCGCCGGCTTCGAGGCGATCCTGGCCAGCCCGGAGCGGCAGCGCGAGATCGTCGGCACCGAGCTCGGCGAGATCGTCGACAAGTACGGCGACGAGCGCCGGACCGAGATCCTGCCGTTCGACGGCGAGGTCTCGATGGAGGACCTCATCGCCGAGGAGGAGATCGTCGTCACCATCACCCGCGGCGGGTACGCCAAGCGCACCCGCTCGGACGCCTACCGCGTGCAGAAGCGTGGCGGCAAGGGTGTGCGCGGGGCGCAGCTGCGCGCGGACGACGTCGTCGAGCACTTCGGCGTGACGACCACCCACCACTGGCTGCTGTTCTTCACCAACTTCGGTCGGGTGTACCGCGCGAAGGCGTACGAGCTGCCCGAGGGTGGCCGGGACTCCAAGGGCCAGCACGTGGCCAACCTGCTGGCCTTCCAGCCCGGCGAGCAGATCGCCAAGGTGCTCGAGCTGCGCGACTACGACCAGGCCGAGTACCTCGTCCTGGCCACCCGCCGCGGCCTGGTCAAGAAGACCCGGCTGGCCGAGTACGACTCGAACCGCACCGGCGGGCTGATCGCGATCAACCTGCGTGAGGACGACGAGGGTCGCCCGGACGAGCTGGTCTCGGCCGCGCTCGTCGACGACGACTCCGAGTTGATGCTGGTGTCCCGCAACGGCCAGGCGGTCCGGTTCCTGGCGTCCAGCGACCAGCTGCGCCCGATGGGTCGGGCGACGTCCGGCGTGACCGGTATGCGGTTCCGCGACGGCGACGAGCTGCTCGCGATGGACGTCATCGCGCCGGACTCCTTCCTGGTGACCGTGACCGACGGCGGCACCGCCAAGCGCAGCGACATCCACCGGGTGACGTCGGACGGCAACCTGGACTACCGCCGCACCAACCGCGGCGGGCTCGGGGTGCGCGCAGCCCGCCTGCCGGACGACCGGGGCGAGCTGGTCGGCGCCCTCATGGTCGGCGCAGGCGACGAGATCCTCGTGGTCATGGAGCGCGGCAAGGTGGTGCGCTCCGCTGTCGAGGAGATCCCGGTGCACGGGCGGGACGCGACCGGCGTCATCCTGGCCAAGCCGGACCCGGGTGACCGGATCCTCGCCGTGGCACGTAACATCGAGCGCAGCCTGGGCGACGACGGCGCCGAGGACGAGGTGAACGAGCCCGAGAACGGGTCGGCTGACCCCGCGAACGCGGATGCAGCTACCGTGGTGCCCGAGCAGGAGACGACGGAGGACCAGCCATGAGCAGCGAGAAGCCCCCGTCGATCGCGCCCAAGCGCCCCGTGACCGCACCTGCACGGGCGCAGACGCCGGTCGGCCGCGTGAGCAAGAACGGCAACGGGCAGGCGCCCGAGACCGACAAGGCGCCGTCCGAGGCGTCGGCGCCGGTCGCCGAGGCGAGTGGCGGCACCAGCTTCGCGGACCGGATGCGTGCGGCCGCCAACACAGCGCGCGAGGCGGTGTCCCGCCCCAGCAGCGAGCGGCCCGCGACCCAGCAGACCACGTCCGAACCGGCCGCCGACGGCGGTCCGCGCCGGGTGCGGCTGTCGGTCTCGCGGATCGACCCGTGGTCGGTGATGAAGCTGTCGTTCCTGCTCTCCGTGGCGATCGGCATCATGATCGTGGTGGCTGCCGCGGTGGTGTGGCAGACGCTCAACCGGATGGCCGTGTTCACCACTGTCAACTCGACGATCGGGACCCTGGTCGGCGACACGAGCTACGACGCGGTGCTCCAGGTGGTCTCCTTCTCGCGGGTCATCTCGCTCGCGACGATGGTCGGTGTGATCGACGTGGTGCTGCTCACCGCGCTGAGCACGATCATGGCGTTCCTGTACAACATCGTCGCCGCGCTGGTCGGTGGGCTGCACCTGACCCTCACCGACGACTGACCCGGGCCGCCAGGCCGGGCCGACGCTCCTCGTCGGCGTGCGCGGCGGCGAGTTGGGAGCAGCCGCGCGGGCTTGGTAGTCTCATCCGGCGCACGGGCCTATAGCTCAGACGGTTAGAGCGCTTCCCTGATAAGGAAGAGGTCAGAGGTTCAAGTCCTCTTAGGCCCACTCCCCCGTCCCTGGAGGACGCATCCATGAAGAAGATCCTCATTCTCGCCGTCGTGGCCGGCGCCGTGTACGCGGCGTGGCGGAGGTACGCCGAGGACCACGACGAGCGCGACCTGTGGGCAGAGGTGACCGACACCGTCGACTGAGCTCGTGCCCGGGCCGCCCCCGGTCCGGACATGCACGGACGCGGGCGACCGCGCCCAGGGGCCATGGCGCAAGTGGTAGCGCACCTGCTTTGCAAGCAGGGGGTTAGGGGTTCGAGTCCCCTTGGCTCCACCGAACGGCCCGCCTCGTGGCGGGCCGTCGCCGTCAGAACAGCGGGTCGGGCTCCAGCTCGTAGCGGGCGCCGCCGAAGCCGAGCACCAGGAACCCGATCGGCGTGAGCAGCACCAGCAGCAGCGCCATCCCGATGCCGCTGCCGAACGCCTTGGCCAGGTCGACCATGATGATCACCAGGACGATGACGTTCACCAGCGGGATCAGCAGGAGGATGAACCACCACAGCGGCCGGTGGACGATCTTGAGCAGACCGAAGGTGCTCAGGATCGGGACGATCGCGACCCACCCGGCCTGACCGGCCTTCTCGTACATCTTCCAGCCGGCCACCAGGACCAGCACGGCCCAGACGATCCCGATCACCAGGAAGGTGACGTAGGCGCCGCCGGCTGCGGCGTCGTTCATGGTCGTGACGTCGAGCATCATGGCGCTACCCCCGTGGTCGGCACGTATGTGGTGCCAACCATGGCGTGCCGGGCATCGCTAGGCAAGGACCGGCACGCACCGGGAATTCGGTGTCGCCAGAGGTCAGGAGGCCGACTCCTCGTCGCCGTCCTTCTTCTCCTCCACCGCGTCCTCGGCGTCCTCGGCGTCCTTGGCTCGCGACTTGGCCTTCTCGAGCGCCTCGTCAACGACGTCCTTGGCCTTCTCGGTGGCCTCGCGGGCGGCGGCCTTGGCCTTCTCGGTGGCCTCGCGGGTACGCGCGACGGTCTCGCCGGCGCGCTCCCCGACCACCTCTGCGGCGTCCTGGAGCTCGTGCCGTACGTCGGAGGCGACGCCACGGGCTTCAGCGGCGTGCGCCTTGATCCGCTCGGCGGGCTCGGCGGGCTCCCACGGCTGCTCGGCCCACGGGTCCGTCGTGGGCTTGCTCTTCTGCCACGCCGAGATGGCCGCGACGATCAGGGCGATGCCCGTGAGGGTCCAGAACACCTTGGCGAAGCGGTGCGACTTGGGCGGCGTCGGCGGCTCGAGGTGAGCGATCTCGGCGAGCTTCTCGGCGGCGACGTCCCGCGCCTTGTCGGCGCCCTCCGCGGCCGCGACCATCGCGGTGCCCACCACGGCGGCAACCTTGGGCAGCACCTCCTCGACGAACTTGTCGTGTGCGACGTCGACGTAGGGGTACGTCTTCTCCGCCGCCTTCTCGACGGTCGGTGCGGCCTTCTCGGCGGCCTCGCTCAGAGCCTTCTCGACCCGTGGGGTCGCCCACTCCACGGCAGCCTCGACGCGCGGGGTGGCCCACTCGACGGCGTGCTCGGCGAGCTCGGCGGCCTGCGCTGCTGCGTCCTTGGCCCTCGGCGTGGCCCACTCGACGGCGTGCTCGGCGGCCTCGGCGGCTTGGGCAGCTGCGTCCTTGGCGCGGGGTGCCGCCCAGTCGACGGCGTCCTTGGCCCTGGGCGTGGCCCAGTCCTTGGCGTGCTCGGCGGCGTCCTTGGCGCGCGGTGCGGCCCACTTCTTGGCTTGGCCTGCGAGCTCGGCAGCGGCCTTGGCGCCGTGCACGGAAGCGTCGGACAGGGCGGCTCCGACCTCGGCGACCTGTCCCTTGAGCCGCTCGGCGTCGAGCGAGGCGGGGGAGCGGCGGAAGCGTGCGAACATCTCGGCTCTCCTGTCGTCGTCCGGCCCGGTCGCGTGCGACCAGGCCTTTCGGTCCATGCTGCCACCCCGGGCGGGGCCGTGCGCGGCCTCCGTGCGAGGATGTGACCATGTTCGCGACCATGCACACGTCCGCCGGCGACATCCGGATCGAGCTCTACCCCAACCACGCACCCAAGACCGTGCGCAACTTCGTGGGTCTGGCCACCGGCGCGCAGCAGTGGAAGGACCCGGCTACCGGTGCGAAGCGGAACGACCCGCTGTACACCGACGTGATCTTCCACCGCGTCATCGCGGGCTTCATGATCCAGGGCGGCGACCCGCTGGGCCAGGGCATCGGTGGTCCCGGATACACCTTCGACGACGAGATCCACCCCGAGCTGACCTTCAGCGAGCCCTACCTGCTCGCGATGGCGAACGCGGGCGTGCGACGCGACCCGATCACCGGCCGGGTCGGCGGCACCAACGGCTCGCAGTTCTTCATCACCGTCACCACCACCCCGCACCTCAACGGCAAGCACACCATCTTCGGCAAGGTCGCCGACGACGAGAGCCGTGCCGTCGTCGACGCGATCGCCACCGCGCGCACCGGACCGCAGGATCGTCCGAGCACCGACATCGTGCTGCACTCGGTCGAGATCGAGCAGTGACACAGGATCGATGAGCGAACCGACGGGGCCTGCCCCTTCGGACGTCCCGGTCTGCCCGCGGCACCCCGACCGGGTCTCCTACGTCCGCTGCCAGCGTTGCGGCCGGCCGGTCTGCCCCGAGTGCCAGCGACCGGCCGCCGTGGGGGTGCACTGCGTCGACTGCGTGCGCGAGGCCGCCCAGCGCACGCCTCAGGCCCGGACGGCGTTCGGCGGGACGGTGCGCCGCGGCGCCCCGATGGTGACGTACACGCTCATCGGGATCAACGTCGTCGTGTACCTCCTGCAGCAGGTCCTCGGACCGGCATGGTGGGTGCCCCTCGGGCTCCGGCCGGCGAGCGCCACCGCTGAGCCGTGGACGGTCTTCACCTCGGCCTTCCTGCACCTGAGCCTGCTGCACATCGGCTTCAACATGTACGCCCTGTGGATCCTGGGCCAGTTCCTGGAGCCCGCCCTCGGCAGGGCCCGCTACCTGACGGCGTACCTCGTCTCCGCGCTCGGTGGCGGAGTGATGGTCGTCCTGCTGGCCGACCCGACGACGAGCGCCTGGCGAGCTGCGGTGTACGGCGCGTCCGGCGCGGTTTTCGGGCTGTTCGGCATGGTGTTCGTCGTGCTGCGTCGGCTCGGACGCAACGCGACGGGGATCGTGACCGTCCTGGTGCTGAACGCCGGTCTCGCGATCGTGATGCCGCAGATCTCCTGGCAGGCCCACGTCGGCGGCCTGATCACCGGCTTCCTGCTGGGCCTCGCCTACGCCTACGTGCCGCGCTCCTTGCGCACCGTGACCGCCGTGGCGGCACCGGCGCTGCTCGTCGTGCTGCTGGTCGGCCTCGCCGCGGCGAAGCTCGCCTCCGTCGGCTGAGCCCCTGCGCCGCGACCCGACGGGTCGCCCGCGGCACGCCGCCTCCCCTCCGCGAACGCGGCCCGGTGGAGTTGTCCCCAGGCTTTCTCACACCTGTGGAATTACACCCGTGTAGTTTTCCACAGCCTTGTGCACCTCTGGGGACGACGAGGACCCCCGGACGAGCACAGCGTCGTCCGGGGTGAGCGAGTACTGCCGGCGTCGTACCGGCTAGTGCCAGCGCGTGGTGAGGCCGAAGCCCGCGATGATCAGCGCGAAGCCGATCGCGAGGTTCCACTGCCCGATGCCGGGCACCGGGAACCGTGCGCCGTAGATGTAGGTGATGACGACCCAGAACAGCCCGGCGACCATGAGCCCGACCATGACCGGCACCAGCCACGGCGGGTTGGTCGCCTTCTTGGCGCTCGACGTCGTGGGCGGAGGCGTGTACGCCTTCTTCTTTCGCGAGCGAGACTCGGGCACTGCTCCTCCAGGGCTGGGCGGCACTCAGGGCACCGGTTGTTCGTCCATTAGCGTAGTGGGGCGTGCGACCGGTCCGGACGCGCGCCTCGGGCTCGGGTCACACCGGGCGCGAGCCGGCAGAGCAGGAGGACCATGGCGCACCAGCACCGCAGGGCACCCGCGTGGGGCGCGCTGGGTGTGGCCGGCGTGCTCGCGATCGCCGGTCTGCTGTTCGCCGCCAACGCACGGATCTCCGGCGGCGACGGGCGGGAGGCCCGCAACCTGCCCGGTCTCGTGCAGGCCGAGCTGGGCCGCGCGCAGGTCGCCCAGGCCGAGGTCTCCAACCTCCGGTCCGAGGTCGAACAGCTCACCGACCAGCAGGCCACGGCGGCGCCGCAGGCCTCCACGGGATCGCAGCAGCTCGCGATGTCGGCGGGCTGGCTCCCGGTGTCCGGGCCCGGCGTCGAGGTGCGCCTGACCGACGCGCCGGCCGGCGCCGCCCGCCCGGACTGGGCCACCAACGACGACCTCGTCGTCCACCAGCAGGACGTCCAGGCCGTGATGAACGCGCTGTGGGCCGGTGGTGCCGAGGCGATGGCGCTGCAGGACCAGCGCGTGGTGTCCACGTCGGCCTTCCGGTGCGTGGGCAACGTGCTCTACCTGCAGGGCCAGGTGTACTCCCCGCCCTACGTGGTGCGGGCGATCGGGGACGCCGACGCGATGATGGCCGCGCTCGACTCCTCACCCGAGCTCCAGATCTACCGGGAGTACGTCGACGCGGTCGGGCTGGGATGGTCGGTGGCGACCGTGGACGACATGCTCCTGCCCGGCTACGACGGCCCTGCCGAGCTCAGCTACGCCACGCCGGCCCCTGAGGAGGGCGACGCCCGGTGACCCCGCCGCAGATCGCCGACCCGCCGCGGGTGAACCACGGGCACGGCCGCGTCGCCGCCGTCGCCGGCGTGCTCGGCGAGGTGCTGGTCACCCTCGGGGTGCTCATGGGGCTCTTCGTCGTGTGGCAGCTGTGGTGGACCGACGTCGTCGCGGGTCGCGCGCAGGCGCAGATCGTCGAGGACCTCGGCTGGCAGTCCGCCGCCCCTGCTCCCACCACGGAGCCCACGACCGATCCGACCACCGATCCGACGACGCCCCCGTCGCCTCCGGCACCGGTCGAGCACCGCACCGCCGCCCCGGTGATCGCCGAGCCCGCGCACGCCGTCACCTTCGCGGTGATGTACGTGCCACGCTGGGGCGACACGGCGATGCCGGTCAGCGAGGGCACCACCAAGCACGACGTCCTGGACGCCAAGGGCATCGGGCACTACGACGGCACCGCGATGCCGGGCGCGATCGGCAACTTCTCGGTCGCCGGGCACCGGACCACCTACGCCAAGCCGTTCAACCGGATCGCCGAGCTCGAGGTCGGGGACCCGATCGTGGTGCGGACCCAGGACACCTGGTACGTGTACCGGGTGACCTCGTCACAGGTGGTCAAGCCATGGCAGACCGACGTCATCGACCCGGTGCCGGGCACGCCAGGAGCCACGCCCACCGTGGCGATGATGACGATGACCACGTGCCACCCGATGTACTCCGCGGCCGAGCGGTACATCGTGCACTCGGAGCTCGACTACTGGATGGCGGCCTCCGAGGGCACCCCGGTCGAGCTCGAAGGGAAGGGGTGAGCCGTGTACGCCGCACTGTGGCGCGTGCTGCCGGGGCCGACCTGGCTGCGGGCCCTGATCCTCGTCCTGCTGGCGGCCGCGGTCGTCGTGGCGTGCTTCGCGTGGGTGTTCCCCGCGCTCGCGCCGTACATGCCCTTCAACGATGTGACGGTGCAATGAGATGACCCGGATCCTCGTCGTCGACAACTACGACTCGTTCGTCTACACGATCGTCGGATACCTCGACCAGCTGGGCGCCGAGACGGTGGTCGTGCGCAACGACGCCGTGCCACCGGCCGACGAACGCGGCGGCTTCGACGGCGTGCTCATCTCCCCCGGTCCGGGCACGCCGCGAGCGGCCGGGCAGTCGATGGACGTCATCGCCGACTGCGCCGCGTCCGGCACGCCGATGCTCGGGGTGTGCCTGGGCCACCAGGCCCTCGCCGAGGTCTTCGGCGCCACCGTGTCCCATGCGCCCGAGCTCATGCACGGCAAGACCAGCCTGATCGCGCACGAGGGCGCGGGCGTGCTCGCGGGTCTGGACGAGCCCTTCACCGCGACCCGCTACCACTCCCTCGCCGTCGAGGACGCCACCGTTCCGGACGTGCTCGAGGTGACGGCTCGCTCGGTGCCCGTGCCCGGTGGTGTGCCGGACGGTGTGATCATGGGCCTGCAGCACCGCGAGCTGCCGCTGCACGGCGTCCAGTTCCACCCCGAGTCGGTGCTCACCGAGGGCGGGCACCGGCTGCTGGCCAACTGGCTCGAGGTGTGCGGCCTCGACGGTGCGGTGGCACGGTCCGCGGGCATGCACCCCCTGGTCCGCGACGGCGCCCGCTGAGACGCAGGAAGGTCCGTCACGCCAGGCGTGACGGACCTTCCGGGCGCTGGGCGCGAGCGTCAGCCGCCGCCGCCACCGCCGCCGCCCGCATTCGGGTCGGGGCCGAGCGACACGATCACCGTCACTGTGCTGCCCTCGGGCACGGTCGTCCCGGAGGCGGGGTCGGTCCGGATCACCTGGCCGGCGGGCACCGTGTCGCTGTACTCGTCCGTCCCGGGCTGGGCGTTGAGGGTCTGGGCGCCCAGGGCGGCGGCCGCCTGCGAGTACGTCATGCCCGCGGTGTCGGGCACGGTGGTGTCGGTGACCTCCACCGGGACCGCGTACGTCAGGGTGACCGTCGACCGCTGGTCGACGTTCCCGACCGCGCTCTGGTCGACGACGATGCCGGGGTCGACCTGATCGGTCTGCTGCTCCTTGGTGGCGACCGTCAGGCCGAGGGCCTCGAGCTGCTTCGTGGCGTCGTCGAGCGGGGTCTTGCCGTCCCGGAAGTCCGGGACCTCGACCTGGCCGGAGGAGTAGTAGACCGTCACCTGGGTGGTCGTCGGGTCGACCGACTCGCCGGCCGCCGGGTCGGTGCGCGTCACGCGGTCCTTCGGGACGTCCGTGCTGGGCTCTTCCTTGAAGATGTAGCCGTTGAACCCGTTGTCCTTGAGCCACTTCTCGGCCTGGGCCTGGGTCTGGTTGGACATGTCCGGGATCTCGACCGCGTCCGCGCCGCTGGACACCACGACCGCGACCGTCGAGTCCTTCTCGACCTCGGCACCGGCCTCGGGGTTGGTGGAGATGACATTGCCCTTGGCAACGTCGAGGCTCGCCTGCTGGGAGACCTCCGGGACCAGGCTCAGCTCGCGGATCGCGGTCTCAGCGTCGGCCTGCGCCATCCCGACCACGTCGGGCACGGCCACGGTGGTGGGCGGCGGCGGGCTGGCGCTGACCAGGGCCCAGATGATCGCGCCGATCGCCGCGACGGCTACCCCGATCAGCAGCCACATCACCCAGCGTCGGCTCGGCGGCTCGTCCTCCTCCTCGACACGTGCCTGCTGGACACCGGCGGCGCCGGTCGGACCCCACGCTGCCGCCGGCGGCACGGCGGGTGCCGCCGCGGTGGCCGGGCTCATCACCTGGGTGGCGGCGTCCGCGCCCGCGTCGGCCAGCGGCACCGGCACCACCACGGGGACGGTCGCGGACACCGGGCCGCCGCGCAGCACGGCCTCGAGGTCGTTGCGGAACTCCGAGGCGGAGCGGTAGCGCTGCTCGCGGTCCTTGGCCAGGGCCTTCAGCGTGATGCGGTCCAGGGCCTCGGGCACGTCCGAGGCGTAGGTGCTGGGCGGACGCGGCTCCTCGCGCGCGTGCTGGTAGGCCACCGCGACCGGCGAGTCGCCGATGAACGGCGGACGGCCGGTGAGCAGCTCGAACAGCAGGCAGCCGGTGGAGTACAGGTCGGAGCGGGAGTCCACGGACTCGCCGCGGGCCTGCTCGGGCGACAGGTACTGCGCGGTCCCGATCACGGCCTGGGTCTGGGTCATGGTGCCGGCCGAGTCGGCCATCGCCCGGGCGATGCCGAAGTCCATCACCTTGACCGCGCCGGTCGGGGTGAGCATGACGTTGGCGGGCTTGATGTCGCGGTGGACGATGCCGGCCCGGTGGGAGTACTCCAGGGCGGACAGCACGCCGGCGGTGATCTCGACCGCCTCGTCGATGGGCACGGCGGCGCCGTCGCGCAGGATGTCGCGGACGGTGTGGCCCTCGACGTACTCCATGACGATGAACGGCACGTGGGCGAGCGCGCCGCCGGGCTCGCTGGTGACGTCCTCGCCGGTGTCGTACACGGCGACGACGGCCGGGTGGTTCAGTGACGCGGCGGCCTGCGCCTCGCGCCGGAACCGAGCCTGGAAGGACGGGTCGCGAGCGAGATCCGACCTCAGGATCTTGATCGCCACCGTGCGTCCTAGGCGGGTGTCATGACCGATGTGGACCTCGGCCATGCCGCCGCGCCCGATGAGCTCGCCGACCTCATAGCGGCCGCCGAGGATCCGGGGTGCGTCGTCCACCACTACTGGTCCCTCGCTGTCGTCGTCAGTCCTACCGTGGCATCGTCCCCCGGGATCATCCCATCCCGAGCGCCCGCGCCGGGTGAAGCGATGATCACGATCCGCTGGTCCGCCACGGCTCCGGACGGCCCCCAGATCCTATCGGCGACCATCGCCCCTAGCAGGACGGCCAGCAGCATCGCGAGCGCGAGCAGCAGCGGGCCCGGGATCCCGGCCCAGCGCGCGCGCCGCAGATCGGTCCACCAGCGCCCCGTCGAGGGTGCCTCCTGGGCCGCGGTGACGCCGTGCCGCGCGGTCGCTCCGGCGGCGCGCCGACCGGCCGCGGTCGCAGGTGGCGGGGTGAAGCGCGGCGGCGGCTCGCTCGGGTCCGGTGCGACCGCGTCGGCCAGGCTCCGGCCCGGGACCACGGCGGGCTCGGGCGGCTCCGGCGCCGCGGCGGCCGGCACCGGGAAGGACGGCGGCATCGTGCGCGGGGGTGCGGCCAGGAACCCCTCCTCGACCATCCGGTCGGAGATCAGGCCGTCGCTGGTGGGCTCGAGCCGGCGGCGACCCAGCGTGGCGTGGCGGCCGGTGATCAGCGGGATGCCGTCGGAGGGGGTGTTGTCGATCATCGCGTCGAGCTGGCGGGCCAGCGCCGCAGCGGAGCTCGGGCGGCGCTCGGGACGCTTGGAGAGCATCCGCATCACCAGGTCGGCCAGCGTCCGGTCCACCGCGTCGGGCAGCGGCGGTACGGGCTCGTTGACGTGCGCGATCGCGATGTCCACCGCGGTGGGGCCGGTGAACGGGCGGTGGCCCACCAGGGCCTCGTACGCCACGATCCCCAGCGAGTAGATGTCCGACTCCGGGGTCGCCGCGCCGCCGGTGGCCTGCTCGGGCGACAGGTACTGGGCGGTGCCCATGACCATCCCGGACGCGGTCATCGGCACCTGGTCGCGGGCGGTGGAGATGCCGAAGTCGGTGATCTTCACGCGCCCGGTGCGCGAGAGCAGGATGTTGCCCGGCTTGACGTCCCGGTGCACCACGCCGGCGGTGTGCGCGGCGTGCAGGGCGCGGGCGGTCTGGGCGAGGATCGGCAGCAGACGCCGCTGGGGCAGGATCGGCTCGCGGTCAAGCAGGTCGGACATCGGCTCGCCGAGCACCAGCTCCATGACCAGGAACGCCGAACCGTCCTGCTCGCCGTAGTCGTACAGCTGGGCGATGTTCTGGTGCGAGAGCTGGGCTGCGTTGCGCGCCTCGGTGCGGAACCGCTCGAGGAACCCCGCGTCACCGGCGAACTCCTCACGGAGCACCTTGACCGCCACGTCGCGGGCCAGCGACAGGTCGTGCGCGACCCACACCTCGCCCATGCCACCCACCGCGATGCGCGAGGTCAGCCGGTAGCGCGCACCGAGTGCGACGTCGACGTCGGGCTTCATGAGCCGCTCCCGAGGACGGCTTCGATGACGGCCTTGGCGATCGGGGCGGCGACCCTGCCGCCGGTCGCCTCGTTGCCCAGGCTGCCGCCGTGCTCGACCACCACCGCGACCGCGACCTTCGGGGCGTCGGCGGGGGCGAAGGCGGTGAACCAGGCGTGCGGCGCCTCGGTGGTGCTGGTCTGCGCGGTGCCGGTCTTGCCCGCGACCGCGACCCCCGGGATCTGTGCGGCGGTGCCCGTGCCGGACTGGACGACCTGGGTCATCATCGCGGTCAGCTCGGCCGCGGTGCTGGCCGAGATCGAGCGGCCCAGCGACCGGGGCTGGGTGGTGTCCACCACTGTGAGGTCCTGGTTGCGCACCGACGAGACCAGGTACGGCGCCATCCGCACGCCGTCGTTGGCGATCGTCGCGGTGACCATCGCGACCTCGAGCGGCGTGGCCCGCACGTCGTACTGGCCGATGGCCGACAGCGCGGTCTGCGGTGCGTCGATGTCGCCCTTGGCCGGGAACACGCTGGTGGACACCGGCAGCGGCACGGTCAGGTCCTGGTCGTAGCCGAAGGCGTCCGCCTGCTCGCGCAGCGCGTCGGAGCCCAGGTCCAGGCCGAGCTGGCCGAACGCGGTGTTGCAGGAGATCCGCAGCGCGTCGGCGAGCGTCATCTGGCCGGTGGAGCTGCACTTCTCGCCGCCGTAGTTCTGCAGCACGGCGGTGGACTGCGGCAGCGGCAGCACGTCGGGCGCGGCGATCGGGGTCTCCGGCGTCATCCCGGACTCGAGGGCCGCGGCGGAGGTCACCAGCTTGAACGTCGAGCCCGGCGGGTAGGTCTGGTTCAGCGCCCGGTTGAGCATCGGCGCGGATGCGTCGGCATTCAGCGCGTCCCACGCCTCGCGGACCGCCGCGGTGTCGTGCGAGGCGAGCAGGTTCGGGTCGTAGGACGGCTTGGAGACCAGCGCGAGGATCGCCCCGGTGCTCGGGTCGATCGCCACCACGGCGCCGGTCTGGTCGCCCAGGGCATCCCACGCGGCCTGCTGGACCTTGGGGTCGAGGGTCAGCTCGACCGAGGCGCCCTTGGGCTGACGGCCCGTGATGAGGTCCTGGATCCGGGTGTAGAACAGCGAGCCGGCCGAGCCGTTGAGCTCGGTGTTCATGGCCTTCTCGATGCCGCTGCGCCCGTAGATCACCGAGTAGTAGCCGGTGGCCGGGGCGTACACCGGTCCGTCGACGTACTGCCGGAGGTAGCCGAACGAGTCGTCCACCGGCGTCGACGACGCGACCGCCGCCCCGCCGACGACGATCGGGCCACGGTCGGTGTCGAACTCGCGGTACAGCGTGCGGACGTTGCGGTTGTCGTTGTTCAGGGCGGAGGCCTGGAAGAACTGGACCCAGGTGGCCCCGCCCATCAGCACGACGAACATCGCGATCACGACGGTCGCGAGGCGGCGCAGCGGTGTGTTCATCGCTCACCCTCCCCGTCGTCGTCGCCCTGGGTGGAGGTGCGCACCACGATCCGCTCGGTGAGCTGGTCGTCGGTGACCGTGCGACCCGGGTCCGGCTCGGGCGCGGCCGGCGCCTGCTCGGCCGGCGGCGCCGGGCGGCGCGCGGAGTCCGAGATCCGCAGCAGGAGCGCGACGATCACCCAGTTCGCCAGCAGGGACGAGCCGCCGTAGGCCAGGAACGGCATGGTCAGGCCGGTCAGCGGGATCAGCCGGGTCACGCCGCCGACCACCACGAAGCACTGGAACGCGACGGTGAACGCCATGCCCCCCGCGAACAGCTTGCCGAACCCGTCCCGCACGCCGATCGCGGTGCGCAGGCCGCGCTGTGTCATGACGAGGTAGATCACCAGGATCGCCATCAGCCCGGTCAGCCCGAGCTCCTCACCGATCGAGGCGACGATGAAGTCGGACTCGGCGAACGGCACGAGATCGGGGCGGCCCTGGCCCAGGCCGGTGCCGAACAGCCCGCCGCTGGCCAGCCCGAACAGCCCCCGCACGAGCTGGCCGGAGCCCCCGGGCGAGGCGTTGAACACGTCGTTGTCGAAGGCGTGCAGCCACGCGGTGAACCTGGCGGCGACGTGGCCGAACAGGGAGGCGGCCAGGGTCGCGCCGGCGGCGAACAGTGCGAGACCGATGACCACCCAGCTCTTGCGCTCGGTGGCCAGGTAGAGCATCGCGACGAACAGTCCGAAGAACAGCAGCGAGGTGCCCAGGTCACGCTCGAAGACCAGCACCGCCAAGGACACCAGCCACGCGAGCAGGATCGGCCCGAGGTCGCGGATCCGCGGGAGCTGGAGGCCGAGCACCTTCGGTCCGGCGAGCGCCAGCGTCTCGCGGTTGGTCACCAGGTACCCAGCGAAGAACACCGCCAGCGCGATCTTGCCGACCTCGGCGGGCTGGAAGGAGCTGCCGAACAGCCGGATCCAGATCCGGGCGCCGTTGATCTCGGTGCCCAGGCCCGGCACGAGCGGCAGCACCATGAGCGCCAGGCCGACGACCATCGCGGTGTACGTGTAGCGGCGCAGCGTCCGGTGGTCGCGCAGGCCGATGAGGACCAGCGCAGCGAACACCATCCCCAGCGCCGTCCAGCCGAGCTGGCGGTCGGCGAAGCCGGCGAACTTGTCCCGCGCCGCGTACGCGATGTCGATCCGGTGGATCACCGCCAGGCCGAGGCCGTTGAGCGCCACCGTGGCCGGCAGCAGCACCTGGTCGGCCCACGGCGCCCGCCAGCGCAGCACCACATGCATGCCGACGGCGAGGGTGGTGAGCACCGCCGCCTGGCGCGGCAGCTCGGCCGGCAGCCGGCCGGCCGTGGCCAGGCCCACGATCGCGTACGCGCCGATCCCGACGATCAGCGCGAGCGCGAGCAGCCCGAGCTCGGCCCCTCGCCCGGGACGCACCTCGTGCGCGGCGACGGTGGCCATCAGGGCGCCTCCGCCCTGATCCAGGACGCGGTCGGCGCCCTCACGGGACCGCCGCCTCGCGCTCGCGGTCGGCGACCCAGAGCTCGGCCTCCGCGAGGCTGGACATCTGCACGGTCTCGTTGACGCGGTCCTGCATGAACTGAGGCAGGTCGGTGATCCGCAGGTCCGAGGCCTGGACCACATGGGACAGCTCGAGCGGCCCGATGGTCTGGTCGATGCCCTGGAAGATCGCGACGTAGCCGTCGGAGACCCCGACGTAGTACTGGTCCTGGGTCCACAGCCATCCCCAGCGCCCGCCGAGGACCAGGCCGCCCAGCACCACGACCACCGCGAGCGCCCACAGCACCCGCCGCAGCACCCGGCGCGGCGGCGGCTCGTCCTCGTCCAGCGGCTCGGACGGCGGGCGGGTCGACGCGGCGTGCTCGGCGGCGCGGGCCGCTGCGCCGGTGCCACCTCGGGTGGGCCGGTGCCGGTCGGTCGCGGCCGAGCCCACCACCTGCGGACCGGTGGGTGGCGCCGCGCCGTCGGGCAGGTCGTCGACGTCGACCACGTCGCTGACCACCACCGTCACGTTGTCCGGGGCGCCGCCGCGCAGGGCGAGCTGGACCAGCTGGTCGGCGCACGCGCCGACGTCCTGGAAGCCGGTCAGCGTCTCGGCGATGGTGTCGCGGCTGACCACGCCCGACAGCCCGTCGGAGCACAGCAGCCAGCGGTCGCCCGCGCGGGCCTCGCGCACCGAGACGTCGGGCAGGATCTCCATGTCGAAGTCGCCCAGCACGCGCAGCAGCACCGAGCGGTGCGGGTGGTGCTCGGCCTCCTCCGCGGTGATCTTGCCGGTGTTGACCAGGTGCTGGACGAAGGAGTGGTCACTGGTGACCTGGGTGAGCTCGCCGTCGCGCAGCAGGTAGGCGCGCGAGTCCCCGATGTGCGCCATGGCGAGCTTGTTGCCGGCCCGCAGCAGCGCGGTCACGGTGGTGCCCAGGCCGGCGAGCTCGGGGTTCTCCTCGGCGCGGGCCAGCAGCTCGGCGTGCGCGTCGCCCAGCGCCCGGCCGAGCTCGTCCAGCGCGTCGTCCGGGCCGTGCGCCTCGTCGTCGAGCGGAGCCAGGTGCGCCACCGCCACCGAGGAGGCGACGTCGCCGCCCGCGTGCCCGCCCATCCCGTCGGCGACGACCAGCAGGTGCGGCCCGGCGTACGCGGAGTCCTGGTTGTTCGACCGCACGAGTCCCACGTCGGACCGGGCGGCGTAGTGCAGCGCGACCGTCATCGCCTCACCCGGTTCACCGCTGGAGCTCCAGCGTCGACTGGCCCACGCGCAGCTGGGAGCCCGGACCCACCGCGGTCGGCTCCGTGATGCGTTCGCGACCCACGAAGGTGCCGTTGGTCGAGCCGAGGTCCTCGACGAACCACTGGCCGGCGTGCTCGTACAAGCGGGCGTGGCGCTGGGAGGAGTAGTCGTCGTCGAGCACCAGCGTGCACGACGGCGCGCGGCCGATCATCACCGCTGCGCCCGCGGTCAGCGGCACGGTGGTCCCGCGCAGCGGGCCGCTGGTCACCACCAGTCGCCGCGCCACGACCGGCTCGGCCGCGGCCGGCACCGGGGCCGGTGCCCTGGGCTCGGGCCGCTTCGCGGGGGCGGGCTCGGCGGCCTTGGCGCGCATCCGGCGCTGGACCACGCGTGTGCCGTACAGGTCGCGGCGCAGCACACTGATCGCGGCCAGCACGAAGAGCCACAGCAGCAGCAGGTAGCCCAGCCGCAGCAGGGTGATGGTCAGCTCGCTCATGGGCTGGCCTCACCCGTCCTCGTCGTCATCGGCCCCCGACCAGAACAGGATCTGGGTCCGGCCGATGGTCAGCGTGTTCCCGTCCACGAGCGTGGCGGCGGGGACCAGGTGACCCTCGACGTACGTGCCGTTCGTCGACCCGAGGTCCGAGGCGATCACGCCATCGGCGGTGACCCGGATCTCCAGGTGCCGACGGGAGATCCCCGGGTCGTCGACGATGATGTCGGCGTCGCTGCCGCGCCCGATCACCGTCACCGGGCCGGTCAGCAGGTAGCGCTGGCCGTCGATGTCCACCATCGGGTGCCGCGTGCTGGACGCCGAGGTCGCGGGGGCCACCGCACCGCGCACGGTGGAGCTGCGCACCTGGAACCGCCCGGACTCCAGCTCCTCGCTCCCGACGAACGCGACGGTCACCGGGCCCACGAAGGCGTACCGCTGCTTGCTCGCATGCTCGGTCACGGTGGTGGCGAGCTCGTCGGCGAGGGTGTCGGCGCCCCAGGCGTCGACCTTGGCGAGGTCGTCCTCGGCGAGCTCCACGGTGAACTCGTTGGGCACCACGGTGCGGTCCCGGCCGACGATGGCGGCGCGGTCGTCGACCTCGCGGCGCAGTGCGCTCGCGATCTCGACCGGCTTGAGGTCTCCGCGGGAGGCCTTGGCGAACGCCGAGTTCACGGCGCGCTCGACACCCTTCTCGAACTTGTCGAGGATGCCCATGCCACCTCCTCCGCGCCTCCGTGCCGGTGGGTGCTCCGGACCGAGGCGCCACGCGCGGGCAGCGCGTGACGGGGACGGTCCCGGGAGTCCCCGCACGATCGTATCCGCCGGGGGGAGGGGTGCCCGCCAGTCGGCGGGCGCGCCGCGCCGACGGTCGGCCGCAGCAGCAGCTCCTAGGCGGGTCCCGCGTCCGGGTCCCGGTCCGCCGTCACGGGCGCGCCGGCCTCGGCGATCGCGGCGGTCAGGCACGCCGCGCCGTACGTGGCGAGCGACTGCAGGTACAGCACGAAGAGCGCCCCGATGGGCACGGCGAGCGCGCCGTACTGGGGCTTGTCGATCGTCACTCCGACGAGGACGGCCATCAGGGTCTTGAGGAGCTCGATCGCGACACCGCCCACGACGGCGCCCACCGCGCGTGCGACCCGGGAGGGCCGGATCCCACCGAGGTGACCCAGCAGGAGGTAGAGGACGAGGGCGTTGACCACGACGGTGAGCACGCCCGAGCCGACGTTGAGCAGGATGCCGGGCCCGCGCCACTCGATGCCGGCGGCCTCGAGGAGTCGCTCGGCCACGTTGGCCGTGACCGTCGAGGCCACGTAGGACAGCAGCACGAGCGGCAGGAGCGCGATCAGCCAGCCGAGCGCCCGCACCCGGGCCAGGACGACGTTCCGGGGGTCCTTCCCGGCTCCGAAGATCACGTGGATCGAGCGGCTCGCGGCCACCACCGCCCCGGTGCCCGCGTACAGCAGACCCACACCGCCGATGACCGAGGTGGTCTGCCCGACGGTGCGCAGCTGGGCGGGGTCGATGCCGCCCTGACCGATGAGACCGGGGAACGCGTTGGCGACCGCCTCGGTGATGAAGGTGGCCAGCTGCTCGGTCCCGAGCGCTGCGGTCAGCCCATAGGCGAAGGCGATGATCGAGAACATCCCGAGGAACAGGTAGTACGTGGTGCCGGCCGAGAGCAGGGTCACCTGGGCCCGGGTGAACCGGAGGTACGTGCGGAACCCCACGGTGACGAGGAGGCCCAGCGGGCCCTCGCGCGACTCGAGCCGGCTGACCACGGGCGGCGTCGGGCGCGGCGGCGGGTCGACGACCTCGCCGGGTACGGGGAGCAGAGCCGTGGAGATGGACATGACTGCCTCCCGCGGTGGGTCGAGGTGCTCTCGCCGGGTCCCGATGTCGAGTGAACCAGAGCCCGGCGTCGCCCGCGGTGGGTCGGGGCGACGCCGGGCTGGCACGGTGGGGGACGGCCCGGGCTCAGGACCCGGCGGTGTGGAGCATCTCCACGGTGGTGGTGTCGAGCTCGACGCCGCGGTCCTCGCCGACGATCACCGTCGCGCCGACGTTCGCCAGATGCCGGTCCAGGACGCAGTTGGGCTCCACGGCGAAGACCATGCCCGGCCGGAGCACCGTGTCGCGTCCGACGGTGGGGATCCGTACGACGCTGCCGTACCGCTGCGCCTCGGGGAGGTCGGCCATCCGGTCCCCGACCCCGATCAGGCCGAACGGGCTGATGGAGTGCACCAACGGGTGGACCTGCCAGCCGTCCACCTGCCGCATCGGGACCGCCATCGCATCGACCACCTCGCCGAAGGTGCGCCCGGCCGCGAGCGTTCGTACGCCGGCGAGGTAGGAGGCGTGCGCGGCGTCCGCCGCCCGCCGGGTGTCGGGGTGCACCCGACCGACGGCGATCGTCGGCTGGTGCTGCGTCTCGAGCATCCCAAGGGAGCAGAAGACCTCACCGAGGACGACGTCGCCGTCCTCGACGACGCGCGGGGGCTCGGGCCGATAGGTCCAGGCCGGAGCGCCCCAGCCGATGTAGTCCGTCCCCGAGCCGAGGATCAGGCCGGTGGAGTAGCCGAGGTTCGCGCCGGCCGCCTGCATCGCCGCTGCGTAGATCTCGTTCTCGCTCACCCCGGGACCCGTCGCGTCGAGCATCGCCCGGCACATCCGACCGCCGACCCGCGCCGACCAGCGCAGGACGGCGATCTCCTCGTCGCTCTTGACGGCCGCCAGCTCGAAGAACCGGTCGCCCACCGACGTGAAGGTCGCGTGGGGCAGGTCCTCCAGGACCGTGCGCCAGGTGTTGTAGGGCATCGCGCCGTCGAAGTAGAACGGCGGGTAGGCGTCCAGGCCGATCACGCCGAACCGGGCCCGGGCCAGGCCGAGGTCCTCGATGGTGTCTATGAGGGTGTAGCCCATCTTCCCCACCCTGATGTTCTCCGGCCTGAGCCAGCCGCTGCGCCCGCGGTCCGCGGCCTGGATGTGGTCCTCCACGACGGTCGCGATGAACACGTGCGCGACCGGCTCGCCGCCCTTGGGGATGACGAGGATGGCGCCGGGCCGGTCGTTGGTGAAGTAGGTGTCCGGGGCGAACGGGGCGGGGAAGGCCAACTCCCGGTCGCCGTAGACGATGAGGGCGTCGAGGCCCTCCTCGTCCATCAGCCGGTCCGCAAGGGCCCGGCGGCGGTCGCGCTCGGCCAGGGAGTAGCCGGGCACGGTCTCGAGGCGGTTGGTGGTGGACATCAGCCCTCCACGCGCGTGCCGTGGATCGCGGCCCGGCCCAGCGGGAGGCGGGCGCTCGCAGTCAGGGTGTCCCCGTCGACGGTCCCGGTCACCGTGGCCTTCATGCGACCCATCGGCGTGCGGAGGCGGGTGGTGAACGTGAACGCGTCCCCGTCGACCGAGCCGTCGTCCAGCTCGGACGTCCCGCTGGCCGTGGCGAGCCGCCCGGTGAGGCGGTCGGTGGTGAGGTCCAGGTCGAGGCGTCCGTGCTGAGCGCCGAACGGCGTGTCGACGGTGAGGTCGTAGCTGCCGGTGGTGGGCATCGTTCTGCTCCTTCTGCAGGTCGTTCCAGGTGTCTCGACCCTCCGGCTGCGGTGTGGAAGAATTCAATGCTGATGAATAAAGGCCGTGGACGACCCCGAGGTGGTTCCGACGCCCGCGAGCGGATCCTGCGGGCCGCGCGCGCCCGGTTCGGGGCCGACGGGTATGCCGACGCGACGATGCGGGCGATCGCGGCGGACGCGGACGTCGACGTCGCGCTGCTCAGCTACCACTTCGGGTCCAAGCACGGCCTGTTCGTGGCTGCGATGTCGGTGGCGCTCTCGCCGTCCGACATCGTCGCCGGAGCCCTCGACGGGCCGGTCGACCGGCTGGCGGCACGGATCCTCGCCGCCGTGATGAATTCCTGGGAGGACGCCGAGCGTGCCGCGCAGATGCGGACCTTCATCGTCACCGCACTCCAGCACGAGGAGATCCTCGCGGCGTTCCGGGAGTACCTGGAGCGCGAGGTCATCGCACGCACTGCGGAACGGCTGGGCGGGCCCGACGCGACGAACCGCGTGACGGCGGCCGTGACGATCGCGGTCGGTCTGGTGTTCAGCCGCTACGTCGTGGGGCTCGCACCCGCCGCGGCGATGTCCGCACGGCAGATGCACGCCGCGCTCACCCCGGCGACCGCCGTCGCCCTCACCGGGCAGCGCGTCCCGCAGGTGACGGCCGGCGGGTCCCAGCCCCGGCGCCCCGGACCGACCTAGCCTCGAACCATGGGACGCGAGCCCTCGTACCTGGCCGAGCTCGTGCGGATCAACGACGCGCTGATCTGGTCGCACGACCGGACGGACTCGTTCGTGGCCGCGGTCGAGATCATCCGGGCCCGGATGGGCGCGCGGATCGCGCCGACGTACCTGCTCGACGAGGCCGGCAACCTGCTGGTGCTGGTCGCCGACGAGCCGACCAGGGCCGAGCTGGGCCCGCACTTCGCGACGATGCCCGCGCACGAGCACATCCGCGAACCGTGGATCAACCCGGGCGAGTGGCCCGTCTCCGCGTCCGAGCATCTCGAGCACGACGCGTGGACGAGCCTGCCGCAGGACTTCAAGGACTGGTTCGGCGAGTCCGGCGTCGTGGTGTCGATCCACGCGGACGGCCGGCACCTGGGCGCGGTGCTGCTGTGCTTCGACGGGCCGTGGCCGCTCACCGACGAGCGCAAGGAGTTCCTCGCCGCGGCCGGCCGCATCCTCGGCAACGCCGTCTACCGTTGGCAGGTCGCCGGGCGGGAGCGCGAGCTGGGGGCGCTGGAGGAGCGCCGACGGCTCGGCGACGAGCTGCACGTCGACCTGTCCCAGCAGGTGGCGGCGATCGGGCTGCACGCCGGGGTGATGGATCTGGACGTCGCAGGCGGCGACCTGGAGCGTCTGCGCTCCGACGTCGAGCGGCTCGGGGAGCTCGCCCGCACGCTGAGCTCGAGCCTGCGCCACCAGATGCTCGGGCTGCGGTCCGACGCCCAGGCCGTCAGCGGGCCGTTCGACCAGCTGGTGCGCCGCCACGTGGAGAGCTTCGAGCGCCAGTTCGGCATCCCGGTGACGCTCGAGTGCGAGGCGGGCTGCGACACCAGCGAGGTCCCGCTGGGCGTCGCCGCGCAGCTGGTCCGGGTGCTCCAGGAGGCGCTGGCCAACGTGCACCTGCACGCCCAGGCCACCCGCGTGAGGGTCCGGCTGCTGCCCAGCCGGACCCGGATCAGGCTGGAGATCGAGGACGACGGCAACGGCTTCGACCCGACCAGCGTCCCGGACTCGCGGCTCGGGGTCCGGATCATGTCCGAGCGCATGCAGCAGGTCGACGGCCAGGTCCAGTTCGGCCGGGCGACGGGTGGCGGCACGCGGGTGACCGCCGAGGCACCGCTGCGGGCGACCCGCCGGACGATCCCCGCGGAGGTCGGGTCGTGAGCGCCACCGGCGCGCTGCCCCCTGCCGCGGAGCCCACCGCACCCACCACCGTGCTGGTGGTGGACGACCACGCGCTGTTCCGCGACGGGCTGATCGCGCTGATCAGCCGGTGGGCCGACTTCGAGGTGATCGGCACCGCGGCGGACGGCGCCGAGGCGGTGCGGCTGGCGGCCGCGCTGCACCCCGGCCTGGTGCTCATGGACGTGCGGATGGACGGCATGGGCGGGGTGGAGGCCACCCGTCTGATCACCGAGGCCGACCCCGCGATCACCGTCGCGATGCTCACCATGTCCAACCTCGGCGAGGACGTCTACCAGGCGCTGCGCAACGGTGCGCACGGCTACCTCAGCAAGGACGAGCCGGCCGACCGGCTGCACGACTACCTCGCCGGCCTGATGCGCGGGGAGGCGGCGATGTCGTCGGCCATCGCCGCGCGGGTGCTCGCCGAGTTCGGCGCGCAGGGCGGCTCGGCCCGTCCGGTGCCGCCCGCGCACGAGCGCCTCACCCACCGCGAGCGTGACGTGCTGCGCCTGCTGGTCGAGGGGATGTCCAACGAGGAGATCGCCCGCGACCTGTTCCTGTCCGAGGCGACGGTCAAGAAGCACCTCGGCTCGATCATGACCAAGCTGCACGTGCGCAACCGCGTGCAGGCCGCGGTCCTCGGCCTCCGCCAGGGCATCGTCGGCTGAGCCGGGGTAGCCGATCGGCTACCCGGGTGTACCCGGAGGGGGCTACTGGCCGCGCCCTCCCGGCGGTTCGCTCGATACCAGGGACCCCGCACCACCGAGCGGGGCGGATCTGGACGGGTGGCGCTGGATGCGGGTGGCGGCGGTCTACAAGTGGGCGCGCGGCGTGGACGGTGCGACCGTCCACGCCGACGGGACGGTGCAGTGGCGCGTCACCAAGATGGTCGCCGGCGAGGACGACCACGCCGTCCTCGCGGTGGCCCAGGCCCTGGCGGGCGACTCGGACGGGTCGGTGGTCGGGCTGACCATCGGTGACGGGGACGCGAGCTGGGCGCTGGCCCGCGGCGTCACCGAGACGGTGAGCGTCGCCGACGCCCCGTCGCTGACCGACGAGGCCGCCACGGCCGAGATCCTCGCCGCGGCGGTCACCTCGCTCGGTGGCGTCGACGTGGTCGCGGTCGGGGACGCCGAGGAGCACCCCGGGGTCGCGGTCGCGCTCGCGGGCAAGCTCGGCTGGGGCGTCGTCGCCGGGGTGACCAGGGCCGCGGTCACCGGCGGTCGTGTGGCGGCGGTGCGCCGCGTCGGGGACGTCGAGGAGACCGTGAGCGCCGCGACGCCGGTGGTCCTGGGGGTGGCCGCCGAGGCCGCCGAGCCCAAGGCGCCCGGGATGAAGGAGCTGCTGGCCGCGCGCAAGCGGCCCGTGACCACCACCACGCTCGCCGACCTGGGCCTGGACCCGGTCGACCCGGTCGACCAGCGCGGCACCCGAGTGCCCGAGGTCACCGCGGCGCGGCTGTTCGACGGCGAGCCCGCCGACGCGGCCCGAGCCCTGGTCGCCGCCCTGCGCAACGAGGGAGTGCTCCGATGACCGCGCCGACCTGGGTCCTGGCGACCGACACCGCGCTGCTGACCACCTGCGTCGAGCTGGCCCGCGGGGCCGGCGGGCCGGTGACCGTGGTCGCGGCCGGGCCGCGCGAGCTCGCCGACGCCGCGGCCGCCGCGGGACCCGACCGGGTGCTGTGGGCCGAGCCCGAGGCGGACCGGCCCGCCGAGTCGCTCGCACCGACGATCGCGGCCGCCGCGGCCGACGCAGGGGTGCGGGTGCTGGTCTCGACGGTGGCCCCGGCCGCCCGCGCCCTGCTGGGTGCGGCAGCGACGGCCGTCTCCGCGTCGGTGGTGGCCGGTGCGGTGGCGCTGTCCGTCGATGGCGACGCGCTGGTGGTCGAGCGCTCGGCGCTGGACGGTGCGGTGCTCGAGACGCTCGCCACGGCCGGCGCGCTGGCGCTCGTCGCCCGCGGCGACGAGGTGGCCGCGCCGGACGGTGCGCCCGCGCCCGTCGAGCCGCTCGCGGCCGGGCCGGTCGCCGACCTGCGGGTGGTGTCCCGCACGCCGGTCGGCGGCGCGTCGGGTGTGCGTGACGCCGAGCGCGTGGTGTCGATCGGCCGCGGCGTCCGGGCGAAGGCGGACCTGGAGCTGATCGGGACGCTGACCAGCGCCCTGGACGCCGAGATCGCCTGCTCGATGCCGATCGCCGACGACCTGGGCTGGGTGCCCAAGGAGCGCTACATCGGCCGGTCGGGCCAGCACATCGCGCCCCGGCTGTACCTGGCGGTCGGGATCGCCGGGATGCCGCAGCACATGGAGGGCGTGCGCGACGCGAAGGTCGTCGCCGCGATCAACAACGACCCTGCGGCCCCGATCTTCCGCACCGCGGACTACGGCGTGGTCGGCGACCTGTACGAGGTCGTGCCCGCGCTGGTCGAGGCGCTGCGCGAGTAGCGCTCATCGCCGTGAGTCACCCCATCAACAGAAGGAGACCGAGATGACTCAGGAGTTCGACGTCAGCTATGACGTCGTCGTCGTGGGGGGCGGTGGGTCGGGCCTGTCCTGCGCCGTCCAGGCGGCAGGGCACGGGCTGAGCGTCGCCGTGCTGGAGAAGATGCCCCAGCTCGGCGGGAGCTCGGCGTTCGCCGAGGGCCACGCCGCGTTCGAGTCGGACGAGCAGATCAAGCGCGGGATCGACGTCACCAAGGACGAGGCGTTCCGCGCCTACATGGACTACAGCCACTGGCACGCGGACTCCGCGATCGTCTCGCGGTTCGTGGACAACGCGGCCACCACGATCGTCAAGATGCGCGAGCTGGGCGCGGTGTACGAGGAGGTCATCGTCACGGCCGAGGACCAGCCCGGCGAGCTGGTCACCTGGCACATCCCGCACGGGGAGGTGGCGCACGTCCTGGAGCTCATGGAGGCCAAGGCCCGCGAGCTGGGCGTCGAGATCTACCTCGAGACGCCGGCCAAGGAGATCCTCACCGACGGCGGCCGCGTGATCGGTGTCGTCGCGACCGACTCCGACGGCGAGGAGGTCCGGATCGGTGCCAAGGCCGTGGTCGTCGGCACCGGCGGCTACGCCAAGAACCCGGCGATGCTCGACAAGTTCTCCGCGTGGGACTGCGGTGCCCAGATGATCAACGTGGGCGGCGAGGGCAACGAGGGCGACGGCCTGCAGATGATGTTCGACGTCGGTGCCAAGGAGTGGTCGTCGATCGGCACCCTGCTGCTGTTCCCGATCATGCGCGGCAAGACCGTGACCTCGCACACCAACGCCGCCGGGTTCCAGCCGTACTTCTGGGTCAACCGGGACGGCAAGCGGTGCACCAACGAGATCTGCGGCCTGAACTTCGGCCAGGCGGGCGACATCGTGGCGAACCTGCCCGGGTCGTTCTTCTGGACCGTGATCGACCAGACGCAGGTGGACCACCTGGTCAACGACGGCTGCGAGGTCGGTCTGGGCATCTACGTGCGCACCGGCGAGAAGCTGGTCAACCTGCCCGCCGAGCTCGAGGCGGACATCGAGGCCGGGATCGTCTTCCGCGGCGACACCGTTGAGGCGCTCGCCGAGCAGATCGGCGTGGACCCGGCCGTGCTCGCCGCCGAGGTCGACGAGTACAACGGCATGTGCCGGGCCGGCAAGGACACCAGGTTCTACAAGCAGAAGTACCTGCTGCCGGTCGAGAACGGCCCGTTCTACGCCATCAAGATGGAACCCGGGATCATGATCACGATGGGCGGCATCAAGATCGACGAGAACATGCAGGTGATCGACACCTCCGGTGCCCCGATCCCCGGCCTGTACTCCGTCGGGTGCGACGCAGGCGGCCTGTTCGGCGACTCGTACATCCTCACCGTGCCGGGATCGGCCAACGGCTTCGCGCTCACCTCGGGCTGGCTCGCCGCGGACCACGTGGCCGCGCAGCTCAAGCAGCCCGCGACCGTCTGACCCCCACGCCTCGCCGGGTCCCCGCCCCTGCCAGGGACCCGGCGAGGTTCACGGTCGCGCGTCCCGGGCGGGCGGGGCGCACGGCACGAAGGAGGTTCCGTGGACAGCGAGCAGTTCGACGTCGTCGTGGTGGGCGCCGGGATCGCCGGGTCGGTCGCGGCGTACCGGCTCGCGCAGGCCGGCCACGAGGTGGCCGTGCTCGAGCGCGGCTCGGAGCCCGGGGCCAAGAACCTGTCCGGTGGTGTGCTCTACGCCCGCGTCATGGACCGGGTGTTCCCGGGGTTCGTGGACCGGGCGCCGGTCGAGCGGACGATCACCCGCAACCGGCTGGTGTTCCTCAACGCCGGGTCGTCGGTGGCGGTGGACTACTGGGACCAGCGCCTCGCCGAGCCGGCCAACGCCGTGACCGTCCTGCGCGCGCGCCTGGACCCCTGGCTCGCCCAGCAGGCCGAGGAGGCCGGCGCGCTGGTCATGCCCGGTGTGCGGGTCGACGGCCTGGTGCGCGAGGGCGAGCAGGTGGTGGGTGTCCGCGCCGGGGACGACGAGCTGCGCGCCCGGGTGGTGATCGCCGCGGACGGCGTGAACTCGTTCGTCTCACGGGGTGCGGGGATCCGGCCCGACGAACCGCCCAAGCACCTGGCGGTGGGCGTGAAGTCCGTCGTCCGGCTGCCGCGCGACGTGCTCGAGGCGCGGTTCGGCGTCAGCGGGCGCGAGGGCGTCGCGTACGCGATCGTCGGCGACGCGACGCAGGGGCTGCCCGGCGGTGCGTTCCTGTACACCAACACCGAGTCGGTCTCGGTGGGCGTGGTGCTGCGGCTGGACCGGCTGGTGGAGTCCGGCCTGTCGTCCAGCGACGTGCACGACCGGCTGCTGGCCCACCCGGCGATCGCACCACTGCTCGAGGGCGGCGAGCTGCTGGAGTACGGCTGCCACCTGACCATCGAGGACGGGCCCGCGATGGCCCGCCGCCCGATGACCGCGCCGGGGCTGATGGTGATCGGCGACGCCGCGGGCCTCACGCTCAACACCGGGTTCACCGTGCGGGGCATGGACCTGGCCGCGGGCTCGGCGGTCGCGGCGGCCACGGCGGCCGACCGCGCGCTGCGCGCCGACGACCTGTCGGCCGAGGCGATGGGCGCCTACCGCGCCGAGCTCGACGCGTCATTCGTCGGCAAGGACCTGGCGACGTACGCGCGGGCGCCCGAGGCGCTCGACGACCCGCTGATGTACGCCGGGGTGGGCGACGCGCTCGCGGACGTGATGCACGGGGTGTTCGACCTCGACCTCACCCCGCGGCGGCACCTGGTGGCCACGGCTCGGCGAGCGCTCAAGGCCAACGACCTGCGGCTGCGCCGGTTGACGCGTCTCGGGTTCCACGCGGCGAGGGGTTTGTGATGGAGATCGGAACCGTTCCGGAGCGCCTGGCGCGCAACCACTACGACCTCGACGAGGAGGAGTCCCACATCGAGGTCGACCAGGAGGTCGCGCGGCGGACGGGTGCCGCCAAGATCCTGATCGCGGTGTGCCCCGCGCACGTCTACAGCCAGGCGCCGGACGGGACGATCGCCGTCGAGGCCGCGGCGTGCCTGGAGTGCGGGACCTGCCTGGCGGTGGCGCCGCCGGGATCGCTGCGGTGGCACTACCCGCGCGGCGGGTTCGGGGTCGCGTTCCGGGAGGGCTGAGGACGCAGCGTGGCGAGTGGTGGCCTTCGACGGCCCACGTCATGGCTCGTCGACGATCTCCAGGACTCGCCGGCAGGCGAAGACGCGGCCGTAGCTGCGGCCGGTGACCTCCTCCAGGTACCCGAGGTCGACGAGTTTCTGGATGGCGTTGTTGGCGGGCGGGTAGGTGACGTTGTGCATCCGGGAGGCCTGCGTCGGGGTGATGACCGGCCATCCGATCAGGTCCTCGATGAGCTCCAGCACGATTCCTCTGGCCCGTTCGGCCCGTAGCCTCTCGACCATCTCGGTGCGGAAGGCGACGAGCTTGTCGATGCGTTCACAGGCCCGTACGGCTTGGTCCTTGGCGCCCTGGGCGAAGAACTGGACCCACCTGTCGAAGTCGCCGGTCCTGCTGACCTCCAGGAGGAGATCCTTGTACTCCTCCTTGTTCGGTTCGAGATAGGGCGAGAGGTTGAGGATCGGGTAGCGCAGTGCGCCGCGATCAATCAGTTGGAGCACGGCCACCAGCCGGCCGATGCGGCCGTTGCCATCGGTGAACGGGTGCAGGGTCTCGAACTGGTAGTGGGCGAGGGCAACTCGCACGAGCAGTGGTATGTCGTCCTCGCGGTTGATCCACTTGTCCCAGTCGTCGACACCCTTGGTCAGCTCTGGTCCGGGCGGTGGGGGGACGAACCGCGCCCCGGTCAGCCCCGTGCGCCTTTCGCCAATGAACACGTAGGTCGAGCGGAGCGAGCCGGCGCCGTAGGAATCACCGCGGGTCCCCCTTACCAAGATCGCCTGTAGACGCTTGATGAGGTTGAAGCGGAGCGGCTCGTGCGCGATCAGACCTACGCCCTCGTTCGCAGCCTGTGCGTAGTTGCGGATCTCGCGCACCTCGGAGCTCTGCCGGCGCTCCTCGATGTAGTCGGCCTCGAGCACGTCGAACAGGGGGGCGTAGGTGCCCTCGAGGGCACTGGTGCTCACGGCCTCCTTGTAGAGCGTGGGGCGGATTAGCAGATCAGGCCGGGGCAGTCGGCCGGCCGAGGCGTCGAGGCGCCCGATGGCACGTTCGGCCTCGGCGACGATCTTGTACGTCTTCGAGGCAAGTACGAGGTCATCGGGGAGCGGGTTGGGGATGTAGGCGATGTGCTCGTGAACGGATCCACGGGCATCCGTGACCTTGATCGGGACTACTCGCCCGGTCGGTGACTCGGAGAAGTCCGCCGCGCGCATGGCTCCCCTATAGTTTCTTCGACGTAATTCATAGGATAGCGCCAGATCCTATAGATCTGACGGCTTCCTTCATAGCCTTCGTCGACAACGTTCTGGGGTTACGTTCCGGGAGGGCTGACCGGACCGAGGTACTCGGCCTCGAACTGGTCGACGGGCATGGGACGCCCGAGCAGGAAGCCCTGCGCGAACTCGCAGCCCTGGGCCGCGAGGAACGCCAGCTGTGCCGGCGTCTCGATGCCCTCGGCGACCGTGCGCAGGCCGAGGGTACGGGCCAGCGCGACGAGCGCCTTGAGCAGCTCGTCGTGCTCCACGCCCGTGCCGAGGCCGCGGACGAAGCTCCGGTCGATCTTCAGGACGTCCAGCGGGAACCGGGTGAGGTAGTTCAGCGCCGAGTAGCCGGTGCCGAAGTCGTCGATCGCGATCCGGACGCCCCGCCCCCTCAGGTGAGTCAGGGCGGCCTGCACCGAGCCGGAGTCCTCCAGGAGCAGGTTCTCCGTGATCTCGGCGATGAGTGCGGTCGGCGCGCAGCCGTTGGCTCCGAGTGCCTCGTCGACCGCGCCACCGATGTCGTCGAGCAGGAACTGCCGTGTCGAGAAGTTGACGGCGATCGCCACGGTGTCGACCTCGCTGCGTCCCCGGTTCCAGCGCGCGGCCGACCTCGTGGCCTCGTTCAGCACCCAGCGGCCGATCCGGACGATCGCGCCGGTCTCCTCGGCGATCGGGATGAACTCGTCGGGTCCGACCGCGCCGAGCGTGGGGTGCTGCCAACGCAGCAGCGCCTCGGCTGCGCTAAGCCGGCGTGGCGGCCCGAGCAGGAACACCGGCTGGACGTGCATCTGCAGCTGAGAGGCGAGGTCCGGGTCGTCGAGAGCGCGCTCGATCGCCGCCCGGCGCTGGAGCGCGGTGCTGAGCTCAGGGCGGAAGTACTCGACCCGGCCCCGGCCGGCGCGCTTGGCCTGGTACATCGCGATGTCGGCATGCATGATCAGGGTCTCGATGGTGTCGCCGTCCTCCGGGTACACCGCCACCCCGATGCTGGCGCTGGTCCGGGCCGCGGCTCCCACGTGCTGCTGGGTGAGGGCCTGCAGGACCTTGTCCCCGAGGGCGACCAGGTCCTGCGGAGTGTCGAGGTCCTCGATGACGATCATGAACTCGTCCCCGCCCAGCCGGACGAACAGGTCGTACGACCGCAGGCAGGCACGGACGCGGTCGGCGACGTCGCGCAGCACCTGGTCGCCACCCGCGTGCCCCAGCGTGTCGTTGACGCTCTTGAACGCGTCGAGGTCCAGCAGCAGTACGGCAGCTCGTCGTCCGGAGCGCGTCGCGGCCTCGAGCATCCCGGGCGCCCGGTCGTAGAGCGCCTTGCTGTTCGGCAGGCCGGTGAGCAGGTCGGTGCGAGCCATCCGCTCCAGCTCGTCGCGGTGGTGCACGCTCTCGGTGATGTCGCGCCCCACACCCAGGACGCTGACCAGCGCGCCCCCTTCCCCGTGCTCTGGCACGCACAGGATCTCGTGGACGTGCTCCAGACCGTCGTCCAGGGCGACGAACCGCTGGTCCACCATCTCGGCGGGACCGCCGGCGAGGACCCGGGCGATCGCCTGCGACGCGGCGTCGAAGCGCCCCGGCGCCACCTCGGCGATGCTGCGTCCGTAGACCTGGTCCGCCGGTAGGCCCAGTACGCCGAGCATCCGCGGGTTGGCGTAGACGAAACGGCCGTGGGTGTCCCAGCGTGCGATCTGGTCGCCCGCGTTCTCCGCGAGCGAGCGGAACTCACGCTCCCGCTCGGTCGCCGCCTGACGGGCCTCGACCAGGTCGGAGACGTCGCGGCCGATCGCCAGGGCACCGGTGATCGAGCCGTCGGCACCGCACTCGGCGCGGATCAGGACGCTGTGCGTGGCGCGGACGCCGTCGGGCCGCAGCACCGTGACCTCGACCCGACCGGGAGCGCCCGTCCGTAGCGCGCGCATGAGCAGGCGCTCGTACTCCTCCGCGCCGGTCATGCCCGCCGGACCGGCCTCCACGGGCCGCCTGCCCAGTATGAGGTCGACGGTCGTGTTGACCCTCTGCTCGAAGGCCGGGTTGCAGTAGGTGGCGTACCCGTTCAGGTCGTAGCGGATGATGTTGTCCGGGGTGTTCTCGGCGAGGGTGCGGAACTCGGCCTCGCGGTCCCGCAGCGCCTGCTCGGCCTCCCGGAACTGGGTGACGTCACGCGTGGTGAGAAGGATCAGGGTGCGTCCCCCGCCCGGCTCCCGCTCGGCTCGGACACGGACCACGTGACGCCGCTCCGCGGTGGTGCCCGCCGGGTGCCAGGCGAGCTCGTCCTCCACGAGGTCCTGCTCGGGTCGGTCCCGAACGGCGACGGCGAGCGCGGCGACTGCCTCGGTCGCCTCGCCGAACGGACGGAGCTCGATGAGCGGTCTACCGGCGCACGTGGCCGACGAGCACCCGGTCGCCGCCGTGAAGGCCGCGTTCGCGTAGAGCAGGCGCAGCTCGTCGTCCAGGCACGCGAACGGGTCCGGTGACCCGTCGAGCCAGGCGGCGGCGCGTGACTCCAGCCCTGACTGCCCCCACAGTCCCTCGCGAGCATCCACGGCGACACCCTCCGTTCCGGCCCGGTGTCTCAGGCGCGAACCTAGCGCCCCGAGGCCCCATCAGTGACGGACCTCTGGCACCTCGGGAGCGGCGGCCGCACTCAGATCCGCAGCCGTTCGGGGATGTGAGGGGCGGCGGTGGTCGACGCAGGACCGAGAACGAGAAGAGTCGGAGACCCGGGGGTCTCCGACTCGTTGTCGACCTGGGAGATCTCCCAGGATTCAGTGCGCGAGGGGGGACTTGAACCCCCACGCCCTTGCGGGCACTGGCACCTGAAGCCAGCGCGTCTGCCATTTCGCCACTCGCGCGCGAGCCAGAAGGCTAGCACGCACCCGGGCCGCGTCCGAACCCGCTCGCGACCCCGCCGCCTCGCTCCCGCTACAGCCACCCGTTGCGCCGGAACGCACGGAACAGGACCAGGCAGAACACCGCCGTCAGGCCCATCGTGACCGGGAACCCCCACTCCCAGCTCAGGCCCGGCATGTGGCGGAAGTTCATCCCGAAGACCCCGGCCACGGCCGTGGGGACCAGGCCGATCGCGGCCCAGGCGGAGATCTTGCGCATGTCCTCGTTCTGGCGCAGCGAGATGCGGTTCTGCACCACCGTGACCCGCGCCGTGTTCACCTCGAGCACCGCGCTCAGCTGGCGGTCCATCAGGTCCACCGACTCCGCGGCGCGCAGCACGTGGTCCTGCACGTCGCGGAAGTGGTGGGTGCTGTCCTCGCGCACGTGCGGGGCCTGCGCGGCGACCAGCTGCTCGATCGGCCGGGTCAGCGGGGCGACCGCGCGCTGGAACGCGGCGATCTCGTCCTTGAGCTTGTAGATCCGCTCGGAGTGGTCGGCGTCGTCGGGGCCGAACACCTCGCCCTCGATCTCGTCGATGTCGCGCTCGAGCTCGCCGACCACCTGCTCGTACTGGTCGACCACCAGGTCCGCCACCCGGTACAGCACCACCGACGGGCCGAAGTCCGGCAGCTCGGTCCCGGGGTCGTCCATCTCGCGGCGGACGCGGGCGAGCACGTCGCTGGGCCCGTGGCGGACCGTGACCACGAAGTCAGCGCCCAGGAACACCGCCACCTCGGCTACCTCGACCATCTCCTCGCGCTCGAGGTAGCCCACGGGCCGCAGCACCATGAACGTCAGGTCCCCGTACACCTCGAGCTTGGGCCGCTGGTGCGCGGAGACGGCATCCTCGACCGCGAGCTCCGGCAGCCCGAGCGCGTCCGCGACCTCGCCGATCTGGGCGTCGGTGGGCTGGGCGAGCCCGAGCCACAGGAAGCCGCCCGACTCCCGCACCGCTGCGAGCGCCTCGTCGAGCGAGGCGAGGTCCGGCACGCGCCGGCCGTCGGCGTAGACGGCCAGGTCGACGACGGCGTCGCCGCCGACGGGCGTCGCACGGACGGCATCGGGCATGGCTCCGAGGGTAGGCGCCGGCGGGCCCCGTCGCGCCACGTGGTGCGCGGGTGTCGAGAGCCGGTCACTCCCGCCCGGCGGCGAGGGCGAGCACGGCGTCGACCGTGCGGAGGTTCCGCGCCGTGCCGACCACCCCGAGACGGTGGTGCAGCCGACCGACGTCCAGCGTCGCGCGCCCCATCCCATCGGCGAACCGCAGGTGCAGCTCGCGGCCGACCACCCGCCACTGGTCGTCGCCGGTCGGCACCTCGGCCGCGGCAGCGAGCCCCGCCGCAGCCGGCGCGTCGAGCAGGAAGGACACGTAGGAGAACCTCGGGTCGACAACCTCGAACGGGTGGGCTGCCAGCGCGTCGGCGACCTCGGCCGGCGTCCGCGAGATCACGTCGCGGCGGAACCCGTACCCCCGCTCGACGGCGTCCTCCACGGCACGGTCGAACGCCGCCGGGTCGTCCGGCACGCCGAGCACCGCGTTGCCCGAGGCGATGTAGGTGCGCACGTCGGTGGCACCGAGGTCGGTGAGGAGCGCGCGCAGCCCCGCCATCGGCAGCGTCGCGCCACCGACGTTCACCGCCCGGAGAAACAGGATCCGGGTCGCCATCGCCCCACCCTCGCACCTCCCACCGACCCCGGCGGTCCCACTCGGCGCCCCAACGCCGTGGACCCTCGTGCCAGGGGGCCGTCCGACGCTACGTTGCACCCGGGAGGCGACCATGACGAATGACCTGCCCGACCCCGACCGGACCGATCTGAGCGACCGGGCCACTTTCGACCATCTCGTGTGGACCGTCCTGTGGAAGGTCGTGGCGGTCGGCCTGATCACGGCCGGCGGCCTGTTCGTCCTGTACCAGGCCAGGCATCTGCTGTCGCTGCTGGTGGTCTCGACGTTCTTCGCGCTCGCGATCATCCCCGGGGTGGCGGCATTGCAGCGCCGCTTCAGATGGAGTCGTGGCGCGGCGGTCGCGGTGATCTACCTGGCCGGGCTGGTGGTCGCCGCGCTGATGATCGCCGTGCTGATCCCCGCGATCGTGAAGTTCGGCCAGGCCGTGGCCGACTCGGCACCGGGCTGGGTGTCGCAGCTGAACGACCTCGGCTCCAGGGTGCTCGGCGTGCCGGTGGTCGACCCGGCCACCGGGGAGGTCATGGCCGATGCGACCAGGGCGGCGTTGGCGACCTGGGGCGAGGACGTGCTCGGTGTGGTGTCCTCCGGGATCGGGCTGGCGTTCGACCTGCTGACCATCGCCTCCTTCACCTTCTACATCGCGGCGGACTACCCCCGCCTGGAGCGCGCCCTGATGTCCCGGATGCCGCCGCGCCGCCAGGAGCGGTTCGGCTGGATCTCCGAGGTCTCGATCGAGCAGACCGGTGGGTACTTCTACTCCCGGACGCTGCTGCTGGTCATCAACGCCGCGCTGTCGTTCGCGGTGATGATGATGCTCGGGCTGCCGTTGGTGTTCGCGCTCCCGATGGCGGTGTTCATGGGGTTCTTCGCCGAGTTCATCCCGGTGATCGGCACGTTCGTCGGTGCGGCGGTGCCGATCGTGGTGACCCTGGCGGTGCGGGGGATCGGTTCGGCGCTCGTGCTGCTGGTGTGGGTGACGGTGTACCAGCAGATCGAGAACCTGGTGCTCAGCCCACGGCTCTCGGCCAAGACCATGGAGCTCAACGGCGCGGTGGCCTTCGGGGCGGCGCTGGCCGGTGGCGCGATCGCCGGTCCGATGGGCGCGTTCATGGCCCTGCCCGTCGCCGCCATGATCACCGCGGTGGTGAAGAACTCCGGCAAGACCTACGAGGTGGTCTACCGCCTCAAGCACGACCTCGACGCCGATGCGTCCGACGGTGAGGCGGGCGACGACCTCGACGGCGAGAGCCCGACCGCGGCAGCCGCTGGGGCGTGAGCGGATGAGTCCCACCCGGATCGGTGACCTCGAGCCGCGCCTCCGACGCCGTGCCCTGGCCCGCTCGGCCGTGTGGGTCGTGCTCAGCTGGCTGGTCCTGTTCGGTGTCTACTTCGCCGCGCCCGACCGGGTGCCCAAGGACGGGGCCACGGTGGTCGCCACGGCGCTCGGGACGTTGGTGTTCCTGGCGTTCCTCGGCTGGCAGGTCCGGCGGATCCTGCGGGCCGAGCTGCCGCAGCTGCGGGCGGCCGAGGCCGTCGGCGTTCTCACCGCGGTGTTCGTGGTGCTGTTCGCGTCGATCTACTGGGTGATGTCCGCGGTGGACCCGGCGCAGTTCACCGAGCCACTGGACCGCGTCTCGGCGCTGTACTTCACGGTCGCGGTGGCCACCACGGTGGGATTCGGCGACATCGTGGCCGTCTCCCCGGCCGCCCGGGGTCTGGTGACGATCCAGATGGTCCTCGACGTCGCGCTGCTCGCCGTGCTCGTCAGGCTGGCGTTCACCCTCGCCAAGGTCTCGCTCGCGAAGGGCGAGACCCCCGACGGCGACACGCCCGGCTGAGGCGTCAGCCCCAGGCGGCGGCGCGCTCGAGCTCCTCGCGCCGCAGCGCGGCCTCGATCGCCTCGAGTCGCGCGTCGGTGCACGGCAGGTCGTAGGCGAACCGGACGGCCCTGGCGATGTCGGCGCGGTAGTCGTGGCCCAGCGCGGTGAACTGGCCGGGCACCACGACCATCGCGTTCTTGGTGTCGATCGCGGTCTGCATGAAGGTGATCGGGATCGACCACGCGGCCTGCGGCGGCACCGCGGCCGGGCGGCGCTCCCCGAGCCACTCCGGGCTGCGGTACAGCAGCTCGAGCCCGAACAGCGCGACCCCGTCGTCCTCGTGCGACAGCAGCACGAAGCGCGCGGCGTCGCGCTCGGCGTCCGACAGGTCGTCGATGTCCTCGGCGCGGGTCAGGCGCAGCACCTCGCCCGGTCGCACGCCGCCCGTCGTCGGGTCGAGCATCTGGCGCGACCAGCCCGACAGGTACGGCGTGCCCAGCCACAGGGCGCGGCTGACGAACAACGAGTGCAGGCCCCTCGTTCCCGAGTGCAGGAACGGGTCCTGGCTGGTGTGCGCCCCGAGGCTCTCGCCGAAGAGCACGACCTTGGGCCGGTCGGCCGGCGCCCGGGCGCCGAGCGCCTCTGCCACCGCCATCCACAGCGCATGGTTCTGCTGGCGACCGTCGTCCACCCGGTCCAGCGACAGGGGTGAGGGGCGCACCGAGTACTGCAGGGTGAGCGTCGCGCAGTCCCCGCGGGTCAGGTACTCCCAGGCCGAGTTCGCCGTGTAGTTGAGGTACCCGGTGCCGGTCGGCGAGGCGAGGACGAGCAGCGAGCGGTCCAGCGCACCGGTGCGCTCGAGCTCCGCCATGGCCAGGTCGACCCGCTCGTCCGGGGTGTCCGCGCTGGTCAGGCCCACGTAGACGCGGATCGGCTCGGTCGCCGGGCCGCCCATGACCTGCTCGATCGAGGAGACCGGGGTCGCGGTGGACAGGTGGCGGCGCGGCTCGCGGGTCAGCGCGTCCCACGCGACGACGCTGCCGGGCCCGCCGCTGACCAGAGGGGACGACGGCGGGTCGGCCAGCACCGCGTCGGGCTCGCTCACCGAGCGCTCCACCGAGCGGTAGACCCGCGCGCCCACCGCGACCAGCGCGCCACCGATCACGCCGAACGAGACCAGGTGGCTGATCCCCGAGCCGTAGCCCGGCGTCCCGGTGGCCCGGGCGATCAGACGCTCGGCCCCTGCGGCGATCTGCCGCTCGCCCGCCGCGATCGCCGCGGCGCCGGTCGCGGCGACGGTGGCCACGCCGAGGGACTTCAGGGTCGGGGCGGTCCGCTTGCCCAGCTCGGCGCCGTCGGCCTTGGCGCGCTGCCGGCGCACGTACTGCACGCCGAGCGCCATCGCGGTCCCGGTCGCGATGGCCGCGGGCACGGTGTGCAGCACGCGGGTCACCGGGTGCTTCTGGCCCTCGATGTCCGGGACGGCGTCGAGCGCGCCGGACACCAGGCCGAAGATCGCCGCGCCCCGCACCCGCCGCGCTCCGGCGTTGGTCAGGGCCCACACGGTGCGCCGGTGGCCGGTGCGTCGCAGCACGGCCTCGGCGGCGAGCGACGTGGCCAGGGCGATCCCGTCGACCACCAGCGTGGTCCGGGCCGTCGTGCGCACGTCGGGGTCGCGGCCCACCAGCCGCAGCGCCCCGCGTGAGGCACTGAGCACGGCGTCGTGCATGCCTGAGGTCAGCGCGTAGTCCACCGCGGAGGACACCCCGGTGATGAGGCCCTGGTCGGTGGCGGTGCGCGGCTTGAGCAGCGGGACCAGGCTCATCGGCACCGACGCGGCGGCGGCCACGATCCCGGCCCGCTGGCTCGGCGAGAGTCGTGAGTAGGCGGCACCCCAGCGCATGGCATCCCTCGCTGTCGTCGTCGGGGAGCGGCCGGCCGGGGTCGCTCGGGTGTCAACGTAGTTGGCGGGGCGGGGCCCCGTCCTGCGATGGGTCGCCCGGTGTGCGCTCAGTCGACCGCCGCGTCCGGGCCCGGCGTCGCCGGGTCGTCGGGGCCGGGTCCCGCGGCGTCGAGGTCGTCGTCGTGCGCGATGTGCCTCAGCTCGCGCCAGATCAGCACCACGAAGACGGCGGACCCGGCGAACGCGAACCAGAACGGCGCGACCACGCCCCAGCGCTCGGCGAGCCCGCCGCCCACCAGCGACCCCAGCACCAGCCCTCCGGTGACGCCGACGACGTTGACCGACCCGACGCGGCCCTGGAGCCGGGTGGGCACCGCGCGCTGGCGGACCGTGGCCGAGGTGGTGCCCCACACGAACGCGTGCGCGCCGAACACCACGAACACCACCATCGCGACCCACGGGGTGCTGGTCACCGCCAGGCTCAGGTGCGTGAACGTCTCGATGATCAGGCCGATCCGCATGATCTGGCTGAGGCTCAGGCGCCTGGTCAGCCAGCCGTAGGAGCCGGTACCCACCAGGCCGCCCATCGCGGTGGCCGTGGTGATCAGCCCGTACCCCACGGCACCCAGGCCCAGGTGCTCGGTGGCGTACAGCACCAGCACCGACCACGCGGCGCCGAACGTGATGTTGAACGTGAAGATGGTCAGCACCAGCGTGCGCACCGCCGGGTGGCGGACCGTCCATCGGAAGCCCTCGGCGATGTCGTGCCGGATCCGCGTGGCGACGTGCGGGTCGCGGCCGTGCGGCGGCAGAGCGACCTTGGTCACCAGGCCCACCGCGAGCGCGCCGAGCGCGGCCTGCGTACCGAACGGCACCGCCGCGCCGATCGCGAACAGCGCGGCGCCGATCGGCGGTCCGGCCATCTGGTTGAGCGTGAGGAAGCCCGTCTGGATGCGCTGGTTGCCCGCCGCGAGATCCCGCCGCGCGACGAGCATCGGCAGCATCGTGGCCTGGGCGTTGTCGGCGAACACCTCGGCGGTGCCGAGCGCGAACATCGTGGCGAGCACCAGCCCGATCGACACGTGCCCGGACAGGATCGTGGCGGTGAGCACGACGAGCACGCCGATCCGCGCGCTGTCCACGGCGACGACGAGCCGCCGCCGGTCCCGGCGGTCGGTGATCGCGCCGGCGAGCAGCCCGAACACCATGGGTGGGAGCCACTGGAGCGTGGTCGCCAGTGCGACGAGGAACGGGCTGGGCGTCAGGGACGCGACCAGCAGCGGCCCGGCCGCGAGCGCGATCCCGTCGCCGAGGTTCGACACCCACGAGGACGCGATCAACCACCGGAAGGGCCGCCCGAGCCGCGGGGGCAGCGCGAGGTCCAGCAGCCGGTGCACGGCCGGATGCTATCGATCGGGTCACCGTCGCGCCTGGAGCCGCGGTGCGCAGGGGGAGGGAGGTGGGCTACCCGGTCGGTGCGGGCTCCGTGCCGTCCCAGGAGCGCGGGCCGATGTCGGGCACGCGGCGCTCGTAGTCGGTCAGCAGTGGCGAGGAGATCAGGAAGTCGGCGGTGGCGAGGTTGGTCGCGGTCGGGACGTTCCACACCGTGCTGAGCCGCAGCAGCGCCTTGACGTCCGGGTCGTGGGGCTGGGCCTCGAGGGGGTCCCAGAAGAAGATCAGCATGTCGATCACGCCTTCGGCGATCTTCGCGCCGATCTGCTGGTCGCCGCCCACCGGCCCGGACAGGAACCGGTGCACCGGCAGCCCGAGCTCGTAGGTGAGCATGGTGCCGGTGGTGCCGGTGGCGTACAGGTGGTGGCCGGCCAGCGTGCCGCGGTTGTGCTCGGCCCAGCGCAACAGCTCGACCTTCATGTTGTCGTGGGCGACGAGCGCGACATGCCGGGTCGTCGGAGTATTCATGGGATGAATTGTGACAGGTGGTTGCGTCGCGGCGGCGTCGGTCGTGTGAACCTTCGGTGTCGGCCTCGGACGCAGGCGTGTGCGGGCCGGCTCAGGTGCCGGCGATGGCGGATCGGAGCGCGGGCGCCGGTGCGGTCGAGCGCCGCATCACCAGGTCAGGGGTGAACAGGTGCTCGCGGCGCGGCGAGGGCGTCCCGCCGATCTCCTCGAGCAGGGCACGCACTGCGGCGCTGGACATCCCCATGACGTCCTGGCGGATGGTGGTCAGCGGCGGGTCGGCGAACTGCGCGAGCATGCCGTCGTCCGAGCCGATCACCGACACGTCCTGGGGCACCCGGAGACCGCGCTGGCGGGCGGCGCGCACCACGCCCAGCGCCATGACGTCCGAGCCGCACAGGATGCCGGTGACGTCGGCATCGAGCAGTGCGTGCGCGGCAGCGGTGCCGCCCTCCACGGTGTACTGGGTGTGCTCGACCACGCCGGTCACGCCGGGGTGCCGCTCGACGGCCTGCACGAACGCGGCGTTGCGCCGGCTCGCCGGGGTGTAGCGGGACGGCCCGACGGCCAGGCCCAGCCGGGTGTGCCCGAGCTGGGTCAGGTGCTCCACCCCGAGCTCGACGGCGGCGCGGTCGTCCTGGGACAGGCTCGGCGCGTCCACGTCGGGCTGGTGGCCGTTGATGAGCACGATCGGGATGCCGCTGCGGCGCAGACGGGCGTAGCGCTCGGTGTCGGACTCGGTGATGGCGTGCACACCCGAGACGAAGATGATCCCCGAGGTGCCCTGCTCGAGCAGCATCTCGACGTACTCGTCCTCGTGCAGGCCGCCGGGGGTCTGGGTGCACAGCACCGGGGTGTAGCCGTGCTTGGCCAGGGCGGTCTCGATGGCCTGGGCGAACAGCGGGAAGACGGGGTTGGTCAGCTCGGGCACCACGAGCCCCACCAGGCCGGTGGTCTTGCGGCGCAGCCGGGCCGGGCGCTCGTACCCGAGCACGTCGATGGCGGTGAGGACCTTCTCGCGGGTGGCCTCGGCGACCGGCTTCTCGTTGAGCACACGGGAGACCGTCGCCTCGCTCACGCCGGCGCGCTGGGCGATGTCGACCAACCTCAGTCTCACGGGACGTGATAGTAGTGGCCGAATCGTGACAATGAAAGTTCTTGCAGGAAATGTAAGGGCTTGCTACCTTCACACCACTGCCGCCGCCGCCAGGGTTCCTCTCCTCGATGGACGCCGGACGGCGCAACCGATCGATGATGGAGGAAACCCATGCGCAGGATCCCTCGCGGGCTGGCTGTGGCCGTAGGCGCCAGCCTGCTGCTCGCGGCGTGCTCGTCGGGCACGACGACCCCCGCGGAGAGCAGCACCGACTCCGCCACCGACTCCGCGAGCCCGTCCGAGTCGGCGACCGACGCCGCCCCGGTCCGCGGCAACGAGGACCTCGTCATCTGGACCGACGACACCCACCTCGCGGCCATGCAGGCCGTGGCTGACACGTACGCCAAGGCGAACAACATCACCGTCGGCGTCCAGGCGGTCACCGACACCCGTGCCGCCTTCATCACCGCCAACCAGGCCGGCAACGGCCCCGACGTGCTCGTCGGCGCGCACGACTGGATCGGCCAGCTGGTCCAGAACGGCGCGATCGACCCGCTCCAGCTCTCCCCGGACCAGGTCAAGGCCTACTCGCCGACCGCGGTGCGCGCCGTGACCTACGACTCCCAGCTGTACGGCCTGCCTTACGGCGTGGAGTCCCTCGCGCTCTTCTGCAACAAGTCGGTGGTCGGCGACACCAAGTTCGCGACCCTCGATGACGCGATCGCCGCGGGCCAGAAGGCACTCGACGCGGGCACGGTCGAGTCGGCGCTCAACGTGCCGGTCGGCGAGAACGGTGACGCGTACCACATGGAGCCGCTGTTCACCTCGGCCGGCGGGTACCTGTTCGGCAAGGACGCCGACGGCAACTACAACCCGGACGACCTCGGTCTCGACTCGGCCGGTGGCCTCGCGGCGGCTGCCAAGATCGGCTCGCTGGGCGAGAAGGGCTCGAACGTCCTGCGTCGCTCCATCTCCGGTGACAACAACATCTCGCTGTTCGCCGAGGGCAAGGCGGCCTGCATGATCTCCGGGCCGTGGGCGCTCAACGACGTCCGTGCCGGCCTCGGCGACGACGGCTACACCCTCCAGCCGATCCCCGGCTTCGCGGGCATGGGCCCGGCCCAGCCGTTCATGGGCGCGCAGGCCTTCTACGTCGCGTCCAACGGCAAGAACAAGGCCTTCGCCCAGGACTTCATCGCCAACGGCGTCAACACCGTCGACTCGATGACCACCCTGTACAAGATGGCGAACCTGCCGCCGGCCATGACCGCGGTCCGCGACTCGATCGCCCAGGACAACCCCGACTTCGCGGTGATCGCCGCTGCCGCCGAGTCGGCCGACCCGATGCCGGCGATCCCGGCGATGGCCGAGGTCTGGCAGCCGCTGGGTGTCGCCTACGCCGACATCGTGTCCGGTGCGGACCCGACCAAGTCGATGCAGGACGCCGCGAACGCGATCCGCACGGCGATCGCGGGCTCCTGAGCTCGGAGGTCACCTGCTGAGGTGACCGTCGACGAACCTGCGGGTTCGTCCGACAGGACGGCGGCGGGGGGTCCGGGCACGATGGTGCTCGGACCCCCGGTCCGCCGGAAGGTCGTGGGGTCCGGTGGATCTCGCGCAGCGTGGCGCTCGTCGGCCGGGGCGCCCCGCGGCACACGTCCAAGGCCGCAGCTCGAGGGAGCACCGCCGTGTCCCACACCACTCAGTCCGACCCGCCCCGCGCCGTGCGCGGCGGGGCCGGCACCACCAGGGTCCTACCCCTGCTCGCCAGGGTGCTCGGCATCGGGATCATCGCCGCCCTCGCGGTGATGGTCACGCCGGCACTCGTCGCCCAGGAGCGGTGGGGCTTCCTCGCCGTGTTCTGGGGCGTCGTCGCCCTGCTGCTCGCGGTCTACGCGACCAAGCGGGCCGTCCCGGCCAAGTACCTGCTGCCCGGGGTCCTCTTCCTGTCGCTGCTGGTGGTCTACCCGATCCTGATGACCTTCCAGCTCTCGACCACGAACTACGGCGACGGCACGCGCACCTCCAAGGAGGTGACGGTCAACAAGATCATCGCCTCGGCCGCCTTCCAGGAGGCGAACGCGCGGCGGTTCACGCTCGCCGTCGGCACCGAGGGCACGGTCGACGCGGGGCCGTACACGTTCTTCCTCGTGGACCAGGCCACCGGCGACGCCTTCGCGGGCACCGAGGACGGGCTGACCGACCTGCCCGCCGACGCCACGGTCACCGATGGCGCGGTCACCGAGGTGCCCGGCTACACGATGCTCACCAAGCAGCAGATCAACACCCTGAGCAACACCGGCGGTCCCCTCGAGGGCTTCACGATCCCGACCGGCGACAACACGGTGATCGTCGCGCAGGGCTTCCAGGCGATCGAGCTCACCAGCCCCTTGGTCTACGACCAGGCGAACGACACCTTCACCGACACCCGGACCGGCACGGTCTACACCCCGCAGCGGTCCGGCGACCGGTCCTACTTCACCGACTCCGAGGGCAACCGGCTGTCCAGCCAGTCCTGGGGCGAGAGCGTCGGCTTCGACAACTACAAGCGGATCTTCACCGATCCGCGGATCAGCAAGAACTTCCTGGGCATCTTCGCGTGGACCGTGGTCTTCGCGGTCGGCTCGGTGGCCCTGACGTTCCTGCTCGGCCTGGTGCTCGCCGTGGTGCTCAACGAGTCGCGGATGCGCGGGCAGAAGGTGTACCGCTCGATCCTGCTGCTGCCGTACGCGATCCCGGGGTTCATCTCCCTGATGGTCTGGTCGAGCTTCTACAACACCGACTTCGGCCTCATCAACAACCTGCTCGGCACGCACGTCAACTGGCTGGGATCCACCGCGCTGGCCCGGTCGGCCGTGCTGCTCACGAACCTGTGGATGGGCTTCCCGTACATGTTCCTGGTCGCCACCGGCGCACTCCAGGCGGTGCCGTCCGAGCTCAAGGAGGCCGCCTCGATCGACGGCGCGAGCGGCTTCACGCACTTCCGCAAGATCACCTTCCCGCTGGTGCTGGTGTCGGTGGCGCCGCTGCTCGTCGCGTCGTTCGCGTTCAACTTCAACAACTTCAACGCGATCCAGCTGCTCACCGAGGGCGGTCCGTTCAGCGCGTCCGACCCGACGGCCGGCGGCACGGACATCCTCATCAGCTACACCTACCGGCTGGCGTTCGGCACGAGCGCGCAGCAGATCGGGTTCGCCTCGGCGATCTCGGTGATCCTGTTCATCCTCACCGGGGTGCTGGCCGCCATCCAGTTCCGCGGTACCCGGGTCCTGGAGGACGTGAACTGACATGAGCGCCACGACCCAGACCACGTCCGACACGCTGAGCACCGCGGGCGGTCCGCCGCTGCGCCGGGACCCGAACGACACCCAGCCGCACGGCGCGCGCTGGTGGCGCGAGATCGGCTGGCGCCACATCGTCGGCGTCGTCGCCATCGTCTACGCGCTGATCCCGATCCTGTACGTGGTCTCCGCGTCCTTCAACCCGATCGGCTCGGTCTCCGCGACGAACCTGATCCCGACGCAGTTCTCGCTGACGCACTACGAGTCGTTGTTCAACGACCCGAACCGGCCCTACGCACGGTGGTACCTCAACACGATCATCGTCGCGGTGGTCGTGGTGAGCGCCCAGGTGTTCTTCAGCGCGCTGGCCGCCTACGCGTTCTCCCGGTTCCGGTTCCGCGGGCGCCGCGGCGGGCTGCTGACCCTGCTGCTGGTCCAGATGTTCCCGCAGTTCCTCGCGGTGGTCGCGCTGTTCCAGCTGTTCAGCTCGGTGGGCGAGGTGTTCCCGGCGTTCGGCCTGGACACCCTGGCCGGGTACATCCTGCTGCTGCTCGGCGGCTCGCTGGGCCAGGTGTGGCTCATCAAGGGCTTCTTCGACTCGGTGCCCAAGGAGCTCGACGAGGCGGCCAAGATCGACGGCGCCGGTCATGCGCAGGTCTACTTCCAGATCATCCTGCCGCTGGTGCGCCCGATCCTCGCCGTCACCGGCCTGATCGCGTTCGTGTCGGTGATCGGTGAGTTCCTGCTCGCCTCGATCTTCCTGCGCGAGACCGCCGTCAAGACCCTCGCGGTGGGCATGTACACGGTGCTGGACGGCGACCGGTCGAACAACCTGGGCTGGTTCGCCGCCGCGGCGGTGCTGGCCTCGATCCCCGTCGTGCTGCTGTTCCAGTACCTGCAGAAGTACATCGTCGGCGGGATCACCGCGGGGGCCGTCAAGGGATGAGCGAGGGGGAGCTCTGGGCCCAGGCGCACCACGACGGGTCCGCCCGGTACCTCGAAGAAGGCGCCGACGGCGCCGTCGCGCGGGTGTTCGTGCCGCACACGGCCGAGCGCTCCGCGGCGGACGTGCAGGTCGCGTTGCGCCGGGTGCGCGACGCCGAGCCCGCCTGGACCCTCGCGGAGGCCGAGCGGACCGATGCGTCCGGCACGTGGTGGCGGGTCGAGGTCCCGGCCGAGGGGGAGGTGACGCGCTACCGCTTCCTGATCGGCAGCGGTGGTGCCCGCGGCGGCTACACCTGGCTCAACGCGGCCGGCACGCACGCCCACGACGTCACCGACGCGCACGACTTCCGGCTGATCGCCCACGACGGCCCGCCGGACTGGGTGGCGGACCAGCTGGTCTACCAGGTGTTCCCGGACCGCTTCGCGCGAGCAGACGCCGACCGGCCCGCGCCCGCGTGGGCCGAGCCGGCCGGCTGGGACGACCCCGTGGTGTGGCAGGGTCCGCACAGCCCCGTCCAGTGGTACGGCGGTGACCTCGACGGCATCGCCGCGCACCTGGACCACCTCGAGCGGCTGAACGCGTCCTTGCTGTACGTCACGCCGGTGTTCGAGGGGCGCTCCGTCCACCGCTACGACGCGGTGACGTTCGACCGGGTGGACCCGGCGCTCGGCGGCGACCCGGCGTGGCGCCGGCTCATCGACGCCGCGCACGCCCGGGGCATCCGGATCGTCGGGGACCTGACCCTCAACCACACCGGGGTCGGGCACGAATGGTTCCGGCGGGCGCAGGCGGACCCGTCGAGCCCGGAGGCCGCCTTCTACTACTTCGACGAGCACCCCGACGAGTACCAGGCGTGGTGGGGGATCAAGACCCTGCCCAAGCTGGACCACCGCGACGTCGAGCTCGCGCGCCGGCTGTACGAGGGCGACCGCTCGGTGGTCGCACGCGGGATCCGGGACGGGCTGGACGGCTGGCGCATCGACGTCGCCAACATGACCGGCCGGCTCGGCACGATCGACCTGACCCACCAGGTGGCGCGCGCGGTCCGGCGCACCATGGCCGACGTCGCCGCGGCGTCCGGCGACCGGCCCGGCTGGCTGCTCGCCGAGCACGGCCACGACGCCACGCAGGACCTGGGCGGCGACGGCTGGCACGGCACCATGGACTACAACGGGTTCACCAGGCCGGTGTGGTCCTGGCTGAACGGCGGGTCCGAGGCCGGCCCCGGCCTCCCCCACGGGCTGCCCTTCCTCGGCGCGCCGGTGGCCGTCCCGCTGCTCGGCGGCGACGCGGTCGCGGCCACCGTCCGGCAGGTGCACGCGGCGATGGGCTGGCGGGCCTGGACCGCGTCGACCACGCACCTGGACACCCACGACACGCCGCGGTTCCGCACCGTCACCGGCGGTGGCACCGACGGCTGGGTGGACCGCGCCGGGCGCGGCCGCGACCGCCACCTGCTGGGCCTGGCCCTGCAGATGACCCTGCCAGGTGTGCCCACCGTGTACGCCGGGGACGAGCTGGGCCTGACCGGCGTCAACGGCGAGCACTCGCGCACCCCGTTCCCCTGGGCCCGCCCCGAGGAGTGGGACGCCGCGACGTTCGAGGCGTACCTGCGCTGGACCGGCCTGCGCCGGGACCGCGTCGCGCTGCGGCGCGGCGGGCTGAGGTGGCTCGCGACCGGTCCGGAGCACCTGACGTACCTGCGCGAGCACGCCGACGAGCGGCTCCTGGTGCACGTGGTGCGCGGCCGGCACGACCCGGTGCGCGTGCCGCTCGCCGCGCTCGCCCTCACGGGCGTCGAGGACATCGCCACGCTGGCCGGCGAGCCGGTGCGCGCCCGCGACGGCGCGGCGGTGCTACCCGCCGACGGGCCCGGAGCCCACCTGTACGCCCTGCCCCCGACCGGAGGACCGGCATGACCCACGCGCCGCGGCGCCGCGACGTCCACCTCGCCCACCCGGTGTGGAGCCGGGATGCAGCGATCTACCAGATCAACACCCGGCAGTTCACCGCGGAGGGCACCTTCGAGGCCGCCGCACGCGAGCTGTCCCGGCTCGCCGGGCTCGGGGTGCGCATCCTGTGGCTCATGCCGATCCACGAGATCGGCGCCAAGAACCGCAAGGGCGCACTGGGCAGCCCCTACGCGGTGCGCGACTACTACTCGGTCAACCCCGAGTTCGGCACGCTGACGGACCTGCGGGCCTTCGTCGACGCGGCGCACGCCCGCGGCATGTACGTGATCCTGGACTGGGTGGCCAACCACACCGCGTGGGACAACGAGCTCGTCGAGTCCCACCCCGAGTGGTACGCGAGGGACTGGAAGGGCGACCTGATGCCCACCCCGTGGTGGGACTGGGACGACGTCGTCGACCTGGACTTCCACCGCCCGGGCGTGCGCTCCTACATGCTCGACGCGATGGCCTACTGGGTGCGCGAGGCCGACGTCGACGGGTTCCGCTGCGACGTCGCGGGGTTCGTGCCCACCGACTTCTGGGAGTCCGTCCGGGCCGAGCTCGAGCGCATCAAGCCGGTGTTCATGCTCGCCGAGTGGGAGTCCCGCGAGCTGCACGACCGCGCGTTCGACATGACCTACGCCTGGACCTGGAACTCCACGATGCACGACATCGCAGCCGGCCGGGCCGACGTCAGCGCACTGCGGATCTACTACGCCTGGAACGAGAAGGCGTACCCGGACGACGCGATGCGCATGCTCTTCGTGTCCAACCACGACATGAACGCCTGGGAGGGCACCGAGTTCGAGCAGTTCGGCGACGCCCTCGAGGTCGCCGTGGTGCTCAGCGTCGTCAGCGACGGGATGCCGCTGATCTACAACGGGCAGGAGGCCGGCAACGACCGCCGGCTCGACTTCTTCGACCGGGACCCGATCGTGTGGCGCGAGCACCCGATGGGCGAGCTGTACCGGCGGTTGGTCGCACTCAAGAAGGCCAACCAGGCGCTGTGGAACGGCCGGTGGGGCGGGCGCATGGTCGAGGTGCGCACGGACGCCCCGGACCGCGTGCTGGCGTTCGTGCGCCGCGCCGGGGCCGAGGCCGTGCTCGCAGCCGTCAACCTGTCCGCCGAGCCGGTGCAGGTCCGGCTGGGCGAGGGGCCGTACGTCGGGACGTGGAACGAGCTCGACGGCACCGAGGTGACCCTCGGCGAGGGCGCGCAGGTCGAGCTTCCCGCGTGGGGTCACCGGGTGCTGGTCCAGGGGCCCACCGGCGCCTGAAAGGGCGTCAGCCCTCGACGGCGCGGGCGGTCTCGAGCGCGTCGGCCAGACAGGCCAGGTACGTGTCGGACACGTCGGCCGGCTCGAAACCCGCGTCGGCGACCGCGTCCAGGTCGTTGCGCTCGTGCGCCACGACCGCGCGCAGCGCCGGGCCGAGGTCGCCGCTGCGCTCTCGCACCGCGTCGCCGACGACGTCGGAGACGCCGACCTTCTCCAGGACCACGTCGGCCGGTACGCCGAGCTGCTCGATGAGGGCCGAGAGCATGCCGACGGTGTACGCGGCGGGGTCGTCGGCGAGCGCCTCGCAGGCCAACGCGCGGGCCAGGATGAGCCAGAGGCTGTCCATCGCACCGCTGCGCGCGTCGATCGCCAGCGCGGCGACCAGCGTGGTGACCTCGCGGATGCCCAGCAGCACGACCGCGCGCGTCACGGTGTCCACCCGGGCCATCAGCGAGAACGCGCCGGAGTTCACCAGGTGCAGCACCCGAAGGGTGAGCACGGGGTCCGTGTCGATGACCTCGGCGACCTCGGCGAGGTCGACCTCCGGCTGGTGGAGCAGGTGCAGGGCCGCCAGGCACTGCAGCTGGCCCGGGCGCAGCACCTTGGGTCCGTGGAGCTCCTGGGCGGACGCCGAACGCTCCACCATCCCACCCCGCAGCGCGTCCACGCCCGCGACCAGGCAGCGCGCCTGGGTGGCGACGTCGTGCACCCGGGTGGCCAGCACCCGCACGCCGTGGGTGTGGGCCGCTCGCACCACCTCGTCCAGCGGCTGGACCAGGACCTCGGGGTCGACGGTGACGTAGTCCAGGTGCGGGAGCAGCTCGACCTGCTTCGGCGTGGCGGCGAAGGCCTGGAGGTTGAGCTGCACGCCGAGGCCCCGCAGCGCGTCCGAGCGTCGCGCTGCGTCCTCCCGCAGCTCGAAGCCGTGCGGCAGGTCGAGGACCAGGTGGCTGCCGGGCGGGGGGCTGGGCACGAACCCGTCCACCATCCCGCCGACGGCCGGGAGGAACACGTCGCGGTCGGCGACCAACGACGGCAGGTCCAGCCCGAGGTACTGCGAGTGGAGCACGTCGTCGCGCACCGGGCGAGACGTGGCGGGCGGGACCGCGTCCGGCGCCATCGTGATGGTGATGCCGTAGCCGACGACGGCGTTGTCGGCGCCGACGATCGGCACGCGGTGCACGGTCGCGCGCGCACCTTCGGCGTCGCTCGGTGCGGCCTCGAGGTCGGAGGGGGTCAGCTGGGGTGTCACGGATGTCCTCTCACCGGGAGCCGATGGCACGAGCGGTCGCCCTCGCCTCGGCGGCGGCGTGCTGGCAGGCGTCGTAGACGTCGATCGGCGGAAGGCCGCTGCGGGTCAAGCCGGTGGCGTCGCGGTGCTCGTGGGCGATCACGGCACGCAGCGCCGGCCCCCACGACCCGGTCCCGGAGCGCACCGCGTCGACGACCTCGCGCGAGACCCCGGACACCTCGAGGACGACCTCGACCGGCACCGCGAGCCTCTCGGCCAACCCGGACAGGACGCCGGCGGTGAACGCGACCCGGTCGCCGGTGAGCACCTCGCAGGTCAGCCCGCGGGCCAGTGCGTGCGACAGGCCGTCCACCGGCTGCGGTGCGGCGTCCAGGAGCAGCTCGTCGACCAGCGACCTCAACGTGGCGCGGCCGAGGACCTCGATCGCGTCCGGCACCGTGTCGACCGCGTAGCCGGGAGCCACCCTCTGGTTGGCCAGGTGCAGCACGCGCAGCACGAGCATCGGATCGGACTCCACGACCTGTGCCAACGCGTCGCTCGGCGGCTGCGCGGCCCGGAGCAGGTGCGCCGCTGCGCCGAGGGCGGCCGCCGAGCAGCGCAGCAGCACGGTGCGCGGTCGGCGGGTGGTGGGTCGGCGGGCCGCCAGCGTCCGGGTGTCCACACCGAGCGACCTCAGGCTCGGCGCGGGGGTCGGCGCGATCGTCGCGGACCGGCCGCCCACGGCCTGGGTCGGCACCGACGCGGGCGCCCCGGAGCCGGGCCAGAAGGTCCGGCCGGGGTGCGCGGCCGTCGCCGGCGGCGTGGTCGGAGACATCGGCCTCACACCTCCTCGGGGACGTCGGTGGTCAGGTCGGGCGAAGCGCCCACGGGTTCGTGCGGCTCAGCTCGCGACGGTGAACCTCGCGCGCAGCGGCCACTCGTCGCTGTCGAGCACCACCTGGAGCGCGGCACCAGTGGTCGGGTTCACCACGATCGGTGCGAGCAGGTTGGCCGTCGGCGGGTGCTGGTCGTCGCCGGGGTGCACCACCACGAGCAGGCTCGCCGCGGTGCTGCCGAGCCCGAGCGGGGCGACCGCGTCCGCGGCCACCTCCGGCGAGTACTCCGGGAAGTACGGCTCGGGCGCCACGACGAACAGCCGCACGTCCTCGTTCTCGACGCTGCGCATCGAGAACAGGAAGCCCAGGTCGTCCAGCGGCTGCAGCCGGAACCTGCGCAGGCCCATGAGCCCCAGCGGCGCCTCGACGAAGTCGATCTGCGGCGCGTCCTGGTGGGTCCGCGTGGGGGCCATCCCGATCCTCCGGTCCGTGGTCTGGGTGCTCATCGCAGGAAGTCCATCAGAGTCGGCTGGAGCACGCGCGCGGTGGCGCCGAGCGCTCCCTGGTACGCGACCTCCTGCATCTGGAGCTCGACGATGGTCTGTGCGAGGTCGATGTCCTCGATCCCCGAGAGCCGTGAGGTGAGGTCCTGGAGCGTCACGGCGGTGTCGCTCTGGGACGTCGTGAGCTGGTTGTACCGCGTCCCGACCCCGGCGAGCTCGCCGAGCATCGTGGACATCCGGGCGTCGATCTCGTTCAGCCGCGGCGCGACGTTCGTGCCCGCGCGCAGGTCCGCGGCGATGTCGTCGATCAACGCGAACACCGACGTGGCACCCTCGCCGAACACCGACACCCCGTCGGCGTCGGCGCGCACCGTGGTGTCGGCGGCCACCCGGCGCTGCACGGACGCCCCGGTGGTGCCGGTCCAGCTGTAGGGCGTCGCGGACGCGGCGTCGGTGAACGCGACATCGGCGTCGGAGGTGCCGGCGAACACCGAGCGGCCCAGGTAGGACGTGTTCGCCAGGTCCAGCAGGCCGTCGCGCAGCCCCTCGAGCTCGGTGGCGATCGCCTCGCGCGAGGTGGGGCCGAGCGCCCCGGAACCACCCTGGACCGTCAGGTCGCGGACCCGGCGCAGCGTGCTGACGCTGCTCTGCATCGCGGTGTCGATCGTCGTGAGCCAGGCCAGGCCGTCGTCGGCGTTGCGCTGGTACTGCTTGGTGGTCCGCTGCTGGGCGCGCAGCACCATCGCCTGGGCGGCGCCGGCCGGGTCGTCGGACGGCTTGGTGATGAGCTTGCCGCCCGACATCTGACCCTGGAGGTTCGACATCCGGGTCAGGTTGGACTGCAGGTTCGCCAGGGTCGAGCGTTGCAGCGTCTGCTGGGTCACGCGTCCGATCACGGATTACCTCCCCACCACGCCGGTCCGGTTGATCAGCGTGTCGAGCATCTCGTCGAGCGCGGTCAGGACGCGGGCCGCGCCCTCGTACGCCCGCTGGTAGGCGAGCATGTTCACCGACTCCTCGTCGAGATCGACGGAGGTGGCGGAGAGTTGAAGGTTCTCGGCGCTCGCCCGTGAGGCCTCGAGCACCGTGGCGCGCTGCTCGGCGGCGCGGGTCCGCACGCCGACGTCGACGGCGAACGAGCGCCACTGCGTGTCCGGCCCGGTCGGGTCGTCGGCGAGCTGCGCGATCGCGTCGGCCCACGAGCCGTCCAGCGCCCCGGAGGCGGGGTTCGCGGCCGCGACGTCCTTCGGGTCGGTGACCGCCACGGACAGCCCGAGCGCGGCCGGGACGCCGGCGGCGACGGAGAAGAAGTCCACCCCGGTGGTCGGCGGGTCCTGCAGGGTCTGGCCGGCGCCGTGCAGCGCGTTGACGCTGGTCGCGAGGTTGGTCGCGACCGCGTTCCAGGTCTGGATCGCGCCGCCCAGCGCGCCGGCCGGGGCGAGGTCGTCGAGGTTGGCGGCGACCCGGCCGCCCTCGAGGTTCGCCGCCGTGCCGTTGGACGCCCACACCAGCCGGACCTGGTCCAGCGTCGCGGGCGGCTCGCCGAGCCCGCCGGCCATGGTCCACGACCCCTGCACCTCGAGCGCGTCGGCACGGTCGCCGGTGACCAGCGGGTTGCCCGCGACCATGACGTCCATCGTGCCGTCGGCGCGCTCGCGGCCGGTCGCACCGACCAGCCCGGACAGTGTGGTGACCAGCTGGCTGCGGCGGTCGACGAGCTCGTTCGCGTTGCCGCCGGAGACCGTCACCGAGCGGATCTGGGCGTTGAGGTCGGCGATCGCCTGCGCCGTCGAGTTGACGTCGGTGACCAGGGTCGAGGTCTCGGTGCGCAGCTGGGACCACTGGGTCTCCACGCCGCGGTACCCCGACGAGATCTGGCTGACCAACGACTGCGCGTCGCCGATCAGCACCATGCGCGCCGCGGTGTCGCCCGGGGCGTTGGCCACGTCCTGCCAGTCCGCCCAGTAGGTCTGCAGCGACGAGGCGAGGCCGGTGTCCGACGGCTCGCGCAGCTGCGACTCGAGCCGGCCCAAGGTGTCAGCGTGCGCGGCCTGGTAGGAGGACGCGGCGGTCTCCGACCGCACCCGGGCGTCCAGGAAGACGTCGCCCATGCGGGTGATGGTGTCGACCCGCACGCCGTTGCCGGCCGCCGGGGTGGTCGACCACAGGGTGGGGACCGACGAGCCCTGGACCGCCGACATGTCGGCGCGCTGGCGGGTGTAGCCGGGCGTGTTCGCGTTGGCGACGTTCTGGCCCGACACGTCCAGCGCCTGGCGCTGGGCGATCAGCGAGGACAGTGCCGTCGAGATCCCGGAGAAGGTGCTCATCGCGCTCCGCCCGCGCTCACAGCGCCCGGTCGAGCAGGTGGCTGCCGCCGGTCAGGGCCGCCGAGGCGGCGGTGCCGTGCGGGTCGTAGGTGTCCACGGTCTCCTGCAGGCTCAGCAGGGTCTCGCGGGTCGCCCGGTGGGATGCCGAGAGGAGCTCCCGGTTGCCCTGCGCCAGCTGGTTGATCTGGTCGGTGAGGTCGACGAACGCGGCGTGGTGCTCGCCCAGCAGCGTGTTCCACGGGGTCGGCGCGGCCTGGGCGATCGCGCGCAGGCCGCTGCCCTCCGGCAGCCCGACCTCGCGTGCGGCCTCGTCGGCCTCGATGGAGCGGCCGAGCTCCGCGGTGCGGATCTGGTCGAGCACGGACTCGACCTCGCGGGTCGCGTGGCCGAGCCACTGCGTGCGCCCGCTCGTGAGGATCAGCTGCTCCTCCTCGAGCTTGAAGAGCAGGAGCTCGAGGAGCTGGCGCTCTCTCCAGAGCACTCCGGAGAGCTCGTTGAGGCCCATCGGACCACCCTTCGTCCCGGTTTGATCGGTCAGTTCGACGTCTTCGGCCGGTCCCGCCGCGTTGCTGCGTCGTGCCCGTCGACCCCCCATCGGCCGCCCGGGCGTGGATGTGACGGGTTTACCGGGACTTCGCGCACTGGATCTCTGCGCGCGGGCGTGTGAGCCCTCACATCCGGTCGCGGGAACGCGGCTCGCCGCTGCTGGGCCGTTCGGGTGTGTGGCCCTCGTCACAGCGGACTTTTCGGACCCGGGCGGGTCTGTCCGGATTCGGAAACGGACATCTGCCCGCAAGCGCCGCGGTTCGCTCCCGATCCCCGGGTACGCCGATCGGAGCAGCGCCGCCAGGTCACCCCGGAGCGGTCTCAAGTGACGCCTGGACACCCCCGAAGCAGCATCCGTGAACGCCCCCAGCCAGAACCCCACGAATGAGCTCGTCGTCGAGCACATGGCGCTCGTCGGCTACCACGTCAACGCGATGCTCGGCCGCGTGCCGGCGTACGTGTCCCGGGCGGACCTCGTGTCCGCCGGGCACCTCGCCCTGGTCCGCGCCGCCCGGGCGTACGACGAGTCCACCGGCGTCCCCTTCGCGCGGTATGCCGCGCTGCGGATCAAGGGCGCGCTCATCGACGAGCTGCGCGGCATGGACTGGGTCTCGCGCGGCGCCCGGCGCCGGGCCCGCCAGCTGTCCGAGGTCACCGACCAGCTGACCGGCTCGCTGGGCCGTGCGCCGAGCCGCGACGAGCTCGCCGAGGCGATGGGCATGCCGGTCGAGGAGATCGACGCGGCCAGGTCGGATGCCGAGACCCGCGTGCTGAGCATGGAGGGCTTCGACGGCTCGATCGCGGAGACCGTGGCCTCGACCACGATGGGCCCCGAGGAGAGCGTCCTCGCGGACGAGAAGCTGCAGTACCTGCGCGCGGGCGTCGACGCACTGCCCGAGCGGCTGAAGTACGTCGTCACCGAGCTCTTCTTCCACGACCGTCCGGTCGCGGACCTCGCCGACGAGCTGGGCGTGACCCAGTCGCGGATCAGCCAGCTGCGCACCGAGGCCCTCGGCCTGCTCAAGGACGGCATCAACGCCAGCCTCGACCCCGAGCTGCTGCCCGAGGGCGCGCGCCCGGACGGTGTCGCCCAGCGCCGTCGCCGCGCGTACTTCGCGGAGGTCGCCGCCCGCGCCGCCACCGGCGCGCACGCGAGCACGGTGGCGTCGGTGCCGACCCAGCGCACCGGGGCGTACGACACGTACTCGGCCGAGACCGTCGAGGAGACCGAGCGCGCGGTGGTCTGATCCGGGCGTCCTGCACCGGTCGCCCGGGCGCCGACGTGGCGGACCGCCGCGGAGCCGCCCCCGCCGTCCGCAGCACGGACTCCCGTGCGGGGCCACGCCCACGAGGCCGTCCTCGCAGCGTGGAGCGCCGGCACGGCCCCCGGTCCGACGCGGATCACCCGGACGGCTCAGCCCGAATCTCTCATCACCCCCGGCACCGAGCCGATCAGCACGGTGCTCGCCCATGGAGGGGCGGCAGGTACTCGACCCGAATCAAGGAGGAGTCTCACCATGGGTCTCTCGATCAACCAGAACATTGCGGCTGTCAACAGCTACCGCAACCTGTCCAACACCCAGAACGACCTGAGCAAGTCGCTCGAGAAGTTGTCGTCCGGCTTCCGGATCAACCGCGCGGCCGACGACGCTGCCGGCCTGGCGATCTCCGAGGGCCTGCGCTCTCAGGTCGGCGGCCTCAAGCAGGCGGCCCGCAACGCTCAGGACGGCATCAGCGTCGTGCAGACCGCTGAAGGCGCCCTGACCGAGGTCCACTCCATCCTGCAGCGCATGCGTGACCTGGGCGTTCAGGCGGCCAACGACTCGAACAACTCCGAGGCGCGCGCCAACATCGCGACCGAGGCGAACAGCCTGGTCGAGGAGCTCGGCCGGATCTCGAACTCGACGAACTTCAACGGCACGAAGCTGCTCGACGGCTCCGCCGGCACCCTGACCTTCCAGGTCGGCGCCGACGGCGACGCCAACAGCGCGATCTCGGTCGACCTGTCCTCTGCGGACGTCTCCACCGTCGCCACCAACCTGACCAGCGGCCTCTACTCGCGGACCGGTTCGGTCGCTGCCGCAACCGTGGCCGGTAACTGGACCGTCAGCCAGGGCAGCGTCGCGGTGACGGTTGCGATGGGCTCGGCCGGCGACTTCGCCAACAACGGCGAGGTGGCCGACTTCCTGAACGCCGACTCCGGGTTCGCCTCGAACTTCTCCGCGAAGCTCGACGACACCGGCGACCTGGTCGTCACGTCGAAGTTCGACAGCTCGGCCGTCACGGTCGCGGGCACCGGCTACACCGCCGGCGCCGGTGCTGCCGGCTCGCTGGACTTCTCCAGCCACACCGGTGCGCAGAACGCGATCACCACGATCGACCTGCAGATCTCGAGCATCTCGACCGCTCGTGCGAACCTCGGTGCGATGCAGAACCGCTTCGAGCACACCATCAAGAACATCAACGTCGCCACGGAGAACCTGTCCGCGTCGGAGAGCCGCATCCGCGACACCGACATGGCGTCCGAGATGGTCAACTTCACCCGGGCCCAGATCCTGTCGCAGGCCGGCACGGCCATGCTGGCCCAGGCCAACCAGATCCCGCAGGGCGTCCTGTCCCTCCTGCGGTGACCTGACGCCGCGTCAGCGGCAACCAGCAGCACACACAGCTGAACACCCGAGGCCGGCGGTGGGGCACGACCCCACCGCCGGCTCCCGGGCATCGACCAGGAGCAGGAGAGAGGTGGACAGGTGTCCTCGGTCTCGCTCGGCATCGACGGCCTCGTCAGCGGCCTCGATACAACGTCGCTCATCAACCAGCTCATGCAGGTCGAGGCCGCGCCCCAGACCCTGCTGAAGTCCAAGCTCTCGACCACGCAGACCTTCATCACGGCGCTCCAGGCCCTCAACACCAAGGTCGCCTCGCTCGGCGAGGCTGCGACCAAGGCGGCCGACCCGGCGTCGTGGGCGGCGTTCAAGGCCACCAGCTCTGCCTCGTCGGTCACCGCGTCGGCCGGAAGCGATGCGCAGGTCGGATCGGTCTCGTTCACCGTGGACCAGGTCGCGACCAGCCAGGTGTCGGTCTCCGCCGTCACCGCGGACGACTCGACCCTCGTCACGGGGATGCCCCCCTCGGTCACCATCCGGGGAGCGGACGGCACCCTGGTCACCGTCGAGCCGACGTCCGGCTCGCTCCAGGACATCGCCCGAGCGGTCAACAACGCGGCCGACGCCGGCGTCAAGGCGACGGTGGTCCGGGTCTCCGGCGGCGACACCCCCACCTACCGGCTGCAGTTCACCGGCAACTCCACCGGCCTGGACGGCACGTTCGAGGTCTACGCGGGGGACCAGGCCACGGTGTCGGCCGCGGTCGCCGCGGCGGACGGCGGCGACCCGACGGCGCTCGACGCGATGCGGCTGGACACCTCGACGGTGCGCTCCGCGCAGGACGCCACGATCACGCTGTGGCAGGGGACGGCGGTCGAGCAGACCTTCACCCAGTCGTCCAACACGTTCTCCGACCTGATGACCGGCGTCGACGTCACCGTCACCGAGCCGACCACCGAGCCCGTCACGGTCGACGTGTCCCAGGACACCGCTGCCCTGACCTCCCTGGTCTCCGGCCTGGTGGGCTCGATGGGTGTGGTGCTGTCCGAGATCTCCTCGCGCACCGCGACCACCACGACCACCAACAGCGACGGCACGACGTCGGTCACCGGCGGCGTGCTGTCCGGGGACAGCGCGGTGCGGAGCGCCCAGCAGCTCCTCACCACCGCGATGCTCAGCCCGGCCGACGGCTTCTCGCCGAGCGAGATCGGCATCACCTTCGACAAGGACGGCACCTTCAGCTTCGACGCGGACACGTTCACCGCCGCGCTCGCCGCGGACCCCGCCAAGGTCCAGTCGATGGCGACCCAGCTCGCCCAGCGGGTCGCCGACGCCGCGGACAGCCTGTCGGACAAGTACGACGGCACCCTCACGCTCAAGATCACCAACCAGGAGAGCCTGGTCAAGGACTACGGCTCGCAGATCGACGACTGGGACCGGCGTCTGGCCCTGCGCAGGGAAGCGCTCCAGACGACCTACTCGAACCTCGAGGTCACCCTGTCGAACATGCAGTCGCAGTCGACCTGGCTCGCGAGCCAGCTCTCGTCACTGAGCACGACCACCGCGTGAACCATGGAGGGGACACGATGAACTACACCGCCGTGCGGTCCCGGTATCTGGATGATGCCGTCGCGACCGCGAGCCCTGCGAAGCTGCTCACCATGCTCTACGACCGGCTGGTGCTGGACCTCGAGCGGGCCGAGAGCGCGCAGCGCGACGGCGACCGCGCGGGCGGCGGCAACCACCTGTTGCACGCGCAGGACATCGTGTCCGAGCTCGCCTCGACGCTCGAGGTGGACGCCTGGGACGGCGCCCGCGGGCTGATGAGCGTGTACACCTACCTGCTCACCGAGCTGGTCGGCGCGAACGTGTCCGGCGACCCGGAGCGCACCGCGGCCTGCCGCGAGCTCGTGGAGCCGCTGCGCGACGCGTGGCACGAGGCCGCGGACCAGCTGTCCGGCGCCCCGGTCCGGCCAGGCGCTCCGACGCTCGAACCCGCCGGCGCCGCGGGCGGGTACGCGAGCCTCGGCGTGCTCGGGGTCGGCTGACATGCCCACGACCACTTCCGCGTGGGACACCGCCTGGGCCGAGGCGCTGGACGCCCTCGAGCTCGACGTCGCGCTGGCCGAGCGGATGCTCTCGCTGGACCGGATCGCCGCCTCGCCACCGGATCGGTGGGCGCCGCCGGTGGGCCTCGGCCCGCTGCCGGCCGCCTTCGCCGACCGCGCCCGTGCGCTCCTGGACCGGCAGCTCGAGGTGGGTCGCCGCCTCGCCGAGGCCGCCGAGCTCAGCCGCCGCCAGCTGCGTGCCGCGCACGCGTTGCGCTCCGCGGCTCCCAGCGCCCCCGTCTACCTCGACGTGCCCGCCTGACCCCAGCACGCCCGGTGTGCCCGAGGTGTCCGGCTCGGGCGGATCAGGGTGCCTCCTTCGGGTGATCCGAGGCGCGAGCCGCGAAGAACGTCCCGCGGAACCCCTCATCGCCGCCGCCGCTGGGCCGATGGGCCCGGCGAGCACGGATCGCTCGCCCCGGAGGCCATGGACCGGCCGCCCCGCGCACACCTCGAGAGGTGGCGGCCGTGTTCGACTCGGTCTCGTTCGTGGCGATGAACACCGCCCTGGACGGTCTCGCGATGCGTCAGCGCGTCATCGCCGACAACGTCGCCAACGTCCAGACGCCCGGCTTCCTGGCCGGACGCGTCTCCTTCGAGGAGTCGCTGGCGGCGGCCGTCGCGGACGGCTCCGGCGTCGCCCCGGTGAGCACCTCCCGGTCCATGGCGGCCCCGCGCGAGGACGGCAACAACGTCGACCTGCAGTCCGAGACGGTCCTCAACATCCAGACCCAGCTGCGCTACCAGCTCGCGACGCAGGCCGTGAACCACGAGTTCTCGATGCTGCGCACTGCGATGCGGAGCGCCTGATGGGCACCTTCGACGCGATCGGCATCGCGGGCTCGGGCATGACCGTCTACCAGACGTGGCTCAACGCGATCTCGGACAACCTGGCGAACCTCAACACGGTGCGCAGCACCGACGAGGAGGCGTTCCGGGCGCGCTACGTGCACGCGTCGTCCGTCGAGTACGGGGAGCCGGCCGGCGCGCGCGTCGACGGCGTGGCTCTCGGGTCCGCCGAGGGGCGTCTGACCTACGAGCCCACCAACCCGCTGGCCGACGAGCAGGGCTACGTGCGCTACCCGGACATCGACATGTCCAGCCAGATGACCTACCTGATCATGGCCCAGCGTGCCTACCAGGCGAACGCCGCGGTGGTCGACCGGGCCAAGGAGTCCTACCAGGCCGCACTGCAGATCGGACGCTGATGAGCATCGAGGCGATCGGGGCCATCGGCTCCACCGGAAGCCTGTCCGCCCTGTCCGGGCTCTCCGGCCTGACGGGTGCCACCGCGGCCACCACGAGCGGGTCCGCGACGGGCGCCACGGGCGCGGCCGGGGTGTTCGGCACGACCCTCGCCGGCCAGGTGGACGACCTCCAGGCCATGCAGGCGAACGCCGACGCGCTGGCGGTCAAGGCCGTCACCGGTGACCTGAACGACATCCACGACTACACGATCGCGGCCAGCGAGGCGTCGGTGGCCATGGAGCTCACCGCCGCGCTGCGCAACAAGGCCGTCGACGCCTTCACCGAGATCATGAGGATGCAGGCCTGATGCCAGCCCCGATCAGCGGTCTGCTCGACCGCGCCACCCGGACCATGCGCGAGTTCAGCCTCGCCCAGCGCACCCTCGCCGTGATCGGCGTCGCCGTGCTCGTGCTCGGCGCCGTAGCGCTGTCCGCCTGGCTGACCAAGCCGTCGATGGCCCCGCTGTTCGCGAACCTGTCCGCGTCCGACGCGTCCTCGATCGTCGACGAGCTCGACTCCCAGGGCGTCACCTACCAGCTCACCGACGGCGGCTCCACGATCCTGGTCCCGGCCGACAAGGTCTACGCGCTGCGGCTGTCCGCTGCGGCGGCGGGCCTGCCCGCGGCGTCCGACGGGGGCGGCTACTCGCTGCTCGACTCGATGGGCATGACGTCCTCGGAGTTCCAGCAGCAGGTCACCTACCAGCGCGCGATCGAGGGCGAGCTCGCCAAGACGATCGGTGCGCTCAAGGGCGTCACCACCGCGACGGTCCACCTGGCGCTGCCGGAGAAGAGCGTGTTCGTCTCGGAGACCTCCGACCCGACGGCCTCGGTGTTCGTCGAGACCGCACCCGGCGCGAGCCTGACGGCCGACCAGGTGCAATCGATCGTGCACCTCGTCTCCGCCGGCATCGAGGGCATGAAGCCCTCGGACGTCGCCGTGATCGACGCCGACGGGCACGTGCTCTCCGCGGTCGGCGGCGACGCCGGCACCGTGCTCCAGGGCAACCAGGTCTCCGACTACGAGAGCCGCGTCACCAGCGGCGTGCAGTCGATGCTCGACGCGGTGCTCGGCCCGGGGAACGCCGTGGTGAGTGTCACCGCCGAGCTCGACTTCGACCAGACCGCGAGGACCACCGAGACCTACTCCGCTTCCGACCCGACCCTGCCGCCGATCAACTCCGCCACCACCGTCGAGGACTACACCGGCACCGGCCAGACGGTCGGCGGGGTCCTCGGGGTGGACGGCTCGGTGACCGACACCGGCACGACCACCGGCGACGGCGCCGGGACGTACCACAAGGAGTCGGCGACGGTGAACAACCCGCTCAACAAGGTCACCGAGCAGCAGACCACGGCGCCCGGCACCGTGAAGCGCCAGTCGGTGTCGGTGATCGTGTCCGACGCGCTCTCCGGCGTCGACATGACCGCGCTGCAGGAGTCGATCGCGGCGGCCGCCGGCATCGACGCCACCCGTGGCGACGTGGTCTCGGTCGCACAGATGCCGTTCGACACGACCACGGCGACCAAGGCCCAGGAGGCCCTCGCCGCCGCCGACGAGCAGGCCAAGGCCGAGCGCACCACCGAGCTGATCAAGACCGGCGCGATCGCCGGCGTCGTGCTGGTCTCGCTGGTCCTGCTGATCATCCTCGGCCGCCGCCGCGGACGCCGCGACGACCGCGAGTCGATCGACCTGGGCGACCTCGAGCTGCTCGAGGCCGCGAAGGCCGAGGCTCTGCAGGCGGCCGGCGAGGCGCGTGCCCTGCCGGCGCCGGTGGTGGCCGACTCCAAGCGTGACGACGTCCTGGCGATGGCTGCCGAGCAGCCCGCCGAGGTCGCCGAGGTCCTGCGCGGCTGGCTCACGGCCGGGAGGTCCTGATGAGTGCGGCCCTGATGACGGGGACCCAGAAGGCGGCGCTGCTGCTCATCCAGCTCGGCAAGGAGCAGGCCGCGCGGGTCATGGCCCAGCTCGACGAGACCGAGATCGAGGAGCTGTCCAAGGAGATCGCGCGCCTCGAGCGGATCGACGCCGGCACCGCCGAGGAGGTCATCGACGAGTTCTACGCCGCCTCGATCGGCCCTCGCGGGCTCGGCGGGCGCGGCGGCCTGACCTTCGCCCAGCAGCTGCTCGAGGCCTCGGTGGGCCGGGACCGGGCGCAGGACATGATCGAGCGGCTCGCGAGCTCGCTGCAGGGGCAGCCGTTCGAGTTCCTGCAGTACGCCGACGCCCGCCAGATCGTCGGCCTGCTCAACGGTGAGCACCCGCAGACCATCGCGCTGGTGATGGCCCACCTGAGGGCCGAGCACGCGTCGCAGATCATGACCGGCCTGGCCCCCGAGGTGCAGGCCGAGGTCGCGCACCGGATCGCGCTCATGGAGCGCGCCTCCCCGGACGTGGTCGCGGTGGTCGCCGAGACCCTCCAGCGCAAGGCGTCGGCCGTGCTCACCCCGACCGAGACGTCGGCGATCGGAGGGGTCCAGCCCCTCGTCGAGATCATCAACCGCGCCGACCCCACGACCGAGAAGGCCATCCTCGAAGGGCTCGAGCAGCGGGACAAGGCCCTCGCCGAGGAGGTCCGCAGCCGGATGTTCGTGTTCGCCGACATCACGATGCTCGAGGACCGCGCGATCCAGCTCGTGCTGCGCGGCGTCGAGATGTCGTCGCTGGCCACCGCCCTCAAGGGCGCCGACGGCGAGGTCAAGGAGCGGATCCTGGCCAACCTCTCCGAGCGGGCCAGGGAGAACCTCGTCGAGGAGATCGACCTGCTCGGCCCGGTGCGGATGTCCACCGTCGAGGAGGCGCGCGCCTCCGTCGTCCAGGCGATCCGGCAGCTCGAGGAGACCGGCCAGATCGTCATCCGCCGCGAGGGCGAGGACGAGTATGTCTCCTGAGCCCACCACGTTCCGGCTCGCGCCGCTCGCGCCGACGGCGCGGGCCGCGCGCGAGCAGGAACGCGCGGCCGGCTACGCCGCGGGATGGGCCGCCGGTGCCCGGGCCGCCGCAGAACAGGCAGCCCAGCAGCGCGCCGCGCTCGCAGCCGAGCACCACGCAGCCGAACAGCGCCGCGAGGCAGCGGTCCGCGGCGCCGTCGACCGACTGGCACGGGCCGCGGCGGCCGCCGACGCGCGGTCGGTGCCGGTGGTGGCCGACGTCCGGCGGGCCCTGGCGCTGGCCGCGCTCGAGCTGGCCGAGGCGGTGCTCGGGCGCGAGCTGGCCGACGGTGCCGACTCGGCGCGGGCCGCCCTGGACCGCGCCCTGTCCGCGGGCGCGGAGCTCGGCGTGCACACGGTGCGGCTCTCACCGGCCGACCACGCCGCGCTGCTCGGCGAGGGCGTCGAGCCCCCGGCCGGCGTCGCGCTGGTCCCCGACCCGCGGCTGCGGCCCGGCGATGCACTCAGCGAGCACCCGGCCGGCTACCTGGACGCACAGGTCTCGACCGCGCTCGACCGGGCACGGCGCGCGCTGCTGGGGGAGGACGCATGAGCTCCCCGACGGCCCCGCGCGGTGACACCGCCCTGCTCGACGCCGTGCTGGGCGATGCCGCCTGGCGGCGCGCGCTCGCGGCCGTGGAGCCCGAGCGATTCGGCCGGGTGAGCTCGGTGGTCGGTCTGTCCGTGGACGTCGTCGGGCTGCCCGGTGCGGTGGGCGACCTCGTCGAGGTCGTGACGCCAGGTGCGCCGGTCCCGCTCGAGGTGGTCGCCGCCACCACGAGCGCGCTGCGCTGCATGCCGCTGGGTCCGGTGCAGGGGCTGCGGACCGGGATGTCGGTACGCGGCACCGGCCGGGCGCTGACCGCGCCGGTGGGGGACGGACTGCTCGGCCGGGTGCTCGACGGGCTCGGCCGCCCCGCGGACGGCAAGGGTCCGCTGGCCACCACCCGCCGCGAGCCCATCACCGGCCGGGCCCCGAGCGCGCTCGGCCGCACCAGGGTCGACACCGCGCTCAGCCTGGGCGTGCGGGCCCTGGACACCATGGCCACCGTCGGCCGCGGGCAGCGCATCGGCCTGTTCGCCGGGTCTGGCGTGGGCAAGTCCAGCCTGCTGTCGATGATCGCGCGCGGCACCGAGGCCGAGGTCTCCGTGATCGCCCTGGTCGGCGAGCGCGGCCGCGAGGTCCGCGAGTTCCTCGAGGACGACCTGGGCCCCGAGGGCCTGGCCCGCTCGGTGGTGGTCGTGGCCACCTCCGACGAGCCGCCGCTGGTCCGGCTGCGCGCCGCGTACGTGGCCACCCGGATCGCCGAGGAGTTCCGCGCCGAGGGCCGTGACGTCGTGCTGATGATGGACTCCCTGACCCGTGTCGCGATGGCGCAGCGCGAGATCGGGCTCTCGGTGGGCGAGCCGCCCGCGACCCGCGGCTACCCGCCGTCGACCTTCTCGTTGCTTGCCCAGCTGCTCGAGCGCGCCGGCACGGCCGAGCGCGGGTCGGTCACCGGGATCTACACGGTGCTCGTGGACGGCGACGACCACAACGAGCCGATCGCCGACGCCGCCCGGTCGATCCTCGACGGGCACGTGGTGCTCACCCGCGAGCTGGCCACCGCCGGGCACTTCCCGTCGGTCGACGTGCTCGGGTCCGTCTCGCGCGTCGCGACGCGGGTGACCTCGCGCGAGCAGCGCGAGGCCGCCGTCCGGCTGCGGCAGGTGCTGTCCGCGCGGCGCCGGGCGCAGGACCTGCTCGACGTGGGCGCGTACGCGGCCGGCAGCAACCCGCTGGTCGACGCCGCCGTCGAGCACGCCGACGCGATCGACGCGTTCCTGCGCCAGCCCCTCGAGGACGTCGCCCCGTTTGCCGACTCGTGGGCCCGCCTGGACCGGCTGGTCGCGGCGATGGGAGGTCGGTGATGGGCCAGAGCTTCCGGCTCGCCGGGCTGCTGCGGCTGCGGCGCCTGCAGGAGGAGCGCGCGGCTGCCGGGCTGGCGGCCGCGAACGCGGCGACGCGCGAGGCCGAGGACGAGCGCGACGAGCTCACGACGCTGATGGCCGGGACGATCTTCCCGCGTCACACGGACGAGAACGCGTGGCGGTGCGCGGTGGCCGCGCGTGCCTCGCTGACCTCGCTGGTGGGCGAGGCCACCGTCGCGGTCGACGTGGCCGTGCGCCGCGGCGAGATCGCCGCCGAGGACTGGACCGCCGCCCGCACCCGGGTGGCGATGTTGGACAAGCTCGCCGAGCGCCACGAGGCGCTGGTGCGCGCCGAGGAGGACCGGACCGAGCAGCAGCTGCTCGACGAGGTGGCCTCCCGGCGCCGGGGCGAGCCGATCGAACCGACCGAGCAGGAGGACCGATGATCGCCACGTGTGGGCCCGCCCCGGCGGCCCCGAGCCCGGCGCCCGCCGCTCCGGCGGCCGGTGGGGAGCCGGGCGCGTTCGACGCGGCTCTCGCCGCGGTCACCGCGGACGGCGCGGGCGCCAAGGGCGCCGGCGGCCGCGCGACCGCCGGCAAGGGCACGACCGCGTCGGCCGGCGGCACGGCGACGGCCGCAGGCTCCGCCACCGGCGCCGGCGCGGCGGCGTCCACCGCGGCGGCGCCCACGGTCCAGGTCGTCGACCTGCTCCGCGCGGTCGCCGCTGCGGTGAGCGGGAAGGGCGGGCAGGCGTCCGGCGCCGACGCGGCGGTCGGGTCCGACAGCTCGACGTCGGCCGCGCAGGGTGCGGGTGCCGCCCTCGCCGCCGCGACGGGGACCGACGACGCCGAGGTGACTGCAGGCGACGGGACCGCGGGTGACCCGACCGCGGCGGACCCGGCCGCCGCTGCGGTCGCCGCAGCCGTGGCCGGCGCCATGGCGGGCGCCCAGGGAACGCGGGCCGAGACCGCGACCTCGGCCGCGGCTGAGCCGACCGCCGCCGGCCCGACCACCGCCGTCGCCGGGGCCACGGCCGCGACGACGTCGCCCGCCACCGCGGCACAGGCCGC
>JAHLLI010000044.1 GCA_020444245.1 Actinomycetales bacterium
TGACCACTGACACCTTCACTGGAAGGCTGGTGCGGTTGATTGTGCCAGACCTGGATTCCGACCCGCAGCGCACAGCAGACTGGTCGCGGGATAGTGAGTACATGCGGTTATATGATACTGACCCCGCAAAAGTGTTGTCGGCGCAATCGGAAAAAGAGGAACTGGAAAAACGAGTCGATAAAAATGTGTGGTTTATGATCCAGGCCCTGAACACGCAGCAAGTGATCGGCGAAGTCAGTCTGGGAGGGATTGATCACCGGATTGGAAACGCCTGGCTGGGAATCGGGATCGGAAACCGTGACTTTTGGGGCAAGGGATACGGCACAGAAGCCACGCGATTGATCCTTGGTTTTGGGTTCCGTGAGCTGAATTTGAGGCGGGTTTCTTTGAACGTCATAGAATATAACGAACGGGCTATCCACGCTTATGAGAAGGTCGGTTTTGTGGTTGAGGGAACAAGCCGGAAAAGCGTCCTGCGCTGCGGGCGGAGATGGGATGTGATCTATATGGGGATTCTGCGGGAAGAATGGGAAGCGCGTAATCCCCCAGACTGAAAGATATCTTGAAGAGGTTTTATTATGACCGCAATGGTATACCAACTGCGCGCGTCTTACGCGTTTATTGAGCGCAATTTCAACCTGATCAAACGATATTGGTCGTGGGAACTGGTATGGATGGTGTATTCCATCGCCGAGAGCCTGTCGGTCAGTTTCATTGGCCTTGGAATGGAAAAAATAGGCGGCGGACAGAATATCAACAGTGATTATTTGGTGCTGTACCTGTTGATTGGGACGTTGGTGTGGCGGTTCCTTTCAACCATTTTTTACTGGATCACCGAATTGATCAGCATTGAGCGTTGGGAAGGGACAATTGAGTACACCCTGATGGCGCCTGTGCGGCGGGCGACTCACATGGCCGGGCAGACCATTTTCTCGATGATCTACGCGTTGTTCTTTACGGGGGTGATCCTGTTGGTGGTGGCGCAGATCCTGGAAATTGACCTGGCTGGCGCGAATTTCTTCAGCGGAGCGATGATGCTGGTTGCCGGCAGCTTTTCGTTTGTAGGGATCAGCATTATGGCCTCAGTGCTGCCGCTGCTGTTCCCGGAGCGCGGGGCGCAGATGACCCATGTGTTTATCGCGCTGCTGCTGTTGGTCTCCGGCGTTTACTACCCGGTGGAAGTGCTGCCCGGCGCGCTGCGGAAGCTGGCGGTTGTCAGCCCGGCAACCTACGTGTTGAATGGAGCCCGGCAGGCCCTGCTGAAGGGGGCGCCGTTGGGGACATTGTGGCCGAATATCTGGCCGGCCTTGCTGATGGGGGCCGTGTTGATCCCGCTGGGACTGTGGGTGTTCCGTCAGGCGGAACGCTATGCCAAACGGAAAGGGAAGCTGCACCGGAATGGATAAAAACCAAAGGGAAAATGACGCGTCCCATAATATGTGAAAAACAGATGCGCGCCGGGTGGTTTTACACCCGGCGCGCATCTGTTTATTTAGGAATTTCAGGCAATGGTAGTCAAGCGGTTCTCGCATAGTGTGGCGTGACGCGGGTTGAATCAATCGAGCGCGTTTGCCTGGTGAATATTGAATGAAGGTTGGTAATGAAGACGGTGGGTACCGGTAGGCAGTGTTATACTATTGTGAATCTGAAAGTGAGAGGTGTGGTAATGACAGAAGACGCAAAGAATTCACTCAAAGCGCTGATCTGGGATATGGGTGGGGTGCTGCTGCGCACAGAAGACAAGACGCCACGGATGAGGTTGGCTGAACGTCTTGGAACCACCCGCCGCGCGTTGGAAGGGTTGGTGTTCGCTTCATCCAGCGCCGACCGGGCTATGCGCGGCGAGATCCCGGTTGAGGAACATTGGGCGGAGGTTGCCAGAACCTTGAATCTGAGCGATGAAGGGATGGTTGATTTCCAGAAGGAATTCTGGGCCGGGGACCGGATCGATGACACATTGGTGGATACGATCCGCGCGCTGCGCTCGCAATACCGCACCGCGCTGTTGAGCAATGCCTGGTCAGATATTCGTGAGGCGGCTGGAAAGCGTTTCCGATTCCTGGACGCATTTGATGTGGTGGTGTTTTCCGCGGAAATCAGACTGGCCAAACCTGACGAACGCATTTACAGATATGTGCTGAAAGAATTAGCAATCGAACCCCACGAAGCCGTTTTTGTGGATGATTTCATCGAGAATATTGTGGCCGCAGAAAACCTGGGAATCCATACCATCCACTTTAAATCACAGGAACAGGCGCTGCGGGAACTGGGTAAATGGACAGATCAGGCGAATTGAACCGCTGCCTGCCTGTTGTTTGGCAGCGGCTTCCGGTAGTTTTTATCGTGGGATCAGAAAACAGGGGGAGTTGATTCGCGTATGGATTCCTATTCTGAACCGGTCATCCTGTCCAAAGCCCCCTGGTTGAAAGTAGGAGTGGTTTCCGATACGCACGTGCCGGACCGGGCCGCCGCGCTGCATCCGGATCTGGTGGCAGCACTTGAGGCGGAAGATGTGGATTTGATCTTTCACCTGGGGGATATCAGTATCACAGCGGTGGTGAAGACTCTGGAGGAAATCGCTCCGGTTTACGCGGTGCGGGGAAACCGGGATCTTTTTTACGGCAGAGCGCTTCCCCGGGCGCTGCGGCTGGAACTGAACGGGATCAAAACCACGCTGCTGCACGGCCAGGGCGGTTTAGCGGATTACGCGATCGATAAGTGGTTTTATTTAAGGAAAGGATACGCGTTTGAACGCTATGAGAAGGTATTGTTGAAGCTCGCGCCACAAGCCAGGGTGATCGTTTTTGGACATACGCACCGCCCCGAGGCGCGCTGGAAACAAGATCGTCTGTTCTTTAATCCTGGCGCGGCAGCGAACCCGGGCACCAGAAAACTTAAACCCACTTTTGGTATTTTATGGTATCATACGGAAGGTTATGTGGATGGAAAAATTATTCCACTGGATGGGGCTCAGTTGATAAACAGACGTTGGAGAAGGGATGGGTAAAATTAAACAAACTGCGCCCAAAAATTGTACAAAAAAAGTGCTTGACCAATCAAGTGGTGCTTGATATAATTTAGATTTGCGCAACTACAACCTTCACAGCCCTTAAGCGTGCGTGCAGGTTATTTTATTTAATCAAATTTTGTGTTTAACCAGGTAATTTTTTCCAGGAGAGGCCCATGGCGTCTGTTTTAGAGAAGAAGTCATACGCGCGGATTCCCGTTATATATAATCTTCCTAATCTGATTGAAGCTCAGCTTGATTCGTTTAACCGGCTCAAGAGTGAAACTTTGATTGATCTCTTCTCAGAGATTTCCCCGATCGAGTCTTATAACAAGGGGATGAAGTTATATTTTCCGAGTGATGCACCCGAAGCCGAAGGTTTGAAATATTGGTTTGGCGAACCAAAGCATTCTATTGATGAATGCGTTGAGAGAGATTTAACTTACTCTTCACCAATGTACGTTTCTGTGCTGCTGGCTGGCCCGGAAGTTCCGGAACCGATCAAACAGGATATTTTCCTGGGAGATTTTCCGGAGATGACGGATAAAGGCACGTTCATTATTAATGGCACAGAGCGGGTGGTGGTATCCCAGTTGATCCGTTCTCCGGGTGTCTACTTTGAGGCGCCGGTGGACCGCGCGACCGGGCATCGCCTGGCGATGGCAAAGTTGATCCCAGACCGCGGCGCGTGGATGGAATTTGAAACCCGTAAGAATGATTACATCATCCTTAAGTTTAACCGCAAAAGAACTGTCCCGATCACTATTTTCCTGCGAGCGCTGGCGGCTGTCTATGATGGCGCGCCAGAACCTGCTATTAAAGAGGGGTCTGATGAAGAACTGATTGCGCTCTTTGATGATGTGGACAACAATCCGGACCGGATGTTCATCGCTTCGAGCTTGCGGCAGGAGCCAGTGTGGGACCTGAACAAAGGGCAGACTGTTGCCCAGGCCGCTTTGATTGAGTTCTTCAAACGGATGCGGCCGGGTGACCCCGCCACGCTTGAAAACGCAAAACAGTTCCTTGAGGAACAGCTCTTTGATCACCGCCACTATGACCTTGAACGGGTAGGGCGTTATAAGCTGAACCAGAAACTGGACCTGATGGATAAAATCCCGATGAGCTGTCGCAATGTCACCAGCTGGGATATCGTCTATCTGGTTCGGCGGATGATCATGATCAATAACGAGATGGAAGATAAGGATGACATTGACCACCTTGGTAACCGCCGGGTAAAAACCGTTGGTGAACTGATCCAGAACAAACTGCGGGTTGGCTTGCGCCGGATGGAACGCGTCATTAAGGAAAGAATGTCCATTCGCGAGCAGGACCAGGTCTCTCCGGTCAGCCTGATCAACATTCGACCGGTTGTGGCATCCTTGCGTGAATTCTTTGGTTCCAGCCAGTTATCCCAATTCATGGACCAGACCAATCCTCTGGCGGAACTGCGTCACAAACGAACGTTGTCGGCTTTAGGACCTGGCGGGTTGCGCCGCGAACGTGCCGGCTTTGATGTCCGTGACGTGCACCATTCCCACTACGGCCGGATTTGTCCGATTGAGACACCAGAAGGTCCAAACATTGGTTTGATAGGCCGGTTGGGTAACTTCGCGAAAGTCAACGAATATGGTTTTATTGAAACCCCTTACCGCCGGGTTATCAAGCAATTAAAGGTTATCGATCCTCGCCTGTTGAACAGGGAGATGCGTGAAACGCTGACAAACTCCGAAACTGGTGAAGTGATTGTGGCTGAAGGCGAGCGCGTTACACAGGATATGCTGCCCGTAATCAGCAAGCTGGAAAAACTATCTGTTTTTGTAAGGCCATTTGTTTCGGAAGAAGTGGAATATCTTTCAGCGGACGCTGAGGATAAATTTGTGATCGCCCAGGCAAACTCTGTGTTGAACGAGTACAATGAGTTTGTTCGCACGCGTATTTCATGCCGCCACCATTCCGATTTTGAAATTCACCAACCTGACGCAATCAACTTTATGGACGTCGCCCCGCATCAGGTAGTGGGCGTCAGCGCTGCGCTGATCCCGTTCCTGGAGCATGATGACGCGAACCGGGCGTTGATGGGTTCGAACATGATGGCGCAGGCGGTACCATTGATCCAGCCTGAAGTCCCGACGATCTCAACCGGAATGGAAGGATTCGCGGCGATTGACTCCGGTCAGGTTCTGGTTGCGGAAAAAGATGGCGAAATTGTATCCGTAACAGGAAAACGGGTTGTCTTACGCGATCTGGAAGGCAATTTGCGTGAATATCCGCTGCGCAAGTACCAGCGCTCGAACCAGAGTACCTGTATTGACCAGCGTCCAGCGGTCACCAAAGGGCAGATCATTCATAAGGGCGATGTCCTGGCGGATTCCTCCTCTACTGTGAATGGCAACCTGGCGCTTGGGCAGAATGTGACGATCGCGTTTGTCTCCTGGGAAGGTGGCAACTTTGAAGACGCGATTTTGATCTCAGAGCGTCTGGTTCAGGATGACCGGTTCACCTCAGTCCATATTGAGAAACATGAAGTTGAGGCGCGAGACACCAAACTGGGCCCCGAAGAAATTACCCGCGACATCCCCAATGTGGGTGAAGACGCGATCAAGGATCTGGATGAAGACGGTATTATCCGCATTGGCGCGGAAGTTGGCCCGAATGATATTCTGGTCGGAAAAATTACGCCCAAAGGTGAGAAAGAATTAACCCCTGAAGAGCGTCTTTTACGCGCCATTTTTGGTGAAAAATCCCGGGATGTCAAGGACACCTCGCTGCGCATGCCGCATGGCGAGCGCGGGAAAGTGGTGGACGTGAAAGTGTTTACCCGGGAAGATAATTCAGATCTTTCTGCGGGTGTGGATACTATGGTGCGTGTCTCAGTAGCACAGCGCCGCAAACTGACCGCTGGTGACAAGATGGCCGGCCGTCATGGAAATAAGGGTGTGGTTTCCCGTGTAGTTTCGGTGGAGGATATGCCCTTCCTGGACGACGGTACCCCGGTAGACATCATCCTGAACCCGTTGGGCGTTCCTGGTCGTATGAATATTGGCCAGGTGCTGGAAGCCCACCTGGGTTGGGCCGCGAAACTCCTTGGTTTCCGGGCGTTGACCCCGGTGTTTGATGGTGCCAATGAAACTGAAATTGAAGCTGAACTGTCACGAGCATGGATGATCGACCGGGCCTGGAAGGAAATTTCTGACCGGTCCTGGCAATGGATCAAAAAGCAGGATTTTGAGCCGGAAACCATTGAAGATGACGCAGAAGTCCGCTTACTGTACCTGGAAGACCTGCTGGCCGGTAAAGATTACGATATCTATAGGCTGGCACATGATGAGACCTACGCGCGCCGGACGGTTTTACGGGTCTGGTTGGAAGAAGAGGGTTTTGACCCTGATCAAATTCTGGACTTTGGGAATGTTCCCGCCGGCGCTCCGCATGTTCGGAGTTGTGATCAGAACGCGATTGACGCAGGGCTGAAATTGTGGCTGGCACGCAAAGATGTGATAGTTACTGGCGAAGACAGTGAAGCGATTCGCGACCAGGCGGAAGAGTATACCCGCACCACAGGGGAGCCTATGCCGATATTTGGCAAACAGATCCTTCGTGATGGAAAAACTGGTACAGCGTATGACAACGCGGTTACTGTAGGTGTCATGATGATGCTCAAACTGCACCACCTTGTCGAAGATAAAGTGCACGCCCGCTCGACCGGACCTTACAGTCTGGTAACCCAGCAGCCGCTGGGTGGTAAAGCTCAATTTGGCGGGCAGCGGTTCGGTGAGATGGAAGTATGGGCCCTGGAAGCTTATGGAGCGGCTTACACGCTGCAGGAAATGTTGACGGTGAAATCTGACGATGTTCAGGGCCGCGTGAATGCTTACGAAGCCATTGTTAAGAGCGAATCTATTGAAGAGCCCAGTCTGCCGGCTTCTTTCCGCGTTCTGGTGAAAGAGCTTCAGAGTTTGGGTTTGGCAGTTGAAGCGATGATGGATAGTGGTGAAGTCATCCGGTTTGGAAAGGATGAAGAACGTGTCCGCCCGCCCAAGATTGGAATCGGGTTGCTGGGCCTGGGTGAAGACGCGGAAAAATTGTTGTGAGTGAGTGGTATCTCGACTTGACGCTCATTTAGCCTCGTGATATAATCACTCCTCGTTGCCCATGGAAGGGCAGGCAAATAGTTGCCTGAAACGTTGTTGAAACGGCGAGGCCATCGATGTCGAAAGATGGCCTCACTTGTTGAGAATTTATTATCTTATCAGGAAGGCGTGTTATCGCCTGGGAAAATCATTTGGAGGCAAAAAGGTGCCAACAATCAATCAATTGATCCGAAAGGGTCGGCAGTCCAAAAAGGTCAAAAGCAAGGCTCCGGCGTTGCAGTACACTTACAACTCCATGAAACAGCGTCGTGTCCGGCAAGCCGGGGGCGCACCTCAGAAACGCGGTGTGTGTACCGTGGTGAGAACCATGACCCCCAAGAAACCGAACTCAGCATTGCGGAAAATTGCCCGTGTGCGTTTGACGAATGGTATTGAGGTGACAGCTTACATTCCTGGCGAGGGTCACTCTTTGCAGGAACACTCTGTTGTAATGGTCCGTGGTGGCCGTGTGAAAGATCTTCCCGGTGTTCGTTACCACATTGTGCGTGGAACGCTGGACTCTACCGGTGTAAACGATCGCAAGCAGGGCCGCTCTAAGTATGGCACGAAACGGGCCAAGTAGTTAGATTATTTGGGTTTGACGGAGATTTTGCATGCGACGAACAAGACCAGAAAAACGGGAACTTGCCCCCGACTTACGCTTCAATAGCGTGACAGTTACATATATCATCAACCGCATCATGAAGAACGGCAAGAAAAGCAAAGCTACATCCATGTTTTATGATGCGATGGATATTATTGCCGAACGGACAGGGAAGGCCCCGATGGATGTTCTGGAGCAGGCGCTCAAGAATGTCGGTCCCTTGATGGAAGTCCGTCCACGACGTGTTGGTGGTGCAACTTATCAGGTTCCTATGGAAGTTGCTTCCCAGCGTCGATTGACTCTGGCGATCAGCTGGACACTGGATGCGGCTCGCGGCCGTTCCGGGAAGTCCTTTGCTCAGAAGTTGGCGGATGAAGTGTTGGATGCTGCCAATAATCAGGGAACTGCTGTTCGTAAGAGAGAAGAAGCGCATAAAATGGCAGAGGCTAACAGGGCTTTCTCCCATTATCGTGTGTAGTATTTGTAGTTGAATGTGAAATGGTGATGTGATGGCTCGACAGTATCCTATTGAGCGATACCGTAACATTGGAATAATTGCCCACATTGATGCGGGAAAAACTACGACGACCGAGCGTGTGTTGTTCTACGCCGGGAAGACTTACCGCATTGGATCGGTGGATGACGGGACGACAGTTACGGACTGGATGGCTCAGGAACGAGAGCGGGGTATCACAATTGTTTCCGCCGCAGTTACCGCGGAGTGGAAAGGCCACCAGATTAATCTTATTGACACCCCAGGGCATATTGATTTTACAGCCGAAGTGCAGCGCTCACTGCGCGTATTAGATGGTGGGGTAGTGGTGTTTGACGCCACTCAGGGTGTGGAGCCGCAGAGCGAAACCGTTTGGAGACAGGCTGATCGCTACGGGGTTCCACGCATTTGTTTTATTAATAAAATGGATCGCGTAGGCGCTTCATTTGAAGGTTCCATTGCTTCGATCAGGGAACGGCTGGGGGCTAATCCGATCGCGATGCAGATTCCGATTGGCGATGAACGTGAGTTCCGCGGCGTGGTGGATTTGATCACCATGCAGGCGACCTATTGGGATGACGAATTAGGACGAGAGCCGATCACAGAGGCAATTCCTGCGGAAATGCTGGAAGACGCCCGTTTCAAGCGGGAGCAGATGATTGAGCAGATTGCCGAACTGGATGATGAATTAATCCTCAAGTACCTTGAAGGCGAGGAGATCAGCAACGATGAATTGAAAGCTGGGTTACGCCGGGCGGTCATCTCCAATAAAGCAACACCGGTCTTCTGCGGTTCATCCCTCAAGAATAAGGGTGTGCAGCTGGTGATTGATGCGGTTGTGGATTATCTGCCCTCTCCGGTTGATGTCCCTGCTGTTCGCGGGAACAAACCCAATAGTGAAGAGATTGTTGAACGACCTCCATTAGATGATGCTCCGCTGGCTGCTCTGGTTTTCAAGATCGTTACCGATCCTTACGTAGGACGGTTGGCCTATTTCCGGGTCTATTCAGGCGTATTGAAATCTGGAAGCACAGTTTATAACCCGGTGAAGGGGAAGCGTGAGCGGATTGGACGGGTTTTGCGGATGTACGCGGACCGTCGAGAGGACGTTGAAGAAGTTCACGCGGGTGAAATTGCCGCTATTTTAGGCTTGAAGGATAGTTTTACCGGCGACACGCTATGCGCGCTCAATGACCAGGTTGTCCTGGAGAACATTACCTTCCCGGAACCGGTTATTTCTGTGGCAATCGAGCCAAAGACAATGGCGGATCAGGATAAGATGGCGGAAGCGCTGCACAAGCTTTCTCAGGAAGACCCGACTTTCCGGGTGCATATTGATGAGAACACCGGCCAGACCATTATTTCTGGTATGGGTGAATTACACCTGGATATTCTGGTGGACCGTATGCTGCGCGAATTTCGGGTGCAGGCCAATGTTGGCGTGCCTCGCGTTTCTTACCGGGAAACCATCACTCGTCCAATGAAGGGTGTCAGCTACAAATATGTGAAGCAGTCTGGCGGGCGTGGGATGTATGGGCATGTTGTGCTCGATATTGAGCCGCTGGATCGCGGCAACGGGATTGTGTTTGAATCCAAAGTGGTCGGTGGTACTGTGCCCAAGGAATATATTCCCGCGGTACAAAAAGGTGTGATGGAGTCTTCAGAAAGTGGCGTCCTGGCCGGGTATCCTGTTACCGATATTAAAGTAACCCTGGTCGACGGCTCTTATCATGAAGTAGACTCAAATGAAATGGCTTTCAAAATGGCTGGAGCGTTTGCTTTCCGAGAAGCATTTGAACGCGGTAAGCCGGTCTTGCTGGAGCCGATCATGAAAGTGGATGTAATCATTCCGGAAGATTATCTCGGTGATGTGCTGGGGCAGTTGAATTCCCGCCGCGCTGAAATTTTAGGAATGGATATGCGCCTAGGAAATACCCAGGCTGTACGTGCCCGGGTTCCTCTGGCGGAAATGTTTGGGTATGCGACTGAGCTTCGTTCTGGAACGCAAGGTCGCGGGGTCTTCTCAATGGAGTTTGACCATTACGCCCCTGTTTCGGAAGCGGTTGCAAAGAAAGTTTTGAACCGGTAAATCTTATAGAAATTCTTTCTTGGATTATTTTTCAGGAGACTAGAACTTATGGCTAAACAGAAGTACGAGCGGACGAAACCGCACATGAACGTGGGTACCATGGGTCACATTGACCATG
>JAHLLI010000019.1 GCA_020444245.1 Actinomycetales bacterium
CGTCGCCGGCCCGGCGCCGACGCCCTGGTCACCGCGGTGATCCGGGTCGCGTCGGCGGCGCGGGCGGGCGCTGCACCCGCCGCTGCGTGGGCCGGCCTCGGGGTGCGGTGCGTCGACGGCGTCCCCGTGGCGCGCGACCTGGTGGCGCTGGGCGGAGCGCCGGCCACGGTGGCCGCGGTCCGGGCGGCTGCGGGCGTCACCGCGCGGTCCGGTGCGCCGCCCGCTGCCGTGCTCGAGTCGCTGGCCGCCGCGCTGGAGCGCGAGGCCGAGCTGGACGTGCGGCGCCGGGCCGCGCTGGCCGGGCCTTCGGCCTCCGCACGGCTGCTGGGCTGGTTGCCGGTGGTCGGGCTGCTGCTCGGAGCCGCGGTGGGGGCGGACCCGTTCGCGGTGCTGCTGGACGGCGGCGCCGGGAGCGCGCTGCTGGCCGCCGGGGCCGGGGCCGCGGTGGTCGGGCGGGCCTGGACCGCACGCCTGGTGAGCGCAGCGTCGGCCGCGGGCCGGGACGACGGCGGGCCGGGGCGTGCCGCTCGGCTGCCCACCGGACGTCGGCTGGCCGCTCTGCGCGGGTCCGGGCAGGGCGCCGTCGAGGTCCCCGTCGCCGCGGCCCTGGAGCTCGTCGCGGCGGCGTGCGCCGCGGGTGCGACCGTCCCGGGTGCGCTCGAGGTCGTGGGCGCGGCGACGCGGGGTCGGCGTGGCACCGCGCTGGTGGAGGCCGCGGCCCTGCTCAGGCTCGGCGCGAGCTGGTCGGAGGCATGGGCCGGCGCGCCCGGGGCGCTGCGACCGCTCGCGGACGCACTCGCACCGGCGTGGCGGGCCGGTGCCGGTCCGGTCGGCCTGCTGCATGTCGCCGCCCGTGAGCGCCAGCGCGAGCAGACCGCCGCGGCGACCCAGGCTGCCGGCCGCCTGGGGGTGCGGCTGCTCGTGCCGCTCGCCCTGTGCCACCTGCCGGCCTTCGTGCTGGTGGGTCTGGTGCCGGTGCTCATGTCGCTGGCCCGGGGTGCGCTGTCGGGAGCGGTCTGAGCCACCCCGCTGCTGCTCGAGGCAGGTGTCGCGACCCGTGCGCGCCGTCCACAGCCCGGCGCCGCACGCACGTCTCCACCGCTTGCCGGGCCGCGTCTGCCGGCCGCCGCGCGCGGCACCGAGGCTGGCGGTCTGCCGGGTGGGCCGGCAGAGGAGGAGGAACCACCATGGGAGACCGGGGACGACGGGTCGTGCGGCGCGTGGGCGAGAGCGGTTCGGGCACGAGCGGTTCGGGCGCGAGCGGTGGGGGCGAGGACCACCTGGACCGGGGCCGTGTCGGTCGACTCCGTCCGGGCGGGTGGGCGCGCCGCCGCGCCGCTCTGCTCCGCGAGAGTGCCGACACGGGGATGGCCACCGTCGAGTACGCGATCGTCACCGTCGCAGCTGCGGCCTTCGCGGGTCTGCTGCTGCTCATCCTGCGGAGCGACGAGGTCCGGGACCTGCTGTTCGGCATCGTGCGCGGGGCGCTGTCGACGTGACCGCCGGCCGCACCCGCCGGGGCGGGCGCCCGGGCACCGGCCGCTGCGTGGCCGCCCGCGCCGACGCGGGTGCCGTCACGTCACGCGCCGACGCGGGTGCCGTCACGGCCGAGCTCGCCGTGGCGCTGCCCGCGGTGGTGCTGGTCGTGGCCGTGGTCCTGGTGACGCTGGCGGCCGGCGGCCTGCAGCTGCGTACCGCGGAGGCGGCACGGACCGGTGCCCGGCTCGCCGCGCTCGGCGTGAGCGACGCCGAGGTGCTGGCCGGTGTGCGACGCGTGCTGCCCGGAGCGCGCGTCGAGGTCCGTCGCGAGCCGCCCTGGGTCGAGGTCGAGGTGTCGGCCGCGGCGGCGGGCAGCTGGATCACGTCCGGCCCGCTCGCGGTCGGCTCGGTCGCGGTCGCCTGGGTCGAGCCGTGAGCCGGCCGGGTCGCCGGTGCCCGAGCGACGCGGGGTCGGGGACCGTCGTCGTGCTGGCGGTGATCGCCGTGCTCGTCGCCGGCGCCGCGGCGCTCGCGGTCGTGGTGCGCGGCCAGGCGCACGCCGCCGCCGCCCGGGCCGCCGCGGACCTCGCCGCACTCGCCGCGGCCGACGCGGTGGCGCTCCCCGACGGCCTGGTCCTGGCCGTGGGGCCGGGGCCCGGGACCGCGGCCGCCTGCGACCGCGCTCGTGAGGTCGCGGGCCGCAACGGTGCCCGGGTCACGTCCTGCCAGGTCGAGGCGGCCGGGGTGGTGGTCGTGACCGTGCGCACGCCCGGTGCGTGGCCGGTGGAGGCGTCGGCCCGGGCGGGCCCGAGGTCCGCGGCGCCCGGACCGTAGGCGGCGTCGGCTCACGCGGCTCCGCGATCCGACGCGCCCGGGTCGGAGGCGGGCTCAGGCGTGGCGCAGGACGACGTCGAGCAGCCGCAGCGCCCCCGCCTTGTCCAGCGGGTCGTTGCCGTTGCCGCACTTGGGCGACTGGACGCACGCCGGGCACCCGGTCGCGCAGCGGCACGCGGCGATCGCGTCGCGGGTGGCGGTCAGCCACCGTGACCCCAGGTGGTAGCCGCGCTCGGCGAACCCGGCGCCGCCCGGGTAGGCGTCGTGCACGAACACCGTCGCGCAGCCCGTGTCCGCGTGCAGGGCGGTGGACAGCCCGCCCAGGTCCCACCGGTCGCAGGTCGCCAGCAGCGGCAGCAGCCCGATCGAGGCGTGCTCGGCGGCATGCAGGGCGCCGGGGGCCGAGCCGTCGTCCAGCAGTGCCGCCTCGAGCACCTCGAGCGGGGCCGTCCACCAGACCGCGGTGGTCCGCATCGTGCGCGGCGGCAGGTCCAGCACCTCGCCGCCGACGTTCGCCAGGTCCGGCAGGCGGCGCTTGGTGAAGGAGGTGACCTGCTCGGTCGTGTCGACGGTGCCGAAGCCCCACGTGACAGGTCCGGCGCGCCGCTCCTCGCGGACCTCGCGGATCTCGACGGTGCTCACCCAGTGAGCCCACGTGCGGTAGTCGACGTCGCGCTCGCGCACCAGCGCAACCGGCCCGTCGAGGTCCAGGTGCTCGACCACATGGGTCCTGCCCTGGTGCACGTACACCGCGCCTTCGTGCACCTGGGCGTCGGCGCTCGCGGCGTCGACGGTGCCGAGCATCCGGCCGGTGGACTCCTCGACGACGCGCACCGGGTCGCCACCGGTGCCGCGCAGGTCGGTGAGCCGCGTCGCGGGGTCCGCGTGCGTCCAGTACCAGCCCGAGTCCCTGCGGCGCAGCGCGCCGCGCTCCACCAGCACGTCCAGCAGCTCGCGGGTGCCGGGGCCGAACAGTGGCAGGTCCTCGCTGCGCAGCGGCCGCTCGGCCGCCGCGGCGCACAGGTGCGGGGCCAGCACGTAGGGGTTGGTCGGGTCGAACACCGTGGCCTCGACCGGCACCCCGATCAGCTCGTCGGGGTGGTGCACCAGGTAGGTGTCCAGCGGGTCCTCGCGGGCCACCAGCGTGACCAGGCCCTCGGCGCCCGCCCGCCCGGCCCGCCCGGCCTGCTGCCACAGCGACACCCGGGTCCCGGGCCAGCCTGCGATGAGCACCGCGTCCAGCCCGGAGATGTCCACGCCGAGCTCGAGGGCGTTGGTGGTGGCCAGGGCACGCAGGTCCCCGGACCGCAACGCCCGCTCCAGCTCGCGCCGCTCCTCGGGCAGGTACCCGCCGCGGTAGGCCGCGACCCGGTCACCGAGGCCGGGCTCGACGTCGTCCAGGTGCTCGCGGGCCATCGCAGCGACCGACTCCGCACCGCGCCGCGACCGCGTGAAGGCCAGGGCGCGCGCCCCACCGGCCACCAGGTCCGCGAGCAGCTCGGCCACCTCGCTCAGCGCGGAGCGGCGTGCAGCGGAGGGTGTCGCGTCGACGGAGGGCTCCTCCGGGACCGTCGTGCCGGGCCCCGCGTCCCGCAGCGCGGCGACCGCGTCCAGCAGCGACCTCGACCCGGGCAGCTCCGGCGGTTGCCAGAGCACGAGTGTGGTCCGGCCGCGGGGCGCGGCGTCCTCGGTCACCGCGACGACGTCCTCGGGTGCGACGCCCAGCAGCCGGGCCGCGGTCGCGCCGGGGTCGCCCGTGGTCGCCGACGCGAGCACCACCACCGGGTCCGCGCCGTACCCCCGCGCCAGGCGCAGCAGACGTCGCAGCACGGCGGCCACGTGCGCGCCGAACACCCCGCGGTAGGCGTGCGCCTCGTCGAGCACCACGACCCGCAGGCCGCGCAGCAGGCGCAGCCAGCGCCGGTGCCCCGGCAGCAGCGAGAAGTGCAGGAAGTCGGGGTTGGTCAGCACCACGTCGGCGTGCTCGGTGACCCAGCGCCGCGCGGTGGGGTCGGTGTCGCCGTCACAGGTCGCCACCCGCACGTCGCGGACCCGCGCGGCGGACAGCAGGCGCTCCAGCCCGGCGAGCTGGTCGGCGGCGAGCGCCTTGGTGGGGGACAGGTACAGCACGGTGCCGCGGCGCAGCCCCGGCTCGCGCACCGCGGTCAGAGCCGGCAGCCAGAACGCCAGCGACTTGCCCGAGCCCGTCGAGGTGGCCAGCACGGTGTGCCGCCCGGAGCGCACCGCGTCGGCGGCGGTCACCTGGTGCCGCCACGGGCGCTCGACGCCGAGCTCGCGGTAGCCGGCGACCAGGTCGGCGTCCGCCCAGGTGGGCCAGTCGGTCGCGACGCCCTCGCGCGCCGGCAGGTGCTCGACGTGGGTGGCCCGGTCCGCCCGACGCCCGCCGGCGAGCAGCACGTCCAGCAGCGCGTCCGGGGTCACGCGACGATCGTGCCACCGGCCGGTGTCACCGCCGACGTGCACGGGCGCGTGATCCGTCTGCCACCGGCGTCCACCTCGCCACGCGGGGCTCGCCGATCGGGTGGGCCGGGATGTCACCCGATCGGCCTAGCGTGCTCCTCGCTGGTGAGACCATCGACCCAGGAAACGAGTGACCCCGGCCGTACCCGTGGTGTTGACTAGCGGGACCGAGCAGAAGGAGGACCGCGTGGACGTGTCCGTCACGAGCCGCCAGAGCGGCGACCGGACCGTGATCGAGGTCAAGGGCGAGATCGACGTCTACACCGCGCCCGCACTGCGTGAGGAGATCTCCTCGCTGGTCGACGCCGAGCACACCACCATCGTCGTGGACCTCACGCAGGTGTCGTTCATGGACTCCACCGGACTGGGCGTGCTGGTCGGCGCGCTGAAGAAGGTCCGCACCCTCGGTGGAGACCTGTCCCTGGTGATCAACGAGGAGAAGATCCTCAAGGTGTTCCGGATCACCGCGCTGACCCAGGTGTTCTCGATCCACCCGACCTTGGAGGAGGCGCTCGCCTGAGGCGACGCCCGCATCACCGCAGGGCCCGGCCACGGCGGCCGGGCCCTCGCTGCGTCTCGGGCCCGGCGCCCCCTGCGCGCCGGGCCCGAACGGCTCACTCGGCGCGGATGTCCCACAGGCCCGTGACGACGCCACCTCCCGTGAGGTCGCCGACGGAGACCGTCACGCTGAAGCCGTGGCCGTCGAACCCCAGCAGCGAGGAGCCCGGTCCCGAGTTCGACTCGGTGATGCCCGCCGCCGCGAGGGCCTGGCGGACCTGGTCCTGCGCCTTCGACGCCGAGTCGCCGAACGTCGTGACGGCCGTCCACTCGTGAGGGTCGGTCTGCCGGGTCTGGACGACCGCGACACCCTGCGGGAGCGTGGCGCCGTCGCCGACGATCGGGACCGCTGCCGGGATCGGCTGCGGGTCGGTGGTCGCCCAGACCGGCGCGGCGATCAGGCTCACGCTGGGGTCGGTGGCTTCCAGCATCGGCGCGGTGTCCAGGCCCAGGTCGGCGCGGACCCACAGCTCGTAGGCGCCGCTCAGCGGCCCACCCGTGCGGCAGTCGGTCAGCCCGGACAGCGGTTCCATGAACGGCAGCTGGGCGTTGGGACCCGCGTTGCCGGCCAGGCCGGGAGTGACCGGGAACGTCGCGTCACCCTGGGCGACCACCGCGCCACCCTGGACCGCGACCCAGGTCACGCGGTCCTGCCCGACGCGCGCGACAGTGGTCGAGACGAAGGCGGAGGCGGTGAAGCTGTCCTCGGCCGGCGCGGTGGCCGGGTCCGGATGGAGGTCGAAGGACAGGTCGCCTCCGGCGGGCACGATCGTGGTGTACAGCTCCAGCGGTCCCTGCGGCGTCGCCGACAGGCCCGAGGCGTCCGCGCCGCAGGTGGGCAGCGCCGGCGCGGCGGCGGGCTGCTCAAGCGGTCCGCCGAGCCGTACCCCGGCCGGCGACGCGGCGACCAGCAGGGTGCCGGGTCCGCCGAGTGTCGTGCTGCCCCACTTCTGGGGGCTGAGCTGCGCGACGGCGAACAGCTGGTAGGCGCCGGGCTTGAGCAGCGACGTCCCGCCCGGGCCCGGGGCGGTGTCCACCCCGGGGCAGGGCCGGAAGAGGGCGGTCGTCACGTCGTGCAGTGACGCGACCTCCCCGGTCCACTGCGCCTCGGCCACGCTGACGACCCGGTCGTCGAGCACCAGGGCGTACGTGACCGGGACCCGGCCGGCCATCGCGTAGCCGTCCGGCAGGCCGGTGGTCATCAGGTCGACCTGGACGAGCTGGTCGGCCGGGTTCCCGGAGGCGAGGCCGGACCCCAGGACCGAGCTGCTGAACCAGAGCTGTGGGTTCGTGGCCCTGTCGAGCTGGGGCGTCGGGTCGCCGCAGGCCGGGACGGCGGCGACGGTGGTCGCCGCCCCCCAGCCCGCAGACGTCGGCGACGAGGTCGATTCGGTGGTCGCGGGCGGAACCGGTGTGGCGTCGATGGACCCGAGCGCGACCCCGCCCGCCGCGAGGAGCGCGACGACGGCGGCCGCAGCGACGGTCGTGACCGCGGTGAACCGGCGGCGACGGCGGCGGGCCTCCGCCAGGACCGCGCCGAGATCGAGCCCGGTGCCGGCACCGTGCACATCGGCGGAGCGCCCGGCGATCCGGGCCAAGGCGTCGGTGAGGTTCATGACCGGCCTCCCTTCGCGTCGCCGGACGGGTCGAGGTCCACGGCGACGTCCTCGAGGTCGTGCTGCTCGTCGAGCGGGCCGAGCGCCTCGGCGAGCTTGCCCATCGCGTCGGACAGGTACCGCTTGGCGGTGCCGGCGCTGATGTCGAGGCGCTCGGCGAGGGCGGGCACCGTGAGGTCGTCGTAGAAGCGCAGCACGACGCAGGCCCGCTCGCGGGGGCTGAGCGCCGTCAGGGCGGCCTGCACGTCGACCGCCTCGTCGATCGCCTCGCCGGCACTGGGCGAGGTCGACTCGGGCAGCGCCGCCAGGTGGCGCCTGCGGCGCCAGACCGACTCGCGACGGTGCTCGTCGAGGTAGGCGTTGAGCACCGCGCGGCGCACGTACGCCTCGGTCGCGGCGGCGTTCGCCAGCCGGCGCGGCCGCGCCCAGGTGCGCGCCAGGGCCTCCTGGACCAGGTCCTGCGCCCGGGCCTGGTCACCGGTCAGCAGGTACGCGTACCCGACCAGGGCCGCGCCGCGTTCGGTGGCGACTGCCGTCAGGTCGTCGTGCCAGGCCATGCCTCACCCCCTGCTTCCATCCTTCACGACGAACGACGGGGGTCGGATCGTTGGGGGTCCGGTGGACGGGCCGGAGCCACTGGGGTCCCGGTCGATCGGAGACCCGAGCCACCGGTGGCGCGCCGAACGGGCGGGGCGGTCAGCAGGCGGCGCCGGCCATCGCGGTGGCGAGCTCCACGGCGGCCGGGAGGTCGGTCGACTGCAGGTCGGCCGCGTCGGTCACCTGCACCGAGTAGGTGAGCTCGCCGCAGCTGAACTCGACGCCGAGCCCACCGTCGGAGTCCGCGGCCACGGTCCCCGGGACGGCGCCGAGGTCGACCGGTTCGCGCGCCGTCCACGCCGAGCCGGTCGACGGGCCGTGGACCTGCAGCAGCGCCTCCTGGCCGTGCCAGAGGCCCCAGACGTTCGCGACGTCGCCGACGTTGCGCTCCGCCGGTCCGGCGTTCTCGACCCCGGCCCGCGTCGCGACGTCGACCAGGGTGGTCTCGCGCGCCGAGGCCGGCGGTGGCTCGACCGCCACCCACCCGGACTCGGCGCCCGGGCCCGAGCCGTCCTGGTCGGAGGTCACCGTCCAGTCGGCGAACGTGTCGCCGCCCGTCTCGTTGGAGACGTCGACCGTCACCGTGTACCCCGCACCGAGGAAGCGGGCGGACGTCCACGACGGGCGCTGCGGGTCGGTCTTCTCGCCCACGGCGGTGAAGCCGGCGGCGAGCAGGGCGTCGTGGATCGTCGGGTACGCGTCGCGGACCGCGCCGCCGACGCTGACCACGACCTGCCACTGGGCGGGACCCGTCTGGCGCTCGAGCACGACCCGGTCCTCGAGGCCGAGCTGCCGGCCGTCGCCCACCAGCGGGATCGCCGCGGGGACGGGCGCCGGGTCGTCGGTGGCCCACAGCGGCTCGGCGACCAGCGTGGTGCTGCCAGCGCCGGTACCGAGGTCGGCGCGCAGCCACAGGTCGTAGGCACCCGTCAGCGGGTCGCCGGTGCGGCAGTCCGTCAGGTCCGTCAGGCCCACGTCGAGGCCGAGGTCGTCGTACCCGCCCGGGTCGAGCGTGTGCGTCGCCGCGGGCATCGTGGTGCCGGCGTCGGCCACGGCGCGTCCGTCCTGGACCGCGACCCAGTGCACGGTGTCGGTCCCGCCGCGCGGTGTCGCGGGCCCGGCGCCCTTGGCGACCACCGCGTAGAGCCGCAGGCCGCCATCCGACCCGTCGGGGCTCAGCGAGCCGAGCAGGGTGAGCCCGTCGACCGAGATGGTGTCGAGGCCGGACGCGTCCGCCCCGCAGCCCAGCCAGGTGCCTGCACGGTCGGTCGACGTGTCGCCGGTCGGGGTCGGTGTCGGGCTCGGCGACGTGGCCACCGGGCCGATTGGCGGCGGGTCCGCGCGGTGCAGCACCGCGGCCCCGCCGGCCACCACCAGCCCGACGGCGGCGCCGGCGACCACCGTCGTCGCGACGAACCGTCGCCGCCGCCGACCCGTCTCGGTCAGCAGCACGTCGAGCGCGTCCGACGGCGCGCCTGCACCGTCCTGGGCGCCACCGATGTGCGCGTGACCGGCGGCGCCGCGCGCGATCTGCTCGAAGGCGTCGGGGAGGTCTCTCATCGCCGATCCCCTTCCGTGAGCCGCACGGTGAGCTGTTCGGGCGCGGCCCCCACGGGCCCGAGCGCGGCCTCGAGCTTGCCCAGCCCGTCGGACAGGTAGCGCTTGGCCGCGCCCTCGCTGATGCCGAGGCGCCCGGCGAGGGCCGGCACCGTCAGGTCGTCGTAGAACCGCAGCACGACGCACGCCCGCTCGCGGGGTGACAGGCCGGTCAGCGCCTCCTGGACATCGAGCTGGTCGTCGGTACGGGTGGTCGGGTCCGGCGTGGTCGTCGGGCCGACCGCCAGGTGGCGCTTGCGGGCCCACGAGGTCGCCCGTCGCCGCTCGTCGAGGAAGACGCTGAGCACGGCACGTCGTACGTAGGCCTCGGTGGCCTGCGGGCCGTGGGCCCGGCCGGGACGCGCCCAGGCGCGCGCGAGGGCCTCCTGCACCAGGTCGTTCGCGCGGGGGAGGTCGCCGCAGAGCAGGTACGCGTAGCCGACCAGCGCCGGGCCGCGCTCGGTGGCGAGCGTCGTCAGCTCGTCGCGCCAGCCCATGATCGCCCCCTCTCACCTGCTCAAACGATGCAGGCCGGCGAACCGTTGGGGGTCCGCGGTGCGCCCGGAACCCGCGTGGAGATCTTTGCGGACCGCGCTCAGTACGGCCAGGTACCGGGGTAGGCGTCCGGGCCGACGGCGAGGACCTGCGCCACCCAGAAGATCCCGGTGCTCGACCACGGGGCGACACCGGTCCCGGAGACGTTCTGCTGGACCTTCACGTAGAGCGCCCACACGCCGTCGGGGACGGTCGTCGACCCGTCGCACCAGGTGATCGGGAGGTCCATCGACAGCGGACCGTTCCAGGCGAACGGCGTGACCGGGCCGGCGAGCAGGCCGGCGACCGGACCGGAGGAGAGCATCGGACCCGTGCCCCAGATCGCGTGGTCGCCCGGGGTCGCCGGAGCGACCACCGCGTCGAGGACGGTGATCTCCGAGCTCTCAGGTCCTGGCCAGGAGTCGGTGTCGGCCCACCACCCGGCCTCGGTCCTGAACCACAGCGTCGCCTGGCCCGAGGGCAGGGCGCGGTACCAGGTCGAGGTCTCGGCGACGTAGTGCGTGCCACCGGTGATCACGGGGTTCGCGCCGGCGATCGCGTCGAGCTGCGCGGTCGAGGACCCGCACCTGTCGAGGTCGAGCCGGTACTGCTCGGCGGGGATGTCGAGCTGCGGGGGCAGGCCGAGATCCTCCCCGACGGACGGTTGCTCCGGTGGCGCGCCGACGGTCACCAGCCACGCTCCCCGGTTGGTGAGCGGCGTGCCGTCGTGGACCATCCGGCCCTCGAACCACAGGGTGTACGAGCCCGCCGGTGGGCTCGACCCGGCGTCCGGCGTGCCGGGGCACATCACGAACGGGATGTCCATGGCGAGGGGGGCGCTGGCGCCCGGCGCCCCCATCGTGCCGTCGATCAGGACCTGTGCCGACGGAGCGCGCAGCGGCGCCGCGGGGACCGCGATGACCGTCGACTCGGCACTCGTGCTGAGGTCGGCAGCGTTCGTGAGCACGGCTTCGAGGGGGGCGACGCTGACCCGGTCGCCGGCCCACTGCTGGGACGTGCCGAAGGTCACCACGGTGTGCACGTCCTCGCCGGGCTCTGAGCTCGGCGCCCCGACGTCGGCCATGGTCAGGTCGGTGTCGTAGTCGTACATGGTCGGGCCGCGGGTGGTCCCGCACGCGCTCAGGTCCGGTTCGAAGGGGCTCTCCGTCGGCTCCGGCGCCGAGGTCGGCGTCGGGTCCGGCTCGCTCGTCGCGCTCTGGGTCGGCACGACCACTGGCGGCGCCGGGTCGGGGTGCAGGTCTCCGATCAGGGCGATGCCGCCGAACGTGAGCGCCGCCACCGTGGTGGCGCCGACCGCGCCCAGGGCCGTCGCGCGCGCGGCACGCCGGCGGTGGGCGCGCCGGAGCAGCTGCTCGATCGGGAACCTCGTCGCGCGGACCTCGGGGTCGGACCCGAGATCCCGCATCCCGCGGTGCAGGTCGTAGTCCATCTCAGCTCCTCCGTGCCGGAGCGCTCGCCGGTCGCGCGGGCAGGACGGCGACCGAGTCGTCGTCGTGGGCCGCGAGCGGCCCGAGCCGCGTCTCGAGCTTGTGCAGGGCGTTGCTCGCGTACCGCTTCACGGTGCCGACGGCCAGGTTCATCCGGTCGGCGACCTCGGCGAGCGGCAGGTCCTCGTAGTACCGCAGCACCACGGTGGTGCGTTCCTGGGGCGACAGGGTGTCCAGCGCGGCGCGCAGGTCGAGGCGCCTCTCGACGTCGACGGGGGGCTGGTCCGGCGAGACGAGCAGGTGCCGCACGCCGCGCCACCGGCGCCTCCTCCGGAAGCCGTCGACGTGGAGCGTGACGATGGTGCGGCGTACGTAGGCCTCCGCGGTCTCGGGCGTGAAGCCCGTGCGCAGCCGTCCGAAGACCTTGACCAGCGCGTCCTGGACGAGGTCCTGAGCGCTGGGCAGGTCGCCGGTCAGGAGATAGGCGAACGCCGTGAGGTCGCCGCCGCGCTCCTGCGCGAGATCGGCGAGCACCTGGTCCCCCTGCATGGCGTCCTCGCCTCCCCTGGTAGGACCACGCCCATCGTCACAGACACCACGTAGACGTCCGTGCGACGCACGGGGTTGTAGATGGACGGCGGTTCACCCCGACGGGTGAGCGACCGGGGCAGGCAGGGGGCGGTCGCCGGCGACGTCCGTCCGGGCGCCACCGACGCCGGGTGCTCGGCCGCCCGCGGTGGGCGGCGCGGGGCCGCGCCCGTAGACTCCCTCCGCGGCGTTACCCACGCCCGGCAACGGCGCCGATCGGCGAACCCGCGCGCCACAACGACTGGAGGTCGGATGCCCACGCTCGGGAGCTCGAGCATCGTCATCGTCGCCGTCATCGCAGCGATCGCCCTCGTGGCCCTCGGGTTCGCGGTGGTCCTGCGCCGCCAGGTGCTGGCCGCTCCTGAGGGCACCGCGCGCATGCAGGCCATCGCGCAGGCCGTGCAGGAAGGTGCGTCGGCCTACCTGAACCGGATGTTCCGCACCCTCGTGCTGTTCGCGGCCGTGGTGTTCGGCCTGCTGTTCCTGCTGCCCGGCGACACCGGGATCAAGGTCGGGCGGTCGATCTTCTTCCTGGTCGGTGCGGGGTTCTCCGCGTCGATCGGGTACCTGGGCATGTGGCTGGCGGTGCGCGCCAACGTGCGTGTAGCCGCCGCGGCACGCGAGGCCGACGGGCGCAGCGAGGGCGCGCGGATCGCGTTCCGCACCGGTGGCGTGGTCGGGATGGGCGTGGTGGGCCTCGGCCTGCTGGGCGCGACCGGCGTGGTGCTCATCTACCGCGAGCAGGCGCCTGCGGTGCTCGAGGGCTTCGGGTTCGGCGCGGCGCTGCTCGCGATGTTCATGCGGGTGGGCGGCGGCATCTTCACCAAGGCCGCCGACGTCGGCGCGGACCTGGTGGGCAAGGTCGAGCACAACATCCCCGAGGACGACCCGCGCAACGCCGCGACCATCGCCGACAACGTCGGCGACAACGTGGGCGACTGCGCCGGGATGGCCGCCGACCTGTTCGAGTCGTACGCGGTGACGCTGGTGGCCGCGCTCATCCTGGGCAAGGTGGCGTTCGGTGAGCAGGGGCTGGTCTTCCCGCTGATCGTCGCCGGGATCGGAGCGGTGGTCGCCGCGCTCGGTGTGCTGCTCACCAGGGTCCGAGGGGCCGAGTCGGGGCTCCGGGCCATCTACCGGGGCTTCTACCAGGCGGCGGTCGCCGGTGCAGCGCTCACCGCGGTCGCCGCCTTCGTGTACCTGCCCAGCCGGTTCTCGGACCTGAGCGGGATCTCGACGGACCTGGCCGACCACACCGGCGACCCGCGACTGGTCGCGACGCTCGCCGTGGTGATCGGCGTGCTGCTGGCGGGGATCATCCTGTGGCTCACCGGGTACTTCACCGGGACCACCTCCAACCCGACGATCCACGTCGCCCGCACCACCCTGACCGGGCCCGCGACGGTGGTGCTCGCGGGGGTCGGGGTCGGGTTCGAGTCCGCGGTCTACACCGCGGGCATCATCGCCGCCGCGATCTGCGCGGTGTTCCTGATCTCCGGTGGCTCGATCACGCTGTCGCTGTTCCTCATCGCGCTCGCCGGGTGCGGGCTGCTCACCACGGTCGGCGTGATCGTCGCGATGGACACGTTCGGGCCCGTCAGCGACAACGCGCAGGGCATCGCCGAGATGTCCAAGGACGTCGACGAGCGCGGCGCGCAGATCCTCACCGACCTGGACGCGGTGGGCAACACCACGAAGGCGATCACCAAGGGCATCGCGATCGCGACCGCCGTGCTCGCGGCGACCGCGCTTTTCGGGTCGTACACCGACGCGGTCAGGACCGCCGTGGAGTCGATCGGCGGCGCTGCCCAGGCGACCGGGCTGGGCCTGGCCATGCTCTCCTACCAGGTCATCTCGCCGATCACGCTGGTCGGCGTGGTGCTCGGCGGCGCGACCGTGTTCCTGTTCTCCGGGCTGGCGATCGACGCGGTGACCCGCGCCGCCGGGGCGATCGTGTTCGAGGTGCGCCGCCAGTTCCGCGAGATGCCCGGGATCATGACCGGCCAGACCCGGCCGGACTACGGCAGGGTCGTGGACATCTGCACGCGCGACTCGCTGCGCGAGCTGGCCACACCGGGCCTGCTCGCTGCGTTCGCGCCGATCGCCGTCGGCTTCGGCCTGGGGGTGGGCCCGCTGGCCGGGTTCCTCGCCGGGTCGATCGCCACGGGCGTGCTCATGGCCGTGTTCCTGGCCAACTCGGGCGGCACCTGGGACAACGCGAAGAAGATCGTCGAGGACGGCCGGTTCGGCGGCAAGAACTCCGAGGCGCACGCCGCCGCGGTGATCGGCGACACCGTCGGCGACCCGTTCAAGGACACCGCCGGCCCCGCGATCAACCCGCTGATCAAGGTGATGAACCTGGTCGCGCTGCTCATCGCGCCGGCCGTGGTGCACCTGTCGGTGGGGATCGACGTGAACCACGGTGTGCGGCTGGCCATCGCGACCGTGGCGATGCTCATCGCGTTCGGCGCCGTGATCCTGTCCCGGGTGCGCGCCGCGATGGTGGACCGCGAGGGCCGGCTGGAGCGCGAGGCGGCCGACTGAGCCCGCACCCGCCGAGGTTCGGGGAGGCGTCGGTCAGCGGCGCGTGTAGACCTGGGTCGACGTGATCCCGTTCTGCTCGTCGGTCATGGTGAAGGTCGACGCGTCGCAGGTGAACGTCTGGGCGTTGGTGAACGAGGAGAGCGACGCCATGAGGTCGTCCGTCGACGTCCCGAGGTCGAGCGGCTGGCCGTCGACGGTCGCGATGATCTCCGCGTTCGCGCCGGAGAGGTCGAAGCGACCGACCGTGATCTCGTCGCCCGAGACCCGGTAGACCGCCGAGCCCTCGCCGTCGAACCGGATCAGCTCGACCAGCTCGGAGCCGTCGAGGTCCATCTGCAGGGTGATCTGCACGGCGTCGTAGTGCAGCATGGCGTGCTTGCCGTCGAGCGAGAGGGTCGTCGAGCCGATCACGTCGACCGAGGCGGAGCCCGCGGGGACGCCCATCGCCTCGAGCGCCGAGCGCACACCCGCCGCGGAGTCGTACTCCCAGTCGCCGAGCAGGCACTCGGTCGCGGACGTGGGAGTGGGACTCTGCGTGGCGTCGGGCGCGGGGGGCTGCGGAGCCCCACCGTCGCCGGGCAGCCCTTGGCCGGTGGTCGCGCAGCCGGCGAGCGCGAAGGCCAGGGCCGCGGCGGCCGGCCACGGACGGGTGGTGGGCAGGACGGGCAAGCGCATCTGGAATCCCCCTGGTGGACATGCCACGGGGTGCGACCGCGGCGTCCCCAGAATGATCGGCACGCGAGGCGGCCAGGACCAGGGAACGAAGTCCCGCGGGACGCAGCGGCCGCTGCGGACGGTTGAATGTCACCGTGTCCGACCAGAACCGCGCATGGCTGTCCGGCCCGGGCCGCGCGCCGTCACATCCACCGGCGGACCCGCTTCCCGCGCCGCCGCGGGTCGCAGCCGTGCTCGGCCCGGAGGTGGGTCGGCTCGCCGAGGACCTGGCGGGCCTGGCGCCGGATCCGGTCGCGGCCGTCGAGGAGCTGCTGGGCCCGGTCGCTGCGGCGGCCCTGCACCGTGAGGAGCCGGCGGCCGCCCTCGCGGCGACGCGCGTCGCCGCCGGCCCGCTGGCCGCCTGGGTGCGGGCGTTCGTGCTCGGCGCCGCGGTACCGCGCCGCGCGCTGGCCACCGCCGTGCCGCGGACGGGGGTCGACGGCCTGGAGCGCCTCGGCCTGGTGGTGACCGCCGGTGCCGGCGACGACGACGAGGTACGTGCCACCGTCGACCTGCGCCCCGTCGGGGTGGACGACGCGCACGATGCCGCGTGGTGGCTCGCCTCCGACCAGGGCGCGAGCGTGACGGGTGCGGTGCTGGACCCCGGGCACGTGCTCGGTGTGGGCGGCGCCTCGGTGACCCTCGCCGGGCTGACCGTGCGCGACCATCGGGCCCGTGCCCTGGACCTGGGCACCGGGAGTGGGATCCAGGCGCTCGCCGCCGGCCGGCACTGCGACGCGGTGGTCGCCACCGACGTCTCGGAGCGTGCCCTGGCCTTCGCGCGGTTCAACGCGGCGCTGGCCGGTGCGGACCTGGACCTGCGCCTGGGCTCGTTGCTCGAGCCGGTGCGCGGCGAACGGTTCGACCTCGTGGTGTCCAACCCGCCGTTCGTCATCACGCCCCGTGGGCTGGTGGCCTCCGCCATGCTGCCCGCCTACGACTACCGCGACGCCGGCCGGGCGGGCGACGCGCTGGTCGCCGAGCTCGTGGCCGGCATGGGCGACGTGCTCGCACCCGGCGGCGTGGCCCAGCTGCTCGGCAACTGGGAGCACCGGGCGGGTGAGGACTGGACCGAGCGCGTCGGGTCCTGGCTGGACGCGTCGGGCCTGGACGGCTGGGTGGTCCAGCGCGAGGTGCTCGACCCCGCGCGGTACGCCGAGCTGTGGCTGCGCGACGGTGGTGCGGTGCGCGCCCAGGACCCGGCCGGCTGGGACGCCGCCGTGACGGGGTGGCTGGCAGACTTCGCGGCGCGCGGCGTGCAGGGCGTGGGCCTGGGCTTCGTGGTGCTGCGTCGCCCGGCGGGGCGCCCGGGGATGCGCAGGGTGGAGGAGCAGACCGGCCCGGTCGCCGGGCCGCTGGGGGACCATGTCCTGACGGTGCTGGCAGCGCACGACCTGCTGTCCGGCCTGGATGACGACGGCCTGGCCGGGCTGCGGCTGCTGGTCGCGCCGGACGTGACCGAGGAGCGGCACCTGCGCCCGGGTGACGCGGGCCCGCGGGTGATCCTGCTGCGTCAGGGCGGCGGGCTCGGCCGGGTCGTGACGGCGGGCACGGCACTGGCCGGCCTGGTCGGCGCGTGCGACGGCGAGCTCACCGTGGGCCAGCTGGTCGGCGGTCTCGCGGCGGTGCTCGAGGTGGGCGTGGACGAACTGCGCGCCGAGCTGTTCGGGCAGGTCCGGGCCCTGGTCGCCGACGGGTTCCTGCGACCGGTCGCGCCCTAGGGCCCGTCGGCGCTCCCCGGTTCCGCAGAGGTGCGCTCGCCCTACCGGGGCGTCTGCTGGTGCAGCACGAGCCGCCAGCCCTCGACCCGTTTGACGTAGACGCTGCACACCCAGGCCGAGTAGCGGGCCGGCCCGCGCCGGGCGACCACGCCGTAGGTGACCAGGCCCACGCCGGTGCGCGGCAGCACGGCGTCGACCTCCTCCAGGACGAACCCGTCCCAGGGCGCCCCGCCCATCGCGTGCAGCGCGCGGTCCCGGTCGGTGATCCGCAGGCCACCGGGCAGCAGCATCGTCACCTCGTCGTCGAGCACCTCGCGGTAGAACGCGTCGGCGGCGTCCGGGCTGTCGCTCAGCGCCCGCCAGCCGCGCTTCTCCAGGTCGAGCAGGTCGTCGCGATGGCTCATCGACCCACGGTACGTCGACCACAGGCGGCGCACAGGCGGGTGACATCTCGGCCACACGTCGCGTCCCTAGCCTCGCGGCGGCGGAAGGAGCATGCATGCTGCGTGCGATACGGCGGCCGCGGGTGCTGGTGCCCGCGGTTGCGGCGGTGCTGGTCGCGGCGGTCGCGGTCTGGTGGTTCGGGTTCCGGGAGCGGGCCGTGGCGGCCACCCCCGAGGCGACGACGCAGTCCGTGGCGGCCTCGGTCACGACCCTGGAGAAGTCGGTGTCGGCGAGCGGCACGGTCACGCCGACCGTCTCCGAGGACGTCAGCTTCGAGGTCAGCGGGACGGTGCTCAGCGTCGACGTCGCGGCGGGTGACACGGTCGAGGCCGGCCAGAAGCTCGCGACCGTCGACACGCTCCAGCTCAACGCGAACCTGCTCGAGGCGAAGGCGACGCTGGCGACCGCCGAGGCGACCCTGTCCGACCTCGAGGACGCCGACGACGGCTCCGACGTCGCACAGGCCCAGATCGATGCGGCCTCGGCGCAGGTGGACGTCGCGAAGGCTGCGGTGTCCGACGCCGAGGACGCGATGGCCGGGGCCACGCTCGTCGCGCCGGTCGCCGGGCTGGTCACCACCGTCGACCTCGCGGTCGGCGACGCGGTGACCGGTACCTCGGCGGGCGCCGGGGGCAGCGTGGGCGCCGTCGGCGCGGTCGCCACGACGGGCGGCACGGCTCAGTTCGTCATCGTGGGGACCGACTCCTGGCAGGTCGAGGTGAGCGTCGACGACGCGGACGTGGCGCTCATCGCGGTGGGCGACCAGGCCGAGCTCACGATCGACGGGGCCGACAAGGTCTTCGGGACGGTCTCCGAGATCGGGCTGCTGTCGACGAGCTCGTCGGGCGTGGCCGCGTACCCGGTGACCATCGACGTGACGGGCAGCCCCGAGGGCGTCCACGACGGGGTGTCGGCCGACGTGTCGATCGTGTACGAGCGGCGCACCGACGTGCTGACCGTGCCGTCCGCGGCGGTCCGCACGGTGGACGGGTCCTCCGTGGTCCTCACCAAGGACGCGGAGGGCAACGAGGTCGAGACCCCGGTCGAGGTCGGCGAGACCGTGGGCGAGCTGACGGAGATCACCTCCGGTCTCGCCGAGGGCGACCAGGTCCTGGTCACCGTCGTGAACCAGACGCAGCGCTCCGGCCAGGACCGGACGGGTTTGGACGGTCAGCTCCCCGAGGGGTTCCCGAGCGACTTCGACCCGTCCCAGTTCCAGCCGCCGGGTGGCGGGCAGGGCGGCTTCCCGGGCGGGGGGCTGGGCAATGGCTGAGGCGCTCGCGGCCCAGGTGCGGTCGGCGAGCGTCGGCACGGAGCCGGTCATCGAGCTCGTCGGCGCCGGGAAGACCTACCGCACCGGGGCCATCGAGTTCGAGGCGCTGCGTGAGGTGGACCTGCGGATCGGTGCGGGGGAGTACGTCGCGGTGGTCGGGCCGTCGGGTTCGGGCAAGTCGACGCTCATGCACCTGATCGGCTGCCTGGACACCCTGACGGTGGGCAGCTACCGGCTCGCCGGGGAGGACATCAGCGAGCTCACCGAGGTCGAGCTGGCCCGGATCCGCAACCACCGGATCGGCTTCGTGTTCCAGCAGTTCCACCTGCTGCCGTCGCTGTCGGCCTGGCGCAACGTCGAGCTCCCGATGCTGTACGGCAGGGTCCCGCCAGGCGAGCGCAGGGAGCGCGCGGTGGACGCCCTGGAACGGGTCGGCCTCGGCGACAAGCTGCACAACCGCCCTGGCGAGCTCTCCGGCGGCCAGCAGCAGAGGGTCGCGGTCGCCAGGGCCCTGGTCGGCGAGCCCGACCTGCTGCTGGCCGACGAGCCGACGGGCAACCTCGACTCGGCGTCGACGGCCGACGTGCTGGCGTTGCTCGACGAGCTGAACGGCCAGGGGCGCACCATCGTGCTCATCACGCACGAGCCGGACGTCGCCGCGCACGCGGACCGCGTGGTGCGGGTACTCGACGGGCAGGTGCGATCCGACGAGCCGTCGGCAGGGCGTCGGGCAGGTGCACGATGAGCTGGGCCGAGACGCTGCGCACCGGGCTCGCCGCCATCCGCACCCACGGCCTGCGCTCCACCCTGACGGTGCTCGGGATCCTCATCGGGATCGCCGCGGTCATCCTCACGGTCGGGCTCGGTCTGGGCACCCAGAAGGACGTGTCCGAGCAGATCAGCTCGCTGGGCTCCAACCTGCTCATCGTCACCCCGGGCAGCAGCCTCTCCCTGGAGGGCCTGCGCGGCGGGTTCGGCACCAGGCCGACGCTCACCCGGGACGACGCCGAGGCGCTCGCGTCGAGTGTGAACACGCCCGACGTGGCCGGTGTCGCCCCGGAGAAGTCGACCTCGCTGTCGCTGGAGACCTCCCAGACCAACTGGACGACGACGGTGGTCGGGACCACCGAGGACTGGCCGTCGGTCCGGGGCCGCACGCTGTCCTCGGGTTCCTTCTTCACCGCCGCCGACGACGCGGCGGCCGCAGCGGTCGTGGTGCTCGGGTCGAGCACGGCCACCGAGCTGTTCGGCACCACCGATGTGGTGGGCCAGTCGGTCACCATCTCCGACGTCACGTTCACGGTGGTCGGGGTGCTGGCCGACGCCGGTGCCTCTGACTCGACGGACCTGGACGACATGGCCGTCATCCCCCTGACCACCGCCTCCCAGCAGGTGATCGGCGGGCGCGACCGCAACTCTCTGACCACGGTCTACGTCCAGGCGGCGTCGACCGAGCAGCTCTCGGCGGCGTACCAGGAGACCGAGACCCTGCTGCTCAACCTGCACGGCATCTCGAGCGCGGACAGCGCTGACTTCACCATCAACAGCCAGGACGCCCTGGTCAGCACGGCGACGGCGGTCTACCGGACGCTGACGGTGCTGCTCACCGGGATCGCGGCGCTGTCGCTGCTGGTCGGCGGGATCGGCGTGATGAACATCATGCTGGTCTCGGTCACCGAGCGGACCCGCGAGATCGGCCTGCGCAAGGCGCTGGGAGCGCCACCGTGGGCGATCCGGCGCCAGTTCCTGGCGGAGGCCGCGGTGCTCGGCCTCGCCGGCGGCGTGCTCGGAGCGGTGCTGGGGATCCTGGCCGCCCGCGTGCTGCCGGACCTGCTCGACACCTCGATCGTCGTCTCCGGCCTCGCGGTCGGAGGCTCGGTGGTCGTGGCCATAGGGATAGGCCTGACATTCGGCGTGTACCCGGCGACGCGCGCAGCGCGCCTGGCGCCGATCGACGCGCTGCGCAGCGAGTGAGCGGAGGACGATGATGAGACGACGCTGGGTGGCAGCGCTCCTGCTGCCGGGTGTGCTGGTTCTGGCCGGGTGCGGAGGGGGCGCCACGGCGTCCACGAGCAGCGCGGCCGGCGACGGGTCCACCGAGGGCACGGTCCAGGACGGTTCCGGTCAGGGCGGCCCGGCGGGACAGGGCGGGTCCGGCGGGTTCGGCGCCGCGCCGGGCGGCGGGGTGTTCGGCCTGATCGCCGCCGTCAGCGGCACGACCATGCAGGTCCAGTCCGACGTGCAGACCGCGGTGTCGTGGACCGATGCGACGACGGTGAGCCGACAGGTCACCTCGGACCTGTCGGCGGTCACGGTCGGGTCCTGCGTGGTGGCGATGGTCGACGACGCCACGGCGGACACCCCGGCCGCGACGAGTGTGGCGGTCAGCGAACCGGTGGACGGCCAGTGCTCGGCCGCCGGGTTCGGTGGCGGCGGGATGCCGCCCGGCATGTCGGGCGGGGACGGGAGCGGACTGCCGAGCGACTTCCCGACGGACATGCCCAGCGGCATGCCGACGGACATGCCGAGCGACATGCCCAGCGACTTCCCGACGGACATGCCCAGCGGTGCGGTGCCGGGCGGCGGTGCCTCCGGCGCACCGGGCGGCGGCTTCGGCGGGGCGATCGTCGCGGGGTCCGTCACGGCGGTGGACGCCGGCTCGGTCACCGTCGAGCAGGAGTCGGGGTCCACGACGGTCTCGGTGGGCGCGGACGCGACGGTCACCGCGACCCGGTCGGCGGACGCCACGGCGATCGCGGTCGGCCTGTGCGTCAGTGTCCGCGGCGAGACCGACGACCGTGGCGGGATGACGGCCACGGCACTCACGCTCTCCGACTCGGTCGACGGGGCCTGCACCGGGGGCCGTCGTGGTGCATGAGGTTGGCGTGGTGTCCCCGCGGCGGCGCAGGCGGGTGTCGGCGCGGGTCAGGACGGTGGTGGCGGCGGCGACCGCTGTCGTCGTGCTGGCAGCCGGCACGGGTGTCGCGCTCGCGGTGACGCGCAGCGGCGGCGAGCGCTACCGGACGGCCGTGGCCGGGCTCGGGTCGGTGGTGCAGACCATCGACGTGACGGGCACCCTCTCCTCGGCCGACCGCGTCGACGCGTCGTTCTCGGTCGCCGGCACGGTCGGCACCGTGGACGTCGCCGTCGGCGACACCGTGGCCGCCGGTGACCAGCTCGCGAGCCTGGACCTGACCTCCCTGCAGGACTCGCTGGACCAGGCCGAGTCCGACCTCGCCGACGCGCAGCAGCGCCTCGAGGACGACCTCGACGCCCAGACAAGCACCACGTCGAGCACCGGCACGACCGCGCCCAGCGGCACGGGCCAGGTCTCGGGAGATCAGGGCACCTCGGTCGACCAGGCGGCGCTCGCCGCGGCGGTCGCCAAGGTCGAGGCCGCGCAGCAGGCGCTGCTGGCCCAGCGCGCCACGGCCCAGCAGGCGCTCGCCGCGAGCGCCGCGGCCCTCGCGGCCGCCCGCACGACGTGCGCGCCGGTCACGGGCGACGCGCCGGTGAGCGACCCGACACCGACGCCCCCGGTGAGCCCGACGGGTGACCCGACGGCGGACCCGACGGGTGACCCCACGGCGGACCCGACGGGTGACCCGACGGGTGACCCCACAGCGGACCCGACCGGCGACGGTGACTCTGCCCCCACGTCGGACGAGGTCACGGCCTGCACCACGGCGCTGGGCGACGTGCTCACCGCACAGCAGGCCGTCGACGCGGCGCAGCAGGCCCTTCTCGACCGCGCCGACGACCTGGACCGCGCCGTCGCCGACCTCCAGGAGCTCGTGACCGGCGAGTCGGCGGCGCCGGGCGGTGGCACCTCGGGGCTCCCGTCGGGCGGTAGCACCCCGCCGACCGGCGTCGCGCCTGCCTCGGTCGAGGTCCTCACCGCTGAGGTCGCGGTCACCGACGCGGTCTCCACGACGAGCACCTCGACGGCGAGCACCTCGACGGCGACCTCGACGAGCGTTCAGGCCGTGTCCACCGTGAGCGCAGCGACGGACCCCGGTCCGCAGTCGGGCAGCTCGGGAACGTCGGCGAGCGTGCCGACCGCAGCTGACATCCTCGCCGACCGGGCGGCCATCGACGCGGCCGAGGCGCAGGTGGCGATCGCGAAGGACGCGCTCGGGCGCAACGCGCTCACGTCGCCGATCGCCGGAACGGTGGCGCAGGTCGCGATGGCACCGGGCGACGCGGTGACCGCGTCCTCGACGACGTCGGTGATCACGGTGATCGGTGACACGGGCTTCCTGGTCACCACCTCCGCGAGCGCCGCACAGGTGGACCTGCTCGAGGTCGGGCAGACCGCGACCGTGACCGCCTCCAGCACGGACCGGGTGCTCGACGCGACCGTGAGCAGCATCGGGGTGCTCAACGAGTCGACCACCGGCGAGCCGGCGTACCCGGTGGTCCTCGCGCTCGACCCGACGGACGAGCCGTTGTTCAACGGCGGCACGGCCGAGGTGAGCATCACCGTGGGCGGCACCGACGAGGCGCTCACGGTGCCGACGTCCGCGGTCCACGTGGACGGCTCCACGGCGACCGTGCAGGTGCTGGCCGGCGGCAACGTCACGGACGTGACAGTCGGCGTCGGGGCGATCGGCGCCGAGCTCACCGAGATCACCTCCGGCCTCGAGGCGGGCGATGTCGTCGTCCTTGCGGATCTCGATGCGCCGATCGACACCGGCGACGCCTCCACCGGCAGCGGCGGCCTGGCCGGCTTGTCCGACTCGACGACGAACGTGCCCGGAGGATCTGGCGGCCTGCCGGTGGGCGGCGGGTTCGGTGGTCCGCCCGGCGGCTGAGGTCACTCACAGCATGCGTCCAGGTTCGCTCCAGCGTCGTGCCAGGTGCGCCCGCGAGGTTGGAACCCGTGCCGAACGCTGAGGACCCGCAGCGCCCGTCGCCGGCTCACCCCGAGACGGCGGCTCCGGAGGGTGCCGGGTCGGCATCGGCGGCCGCCGCGCCACGTCCCATGGCCGGCGAGCAGCAGTCGGGCGCTGCGCCTCTCCTGGGTGCGACGCAGCCGTCCGGCGCGCAGCCCTCGGCCGGGCCCGTTCCCCCTACGGGCCCGGCCCAGTGGCTGCCGGTCGCGCCCCCGCCGGTCCGGAGCCCGACGCCGTGGTGGGTGGCGCTGGTGGCCGTGCTCACCGGGATGCTGCTGCTCGGTTCCGGAGTCGCACTCGGGCTGGGCATCGGGTACGTCACCGGGACGCACCATGAGCGCGAGGAGCTGGTCGGCGACCAGCTCCAGGACCACGGTGGCGACGGCGGGTTCGGCCAGCCCGGCCGGCAGGGCAGCGCGGGCGACCGCGACGGCTTCGACAACGGCGGCTGAGGCTCAGCGCCGCATCACGGCGCCGTGCCGGTCGGTGAACTGCCAGGCGCCGTCGACCCGTGCGACACCCAGCGCGAGCCGGTGCACGAGCTCGTGGTGGTGGTAGCACAGCAACACGCCGTTGTCGGGTTCCGTCCGGCCGCCGTCGCGTGCCCAGTGCCGCACGTGATGCACCTCGCTGATCCGCGGCGGGGCGGTGCAGCCGTCGAACGCGCAGTGACCGTCGCGGGCGACCACCGCCGCGCGGACCGGCCCCGAGAAGACCCGCTGCGTCCGGCCGACGTCCAGCACCTCACCACCCGGCCCGAAGAGGATGCGGTGCAGCTCGCCGTCGCACGCGAGCCGGTCCAGCACCGCGCGCGGCACGACGGTGCCGTCCTCGAAGAAGGCGCCGCGGCGCAGGTCCTCGGGGGTGAACCCGGACGGCGGCCGGTCGCCGGTCGCCGTTCCGGCCTCTCGCGCCAGTGCCTTCTCGACCAGACGCGCCAGCGTCTCGTGGTCGACGTGCACGGCGACCCGCGGCCGGGCGACACGGCCCGCGCCCACCGGGTGGTGCTCCAGGACCGTCCGCGCGAGGTCCGCCAGGGCCTGGGCCCGGCGCTGGGCCGTGCTGCGCGGGTCGCCTGCCGCCGGGACCGGCGTCACGGCGGCGAGCGCTGTCGAGAGCTGCTGCCCGTGCTCCACGGTGAGCATGCCGTCGACGTGGTACCCGTCCGGCAACCGTGACAGCGTCAGGTGCTCACGCTCAGCCGCCTCGCGGAAGCCGCGCTCGTCGGAGTCCGGGTCCGCGCGGTGCGACCAGACCCGCAGGACCGCGCGGAGGTCGTCCACGGCGAGCCCGCGAGCCTGGTCGAGCAGGAACGCCTCGTTGCAGCCGTGGTCGGGGTCGGCGAGCACGGCGCGGCGCGCGTCACTCGTCGCGGCTCGGCCCAGGGCGCTCGCGGCCTCCGAACCGACCTCACCCGAGCGCGCGGCGTCGAGCGTGCGAGGGAGGTGGTCGTGCAGGGTGCGGGCGACCCGCACCCGGGACCGTGCCGCACCGACCGACAGGCCCAGCCGCCGCGCGACCCAGCGCGCGTACGTCGCGTCCCGTCCAGCGCCCAGCGTCCGTCGCGCTCGATCCGGGGCAGCAGCCCGGTGACCCCCGCCGTCGCCCGCTCCGCGACCGAGTGCAGCACCGAGGCGATCTGCTCCGCGCCACGGCCCGGCACGTCGTCGGGGTCGGCGGCGAGGACGGCGTCGAGCGCCGAGCACAGGGCCGCCACCGCCGAGCCGAGCGGCCCAGGAAGCTCTCCCGCGTCGGCACCGCCCGGTCCTGCGGTGCCGACGCCCGGGCCGGTGCTCGTCCCAGCCGGCGCGAGCGGAGGCGCCGCGGCGACAGCGGTCATCACGCCCACCCCCTGCTCCATGCCCGGACACCTCGTCAGAGCGGCCTGACCACTGCCCGGCCGATGGATCCATCGTCCCACCGACCACCGACACAGAAATGGACCAGAGGCCATTCCTACGACCATCGCTGGAATGCCGGAGGAATCCACAGGCCCGCATTCTGCGACTTTTTCCACAGGGCGGTGGTGTGCCCCGGCGCTCGCCCGCGTGCCGTCTCAGCCGGCGGCCCGCATGATCCGGTCGAGCCTGCGCCGGCCCCACCGGCTCGTCGCCGGGTCGGACTCGGCGTAGTACCAGACCAGCCCCATGGCCTGCTGGAACGCCCAGGCCGTCCACCGGGCACACTCATCGCATGGGCGTTGCGGAGCTGCTGTTGGCCGGCCAGGCGGATACCGCGGCGTTCGACGCCGCCGTGGAGGCCGCGGACGGCACCGACATCGCAGCCGTCCTCTCGCTGGTTGGCCACCCGGACCCGGAGGTGCGTCGGGTCATCGCCGTGACGCTGCCACTGCTGACCCACGGCGACGAACCGACGGAGGAGATGGTCGACGCCACCATCGAACTCACGCTCGACACCGACAAGCGTGTGCGGGACTACGCCTGCTTCGCGCTTGCGGAGCAGTGGCGAGAGGTGGACACACCTGCTCTCCGGGACGCTCTGGTAGCGCGGCTCGACGACCTGGACCGGGACACTCGGTCGGAGGCCCTCGTTGGCTTGGCCTACCGCGGCGACTCGCGCGCCGTGCCGCGGGTTCGCGATGCCCTGGCGCGACCTAGCGGCAACCTGTGGCGCCTGGAGATGGTCGCGGCGGGGGCGCTGTCAGACCCGCAGCTCCACGACCTGGTCCAGCGCCACCAAGCCGGATGGGCGACCGATCAGGACCGACGAACCGCCGACGCGGTCAGGCGCCTTACCGACCCCGCCGGTCCTGGAGCAGACGTCCTCGACGGCGTAGCCCAGCTTCACCGGCGGCGGGCGCATGGCAGAGCCGATGGCGACGCCCTGGGCTCGTGGCATCTGATGTCCGAGATGCTCGACATCGCACCGCACCGCGCCCGGGAGTTCCTCGAAGGCGTACTCACCCAGCTGGCCGGCGATGAAGCGGCGGAGCGCGAGTTGCGGGAGCGCTCGGCTCTGGCGCAGCTCGCGGCGGAGGGCAGCAGCGCCTGAGGCGAGTCGCGTTCAGCTGTCCGGCATGCATCGTCATCGGGCCATGGTGCTGGCCCCGCGCCCGGGGGAGCGCGACCTCATGGCCGGTACCCGGCTCGTTCTCCCGGCGCCCGGTCCCGTCGGCTGCTCGATCAGTGGGCGACCCCGCTCACGCCGCCGCGCGTAGCCGGACCGTGAAGGTCGTCGCACCCGGCGTCCCGTCCACCTCGATCCGCCCGCCGTGCGCGGACACGACCGCGTCGACGATCGCCAGGCCCAGCCCGGTCGACCCCGTTCCCGGCGACCTCGCGGCGTCCCCGCGGGCGAAGCGCTGGAACAGCCGGGGTGCCAGCTCGGGGGCGATGCCGGGCCCGTCGTCGCCGACCTGCACGACCACCTCGTCGTCGACGCGGCGCACCCTGACGGTGACCGTGGTGCCCGGCGGGGTGTGCACGCGGGCGTTGGTGAGCAGATTCGCCAGCACCTGACGCAGCCGGTGCTCGTCACCGACGACGAGCGCGGGCTCGGCTTCCAGGTCCTGCTCTGCGAGGTCCACCCCGAGACCGTCGTCCGGGCTACCTCCCACGTCCAGGTGCCACACGTGGTCGGGGCCCGCGACGTGCGCGTCGGCCACCGCGTCGACGGCGAGCGCCGCGAGGTCCACCTCGTCGCGGTCCAGCGACCGCCCGGCGTCCAGCCGGGCGAGCAGCAGCATGTCCTCGACCAGCGCCGTCATCCGGACCGACTCGGACTCCACCCGCTCCATCGACCGCACCACGTCCTCCGGCAGGTCCTCGGGCAGCCGGCGGACCAGCTCGGCGTAGCCGCGGATCGACGCCAACGGAGTGCGCAGCTCGTGGCTCGCGTCGGCGACGAACTGGCGCACCTGCGTCTCGGACTCGTGCCGCGCGGCGAGCGCCGCCTCGACGTGACCGAGCATCCGGTTCAGCGCGGTCGCCACCTGGCCGACCTCGCTGGTGTCGTCGGCGTCCTGGGCGGGCACCCGTTCCAGGGTCACCACACCCCGTTCGAGCGGCTGCTCGGAGACCCGGGCCGCCGTCGCCGCCACCCGCTCGAGGGGCACCATCTCGCGGCGCACCAGTGCGGTACCGGCGATCGCGGCGACCGCCAACCCGGCGACCACGATGATGATCTCGCCGACCAGGTACGCCTTCACGGTCGACGTCGTCTCGGCCATGGACAGCCCGGTGACCAGCGTCCTGCCGTTCGTGGCGTGCGCGATCACCCGGTAGGTGCCCAGGTCGGCCACGGTGACCGTGTGCGGCCGGCCGTCCGCCGGCACCGCGAGCAGGTCGGCCCGCTGCGTCGCGTCCAGCTGCTGGAAGCCCTGCTGGTCGATGAGCCCGCCGCGCACCGTGCCGCCGCTCGTCTCGACGGTCACCGTCCCGGTGCTCTGACCGGGTGCGCCGAGGGCCGGCGGAAGGCCGCCCGGCAGCGAGTCCGCGTCCGTGTCGGCGCTCGTGCCGACGTCCGGTGCGGTGCGTGGCTCGAAGGCCGCCGCGCGGTCGCTGGTGGCCAGCAGCCGCGCGTCGAGCTGGCCGACCAGGGTCCCGCGCAGTGCGAGCGTGGACACCAGGCCCATCGTCGCGGCGACCACTGCCACCAGTCCGATCGCCACCGCCACCAGGCGGCGCCGCAGCGAGGCACGCCGCCGCTGCCGGCCCGGTGGCTGGGTCATGCCTCGGCGCCGGGCGCGGGCTTGAGCACGTAGCCCACGCCGCGCAGGGTGTGCAGCATCGGTTCGCGACCCTTGTCGATCTTCCGGCGCAGGTAGGACACGTACAGCTCGACGATGTTCGCCTGCCCGCCGAAGTCGTACTGCCACACGCGGTCCAGGATCTGGGCCTTGGAGAGCACGCGCTTGGGGTTGCGCATGAAGTAGCGCAGCAGCTCGAACTCGGTCGCCGTCAGATGGATGTCCTGACCTGCGCGGCTGACCTCGTGGGAGTCCTCGTCCAGGGACAGGTCGCCGACCCGCAGCACGGCGTCCTCGCGGGCGGAGGTCGCCCCGGCCCGGCGCAGCAGCGAGCGCAGCCGCGCCACGACCTCCTCCAGGCTGAACGGCTTGGTGACGTAGTCGTCGCCACCGGCGGTCAGGCCGGCGACCCGGTCCTCGATGGCGTCCTTGGCGGTGAGGAACAGGACCGGGACGTACGGGTGGGTGGCGCGTACCCGGCGCAGCACCTCCAGGCCCGACAGGTCCGGCAGCATGACGTCGAGCAGGATGACGTCCGGCTCCCAGGACTTGGCGGCCTTCACCGCGGCGAACCCGGTCAGCGCGGTCTGCACCTCCCAGCCCTCGTAGCGCAGCGCCGTGGACAGCAGCTCGCCGATCGTGGGCTCGTCGTCGACCACGAGGGCGCGCACGGGGCCGCCGTCGGGACGGGTCAGGTGGTCGTGCGCTCCGCGCTGGCGGGGGTGGGTGGCCGTCGTCATGCGTCCCATCGTCGCGCGCGGGCCTGCAGTTCGTCTGGGCGACACCTGTGAGAACACTGTGTGACGCTCACAGCCGCCCGACCGGCGGCACCCAGCCGCCGCCCAGCGGGCCGGACGAGGGTGGGACTCCTCAGGCACCGAGCCACCGGAGGTCCGTCATGACGATCACCAGCGTCCACGTCCCGGACCCCACCACGACTGCCGACCCCGCGTGGCTCACCGTCCAGGTCCGGCCCGCCGGCTCGTTCGGCCGGCGCGACGTCGGCCGCCTGCGGGCCCTGCTCGAGGCGCTGTCCGCCTGCGCCTCGATCGTCGTGATCGACCTCGGCGCCACCCGGTTGCGCAGCCCCCGAGCCGTGGCGGTCATCGAGGACGCGGCCCGGCGACTCGACCGCGCGGGTGGGTGCCTGGTGTGCGTGAACGCCGACCCCGAGGCCCGGGAGTGCCTGGGCAACGCCGGGCACGTCGCGGTGCTGCCCGGCCCCTGATGGCCGTCGCGCCCGCCGCGCGGCGGCCCTAGGGTGTGGCGCGTGGCACCTGACCGACCGCGCGCCCGGGTCGCAGGCCCGCCGGGGACTCTCGCACTGGGCGTGGCGCTGGCGGCCGGTGCCGCGCTCGCCGCGGCCCTCGGGTGGTTCGCGGCGGTCCACTGGGCACCGGTCCGGATCGCGGACGCGCTCGGCTCGATCGGGGCGCTGGATGCCTCCGACGCCTGGCACCGCACCGCCGACGCCCTCCTGTCGCTGGTCCGGGTGCGGTACCTGGCGCTGGTGGTGGTCGCTGCGGGCGGCCTGCTGTGGCTGCGCGGCCGACGCTGGTCAGCCCTGGTCCCGCTCGTCGTGGTCGGCGGCGCGAACCTGATGAGCGACGCCCTCAAGTCGGTCCTGCCGCGCGAGGACATCGGCGTCGGCGACGTCGGCCTGGGCTCCTGGCCCAGCGGGCACACGACGGCGGTGGCGTCGGCCGCCTTCGCCCTGGTGCTCGCCGCCCCCCGGCGCGCGAGGCCGGCCCTCGCGGTGCTCGGCACGGCTGTCGCGGTGGTCGTCGGCAGCGCCAACATCGGGGTCGGGGGCCACCGGCCCGGCGACGTGTGCGGCGGCGTCCTCCTCGCCGCCGCGTGGGCGTTCGCGGCCGCCCCGTTCGTCGCCGACGGGTCCGGGACGTCGCGCGCCGGGCGCGCCGTCGCGACAGGCCTGGCGGCGATCGGCGTCGCCGCGGCGATCGGGGCGGTCGTCGGGGTGGCGGGCCTGGCGCACCTGGCCGTGGTCGCCGACGCGACGGCCGCTGACGCGGCCGGTGCGCTGCGCACGGCCGTCCTCGCGGTCCTGGCCTGCACGGCCCTGACGGCGGCCGCGCTCGAGCTCGTCCTCGGGCGTGCCGCGGCGGACACCACGCCGCCCGAGTGACCTACGGTGGGGCCCGTGGTCGAGACGAGCCCTGCACCGCCAGCCTCTCTCGGGCACCGTGCGCCCGCGCTCGTGGTCGCGCTCCTGGCCGGGGTGGGCGTCGCGTTCGTGCACCTCGCGTTCGTCACGTCGGTCACCGGTCGCCAGGTCGACGGTGCGGCCCTGAGCGGGGCCGAGAAGGTCAGCGGGCCGGTGTGGGAGGCCGCGGCGCACGTGCTCGACGTGGTCTCGATCCCGTTCGTCATCGTCGTCGTGCTGGTGACGATGCTGATGGCCGTGCTCCGGCGCCGGGTGGCGCTCGCGGCCCAGGTCGCGGCGCTGGTGATCGGGGCGAACGTCACGACCCAGATCCTCAAGTCCTACCTGGTGCGGCCCGACCTCGGGCTGGCGGACCGGATCGCCAACTCCCTGCCGAGCGGGCACACCACCGTCGCGGCCTCGGCCGGTGCCGCACTGGTGCTGGCAGTCCCGCGTCGCTACCGGGCGGTGGCCGCGGCGATCGCCGCCGGGTACACCACCGTCACGGGGGTTGCGACCCTCATCGCCGGCTGGCACCGACCGTCGGACGCGGTCGCCGCGATCGGGGTGGTGCTGGCCTGGGCCGGGCTGGTGGCGGCCTTCGGGCCCCGCGGCTCCGGCTTCGGCCAGGCCGGCCACGTGCGTGGCCCGGCCGCGCTGCTGGTGGGCCTCGCCCTTGTGCTCGGGGGCCTGAGCGCCGTCGCGTTCCTGCAGGTCTCCGAGGCCCCGGCGCTCACCGACAGCGTCCTGGTCACGGCCGCCGCAGGTGGCTCGCTGGGCATCGCGGCGGCCGCGTGCGGGGCGTTCGGCGTGCTCGTCGCGATGGTCGCCGCGGCTGATCCCGCCGACCGCTGAGCCCTGGGCCCAGGTCCCCGCGCGCGGTGCGAGACCTCGGCGTCCAGCGCCAGATGTGCGTAGAGTGCGCCACCGAACCCCTGGAGGACACATGCCCCGCAAGCTCGTGATCGTGGAGTCGCCGGCGAAGGCGCGCACGATCGCCGGCTACCTCGGCGACAGCTACACGGTCGAGGCGTCCGTGGGCCACATCCGCGACCTGCCGCAGCCCTCCGAGCTGCCGGCCGACATGAAGAAGGGCCCGTTCGGCAAGTTCGCGGTCGACGTGGACCACGGGTTCGAGCCCTACTACGTCGTCGACCCCGACAAGAAGAAGAAGGTCGCGGACCTGCGCCGCGCCCTCAAGGACGCCGACGAGCTCTACCTCGCCACCGATGAGGACCGCGAGGGTGAGGCGATCGCCTGGCACCTGCTGGCCGAGCTCAAGCCCAAGGTCCCCGTCAAGCGCATGGTGTTCCACGAGATCACCCGTGAGGCGATCCAGCGAGCCCTTGAGGCGACCCGCGAGGTCGACGAGCGTCTGGTCGACGCCCAGGAGACCCGCCGCATCCTCGACCGCCTCTACGGCTACGAGGTCTCCCCGGTGCTGTGGCGCAAGGTCCGCCAGGGCCTGTCCGCCGGGCGTGTGCAGTCCGTCGCGATGCGGATGGTCGTCGAGCGCGAGCGCGAGCGGATGGCGTTCCGGGCCGCCGAGTACTGGGACGTGACCGGGTCCTTCGCGCACCCCGAGCCCGCCGCCGCCGAGCAGGAGGGCGCGTTCGCCGCGCGGCTCGTCGCGCTGGGCGAGGCCAGGGTGGCGACCGGCCGGGACTTCGACGACCGCGGCACGCTGACCACCCGCGGTGCGGTGCAGCTGGACGAGGCGGCCGCCACCGCCGTCGCCGGCGCGCTGGCCGACGCGGCCTTCGCCGTCACGAGCCTGGAGACCAAGCCGTACACCCGCCGGCCCGCGGCGCCGTTCACCACCTCCACGCTCCAGCAGGAGGCCAGCCGCAAGCTGCGGATGGGCTCGCGGGCCGCGATGCGCACCGCCCAGTCGCTGTACGAGAACGGCTACATCACGTACATGCGGACGGACTCCCCGGTGCTGTCGGCGCAGGCGGTCACCGCCGCCCGGCGCCAGGCCGCCGAGCTGTACGGCCCGGAGTACGTCCCGGACGCCCCGCGCACCTACGGGGCCAAGGCCAAGGGTGCCCAGGAGGCGCACGAGGCGATCCGGCCCGCCGGGGACTCGTTCCGCACGCCTGCCCAGGTCTCGCGCGAGCTGTCCGGCGACGAGTTCCGGCTCTACGAGCTGATCTGGAAGCGCACCGTCGCCTCCCAGATGGCCGACGCGCGCGGCTCGACCGCGACCGTCCGGCTGTCCGCGGACGTGGAGGCCGACGGGCTGCCCGCGTCGGTGGGTCGGCGGACCACCGCGGTGTTCGGCGCCTCGGGCACCGTCATCACGTTCCGCGGCTTCCTCGCCGCCTACGAGGAGGGCCGCGACGCCGAGCGGTACGACGACGACGGCCGCTCGAAGGGCAACCAGCGCGAGGAGCGCCTGCCCGCGATGGCCGAGGGCGACGTGCTCGCCGGGGCGGACCTGACCGCGGACGGGCACCGCACCTCCCCGCCGCCGCGCTACACCGAGGCCAGCCTGGTCAAGGCGCTCGAGGAGCGCGGCATCGGCCGCCCGTCGACGTATGCCGCGACCATCTCGGTGATCCAGGACCGCGGGTACGTGACCAGCCGCGGCCAGGCCCTGGTGCCGAGCTGGCTGGCGTTCGCGGTCACCCGGCTGCTCGAGGAGAACTTCGACCACCTGGTCGACTACGACTTCACCGCGGCGATGGAGACCGACCTCGACGCGATCGCGGCCGGTGAGAAGGAGCGCGTGGCCTGGCTCACCGAGTTCTACTTCGGCAGGGGCGACGACGTCGGGCTGCGCGACCTGGTCGCCGGCCTCGGCGAGATCGACGCCCGCCAGGTCAACTCCATCCCGATCGGCGACGACCTCACGCTGCGCGTCGGCCGCTACGGCCCCTACCTCGAGGGCACGGTCGACGGCGAGGACCGGCGCGCTTCGGTGCCCGAGGACCTCGCCCCGGACGAGCTGACCGTCGAGAAGGCGCGCGAGCTGCTCGCCGCCCAGCCCGAGGGCGACCTCGAGCTCGGGGTGGACCCGGCCACGGGCACCACGATCGTCGCGAAGAAGGGCCGCTACGGGCCCTACGTCACCGAGCTGCTCCCGGAGCCGGAGCTCGACCCCGACCTGACGCCGGCCCAGCGCAAGAAGGCGCTCGCAGGTGTGCCCAAGCCGCGCACCGCGTCGCTGCTGTCCTCGATGCAGCTGGAGACGGTGACCCTCGACGACGCGCTGCGGCTGCTGTCCCTGCCGCGTGTCGTGGGCACCGACCCGGCGACCGGTGAGGAGATCACCGCGCAGAACGGTCGCTACGGGCCGTACCTGAAGAAGGGCACGGACTCGCGCTCGCTGCCCAGCGAAGAGGCGATGTTCGACATCACGCTCGACGAGGCGCTCGCGCTGTACGCCCAGCCCAAGCGCGGCCGAGGTGCGTCCGCGAGCGCGCCGCTGCGCGAGCTCGGCGAGGACCCGGCATCCAAGAAGCCCGTCGTGGTCAAGGAAGGCCGGTTCGGGCCGTACGTCACGGACGGCGAGACCAACGCCACGCTGCGCAAGGACGACTCGGTCGAGCAGATCACGCTGGAGCGGGCCGCGGAGCTGCTCGCCGAGAAGCGCGCGAAGGGCCCGGCCAAGCGCGGCGGGCGCCGCACCTCCACACGCTCGAAGACCTCGACCAAGCGCTGACGCCGGCCCCGTCGGTCAGTCGAGCAGGGGGCCGCGGAGGGCGGCCAGGCGGTCGGCGTCGGCGAGCCAGGCGCGGGTGCCGGGGGCCGTGACCGACGCCGAGGCGACGGTGGCCGCCCAGGCCAGCGCGTCGTCGACCGCCGTCCGGCCCCGCGTCGCCAGCCACGCGGCGAGCGCGCCGTGCAGCACGTCGCCGGCTCCCAGCGTGTCCGCCACGTCGACCTCGGGGACGTCGACCGTGCGCCGCCCCGTGGCGTCGAGCACGTCGATCGGCGCCCCGCCCCGCGACCGTGCGACCACGCCGGGGCCCAGCCGTGCGACCGCCGCCACCGGGTCGGCGGCGCTCGACGCGCGCGAGCGGCGGCCCAGCACCACCTCGGCCGGCACCGCCAGGTCGGCGGACAGCACCGCCCAGTCCACGAGGGCCAGGAGGCGTTCGAGCCCCGGCTTCCACGAGCCGCCGTCCAGCAGCACCGGCACGCCCGCGTCGCGGGCCGCCGCGGCGACCGGGACCGCCAGATCCAGGTGGTGACCGTCCACGAGCACCGCGTCCGCGTCCGCGACCAGCCCGGCGGCCTCCTCCGGGGTGAGCGGTGCCGGGGTCGAGCGGGTCGCGTTGACCGACACCACTGCCCGCTGCCCGGTGCCGCGGGTGACCAGCACGGTGGAGATGGCCGGGGCGTCGTCCAGCCCGGCGAGGTCCACCAGGTCCACGTGGTGCGCCGCCAGGTCCCCGGCGACCAGGCGCCCGAGCGGGGCGTCCCCGACCCGCGTCACCAGCCGCGCGCCCACGCCGAGCGCCGCGGCGGTCACCGCCGCGTTGGCGGCCGGACCGCCGGCGGCGACCAGCAGGTCGTCGGCGACGAGCTTCTCGTCCGCGGCGGGGACGTGGTCGACGGTCTGCACCACGTCGAGCACCGCGAGCCCGCAGGCCAGGACCGTTGCCACACGGGGCAGGCTAGTGGCCGGTCCGCTAGCGTGCCCGCGTGACCAACCCAGGCTCCTCGAGCGCCAACGGCCCCTCCGTCCCCGACCCGATGGCCGCGCCGCCGCTGCGCTGGGGGGTGCTCGGTCCCGGCGGCATCGCGCACAAGCTGGCCGACAACGTCGCGCGCTTCACCTCCGGCGAGGTGGTCGCCGTCGGGTCCCGCTCGATCGAGCGGGCCGAGCGCTTCGCCGCCGAGCTGGGCGTGCCGCAGGCCTACGGCTCCTACGAGGCCCTGGTCGCCGACCCCGCGGTGCAGGCCGTCTATGTCGCCTCGCCGCACTCCGAGCACCGTGACCACGCGCTGCTCGCGATCGCCGCGGGCAAGCACGTCCTGGTCGAGAAGGCGTTCACCCTGAACGCCGCGCAGGCCGAGGAGGTGTTCGCGGCGGCGCGCGCCGCCGGGGTCTTCGTCATGGAGGCGATGTGGACCCGCCACCTGCCGCACGTCGCGGCGATCCACGACGCGGTGGCGCGGGGCGAGATCGGCGAGGTCGTCTCGGTGCTCGCCGACCACGGCCAGAACATGCGTCGCCACCCGCCGACCCACCGGATGCACGCCGTGGAGCTGGCCGGCGGGGCGCTGCTCGACCTCGGGGTGTACCCGGTGTCGTTCGCCCACGACGTGCTGGGCGCGCCCGACCGCGTGCACGCCACCGGCTCGCTCACCGAGACCGGCGTGGACGGTCAGATCTCGATCGCGCTCGGGCACGGCGCGCGCACCCAGTCCAGCCTGCACACCACGCTGTGGGCGGCGACGGCGAACACCGCCGTGATCGCCGGCACGGAGGGCCGCATCGCGGTGGCCCGCACGTTCTACGGGCCGACGTCGTTCTCGGTCCGGCGCGACGACGGCACCTCGTGGGTCTACGACCGGACCGTCCCTGCCGGGCCGTACGGCGGGGGGTTCCAGTACCAGGCGGCCGAGGTCGCCCGGCGGGTGGCCGAGGGCGCCACCGAGTCGGAGCGGATGACCTGGCAGGACACCCTGGACGTGATGCGCACCATGGACGAGGTGCGGCGCCAGATCGGTCTGCGGTACCCGGGCGAGTGAGGGCCGTCGGCGCCGCGCACTAGCCTTGCCCGCGTGAGCCTGCCGACCACGCCCTCCGGTCCCAGCCCGACCGGGGTGTTCTGCTCGTTCGAGGGTGGCGACGGCGTCGGCAAGAGCACCCAGATCGAGCTGCTCGCCGCGTGGCTGCGCGGCCACGGCCTCGAGGTGCTCACCACGCGCGAGCCGGGCGGCACCGAGCTGGGCCTGGAGCTGCGGGCCGCGGTGCTGCACGGTGGGCACGTGAGCGCCCGCACGGAGGCGCTGCTGTACGCGACCGACCGCGCCCACCACGTCGACACCGTCGTCCGGCCGGCGCTCGAACGCGGCGGTGTGGTGCTCACCGACCGGTACCTCGACTCCTCGGTGGCCTACCAGGGCGACGGGCGCGCGCTCGGCGCGAGCGAGGTCGAGGCGCTGTCCCTGTGGGCCACGGAAGGGCTCATCCCGCACGTGACGGTGCTGCTCGACCTGGACCCGGAGGTCGGGCTCGCCCGCCTCGCGCACCGTTCGGCGCGGCCCGACCGGCTGGAGAGCGCCGGCATGGACTTCCACCACCGCACCAGGGCCGCGTACCTGGCACGGGCAGCGGCGGACCCGGGCCGCTGGCTGGTGGTCGACGCGGCCGCACCCGTCGAGGAGGTCGCAGCCGCGGTCCGGGCCCGGGTCGCGCCGTTCGTGGGGGTCCCCACGTGAGCGTGTGGGACGGGGTGGTGGGCCAGGAGGCCGCCGTCGCCGTGCTGCGCGGCGCCGTCACCGACCCGTCCGCGATGACCCACGCGTGGCTGATCACCGGCCCCCCGGGCTCGGGGCGGTCCAACGCGGCGCGCGCGTTCGCCGCTGCGCTGCAGTGCCCCACCGGGGGCTGCGGTGCGTGCCCGGCCTGCGCCACCGCGCTCGCGGGCACCCACGCGGACGTCACCGTGGTGGCCACCGAGAAGGTGACCATCTCGATCGACGAGGTCCGCGACCTCATCGGCGTCGCCCAGCGCTCCCCGTCCCAGGGCCGGTGGCGGGTGATCATCGTCGAGGACGCTGACCGGATGACCGAGCGGACGTCCAACGTGCTGCTCAAGGCGATCGAGGAGCCGCCGCCACGCACCGTGTGGCTGCTGTGCTCCACCAGCCCGCAGGACGTCCAGGTCACCATCCGCTCGCGGTGCCGGCCGCTCGCCCTGCGGGTGCCGTCGGTCGGGGCGGTCGCGCGGCTGCTGGTGGAGCGCGACGGGGTGGACCCGGCCGTCGCGGACGTCGCCGCACGCGCCGCGCAGAGTCACATCGGGATGGCCCGGCGCCTGGCCCGCGACCCGGAGGCGCGCGACCGCCGCCGGCGCACGCTCGAGCTGGTCTCGGCGATCCGGGGCGTGGGCGACGCGGTGCTGGCCGCCGCGGACCTGGTCGAGGTGGCCCAGGCCGAGGCCAAGGCCGCGACCGAGGACCGCGACGCCGCCGAGAAGGCCGAGCTCCTGCACACCCTCGGCGCGCAGGACGCGACCCGGCTGCCGCCCACGTTGCGCGCCCAGGTGCGTCAGCTCACCGAGGAGCAGAAGCGCCGCGCCACCCGCGCGCAGCGCGACGTGCTGGACCGGGCGCTGCTCGACCTGCTGTCGCTGTACCGGGACGTCCTCGTGGTCCAGCTCGGCGCGGACGTGGAGCCGGTCAACGTCGAGCACACCGACCAGGTGGCCGCGCTCGCGGCGGAGTCCACCGCGGAGCAGACCCTGCGCCGGATGGACGTCGTCGGTGAGGCGCGCACCCGGCTCGCGGGCAACGTGGCACCGCTGCTGGCCATGGAGGCGATGGCGGTCGCGCTGCGTCCCCAGGGCGGTCGCGCACCCGAGTGATCCACCCGAACGGTGGGAGCCGGCCGTGCCGCCCGGCATGACCGGTTACCGTTAGCCGGTGCCCGCCCGTCGCCTCGCCGTCGCGCTCGCCGTCGTCGCCCTCGCGCTCGCCGGCTGCGCCGCACCAGTCCAGCAGACCACCCCGGACGAGCCGGCGACGGCCACCTCGTCCGCGCCCTCGTCGGCACCCGTCGGGGGCGACCTGGAGTCGTTCTACGGGCAGGACATCAGCTGGAGCGCGTGCGGCGACTTCGAGTGCGCGACCGTCACCGCACCGCTGGACTGGACCGACCTGTCCGCGGGAACCATCAGCCTCGCCCTCGAGCGCCGCCCGGCCGACGACCAGGCGAACCGGATCGGCTCGCTGCTGATCAACCCGGGTGGTCCCGGCTCGTCCGGCATCGACTTCCTCCAGTACGTCACGACCAGCGTGGTCGGGGCCGACGTCCTGGCCGCCTACGACGTGGTCGGCTTCGACCCGCGCGGCGTCGGCAAGTCCAGCGCGGTCAGCTGCGGGCCGGACTCCCAGGTCGACGCCTACCTCACCGCCGACCGCCCGATCCACAGCCAGGCCGACCTGGACGCGGTGCGCGCCGAGGCGACCACCTTCGGTCAGGAGTGCCTGGACGACACCGGGGCGCTGCTCGGCCACGTCGACACCGTCAGCGCTGCGAAGGACATGGACCTGATCAGGGCGGTGCTGGGCGACGACCAGCTGCACTACCTGGGGTTCTCCTACGGGACGTTCCTGGGCTCGACGTACGCCGAGCTGTTCCCGGACAAGGTCGGCCGCCTGGTGCTCGACGGCGCGCTGGACCCGTCGCTGACCAACGACGAGGTCTCGCTGCAGCAGGCCGCCGGCTTCGAGCAGGCGCTGCACTCCTACGTCAGCTACTGCATGGCCACGTCCGGCTGCCCGCTCACGGGCACCGTCGAGCAGGGCATGCAGCAGATCGCCGACCTCGTCGACCGAGCCGAGCAGCGACCGATCGACGCCGGCAACGGCCACACCGTCAACGGGTCGCTGGCGTTCTACGGCGTGATCGTCACGCTCTACAACGACGACTACTGGCCGCTGCTCACCTCCGCGCTGAGCGAGGCGATCGTCCAGAACACCGCGAGCCAGCTGTTGGAGTACGCCGACGTGTACCTGGACCGCACGGTCGACGGGCAGTACCTGTCGAACTCCAACCTCGCGTTCCAGGCGATCAACTGCTTGGACTACCCGACCACGACGCGCGACTACCAGCAGATGGTCGCCTTCCGTGACGAGATCGCCAAGGTCGCCCCGACGTTCGCCACCTGGTTCGCGATGTCCCCGGGCTGCGAGACCTGGCCGTTCCAGTCCCAGCGCACCCCGGCCCCGGTGCACGCCGCCGGCGCCGCGCCGATCCTCGTGATCGGGACCACCGGGGACCCCGCGACGCCCTACGAGTGGGCCCAGGCGCTGGCGTCCCAGCTGGACTCCGGCGTGCTGCTCACCTGGAAGGGCGAGGGCCACACCGCCTACGGCCGCGCGGGGTCCTGCATCAGCGACGCGGTGGAGACCTACCTGCTGAAGGGCACCCCGCCGCCGGCCGGGACCACCTGCGGCTGAGGCCCGCGGCGGTGCACCCCGAACGCGCTTTGGAGCGCGGTGGGCGCGCCGGTACAGTAGGCCGCGCTCGTCGGCCGGCCCGACGACGCCGCCTTAGCTCAGTCGGCAGAGCGTCTCACTCGTAATGAGAAGGTCGTGGGTTCGATTCCCACAGGCGGCTCCCTCGGGACAGGCGATGTGGCTCGTCCCCTCAGCCGCGGACGCGGCCGTCCTTCTCGGTGGGCACGGGCTCAGTGGCCGTGCGGCACACCCTGCTCGTGCAGGCGCTCGTGCTCCTCGCGCGCGGCCTGGCGGGCCGCGATGCGCGCAGCGACCTCCTCGCGGCGCAGCGGCGGCACCGTGGTCGGCGGGTTGCGACGCTCGGGGAGGTCGGCGAGCGCCTGGGCGGTCGCGGCGGCGACGGCGGCGACCGCCGTGTCGAACGCCGAGCGGGTCACGTCGGTGACCTTGGTGATGCCGGTGACCTTGCGGACGTACTGCACCGCCGCGGCCTCGATCTCGTCAGCGGTGGCGGGCGGCTCGAGCCCGCGCAGCGTGGTGATGTTGCGGCACATGCGCCGACGGTACGCGGACGGGTCGGCGGGCGCCCGACGTGCCCTCCGTGGTCCGCGGGTGTCGGTGGCGGGTGCCATGCTCCCGGGCACGACGAATCGACGGAGGACCCGTTGCTCCCGCTGCTGGACCACACCGACCTCGGCTCCGGGATCCCGCTCCTGGCCATCCACGGCTGGACCCCGGACCGCCGCCTGATGCAGGGGTGCCTGGAGCCCGTGTTCGCCCGGGTCCCCGGGTACCGGCGCCTCTACCCCGACCTGCCGGGCATGGGCAGTACGCCGGCGGCGGGCGTCGACAGCTCCGACGACGTCCTCGCCGCCGTCGACGCCTTCGTCACCGCGACCATCGGGGACGAGCCGTTCGCCGTCGTCGGCGAGTCCTACGGCGGCTACCTTGCGCGGGCGCTGCTCAACGCGCGCGCCGACCAGGTCCTCGGTCTCGCCCTGATCTGCCCCGTGGGCGCCGCGCTCGAGCCCGAGGACCGGACCGTCCCCGAGCACGAGGTCATGGTGTCCACCCCCGGCCTGCTCGACGGGCTGCCGGACGAGGTCGCGGAAGGGTTCGCATCGATGGCGGTCGTGCAGGATCCCGCGACGCTCGCGCACTACCTGGCCGACGTCCAGCCCGGTCTGGACGCCGCGGACCGGGCCGCCATGGCGCGGATCCGAGCGCGGTGGGCGTTGTCCGACGACCCCGACGCGGCCGACGCACCGGTGTTCGCGGGGCCCGTCTCGATCCTCCTGGGTCGTCAGGACTCCGCCGTCGGCTGGGTCGACCAGCTCGGGTTCGTCGAGCGCTACCCGCACGCGAGCCTGGCCGTGCTCGACGCCGCGGGGCACAACCTCCAGATCGAGCAGGCCGGGCCGTTCGAGGCCCTCATGGTGGAGTGGCTCACGCGGGTCTCGCGCGCCGCCACGCGAGTAGCCTCGAGGTAGCGCCGGCGGCGGCGCGGGCGTGCCGGGCGCCGGTGGCGGAGGAGCGCCCGATGGCCACCACGCTGAGGTTCCTCGGTGCCGCCGGCACGGTCACGGGCAGCAAGACGCTGCTCGACACCGGCCGCTCCCAGGTGATGATCGACGCGGGACTCTTCCAGGGCCTGCGGGACCTGCGCCGCCGCAACTGGGAACCCCTCCCGTTGCCCGCCGCCGAGATCGACGCCGTCGTGCTCACGCACGCGCACCTCGACCACAGCGGGTACCTGCCCGCCCTGGTCGACCAGGGGTTCTCCGGTCCGATCGTCACGACCCGCTGGACCGCGGAGCTCGCCGAGATCGTGCTGCGCGACAGCGCCCACCTGCAGGAGGAGGACGCCGCCTACGCCGCCACGGCGGGCTACTCGCGGCACGCGCAGCCCCGCCCGCTGTACGACTCCGCCGACGTCGCGCGGTGCCTGCCGCTGTTCCACCCGACCCCGCTCGGCACCACGGTGACGCCCTGCCCGGACGTGCAGGTCCGGCTCCAGTCGGCCGGCCACATCCTCGGCTCGGCGACCGCCTTCGTCGAGGCGGCGGGGCGGCGCGTCGTGGTCAGCGGCGACCTCGGCCGCCCGTCCCACCCCCTGCTGGCGCCACCCCTCCCGCCGCCCGCGTGCGACGCCATCGTGGTGGAGTCCACCTACGGCGACCGCACCCACGCCGGCGACGACCTCGCCACCCTCGCCGACGTCGTCACCCGCACCATCGACCGCGGCGGCTCGGTGGTCATCCCGTCCTTCGCCGTCGACCGGACGGAGGTCGTGCTCGTCGCCCTGCGCCGGCTCGCCGAGCAGGGCCGCATCCCGAACGTGCCGGTGTACGTGGACAGCCCCATGGCGCTCAGCGCGCTCGCGGTCTACCGGCGCGCGCTCGCCGAGGGCGACCCAGAGCTGCGCCCCGGCCTCGGCGGTCCCGACGTGTTCGACGCGGGCGAGCTGCGCGAGGCGCACACCGCGCAGGAGTCGCGCGCGCTCGACCCACCGCCCCAGCCGAGCATCGTCATCTCCGCGTCGGGCATGGCGACCGGCGGTCGCGTGGTGCACCACCTCAAGCAGCTGCTGCCGGACCGCCGCAACGCCGTGGTGCTCGTCGGGTACCAGGCCGAGGGCACCCGCGGCCGCGACCTGACCGAGGGCGCCAGGCAGCTCAAGATGCACGGGCACTACGTCGCGGTGCGGGCCGAGGTCGTCGCCCTGCACGCCTTCTCGGTGCACGCCGACGCCGGCGAGATCCTCGACTGGCTGCGCGGCACACCCGAGCCGCCGGAGGTGGTCTACGTCGTGCACGGCGAGCCCCGGAGCTCCGCGGCCCTCGCGGAGCGGGTGCGCGACGAGCTGGGCTGGGTCGCCGTGGTGCCCAGGGACGGCGAGCTCGTCCACCTCTGAGCGCTCCGGGCCCGAGGGCGCGTGGCGGGTCGCAAGGTCCCATGCGGGTGCCGGTGCGGCGCGACTAGCGTCGCTGTGACCCCGCTGAGCACCGTCGGAGGCCGCGATGCCGCAGCGTCACGCTGCACCCGGGTCGGACCTGGCCCGATCCATCACCCGCCGCGCGAGCAGGCAGTCGTACCTGACCATCCGGACGCTCGCCGACCCGGCGTACCGGGCCGACGCCTACGCGCTGTACGCCTACTTCCGGTGGCTCGACGACGAGATCGACGAGCGGCTCACGACGCCCGACGCGCGGCTGGCCCTCGTCGAGCGCCAGCGCGGCCTGGTCGCCGCCGCGTCCGCCGGCGCACCGCTGCCCGCGCTCGACCCGCACGAGGTCCTGCTCGCCTCGCTGCTCCTCGCGGACGGCCGTCCGCGCCGGGACGCGGGCGGTGCGCTCGCGTCGGTCACCGCGATGCTCGACGTCATGGAGTTCGACGCCCGGCGCCGGGGCCGTGCGGCCGGCGCCGCGGAGCTCGACCGCTACACCGACGACCTCGCCGTCGCGGTCACCGAGGCGCTGCACCACTGCATCGGCCACGGCTGCGCCGCCCCCACCGACGAGACCCGCTACGTCGCGGTGCGCGGCGCACACGTCGCCCACATGCTCCGTGACCTGCGCGAGGACCTCCGCGCCGGCTACGTCAACGTCCCGGCCGAGGTCGTCGGCGACCGCGAGCCGACCGCTGGAGCGCTGTGCACGCCAGCGCTGTGCGACTGGGTCCGCGAGCGCGTCGACCTCGCGCGCGAGAACTTCCGGGTCGGCCGGGAGTACCTCGCGCGGCTCGAGAGCCGCCGGTGCCGCCTGGCCGGGCACGCCTACCTGGCGCGGTTCGAGTGGGTGCTCGACACCGTCGAGAGCGACGGCTACCTGCTGCGCGAGTGCTACCCGGAGCGCCGGACCGTGCGGGGCGGGCTCGCCATCGCGCGCCGCGCGGTGGGCTCGGCGCTCGGGGCGCGACCGGAGACCCACGAGCTCGTGCGGAGCGTCGGGTGAGCCGCCCGCACGTCGTGGTGATCGGCGCCGGTGTCGGTGGGCTCAGTGCGGCGATCCACCTGGCCCGACGGGGGATGCGCGTCACCGTCGTGGAGAAGAACGCCACGCCCGGCGGGCGGCTGGGCAGCTACGAGCGCGACGGCCACGTGTTCCCCACCGGGCCGACGCTGCTGATCATGCCGCTGCTCTACCGCAGCGAGCTCGCCGCGCTGGGCGCCGACCTCGACGCGGACCTCCAGCCGCAACGCGTCGACCCGTCGTACCGGATCGTGTTCGACGACGGCGAGCGCCTGGACATGACCTCCGACCTCGCGGCGCTGAGCGCGCAGCTCGACGCCATGGAGCCGGGCGCGTCCGGCGGGCTGCTGCGCTACCTGGACGAGGGGCGCCGGCACTACCACCTGGGCATGCCCAGGCTCGTCGAGCGGGACTTCCGGCGGGCGCGCGACTTCTTCCGCCCCGCCAACGCGGCGCTGATGTTCCAGGTGCACGCGCTGGCGCCGCACTACCGGCACATGAGCGCGTTCTTCGACTCCCCGCGGCTGCGTGCGGCGTTCACGTTCCAGGACGTCTACATGGGCCTGAGCCCGTTCCACGCGCCGGCGACGTTCTCGCTCACGCCGTACAGCGAGCTCGCGCACGGGGTCTGGTACCCGCGCGGCGGGATGACCCGGCTGACCGACGTGCTCGTCGGGCTCGCCGAGGAAGCCGGCGTCGAGATCGTGTGCGGCGAACCCGTGCAGCGGATCGAGGTCGCGGGGTCCGTCGCTCAAGGCGTGGTGCTGGCCGACGGCCGGCTGCTCGCGGCAGACGTGGTGCTCGCGAACGCCGACCTGCCCTACGTCTACCGGGACCTGCTGCCCGCCGGACCTGCCGACCGGCTCGCCGCCGCCGCGGTGAGCCGGCGCCGGTTCGCCGGCTCGGCGATCAGCTTCTTCTGGGCGCTGGACCGGCCGGTCCCGCAGCTGGGCCCGCACACCCTCGTGCTGGCCGACGACTACCGGGAGAACTTCGACCGGATCGACCGCAACGAGCCGCTGCCCGACCTGCCGAGCGTCTACCTGCACGCCCCGGCCCGGCTCGACCCCGCCGCTGCTCCACCGGGGCGCGACACGGTCGTCGCCGTGGTCCCCACCGGACACATGGCCTACGACGGCCGCGACCCGGCCCGGCAGGCACGTGAGGCCGAGACCTGGGACGTGGCCCGGCGCCGCGCGCGTGAGGCGGTCCTCGCCCGGCTCGCCCTGCTCGGGGTCGCCGACGTCGACGCACACCTGCTCCACGAAGGGACCGCGACGCCGCTGACCTGGCGGTCGGAGCACAACCTGGTGCGGGGCGCGACGCACGGGCTCGCGCACACGGTGACCCAGCTCGCCTACCTGCGGCCGCACAACAGGCACGCGCGGTACCGCAACCTGTACTTCGCGGGTGCGTCGACGCACCCGGGGACCGGCGTCCCGACCGCACTCGTCTCGGGTCGGCTGGCCGCGGAGCGCATCGCGGACGAGCAGCAGGCTGCGGCGCCGGCCGGGTAGGGGCCGTCCGCCACCACGCCCGTGCCGCGACGACGTCCCGCAGGGAGGTCCGCCGAGGTCTGGGCGCGTGCCCGTCGTGCGGGACGCTCAGTCCTCCGGGACCGGTGAGACCCGGCAGCCGTGCACGCCGCACACGGCGTACGCGATGGGCCCGATGAAGCTCACCCCGATCAGCGCGGCCCACAAGCGCTTGGTGCCCTTGAGGTGCGTGGCCGGTCGGACGGCCAGGTCGGCCCAGGCGGTCGCCGCCATCGAGAGCTCGATGGCCGCGGCGACGAGGAGCGCCGTGCGACTGCGAGGGGTGAGGTCCCGCCACTTCTTCATGATCGGCTCCCTCCGGGTTCCGATGGCTCCAGAGTCGCGCCGGGCATGATCGGGGGCGAGAGGCCAAGGTCCCTGCACAGGTGGCTCGGCGACCGGCCGCCAGGGCCGAAGGTCCGGAGTGCGTGGCCCGGCGCTGCGGGGCGTGGTGCGCTCAGTAGTCGACGGCGCAGGTGGTGAAGGTGAACGACTGCGTCCCGGCGATCGTCGACGGGGCGGTGGACGTCACGGTGAAGGTCGTGGGACTCGTCTGGGTCCGGGCGACCATCCACTCGGTCACGCCGTAGGTCCACGCGTCGCGCACGCCGCCGCCCTCGGCGAGCCGCGCGATCGCCGGGGCCATGTCGACCTGGGCGGTCCAGCCGACGTAGAACTGGGACGTGCCGTTGCCGGTCACGGTCGTGTCGAGGCAGGCCCACGTGGTGGTCCACTGCGTCGCGCTCGGTGCGGTCTGCACGGTGTACGCCGACGGGGTGTCCACGCCGGCCGGCAGCGACCAGTCGCACACCTCGACCCGGTAGGACTGCCCCGCGACGATGGTCCGCCGACCGCCGTTGTTGGTGCCCTCGACCCCCGCGAAGCCGGGGGAGGGCTGGTTGGGCGCGATCCGGTACCGCCAGCCGTCGCTGCCGGCGAGCTGGAGGGTGTGGTGGCTCGCCCCGTTGAACGGGGGCTGGGACAGGTCGATCGTCAGGCCCCACACCACAGGGACGGAGGAGGTCGTGGTCACGGTGCCGTGGAAGCAGGCCTGCGTCGGGTTGTTCGACACCAGGTCCCACGTCACCTCGGTCAGGGTGGTGTCCGGGTTCGCGGGGTAGACGGGGCCCGGGGTGGGCGCCGCGTAGGCGACAGCGAGCGGCCACCCGGCGACCGTCGCGACCGCCGAGGTCGCGCCGGACGTGGTGACCGGGACGGTGGCGACCGCGCCCGAGACCGTCGCCGAGCCGGAGGCCACCGCGCTGCCCGAGGACGTCAGCGTGGTGAGCTGCACGGGCATCCCGTCGCACGCGGTGGACGCGAGCGTGACCGTCACCGTCCCGGCGGCCGCGACCGCGCTCGCGCCGCCCGGGCAGGGATGCGTCGCGGACGTCGCCGTGATGCCGCGACCCGTCACGGTGAGCGAGGAGGCGGCGGCCAGCCCCACGCCGACGGCGAGGAGCGCCACCCCCACGAGCACGAACACCCGGCGCACGGCGCCTCCGCCTCACCACGCAGGTCCACTGGCGCACCATGGTAGGGCGGTGTGGCCACGTGCACGGACCTCTCACGCCGCGCACAGATCGCCCACAGGTGTGGTGGCACCTGCACATGATCGTCCCGAGGCCCTCGCGCAGGTCCGCAGACAGCGGGCCCGCCCGGTTCCTAGCGTGAGGGCATGTCCGCCGCGTCCCCGCCGCCACCCCCACCACCGGCCCCGGCCCCGGGAGCCTGGTCGCCGCCCAGGCGGCCGGCGCCGGCCGCCTGGGGGCCCCGCCCGCCCGGCCCGTGGCAGGTCGCGGCCACCCAGGTCTGGCGCGACGGCAGCCGCCCTCTGCCGCGGGCGGCCCTGGCCGGCGGCGCGGTCGCCGGCGTCGTGGGCGGTGCGCTGCTGGTCGGCCACCGTCCGGGTCTGGGCGCGGCACTGGTGGCGCTGGCCGCCTGGATCCCGGCGGCCGGGGTGCTGGTACGGCGCCGGGCCTGGGGCGACCTGACCACCGCGACCCTCGCGGTCGCGCTGCTGGCCACGGTCGCGCTCCGCGACGCCACGTGGGTGGTCGGCATCGCCGCGACGACCGGCGTCGCGGCGATGCTGGTCGCGGTCACCGGGGCGCGGCACACGCGGGCCGTGCTGCTGGCCCCCGTGGCGGCGGTGCTCGGCGGCCTGCGGCTGCTGCCGGGCACCACCCGGCTCGCGCGACGGGCCGTCGGGCTGCGTCGTGAGGTGGTGCTGCGGGTGCTGAGGTCCGCGGCCCTGACGCTCGTGGTCGTGGTGGTGTTCGGGGCGCTGTTCGCCAGCGCCGACGCGGTGTTCGCCGCGTACCTGCCGCGGCCGGACCTGGGCCGGCTCCCGGCGAACCTCGTGGTCGGAGCCATGGTGGGCCTGGCCGCGCTCGCTGCCGCGCACCTGGCCGTGGCGCCCCCCGCATGGCCCGGGCCGACCGCTGCCGCGCGGGCGCGGCTCGCCGACTGGCTCGCGCCGGTCGTGGCCCTGGACCTGGTGGTGGCGGCCTTCCTCGCGGTGCAGGTGGGCGGACTGCTCGACGGCCACGCGCACGTGCTGGCCACGACCGGGCTGACCTACGCGCAGTACGCCCGCGCCGGCTTCGGACAGCTGGTGGTCGCCACCGCGCTGACCCTGGTGGTGGTCGCGGTCGCCGCCCGCCGCGCACCCCGGCAGACCCCCGCCGAGCGTCGGCTGACCGGCGCGGCACTGGGTGTGCTCTGCGTCGGGACGCTGGGCGTGGTCGCCTCCGCGCTGCGCCGGATGACGCTGTACGTCGACGCGTTCGGTCTCACCCGGCTGCGTCTGCTGGTGCTGGTCGCCGAGGTCGTGCTGGGTGTGCTGCTGGTCCTGGTCCTGGTGGCGGGCGTGCGCTGGCGGGCGGGCTGGTTGCCCAGGGCCGCGGTGCACGCGGTGGTGGTCGGGGTGGTGGCTCTGGTGCTCGCCAACCCGGACGCGCTCATCGTGCGCTTCGACGCGGCGGCGCAGGCTCCGCTGGACGTGGACTACCTGTCCGGGCTGTCCGCGGACGCGGTGCCCGCCGCGGCCACGGTGGACGAGCCGTTGCGCTCCTGCCTGCTCCAGCTCGCCGCGTCCGACCCGCCCGCCGACGACGGCTGGGTCTCGTGGAACGCGGGCCGCGCGGCCGCTGCGCGGGTGCTCGCCACCGACGTCCCGAGCGCCGGCGCGGACGCCTGCGACTTCGTGCTGAGCGGTGGGTGACGCTCGGGTATCGTCGCGATGGCCGCGGTCCCCGCGGCACTACGCCGAAGGAGTGCGAGTGCTCGTCACTGTCCTGGTCCCCTCCTTCAACGAGTCAGGCAACGTCGAGCCGCTGGTGCGCGGCCTGGAGGCGGCCCTCGACGGCATCGATGCCGACGTGCTCTACGTGGACGACTCCACCGACGACACCCCCGACGTGGTGCGGGGGGTCGCTGCCGGGGCAGGGCTCCCGCTGGCCGTCCACCACCGGGACCGAGGCGTCGGCGGGCTCTCCGGCGCGGTGGTCGAGGGGCTGCGGCGCGCTCGCGGGACGGTCGTCGTGGTGATGGACGGCGACCTGCAGCACCCGCCCGACGTGGTGCCGACGCTGATCGGCAGGATCGAGGCGGGCGCGGACATCGCGGTGGCCTCGAGGTACGTCCCCGAAGGGAACGCCGGGGGCCTGTCGTCGGCGGTCCGCCGTCTGGTCTCGACGTCGGCGACGGCGCTGTCGCGCGCGACCCTGCCTCGGGCGCTCGCGGACTGCTCCGACCCGATGACCGGCTTCTTCGCGGTGCGTGCCGATCGCCTCAACCTCGAGCGCCTCGACCCGTCCGGCTTCAAGATCCTGCTGGAGATCCTGGCCACCCACGACCTGGCGGTCGCAGAGGTGCCGTTCACCTTCGGCCGGCGCTACGCCGGGGTCTCCAAGGCGACGATGCGCCAGGGCGTCCTCTTCCTGCGCCAGCTGCTGGCCCTGCGGAGGCTGGCCCGCCGCGGCGTGCCGGCCAAGGTCGGCGGTCAGCCGCCGAGCACGACGTCCGCGTAGCCGCTGAGCTCGACGCCGTAGCCGGTGCGCGCGACCGCCGCGGCTGCCCGCGCGGCGGGCAGACGGTCGGCCGCGACGAGCGGGCCCAGGTCGAGCCCTGTCAGGTCGGCGAGGCGGCCGACGGGCACCTGGTAGGTCCGGTAGCCGCCGAGGTCCGGCTCCACTGCGGACGCCGCGCTGCCGAGCACGGCGTCCAGCAGCGCGCTCTGGTCCAGCAGGTACCCGGTGGCGGCCAGCGAGCCGTCCGCGCCGGTCCACGCCGCGACCTTCCAGAAGGCGCGTGGCAGCCGGCAGCCCCGGTACCCCGGGTCGTCGTCGGCGAGCACCGGACCGGTCAGGACGGTCAGCCGCGCCCCGGCGGCGTCGGCCGCGCCCAGCACGTAGTCCTCCAGCCCCAGCCACAGGTCCTTGCTCTGGTTGAACACCGCCACCTGCGGGGCGGCGTTGGCGTAGCTGAAGGTCTGCCGCGAGGCGAGTGCGGCCACCGCGGGCTCGCCCCAGCAGGGGTCGCGGCGCCGCACCAGGTGGCCACGGTCCAGGGGGTTGTCGGCGTACACCGCGGCACCGGTCTGCTGCTCGGCCGGCACCCGCGGGTCCAGGTGCCACCGCGCGCCCTCGCGCGGCACGTCGACCAGCGTCGCCCCGTCGATGTCGACGACGGCCGCCGCGGCCAGCCGGCGATCGGGCCGCAGCAGGACGGTGTGGTGGGTGGCCGGGAGCTCGACCACTGCGGCCGCGACGCTCGGCAGGGGCACCGTCGTGCCGAGGAACTCCGGATCCGCCCCCATGCGACCCATCGTCGCAGCGTCACGCCCGCCGTGGGACGCGCTCAGCGCTCGCGCTCCGCGTCGCGGCTCGGTTGGACCCTCTTGGGCTCGCCCGGCATCTTCGGGGTGCCGACCTCGTGAGCGCTGTGCTCACCTGCGGAAACGCTGGTCACGGTGGAGCGCTGTGGCGCCAGTTATCAGGAGAGATCCGGGAGGAATCCACGATGAGCACCACGACCACCGACGCGACGTACCGTCGCAGCACGTCCGCAGCCATCCTCGAGTACGTCACCAGGGACGGCCGCCCGGTCGCCCAGGTTGCCCGGGCCGCCGGCATGCTGCCGGACACGCTGCGGGCCAAGCTGCGCGGCCAGCGGCCGATCTACATCCCCGAGCTCCTGGCGCTGGCTCAGTCGTTCGGGATGAGCCCGAGCGCGTTCGCGCGAGAGGCGGGGTTGTGATGGCGGCGAGGCGAAGCGGCAACGTCCAGACGCAGCGGAAGGGCGGGCAGGCCCTGTGCTGCGAGTGCGGCAACCTCAAGGCGCTCCCCCGTCCTGCCCGTGCCTCGGGTGCCGAGCGCAACCTGCCGTGTGAGGTCTGCGGGCAAGAGACCAAGCACGCCACCGTGGTCGACGCCTCAGTCGCTGACTACCGGGAGCAGATGAACCAGAGGCGGACGCGGCTCAGCGTCCCCGATCAGATCGCCCTCCTGCGCTCGTGGGGCGTGGACGTCGAGGAGCGCGGCGCGGAGAACGACAGCCGGGGACAGGCGCGCATTGCCGACGTGAGGTGGTTCTCCGACCCGGACCGGTTCGAGGTCACCACCTACAGCGGCGCGGAAGGGCTCGCTGAGACGCTCGAGAAGATCGCGACGATGGTCACCGACCCGCGGGGATCGCGTTGGTTCATCGAGCGCGACGAGGGCGGCGAGACCTGCGGCGGCTGCTCCTGGGTCCGCTGACACACGACGAAGCGCTGCCCCTGCCCAATGGGTGGGGGCAGCGTCGAGTATCACGGCTCAGGGGAACAGGCTGGCGGTCACGACGCTCGCTCTGGGCATGCCCTCGCGAAGGCAGCATTCTTGTACGCGCGGATTGCATCGTCCTGCTCGACGGTCCGGTTGCGTCGCGTGGGCGAGTAGCCGAGCAGCGGTGCGATGGCGTCATTCAGCTCAAGGTTGGTCATCTCGGCGTCCGCGGCACACAGCCCTGTGTCGGTCGACAGATCGAAGCCCGCAGTGGGTGCGCTCACCGTCGGTGTGGGCGTCGGCGATGGCTGATCATCCGCGCCGACGAACACGGAGACGGCACGATTGGAGTGCACGTCGTCACCGGCCGTCGGGTAGGTCCGGATGACAGGACGGGTCGCGGCGTCAGTGGCGGCTAGCTCGGCACCGTCGGACATCGCGATGAAGGTGACGGTCATTCCGGCGTCAGCTAGCTGCATCGCTGCGTCGGCGCCGAGCAGCCCAGCCAGGTCAGGTACGGCCGTCGGGCTCGTCGTGGGTGCCGAGGCCATGGCCGCCGGGGTCTGTGTCGGCGGCGGAGCCTCACTCGTGCTGCCGCATCCGGCCACCAGGGCGAGCGCCAGTAGCGCAGTGAGTCCCCGTGCCCGCTGGTCACCTGAGGATCCTGCCCCGGGGCGCCTGCGCATGTTGCCTGGTGTGAGCACGCTTCTCCCGTGTCGGGCGGCCGATCGGTGTCCGGTTGTCCTACGCCTAGCCTACGCGGGCCACGATCCCGGCGATGCGTCGGCGGGCGTCGGCGCATCACGCCGGAGTGCCGGTCACCGGGGCCGTTGCTCCTGACTTGCGTCCGGCACCAGGGTCAGAGCGCCCCTGGCGATCTGCTGGCGCATCTCGTTGATCTGCCGTTGCGAATCGGACGCGGTCGAGGCCGGCCCGGGCTTGCGGTGCTCGGCCGGGGGGACGATCTGTAGCGCCTCGAGGTACTTCAGGAACGAGCCGAGCGAGATGTTGTCGTGCGCGGGGATCCTCGGCCGGGCGCCGGTCTGTGCGGCGTCATCCTGTGCCCACCTGACGATCACGTCCCAGGCGTCGATCTTGGCCGCGAGGGCGCGGGCTGCGGCCACAGCGGCTGCGTCGCGGGTCGTGAGGTGCGTAGCGGCCGCGATCGAGCCCTCAAGCGCCTCCGAGAGCGACCCCTCAGGCCTGGCCGTCATCGCCCGGCTCCCTCCCCCCGGGTTCGTCCCTCGCGCGCGCGCGACCCTGTCGCGACCCAGGAGGGAGAGGACGCGCCCCCCGAAGGGTCGTCCCCCCGGAGCCCTCAGGCGACATTTTTCATGGGTGGCGGCAGCTCCGACGTTTCCACCCGTCGGAGCCGCCGCGTTGCCTGAGAGCGTCATGTGCTCGCCCGAGCCGCTCTCAGGCTGCGACGCCCGGCAACCAAGGGGAGGAGCCCCAACCGGGCGTCGCAGGTCATGAGGCCTTCGCCTGGCGCATGTCGGCGACCTCGCTGGGGGTGTTGAGCCGGAGCCCGCCCGCGGCCAGCGCGAACCAGTCGACACCGGCGTCGGTGCGGTGCTCGAGGTAGTGCGCACCGTCGTCGCTCCAGTTGCCGGCGGCGGCGAAGTACACGCTGAGGTCTGGTGGCTCGGGGCTGGCGGTGGCGGTCTCGACCTCGAAGGCCCGCAGCAGCCGTCTCAGAGCGGTGTGGTAGCGGTCCAGCTTGGCCCAGGCAGGTCGGGTGGCTCGCCATGCCGCTGAGGCGGCCTCGTCGGCGAAGTCGATCACGTCGTCGCTGGTGGTGCGCATCGTGAACCCGTACTCGCGGGCGGCGGTCACCAGCGCGGCGGCGGGCTTGTCGAACTCCTCGCGCTGTCCGGCGATGATGTCGTCGATCAGCGGCAGGCAGGCGGCCTGCACTTCGCTCACGAGCTGGGACTCGAAGGTGATGAGCCCGCTGTCCAGGCCCGCGCTCCGGCCCGTGTTGAAGCCGTCGGGCGCCTTGTGTCGGCGGATCGACCGCATCACGATGTCGTCCCGCACGTCGGCCTCGGCGAGCTCGAGGAGTGGGGTCGGCTTCTCGGCGACGAACTCCGCGGCGATGGTGAGCAGCCGCTCTCCACGCACGAGCGGCTCGGGTGCGGGAGCGCCCAGCGCGTCGAGCGCCGCCCTCATCTCGGCGAGCCGGGCACCGGTCGGTCCGGGGTGGAACGGGTTGGGGTTCCACTCAGGCGTCGTCATCGGGAGCCTCCTTGATCAGGCCGAGTGTGAGCAGGTGTTCGATCTGCCCGCGGCGGGTGCCGGTGGGCAGCGGCTGGCCCCGGTAGACGTGCTCCTGCCCGCCGGTGGCACCCACGGCGACCACGCACTTCGCGGTGACGACGTAGCGGGCCCGTGTGCCGAAGACGTAGTGGTCCATGCCCTCTCGCCTCCGGATCAGATGTAGAGGACGTCGACGACGTCCAGGTCGGCGGCGGTGGTGAGGGCGATCCCGATGGGCTTCGTCCCGGCGCCGATGGTGGCGACCTTCCCGGCGATCGCGGTGATGACCCGGTCACCGGCGGCGATCGCACCGGCGGCGATGAGCGGGTGTACCCCGTTGCCGCGGAGGAAGACCGTGACGTCCTCGCCGATCGCGGCGTCGAAGCCAGCGGTGCCGATCGCGAGCTCGTCGTCGCCCGCCGGGCCCACGGTGCGGTCGCCGGTCACGACGACCTCACGGCCGCCCGTCACTGCGGCGGACGCGGAGAACGTCACGGCCTGGCCGGGCTTGAACTTGGGCAGGTAGTCGGCCATCAGTCGGTCCACCCGGCCCGGGCCATCAGCTCGTCCGCGGTGGCTAGCGGGGCATGCGCGCGCTCAGGCGGCGGCTCGTCCCATCCGGCCTTGGCCACGAGCGTCCGCTCGGCGGTGCTCAGGCTCGTGCTCGTGCCGCCCTTGACCCTTGCGGCGGCACGGTCGAGCAGGCGACCGTAGGCGGCCCGGGTCATCGGGTAGTCCCGACCCCGGTGCCTGACGACGACCCGCTGGGCGCTCTCGGCGTGCTCGCTGCGCTCGGCCTGGGTGGGGTGCTGCGTCATGACTCCTCCTGCGGATGTGAGATAGCGCGCGGGCCGCTGGCCTGGTGCGCGTCCTCCGCTGGAGGTGACGTGCTCGGATCGGACGCCGCTGGCGCTTCCCTATCCGGCTCTCCGAGACTACCGCGTGAGGCCGACAGGTGGGGTTTGCGACGCACCAGATCCTCGACCTGGAGCTCGAACTCGCGGAAGTCGAGCCGCCCCTCAGCGGTGGTGACCGCGTCCATGCCGATGAAGGCGTGGAAGTCGTCCGGGTCGGCCAGTCTGCCGTCGAGCAGCACCCGCACCGCGAACGTGTTCAGCTCGGCGATGTAGGACTCGGCACGACGCAGCTGGGCCCGGTATCTCGCCGCCTCGCGTGAGGCCCGCAGTGCGCTCATCGGTGACGGGACGGAGAGGAGGGGCGGTGAGGTCTGCGGCGTGATGGGCTCAGCAGGTCACCACGGACGTCCACGGGCGCGACGTCGGCCAGGTACTCCGGCGCGATCACGTGGGCGGGCAGGGCGGTGTGCAGGTCCGTGTAGGAGCACAGGAGCGCGTCACCGGGCACGCGCGCGACCCACGTCGGGCCGTAGCGCGAGGCGAGCAGCAGGGACGGTGTCCACGTGAGCCCGTCGCGGCGATCCGGGGTGGCGCCGCGGTAGAGCGTCAGGAAGCCGCGAGGACGCGCTGCGGGCTGGGCCTCGTTGAGGTAGGGGTGCTCCCTGAACCGATCTGCCCACCAGGTGCGATCTGCGTGCGTGTCCTTGGCCATGAGCTGCCGGTGGGGTGGGTGCAGTACCCACATCAGACCCGGAACGTTGGCATGGGCCACCTCGACGTCGGTCTCGAAGCGCCGGGCGAGGTACGTCACGTACTGGTGCGCGATCCGGTAGATCGGCTCGTCCGCGCCGGCGTGGCGCTTCCAGATCTCGGCTGGCGCCTGTCGCTGGAACGTCGCCACGGCCAGGTGGAGCGCGAGCATGGCGACGTTGCGAGGTTCCCCCTCCTGGCGCGTGGGTGCGGGCCGCACGGCGGGCGGTAGCGCGGCCGACACCCTCGCGAGGGCGTCGGACACCTCGAGCAGCGCATCGCGGGCGGCCTCATCGGCGGGCGTCAGGCTCATCGGGTCTCCTCCTGCTCGGTCTTGCGCAGCTCGACAGCGCCGCATCCGAGGCAGCGCGCGATGGCGATTCCGTGCACGGCACGGGAGTGCTCGACGGTCCAGCCCGGCCGTTGGCAGCCCGGGCGGTGGACGCTCGTGGTGGTCTGGGTGGTCACGCTGCTGTCTCCTTGGTCTCTGCGGCCTTGCGCCGCTCGTGCTCGGTCATGGCGCCGTAGACGCCGGCCTCCTTGGGCCACGCGAGCCCGTAGGCCTGGCACGCGATGACACCAGCGCATCCGACGCACAACCGCGCTGCGAGATCCTGGGCCTCGTGGTCGTCGGACGTCCAGATGCCGCGCTCAGGCACCGGGACCTCACGGCAGGGCACCCGGGCGCCGTTGTCGGCCAGCTGCTCGAGGTAGGCCAACAACTCGGCGCGGGCCTCGTGGCGGTCGGCGGTCATGACGTCGCCTCGCACGTCGGATGGCGCGGATAGGTCACCTTGTCGATGGGCCAGCCGCAGAGCTCGCACTTGAACGCGAGGTTCGGCCAGAGGTGAAACTCCTGGTCAGAGACCCGCTTCGGCTTCCGAGTGGCGCGAGTGGCGCGACTTCTGTATCTCTTCTCACCCGGCCGCGCGTAGGGCGAACCTGGAACTACGCCACTTGCGCCACTTGTGGGTCGGCTCACCATGACGACCCCACTTCGTCGTTGTCGTCGGCCGCGAGTCCTATGCCCTTGCGGACGCGCAGGCCACCCGTGCTCTTTGTGGCCGGATAGCCGCGCCCGTCGATCGCCTCGCCGAACGCGCGCTTGTTGAGCGGGTCGGTGCCGTCCTCGGCGGCCCAGCGGGTCCAGCGGTCGAACAGCTCAGCGACCGTCACACGCATGTTCGGGTTGATCAGGCAGCACTCGGCGAGGAACCGTCCGATGGCGTCGGAGTCGGCCTGGTAGCGCTCGGTGGCCTTGACCACGGCTGAGGGCTCAGCGAGTCCGTTGGCGTGGTAGTCGGCCCACCCTGCGATGGCCCACGACAGGATGGCGTCGGCCTCGAGCTCGAGCTTCTCGCCCAGGTGGGTGTCCTGCTCGGCCTTGGGGATCACGACGTCGAACGGCACGACGCGCAACCGTGCCCACAGCGCCGGGTCGTCGCCGGAGACCCGCGGAAGGTGGTTGGTGACCAGGGCCGGGGTGTGCGACGGGGCGAACTCGACGAAGTCCTGTCGCATGCGCCGGGCCCGGATGCGATCCCCGCCGGTCAGTCTCTTGACGGTGGCTTCGGCGAGACGGCGTCCTTGGTCGGACTCGGAGACCACGACCCACCGGATGCCGCGAAGGTCCATCTCACCGGTGGGGTGTGCGCCCTCGCGGGCCATGAACAGGTCGGGCTCAGCGGTCGAGGCGTAGTCCCCCAGGGCCGCGGCCACGGCACGGTCGAACACGCCCTTGCCGTTGCGGCCGGTCCCGGTCAGGATCGCCAGGACGTGCTCAAGGACGCGCCCAGCAAGGCCCACGCCCACGTAGCGGCCCAGGAAGGCGCGCACAGCCTCGTCCGGCAGCACACGGGCCAGGAACGCGTCCCAGGTCGGCCCTGCGGCGTCGGGGTCGTAGGCGGCGCCGGTCACCTTCGTGATCCGGTCGGCTGGGTCGTGCGGCCGCAGGACCATCGTTTGCAGGTCGAGCGTCCCGTTCGCGCAGTTGAGCAGGTACGCGTCGGCGTCCAGGTCGTCCACGGTTGCCGCGAACGGCTCGAGGGCAGCTGCGAGCTCGAGGACACCGGCCACACCTGCGGCGGACTCGCACTTGCGCACGTCGGCCCGCAGGTCGCGGTCGTCCAGCGACTCAGCCAGAGCGGATCTCAGCTCGGCGAGCACTGCGCGCGTGGCCTCCCCGCGGTCGTCCTCGCGCCAGCGGCGGCCATCCCAGACGAACCACCCGATGCCGTGAACGAACATCAGCCGGTGACCGTGGCTCGCCGCGAGCCGGTAGGCCATCCGTGCCTGCCCATGGTGGACGCTGGCCGGGGCATCGCCCCACGGACACCCGCACTCGGTCCGGGCCAGGGTGTGCGCGTCGCACCACTCGGCGGTGTCGTTGACGAAGTCGGCGCTCACGGGCTCACCGCCTCGCGGGAGAAGCGCTTGGCCAGCTCCCACGCGGCCCATCCCTCGGCCTTGCGCCGGCGGACCTCGGCGACGAACTCCGACCAGGTCAAGCCGTAGGTGGTCGGCAGGGTCCGGTAGATGGCGGGATCGGGATAGAGCTCGCGGAGATCGGGCGGGAGCGTCGCTACCCTGCGGCCACCGGTCGGCCGTACCGTGGAAGCGATCCGGGTCGTCACCTGATCTGCTGAGTCGGGCGCTCCTGCGGGGGGGCGCCCTTCTCGCTGTCTGGGGTCGCTCACGCGGCACCCCCGGAGAGGCGTCGCAGCTCGGCGTCAGCGGCCTCGCTCTCAGCCGCGAGCGCCTTGGACTTCCGTCGTGCGCGGGCGGACTTGAGCGCGAGGCGCTGGAAGTGTGCCTTGCGGGCGTGCTCCGCGCGCCGCGCGCGTTCGTCGGGCGACAGGATGCCGTCCGGGTCGACCTGGCGCTCGAACGTCGCCATGAGGGCGGCCCGAGCGGGTGCGGTGCGGGCGGATCGGTCGGGGGTGAGTGCCCAGGACGTGTGGGCGGCGATCTGCGCTGAGAGGCGACGTTCATTCGACGTCGGTGCGGGCATGCGGACGGACCTCCGTGGTCAGTCCGGTTGCTCACTCCGGTGTCGAGACGCGGTTCCTCGACATCTGGCGCTAGGCGCTCAAGCGTTCTGCGTTAACGGTATCGCACACCGCCTGTCCCATCGTGACGCATGATGACGACGGCGTGTCGGCCACCGCCATCTGCCACGACATTCAGGAGCGCTGCGTAGGGGAGGTCGTACTGGTGCCCCCGGCGACACGTTGCCCGGTCGCCCCACGCGACCATCGGGGTCGCTGCGGCCGGAGGATCCGCGAACGAACGTCGACCTCCGGAGTCGCTCTGCCTCACCCAGAGGACCGGTCGCCCGCTGCTGATCGTCACGTGCGCGATGGTCTCGCCTCGGCAATCTCCGCAGAGGACGCGGACCCAGGCACCACCCTTCGGCGGGCCGACTATGCCGCGACTCAGGAGGGCCTTCCCCAGGTTCTCCGCGGTGGTGATGTCGGCTGCCACCTGCTGTGCCGCGTCCATCTGCGGGTGGAACCGCAGCCGGAACTCGGCGACCTCCTCATCGCTCAGCTCGCGTTCGAGGCGAAGCGTCGGGCCAGACGCGAAGAGGGCCTCGAGTTGCTCCGGCGTCAGGGGATCAGGCATCGCAGGTCCCCCAGGTTGAGCTCGCGCGCCTCGGCCGCTGGGCGCTCCGACGTCCGAGCACGGGTGTAGCGCATGAGCATGTCGGGCTGGGACCAGCCGGCCACGGCCATGTCAGACCCGGTCCCCCCGTCGCATCCGTTCGGCCGCCGCCCGGGCCCTCGCGTCGGCCGCGCTCGCGCCGTAGCGCTCGAGCATCGTGTCGGAGGACCACCCGGCCAGGCGCTTGAGGTCGCGCTCCTGGCCGCCGGCCATGAGGAAGTCGTGGGCGAAGGTGTGCCGGAAGCGGTGCGGGTGCAGGTCCGTGATCCCCGCGGCCTCGCCGCGCTTGCGGATGACGTCGCGCACGCCGTCGGTGGTCATGGCACCGCGCTGGGACAGGAACAGGGCGTCGAGGTGCGACCACCGGGACGTGGCGCGCACGCGCACGTAGCGGTCGAGCGCCTGGGCGGTGCGGGCGCCGAAGTACACCGGGCGGACCTTGTCGCCTTTGCCGCGCACCAGGAGCATCCCGGCATCCAGGTCCTTCGCTGTCATCGCGGATAGGCCGCACAGCTCGGACACGCGCACCCCGCAGTCGAGCAGCACCCGGATGATCGCCATGTCGCGACGGTCGGCGAAGTCCTTGCCTGCACAGACCTTGACCAGCGCGGCGAGCTCGGCGTCGGTGAGCACCGGCACCGGGCGGTCCTTGGTCCGGGGCAGGTCGACGCCGGTCATCGGGTTGGTGGGTATCTCGTCCTCGGCCACGAGCCAGCCGCAGAACCGGTGCAGGCCGCGGTAGCGGGTGCGCACGGTGGTCGCCTCGTGGGTGTCGTTGAGGTCGGCGAGCCAGTCGACGATCTCGCGGCGGCTCAGATGGTCGGCCGTGGCGGGCTTGCCGTGGTCCTCGAGCCAGCGGGCATAGAACTCCACGCTCTGGCCGTACAGCCGCAGCGTCGCGGGGGACTTGCGCTCGGCGCGCAGGTAGCGGGCGAAGGATGCGCCCAGGTCGCGAAGGTCTGTCGGCACGGGGCTAGGTTATCAGGACAGCAAGCGCTATGCTACGAAGCGCCACGGCACGTTAGTCGGTGTTTTCGCTGGTAGATGGCCTAGCGCGGCTCGGTTGGACCCTCTTGGGCTCGCCCGGCATCTTCGGGTACTCCGGCGGGTAGGGCAGGTCGCCCAGGCCGTGGTCGCGCTCGTCGCGGTCGGCGAGCTCGAGCAGCGGCCGCAGGGAGTAGCGCGGGCCGGCGCCCGCCTCGAGCGGGGCGAACAGGTCGCCGTGCTCGGCCAGCCGCGCCGGCACGGTGGCCGGGGTGAAGTCGTCAGGGGCCACGTCGTCGAGCTCGTCCCAGCGCAGCGGTGTGGACACCGTGCCGCGGGCGTTCGCCCGGATCGAGTACGCCGAGGCGATCGTGCGGTCCCTGGCCATCTGGTTGTAGTCCACGAAGATCGTCTGCCCGCGCTCCTCCTTCCACCAGCGCGTGGTCACCTGGCCGGGCAGGCGCCGCTCGAGCTCGCGGCCGAACGCGATCGTCGCGCGCCTGGCCTGGGTGAAGGTCCAGCGAGGCTCGATGGGCACGAACACGTGCAGGCCGCGCCCGCCGGAGGTCTTGGGCCAGCAATCCAGGCCCAGCTCGTGCAGCAGCTCGCGGGCGTGCGGGGCGACCCGGACGGCATCGGAGAAGTCGGTGCCGGGTTGGGGGTCCAGGTCGATCCGCAGCTGGTCGGGCGCCTCGGTGTCGGCGGCGGTCACCGGCCACGGATGGAACGTCAGGGTGCCCAGGTTCGCGGCCCACGCGACGACGGCGAGCTCGGTCGGGCAGATCTCGTCGGCGAACCGGCCGCTGGGGAACGCGATGCGTGCCGTGCTCACCCAGTCCGGCGCCCCGCGTGGCACCCGCTTCTGGTAGAAGCCGTCGCCCGAGGAGTCCACCCGGGTGGACAGCCGTGCCCCGTCGAACCAGCCCTTGGGCCAGCGCTCCAGCGTCGTGGGGCGCTCGCGCAGCGCGCCGAGGATCCCGTCGCCGACCGCGACGAAGTACTCCACGACGTCGAGCTTGGTCAGCCCGAGTCCCGGGAGCACGACCCGGTCCGGGCTGGACACGCGCACGGTCCGGCCGCGCACGTCCAGCTCCACCGCCGGCGCTGCCATGGGCACACGCTAGGGGGCCGTCGCCCGCCGTGCCCGTCGGGCGTCCGGCGTGCGGTCCTCCTGCCCGGCCGCGCTCGGGTCGGCGCCGGGCGCAGTGCCCAGCAGCCCGCGGCGGTGGGCGACCGCGACGGCCTCGGTCCGGCCGGCGACGCCGAGCTTGGCCAGCAGGTTGGACACGTGCACGCTGACCGTCTTGCCGCTGATGAACAGCCGCTCCCCGATCTGCCGGTTGCTCAGCCCCTCGGCGACCAGGGCCAGGACCTCCGCCTCGCGGGCGGTCAGCAGGTCGGTCGTCGGGTGGCCGGCACCGGGCAGCTCGAGGCGCCCGCGCCGGGCGAGCTCCAGGCACGCCCGGTGCAGCGGTCCGGCGCCCATCTGCTCGGCCGCTCTGGCGGCCAGCCGCAGCTGGTGGCCTGCGCCGTCCCGGTCGCCGGCGCCCAGCAGCGCCTCGGCCCAGCGCCACCGGCTGCGCGCCTCCTCGTACCGGTACCCGTAGCCGAACGCCTCGGTGGCCGCGCGCCACGGCTCCGGGCCGCTGTCCCCGACCAGCCGGGCGTGCTCGGCCGCCGCCCGGGCGAGCCACGCGACACCCTCCGGCCCGAGCCGGCCACCCCTCGGGCGGCCACGCTCGGCGGTGCTCCTCGCCCGAGCCAGCAGGCCGTCGCCGTGCCGCACCGCCAGCGCCTCGTCGACACCGGTCAGTCGCCCGCGTGCCGCGTCGTCCGCGAGGGCGGCGAGGGCCAGGGCGACCAGCCAGATCCCGCCGAGGAAGTAGTCGTCCCAGGTGCGCCAGAGGTGCTCCAGGGCGCGCTCGGCCTCCGCGACCGCCTCCTGAGGTCGTCCCGCCCAGGTCAGGGCGTCGGCCCGCACGCCGCCGGCGATGAGGGCGAACTGCCCGTCGGCCTCCCACATGTCGTCGAACGACGCCGCTGCGGCCAGCACGTCGTCCTCGCCGCGAGCCGCGGCCGCGTACAGGTCGACGAGCGCCAGGGCACGCCCCTGGGCCACGCTCCCGGCGCCGGACGGCGGCCCGACGGGCGACAGGTCACCGGCGGCGAACCGCACCAGGCGGTCGAAGAACTGCTGGGCGAGCCCGAACTCGCTCCACAGCAGCCCGGCCGCGCGGGCCCTGGCCAGCCCGTCGTCCAGGGCCTGCTGCGCGAGGTCCAGCCGGCCGGCGTAGTAGTACGTCGTGGCGAGGTTGTACGAGCAGCGCTGCTCGGTGGTCAGGTCACCCGCGTCGCGGGCCCGCTGCACGGCGGTGGTCAGCAGCCGCGCAGCGTCCTCGGGGTCGTCGACCGCCAGCACGGCCAGCGTGGCGGCGGCGTCGGCCTCGACGGCCGGCAGGTCGGCCTCGCGGGCGAGCTCGAACGCCCGCCGGGCGTTCGCCTCGGCCACGGCGTCGAAGTCCCCCTGCTCGGAGTTGAGGACGACGCGGGCGTGGATGGCCAGCGCCCACGCCCGGTCGAGCGGGTCGGCCCCGGCAGGCAGCTCGGCCAGGGCCCGCTCGGCCTCCGCGAGCGCCGCGACCGGGTCCTGCGGCAGCAGGTAGGTGGCCAGGTCGGAGTGCAGCCGGGCGCGACCGGCCGCGGGGCTCAGCTCGATCGCTGCGCGCCCGAGCGCGACCGCGCGCTCCGACCGTCCGCAACGGTGCGCCGCCCCGGCGGCCCGGGCGGCGACCGCGGCCCGATCGACCGGCGGGTCCTCGGTGAGGTCCGCGAGCCTGAGCACCTCCTCCAGGTGCCCGAGCTCCTCGGCCGGCGCGAACAGGGCCGCGGCCTCGTCGGCGGCGCGGGCTGCGGCACGGGCCGCGGTGGCCAGGTCCCCGGCCTGCCGCGCGTGCTCGGCGAGCCCGGCCGCCGAGCACAGGTCCGGCTGGTCCCGCAGCACCTCGAGGTAGGCCCGGTTGAGCGCGAGGCGCTCGCCGGGCAGCAGCTCGGCGTCGACCACCTCGGCCAGCAGGGCGTGGCGGAACTCGACGGTGTCATCGCCCTCGGCGAGCACCTGGGCCGCGACCGCCTCGCGGACCAGCTCGTCGAACACCTCGGCCCGCCCGACGCCGGCCCACACCGCCCGCAGCAGCGGCTCCCGCACGCGCCGGCCGGCGACCGCCGCGACCCGGGCCAGGCGCTGGACCTCGGCGTCGAGCCGTTCCAGGCGGGTGTGCAGCACCTCCGCCAGCGTCCACGGGAGCTCGCGCGTGGTCGCGGCCTCGAGCAGCTCCTGCGCGAAGTAGGCGTTGCCCTCGGAGCGCGCCATCACCGCGCGCAGCCGGTCCTCGGGGACCGGGCCGCCGTGGACGGCGGCGGCGAACCGGCGCAGCTCGTCCGGGGTGAACGGCGGCAGCTCCAGGCGCTGGACGCGCGGGTTGCGCCACAGCTCGCCCAGCAGCGGGCGCAGCGGGTGGCGGCGGTGCAGGTCGTCGGTGCGGTACGAGGCCACGACGAGCACGTGCTCGCTGCTGAGCCGGCTGGCCAGGAAGCGCAGCACGTCGCGGGTCGAGGAGTCGGCCCAGTGCACGTCCTCGATCACCAGCAGCAGCGGGCGCTCCGGGGTACCGGCGGCCGACAGCGCCGCGACGATCCCGTCGAACAGCTGCAGCCGTCCGGCGTCGTCGCCCGGCGTGGCCGTGGCCGGTGGAGCTCCCGGCAGCAGGCGAGCCAGAGCGGGGCGCGCCGCGATCACGGCGTCCACCGCGGCGGCGCGGCCGGCGAGCTCGCCCAGCGCCTCGGCGAAGGGCAGGTACGGCAGCCCCACCTCGCCCAGGTCCACGCAGTGCACGGTCAGGACGGCGGCGCCGGAGCGCTCGGCGATCTCGGTGACGTGGCGCAGGAGCCTGGTCTTGCCGACCCCGGCGTCGGCCCCGAGCAGCACGAGGCGCGGCACGCCGCGCCCCGCCTCGGCCAGGTCGGCCAGGATCTCGGCGACCTGGTCCTCGCGGGCCACGAAGTCGGTGGTCACGCTGCGGGCCATGCCTCCGATCCTGGCAGCGACCTCCGACGTGCACCACCATCGGCGACCGCGCGCAGCGGCGTGGCCGCGGGCGGTGCCTCGACGGCCTGCAGGGCGGGCCCGGGGGCGGCCGGTCGCGCGCTGCCCGGGCGGGCCTGCCGGGCTCGGCGCGGGGTGCGCCGGCGCTGCGGCCAGGCCTGGCGCGCCTGCTCCTGCCGGTAGGTGATCTCGGCTTCCAGCGCCGGGCCCCAGGTGGTGATGGTCATGGTCGTCTCCTCGCTTCTCGATGACGACTGTGCCCCTGAGGCGCCCTGGCGCGGATCGGGAGGTCGACCGATCGTGGGGACCAGGGTGGGCCCGGCCGGGGCTAAGGCACCTCAGACCGCGCGCTCGGGACAATCCTGTGACGGGGCGGTGAGATCGGGCGTACCGTCGAGTATGGCTACCGACAACGAGGTCACCGGTCACCCGGAACGGACCGAGGAGTTCGACGCCTTCGGCCCGTGGGTCTATCAGGTACGCACCGCAGACGAGGTGCCACGACTGTTCCGCCCGTTCGCGGGCGACCCGACGAGCGCCACGATGGTGATCAAGATCCCCAGGCGGATCGCTCGCCGTGACGCCAACCCACGCATGGACCTGTACGACCACCTGCTGTGCTTGCGCGGGGACACGCTCACTCTGCTGAGCCGGGCCCCGGGCGACGCGGACGGGGTGCGGCGCCGCGCCGTGACCGCCGAGCAGGTGGTCGCGATCGAGGACAGCGTGGACCTGCTCGACGGCAGGCTCGGGCTGCGCATCGCCGACGAGCGGCCGCTCGTGGTGAGCTACAACGGCGCCTCGCACGACGTCGTGGGGCAGTTCGTCGCGGCCCTGCGCCGTCAGGTCCGGGGCGGCGCCCCGGCGGTCGACGAAGCGGCCGCCGCCGCGCCCGCGCTGGATGCCCTGTGGCAGGACGTCGCGCTGGTCAGCGAGTACCGGGAGCTGGTCCGCGAGGAGCCCGCGATGTCCGTGCGCGCCGCGCACGGCAGGCGGGTGGTGGAGCCGATCCATGCCTCGACCCTGCGGCGGCTGCTGCACCGGTGGTGGCCGATGTGGCTGCAGGCCGCCGTGGTCTGCTCCGACGGGGTCGAGCTGCTGGTCCTGCACCGCCGGAGCTGGTGGGTCAGGGGCAGCCGGCCGGTGCACTCGGTCGCGCGCACGACGATGCGCCTGTCGGCCGGGCTGTCGGTCGAGGTGGTGCCCACCGGCTACCACGGGGTCTCCGAGCTCCGGGTCGGGCACGACGCGGCGCGCTTCGCGGTGCCCACCGGATCGCCGGCCGAGAAGGCGCTGCTGGACCTGCTCGGCTGACGCGTGCGCCAGACTGGGGGCGTGACGGCTGAGCATGGGTCCGTGGGGGACGTGAGCGAACCGGTCAGCGCGGTGCTGCGCGACGCCAAGGCGCGTGCCCGGTCCACCCACTACACCGTGGGGACGCTGCGCCAGGACGCGGACGGCACGGTGTGGCTGGAGTGCTCGTGCGGGACGGTGCTGCGCAACGGCCCGACCTGGACGCTCGACGAGCACGTGCGGCTGCACCGCGCCGAGGCCAAGTACCTCGAGCTCTCCCAGGCCGCCCCGCCGGGTATCCCGCGGCTGATCGACCTGGGCTGAGTTTCTCCGCCCGGCACCGGCTCACGGCGGCTCCCATCGGCCGGCGCACCGCCCCGGGTAGCCCCGTTCGGCCCCGTTGTGGTCCGTTCGCGCCCGATGAGGCCCGACGAAAGCGGATTTCACCCGCTCTCGGGGGCGCGCGCCCTGTCACCCGCATGGTGGAATCGGGGAGTTCGGCGCGCCGCTCGGCAGGTGCGCCAGTCCTGGGGGTGCAGGATGGTCGGGCGCGCGTGTCGTGACCACGAGGAGGGCTGGATGGCCGGCGAGCCACAGCGCCGTACCTCGTCGGGGCGCACCTTGCGTCTGGTGGGAGAGGCCTCAGCGGCACCGCGCGGCCGGGTCGGCCCGGTCGGGGCCGACGGAGCGTCCGACGCCAGCCTGGTGCTACCCGGCCACCGCCAGTCGGTCGCCGTCGGTCGCCACTGGGTCGTGCGCACCACGGCGGAGCGTGGCGTCGGCGGGATGGCCAACCAGGTGCTCGAGCTGCTGTCCAGCGAGCTGCTGTCCAACGCCGTGCTGCACGGCGCCGGAGGGCAGGCGATCGGGGTCCAGGTGCGGCACACCGTCGCCACCGTCCGGGTGGCGGTCAGCGACAACGGCGACCACACGCCCGTCGTGCTCGACCAGGACCTCGCCGCCGTGAACGGCCGCGGCATGGCGATCGTCGAGGCGATGTCCAGCCGTTGGGGCATCGAGCCGCGCGACGAGGGCGGCAAGACCGTCTGGTTCGAGCTGGACCTCGACGAGTTCTGACGTCGTCCGACCCGGGAACCCCTCCGTGCTCACCCTGTACCCCGAAGAGCCCAGCGCTGCGCCCTGGCGGCTGCGCCCGATCGCCGAGGTCGCCGCTGACCTGGTGGCCGTCGTGGACGGCGCTCGCCCCGCGGTGGTCGGGGTCGACGGCCGGTCGGCGGGCGGCAAGTCCACGGTCGCGGCCCGGCTCGCGGCAGCCCTGCCCGGCGCGACCGTGGTGCACACCGACGACGTCGCCTGGTACGAGTCGTTCTTCGGTTGGGACGACCTGCTGATCCGTCACGTGCTCGATCCGGTGCGGGCCGGCCGGGCCGTGCGCTGGCGCCCGCCGGCCTGGCAGGCCCGCGGCCGGCCCGGTGCCATCGAGGTCCCCGCAGAGGTGACGGTGCTCCTGGTCGAGGGCGTCGGCGCCACCCGCCGGTCTCTCGCGCCCATGCTCGACGCCGCGATCTGGGTGCAGTCCGACCTGCGGCTGGCCCGCGAGCGCGGGCTGGTCCGCGACCTCGCCGAGCGCCCGGACCGCGCCGAGGCTGAGGAGTTCTGGGACCGGTGGGACGCCCAGGAGGTGCAGTTCCTCGCCGAGGACCGCCCGTGGGACCGCGCCGACCTGGTGCTCTGCGGCACTCCTGAGGAGGACCCGCACCCCGACGAGGTGGCGGTGGGCACCGGCTGAGCACGGGAGGGGCCCCGGGCGACGTGCGCCCGGGGCCCCTCCTGGTCGGCAGGGTCAGTGCCGTGCGTGAGCCACCCAGAGCGTCTTGGTGACCGTCGCGGCCTCGACCGCGGCGTTGCCCGAGTAGCTGACCGTCAGCTGGTGCGTTCCGGCCGACAGCTTGGGCAGCGTCAGGTGCGCCACCCCGTGGTTGCCCCTCGTCGTGACCGTCGCGGTCGCCAGGACCGTGTCGCCCTCGCTGATCTGGACCGTGCCGCTCGGCGGCGCCGTCGAGCTCAGCGAGACCCCCACCGGGGTCGACCAGCGGTCCGTGGTGAACCACGGCATCCACACGTGCATCCTGACCGGAGCCGGCTCGACGACCGGGACGACCTCGGCACGGCTGTCCGCGTTGTTCAGCGCGTGCAGCAGGAGGACCTTCGCGTCGCCCGCGTCTGCGGAGCGGTGGACCACCACGGAGTCACCGGGGGTGTCCACGGCCCACAGCGGCAGGAAGCCGGTCTCGAACCAGTACGGCGGGGCGTACGGGTCGACGGTGAACGGGTCGGCCTGGTCGATCAGGCTCTCGGTCAGCGGCGAGTAGGTCTGGACGGTGAACGTCGGGGTCATGCCCGGCGTCACCCCCATCGCCGCCAGGCTGATCGGAGCGACCAGGACGTTGTTGTCGAACACCGTGGTCTGGAAGTCGGCCGTGATGCCGTTGACCACGTCCAGGTCGACCATCGAGCCCAGGGCGAGCCCGCCGCCGGACGGCACCAGCTCGTACGTCTCGACGGTGGTCAGGTCGACGTCGGCGGTGTACTTCCAGACGATCGTCTCGAAGTCCGGCGTCCCGTCGTTGTCCACGTCGGTGTCGATGATCGGGAACATCAGCGCGCCGAGCGAGGTCCACTCGCCCTGCGTGGCGATGCCGATCCCGATCGTCCCGTACGCGGACCCGTCGGTCGGTGCCGTGCCGGCCGCCGCGAGCTGCGGTGCGCTCGAGGAGTAGCCGACGTAGCGCAGGTCGCCCGAGGCGATCGTCGACGGCGAGACACCGACCGACGCGTCGTCAGGGAGGACCGGGCTGGTGGCGCCGAGCACCATCGGTGCGGTCAGCGAGTACCAGCCGCCGGACAGCGCGTCGCTGCCGGTCAGGCTGAGCGGTGCCGTGTCGCCGGAGAAGGCGAGCGGCTTCGCCGACATGTCGCTGACCAGCCGCGGTGCGGCCTGGACCGGCACCCGCAGCTCGCCGCCGGCCTTGTCGGTGAGCACCAGACGCCCGGAGAGCGTCGTGACGAACTCACGCGGCACGCCGACCCCGCTGTCCGGCGAGGACGTCGGGTCGAGCTCCTTGGCCAGCGACGACGGGTCGGCCTTGAGCGTCACCGTCACCACGCGCGACGCGCCCGGGCGGAGCCGGACCGTCGAGGGCGAGACCGAGATGGTCGCGCCGCCGGCGCCGGTCGCCTTGGCGAACGAGGTGCTGAACGTGCGGGTCGTGGTGCCCAGGTTCTTCACGGTCACCTTGGCCTTGCGCACCACGGTCTTGTCGCCGACGCCGACCACGCCGAACGTCACCGACACCAGCTGCGGGTTGTCGGTGTTGTAGGCGATGACGTCGTCGGTGACGGCGGCGAGCGCGTCGACGCGGCCGGAGCCCACCCGCTCGGGGGCGTAGACCGGACCGGTCTGGCCCGCGTCGAGGTACAGGTCGTGCGTCGCGGTGTTCATCACCGCGGCCTTGACCTGCTCGGCGGTCCACGTCGGGTGCGCCTGGCGGACCAGCGCCGCGATGCCCGTCACGTGCGGGGTGGCCATCGAGGTGCCGGACTTGGTGGTGCGCCCGTCGCCGGTGCTCGACGCGACCGACGAGATCGACGTGCCGGGTGCGGCGACGTCGGGCTTGACGATCCCGAGCGACCCGTGCACGCCGCGCGACGAGCTGGAGTTGACCAGGTCGCCGGCGTCCGCGTTCGTCTCGTTGACGGTGCCCGCCAGGCCGGGGCCGATGGTCATGACGACGCCACCGGCCTCGATGTCGGGCAGCAGGGCCGCCGTCGCCTTGGCGGTGAGCATCGCGCCGGGGATCGACGCGGAGCCGGTCAGGCCGTAGGTGAACACCGGCTGGCTCCAGCCCACGATCGCGCCGGCGGCGCCGGCCGCGGCGGCGTTGTTCCACCGCGTGGATGAGCCGCAGGCCCGGGTGGCGTCGTTGTCGTCCCAGTACAGCCAGACGATCTTGCCCTCGATCTGCGGCGTGTAGGACGACATGTCGGTGCAGCCGTCCACGGTGCCGCCGACGAACACCACCGGAGCGGTGACGTCCGCGCCGCCGTAGGCGATCGTGTTCTGCGCGCCGTACAGGCCGGTGGCCGCGGTGGGCGCCTCGGTCACGTCGACCCCGTCGTACAGGAACGAGTCGCCCACGGAGTTGGCGACCGTCAGCGAGGAGGCCGCGTTGCCGGGCGTGCCGCCGACGTCGACGACGTCGGACGCGTTGCCGGAGGCGACGACCGAGAGCACGCCGAGCTTGGTCAGCGCGTCGATGAAGTCGTTCTCCGGGTCGTCGGCCGGGCCGTAGTCCGAGCCGAGCGACATGTTCACGACGTCGAGGTGGTCGCTGTAGTCGCCGTCGTCGTTCGGGTCGGCGGCCCACTCCAGCGCCTGCATCGTGAGGTTGGTGCTGCCGACCTGGTCGCCGAACACCTTCAGGGCGTAGATCCCCGCCTGCGGTGCGGAGCCGGGGCCGATCTTGAAGCCGGACAGGTCGGTCAGCGACCCGTAGTCACCGGTGAAGGTCGAGCCGTCGTCCAGCACGCCGTAGCCCGCGGCGGTGCCCGCCACGTGCGAGCCGTGGCTGCTGCCGGGGGTGCTGCCCTCGGGCGAGTCGATCGGGTTGGCGTCGGGGTGGGGCACCAGCTGGTCGCCCGAGCCCGCCGCGTCGTAGGTGGGCCCGGCGAAGTCGTAGCCGCCGAGGAACTTGGCCGGGTCGTACAGGCCGGCCGGGATCGTGCTGCTGGCGTACGCCTCGGCGTAGGCCTCGGGGGTGCCGGGGCCGCCGAAGTCGGCGTGGGTGTAGTCCAGGCCGGTGTCGATGACGCCGATGGTGACGTCCTTGCCGGTGTACCCGGTCGACTCCCAGGCCGCCATCGCCTTGGTGAAGACGTCCGTGCCGGAGTTCATCAGCACCTTGGGGGTCATCACGCGGATGGAGGTGACCTGCGGCTTGGCCGCCAGGGCACGCAGTGCGGCGGCGTCGCCGTGCACCACGACGCCCGGCACGAGGTCGGTGGTGACCGCGATCTTCTCGACCGGGTCGGCCGCGCGGGCCGTGCTCGCCGGCACCACGTCCGCGGCGATCTGCTCCACCTGGTCGGCGGCAGCCTCGACGGCGGCCTTGCTACCGCCCGCCTCGGCGGTCTCGACGCCCGAGGTGGCGTCGAGCTCGACGAAGACGGTGACCGGGCCGTCGGCCTCGGCGAGGGACGGCGAGATCTTGTCGGCCGCCTGCGCGCCCTTCTCGAGCTGGGACAGGTCGGCGTTCGGTGGTGGTACGGGTGGGTCGTCCGACGATGCGGCGACCGCGCCGGTCGAGATCCCGGCGGTCATCGTGAGGGCGAGTGCCGCGGTGGTGGCGGCAGCGAGGAGGCGACGGCTCATGGCGCTCTTTCCCGAGGACGAGGGCAGCAAGTGCCTGGATGCGCACACCCCCGGACCGGACGGACCTCGCGGACTGCTCCGGACGGGTGTACGCCCGGCACCCTAACGGCCTGGTCACGAGCAGGGAAGGCCTGAGTTACCGGTGAGTAGCATCCCGACGCCGCATGTCAGGGCGTCTTCCCAGGTCAGCAACGTCAGACCCGTTCAAGGCAGGTCATGAACAACCGCCGTCCGAGTCAAGCGCACCGCGACTCGCGGGGGTCAGCCGGCCCGGCGCTCCAGCCGGACGGACGGGGCGAACTCGGGAGCCGGGCCGCCTGCGAAGCACCGGCACGGGCCGTCGAGGTGCACGAAGCCGGTCGACGGGCGCGCGGCGCACGGCACCGCGACGCGTTCCTCGTCCGGGTCGGCGTGCGACCCGGCGACGAGTGCGAGCTCGGCTGTCGCGGTCATGCCTCCTCCATCGGCTCGATGGGCGGACCCATGAGCCGTCTGCGATCGAGGTGTGAGCGCGAACATTCGACTGATCATGCCCGGTGACCGGGCCTGGCGCACGGCGGCGCGCCGGGCGCCGACGCTCGGGGCGGTCAGTCGCGCGCGTAGCGCCGCACGAAGCTGGCCAGCACGAGCGGCGGGTGGGAGACGACCTGGCGGCTCACCTCGGCGATGAGGGTCTCGGTGGTCTCGGCGGGGAAGTACCCCGCGTGCCGGTAGACCTCGATGCGCGTGACGATGCCCGGGACGTCGAGCTCGGGGTGGAACTGGGTAGCGTACAGGTTCTGCTGCACCCGGAACGCCTGCACCGGGCACCCCGGCGAGGACGCGAGCACCACCGCGTGCGGCGGCGGCACGTGGATCGCCTCCTTGTGCCCGACGAACGCGTCGAAGGTGTCGGGCAGGCCCTCGAACAGCGGGTCGGCGCGGCCGGCCGAGGTGAGGGTCACGGGGACCGCCCCGACCGCCTCGCCGAAGGTCCGGTCCACGACCCCGCCCTGGTGCACGCCCAGCGTGCCGACGCCGTAGCAGGCCCCCAGGAACGGGAAGTCCCGCGCGACGACCTCGTCGAGCAGGCCGGCCAGCTCCCCCTCGACGCGCAGCTGCGTCGCGGACTTGGTCTCGACCGGGTCGCTGGCGTTGAACGGGCTGCCGCCCACGATGACCCCGGAGTAGGCGTCGAGCTCGAGGTGGGGCATCGCCGCCGCCTCGAGTCGGACGCGCACGAGCTGGTCGGGCGCGAGCCCGCCGAACCGCAGGACCGCGTCGAGCTCGCCGTCCGCGGCGGCGTCCTCCGGGCGGGTGCCCAGCAGCAGGAACGGCTTCACGCGGGGAGCCTAGCCGGGGCCGCGCCGGGTCACGGGTCGGGGGGCGCCTCGTCCCGGGCGGCCCGGTGCTCGCGCTTGGCCCGGTACATCGCCGCGTCGGCGGCGGCCAGCAGGTCCTCGGCGGTGGCGTTCTCGCGCGAGTCGGCGCTGCCGATGCTGGGCAGGCACCTCACCAGGGCGCCGTCGGGCAGCACGTAGGCGGGGGAGAGGACGGCGGCGAGCCTGCGCAGGATGGCCTCCGCGCCGCCGTGGTCGGTCTCGTGGACGGTCACGAACTCGTCGCCGCCCAGGCGGGCGACGACGTCCGCGCCGCGCACCGTCGCGTGCAGCCGCTGGCCGACCTGGCGCAGCACCGCGTCCCCGGCGGCGTGCCCGTGCTCGTCGTTGACCCGTTTGAAGTCGTCGAGGTCGACCAGGCTGACCAGCAGCGGTTCTCCGCTGCGCTCCACGCGCGCCAGCGCGGCGTCCAGCAGGATCTCCAGCAGCCGGCGGTTGGCGAGACCGGTCAGCGGGTCCCGCAGGGCGAGGTCGGCCAGCTCCTGCTGGAGCCGCCGCAGCTGGGTCACGTCCCGGCCGATGCCCTGCCAGCCGTCCGGCAGCCGTGCGACGTGCATCTCCAGGGTGACCCACTGGCCGTCCGCACGGCGCATCCGCATGTCGAACCGCTCGGGTGGCTGCTCGCCGGCCAGCGCGCGGTCGAGGATCTCGTTGCCGTGCTCGTCGAGCACCGACCGCAGGCGGCCGAGGTCGCCGGTCACCTGCGAGGCCTGCCACCCGGTGAGGGCCTCGACCGACGGGCTCACGTAGGAGAGCCCGACGGCCGGGTCCGCCGTCAGTCGCCAGACCAGGTCGGTCGCGGCCTCGGCCAGGGAGCGGAACAGGTCCTCGCTCGCCGCGAGCCGCTGCTCGGCGTTGTGCCGTTCGGTGACGTCACGGCCCACCGCGAGGACCTCCGCGCCGCCGGGCAGCGGGAGATAGCGGTCGGCCCACTCGACCCACTGGTTCGGGTTGCGTGAGGCGGGTCGGATCTCGGGGTCGCGCAGGAACGGGGTGTCCGGTCCGAGCCGTGCGAGCTGGGCCCACAGGCCGGCGCGCTCGGACTCGTTGAGCAGCTCGTCGATCGGCGTGCCGACCAGCTCGGCCGGCTCGCGTCGGAACTGGTCGGCCCAGGCCCGGTTGCAGTAGGTCAGCCGCAGGTCGTCGACGCGGTAGCGGGCGACCGCCTCGCTGAGCAGGTCGAGGGTGCGGGCCAGCTCCGCGTCGGGCAGCCCGGTCGTGCCGGGCGCCGGCGGGCCGGGTCCGACCGCGCCGTGGCCGGGCGCGCGAGGACCCGGCAGGACATCGTCGGCCATGGCGCCCTCCCGCCGTTCGACCCCGGCGTCACGCCCCTCCGCGACACCGGGCACCAGTGTGCCGGGTGGGACGCCCGGGGGTATGGGACGACTCTCCGTCACGGGGGACCTTGCTGACCTCTCCGATCGGCCAGCCGACTGCAAGAATGATCCGTCCCGCCACACTGACCGGGTGACCCGCACGCCGTGACCACCGGGAGGCCCCGTGCGTGATGACGCCTGGTTCACCGAGCTCGTCGAGGCCCACGCCCCCGCCGTGCACCGCTACCTGGCGCGCCGGGCTGCGCCTTCGGACGTCGCGGACCTCACCGCCGACGTCCTCGTCACGGCCTGGCGCCGACGCGAGGACCTACCGGAGGGCGCCGAGCTGCCGTGGCTGTACCGCACCGCCGGCTACGTGCTGGCCAACCACCGCCGCAAGATGCGGCCCGTCCCGGTCGAGCGCCTGCCGGAGGAGCCGGACGACGTCGACCCGGCGGACCTGACGGTGCGCGACGAGCTCGTGCGCGAGGTGCTCGAGGCGCTGTCGCCCCGGGACCGCCGCGTCCTGCTGCTGCACGCCTGGGAGGGCCTCGGCGGCGACGAGCTCGCCGAGGTGCTCGGGATCAGCCGGGGTGGCGCCGACGCGGCGCTGTCCCGGGCACGAGCCAGGCTGCGCGAGGTCTGGGCTGCCCGCGAGGCTGCAAGCGGGCCGGGTCCGGTGACACAGACGCGCTGAGAGCACCTCGAGGAGGTCACCATGAGCACGCTCGGTCCCCACGACCCCGACCAGGAGTACGTCGACCGCCTGCGCGCCGCGGACCCGGCCGCGTCGTCCGAGCCCGACATGGCAGCGCTGCGCGCCGCCATCGCCCAGCGGGGCGTCGGGCACGACGGCGCCGACCCCGCGGTGCCCGACCAGCTCGCGGCACGGCGCAGCAGGCGCTGGCTGCCGGTCGCCGCGGCAGCCGCCGCAGCGCTCGTGGTGGGGTCCGGCGGCGGGTTCGCGCTGGGCGCGTCCGGCGGCGCGGGCTCGGCGGACTCCGGCTCGCTGAACGTGTCGATGGCCTCGGACGGCGGGGCCGGGGCGCCCGAGGCGGACTCGGCCGCGGGCGGCGCGCCGCAGCAGGGCTCCGCCCCGGTACCGGCCACCGGCGAGGGCCGCCTCGCCGAGCGGGGCGGTGCCGACATGGCCTGGGGCTACTACGGCCGCACCGTGTTCACGGCGAGCGGGCTGTCGGACCAGGCGACCACGGCGCACAGCTGGGCGCTCGACGCCGCGTCGGTGGACGCGGCCGCGCTCGAGCGGCTGGCCGCCGCCATCGGCCTGGAAGGCACCGTCGAGCAGACCGACGGCGCCCTGCTGATCGGGCCCTCCGACGGCAGCGGGCCCAACCTGTCGCTGTACCGGAGTGGGTCCGGCGACGTGGGCTACTACAACCCGGACGCCGACCCGTGGTCCTGCACGGACGTGGGCAAGGCCGAGGCCGGCGGCGACACGACCCTCGCGCCCGAGGGCGGGTGCACCCAGCGGGACCTGGGTCCGGCCCCGACGGTCGAGCAGGCCGAGGCGGAGCTGACCACGATCCTGGCCGCAGCCGGCATCGACGCCGCCGACCTCGAGTTCGGCGACACGAGCAGCCAGGACGGCTGGACGTACGCGACCGCGTACCGCCTGGTCGACGGCGCGCGCAGCGGTCTGGTCTGGAGCGCGAGCTGGACCGGCGGCGGCCTGCAGTCCCTCTACGGCACGCTGGCTCCGCTGGTCGACCTCGGGTCCTACCCGGTGATCAGCCCCGCCGAGGCCGTCGAGCGGCTCGGCGACCCGCGCTTCGGCTCGAACGGCGGGCCGATCGCCTATGCGCAGGACGCGGTCGGTGACGCGACCGGGCTGCCGGCGCCGGATGTGGTGATGCCGTCCCCGGACCCGGCCCAGGTCCCCACGACGCCCGAGCCGGGCAGTGCGATCAGCTGGCCGGTCCAGCAGGTCACGATCGACGCCGCCGAGCTCGAGCTGTCCACCTACACGGAGGCCTCCGGGGCGGTCGTGGTCGCCCCGACGTACCGTCTGACCGGCACCGACGGGACGTACTGGACCGTGATCGCGGTCGCGGACAGCGCCCTGGACTTCTGACCTCACGACCCACCGAGCCGGTCGCTCGGGACGTCCGCGGAACCCGGCCGCGGCGCCCCCGGACGTCGGGACGGGGCGCGGCGCCCGCCGCGCCCCGTCGTCGCGCTCGGCCACCGATTGCCCCCGCACCGGCCCCGATGCGTGCGTCCCGGCGCTGGCCAGGCTAGTTTCGCGTGTGTCGCAAGGCTGCGCGGACGGGAGGGGGACACGGTGGACGAGCTCTCGAGCGGTTCCGACCGCCCGCTGACCCGACGTGAGCTGCGCGCGCTCGAGGCCGAGCGCGAACGCCTCACCGAGCAGGAGGCCGACGCCGTCGGCTACCAGGAGGTCGAGGACCTCGACCTGACCGTGCCCACCGAGCCGACCGCCGCCGCCACGACCGGCGGTACCACGTGGTCGGACGACGTGCGATGGTCGCTGCACGGCGAGCTGCCCCGCGACCTACCTCCCGAGCCCGAGATCGACGACGTGCACTGGGACCTGCCGCCCGCCGACGAGGCAGGGGCGACCGCCTCGACGGGGCTCGACTGGGGCAGGTCGGGCGGTGGCGGGACCGACGAGACCTCGGAGCCCGAGCCCGGGGCCGCCGCGCCGGGACCGGACGAGCCCGCGACCCCGGTCGACGAGGGGGGCGCCGGGCCACCCGCCGGTACGGGCGACCTGCCCCGCACCCCGACCCGGGTGTCCGCGTGGCCGGTGGCCGGCGACCTCGCCGCGCTGCCGGAGCCCGCGCTGCCCGCCGACGACGCGGGCCCCGACTGGTTCCGGTGGGAGTCGGCCGAGCGGCCTGCCGAGCAGCAGGAGGTGGGCGGCGAGGAGCCGCAGCCCCCGACCCCGACCGAGGACGACGTGCCGGTCGAAGGGCCGACGGCCACGGCGCAGAGCCCGGTCGCCGCGCAGCCCGAGCTCCACGGCGAGCCCGAGAGCGACGGCGAGCCCGAGGCGGCCCGTGCCGTGGCTCCTGCCGACGAGCCGCTGCCGACCCTGTCCGACCTGCTGGCGGCACGACCCCAGCTGCCGGCCGGGCCGGCCGAGAGCGGCTGGCAGGGCACGCTGCGCCGGATCACCGGTGGCCTGCTGGCGCTCCGCCCGGGGCCGGCGGAGCAGCGCCACCGCGCGTCGGTGGCCTCGGTGCAGCGCAGCCTCGACGGACCCCGCACGATCGTGGTGATCAACCCCAAGGGCGGCGCGCACAAGACCACCGCGAGCCTGCTGCTCGCGGCCACCTTCGGGCAGCACCGGGGCGGATACACCCTGGCCTGGGACAACAACGAGACCCGTGGCACGCTCGGCTGGCGCGCGCACCAGGCGGCGCACCACAACACGGCCGTCAACCTGCTCCAGGACCTCGAGCGGTTCTCCGACCCGGGCTCGGCCAGGGTGGGGGACCTGGACAACTACGTCCGGTCCCAGGGCTCGGCCCAGTTCGACGTGCTCGCCAGCGACGAGGACGCCGCGTCGGCCGCGTCGATCGACGGCTTCGCCTTCCGCGCGCTGCACCGCACGCTGGCCCGGTTCTACCGGGTGATGGTCGTCGACACCGGCAACAACATGCGGGCCTCGAACTGGCAGGCCGCGATCGAGGCGGCCGACCAGGTGGTCATCGTCTCCACGGTGCGCGAGGACACCGCGCAGTCCGCGGCGTGGGCGATCGACGCGCTGCGCGCCACGGGCCACGCCGACACGGTCGGCAAGGCCGTCACCGTGCTCTCCGACCCCGCGCCGCGCCGCGACCCGGAGCTGGCCGCGCGGTTGCACGAGCACTTCGGCAAGCTCACCCGCGTGGTGCTCGACGTGCCCTATGACGCGTCGCTGGTCGGCGGCTCGCCGCTGGAGGTCGACCGGCTGGACCGCAGGACCCGCGAGGCGTGGCTGCACGTCGCCGCGGCCGTCGCCGAGGGCCTGTGAGCAGCGCCGTCGTCACCGGCGCGGGCCGGGGCATCGGCGCGGGGATCGCGCTCGGCCTGGCGGCCCGCGGCTGGCGCCTGGCGCTGCTCGGGCGCACCGCGTCGCACCTGCGCGACACCGCCGAGCGGATCGCCGCCCGGACGCCGGGCGCCGAGGTCCACGTGATCGAGGTCGACCTGGTGGACGGCGACCGGGTGCGCAGCGCAGCGCTCGCGGCGGAGCGGGCCCTGGGCCGGGTCGACCTGCTGGTGCAGAACGCGGGAGTGATCGAGCACGCCGAGGTGCCGTTCTGCGACGACGACGTCGAGGACGTCTGGCGCGTGATCGAGACCAACGTGCGCGGGCCGCTGCTGCTGGCCCACGCGCTGGTGCCGGGGATGCTCGCGGCCGGTGGCGGGCGGATCGTGCACCTGAACTCGGGCTCCGGGTACCGCGGGGGCACGTCCTACACCGGGTACTACATCTCCAAGGGCGCGCTCGCCCGGCTGACCACGCAGCTGGACACCCAGTACCGCGACCGTGGCCTGCTGGTGTTCGACGTCGCTCCCGGCGTGGTCGCGACCGACATGACCGCCGGCATGCCGACGCACGCCGATCGCACGCAGTGGACGCCGGTCGAGGAGGTCGCCGCCCTGGTCGACGCGGTCGGGCGTGGCGAGCTGGACGACCTGGCGGGGCGTTTCATGCGCGCGGGGGCGGACACCGTCGCGTCACTGCGCGACCGGACCGGGCAGATCCTCGCCACCGACGCGCGGCGCCTGACGCTGTCCACGTGGGGCCAGGACGACCCGATGCGCTGAACCGTCCGCGGCGCCGTGAGACGACGCCTCGACGGCCGCGCAGGCGCCGCGTCTAGAGTGTCGACGACGGGTCCAAGGTCCTCGGGTTGCGAGCCCCGCCTTGGGCACCCTGGGACAGCCGGCGACGAGGCCGGAACCTGTGCAGAGAGGCGCAACGTGGTCAAGTACGTCTACGACTTCAGCGAAGGCAACAAGGACCTCAAGGACCTGCTCGGCGGCAAGGGCGCGAACCTCGCCGAGATGACCAACCTGGGCCTTCCCGTGCCACCCGGCTTCACCATCACGACCGACGCGTGCCGCACCTACATGAGCTCCGGGATGCTGCCGCCCGAGCTGCGCGTCGAGGTCACCATGGCGGTGCGCCGGCTGGAGGACGCCATCGGGCGTTCGCTGGGCGACTTCCACGACCCGCTGCTGGTCTCGGTGCGCTCCGGGGCCAAGTTCTCGATGCCCGGCATGATGGAGACCGTCCTGAACGTCGGCCTCAACGACGCCTCCGTGCAGGGTCTGGCGGACTTCGCCGGCAACGAGCGCTTCGCCTGGGACTCCTACCGTCGCCTCATCCAGATGTTCGGCAAGACGGTGCTGGGCATCGACGGCGACCTGTTCGCCGACGCGCTGGACGCGAAGAAGAAGGCCGTCGGGGCCACGTCCGACACCGGCCTCAGCGCGGAGGACCTGCGCGACCTGGTCGGCGCCTTCAAGGACATCGTCAAGGCCGAGTCCGGCCGGGAGTTCCCGCAGCACCCGCGCGAGCAGCTCGACCTGGCCATCGAGGCGGTCTTCAACTCCTGGAACACCGACCGCGCCCGCCTGTACCGCCGGCGCGAGCGGATCTCCGACGACCTGGGCACCGCGGTGAACGTGGTCGCCATGGTGTTCGGCAACCTCGGTGAGGACTCGGGAACCGGCGTCGCGTTCACGCGCGACCCCTCCACCGGCATGATCGGCGACTACGGCGACTACCTGCCCAACGCCCAGGGCGAGGACGTCGTGGCCGGCATCCGCAACACCCTGTCGCTGGCCGACTTCGAGAAGCTGGACCCGAACGCGTTCGGCGAGCTCCGTCAGGTGATGCGCCGGCTGGAGACGCACTACCGCGACCTGTGCGACATCGAGTTCACCGTCGAGCGCGGCAAGCTCTGGATGCTGCAGACCCGCGTCGGCAAGCGGACCGCGGCCGCCGCGTTCAAGATCGCCCACGAGCTGGTCATCGAGAAGCTCATCACCGAGGACGAGGCGCTCGAGCGCGTCACCGGCGAGCAGCTGTCCAAGCTGATGTTCCCGCAGTTCGACACCAAGGCGAAGCGCACCCTGCTGGCCAAGGGCATGGCGGCCTCGCCCGGCGCGGCCGTGGGCCAGGCGGTGTTCTCCTCGGCCACGGCGGTCGAGTGGGCCGCCGAGGGCAAGACCGTGATCCTGGTGCGCCGCGAGACCAACCCCGACGACCTCGGCGGCATGATCGCCGCGGACGGCGTGCTCACCTCGCGTGGCGGCAAGACCTCGCACGCCGCGGTGGTCGCGCGCGGCATGGGCACCACCTGCGTGGTGGGTGCCGAGGCGCTGGACGTCGACGTGGTCGCCAAGAAGTTCTCCGCGAACGGCACGGTCGTCAAGGAGGGCGACACGATCGCGATCGACGGCTCGACCGGCGAGATCTTCCTCGGCGCGGTCCCCGTGATGCCCTCTCCCGTGGTCCGCTACCTCGAGGACGGCCTGGACGCTGCGCTCGCCGAGGTCGGGGACGACAAGGACACCCACGAGCTCGTCGTCGCGGTGGACACGATCCTCAGGCACGCCGACGCCGTGCGGCGGCTGCACGTGGAGGCCAACGCCGACACCCCGGAGGACGCCAAGCGTGCCCGCACCCTCGGCGGTGAGGGCATCGGCCTGTGCCGGACCGAGCACATGTTCCTCGGCGACCGGCGCGTGCTGGTCGAGCGGCTCATCCTCGCCGAGGACGAGGCCGAGCAGCAGGTGGCGCTCGACGCGCTCATGCCGCTCCAGCGGGAGGACTTCATCGGCATCCTCACCGAGATGGACGGGCTGCCCGTCACCATCCGGCTGATCGACCCGCCGCTGCACGAGTTCCTGCCCGACTACACCGAGCTGAGCGTCAAGGTGGCGCTGGCCGAGGCCCGCGGGGACAGCGGCGAGGAGGTCGCCCGCGACAAGATGCTGCTCGCCGCGGTCAACAAGACCCGCGAGGCCAACCCGATGCTCGGTCTGCGCGGCGTCCGGCTCGGGATCGTCATCCCCGGCCTGTTCACCATGCAGGTGCGGGCGATCGCCGAGGCCCAGGCCGCCAGGATCAAGGCCGGCGGCTCGCCGAAGGCCGAGATCATGATCCCGCTGGCCGCGTCGGTCATGGAGCTGCACCTGATCCGCGACGAGGCCGAGAAGGTCCTGGTGGACGTCGCCAAGGAGCAGGGCGTGACGCTGGACATCCCGATCGGCGCGATGATCGAGCTGCCGCGTGCGGCCTTCACCGCCGACCGGATGGCCGACGTCGCGGAGTTCTTCTCCTTCGGCACCAACGACCTGACGCAGACCACGTGGGGCTTCTCGCGTGACGACGTCGAGGGCGCGTTCTTCAACCAGTACACCGAGAAGGGCGTGTTCAGCGTCTCGCCGTTCGAGTCGCTCGACACCCAGGGCGTCGGCGGCCTGGTGAAGATGGCCGTCGAGAAGGGCCGGGCGACGCGTCCGGACATCACGCTCGGCGTCTGCGGCGAGCACGGCGGCGACCCCGACTCGATCCACTTCTTCCACGGCGTCGGGCTGGACTACGTGTCCTGCTCGCCGTTCCGCATCCCGATCGCACGTCTGGAGGCGGGTCGGGCCGCCGTGGAGCAGGGCGGCGGCGACACCCGCTGACCCCGCAGTGACGGCCCGGGTCCCGCGTCCACCTCTCCGCGGGACCCGGGCCGTCGCGCGTCCGGGGGCTACCCTCGTCCGGTGCCGTCACTGACGCCTTCCGGCGAGTCCGAAGAGCCCGAGAGCCTGACCTTCGCCGACCTCGGGCTGCAGGGGCCCGTCCTGAAGGCGTTGGACGCGGTCGGCTACGAGACCCCGTCGGCGATCCAGGCCGCCACCATCCCTGCGCTGCTCGCGGGGCGCGACGTGATCGGCATGGCGCAGACCGGCACCGGCAAGACGGCCGCGTTCGCCCTGCCGATCCTCGAGCGGCTCGATCGCAGCCGCAAGGCGCCGCAGGCCCTGGTCCTGGCGCCCACCCGCGAGCTGGCGCTCCAGGTCTGCGAGGCCTTCGAGCGGTACGCCGCACACTCGGGTGGGGTGCACGTGCTGCCGATCTACGGCGGTCAGGGCTACGGGGTCCAGCTGTCCGCGCTGCGCCGTGGCGTGCACGTCGTGGTGGGCACGCCCGGCCGGATCATGGACCACCTGGACAAGGGCACGCTCGACCTGTCGGGCCTGACCAACCTCGTCCTGGACGAGGCCGACGAGATGCTCCGGATGGGCTTCGTCGAGGACGTCGAGACGATCCTGGCCGCGACCCCGGACGACAAGCAGGTCGCGCTGTTCTCGGCCACGATGCCCGCCCAGATCAGGCGGCTGTCCCAGAAGTACCTGCGTGACCCGCAGGAGATCACCGTCGAGCAGCGGACCGCGACCGCGACGAACGTCAGCCAGCGCTACCTCGTCGTCTCCTACTCCCAGAAGCTCGACGCCCTGACCCGGATCCTCGAGGTGGAGGACTTCGAGGGCATGATCGTGTTCACCCGCACCAAGAACGAGACCGAGGTCGTGGCCGAGAAGCTGCGGGCCCGCGGGTACGGCGCGGCCGCGATCTCCGGCGACGTGCAGCAGCCCCAGCGCGAGAAGCTCGTGAAGCAGCTGCGGTCCGGTGCGCTCGACATCCTCGTGGCGACCGATGTGGCCGCGCGCGGGCTCGACGTGGACCGGATCAGCCACGTCGTCAACTACGACCTGCCGATCGACACCGAGTCCTACGTGCACCGGGTGGGCCGCACCGGCCGGGCCGGGCGCGCCGGCGAGGCGATCAGCTTCGTCACCCCGCGCGAGCGTCGGCTGCTCGCGTCGATCGAACGGGCCACCCGGCAGCCGCTGACCCCGATGCACCTGCCCAGCGTCGAGGACGTCAACGCCACCCGCCTCGCGCGGTTCGACGACTCGATCACCCAGGCGCTGGGCCGGACCGAGGAGATCGACCAGTTCCGGGACATCGTCGAGCACTACGTCGAGCACCACGACGTGCCGGAGGTCGACGTCGCCGCCGCGCTCGCGGTGGTGGCGCACGGTGGCGCGCCACTGCTGCTGGACGCGGACGCCGAGCGCGAGCGCGAGGAGTTCGAGGCCGAGAAGCGTGCGGCGACGGCGGGCCGCCAGCGCGGTGGCGCGGCGGCGACGGGCCGCGGCGGCCCGGCCCGCGACCGGCGGGCCGGCGCAGACATGACGACGTACCGGATCGCCGTCGGCAAGCGCCACAAGGTGGAGCCCCGGCAGATCGTCGGCGCGATCGCCAACGAGGGCGGGCTGCAGCGCGGGGACTTCGGGGCGATCCGGATCCACCCGGGGTTCTCGCTGGTCGACCTGCCGGCCGACCTCTCGCCGGAGGTCCTGCGCCGGCTCGACCAGACGCGGATCAGCGGGGTCCGCATCGAGCTCCGGCCGGACCGCGGGGTGCCCGCGCGCCGCGCGGCCGCGCGCGAGGGCGGCAAGGAGCGCACGTCCGCCGGGGGCGAGGGCGGCAACGAGCGCAAGCCGCGGCACCGCTCGGCCGACCGCTGACGGGCTCGTCCGCCGTTCGACCTGCGCCGCCCCGGCGGTACGCCTAGCGTCAGCGAGGTCAGCACCTCGACCCGCAGGGGAGAACCACGATGGCCACTCGCACCGCACGCACCGCATGGGACGGCACGCTCACCGAGGGCGCCGGCCAGGTCGAGCTCACCAGCTCGGGCCGGGCCACGTTCGACGTCTCGTGGCCGCGACGCGCCGAGGACGAGGCGCTGGGGGTCACGAGCCCCGAGGAGCTCATCGCCGCGGCGCACAGCTCGTGCTTCGCGATGCAGCTCTCGGCCCTGATCGCCGAGGCCGGCGGCACGCCGCAGTCCCTCGAGGTCACGGCCGACGTGAGCCTGGAGCCCGACCCCGCCGGAGGCTTCCGGATCTCGGGCGTGGACCTGGTGGTGCGCGGCGAGGTCGAGGGCCTGGACGCGGCGGGCTTCGCCAAGGTCGCCACCGCGGCCAAGGAGACCTGCCCGGTGAGCAAGGCCCTGACCGGCACCACCGTCACGCTGGACGCCGCCCTGGCCTGAGGCGCGTCGCGCCGGCGGCCCGCCGACGGGTGGCCGCGGGACGGACGGCCGGTCGCGCGACGGCGGTGCCGTGGCAGGATCGCAGACGTGCCGCCCGTCGACCCCGCCGCCATCGATGCGGCGCCGTCGGTGCCAGCGCCGGAGCTGCTCGACGAGCTGCGCCGCACGCTGCGCGGGCCCGTCCACGACGATGCCCTGCGCCGCGCGCTGTACTCCTCGGACGCGTCGAACTACCGGGTGGTGCCCCAGGTGGTCGTCGTACCCCGGGACGTCGAGGACCTGCTCGCCGTGCACGAGGTCGCGCGGCGCACCCGCACGCCGCTGACGCTGCGCGGCGGCGGTACCTCGGTGGCCGGCAACGCGGTGGGACCGGGCATCGTGGTGGACACCTCGGTGCACCTGCGCGCGATCTCGGTCGACCCGCAGGCGCGCACCGCGACCGTCGAGCCCGGCGTCGTGATGAGCGACCTGCAGGCCGCCGCGGCGCCGCACGGCCTGCGGTTCGGGCCGGACCCCTCGACCCAGAACCGCGCCACCCTCGGCGGGATGATCGGCAACAACGCGTGCGGCCCGCACGCGGTCGCCTACGGGCGCACCGCGGACAACGTCGTGAGCCTGGACGTCGTCGACGGCCGCGGACGGCGTTTCACCGCCGGCAGCGGCGCCGGCGCGCTGGACCCGGTGCCGGGGCTGGCGGCGCTGGTCGAGGCGCACCTCGGGCTGGTCCGCACCGAGCTGGGGCGGTTCGGGCGGCAGGTCTCGGGCTACTCCCTGGAGCACCTGCTGCCCGAGCACGGCACGCACCTGGCGCGGATGCTCGTCGGCACCGAGGGCACCCTGGTCACGGTGCTCGGCGCGACGGTCGACCTGGTACCGATCGCCGACGCCGCGGTGGTGATGGTGCTCGGCTACCCCGACATGGCCACCGCGGCGGACGCGGTGCCCGCGCTGCTCGCGCACGCCCCGCTCGCCGTGGAGGGCCTCGACGCCCGGCTGGTCGAGGTGGTGCGGCGCCACCAGGGTGGGGTCCCCGAGCTGCCCCCCGGCGGCGGCTGGCTGATGGTCGAGATGGGCGGCGACAGCCCGGAGCAGGCGTTGGACCGGGCCCGCGCCGCGGCCGCCGACGCCGGGACCACGGCGGTGCGCGTGCTGCCGCCGGGGCCCGAGGCGAGCGCGATGTGGCGGATCCGGGCGGACGGCGCGGGTCTGGCCGGGCGCACCCCGTCCGGCGCACAGGCGTGGCCCGGCTGGGAGGACGCTGCGGTGCCCCCCGAGCGCCTGGGCGCCTACCTGCGCGAGTTCGAGGCGCTGATGGCGTCCCACGGGGTCGACGGCCTGCCGTACGGGCACTTCGGCGACGGCTGCGTGCACGTGCGCCTGGACCTGCCCCTGGCCCGCGAGGAGGACGTCCCCGGGTTCCGGGCCTTCCTCGAGGAGTCCGCGCGGCTCGTCGTGGCGCACGGCGGGTCGCTGTCCGGCGAGCACGGCGACGGCCGGGCCCGCAGCGAGCTGCTGACCACGATGTACCCGCCCGAGGCGATCGCGCTGTTCGCCGCCGTCAAGGACCTGTTCGACCCGACCGACGTGCTCAACCCCGGCGTGGTGGTGCGGCCCGCGCCGCTGGACGGCGACCTGCGACGCCCGCACGCGCAGCCGCTGCCGCGCCGCACGGGCTTCGCGTTCACCCACGACGACGGCGACCTGACCACCGCGGTGCACCGCTGCGTCGGGGTCGGCAAGTGCCGGGCGGACACCGGTGCCGCAGGCGGCTTCATGTGCCCGTCGTACCTGGCCACCCGGGACGAGAAGGACTCCACCCGGGGTCGGGCCCGGGTGCTCCAGGAGATGGCCAACGGCGCGCTGGTGACCGCGGGGTGGCACGCGCCGGAGGTCCGCGACGTGCTGGACCTGTGCCTGAGCTGCAAGGCGTGCTCGTCCGACTGCCCCGCCGGGGTGGACATGGCCGCGTACAAGGCGGAGGTGCTGCACCGCAGCTACCGGCGCCGCCTGCGGCCGATGAACCACTACGCGCTCGGTTGGCTGCCACGCTGGACCCGGCTGGTCGACCGGCTCCGGCTGGCGCCGCTGGCGAACCTGGCGCTCGGGTTCCGCCCGCTCGGCCGGCTGGTGCTGCGGGTCGGCGGGATGGACCCGCGGCGCCGGATCCCGCGGTTCGCCACGACCTCGTTCCGGCGCCGGTGGGCGGCGGACCGGCCGGAGGACCCGACCCCCGGGGGCGTGCCGGCCGCGTCGACGGGCGAGGGCTCGGGCGGCAGGCCGGTCGTGCTGTGGGCCGACTCGTTCTCCGACGGGTTCGACCCGGACGTGCCTCAGGCGGTGGTCGACGTGCTGCGCGCCGCCGGCTACCGGGTCATCGTCCCCGACCAGGACGCCTGCTGCGGCCTGACCTGGATCTCCACCGGCCAGCTCGACGGGGCGCGCCGTCGGCTGCGGCACCTGCTGGGGGTGCTCGGGCCGTTCGCGGTCAACGGTGTGCCGATCGTCGGGGTGGAGCCCTCGTGCACCGCAGTCCTGCGCTCGGACCTGCTCGAGCTGCTGCCGGACGACCCACGCGCCGTCGCGGTCGCCGCCGCGACCCGCACGCTGGCCGAGGTGCTGCGCGCCGACGAGGACTGGACGCCGCCGAGCCTGGCCGGGGTGCGGGTGGTGGCCCAGCCGCACTGCCACCAGCACTCGGTGATGGGCTACGACGCCGACCTCGCGGTGCTCGAGGCCGCCGGTGCCGAGGTGACGACGCTGTCCGGATGCTGCGGCCTGGCCGGGAACTTCGGCATGGAGCGCGGCCACTACGAGGTATCCGTCGCCGTGGCCGAGCACGCGCTGCTGCCCGCGCTGCGCGAGGCCCCGCCCGGGACGGTGCTGCTCGCCGACGGGTTCTCCTGCCGTACCCAGGCCGACCAGCTCGCCGGCGTGCGCGGCGTGCACCTGGCCCAGCTGCTGCGCCGGGGGACCGCGTCGTGACCCGAACGGAGCAGTGCCCGACCCCCGGTCACCGGAACGGGCGATCGTGGACACCCGAACGGGTCATTTCGGACATCTCGGACGGCCCGTAGTCTCGAGGTGCCCCGAGGATCGAGACTGGACCCACCATGCCGCTGTTCGCCGTCTCCGGTGGGCGCCCCGATGGCGCCCACCCCGTCCGCCCCGCCGAGGCGGCGTACGGCGCTACCGTCGTGGACGAGCACCTGGGCGCGCTGCTCGGCGAGCACCTGCTGCCCGTCGCGGTGCGGGCCGGCGGCGCCGACGAGCCCTACCTGCTCGCCGTGGACGCCTTCGGCCGGCCGGTGGTCGTCGAGGTCGTCGGGCTGCTGGACGGGGCTGCGCTGCTCCGGGCGCTGGCGTTCCTGGGCCGGGCGGCCCGGCTGAGCCTGCGCGACCTCGGGGCCCGCTACCGCGGCGGCGCCCAGCGGTTCTCCGCCGACCTCACGACGTTCCGTGAGGCGGTGCCGGCGGCGCGGCTCGTCCCCGACCGTCACGGCGCCCGGCTGCTGCTGGTCTGCGGCCAGGTGCACGAGGGCCTGCGGGACGTGGTCGAGGCGCTCACCGACCGGGGCGTGGACGTCCTGCGGGTCGGGCTGGTCGACGGTCCCGACGGACAGATGATCGACGTCTCTCCGGTGCACGTCTCGGCGCCGGACGGCTCCTGGACCGTCTCGGGTGGGGTCGCGACGGTGACCACTCGCGCGTCGGCCCCGCGTCCGGCGATCGAGACCCTGGACGAGGACACCGTCGAGCGACTCACCGAGCAGCACGGCCGGGTGGTCACCCGGGTGCCGACCGGGCTGCGGATCTCCGGCCCCGCAGTGCCCGTCCAGGCGCCGCCGCCCGCTGCGGGAGACGCGCAGCCGGCCGGGGGGCGGACCCACGTCGCCGAGCCCTCCGCGGACACCGCCGAGAACCCGCGGGTCGACGCCCCGGGTGGCGACGCGGAGCGTCCCAGGGTCGCCCCGGAAGCCTCCGGCGCGAGCCCCGAGGCCCGGAGGAACGGCGCGGAGCACCCCAGGACCGGACCCGAGCCCACGGCGGTCGACGCCCGGCTGGTCGCGCTCGCCCGGCGCGGCCCGCTGGCGCTGGTGTGGCACCGCCGTCGACGCGGGCAGACCTACGAGGCGCTGCTCCGGGCCGACGGCGTGATCGAGCTCGTCGACGGCACGCGGGTCACCGACCCGTCCGCCGCCGCGGAGATCGCCAGCGGGGCGCAGGCGCCGGTGGACGGCTGGCGGGTATGGCGCGTCGAGGACGAGGAAGGGCCGTCCCTGGCCGACGCCGTGGCTCTGCTGCGTCAGCCCCAGCCGTAGGTGGCCGTCCAGCGGGTCACCTCGGCGTAGAACTGCGTCCGTGCCCCGGGCGCCGACAGGGTCAGGTCGTGCAGCCCGCCGGGGATGCGCACCACGGTGACCAGGCGCCCGAGCATCACCGCGCGCCGCGCCAGGACGTTCACGTCGAGCACGGTGTCCGCCGCCCGCATCTGGTCGTGCCAGCGCGGCGAGATCAGGCTCGTCGTCGATGCGGCCATGAGCACCGGGATCTGCAGGTCGAGGCCACGGGCGATCTGCGCGTGGCCGATCAGGATCGCCTGGAGCCAGCCGGGTCGCACCGGGAACATCGGGTGCGGGCGCCAGGCCTCGTCGTACTCCCACTCGCCGCCGTGGCGGCGCAGCACGGACCGCGCGTAGTGCCCCGGGTCGATGTTGGGCATCGGGTTCTTGGGCTGGGTACGGGCCAGCGTGGCGACCACCGGGGTGGTGACGCTGCGGGCGAAGGAGGCCCCGGCGAGCTCCAGCCACGGGCTGTTGAGCACCAGCGACGTGGCGCCCTCCGGGTGGCGGCGGGCCCACAGCGCGGCGATCAGGCCGCCGGTCGAGTGCGCCATGATCGAGATCCGGGCGACGGAGCCGTGCGCGGCCCGGATCAGGGCGATCGCGGCGTCGATCTCCTCGTCGTACCTCGTCAGGTCGTCGACGTAGTTCGGGGTCTGGTGCGGGCGCAGGCTCCTGCCGTACTTGCGCAGGTCCAGGGCGTAGAACGCGACGTGCTGGCGGTGCCAGTACTCGGCGAGCGCGGTCTGGAAGAAGTAGTCGTTCCAGCCGTGCAGGTACAGCACGACCCGGGCGGGAAGGCTCGGCTCGTCGGTCGGCGGCCGGTGGCGGATCAGGGTCGCGACCACCTCGCCCTCGTCGTCGGCTGCCAGCGGCAACGTGCGGGCGGCGAAGTCGGGGCCCAGCAGGTCGGGCACCCAGCCCTCGTCGGGCGCCGGCGGGGTCCAGTCGCTCACGGCAGCACGACCACCTTGCCCAGGTGCTCGCCGGAGGCCAGCCGGGTCAGGGCCGCGGCGGCGTCGGCGAGCGGGTGGACCGAGTCGACCGGAGGCCGCAGCCCGGTGCGCACCACGAAGCGCAGCATGGCCTCGAGGTCCGCGCGGGTGCCCATGGTCGCGCCGACCACCCGCAGCTCGTTGAAGAACACCCGCGTCAGCTCCGCGCCCGGCTGGTCTCCGGTGGTCGCGCCGGAGACCACGACGACGCCGCCCGGACGCAGTGCCTTGATCGAGTGCGACCACGTCGCGGCGCCGACGGTCTCGATGACCGCGTCCACGCGGAACGGGCTGCGCTCGCCGGGCTCGATCGCCGCGACGGCGCCGACGGCCAGCGCGTGCTCACGCTTGGCGGCGCTGCGGCTGGTGGCCACCACCTCCAGACCCGCCGCCGCTCCCAGAGCGATCGCGGCGGAGGCCACCCCGCCACCCGCGCCCTGCACCAGCACCCGGTCCCCGGGACGCAGCTGCGCGCTGGAGAAGAGCATCCGGTAGGCGGTCAGCCAGGCGGTGGGCAGGCAGGCGGCCTCGGTGAAGGTCAGCTCCGGCGGCTTGGGCACCAGGTTCCAGGTGGGCACCGCGACCCGCTCGGCGAGCGTGCCCGGGTAGTGCTCCGACGGCAGAGAACGGCGCTCGGTCGGTCCCACGCCGTGCCCGGTCGTGCCGATCACCGGGTAGACGACCACCTCGGAGCCCAGCGGGGCGGGGCCGTCGTCCTGGCCGTCGACCACGACGCCTGCCGCATCGGTGCCCAGGACCATCGGCAGCTGGCGAGCGGACAACCCGACGCCGCGCAGCGACCACAGGTCGTGGTGGTTGAGCGCCGCGGCGCGGACCTCGACCACGGACCAGTCCGGGCGCCCCGGCGGTGGGGCCGCGTCCGGGACCTGGGCGACCTCCAGTCCCGACACCGGGTCGTCTGGGCTGATCCGGGCGGCGAACGCGGCGAGCATGGGATCAATCTAGGTCGGCGTCGCGCGGGGTGCGTGCCCGGAGGTCCGGGGACGCGGGCACGCCGTGTGCCGTGAGGCGCGGGTCACTCAGCCCTCGACGACGACCGGGATCGCGGCCACCTCACCCGGGTCCTCCTCGTGGCCGGTACCGCCGCGCACCACGATCGCCAGCGTCTCGCCCGGTGTGGTGTCGGACAGGTCGGCGGTCGCCGTGAACGGCGCCAGGTCGGCCATGGACCCGCCCTGGGCGACCTGCCGGTAGAGCGGCTGGGCCTGACCCGGGCGGAAGACCTCGACGATCACGGTGCCCTCGAACCCGCGTGCCGAGCCGGTGATCGTGACCATCCCGGCAGGGACCGTTGCGCCGGACCCGGGCGCGTCGATCGTCACGCCGTCGCTCACGGCGCCGATCACGAACCAGCCGTCGTCCGGGCCGAGCATGCGCAGCAGCAGCGTGCCGCGCACCACCGGTGTGCCGCCGGACTCGCCGGCGAACCGGAGCTCGATCTCGCCGGAGCGGGAGTCGCCGGCCATGAACGCGCCCAGCTGGGCCGGCACGCCGATGGCGGTCTCGACGAATGCGGTGGCCGCCGCCTCCGGCGTGGTCAGCACCGTGTCGGCGGCCGGCCACACGGCGGGCTGCTCGAGCGTGACGGGAGGTGCGGAGGTCGTGGGCGACGTGGTGGGCGCGGTCGAGGTGGGGGAGTCCGGCCCGCTCGGCTCGGAGCCGGGGCCGGCGCACGCAGCCAGCAGGAGCACGGCGGCGGCCGCGAAGCCGCCCCATCGGCGGACGGTCATGTCACCATCATCCGCCTGGTGCCCCTCCCGCGGGCCGAGCCCAGGACTCCATCCGGACACGATCCGGCAACGGCCGGCGCACAGGGGGCGGTTCGCGGCGTGGCCGGACGGGGCTGCCCGGGGGGTCTCGGAGCCGGCCGGACGACCGTGGGCTCGCGTCAGGTTGACCCAGGGTCCGGGCTGACCCTCGTCGAGCGTAGGACGACTCGCGCGCCCGGCTGCGTCACAGCAGCGGCAGCCGGCCGCCGAGATCAGGCACGGAGTCCGCGGGTGACCGCGTCCTCAGCGCTGCCGCGACGCCGGTCACGTTCACGGGCGTGCGGCCGGTGGCCAGCCGGATCCAGGCGAGGTCGTCGACGACCTCCAGGTCCCAGCCGCCGCGGTCGACGAGCACCTCGAGCAGGGCCCGCGCCACAGCGCCGACCGCACCGGGCTCGAGCGGCCCCGGGCCGAGCGATCGCGCCACCGAGCGCGCCAGGTCGTCGCCGTGCACGACGAGCTCGACCAGCCGCGAGCCGATCATCTCCGACAGCAGGATCGGCGCGCGCCTGGCCCAGACCACGGGGTCGTCGCCGGAGCGTCGCAGCTCGGTCAGTCGCTCCAGCGCCTCGGCCGCCAGGCGGTCCAGAGCGCGAAGCGGGTCGGGTCGGATCTCCTCGGCCATCGCGCGGGTGACCGTGGCGATCTCGTCGGCACGCTCGGGGTAGGTGCCCAGGTACTCGCCCAGGCTGAGCGTGACCACGCCCGGGCCGGCGCCGCGGCACGCACCCAGCGCGCTCATCCCGCGGCCCAGGTGCGCGACGAGGTCGGCCACGGTCCAGCCGGGCAGCACGCTCGGGGTGGGGTCGTGAGCCGGGTCGTGCGCGCCGTCCGGCTCCAGCCACGACCTCAGGCGCTCCCACTGCGCGGCGAGCAGGCCCGCCAGCGCGTCGACCTCGTGCCGGCCGAGCGGAGCACCCATGACGATCATGCTAGGTGCCGATCGGCGATCGCCGGTCTCCGATGGTGCTCAGACGACGTCGAGCAGAGCGCGGATCCGCGGGCCCACCTGGTCGGCCTCGATGAGGAACCCGTCATGCCCGTGGTCGGAGTGGACCACGACCGGCTCGGGGGAGCCGGGCAGGGCCGCGGCGATCTGGGCGGACTGCTCGGGCAGGTACAACCGGTCGGAGTCCACGGCGAGGACGAGGGACCGTGCGGTGACCCGGCCGAGCGCCGCGGCCACGCCGGCCCGGCCCCGCCCCACGTCGTGGGACAGGATCGCCTCGGTGAGCGCCACGTAGGACGCTGGGTCGAAGCGCCCGGCGAGCTTGCCGGCGTGGTGGTCGAGGTAGGACTGCACGGCGAACCTGCCGCCACCGCCCAGCGGCTGCTCGCCATCCTGGGCCTGCCGCCCGAAGCGGGTGTCCAGCTCGAGTGCGCTGCGGTAGGTGGTGTGCGCGATCTGACGCGCCACCCCCATGCCGGCGACCGGTCCGCGGCCGTCGGCGACGTCGTAGTAGTCCCCGCCGTGCCACGCCGGGTCCGAGCGGATCGCGGCGAGCTGTGCGTGCGCCCAGGCGATCTGGTCGCCGGTGCTCGCCGCGGTGGTGGCCAGCGGGGCGACCGCACGCACCCGGTCCGGGACGGTGACCGCCCACTCGAGCGCGCGCATGCCGCCCATCGAGCCGCCGATGACCAGCGCCCAGGCGTCGATGCCGAGCGCGTCGGCCAGGGCGATCTCGGTGGTGACCTGGTCACGCACCGTGAGGTACGGGAAGCGCGAGCCCCACGGGCGGCCGTCCGGCGCGCGCGACGACGGTCCGGTGGACCCCTGACAGCCGCCGAGCACGTTGGGCACCACGACGAACCACCGGTCGGTGTCCAGCGCCCGGCCGGGGCCGATCGCCCAGTCCCACCAGCCGGGGCTGGGGTGGCCCCGCCCGGCCGCGCCGGCCGCGTGGGAGTCCCCGGTCAGCGCGTGCTCGACCAGGATCGCGTTGGACCGGTCGGGCGCCAGGGTGCCCCAGGTCTCGTAGGCGACCCGGACGGCGGGCAGGTGCCCACCGGTCTCCAGGTCCTGCGGGCCCAGGTCGGCGAACTGCCGGCGCCCGACCGGGTCGCCCTCCCGCCAGAGGCCGGGGTGCGCGCGGCCACCCGGCAGCACCCGCAGCGCGGCCGGCGACTCTCGGCGGGAGGGCGGGGCCATCAGGCGTCCTTGGCGGCCCGGAAGCCGGCGTCCAGGTCGGCCAGGATGTCGTCCACGTGCTCGATGCCGACGGCGAGCCGGACCAGGCCGGGCGTCACGCCGGACAGCGCCTGCTCCTCCGGCGTCAGCTGGCTGTGCGTGGTCGAGGCCGGGTGGATCACCAGCGAGCGCACGTCGCCGATGTTCGCCACGTTGGAGTGCAGCTCCAGGGCGGACACGAAGGCCTTGCCCGCCTCGGCGCCGCCGGCCAGCTCGAAGGACAGCACCGCGCCGGCGCCGCGCGGGGCGTACTTGAGCTGGTTGGCGTGCCACGGCGAGGACTCGAGTCCTGCGTAGTTGACGCCGAGCACGTCCTCGCGCGCCTCGAGCCACTCGGCGACCCGCTGGGCGTTGGCCACGTGGCGCTCGACCCGCAGCGAGAGGGTCTCGATGCCCTGGGCGATGAGGAAGGCGTTGAACGGGCTGATCGCGGAGCCCAGGTCGCGCAGCAGCTGCACGCGGGCCTTGAGGATGAACGCGAGGTTCACGCCGAACGCGCCGCCCACGCCCAGGTCCCGCGCGAACACCAGACCGTTGTAGGACGGGTCCGGGGTGTTGTAGTTCGGGAACCGCTCGGGGTGCTGGGCGAAGTCGAACGTCCCGCCGTCGACGATCACGCCGCCGATCGCGGTCCCGTGCCCGCCCAGGTACTTGGTGGCCGAGTGCACGACGATGTCCGCGCCCCAGCGCAGCGGGTTGATGAGGTACGGCGTGGCCACCGTGTTGTCGACGATGAGCGGGACGCCCGCCTCGTGCGCGATCGTGGCGACGGTCTCGATGTCGAGCACGTCGGACCTGGGGTTCGGGATGGTCTCGCCGAAGAACAGCTTGGTGTTGGGCCGGACGGCGTCGCGCCACTGCTGCGGGTCGTGCGGGTCGGTGACGAACGTCGTCTCGATGCCCAGCTTGGGCAGCGTGTAGTGCAGCAGGTTGTACGTGCCGCCGTACAGCGACGAGGACGCGACCACGTGGTCCCCGGCCTCGGCGATGTTGAGGATCGCGACGGTCTCGGCGGCCTGGCCGGAGGAGACCAGCAGGGCGCCGACGCCGCCCTCGAGGTCGGCGATCCGGTTCTCGACGGTCTCGGTGGTCGGGTTGCCGATCCGGGTGTAGATCGGGCCGAGCTCCTTGAGAGCGAACCGGTCGGCGGCCTGCTCGGCCGAGTCGAAGACGAAGGACGTGGTCTGGTAGATCGGCAGGGCGCGGGCGCCGGTGGCGGCGTCCGGGGTCTGGCCGGCGTGGATCTGGCGGGTCTCGAAGGACCAGTGCTGGGTGCTCATCGTGGCTCCTGGATGGGTGGGTGCGGGAGACCACGGGCAGCGTGCTGACCCTGGCCGGCCCGCAAGGGGGTCGGGGCAGGTGTGGCACGTCGGGGTTCAGGCCCGCCGGTACGTGGCGCCGTAGCGCCTGGGTTCACCGGAGTGCGGGCATGCCGAACGTGCGCGTCAGCGGCACATTCGGCGGGTCATGGCGGTGAGCGTACGGCCAGGAGTCCACGTCGCCGAACACCCGTCTCGCGATCCGGGACGCCACGCACCCTTTCGCCCGGTTCGGGACGTTGGGCCGCGGCCCCGGGGCGCGCCGGGTGGTCGGGTGGCCGAATCGCGAGAAGCGGCGAGGGCGCGTCGTCAAGGCGACGCGCCGACGTGTCGATGACCGGGATGCGACTCACCCGAACGGGTGGTGGCTGGTGTATACGGATGATGTTGGTGTTACTGGTGTTCACTTCTGTGAGCAAAGCCAGTAGCGTCGGCGTCGACCGGTGAGGGGAGCAGCGCATGCGGGGGACGCGTCGCGCCGCGGTCGTCGCTGCCCTCGCGCTGACCGCCGGGGTGCTCGGCGGCTCCGCCTCCTGGGCCGATCCGGTCGACGACCAGGACGTGGCCGCCGCCAAGGCGGCCGTCGACGATGCGGCCACTGCCGTCGCACGCATCGAGGTCGAGCTCGCGCTCCAGCAGGACCGACTCGACGCCGCGTGGCAGGCGGTGGGGGTCGCCGGCGAGGCCTACACGCAGGCCACCGTCGACGCCGACGCCGCCACGGCCGTCAGCCGCGAGGCGACCACCAGGGCGCGAGCGGCCGAGCAGGCCGCCGAGCAGGCGCGTGCCGAGCTGGCCGCCATCGCCCTGGAGGCCTACCGCTCCGGCGGGACGATGGACACCGTCGGGGCACTGCTGAGCTCGGACGGCATCGACGACCTGGTCGCCCGCACCGACGCGATCGAGCGCCTCGGCAGCCGGGCGGACCGCGCCCTGCAACGGTTCGAGGCCGCCGACGTGGTCGCCACCACGCTCCAGGCCCACGCCTCCACCGCCGCCCAGCAGGCGCAGGACGCCGCAGACCGCGCCCAGCAGACCCTCGCCGAGGCTCAGCAGGCCCGGACCGAGGCGGAGCAGACGGTCTCCGACGTCCAGGCCGAGCGCGAGAACCTCATCATCCGGCTGGCGTCGGCGCGTCAGGTGTCGGTGGACGTCGAGCGCCGGCGTCAGGCCCAGCTCGACGCCGAGCGCCAGGCTCGCCAGGAGGCCGCGGCGCGGGCCGAGCGGGAGAAGGCCACGCCGGCCACCCAGCCGACCCCCGTCAGCCGGCCGACCTCCCCGCCGACCGGGACCACCACCTCCCCGACCCCGACGTCCACGCCGGTGGTCTCGCCCAGCCCGACCGCCACGTCGAGCCCGACCGCCGCACCGAGCCCGAGCCCCACGCCGAGCCCGAGCGCCTCACCGACCCCCGCCCCCACCCCGGCGCCGGACCCGTACGGGCTCGGCACCGGGTCCCAGCGCGGCTCGGCGGCCCAGGGACAGGCGGCGGTCGACTGGGCGCTGGCCCGGGTCGGCACCCCGTACGTGTACGGCGGGTCGGGCCCGGACTCCTACGACTGCTCCGGCCTGACGATGCGCGCATGGCAGGCCGCCGGTGTGTCCCTGTACCGCACCTCGCGTGACCAGTACCGCCAGGTGCGCAAGATCTCCTACGGCGACCTGCGCCCCGGCGACCTGGTGTTCTGGGGAACGGACCCGTCCAACCCCGGCAGCGTCTACCACGTGGCGATGTACATCGGCGGCGGTCAGATCGTCGAGGCCCCGCGGCCCGGCCTGACCGTCCGGGTCACCGCGATGCGCTGGTCGGGCACGATGCCCTACGCCGGACGGCCCTGACCTGACCGGTCAGCTCGCGAGCGGCACGTGCCGCATCCGGCCGGGCCGGCGGAACTCGGCGATCGTCTCCACGGCATAGCGGAACCGCGGGACCTCGACCTGGGCCACGTCGACGACCTCGACCTCGAGCACCTCGCCGGCCTCGTGGGCGTCGCTGGTGCCCAGCACCTCGCCGTCCAGGGGGCCGTCGACGAGCAGGTACCTCGGCATGGCGCCCTCCTCTCCTGTGACCTGGTCCACCACGCTAGGTCGCGGGGATGAACCGGCGGCGACGCGTGGGTGTCGGCCCGACGGCCGTCGGGCGTCGGGGCCTCGTCCCTCAGATCGGCAGGAGGGCGTGCGGGTCAAGCGGTCGCAGCCGTGGAAGCGGCCGGCGGCGCGGCGGTGGGCGCTCGCCTAGTGGCCGGCGCCGGGCTTCGGGTGGCCGTACCCGGCGTCCTTGGCGCGCTGGTAGGAGCGGGCGATCTCCTCCTCGGCGGCGGCCTTGTCCACCCAGTGCGCGCCCTCGACGGACTTGCCGGGCTCCAGGTCCTTGTAGACCTCGAAGAAGTGCTGGATCTCCAGGCGGTGGAACTCCGAGATGTCGTCGATGTCCTGGCGCCACGACGCGCGCTGGTCGCCGACGGGCACGCACAGCACCTTGTCGTCGCCGCCCATCTCGTCGCGCATCCGGAACATGCCCAGGGCGCGGCAGCGGATCAGGCAGCCCGGGAAGGTCGGCTCCTCGAGCAGCACGAGGGCGTCCAGCGGGTCGCCGTCCTCGCCCAACGTGTCGTCGATGAAGCCGTAGTCGTCCGGGTAGCGCGTGGAGGTGAACAGCATCCGGTCCAGCTTGATGCGACCGGTCTCGTGGTCCACCTCGTACTTGTTGCGGTTTCCCTTGGGGATCTCGATCGTGACGTCGAACTCCACGGTTCTCCTCCGGCCGGCACGTGGTGGACGCTGGGTGACCTAGTGTGACGCATCGACGGCTGCAGCGCCGCTACGGGCGACCGGCGTTGCGTGGTGGCGGGTGAGGAGGAGGCAGTGGGCGTGCGAGGGCGGGCGCTGATCACCGGCGGCCTGGTCGCCGTGCTCGGCCTGGGCGCCGGCTGGCTGACCCTCGACGCGCTCGACCTCGCTCCGGGGGTCCTCACGCTCGAGCCCCCGCCGCCGAGGGCCGAGCCGTTCCCCACCGCGCCGGGCGCGACCGCGGCCGACCCGGTCGCCCCGGTGATCTCCGACCTGGACCCCGGTGCCCCGCTGCCCGACGCCGCGACCGTCGCGGGCTGGGCCGCCGCGCTGGTCGGCGACGACCGGATGGGCGCCTCCACCTCGGTCATCGTGTCCGACGTGCTGACCGGGACGGTGCTGGCGGACCTGTCCGGCGACGTCGGCCAGGTCCCGGCGTCCACCGCGAAGATCCTCACCGCGATGGCCGCGATCTCCGCGCTCGGGCCGGACGCCACGCTCCCGACCACCGTCGTGCAGACCGAGCCGGGTCGGCTGGTGCTGGTGGGCGGCGGCGACATGATGCTCGCGGCCGGCCACGGCGACCCCGGGGCGGTCGTCGGCCACGCCGGCCTGGCCGACCTCGCCGACCAGGTGGTCGCCAGGCTGCGGCAGGCCGGCGTGACCGAGGTGCGTCTGGGGGTCGACGACACCCTGTTCTCCGGCCCGGCGATCCACCCCGACTGGAAGGCGCCCGACGTCGCGGCCGGGTACGTGGCGGCGGTGAGCCCCGTGGGCGTCGAGATCGCCAAGACCAAGCCGGACGAGGAGTACCCGCCGCGGTACCCCGACCCCGCGCTGCACGCCACGGCCCAGCTCGCGGACCTGCTGACCCAGGCCGGCATCACCGTGGTCGGCGACCCGACCCGGACCTCGGCGCCGGAGGGTGCGATCGAGCTCGGCCGCGTGGAGTCGGCCACCATCGCCGAGATCGTGCGCTACACGCTGCACGTCTCGGAGAACACCATCGCCGAGGTGCTGGGCCGGCTGGTCGCGGTCGAGCGGGGGCTCCCGGGCAGCTTCCAGGGAGCCGCAGCCGCGGTGCTGGCCCAGGTCGCCTACGACGGTGTGGACGTCGCGGGCGCACGTCTCGACGACTGCAGCGGCCTGTCGGCGCGGTCGAGCATCCCGGCGCGGGTGCTGGTCGACGCCGTGCGCCTGGCCGCCCAGCCCGGCAGCGAGGACCTGCTCCCGGTGCTCACCGACCTGCCGGTGGGCGGCTGGCTCGGCACGCTGTCCGACCGTTTCACCTCCGGCCCGGGACAGGGTCTGGTGCGGGCGAAGACGGGCAGCCTGCCGGGCGTGACGTCCCTGGCCGGCACGGTCCAGACCGTGGACGGCAGGCTGCTCGCCTTCGCCGTGATGGCCGACCAGACGCCGGCCGGTGGCCAGGCGCGTCCGCGCGCCGCGATCGACACCTTCGTGCAGCGGTTGGCCGGCTGCGGGTGCACCGGAGCGGCGGCGTGAGCGGGCACGCGGACGCCTTCGACGCCGACCGCGCCGGTCGATGGGCAGCGCGGCTCATCCCGCCGGGCCACATCCCGGACCGGGACGAGGCGGCGGGTCTGGTCGAGGGTCTGCACCGAGCAGCGGATCGGGCCCGTCCGCTCGCCGAGCACGCCGCCCGGATGGGGCCGGCGCTGGACACGGCCGGTCGCCCGGAGCCGGGCCCCGTGCTGGTCGTGGACCGGGCCGGCTGGGCCCGGGCGGCGGCACAGTCGATGGTGGCGATGGTCGGGCCCGCCCTGCCCGGCGGTCGATCGGCGACCGCGCAGCTCGCGGTGGCGCTGGCCGTGCTGGGCACCCGTGTGCTGGGCCAGTTCGACCCGTACCACGGCGACGGGCGGTTGCTGCTCGTCGCGCCGTCGATCCTGGAGATCGGGCGGGCGATGGACGTCGACCACGACGACTTCGCGCTGTGGGTCGCCGTCCACGAGCAGACCCACGCGCTGCAGTTCGCGGCCGCTCCGTGGCTCGCCGGACACCTGAGCTCCGAGGCCACCGGGCTGATGGAGTCGCTCGCGGGCGCGGGCACCGACCTGTCCGCGGTGCTCGGCTCGGCGGTGCGCGCGCTGCGGGGCGGCGACGACGTACCGATGGCCGCGATGCTCGACGACGAGCAGCGTGAGGGCCTTGACCGCGTCACCGCGACGATGGCCCTGCTCGAGGGGCACGCGGACGTCGCGATGGACGCGGTGCCTGCGACGGTGATCCGCTCGCGGCGCCGGCTGCGGGAGAAGATGGCGGCGCGGCGCTCGGCCGGCGGCGCCCAGCGGGTGCTGCGGCGGTTGATGGGCATGGAGGCCAAGCACGCCCAGTACCGCGACGGCGCCGTCTTCGTGCGGGAGGTCCGCCGCGCGGCGCCCGACGCGCTGGACGTCGCCTGGACGGAGCCCGCGGCGCTGCCGACCGGAGCCGAGATCGCCGACCCCGCGGCCTGGCTGCGCCGGACCCGGCCATGACCGGACCCGACCCCGCCGTCGCCGCGGTACGCGCCGCGCTGCGCGACGACCTCGCGGCCCTCGCCGCGGCCGACGACGCGCTGGTGCTCGTGGCCTGCTCCGGCGGCCCCGACTCCCTCGCGCTCGCGGCGGGGACCGCGTTCGTCGCACCACGGTTGGGTCTGCGCGCGGGCGTGGTCGTGGTCGACCACGGGCTCCAGCCGGACAGCGCCGACGTCGCGGCGCGAGCCGCCGCCGTGTGCCGGTCGCTGGGCCTCGACCCGGCGCAGGTCCGCGTGGTCGAGCCGGACGGCCCGAGCGAGGCGGCGCTGCGGGCGGCGCGGTACGCGGCCCTCGAGGCCGCCGCGGACGAGCTCGGCGCCGTCGCGGTGCTGCTCGCCCACACGCTGGACGACCAGGCCGAGCAGGTGCTGCTGGGTCTGGCCCGGGGCTCCGGTGCTCGCTCGCTGGCCGGGATGCCCGCGGTGCGCGGCCGGTTGCGCCGCCCGCTGCTCGGGCTGCGCCGGGAGGTGCTCGGGGCGTCGTGCGCGGCGCAGGGCCTGGAGCCGTGGCACGACCCGACCAACCTGCCCGAGGGTGGGGGAGCGCGGCGCTCGTCGGTGCGGCACACGCTCCTGCCGGTGCTCGAGAAGGCACTCGGTCCCGGGGTGGCGCCCGCACTGGCGCGGACCGCCGACCTGCTGCGCGCGGATGCCGAGGTGCTCGAGCCGATGTCGGACGAGCTCCTCGCCCGGGCGCGCGACGCGGCCGCTCCGGGAACGGCTCCGGGGCTGGACGTCAACCTGCTCGCGGCCGCGCCGACCGCGGTACGCACCCGGGCGCTGCGCACCGCGCTGATCGACTGGGGTGCGCCCGCAGGCGCGCTGTCGGCCGCGCACGTGGCCGCGGTCGACGCCCTGGTGACGCGCTGGTCGGGCCAGGGGCCGGCGCACCTGCCCGGTCTCCTGGTCGAGCGGCGGTATGGCAGGCTGAGCCCGCACACGCCGACCAGCCAGCCGGGGAGCGACGGTGGACGCAGCTGACATGGGCGCCGATCTCGAGCGGGTGCTCCTCACGAAGGAGCAGCTCGAGGCCCGGCTCGACGAGATCGCGGCCCAGGTGGACGCCGACTACGCGGGCCGTGACGTGCTCCTGGTCGGGGTGCTCAAGGGCGCGATCATGGTGATGGCCGACCTGGCGCGCCGGCTCTCCCTACCGGTCCAGATGGACTGGATGGCGGTGTCGTCCTACGGGGCGGGCACCACGTCGTCCGGGGTGGTGCGGATCCTCAAGGACCTGGACACCGACCTGTCCGGTCGGCATGTGCTGGTGGTCGAGGACATCGTCGACTCGGGGCTGACGCTCTCCTGGCTGCTGGCGAACCTGCGCAGCCGCGGCCCGGCCAGCGTCGAGATCATGACCATGCTGCGCAAGCCGGAGGCCGCCAAGGTCGAGGTCGACGTGCGCTACGTCGGGTTCGACATCCCCACCGAGTTCGTCGTGGGCTACGGCCTCGACTACGCCGAGAAGTACCGCAACCTGCCGTTCGTCGGGACCCTGGCGCCGCACGTCTACACCGACTGAGCGGGGCGCCGCCGCCCGGCGGTTGCTGCCCTGGGCGAACACCGCAGGGCACGGCCAGCCTCAGCAGGTACCCTGCCAAGCAGACTGACCTGCGACGGAAAGGGTTCGGGGCGCGTCCCCGGCACCGATGACTCTCAAGCGACTGACTCGCGGGCCGTTCCTCTGGATCGTGCTCGCCGTGCTGATCCTGTCGATCGGCGCGTCCTCGTTCATGACCCCCCAGGTGCGCCGGATCGACACCTCCGCCGGGCTGGCGCTCCTCGCCGGAGGCACCGTCGAGCAGGCCCAGGTGACCGACGGGCAGCAGCGGGTGGACCTCACCCTGTCCACCCCGTACACCAAGGACGGCGTCGACTACGGCACCCACGTGCAGTTCTACTACGTGGCGCCTCAGGGCGAGGCGGTGGTCGAGGCGATCGCCAAGGCCGACCCGCCGCAGGGATACAACTCGCTCAACCCGCAGTCGGCGTGGTGGGAGAACCTGCTGGCGTTCGTGCTGCCGCTGGTCCTCATCATGGTGGCCTTCTGGTGGCTGATGTCCCGGATGCAGGGCGGCGGCTCGCGCGTCATGCAGTTCGGCAAGTCCCGCGCGAAGCTGGTGAGCAAGGAGACCCCGCAGGTCACCTTCGCCGACGTCGCCGGCGTGGACGAGGCGGTCGAGGAGCTCGAGGAGATCAAGGAGTTCCTCGCGGACCCGGCCAAGTTCCAGGCCGTCGGCGCCAAGATCCCCAAGGGCGTGCTGCTGTACGGCCAGCCCGGTACCGGCAAGACCCTGCTGGCCCGCGCGGTGGCCGGCGAGGCCGGCGTGCCGTTCTACTCGATCTCCGGCTCGGACTTCGTCGAGATGTTCGTCGGTGTGGGCGCCTCGCGGGTGCGCGACCTGTTCGACCAGGCCAAGCAGAACGCCCCCGCGATCATCTTCGTCGACGAGATCGACGCGGTCGGCCGGCACCGTGGTGCGGGCCTCGGTGGCGGCCACGACGAGCGTGAGCAGACCCTGAACCAGATGCTCGTCGAGATGGACGGCTTCGACGTCAACGCCAACGTCATCCTCATCGCCGCGACCAACCGGCCCGACATCCTCGACCCTGCCCTGCTGCGCCCGGGTCGGTTCGACCGCCAGATCTCCGTCGACGCGCCGGACCTGCGCGGCCGGGAGCACATCCTGCGGGTGCACGCCAAGGGCAAGCCGATGGCCCCGGACGTCGACCTCGCGGCCGTGGCCAAGCGCACGCCGGGCTTCACCGGCGCGGACCTGGCCAACGTGCTCAACGAGGCCGCGCTGCTCACCGCGCGCTCGGCCGGGCAGCTGGTGGGCAACCACGAGCTCGACGAGGCGATCGACCGCGTCATCGCCGGTCCGCAGAAGCGGACCAGGCTGATGAACGACAAGGAGAAGAAGATCACCGCGTACCACGAGGGCGGGCACGCCCTGGTGGCGGCGGCGCTGCGGTACACCGACCCGGTGACCAAGGTGACGATCCTGCCGCGCGGTCGGGCGCTGGGCTACACCATGGTGATGCCCACCGAGGACAAGTACTCGGTGACCCGCAACGAGCTGCTCGACCAGCTCGCCTACTCGATGGGCGGCCGGGTGGCCGAGGAGATCGTCTTCCACGACCCCACCACCGGCGCCGCCAACGACATCGAGAAGGCCACCACCACCGCCCGCAAGATGGTCACCCAGTTCGGCATGAGCGACCGGATCGGAGCGGTGCACCTCGGACAGGAGAGCGGCGAGGTGTTCCTCGGCCGCGACGTGGGCCACCAGCGCGACTACTCCGAGGACGTCGCGGGCGCGGTGGACGTCGAGGTCCGTCGACTCATCGACGCCGCGCACGACGAGGCCTACGAGATCCTGAACCAGTACCGCGCCGTCCTGGACGACCTGGTGGTCCAGCTGCTCGAGCGCGAGACCCTGAACCAGGCCGAGCTGGCGGAGGTGTTCGGCCCGGTGACCAAGCGGGAGCCGCGCGAGGTCTGGCTGTCCAGCCCCGAGCGTCGGGTCTCCGACCTCCCTCCGGTGCAGACCGCAGCGGAGAAGGCCAGGGGGAACGGGCACGCGGTGCCGCAGGACGAGGCTGCCGCCGCCCGACCCGAGCACCCTGCCGCACCGGTCGGCGAGGTGCCCCCGGAAGGCCACCCCCGGCCGTGAGCACCCTGGACGACGACGTCACCGGGCGCCCCACCGAGGAGCCCGGCGACTTCGACCTGGAGCGCGCCGAGGCGGCCGTGCGCGAGCTGCTCGTCGCGGTCGGCGAGGACCCGGAGCGCGACGGGCTGCGGGACACCCCGGCCCGGGTGGCCCGGGCCTACGCGGAGATGTTCGCCGGCCTGGGCCGTGACCCCAGGGAGGTGCTGACCACCACCTTCGACGAGGGCCACGAGGAGATGGTGCTGGTCAAGGACATCCCGGTGTACTCCCAGTGCGAGCACCACCTGCTCCCGTTCCACGGGATGGCGCACGTCGGCTACATCCCCGCCAAGGACGGCCGGATCGCCGGCCTGTCCAAGCTCGCGCGACTGGTCGACCTCTACGCCCGCCGGCCGCAGGTGCAGGAGCGGATGACGACCCAGATCGCCGACGCGCTGACCGACGTGCTCGGCGCGGCCGGCGTGATCGTCGTGGTGGAGTGCGAGCACCTGTGCATGTCGATGCGCGGTGTGCGCACGCCCGGTTCGCGGACGGTGACCTCTGCGGTCCGCGGCCAGATGCGCAACCCGGCCACCCGGGCCGAGGCGATGAGCCTCATCATGGCCCGATGACGGCCGCCGGACCTACGGGTGTCCGGGTCCGCGAGACCTAGGCTGGGGCCGTGAGCGTGCTCCACCCCGCACCGCTGCGCGCGGACCTCGCCGCGGCCGACCGCACGCTCGTCATGGGCGTGGTCAACGTGACACCCGACTCGTTCAGCGACGGCGGGCGGTGGTTCGAGCCGGACGCCGCGATCGCGCACGGCCTGGCCCTGATCGAGCAGGGCGCGGACCTGGTCGACGTGGGCGGGGAGTCCACCAGGCCAGGTGCCGAGCGGGTCGAGCCGGACGAGGAGCGCGCCAGGGTGCTGCCGGTGATCAGCGCGCTCGCCGCCGCCGGAGCGGTGGTCAGCGTCGACACGACCCGGGCCGCCGTGGCCGCCGATGCGCTCGAGGCCGGTGCCAGCGTGGTCAACGACGTCTCCGGGGGACTCGCCGACCCGGCGATGCTCGGCGTGGTGGCCGACGCCGGAGTGGTGTACGTCGCGATGCACTGGCGCGGCCCCTCGGACGTGATGGACGCGCTCGCGGACTACGACGACGTCGTCGTCGACGTGCGCGACGAGCTGGCCGCTCGGCTGGACGCGGCGGTCGCCGCCGGGGTCCGGGTCGAGCAGGTGGTGCTCGACCCCGGGCTGGGGTTCGCCAAGCCCGGCTCGGACAACTGGCCGCTGCTGGCCCATCTGGACGCCTTGCGCGCCCTGGGCCGGCCGGTGCTGATCGGTGCGTCGCGCAAGAGGTTCCTCGGGCACCTGCTCGCGGGTCCGGACGGACCCGCGCCGCCCGAGGCGCGCGACGAGGCGACGGTCGCCGTCACCGCGCTCGCGGCCGAGGCCGGGGCATGGTGCGTCCGGGTCCACGAGGTGGCAGGCTCGGCGGACGCGGTACGAGTGGCCGCGGCGTGGACCGCAGCACGAACGGGAGGCGGACGTGGCTGAGCTGGACCGGATCCGGGTGACCGGGATCCGTGCGACGGGGTACCACGGCGTCCTGGAGCACGAGCGGCGCGACGGCCAGGTGTTCGTCGCCGACGTCGTGCTGCACGTCGACACGCGGGAGGCGGCCGCGTCCGACCGTCTCGACCGCACGGTCGACTACGGGGAGGTGGCCGGTCGGGTGCGCGACGTCCTGACCGGGCCGGCAGCCGACCTGATCGAGACCGTGGCCGAGCGGATCGCCGCGGTCGTGCTCGAGCAGCCCGCCGTGCGAGCCGTCGACGTCGCGCTCCACAAGCCCGAGGCTCCGGTCGGTGTGCCGGTGTCCGACGTGGTGGTGGAGATCCACCGCTCGCGCGAGCACCTGCCCTCGGTGTCGGCGGCGGACGGTCTCGACGCGCTGTCGGCGCCGCTCGACGCGGCGCAGGCTCACCCGACCGTGGTGGCGGCGGCTGAGCCGGAGCTGCCCGAGCCCCCCGCGCCGCCGCTGCCCGACGCGCTCGCCCCGGCCGCGCCCGCCATGGCCGAGTTCGGCACCGTGCTCGACACCGTGATCGACGCCGTGTCGGAGACGGCCGTCCCCGAGGAGGGTCCGGAGGCGGAGAACCAGGAGGCCGCCGCGTCGGGCACTGCCCCGCTCGATGCCGCACCGCTCGATGCCGCACCGCTCGATGCCGCACCGCTCGATG
>JAHLLI010000031.1 GCA_020444245.1 Actinomycetales bacterium
CGCGACCGACGAGCCGGGTCCAGACCTCACACCGCAGCCCAGTGAAAGATCGAGGCTAGTGCTCAACGCTCTCCAGGAGCGGGTCGAGGCCGATGCGGAGGACCCATCGACAGATCACGTCCGGCAGATCGTGGACAAGCTCAACGACCTCCGCCGGCGAATCGCGTGGGGAAGGGTCGCGAAGGTCCTCATCACAAGCGTTGCCACGCAGGGCTTGGCTCTCCCCGCACTTATCGACGCACTGACGCCCGCGCCGCCAGGCGGCAAGGACGGCAATGGTGAGGAGAAGCCGCAGAGCATGGCAGGATTCCGCGAGGACTTCGCTGCCCTCATGCAGTCAGATCTCGGGATCGCCCGGGTGGTCGTGCTTGTCGACGACCTCGACCGGTGCCTTCCCGAGCCTGCGGTGGCGACGCTGGAGGCGATCAAGCTCTTCCTATCCGTGAAGAAGATGGCATTCGTGCTGGCAGCGGACGAGGACCTCGTCCGGGCGAGCATCAATGCGCACCTCGGGGATCTGGCGCAAGGGGAGTTCGCGAACCGGTACACCGAGAAGATCGTCCAGATCCCGATGTCACTGCCCCGGCTCTCCCAGCGCGACGCGGAGGCGTATGTCGCGCTCCTCCTCGCAGGACAGCAGCCGGGCATGTCGGACGAGCAGAACAAGGCAATGATCGAGCGAGCTCGTGCTCGCCGACGTGCGGGTGAGGCGCCCTACGCTGTGGACGGTCCCGACGGTGAGCCGGGTCCAAGCACCGAGCAGCAGCGGCTCGCCTCAGTGATCTCGCGGGGACTGTCCGCAGACAAATGGCAGACGCCCCGAGCGGTGAAGAGGTTCCTGAACAATCTGGCGATCCGTGAGCAAATCGCTGACGAAGCCGGTGCGCACCTTCCCTTGGACGTGCTCGTGAAGATGTACTTGCTCGAACTGCGACACCTTCCGGAGTTCAAGACCCTCGCTGCACTGGGCCCGGACGAGCGAACAGATCTGCTCCGTCGGTGGGAGGACTGGGCCGACGATAAGGACGGCGCCGCCAAACCGGCCGACGTCGCCGAGGGCACCAAAGCCTGGGCGCACAATGAGCCACACTTGGTCGGTCGCGCAAGCGAGATCGAGCGGTACCTGAGCCTGGCCGCGACCCTCCTCTCGGACGTCACGTTCGGCGGAGCCATGGACAACGAACAGCGCAAGATGGTCGAGCTGTTGCTGGCGCCGTCTGATGTGGTCAGACGCACCGCCGTGCGAGATGTCCTTGCCATGACACCCGAGAGCCAAGATGTCATCGTCGGTGCACTCGGTGAGTCGCTGCCATTCCAGAACGACGCGAAGCCCGCATTCACCTCGCTGCTCGATCTGGCGGCCGAGAACCGGCGGCTCGCTCCGGACGTGGAGACGCTGCTCCAGCGTCCTACCGTGATGCAGAAGGTGAAGGCGCCCTGGGTGCCCTTGTTCCGCAAGATGCCCCTGGTCTTGAAGGCGCTGGCCGAGACCGACGGAGTGGACGAAGCTGTGATCGCCGCCGCGCGGAAGAACGTTGACGCTGTCGAGAAGGCCCGAAGGGACGGCTGATGGGCACATCCGGCGCGTATGGCGGCAGCGGCGCGGCGTCGTGGGACGACGCCCACGATCTGTTTGAACAGGTGCAGGGAGGTGGCGCCCGGCCCCCGGTCGGAGACCTCGTCGCGACCCTCACGCAAGCGCTCAACAAGACCAAGGGCGGGCCCCCGCCCGCCCCGGGTACGTACCTTGCGGGTCACACCGGCCCGCGCCGTTCACCTCGGACGAGCGGCTACACCCACAGCGAGTCGTCCAGCGGTGGCGGAGGAATTAGATCGGGGCTGGCTGGCAGCGCTGCGCGCGGCGCTGCCGCGGTTGCAGGCGCGAGCGCCTACCGCGCACGAGACGCACAGGGCCTGGCAGAACTCGGCCTCGACATAGCCGCGCTCGACGCTCTGCCCGACGATATCGCGCGCTGCGAGGCGATCGCTCAGCAACTTCTCGGCGTCCCTGCCCACCCTGACGACGCCGCGCTCAAGTCCGCTGCGATGGAGACCATGCTCCAGGCGATGGAGGCAGAGGAAGAGCCAGACCCCGAACGGCTCGTCGAGATGTTCACCGGCAACCTCACCTATGAGTACGCGCTCGTTGAGCTCACCTCCGAGCACCGCAGGAACCCCGTGCCGCCCGCTGAAGCGGCGAGGATGGAGCAGGAGATCAAGGAATACATCGCGAGCGACATCAGCAACCCTGTTGAGGAGCCGGTCGGCACTCTCAGCAAACAGGGCCTCATCGACAAGGCAGTCAGCCTCGCCCAAGACGTCCTGAGCATCTTCCGGAGGACCCGATGAGCAACGTCCGCATCGAGCTAGCCGCCGAAGGTGACAGGCAGCGCGATCCTGGCTCCGCGTTGCACGAGTGGCCGCTAGGTGCGGGCCACACCGACACTATGCGCGCGGGAATTGACTGGCACGCCACCCAGTTCGGCCGCCCCGCGCGGGAAGCAAAGGACCTCCTCCGCGTCGTCACCGCTGCGTATGTCGCAGATCGCTCGGCCCATCAGGGCGCGAAGGCACTTGCCAGGTCGCTGACCCTCACCGTTCACGTGGATCAGCCCGACGTATGGACCGACACAGCGCTGGAACAGGCTGTGGACATGCTCCACTGGCTCACAGGTGACGACTGGGCCCTGCGGTGCGTCCCGTCGGAAGCTGTGCAGCCTGACCAGACGCTTGACCTCGATGCGTCGGTCGCCGACGACATCTGCCTAGTCTCTGGCGGCTTGGACTCGCTGTGTGGCGCTCTCATCCGGCTCCGGGAGCCGGGCACGCCCTTCTTCCTCGGCCACGCCGACACCTCAACCCTGATCCGGCGCGCTCAGGAGCGCATGCAGAACCACCTCGCTGCTCAGACCCCGCCCCGGATCTACACCCAGTATCCCTTGCGTCATCGCGGTGACGTGAGGCACCGAACGCCCAAGACCCGGTCGCTGTTGTTCATGGCGATGGCCGTCGCTGCTGCGTCAGGCATGGGCGCGACGCGCGTGCTCGTGCCCGAGAACGGGTTTACGAGCATCAACCCACCGCTCGAGCCGTCACGCGGTGGCGTGATGACGACGCGCTCCACACATCCGTGGACCTTCTACGCGCTCGCCAAACTGCTCACGACCCTCGGCCTAGCCGGCATCACAGTCCAGAACCCGCACCGCCACCTGACCAAGGGTGAGCTCCTGGAGCAGGCGATGCCAGCGGCCACGGCCGACGACCAGAAGCTCGCGGCAGCGACCGTTTCCTGCGCAAAACCGAACCCGGGGAGGCCCTCTGGCGGGGACCCGAACACTCAGTGCGGCGTCTGCATCGCCTGTCTTGTGCGAAGAGCGGCGTTCATCGCATCGGGCCTGCCGGACTTGACCGCGTACGCCGTTCAGACGTGGGCCAAGGCGCCATCGGAGGCGGTGCGTTGGTACCGCCGGCACGACATCGCCGCGTGGCGTGCCGCTACGCAGAACGGGATTGCCCGGCACCGTGTCCTCGGGTCTGCCGTTTGGCCTCCGGATACTGACTTTGCCCAGGTGTTGGACCTCGTCGACCGGGGACTTGGGGAGCTCGCGAATGTCCCTGTCTGAGCTGCCCCCCCTCGATTGCCACGCCCATATCGCACCGGACGTCACCGGGCCGCAGATCGCCCGCTTGAACGGGGCGCTGGTGTTCGCGATGACCCGCACGCCTGGTGAGGCTCGGGCGGCCGCCCGTCGGTCGGATCCGACGCTCGCGTGGGGCTTCGGAGCGCACCCGGGCCTTCCCGATGCGATCAGCAGGGTGAACGCTCCCATGTTGCGTGAGGTGGTCGAGGCGCACGTGGTCATCGGGGAGATCGGGCTCGACCGCCGAGGCCCAGATGGTCCGCAGCGTGAGGCACTGGAGGCGATCCTCGACGCCTGTCGCGGACGGGCCGTGGTGTTGTCGCTGCACAGCTCCGGGCGGACGCGTCAGACGCTCGACGTCCTTCGCCAACATCCCCATCCTGGGGTCGTGCTCCACTGGTTCAACGGCACCCCTGACGAGATCAGCGAGGCCGTCGAGCTGGGCTGCTACTTCTCGGTCAACAACGCGATGACCGACGCTCGGCTCCTTCAGATTCCACCTGGCCGGATGCTGCCTGAAACCGACTTCCCTTCATCCCGGAAGACCACGCTCGCCTCCAAGCCTGGGGACACACGCCCTCTTGAAGAGCGGCTTGCCCGGCGAGCCGGCAGGCAGGTGACAGCTATCCGCCACGACTTCTACCGCGCCCTCGCGAACCTGCTTGCGGCTTCTGGAGCTAGGTCGCGCATGCCTGAGGGCTTCCGGGAGGCGCTTGACGCGGCGGGCTTCTAGTCGAAGGGCCGAGCCGACTCGGACAGGCGTCTTGTCGACTGCGCCGGGTTGACGGAGCTTCGACCCGCAGACGGCGGCCGCGTGGCCTGCGCGGACTCGCCGTGCGCAGCCGAGGATCGGGCGAATCTTGCGTCGCGTGAAACGCGGTGGCCCCTCTCGCGAGCAGCGATCTCGTTCCCGGCTGCAGCCCGCGTTAGCGAGCGTCCGGGTCGATCTCGGCGAGTAGGGCTTCGCGCCGTTTGGCGAGCCTTCGGGCTTCGATGGTGTTGTGGCGGGCGAGTGCGGCGTCGAGGGCGTCCTGGTGGAGCTGGTCGGACGCTGGTTCGACGAGGAGTCCGACGGCGGCGGCCCAGGCGGCGCCGGGGTGGTCGCCGGTGTCTGCGAGCTTGGCGGCGAGGCAGTGGGCGACGTCGGCGATGGCTGTGGTGATCTCTTGGATGAGGGTGTCGGCCCAGGTGTAGGTGCGGGGGTCGATGCCGATGAACGGTCGGTCGCGGATCAGAGCGAGGGCGGCGTGGAGGTCGTCGATTCCGTCCGCTCCGGCTTCTAGGCCTCTCTGGGCGAGTTGGGTGAAGTCGTCCCAGTCGGTATGGACGTGGTCGGCGAGGGCGTAGTGGTCGTGTTCCATGACGGGGAACTGGGCGCGGCCGACGTGGCTTCGGGTGCGGTAGATGAAGGAGTTGCGGGTGAGTCGGTCAACGCGTCGACCGGGCCAGAGGGCGTCATCGAGCTGGTGGGCGGTGGCCTTGCCGTGGATGGCGAGGTAGACGAGGAGCTCGACCTGCTTGTCGCCGAGAGGGCCCTCGGCGGCCGCGCCGGTGACCTCGACGGGCCCGAGGATCTTGATCCGTAGTGGGCGGTTTGGGTCGGGGTCGCCCGACTCGGATGTACGGGGCGGCGTCGTGGCGTGGACGGTGGTGCGTGGCGCGGGCAGGGCCGCCAGGGCGGCCGCGTACGGGACCGCGGCTGGTTCGTCTTCCTGTTCCGGCACGGGGCCCTGTCGGTGGGCGGATGACCCCGTGGTTGCCGGGCCGGCGGCGTCGAGTGCTGCGATGAGGGTGGTGAGTTGGGCGTCATCGAGGTGCTGCGGTGCGAGGACCAGTCCGAGCGGGCGCAACGTCGCGGTCGCGAGGTCGGTCACGTCCAGGGACCACCCCGGGCCCGGTTCGGCGTCGGCGGTGAGTAGGACGGACCCGGACCAGGGGTCGGCGGGTGCGGTGGGTGCGGGGTCGTCAGGGGTGGCGACGTAGACGACGGGGAGCCACGTGTCGTCGGCGGTGCGGTCGGAGCGGGCTTGGAGGGTGTTGTCGGCGCCGGCCTCGGCCAGGGCTGACTGGATCTGCTGGTCGCGGCCGGCGTGGTCGGCGGAGGGTCGGCCTTGGGTGACGTGGAGTCGGGCGGTGTCGCACACGGCGGCGAGTGGCGCGTAGGTGGGGCCGGTGGCCAGGCCGATCCGGCCGGTGAGGTCGCTGGTGACGAGCTCGGCGACGATGGCTCGTAGGACGGGTGCGGTCAGGTCGTCCGGGCCGGTCACGGTGAAGGTGCCGGTGGCCTCGAGGTTGACGAGCACGACCGCCTCGGTGGTGTGGCCGACGGTGACCAGGGCCGGGTAGGGCTCGGGCGCGTCGGGATCCTCGGGTGGCTGGAGCGCGGCGAGGTCGTTGACGTCGGCGGTCCAAATGGTGGCGTTGGTGGCGGTCCAGGGGGCGGGCGGGTCAACGGGGTCGGTCAGGTGGACGGTGACTGTGTCGCGTGCGATCTGGAGCACGGCGAGGGGTGGCTGGTCGATGTCCGCGGCGCGGGCGTCGGCGGCTAGGCGAGCAAGGGCGCCGCGGAGCTGGGCGATCCTCAGCGGTGGGGCCGCCCGGCGCAGGGTGCGCTCGGTCTCGGCCTCGGGGCTTCCGGGAGCGGGCATGGGCAGGCGCTCCCCGGTTCGGCGTCGGCGGTGGCGCAGGTGCCGGCGCCGCGCGATCTCTCCGGTGACGCCGGCCGCGGCCAGCAGGCTCAGGCCCGCGAGGAGCGGACCGGGGAACCCGTCACGGTCCGCGTCGGCAGCGTCCGCGGTCTGGGTGGCGCGGTCGGGCGTCGGTGCGCTGGCGCGCGCCGTGGGTGGGAGCGTGGCGGGCCCGCGCTTGGCTGGCGCGGTCTGGGTGGAGCCCCCGGACTCGGCGGTCAGATCGGGGACCATCGAGCGCGTCGGCGACTCGCCGACGGGCCCGGTTGCGTGCGCATCCTCGGGTGGGTCCGCTGCCGGCTCGACGGTGGTGGTCGACGGGTCGGCTCCCGGCAGGGTGAGAGTCCAGCCCGGGCGGATGAGGTCGGGGTCGTCCAGGGCGGCGCCGTCGGGTTGGGTGATGCCGTGGTTGAGGTCGACGATGTCGTGGTAACGGTCCCCGTCGCCGAGCTGTGTCGCGGCAATGTCCCACAGGGTGTCGCCGGGCTTGACGGTGTAGGTCGCGGTCCCGGCTGTTCGTTCGGGTGCCGCAGCGATGTGGGTGGCTTCGGTGGGGAGGCGCAACCGCCAGCCGGGGTAGATCCAGTGTTCGTCGGTCAGGGTGCGCCCGTCGGGTTGGATCAGCCCGCGGTTGAGGTCGGCGATCTCCTCGAACCGTGTACCGTCGCCGAGGTGGCGTTCTGCCAGGCGCCACAGGCTGTCCCCGCGCTGGACGACCACCACCGGGAGCTGGTCGCCGTCATCGGTGGTGTTGACCGGGCCGGTCGCCGGACGCCCCGACGGGACAAGGTGGGCGGCGGCCGTCATCGCCTGGCCGTGTCCTGTCATCGCTACGACGGGCTGATCGCGGCTCGTGTCCAGACCCGTCATCGAATGGTCGGGTGCCGTCATCGCCCCGATGCCGGCCGTGATCGCGACGGTGCCCGTCTGCGACCGCAGGGCCGTGGGCGAAGGCGGCTCGTGGTCGCCGGCGGAGGAGTCGAGGACCTGGGTTGCGGCGATTTCGGCGGTCGCGGGCGTGGCGGTGGCGTGGGTGGTGGTCAGCAGTAGACCGGCGGTGGTGAGCAGACCGGCGCTGGTGCGTTGCAGCCAGCCGAGCATCGGCAGTGCCGGGGTCTTGACGTGGCGGAGCCGGGAGGTCAGGTCGACCAGGGTGGTGAGGGTGAACGTGGCCCAGCAGGCCCAGGCTGCCAGCCGCAGTGCGCCGATGAGCAGGGCCCCGTCATCGGGGCGCACGAGGGCCTGGGTGATGGTGTCCCAGGTCGGGACGGTCGAGGGCAGTCCGACCGGGGCGATGACGGCCAGGAGCAGCGGGGCGCCGGCCACGGCCGCGAGCAGCAGGACGGCTGCGGTGGCGGCGCGGAGGGTGCGGCGGGCGTGGGTGGTCATGGCCGGTCCCCGATGGCGTGGACGACGCGGGCCTGGGCGTGCCCGGTCGCGGTAAGGGTGGTGATCCCGACTAGGGACAAGAACGCGGTCGGTGTGGTGCTGGTGACGCTGACGTCGATCGCGGTGCGGTCAGCGGAGACCGTGGCCGTGCCCTGGACGCCGGCGGCGTCGAGGAACGCGGTGGCGGCCTGGACGGCGCGGGTCGGGTCGGCGGCCGCTCCGCTGCCGGACTGGAGCCTGCCGGCGTCCAGGGCTTGCCCGGCGGTCCGGGCGGCTTCTGCGGCGATCTGGTCGGCGCGTTGGGTGGCGCGCAGCTGGGCGCCCCCGTCACCGACCAGGCCGATCAGGACCAGCAGGCCGGGGATGGTGATCGCCCAGAACAGGCTGATCGACCCGCGTTCGGGGTCCTGGAGGCTGGCGCGTAGGCGGCGGGTCATCGCTGCCTCCAGGCGTCGATGGGGGAGAGGGCTGATGCGGTCTGGGTGCGGGTGCCGGGCAGCCCGGGGATGGCCAGGTCGGACAGGTCGATGACGCACGAGACGGTGACCCTCACGGTCGCCGGTTGCCCCAGTGGCGCGGACAGGCCGGTCGTGTCGACCTGGACGTCGCTGGTCGCACAGTCGGTGGTGGCGAGCGCGCGCTCCGCGGCGCTGCGGGCGGCGGTGATGGCGACGCCGGCGGTGCGGGCCAGGGAGGCTTCGCGGGCGGCGGCTGCCGCGGCGTGCTCCACGGCCCCGGCGGTCAGCTGGATGCGTCCGACCACAATCATCGCTCCGAGCAGGAGGATCAGCGCTGGGGTGAGGATCGCGACTTCCAGGGTGGTCGACCCGTCATCACGCCCGGCCCGCCGCTGGCGGGTCATGGGGCGTCCTCAAGGGTCGTGAGCCGTTCGACCGGTCCGGATGCGGTGCCGGTCACGGCCATGGCCAGGCCGGGCAGCACGGCCAGCGACCGGCCGGTGACAGTCACGGTGACCTCGGTCGGGGTCGCGGTCTGGTGGGCGGTCGGGTCGAGGAGGCTGGCCGAGGCGTGCTCGGCGACGAACGTCAGTGCCCGATCGGTGCCTGCCCCGGCCGGGGCGCCTGTGGTTCGGGCGGCGGTGACGCCTTCCTCGGCTGCGGTCAGCGCGACCGAGCGGGCGTGGAACCACAGCCCGTACTGGATGACCGCGGTGATGAGCACCAGCAGGACGGGGAAGACGATCGCGATCTCGAGCGAGGTCGACCCCCGATCTCCGCTGCGCAGCGGCCGAGCGTGGCGGGCGGGGTGGCGTGCACGCCGGAGCTGGGTGGTGGGCATCAGTTGATCTGGTCGACGCGGCGTTGGACCGCGGTGGTCAGGGCGAAGACCAGCAGTCCGGCGACGGTGATCAGGCCGAGGGTGATGATCACCGCCTCGAGGGTGACCCCGCCGGCGTCGCCGAGCGGGGTGCGGGTGCGGGCCCAGCGGCGGGCGCCGAGCAGGTACCCGTCGATGATGATCAGTGCGGCGATGGTGTGCATGGTGTACTCCCTGGGTGGTCAGCCGAACAGGATCTGGGCGAAGGCGGGGTAGCCGAGCAGGGCCATGAACGCGATCCCCACCTGAGTTGGGTCAATCGGCTTAGTGCCTTGCGGTGGGGTTCGTGATGGCGGCG
>JAHLLI010000038.1 GCA_020444245.1 Actinomycetales bacterium
GTGTTGGGGCCGGCGTCGAGCACCCAGATGCGTATCCGGTCGCCGACGCGGGCCGTGAGCGGGTGTGCGTCGTACTGGAACGCACGCCCGTTGAAGGTGACGACGTCAGGGATGCCAGTCGCGACCTTCGCCGGGTCCGCGGCCTCACCGTCAGCCCCCAGGTACTCCTCGGACTGGATGAGAACGTACTGCCGGTCGACGGGGGGCAGGTCGTCGGGCTCGATGACGACGGCTCCGAACATCCCGTTGGCGATGTGCTGGGACATGGGCCTGGTCGAGCAGTGGTACATCCAGATTCCCGCACGTCGCGCGGTGAACGTGTACTCCAGCTGCTGTCCGGGTTCGATGGTGCGCATGGGTCCGTCGGGGGCGAGCTCTCCGGCGTGGAAGTCGATCGAGTGGCCCATCGTGCCGTGGTTGACCAGGGTCACGTGGAAGGTGTCGCCGACCCGGCCGTGCAGGATCGGTCCGGGTGCGGTGCCGTTGTAGGTCCAGACGGCGCGGGTCAGCCCGGCGCTGACGTCCTGCACCTGCTCGGTGACCGTGAACGTGTAGTTGTGCTGGGCGGTGTCCTCCAGTGCGGGCAGCTCGGCGGGGTAGGGCGCCTCCCGCTCTGCCTCCTGTTGCAGCTCTGCCATGGTGGGGGCAGTCGTCCTGCCTGAGGTCGGCTCCGCGGTCGCGGCGCGCTGCGTGCTCTCGAGTGCGCCCACGGCGACGACGCGCAGTGTCATGCCCATCTGGCGGTGCCCGGGCAGGGAGCACCAGCCGTCCAGGTCGGCGCCGACGACCCCGACGTCGACGCTCGCTTGGGATCCGGGGGCGATCGTGTCCGTCTGAGTACCGTTCGCGAAGACCAGGTCGTGGCGCTGGTCGCCGTGGTTGACGACGGTGACCCGGAGGTCGTCGCCCGCGGGCACCTCGAGCGTGGAGGGCGAGAACGCCATGCCGTCGATGGTCACGGTCGCCTCGGTGGTGTGCCCCGTAGCGACGGGCGCGGCGGGGACGGACGCCTGGGTCGCGTCGATCGCCGCGTCCGCCAGCGCGGGCCGTGCCAGGACGGCGGTGAGGCTGACCGCGACCACGGCGACGACCCCGACGAGGGCCAGGGCACCGCGCTGCAGCGGCGATCCTTCCTGGCCGGGCAGGGGTCGAGGCCCGGCGGGGCGTGTCGGCTCGGTCACGGTGTGCTCCTGTGCGTGGGCATGAGGACGGGGCTCCTTGGCGGCGGGGCGATGCCGGCGACGGGCCGACGGGCGCGAGACTGGCGCATCCCGGCGCGGGCCATCAGCGCGACATCTACGCCATACGCAACCAGGACCAGGCCCCACCACGGCGCCGGTTCTTCGACGCCGACTGCGGTGCCCACGGCGAGCAGGGCGAGCGCGGTGTTGCGGAGCGCGGTTCGGGCCGGCCACGCGGTCTCCAGCGTCGCCATCCCAGCCCGGACCGCCACGGGGCCGCCGCCGATCACGACCGGCATGAGGTAGCTCAGCGCGCCGACGAGCACCTGAAGGACGCCGCCGGCACCGAGGAGTGCGAGCCAGGGCAGGGTTGCGTCACGCAGGGTGGTGGCGTCGGCAGCGACGAAGGCGTTCCCGGCGATCGCCGCGATCCCGACCCCGGTCCACGCCAGGCCGCTGCCCAGCGTCCACCCCGCGAAGGAGGTGGGCCCGGCGGTGCGGGCGGCTCGCGTCAACGGGACACCGACCCCGACGGTCGCCGCGCTCGCGAAGCCGAGGAGCCCGATGCCCACGCCCGGCATCCACCCGACCGCCGCGGCGGTGGCGGCCACGCCGATCCCGACGATCAAGATGGGAAGCGCAGTGACGGCGTCGCCCAGCGCGCGGGGGTCGATGCGGGTGCGCAGGATGGTCGGGCCCAGGGTGACCAGCGTCCCGGTGATCGACAGTCCGATCCAGCCGCCGAGGTTCACCAGGGCATGGGCGAGGGTCAAGCCGTCACGAGCGGTCAACAGCCAGCCGGGTGCCTCGGCGGAGAACATCGCGACGGTCAGGAACCCGGCCAGCAGGCAGCCGGCCACGAGGAACGCTGCGGCGGCGACGTAGTAGTGGACCACGGCCGCGAACCGCCCCCCGAGTCGGGCGCGTGCCGCTCGAACGAGGGCCAGGCCGTGCCAGGCGATGACGGCGCCGGTGGCTCCGGCACCCGCGATCGTGCCGAGGACCTGCCCCGTCCACATCGCCGCGACCAGCCCCACCAGGGCGATGTGGAAGGTGAGCATCCTGATCGTCACGTCGCGCCCGGAGCGCCGATCCTCGGCCGGCAGGTGGAGCAGCGCGCGGGTGAAGTACCAGGACCACTGCAGAACAGAGCTGGTCAAGACCCCGAGGGTCACGACGTGTACCGAGGTCCACAGCGGCTCAGGGAGCGTGCCGCGAGACGTCAGCACGAGCGCGGAGGTCACGAGCGCCCCGAGCATCCAGACGGTCGTCAACCTGTCGGTGCGCAGACGTCTCGGGCGACCGGAGCGCCGCTCGGAGCCGGTCACGTCCTCGCCGATCGTGTGAGCTCTGCCGTGCCACCTGGCTCGTCGCTGCCGGTAGGCGCCGTGCGCGCGATGCCGGTCGTGTCACGTCTGCGACTGCGGCCACCCAGCGCGAGCGGCACGATGACGGCCCCGAGGAGCACGAGCACGGCAACCACGCCGAGCGTGCCACCCAGACGCCAGGCGGACTCGGCCTCGCGCACGCCGGCCAGGACGCGCAGCAGCAGGCCGCCGTGAAGCAACCCTGCGGCCAGCCACATCACCGGGTGGTACGGCAGGGGCCGGCGCGCAAGCGCCGGGACGATGACGGGGGCGTGCGCCACCACCATCGACAGCGCGAAACCGATGGTCAGGGCATGGACCACGATGTCGTAGCGGTAGCCGGACAGCGCGGGCCCGCCGACCATCCACACGAGCGCCGCGACCATCGCCCAGGCGTAGCCGGCGAGCATGCAGGCGGCCATCAGCCGGGGGAGGCCCGGCACCCGGATCGTCCTGCGGGCGACGTCGTGCACCGCCACGTCCAGGACGAGCACGCCCAGTGTCACGCCCAGCAGCGGGTAGCCACCGGCGGGCGCGAGGAGCGACGCCACCAGGGACACCACCACCGCCGTGGCTTCCGTGAGCACCCGGGCCTCGGTTCGGCCCGAGACGAACGCCAGGCGCGCGAGCTCCAGCCGCTCGCCGATGATCGTGAGCACGAGCAGGGCGGCCCACCACGGCACGATCGACGCGGCCTCGAGGCCGCGTGTCCACAGGGCCGCGCCGCCCAAGCCAGCGAGCGCACCGAGCGCCTGGATCAGGACGGCGAAGGACGGCTGCCGCCGCCACACCGCGACGTAGATGCCCACGAAGAGCGCGGTCGCCGCGACCCAGGCGGCCCCGGGCAGCAGTCGTCCGCCGGGCACCGGCAAGCCGGCGACCTCAGCGAGCAGCAGGACGGCACCGATCGCGCTCGCGGCCGGCGCGGCATACCCCCAGCGGTCACGGCGTGAACCACCGGCGCGCAAGGCCACCGCCCGCTCCAGCATGATCGCCGTGCCGAGGAAGCCGAACACCATCAGCACCCCGTGCGCGGCCGCGAGCGGCTCGGACCGCACCGGCGCGAGAGCGCCGAGCCGCAGCAAGGCCGCGTCCAGCCCGGCGAGCGCCGTCACCCCGGTCACCACGAGCAGCACGAGGCGCCCGGCCGGCACACGTCCCGCACGCCGGGGAGCCTCGTCCGTCATCACCGGACCAATATAAAGGATCCTGATACTCTAAAAACATGGACCGAAAGGGCGAGGTCGCGACCCGGGCTTCGGCGCTACCCGGAGACGGCGGCGGAGTGGGGGACCTCGCCGCCGAACGCCACGCGGTGCTCGCCTCGTCTGTGAGACGTGATGCCCTGGCGATCCTCCGGGCCGCACCGGGACCGCTGACCGCGGCAGCCCTCGCCGATCGGCTCGACCTGCACGTGACGACCGTGCGCTTCCATCTCGACCAGCTCGAACGAGTCGGGCTGGTGTCTCGTGAGAGCGACCGTTCCGGACGACGCGGACGACCGGCCGCGGCCTATCGAGTCGTGAACGTCGACCTGACCGCGGCGCGCGACCAGATGATCGACGCCCTCGCGGCGGCCGCGGCGCGCGGCGGCCCCTCGCCGCAACAGGACGCACGCGAGGCGGGTCGCCGGTGGGCCGCAGGTCTGCCCGTGCCGCAGGGTGACGCCAGAACCCTGCTGACCGACCTGGCCGGGCAGCTCGGCTTCAACCCGGAACCGGCCGACGGCGGGATCCGCCTGCTGGCCTGCCCGTTCCGCTCGGCAGCCCGACGCAACCCCCAGGTCGTCTGCCAGGTCCATCTCGGCCTGCTCCAGGGGATAGCCGCCCGTGCGCACGACGGTGACCAGGTCGGCGTCGGCCTCGTGCCGTTCGCCGAGCCGCAGGCCTGCCACCTCACCTTGACCGCAACACCCACGCACCAATGACGAGGAGCCTTCGATGAACCAGCCCGTGGAGATCCTTCCCACCGCGCCCAAGACCGGCTGCGGCTGCGGGGGGCACGACGAGCCCGACCCCGTCCTGGACGTCCGGATGATCCCGCACGCGGTGCGTCACGGCGCCGTGTTCGGAGCGTTCGACGCCATCGCGCCCGGCGGCTCGCTCGTCCTGGTGGCCCCCCACCCCCCGCTGCCGTTGCTCGCCCAGCTCGCCGAGCGGGCGCCGATTGACGTCGAGACCGTGGTCGACGGGCCCACCGAGTGGCACGTGCGGGTCACCCGACGCACCGACGAGGCGTGAGTCAGGTCGAGCGCGGCTCGTCGGCGCCCTCGGCGGGTTGAAGACTCGCCAGGGCGTCGCCTATGCCCCGTAGCGCGTCGTGGATCTGCTCCATCTGGCGGTCGCTGAGAGTGCTCGCAAGGGTGTCGAGGGCCCGGATTCGCAGGCCCTGGACTTGCTCCAGGGTGACGCCCCCGGCGTCCGTGAGGCGCCAGGCCGTCCCTTCTGGTTCTACGCCAGGCGGGGTCCGGCCTGAGGTCACGAGGCCCTTGGCCGCAAGTGCGGCGAGCGCTGTCTCCTCTGGCGTGGCGCCCTCGGGCGGTCGACCGCCCTCGGCGAACGCCAGCAGCGCGCTGGCCTGGGCTGGTGGGAGCCCGGTCATCCGTTCGACGGTGCGCAGCAGAGGTTGGAAGTGCCGGGCCGCGCGGTCGAGGTCTTCGAGGAGGCTCAAGGCCTTCCCGAGCCGCGCGCCCGGCTCCTGGTCGATCGGCGCGGGACGGGGGCTGGGGGTGTGGAGGTAGCTACCGATCGGATCAGCCACGGGGCTCACCGGCCGCGAGCATCTGCGTCTGGAGGTCGGGATCGTCGAAGGTCTTGCCCGTGGTGTCGGGCTCGGGGCCGACGGTCTGGTCACCTTCGATGGTCAGGTGGGGCAGGATCCGGTCGAGCCAGCGGGGCAGCCACCAGTTGGCTGGGCCGATCCGGTGCATGACCGCCGGCACGATGAGCATCCGGATCACGAAGGCGTCGAGCAGTACGGCGGCTGCCATGCCCAGGCCGAGGAGCTTGATGGTTCGCGAGTCGCCGAAGACGAAGGCGCCGAAGACGAAGACCATGATCGATGCGGCGGCGACGATCACCCTGCCGGTGTCGGCGTGCCCGACGCGTACCGCCTCGTGGTTCCGGCCGTGTCGGCGCCACTCCTCGTGCATCCGGCTGACCAGGAAGACCTGGTAGTCCATCGACAGGCCGAAGAGCATGGCGAACAGGATCACCGGCAGGAACGGCTCGATCGGGCCGGCCTTGCCCAGGCCGATCAGCTCTGCGGCCCATCCCCACTGGAAGACGGCGACGACGACACCGAACGCCGCTGCCGCTGAGACGAGGTTCATCACCGCCCCGACCAGGGGCACCAGGACGCTGCGGAAGGCGAGGATCAGCAGGAGCATCGACAGCCCGATGACGACCGTGACGAACAGCGGGAACGTGGACTGGATCGTGGTCGCGAAGTCGTCGAAGGTCGCCGTCGGGCCGCCGACCCAGAGCCGGTTGCCGGTCTCGGCCTGGTACCGGGGGGCGATGTCGTTGCGGACCCGGTCGATCAGGTCGTTCGTGGCCTGGTCCTGTGGACTGGTGGTCGGCACCACGCGCAGCACTGCTGCGGTGCCGTCGGCGTTCGGCATCGGGCCGACGACCGAGGCCACCCCCGGATCTGCCGCGATCTCGGCCGCGAGGGGCTTCAGCGGGGTCGGGTCACCCCCGACGAGTGGCGCTGCCGCCAGGTCGATGGCGACCACCAGGGGCCCGTTGATCCCGGGGCCGAAGCCCTTCGCGAGGGCGTCGTAGGCGGCCCGGGTCGTGGTGCCGGCCGGGTCGTTGCCCTGATCGGCGGTGCCGAGTCGAAGGCTGCCGGCTGGGAGCGCGATCGTCAGGAGGACGACGAGGCCGACCGTCGCCAGGGCGATCGGACGATTCTGGACCAGGCCGGCCCACTGGCGGAACGCGCCGTTCGTGTGCGTGGGTGAGGTGTGTCCTGCTGCCAGGTCGCGTCGGTCGCGACGCCCCAGGACGCGCAGCCCGAGAGCACCGAGGAGCGCTGGGATCAGCGTGGTCGCGGCCAGGACCGTGAGCACGACGGACACCGATGCGGCGATCGCCAGGCCGTAGAGGAACTCCACTCCGGTCAGGAACAGTCCGAGCAGGGCGATCACCACGGTGATGCCGGCGAAGACCACGGCACGGCCGGAGGTGTCCAGTGCCGTCGCGATCGAGTCGCGCACCGACATGCCCGAGCGCAGACCGCTGCGGTGCCGGTTGACGATGAACAACGCGTAGTCGATGCCCACGCCGAGGCCCAGCAGGATGCCGAGGGTCGGTGCCACGTCCGAGATGGTCGTCACGTTCGAGGCCAGCCTGACCAGGCCGGTGGCGACCCCGAGACCGGCCGCCGCGGAGACGATCGGTAGGGCCATGGCAGGCGCGGACCGGAAGAAGAGGAGCAGCACGAGCGCTGCGAAGGCGACCCCGAGCAGCTCGGCCGGCCCGATCGTCGGGTGGGAGAGCCCAGCGACACCCTGACCGCCGACCGCGAACGCGACGCCGTCGCCCGTCGCCTGGTCGACCAGGGCGACGAGCGACTCGAGGTCTGCTCGGGGCACCGCGATCCCCGCGGTCCGGTACTGGACGGTCGCATACGCGACCGTGCCGTCGGCGCTGATCTGTGCCCCGCCGCCGGGCCCGTACGGGCTGCGGACGGCCGCCACCGAGCCCAGGGCTGCGACGTCGTCGAACAGCTTCTGGGCACGCTGCTCGACCGCCGCGTCCGTGGCCGGCACGCCGTCGGTGCTCAGCACGATCGTGTCGGCATCGCCCGAGGCCTCGGGGAATCGCGAGTGCAGGAGGTCGACCGCGGCCTGGCTGTCGGTGCCCGGCAGCGCGAAGCTGTTCCGGAAGTCGGTCCCCGCCCCCTGGGCAGCCAGCTGCACCCCGACGATGGCCACGAGCCAGAGCACACCGACTACCACGGGGTGCCCCGAGCTCCACCGTGCCAACAGCCTCATGCGAATCTCCTGACTTGACGACCGGTAAGGACAAGGTGGCTAGCATGGGCCCGTCCTGACCGATCGTCAAGTTGCAGGAGGCCAGCGGTGCGTTCGCAGGAGGCAGGCGCGACCCGCCACCGGATCCTCGAGGTCGCGCTCGACCTGTTCAGCCGCCAGGGATACGCGGGGACCTCGATCCGGGACATCGCCGAGCAGATGGAGATGACCAAGGCCGCGGTCTACTACCACTTCCCCTCGAAGGAGGAGCTGCTGGCCGACGTCCTCAGCCCCGCGATGGCCAGGGTGAACCGCGTGCTCGACGAGCACGAGGCCGCCGGTGGCGCCGAGGGGACCAGGGCACTGGTCACCGCGCTGGTCGACGTGATCGCCGAGGTCGGTCCGCAGGTGGTGATGATGCTGTCCGACCCGGCAGTCGGGAGCCACATCCGGGCACTCACGGGTCGCAGCGGGCTGCCCCAGCGCGTCGGCCGCGCACTGCTCGGGCCGGAGGCGACCGACCCGGGGCTCGCGGCGGCCGACCGCATCCGGGCGGCCTGCGCCGTGGCGAGCCTCCCGGCGGGTGTCGCCGCTTGGCGTCAGGCCCACCCTGATGAGACGAGCCTCGACGAGGCCAGCAAGGACGTGCTCGTCCAGGTCGTGCTCGCCGTGATCGGCCGCGACTGACGTCTCGGGCGGTTCGCCGACGTCACGCCCGCTCGAAACGGGCCATGACCGAGGCGAACCCACCTGCTGGGTAGACCGCCGGCAGAGGGCTCGCGTCCGGGACGACCTCGATCGCCCTGACCCGGGCCAGTAGCTCCTCGACCAGGACGCGTAGCTCCATCCGCGCCAGTGGAGCGCCTGGGCATGCGTGTATCCCGGTGCCATACAAGAGGTTGTCGGCCGCGTTGCGGTCCGGCGCGAACTCGTCCGGTTCCCCGAACGCCGCCTCGTCGCGGTCGACTGAGGCCCACAGCACCGTGACGCGTTCACCGGCAGGCACCGGGCACCCACCCACCTCGACCGGCCGCGTGGCCACCCGTCGGTTGGCGATCAGTGGCGGATGGATCCGCAAGAGCTCGTCGATCCCGGCCGGAATGACGGCCGGGTCCGACCGGAAGGCCTCCTGGACCTCGGCGCGGGTGGCCAGGGCGTGGACGAGGATGCCGACGCTGGCCGCGATCGTGCCCAGCTCGCCCACCGTCCAGTTGCGCACGACGCTGACGATCTCCTCCTCGCTCAGCGCCCGACCGTCCACCCGCTCGCCGAGCAGCTCGCTCGTCACGTCCGCCGGGGCGCCGGCCCCGGCGCGGCGACGCTCATCGAGCTGCTCGCGGATGTAGCCGTCGAACTCCAACGCGACCGCCGCGAGGCTATCGGGGTCGCGGGCCAGCGTCGCGGCGTGGTTGCGCGCCACCCACGCACGCAACGGCTCGTGGAGGGACTCAGGCCAACCCATGAACGCCGACTGCACCCGCAACGCGAACGGCTGGGCGAGGTGCTCCATGACCTCCACCGGCCCTCTCGGCAGGGCCGCGACCAGCTCGGCGGCGATGTCTCGCACCGCCGGCTCGAGCGCGGCCATCCGCGCCGGCGTGAAGTAGCGCTCGTTGATTCGCCGGTGCGCGGTGTGCTCGGGCGGGTCCATCCCGTTGGGCACCGACAGATGCGCCGAGACCCGGCTGCTGAACGTCTCGTGATCG
>JAHLLI010000020.1 GCA_020444245.1 Actinomycetales bacterium
CGGGCGCGTCGGCGCGCCGGGTGGCGCGCGCCGCGACCGTGCTGGCGGCCGCCGGCGTGGGTGTCGCGGCCGCCGCGGCGACCGCGGCGCTGGTCCCGGGGGTGGCGTCGTGACGTGGGCACGCCTGCTGCTGCGGCACCTGCGGCTGTCCGGGACGCGCTGGGTGGTGCTCGCGGTCGTGATCGCGGCGACGTCCGCGCTGGCCATGGTCTGGCCCCGCTGGCTGGACACCACCGTCACCCACGAGCTACGCCGCGACCTGGGGTCCGCCTCGGCCACCTTCGTCGACCCGTCGACCCAGCCCGGCAGGCTCCCGCTCCAGCTGCCCGGCCCCGAGACGCCGCCGAGCGAGTCGACCGCCTCGCGGGTGTGGCAGCCGTTGATGGCCGCACTGACCCAGAACCGCGCGGCGATGCCCGAGCTGTTGCGCGGGATGCTCGGCGAGGGCCAGGCGTGGATGACCTGGGCGCCGCTGTCGGCCCTGGACGCGAGCGTGCCCGACCGCGGGCTGATGTACGTCGAGCCGGCGAGCGCACCCGACGTGTGGGACCACGCGCGGATCGTCGAGGGGCGGCTGCCCGCGATCGAGGTACCGGAGCCCAGCGAGGACGGCTGGGTCCGGATCGAGGTCGCGATGTCGGTGGAGTCGGCGGACGAGATGCGCTGGAAGGTCGGCGACGTGCGCGCGACGGGCACCGCCGACGCGAACGGCCTGCCGGTCGAGGTGGCGCTCGTGGGAACCTTCGAGGCGGACGACCCGCACTCGGACTACTGGCAGAACGCCGCGCCGCTGCTTCGCCCGACGTTCTCCGGCACCAACGAGACCGGCATGATCGTCACCGTCCGGGGCCTGGTCTCCGCCGGGGCCGGCGTGGTCAGCACCGCGATGGCGGTCGTGCCACAGGTGGGCCGGCTCTGGTACCCGTTGGACACCACCGGCATCGACGCCCAGAACGCGGCCCAGCTCGCCCACGAGCTGCGCACCGGGCTGGATGCGGGGCAGATGGGGTACACCTTCGCCACCGACGCCCCGGCGAGGATCGACGAGGTCCTGGCCCGTGCCAGCACCGCGCAGTCGGTGCTGGGCCTGGCCGTCGCTGCGCCTGCCGGCGTGCTGCTCGCCCTGCTGGCGCTCGCCGCCCAGGTGGTGGTCGCGCCGCGGCGGGGCGGCCAGCACCTGATGGCCCAGCGGGGCGGGACGCTCACCCAGCACCGCAGCCTGCTGAGCGTGGAGGCCGCGCTCGTGTGCCTACCCGCGGCGGCGCTCGGCGGGCTCGCCGCCCAGCGGCTGGTCCCGGTGGAGGTCACACCCTGGTGGTGGCTCGGTCCCGCGGCGGTGGGCCTCGCGCCGGTGCTGGCCATGGCCACCGGGTCGCCGGTGCCGCGCAGGGCCGCGGCCCCGCGCGTGGCGCTCGAGGTGACGCTCGCCCTGCTCGCCGTCGTGGCGCTGGTCCAGCTCGTGGTGCGCGGCACGGAGGACTCGGCCGGCACCGACCTCCTTGCGGTGGCCGCGCCGCTGCTGCTCACGGTGGTCACGGCCCTGGTGTGCGTGCGGCTGGTGCCGCTCGTGCTGGGCCCGCTGGCCCGCCGCCTGGGGGAACGGGATGACCTCGTGGCGCCGCTGGGTGCCGCGCTCGCCGTGCGCCGGGCGGCCCCGATGACCGCGACGGTCGCGACCGTGGCCGGCACGGCGGTGGCGCTGCTCGGGGTGCTGGTCACCTCCAGCGTCGACGCGGGCCGCACCTCGGCTGCGATGGCGTACGTCGGGGCGGACGTGCGCGTCGCCGGGCTGGTCGACCAGGGCCGCATCGACGCGCTGCGCGAGGTCCCAGGGGTGGCGGCGGTGGCTCCGGTGCAGACCTCGACCTCGATCGCGCTGGACGTGGGGGAGTCCGCCCTGCTCACCAAGCTGTACGCCGCCGGGCCCGACCTCGCTGCGGCGCAGCGCGGGGTCGACGGCGCCGTGGCGGTGCCTCCCGTCGGCGGGATCGTGGTGTCCGACGCGATGCCGGTGCACGTCGGGGACACGGTCACGCTGGAGACGTCGCCCGCGGTCACCCTGACGGTGACCGCGACGGCACCTGCCGCACCGGGCCTGACCGGCGCCCAGGACTGGATGGTCGTCAACCGCGAGTCGCTGGCCGGGACGACGACGCCGCTGGTGGTCACCGTGACCTACCTCGCCCTGGACCCGTCGGCCGACCCCGCGACCGTCGCGGACGCGGCGCGCGAGGTCGTCGGCCCGGGGATCACCGTCTCCACGGCGCGCGACCGCCTGGACCAGCTGCGCACGGCGCCGACCGCGACGGCGATGAGCACGGGGATCGGCGTGGTGATGGTCGTGGGCCTGCTCGCGGCGGTGCTCGCGCTGGCGCTCGCCCTGGCGGACCGCTCGGCGCGCCGTACCCGGGTGATCGCCGTGCTGCGCACGATGGGCCTGCCGCCGCGTGCCGAGTTCCGGCTCGTGCTGTGGGAAGCCGGGCCGGTGGTCGCGGTCGCCGTGCTTGCGGGTGCGGTGCTGGGCCTGGCCCTGACCGGGCTCCTGCTGGCGACCACCGACGTGCGTCCGTTCACGGGCGGCGGCGCCCAGCCCGGCCTGGCGGTGGACCCCGCCACGCTCGGCGGCGCCGTCGTGGCCGTGCTGCTGGCCGCGGGGTTGGCCGTCGTCGTCTCGGCGTTCGCGGCAGCGCGCCGCAGCGCCGCCGTCGTGCTACGTGCTGGGGAGGACTCATGATCGTCTGCGAGGACATGGTGCGGATCTACCGCGGTGACGGCGTGGAGGTGCAGGCCCTCCAGGGCCTCTCGCTGCGCATCGAGGAGGGTGAGCTGGTCGCCGTCGTCGGCGCCTCGGGGTCCGGCAAGTCGACCCTGCTGGCGATCCTGGGTGCGCAGGACCTGCCGTCGGCCGGTGTGGTGCGCGTGGCCGGGCGGGACCTGGTGGCCCTGGACCGCCGTGGCCGGCAGGCCTACCGCCGCAGCGACGTCGGGTTCGTCTGGCAGCAGACCGGGGACAACCTGGTCGGCTACCTGTCCGCGGTGGAGAACGTCGAGCTGCCGATGCTGCTCGCCGGTGGCTCGGGACGCCGCGCGGCCCGCCGCAGGCGCGCGCTGGACCTGCTGGACCTGCTCGACGTGGCCGACCTGGCCGACCGGCGCCCGGAGCAGATGTCCGGCGGCCAGCAGCAGCGGGTCGCGATCGCGATCGCGCTGGCCAACGATCCGCAGGTGCTGCTGGCCGACGAGCCCACCGGCCAGCTGGACGAGGCGACCTCAGCCGAGGTGCTCGAGGCGATCCGCGACGTCAACGCCGCGCTGGGCGTCACGACGCTCGTGGTGACCCACGACCGCGCGGTCAGCGACCACGTCAGCCGCACCGTGCAGATCCGCGACGGCCGGGTGTCGGGAGAGGTGGTCCGCCACGGCGCCGAGCACCACCTCGCCGAGGAGTTCACCGTCATCGACAAGGTCGGCCGCCTCCAGCTGCCGCGCGAGTACGTCGAGCGCCTGGGCCTGGCGGACCGGGTCCGCCTCACCCTCGAGCCGGACCACGTGCAGGTGTACCCCGGGCAGGGGGAGAACCCGGCCTCGGAGGCGCCGCCCGCCGCGCCGCCCGACGACGTGCCGGTCGATGATGTCCGGTTCGACGACGTCCCGTTCGACGACGTCCGGTTCGAAGGGGGACCGGCATGACCGCCGCGCTCGAGGCCGTCGCGGTCTCCCGGACGTTCACCTCGGGCGCCGGGCCGGTGCACGCCGTGGTGGAGGCGTCGCTGTCGGTCGCGCCGGGCGAGCTGGTCGCGCTGGCCGGCAAGTCCGGCTCCGGCAAGACGACCCTGCTCAACCTGATGGGTGGCCTGGACGAGCCGACCTCCGGACAGGTCCTGGTGGACGGCGTCGACCTCGCGGGCCTGGGCCAGGCCGAGCTGCTGGCGCTGCGCCGCACGCACATCACCTTCGTCTTCCAGTCCTTCGGGCTGCTGCCCGAGCTGACCGCGCAGGAGAACGTCGAGGTCCCGCTGCGGCTGTTGCGCGTGCCGGCCCGCGAGCGCGCGGACCGGGTCGCGGCGGCGCTCGACGCGGTCGGGCTGACCCGGCACGCCCGGCAGACCCCCGCGCAGCTGTCCGGCGGCCAGCTCCAGCGCGTCGGTGTGGCCAGGGCGGTGGTCGCCGAGCCGGCCGTGCTGCTGGCCGACGAGCCCACCGGCCAGCTCGACTCGACCACCGGCCTGGAGATCATGGCGCTGCTGCAGGACCTCACGCACCGCCGCGGGATGGCGACCCTGGTGGCGACCCACGACCCGCTGCTGCTGCGTGACGCGGACCGGGTCCTGGAGATCCACGACGGTCGGTTGCGCACCGCGGGACGTCACCGCTTGCAAAACTGACCAGTCGGTTTCTATAGTGGCGGCATGCCACGAGTCTCAGTCGAGCGCGCCCGAGCCCAGCGCGAGCGGATCATCACGGCCGCGGTCCAGGTCTTCGCCGAGCGCGGCTACGGTCCCACCACGATCGACGCCGTCTGCCAGGTGGCCGGCCTGAGCAAGGGCGCGGTGTACACCTACGTCGCCAGCAAGGAGGAGCTGTTCCTCGCGGCCTCCGAGCACGTCTTCGAGCGGCGCTACGCCACACTCGCCGACGCCGCGCGCGGCGGGGACGTCGATGCGCTGCTGGCGGCCTTCACGGGGTCCCTCGAACAGGACCAGCGGGCGTTCCTGCGCCTGTGGGTCGAGGGCTTCCTGCTGGCCGAGGCGATCCCCGACCTGGCCGCGCTCAAGGCCGGCTACCACGAGCGGTTCGCCGGCCTGTTGGTCGACGTCCTGCAAGCGGCTCAACGCGGAGGGTCGCTCGACCCGGCGCTGGACGCGCGCAGTGCCGCGGTCGCGCTGATGGCGCTCGCCGACGGTCTCCTGCTGCACGCGCTCGTGCCGGGGTCCGGACCGGCGCCCGAGCAGGCCGCGAGCGTGCTCACCGACCTGTTCGTACCGTGGCGCGGCGGGAGCCCGTCGTGAGCCGGCCGCGGATCCTGCTGTCGGAGGGGTCGAGCACCAACGCCCGCGAGACGATCACCGCGCTGGGCCTCGCCGGGTACCGGGTGGACGTCTGCGACCCGAACCCGGCGTGCCTGGCCCGGTTCTCGCGGTTCGTCAGGCGGGTGCACCGGTGCCCGGTCTCCGGTCGGGACCCCGTCGGCTACCTGCGAGCGGTGTCCCGACTGCTCGCCGAGCATCGCTACGACGTGCTGCTGCCGGTCAACGAGCAGGCCTACCTGTTCGCCTGGGCGCGCGACGAGCTCGAGCCCCTGACCGGCCTCGCGGTGGCGGACTTCGCGGCCTTCCGTCGGGTCCAGACCAAGACGGCGTTCCTCGGCCTGCTCGACGAGCTGGGCCTCGCCCATCCGGCGACCGCGATCGTCCACGACCGGGCGCAGCTGACGGCTGCGCTGACGGAGCTGGGCTCCCACTGCTGGGTCAAGACGGCCGAGGGCACGGCCAGCGTCGGCGTGTGGCGCGTCCAGGCGGCCGACGCCGGCCGGCTGTGGGAGGCACCCGGGTTCGTCGAGGAGCTGCACGGCCCGCACGGCGTGCTCGTGCAGGCGAATGCCACCGGTGCCTTCGAGCAGGCGCACGCGCTGTTCGACAGGGGTCGGCTGGTGGCGCTGCGCACCGACCGACGCCTGGTCGAGGGGATCAACGGCGGTCCGGCGCTCAAGGTCGGCGTGCACCGGCCGGCCGTGGGCGACGACCTGCGCCGGCTCGGGAGCGCACTCGGGTGGCACGGCGGCTTCTCGGTCGACTACTTCTGGGACGAGGCGACCGGCCGAGCCGCCTACATCGACCCGAACCCGCGACTGACCGAGCCGATGAACGCGCTGGTCAACGGCGCGAACCTGGCCGAGCTCCAGGTCCGGCTCTCGCTCGGCGAGCAGCTGCCGAGCGTGGCGGACGGCACCCGGTCCGCGCGCAGCCACGGCCTGATCCACGCGGTCCTCGGGGCCGCGGCGGACGGCGGCGGTCGTCGCGGCGTGCTCGCCACTGCCGGCCGCGTGTTCGTCCAGCGGGGGGAGTACGCCGGGAGCCGCGAGGGCCTCACCCCGCCCCGCGCCGACCCGCCGTCGGCGCTCGCGACGGCCTACGTCGTCGGGCGCCTCGTGCTCGACCCGGCTCGTGCGCAGCGGATGGCCACCGGAACGATCGCCAGCTACTCCCTCGGCAACGCCGTCACCGCGCTCGCCTCCGCGACTCCGGCCGCCCTCGGGTTCGCCGGCCCCGGCGTCACGGGGTGCGCATGACCTCGACCGGGTCACGCCGGGCGGCGTAGATCGCCGGGGGCAGGCACGCGGCCGCCGCGGTGAGGACGCCGAGCGTCGCGGTGGCCGCGGCAAAGGCGACCGGCACCTGGCCCGTGGAGTGCCAGACCTGCGCGCACCCGGCCGCCGACCCCAGCGCCGCACCCACGAGCGCGGGAGCGGCGGTGCGTGCCGCCACCAGGCCCACCAGGGCGCCCCGGGTGATGCCGAGCGTGCGCCGCCGGCCCAGGTCTCGGCGCCGGATGAGCACGTCGGCGAGCACGACGACCGCGACGAAGAACGCGCCCGCGCCCAGGATCACCAGGAGCAGCGAGCGGCCCAGCCCGGCGAGCGTGCCGGCGGCCCGCTGGCTGGCGCCGGCGGCAGCGAGGGCGGCGGTGACCTGCACGGTCGCGGCGTCGGGGTCGACGATCGCGAGGGTCGCGTCCTGGACGGCCTTGACGTGGGACACGTCGTCCGCGACCACCCGGACCTGGTGGAAGGCGTCGCCGGCGACCGCGGCGTCCGAGGAGGGCTCCGGCATCGTGAGGGCGACGTCCGCGAGGTCGTCGAACGGTGCCTTCGGGGCGAAGCTGCCCACCACGGACCACTGGGTCCCGTCGGCGGCCTGCAGGTAGCCGACCGGTTCGGCCAGTCCGAGCCTGGCCATCACGGCCGCAGGGACGATGGCCTCGCCCGGGCCGGGCAGCCGCCCTCGCGTGAGGGTCACGGCGCTGGCGACCGTGCCGTGCACACCGACCACGGCGACCGGCGTCGACCCGGTGCCGAGCGCCCCGTTGACGGCGTCCACGGGCAGGTCGGTGGCGATCACGGCGTCCGTGCCGTTCAGCGTGACCAGCAGGCTCAGGGCCTGCGGGGTGAGCGACGCGCCGTCGAGGTTCTGGGTCAGGGTCAGGGTGCGGGCGGCCGGACCGGCGAGCTCCCGGGCGAGCGCGGCCTCGGCGGCGGCCTGACGACCCACCGTCAGCACGGCGGCCACGCAGGTCGTGGCGATGACCAGTGCGACGAGCGCGGTCGGGACCAGCGACGCCCGCGCCGCAGCGGTCGCCTCCCGGAGCAGGACGGCCGCCCTCACAGCGTGACCACCTCGTGCGCACGGGCGACCACAGTGGGGTCGTGAGTCGCGATGACGACGGTGCACCCGGTGCCGGCGGCGTCCAGGAGGGCGTCGACGACCAGGTCGGAGTTGGCCGGGTCGAGGTTCCCGGTGGGCTCGTCGGCGAGCACCAGGTCGGGGGAGCTGACCAGGGCGCGGCACACCGCGACGCGCTGCGCCTGGCCGCCGGAGACCTGCCCGGGGCGGTGGTCGGCGCGGTCGGCCAGGCCGAACCGGGTCAGCAGGTCCAGGGCGCGGGGGCGGAGCAGGCCCGGCGTGCCGCCCGCGTACAGGCCCGGCTCGATCACCGAGTCGAGCACGTCGCGCGCCGGGTCGAGCTCGCTGTCCTGGAACACGAAGCCGATCCGGGTCGCGCGCAGCCGGGACCGCGTTCGGTCCGCCAGGGCAGAGGCGTTCTGCCCGTCGATCAGCACGCACCCGTGCGACGGGGTGAGCATCAGCCCCAGCAGGTACAGCAGCGTGGACTTGCCCCGACCGGACGGGCCGGTCAGCGCCGTCAGCCGCCCCGGGGCGAAGGCGTGGGTCAGCCCGCCGAACAGCTCGGTGCCGCCGCGTCGGTAGGCGAAGCGGAGGTCCTCCACGGCAAGCACCGGGGCCGCGGGCGTGGTCACGGCACCGCACCGGTCGAGCCGAACACCCGCACCCGGTCGCCGGGGCGGACGCCGTCGACGACCGCCAGCCCGTCGGCCACGGTCTGCACGTGCACCGGGACCGCGCGCGTGGTCCCGCCCTCGCCCACCACCGCCACGCTCGTGGTGCCGTCGGGCTCGGTGGTGACCGCAGCGACCGGGACCACGGGGCCTGTCACCGGTTCGCGCACCGCGACCTCGGTGAGCAGGTAGACCTGCGACGTCGGCAGCAGCCCGCAATCCTGCCCGCACAGCACCGTGCCGTCGGGTGCGGTGACCGGCACGTCCACCCCGGTGTCCGACGTGGTCGGGTCGCCGGCCACGCCCGGCCAGTCCGCGCCGTCGGCGTGCACGGTCACGCGCGTGCCGGCCGGGACCATCGCGGCCTGGGTGGAGGTCAGCTGCATGACGAACACCGGGTCGCCGGCCGGCACCGTGAGCGGCGTCTCGCCGCCGCTGAGCGTCGCGCCGGGCCACAGCACAGAGGCGTCCAGGTCGACCGTCACCGGCATGGCGGGGGAGGCGACCATCGTGCCCAGGGCGACGGTCCCGGTGATGGCCGCGCCGCGCTGCTTCTGCCACCGCTCCAAGGCGGCGGTCGTCGCCGATCCCCACCGGCCGTCTGCGGTCAGGTGCGTGCCCGTCGAGGCCAGGAATCGCTGCACCTGCGCCACGTCGGCGCCCGTGTCGCCCGGGCCGAGGTCGCGCCAGAACGGGGTCGTGCCTGCCACCAGGACCACAGGGGTCGCGCCGACCGTGTACAGCACGTCGCCGGCCCGGTGCTCCCCGTCCGCGGCGACCTGGGTCACCGTGCCGGCAAGCGCGTTGACCGCCAGGGGTGTGCTCGCGCGCCGGGCCGTCGTCGAGAGCGTCAGGACCCGCCCGACCTGCTGAACGGTGACGTCGACGTCCACGAACGAGTCGGCCACCTGGGCCTGGGCCGTGGGCGGTTCCAGCGTCTCCCGCCCCGCCCAGAAGCCCGCGGCGCCCACCGCCGCGATGCCGACCACCGCGGCCACGGCCCGCCACAGCCCGCGCCGGACCGCGCCCCGCCCCTCCACGCGCCCACCCGGTCCGGTCACTGGCCGTAGAACACGTCGTCGGGCGGGTACATCGAGCACGCCTCACGCGCCGGTCTCCCGATGGAGGCCGGCGTGGTCTGCAGCACGGTGTCGGGCCACCAGTCGAGGCGCCGGGAGGTGTGGAACGCCGCGACCCACGCCGCCTTGCTCGGTACCGCGCCCAGGTCCACCGGCACCCCGTGGGCCTGGAGGCACGGCAGGTAGAACTGGGTCCAGTAGTCGAAGATCAGGTTCAGCTGGTCGGTGGTCCACTCCTGGTAGTACACCGGGTCGAGGGTGTACTTCGACTCACAGACGTACATGGCGAGCTGGAAGGCGTCGACCTGCGCCTCGGGGACGTCGAGGTCCACCCCCCGGTCGCTTCCCACGCTCGCCGTGAACCCGGCGTCGGTGAGGCAGCCGGCCGTCGCCTCATCGTGGTCGGCGTTGCCCTCCGTCCACCGGACCAGCGCCACCTGCGGCGGGTCCTGCAGCCCGGCCTGCTCGGCCGTGTCCGCGAGCCACTGGGTGCGCCATGCGACCTTCTCGGCCTCGGTCATCGCCACCGGGGTGATGGTCACCGTCGGCACCCAGGTGTGCGGGTCCCACTCGCCGTCGGTGGCGGTGCCGGACGTTGCGCTCGGAGAAGCGTCCGCGTCCGGTTCCGGCGAGGACGCGTTCCCCGGACCGGAGCACGCGGCGAGGAGCAGCCCCCCAAGGACCACAACGACCGGCCCGACCAGCCGCCGTCCCGACGGTCGCACGCCGATCACCTGCCGAAGAGCACGTCGTCGGGCGGGTACGGGGCGCACGCCGTCGTGAGCGCGGCCTGCTCCTGCTCGGGGAGACCGGCGAGCAGGTCGTCGGGCGGCCACCACGTGTCGCGGTCCGGCCGGTTCCATGCCCGCACCCAGCCGGCCTTCTCCGGCCACTCGGTCGTGCTCACCTCGGCCCCGTGCGCCTGCAGGCACGGGACGTAGAACTGGGTCCAGTAGTCGTACAGCAGGTTCAGCTGGGCCGGGGTCCAGTCGCCGGCGAGTGCGGGGTCCAGGGTGTACTTCGCCTCGCAGATGTACGCGGCGAGGTCCCGGGCGGGCGCGTCCACCTGGGAGACACCGGTCGTGCCCGTCCAGACGTCCGTCTCGAACCCGGCGTCGGTCAGGCACGTCGCTGTTGCCGCGGCGTGGTCGGTGAGTCCTTCGGTCCACCGGACCAGGCCCACCTGCGGCGGGTCGGTCAGGTCGAGGTCCTTGGCCATCCCCGCCAGCTGCTCGGCGCGGCGGGCCTCCTTGGTCTGCTCCGACATGGTCGCGCGCGTGATCGTCTCGGTTGGTGTCCAGGTGTGCGGGTCCCACGCGTCGCTCGGCGTCCCCGTCTGCGTGGACCGCGCGCCGCGCAGCATCGACCCGAGCTGTCCGTCCCACGACGCCACGCCGAGCACGCCGACCGCCGCCACGGTGAGCACCAGCGCACCGGCCGAACCGCGTCGGGCGGCAAGGCGCCGTCGACCCCTGCGCAGCACGGCGAGCTCGTCGAACGGACCGTCGGGCTGGACGGCCTCGGCGCGAGCACGCAGCTCGGCGACGACGTCGCGGTCGCTCGGCTCGTTCATGACCCGTCTCCTTCCACGGCGCGCACGGCGTCGGGCCGTTCGGCCATCACCGTGCGGAGCTTCGCCAGCGCCTTCGAGGACGTCGACTTCACGGTCCCCACGCTGATCCCCAGGTCGGCGGCGACCTCCTGCTCGGACAGGTCGAGCACGTGGCGCAGCACGACGACCCGGCGCTGGCGCGGGGTCAGCACCCGCAGTGCGCGCTCCAGCTCGTCGCGGTCCTCCCGGCGGTCGTCGACCGGACCGGCCGCCTCGGGCACGTCGGCCGGGTCCACCAGGACCTCCCGCCCGCGGCGCCGCCAGGAGTCGATCCGCAGGTTCGCCACCACCCGCCGCGCGTACGCGGCCGGGTTGGTGCGGGCCCGTGGCCACGCCACGTACGTCCTGACCAGCGCTTGCTGGGTCATCTCCTCGGCGCGGTCCGAGTCGCCGCACAGCAACCACGCCGTGCGCTGGAGCTGGCGGTGGTTGGCCCGCATGAAGCGCGTGAACTCCTCCTCGCGCGACGCGCGTGGGCCCTCGGTCGGCTCAACGGCCACGGTCTCGGCCGGCGCGGGCGCGTCTGCCCGCGCGCCCGCTGGCTCACCCGAGGTCACACCTAAGTACAACGTGACCGTCGGCCGTGCGGTTGCCTCCCGGGTCGTTCGCGGTCGGCTAGGCTCGCCGCGGCGTGGCGCGAGCCGCAGGCCGCCCGGCCCACGGCCGAGGACGCCACGCGGACCAGGGGAGCACGTGGAGACAGCGCCCAGGAGTCGGGACGGCAGCATCCATGTGACTGACGAGCGGTTCAACACCGTCTCGCACCTGTTCGCTGCCTGCTTCGCCCTGGTGGGCGCCGCACTCCTGATCACCCAGGCGGCCGCGCAGGCCGATCCGTGGAAGATCGTCGGCTTCAGCGTCTACGGCCTGTCGGTTGTGCTGCTGTTCGTGACCAGCACCCTGCACCACGGGATCGACCGCGGACCCAGGGTGAACGAGGTCCTGCGGACCCTGGACTACGACGCGGTGTTCCTGCTGATCGCCGGCTCGGTCACGCCGCTGGTGCTCGTGCTCTTCCGCAACCCGTACGGCTGGGCGGTCCTGGGCGCCGTCTGGGTGGTCGCGGTGCTGGGGATCGTGCTGCGGTCGCTGGACCGGCAGCTGCCCAAGCACGTCAGCAACACCCTCTACATCGCTCTGGGGTGGATGACCGTCGTGCTGGTCGGCGCCGGGGTGCCGTTGCCGTTCGGCGCGTACGCGCTCATGGCCGCGGGCGGTCTGGTCTACAGCGCGGGCTTCGTCGTGTTCGTGATCGAGAAGCCGAACCCATGGCCCGGGGTGTTCGGGTTCCACGAGCTGTGGCACCTGATGGTGGTCGTCGCCGCCGTGCTGCACTACCTGCTCATGTACCTGTACGTGCTGCCGGCGTAGCGGGCGGGCCGGCTCGGAGCGGACGACGGGAATCGAACCCGCGTAGCCAGTTTGGAAGACTGGGGCTCTACCATTGAGCTACGTCCGCACGGCCCTGTCGGGCTGCGCGGACCAGGGTAGTGGCTCTCGCGCCTTCCTCAGGCCGCACGGCCCAGCCCCCGGAACTCCCACCCCGCCGCCCGCCAGCGCGCCGCGTCGAGCTTGCCGCGCCCGTCGACGATCCGCGGGGTGAGCGTGAGCGCCGCCAGCGCGGACGGGTCCGCGGTGACCAGGCGCGGCCACTCGGTGAGCAGCAGCACCACGTCGGTGCCCCCGACGGCCTCCTCCGGCGACGTGGCGTACCCGAGCGTGGGGAACGTGCGCCGCGCGGCGTCGGCAGCCTCCGGGTCATAGACGGTCACCTGGGCGCCGCGCAGGTGCAGGGTGGCGGCGACGTTGAGCGCGGGGGAGTCACGCACGTCGTCGGTCTCCGGCTTGAAGGCCGCGCCGAGCACGCCGATCCGCCGGTTGAGCACCGACCCGCCGCACGCCTGCGTGGCCAGGGCCACGACGCGCTCGCGCTGGCCCATGTTGATCTCGTCGACCTCCTGGAGCAGCCGGGCCGCCCGGTGCGCGCCGAGCTCGCCGGCCCGGTGCATGAGGGCGCGGATGTCCTTGGGCAGGCAGCCGCCGCCGAACCCGAGGCCGGCATCCAGGAAGGCCCGCCCGATCCGCGGGTCGTGGCCCAGGGCGTCGGCGATCACCGTCACGTCCGCGCCCGCGGCCTCGCAGACCCCCGCGATCGCGTTGATGAACGAGATCTTGGTGGCCAGGAACGCGTTGGCGCTCACCTTGACCAGCTCGGCCGTCGGCAGGTCGCAGGTGATCACCGGCGCCCCTTCGGCGATCGGGCCGGCGTAGACGGTGCGCAGCGTCGCCTCGGCCGCCGGGCCGGCGCCGCCGATGACGATGCGGTCCGGGTGGAGGGTGTCGTGCACGGCCTTGCCCTCGCGCAGGAACTCCGGGTTCCACACGAGCTCCACGCTCACGCCGTCGGGGGCGTGGGCGGCCGCGAGCTCGCGCAGCCGGGCCGCGGTGCCCACCGGGACGGTGGACTTGCCCACGATCAGCGCGTCGTGGGTCAGCGCCTTGGCGACGGCGATGACCGCCGACTCGACGTAGCTGAGGTTCGCGCCGTGGCTGGTCGCGAGCTGGGGCGTGCCCACGCAGATGAAGTGCACGTCGGACGCGGCGACCGCGTCCTCGAGCGACGAGGTGAAGCTCAACCGGCCGGCCTCGACCTGCTCGCCGAGCAGGACGTCCAGGCCGGGCTCGTGGAACGGGACCTTGCCCAGGGCCAGGGCCTCGACCTTGGCCGGGTCGGTGTCGTAGCCGACGGTGGCCATCCCGAGGGTAGCCATGGCGGCGGCGTGCGTCGCCCCGAGGTAGCCGGTCCCGATGACGCTGATCCGGGGCGCGGGGCGCGCCTCGGCGGCGGTGCGGCGTGCGGTGGAGCTCATGGTTCCCCCTGGCTGCTCGGCGGTGCGGTGGTGGTCGGGTCGCTGCTGGGTCGGGTGGTGCTGGTCGGCGGCGAGCTCTCGATCGCCTCTCCGGTTGGCGACGGCGACGGGCTGGATCCCGACGTGGGGCCGGGGTCCGGGCTCGGGTCGGGTGTGGGGCTCGAGGTGGGTGCGGAGCTCGGGGTGGGTGCGGGGCTCGCGGTCGGCGTCGGACTCGGTGTCGGCGTCGGACTCGCGGTCGGTGCGGGACTCGGGCTCGGCGTCGCGGTCGCCGACGGTGCGGACGCCGCGGCGGCCGAGCCGCCCACGAACCCCGCCGCCGGATCGGTGATCCCGTCGACGAACGCCTGAAGGGAGTCGCGTCGTGAGTCGATCCGCCAGTCGTTGGTGACCCGGGTCCCGCCCGAGTACGTGGTGATCGCGTGGTGGAACCAGGCGAGGCCGACGATGTCGTCGTACCTCGGGTCGGCGAAGGCGTCGAAGAAGCTCGTCACCCACTCGGGCTTCTGGTCGCCGATCTCCGACGCCCCGACCTCGGCCAGCAGGATCGGCTTGCCGGGTGCCACCTCGCGCAGCTGGGCGAGCGAGCGGTCGAACGTGTAGGAGAACGTCGGCGTCTGGTCCGAGGCGTACGGCGGGCGGAAGTAGCCCGACAGGCCCACCCAGTCCACGTAGGCGTCGCCGGGGTACAGCGTCTTCATGTACCACGAGCTCGACCGGGCATAGCTGGGGAGCCGGTTGACGATGTTGGGCGCCCAGATCCACAGCACGTACGCGTTGGCACCCTCCTGCTCGAAGATGTCGTGCACGTGGCGCCACATCTTCACGTAGTCGCCCTTGTGGTTGCCGTTCTGGAACCCGCCGCCCCAGTCCCGCTCGGCCCACGGGTACCAGCTGCCGTTCATCTCGTGGTCGAGGCGGATCGCCAGCGGCAGGCCGAGGGCGACCACGTCGCGGGCGTACGTGCGCAGGTAGTCGTCGTACGTGCCGTCGATGATGCGCGGCAGGGAGTACGCGGGGTCGATCGCCTGGTCGTTGCCGGCGCTCGAGTCGATCGACTCCCACGACAGCAGCGGCATGGCGCCCTTGCGCCAGGACCGGACCACGGCGTCGCTGCGGAACGGCTTGTCCCAGCCCTGGAAGTAGCCGGCGATCGTGGGCCGGACGCCGACCTTGGCGACGACGTCGTCCCAGCCGGCCCAGTTGAACGGCGACTGCGCGGTGTACAGGCCGAACTGGCGGGTGCTCGGGTGGATGAGCTGGGCCAGGCTCGGGGCGCTCGGCAGCGGTTGGGGCGTGGGCGTCGGGTTGGCGGCCTCCGCCCTGGCCTCGGCGTCGCGGGCCTTCGCCTCGGCGTCGGCGGCCGCCTTCTGGGCTGCGACCGTGGCCGCGAGCCGCTGGGCGGCCAGGCCCTGGTAGAACTCCGCGCGACCGTCGGCGGCGCGCTGCCGGGCCTGGGCCGCCGCCTTGGCACGCGCGGCCTCGTCGGCACGCTCGCTGGCCCAGCTGAAGCGGCCCCGGGCAGCTGCCGCGGCGCGCTCGGCCGCGGCCTTGTCCTGGTAGGTCTTGGTGCGCGCCGCTTCCTCCTGCTCTGCCGCGGCGGCCCGCTGGGCCTGGGAGCGCAGCTCGGCTGCGGCGCGCTCGGACGCCGCCTTGTCCTGCGAGGCGTGCAGGGCGGCGAGCTCGTCCTCCCGCGCGGTGAGGGTGTTGCGGGTATCGGTGAGCTCGCCCTGCAGCGCTGCCACCTGGGCCGCGAGCTCACGGGCCTGCGTGCTGGTGAGCGCCTGGGCCTCGACCGGGTTCTGCGGGGAGTTCCACACGAGCAGGGTCACGACGGCGAGCAGGCCGGCGACCACGGCGGTCCCGAGCCGAGCCCGCGGCGACAGGCGGCCGCCGGCCCACCACTGGCGGGCGATGTGTCGATCAGACATAGAGCGTCACCTCCAGGGCGAAGATCGCGGCGCCGATCAGGTACGGGAACGCCGCCCTCGGGTTGGGACCACGGGTTGCCGGACGTGGGCGCGCCGGCGCGGTGAGGGTCCGGGTGCCGCCGGGGGCGGTCCGGTCGACGACGTCCACCGGACCGTGCGAGGCGTGCCCGCCGGGCTCGTCGAACCACTCCCACGGCGGTTCGCGGTCGCTGGTGCGCAGGGTGCCCGGGTCCGTGCCGCCCTGGCCGCCGGTGTACGCACCCGCCCGCGTGCCCCACCCCGCGACGTGGCCCATCCGGAAGAAGCCCAGCAGCCGTACCGGCATGAGGAACGCCGTCGAGACGATGATGAACACCGGCAGCCGCCAGAAGTCCGTCGGGACCTCCTGCAGGTGCCGGATCTGGCGGATCGCCATGCTGAGCACGGAGGAGACCACCATGAGGGTGATGACGGCCGCCCACCCGGCGTCGCGGCCGTACGTCGCGAGCATCGCCTGGTAGAAGTTCACGCCCGTGCCCGACGCGGCGCGGTAGACCCAGCCGGCGACCGTCCCGACCAGCAGGAACGGCAGCACGATGTCGGCGAGGAAGAACACTGCCAGGACAGGTGCGTGCCCCAGCATCCAGGGCAGCATCCGCAGGGTGTTGTACTGACTGCCCCGCGCCCAGCGGAGCTGCTGCTTGTACAGCTTGCGCACCTCGAGCGGAGCGTCGGTGTAGACCAGCGAGGTGTGCTGGTAGACGGTCCGGTAGCCCTCCTTGAGGGCGAGGTTGGTCAGGGTCCGGTCGTCGGAGATCTCCAGGAACACACCCATGAACCGTTCGGTCATGAACCGGTCCATCACGCGTTCGAGCAGCTCACGGCGGAACGCGATGGTCCGGCCCGGCAGGCATCCCACCTGGCCGAGAGCGGACTGCGCAGGCATCGAGTACAGCGACCGGGTGTTCTCGAGCCAGTCGGCCCACCGGGTGATCCAGCTGCGCGCCGGGTCGAGGATCCGCTGCCGGGTGGTGACGCCGCCCACCGAGGCGTCGGCGAACGGCTTGACCAGCTCGGTGAGCGTGCCGGGCGTCCAGACCGTGTCGGAGTCCACCAGCACGGTGATCTCGCCCTCGGACAGCAACGTGCCGATCCGCACGGCGTTGCGCTTGCCGGGCGTCTCGGTGTGCACCCACCGGACCAGCGGGGCGTGCTCGTCGCAGACCCGCTCGAGCGTGGGGTTGGCGGCGCCGTTGATGACGACGATCACCTCGTCCGGCAGCTGCTCGCAGATCCGGTCCAGGACGTCGCGGAACAGGTCCTCGGGCTCGTCGACCACGGGGACGACGACGCTCGTGCTGGTCGTGTGGGGCGCGGTCCACGGCCGGTAGCGCCGCGAGAGCACCACCTTGAGCAGCCAGAGCGCCCAGACCACTGCCGAGAAGATCGCGAAGAGGTAGTACTCGTTCTGGCCCGCGAGCATGTGCCGGACCTGGAGCAGGAAGATGAACATCGGCTCTCCGGGGTGCGCGGCCACACCGGCGGTGGGCCGGTGTGGTGTCGACGGTGGCGTGTGGCCTGAGGTCGGCTCCCGGTGCGGGAGCCGGCGACTCGGCCGGACCGGTCCGCTCAGCGGACCTGGTGTCCCTACAGGGGCGCGGGTCGCGACTCCCGACGCCCCCTGCGGGCCGCGTGCGATGTGACCGGACGCGGCGTTCTCGTATGACTCACGCTGCGCCCCGGTGGGCTGCCTGCGCAAGGGGGTCGCGGGGCGCCGCGGCGGTCGCTGTCCGGATTGTCCGTTCCCGCAGCACAGGGCGCGAACGCCCGACGCCTGTGCGTAACGCAGATGTCACTCCACCATCTGAGACTGCTCCGATCGGGTGACCCTCAGGTGTGACCGGGAGCCGTCATCGACGTTGACCCTGCGCGCGTCGCAGCGTCTGCAGCGGTCCTGACGACGGGTCTCGGACGGGGCCCATCGGAGCCGTCGAGGTGCGGGTGGGCACTACGCTGCGCAGCACGGGATGTGGCGCAGCTTGGTAGCGCGTCCGCTTTGGGAGCGGAAGGTCGTGGGTTCGAATCCCGCCATCCCGACCGATGTGATGTCTCGGGACATCGGCGACGGGCCGGACCTACGGGTCCGGCCTTCTCGCTTGTTCTGGGGTTGGTTGTCGTGGGTGGGTCGAGGGTGCGCTCTCGCGATGACCGGCGCCTGGTCGGACCGGTGTCCAGGTGTGGCCCGGGCGGCCCGCGCGGCGAACCGCGGCTCGAGCACCGATCCGTGTAGGGACGACCGCGATGCGGACGTTGATTCGGGCCTCAGACGCGCTTGGCCGCGTGGGCCGCCGCCCCGGGGTGCGTGGACCGCCGCCGTGAGGCTCCGCGGTCCGCGTCGGCGACGCTCGATGAGCACGCCACGCGGATCGTGTGACGGGTGAGACGCGCGTGTCGGATGCGCCGTCCCACCGGCCCCACCCGTCACTCCCGTCACCTGATCCGCGCCGGTCGCGCGGTCGCACGCCGCGTCGTGTCGCTGCGATGCGCACCCGATGCGGCGGGAGGAGCCGACAGCGAACCGGGGATCCCGCCCGGTCGCCCCTCGCGCACGGCGGCCCTTCGTGGTGCCGTAGGATCGTCGGGCCGTGCGCGCGGATCCGAGCGCGCCCGCGACTCCCCACTGTCTGGAGACCACTGCTGTGAAGAGCGACGTCGAGACGCTGGACGCCACCACGGTCAAGCTCACCGTCGAGGTGACCGGCCCAGAGCTCAAGCCGAGCATCGACCACGCCTACCAGGCCATCGCGCAGCAGGTGCAGGTCCCGGGCTTCCGCAAGGGCAAGATCCCGCCGCGGATCATCGACCAGCGGATCGGCCGCGCCGCCGTCGTGGAGCAGGCCGTCAACGAGTCGATGGCGACCTTCTACCGCCAGGCGGTCACGGAGGCCGAGCTGCGCCCGCTCGGCCAGCCGGAGATCGAGGTCACCGAGCTGCCGGCGCTGACCGACCCCGAGGCCGGGCTCACGTTCACCGCGCAGGTCGAGGTCCGTCCCGACATCACGGTGCCCGAGCTCGACTCGGTCACCGTGACCGTGGACGACGTCGAGGTCACCGACGCGGACGTCGACGCCCGGCTGGACTCGCTCCGCGAGCGGTTCGGCACGCTGGTCGGGGTCGACCGGCCGGCCGCGGACGGCGACTACGTCGTGCTGGACCTGTCCGCGAAGGTCGGCGAGGAGGAGGTCGACGCGGTGAGCGGCGTCTCCTACCAGATCGGCTCGGGGAACATGCTCGAGGGCCTCGACGAGGCGCTCACCGGCCTGTCGGCGGGGGAGACCACGACGTTCGAGACCGCGCTCGCCGGCGGCGAGCACGAGGGGCAGACCGCTGTCGTCACGGTGACCCCCACCTCGGTGAAGGTCCGCGACCTGCCGACGGCCGACGACGACTTCGCCCAGCTGGCCTCGGAGTTCGACACCTTGGAGGAGCTGCGCGCCGACCTGCGGGTCCAGGTCGCCGGCACCAAGTCCTCCAACCAGGCGGTCCAGGCCCGCGACGCGCTCCTGGCCACCCTCCTGGAGCAGGTCGAGATCCCGCTGCCCACCGGCGTCATCGAGGCCGAGGTGCACCGCCACCTGGAGTCCGAGGGCCGTCTCGAGGACGACGAGCACCGTGCCGAGGTCGAGAAGGACACCAAGGAGACCCTCGCCCAGCAGATCCTGCTCGACGTGCTGGCCGAGCGGCTTGAGATCAAGGTGTCCCAGCAGGAGCTCGTGGACTACCTCGTCAACGCCGCCCAGCAGTACGGCATGGACCCCAACGAGTTCATCCAGACACTGGACCAGCAGGGCCAGATCCCCGCGATGATCGGTGAGGTCGGCCGATCCAAGTCGGTCGCCGTCGCGCTGCGCCGGGCGTCGGTGGTCGACGGGTCGGGCAACCCCGTGGACCTCACGGCCTTCATCGGCACCGACGAGGAGCCCGCCGGCGAGGAGCCGACCGACGTGCCCGTCGGCGGGCCGGTCGACGTGCCCGTCGAGGAGCCCGCCGAGAGCTGACGAAGCGCCCAGACGGCCCCGTCCCCGTGCTCGGGGGCGGGGCCGCGGCGTCGCTCGCTGCGCCGCACGGCTGCCCACGGTGCGCCGTCAGCGAAAACCCGGCCGCGCCGGACGTGGCGGCCCCCGGCCCCGCGTTAGGGTCCAAGAACACCGAGACGAGGAGCGCCGTGAACGAGATCTCCCACGACCCACGCGCCGCCAGGGCCGAGGGTCCCCAGATGGGGTACAACGACCACATCTTCAACCGGCTGCTGCGCGAGCGGATCATCTGGCTCGGCTCGGAGGTCCGCGACGAGAACGCCAACGCGATCTGCGCGCAGATGATGCTGCTGGCGGCCGAGGACCCCGACAAGGACATCTGGCTGTACGTCAACTCGCCGGGCGGCTCCATCACCGCCGGCATGGCGATCTACGACACCATGCAGTACATCCAGCCCGACGTCGCGACGATCGCGATGGGCATGGCCGCCTCGATGGGCCAGTTCCTGCTGTCGTCGGGCGCCAAGGGCAAGCGCTACGCCACCCCCCACGCGCGGGTGATGATGCACCAGCCGTCCGGCGGCATCGGCGGCACCGCCACCGACGTGCGCATCAACGCCGAGCTGATCCTGCACATGAAGCGCGTGCTGGCTGAGCTGACCGCCGAGCAGACCGGCAAGTCCGTCGAGCAGATCAACGCCGACGCGGACCGTGACCGCTGGTTCACCGCTCAGGAAGCGCTCGAGTACGGCTTCATCGACCACGTCGTCACCCACGCCGGCTCCGTGTCCGGCGGCGGCGGCACCACCCGCTGAGGAGTGAATGTGAGCATCGAGCACGACTACCTTGCCCGTGCGGCCTCGCTGGCCGGCGGCCGCGCGGTCTCCCCGTCCTCGCGGTACGTCCTGCCGCAGTTCGAGGAGCGGACGGCCTACGGCTTCAAGCGCCAGGACCCGTACACCAAGCTCTTCGAGGACCGGATCATCTTCCTGGGCGTCCAGGTCGACGACGCCTCGGCGGACGACATCATGGCCCAGCTGCTGGTGCTCGAGTCCCAGGACCCGGACCGTGAGATCACGCTCTACATCAACTCCCCGGGCGGCTCGTTCACGGCGATGACCGCGATCTACGACACGATGCAGTACATCAAGCCGCAGATCGCGACCGTGTGCCTGGGTCAGGCGGCCTCGGCCGCGGCGGTGCTGCTCGCTGCGGGCACCAAGGGCAAGCGACTCGCGCTGCCCAACGCCCGGGTCCTCATCCACCAGCCCGCGATGGAGGGCGGCGGCTACGCGCAGGCGTCCGACATCGAGATCCACGCCAACGAGCTGATCCGGATGCGCGAGTGGCTCGAGGAGGTGCTGGCCAAGCACACCGGTAAGCCGCTGGCTCAGGTCCGCAACGACATCGAGCGCGACAAGATCCTGTCGGCCCAGCAGTCGATGGAGTACGGCCTGGTCGACCAGGTGCTCGAGAGCCGCAAGTCCGCCGTCGTGTGACCGCCGGTCCCACGATCGGAGCAGACACGCCCGGCGTCGGGCTGACAGGCGCGCCTGCGTGGTGTGCAATGGGCTCAGGGGGACGTCTGCGCTCACGACCGGAAGGAGGGCTCCGTGGCACGCATCGGTGACGGCGCCGACCTGCTCAAGTGCTCTTTCTGCGGGAAGAGCCAGAAGCAGGTCAAGAAGCTCATCGCCGGGCCCGGGGTCTACATCTGCGACGAGTGCATCGACCTGTGCAACGAGATCATCGAGGAGGAGCTCGCCGAGGCCACCGAGATCGGCCTCGTCGAGCTGCCCAAGCCTCGGGAGATCTTCGACTTCCTCGAGCAGTACATCGTGGGTCAGGAGACCGCCAAGCGGTCGCTCGCGGTCGCGGTCTACAACCACTACAAGCGGATCCAGGCGGACAGCAAGGACGCCGACGTCGAGCTCGCCAAGAGCAACATCCTGCTCATCGGCCCCACGGGCTGCGGCAAGACGTACCTGGCCCAGACCCTCGCCAGGATGCTCAACGTGCCGTTCGCGATCGCCGACGCGACGGCGCTCACCGAGGCGGGGTACGTCGGCGAGGACGTCGAGAACATCCTGCTCAAGCTGATCCAGGCGGCCGACTACGACGTCAAGAAGGCCGAGACCGGGATCATCTACATCGACGAGGTCGACAAGATCGCGCGCAAGAGCGAGAACCCGTCGATCACGCGCGACGTCTCCGGTGAGGGCGTCCAGCAGGCGCTGCTCAAGATCCTCGAGGGCACCACGGCCTCCGTGCCGCCACAGGGTGGGCGCAAGCACCCGCACCAGGAGTTCATCCAGATCGACACGACGAACGTGCTGTTCATCGTGGCGGGGGCGTTCGCCGGGCTGGACGAGATCATCTCCTCGCGCGCCGGGCGCAAGGGGATCGGCTTCGGGGCGCCGCTGCACAGCGCGGACGACGACGACGTGTTCGACGAGGTCATGCCCGAGGACCTCCTCAAGTTCGGGCTCATCCCGGAGTTCATCGGCCGGCTGCCGGTGATCACGACGGTCTCGCCGCTGGACCAGGCAGCGCTCGTGCGGATCCTCACCGAGCCCCGCAACGCCCTGGTCAAGCAGTACCAGCGGATGTTCGAGATCGACGGCGTCGAGCTCGAGCTCACCGACGACGCGATCGAGGCGATCGCGGACCAGGCTCTGCTGCGGGGCACCGGTGCGCGCGGCCTGCGCGCGATCCTGGAGGAAGTGCTCCAGCCGGTGATGTTCGAGGTGCCGAGCCGCGACGACGTCGCTCGCGTCGTGATCACCGGCGACGTCGTGCTGGACAACGTCAACCCGACGATCGTGCCGCGGGAGGCCAAGCGGACTCCGAGGGAGAAGTCCGCCTGACTCGCGCATCGCGGCCAGGTCGGAGAGCGTAGAGACCCCGACGGAAGGCGTGCGATGAAGCTCGACTCGCTCAAGCCCCTGCTCGACCACGACGGAGCGCTCACCACGGTCTGTCTGGACGTCACGAAGGCCGACGAAGCCGGGGACCGCGAGATCCGCAACCGTTGGCACTCGCTCAAGCGTTCGCTGGAGCATCAAGGGGCCCCGGCGGACACCGTCGAAGCCATCGCCGACGTCGTGCTGCGCCCCACGCACGTGCCGGGGCCGCACGGCAGGCTGGTCGTCGCGTCGGGCACCGAGATCCTGTTCGACCGGGTGCTCGCCGATGCGCCGGCGCGCCAGGAGGCGTTCCACGCGGACGACCCGCTGCTCATGCCCGCCGCCCAGGCGGTCGACGAGGCGGTGCGCTACCTGCTGGTCGAGGTCGACCGTACGGGGGCGGACCTGACCTGGTCAGGTGTGGATCTCCCCGACGAGGAGGTCGCGGGCGGCCACGACGTGCTCCACAAGGTGCACGCCGGTGGGTGGTCGCACCGGCGCATGCAGACCAGGGTCGAGGACTCGTGGGAGCGCAACGCCGGAGCGGTGGCCGCGGAGCTGGACAGGCTCGTGGCCGTCGCCCACCCCGAGGTGGTGCTCCTCACCGGGGACGTGCGGGCGGTCGCGATGCTGCGCGACGAGGTCGGCAAGGCGGTGAGCGAGGTCCTCATCGAGGTCCCCGGCGGTTCGCGCGCCGACGGCGTGAAGGAGGACGTCTTCGCCGCCCGGCTGCACGAGGTGATGGAGGCCTACCGCGCCCGCCGGCGCGACGTGGTGGTCGACCGGCTGAGCGAGGCGCTCGGTCGGGGCGGCGGGGTGACCTCGCTCGAGGACGTGGTGGAGGTCCTGCGCCGCGGTCAGGTGGACGAGCTCGTGATCTCCGTGGACGCGGCCGGCGTGCCCGCGCCGCTGGCCGAGCGGGAGCTGTGGACCAGTGACGACCCGCTTGCGATCAGCCTGCGGCGCAGCGAGGTCGAGGCCCAGGGGCAGGCGCCCCGCAAGCTGCGCGCGGACATCGCCGTCCTGCGGGCGGCCGTCGCGGAGGACGCCGGCGTCACGTTCGCCCCGGAGGGGAAGATCGCGCTCGCCGACGGGCTCGGCGCGGTGCTGCGCTGGACGGACCCGGCGACCCCGCACGAGACGGCTCCGGCGTACACCACGGTCCGCCGGAGGCGGCGCACCTAGGGGGCGGTCACCTCGCACCGGGCGACGACGGTGCCGGCGACGATCGCCCCCTGAATCGTCATGTGCCGAGTGTGGCACGCGATGCCCTCGCGGCGGGGGCGCCACCCCTCAGGCGTCGCTCCCGGTGAGGTCGTGCAGCGCGGCGAGGTCGGCGGCCATCTGCTCGACCTGCGACGCGGTCTCCTGGACGGCCGCCGCGATCGAGCGCACCACGGTGGACTGCTCCTCGATCGCCGCGGTGAGCTGGGCGTTGTGGTCGGCGAGGTCGTCCATCGAACGGCCGATGCCGCCGACCTGCTCGGACGCGGTGGTGACGTGCGAGCGGACCTCGCCCAGCGTCGTGGTGATCTCGGTCGAGTTCGCGCCCGACTGGCTGGCGAGCTCCTTGACCTCGCCGGCGACCACGGCGAACCCGCGCCCGGCAGCACCGGCGCGGGCGGCCTCGATCGTGGCGTTGAGTGCGAGGAGGTTGGTCTGCTCGGCGATTTGATGGATCACGTCGGACGCCGCGGTGATGGTTGCGCTGGAGATCTCCAGCGCCGACATCGCGGCGGACGCCTCGTCGGACTGCCGTGCCACGGCGCTCGTGATCTCCGCCGTGGCGTGCGCGGTGCGGTTGAGCTCGTCGAGCGCGACGGAGAGCTCCTCGGTCGCCGCAGCGACCGTGGAGGCATGGCCGCGGACCGCCTCGGCGGACGCCGCGAGCTCGGAGGCGTGTCGGGCGACCTCGCGCTGGAGGCTCTCCCGCTCGGCCAGCTCGGCCTGGGCGGCTCGGGCGCGCGCGGCTTCCGTGCGGGCCTGCTCCGCGTCGGACGCGGCACGCTGGGCGGCGGCCTCCTCCTGCGCGGCGAGGGTCTCGGCCTTGGCGCGGTCCATGGCGCGCCTGAGCCACGCGGCCGCGACGGTCAGCCCGGCGAGCACGACCGTGTGGGCGGCCCCCTCGAACGAGGCGCGGGCCCAGCCGTCCGCGCTGTGCAACGTGACGACCAGGACCGCGTACGCGCCCGCGACGGCGACCACCTGGTCGACCCGTTCGAACCCCCAGCCGACCCAGAACAGCAGCATCGCGCAGCTCAGGGAGAGCCCGATCGCCATCGCGGGCGCGGCCGCGCCGAGGACCCCCATGAGCACCAGCGCCGCCGGGGCAGAGGCACGCAGGAACCACAGCGGCAGCCGATGGGGCCCTCGCAGCCACAGGGTCACGGCCAGTCCGACCGTGGCCGCCCCGCCGGCGAGCGCCATGAGGCGCTGCTCGGGCGGCACCATGGTCGCCATCACGAGCGACGCGGACCCCGCGATCAACCACAGGCCAGGTGCCAGCGTGGCGGTCTGGGAGATGTCGTCGATCGAGCGGGCAGGACTGGGCATCGGCACTCCTCGGGGCGTCGCCGGACCATCGGCCCGACGGCGCGTACCTGAAGGAGTCAGGCCTGGTAGATCTCCTCGACCTGTGCCGCGAAGTCGGCGAGCACCTTGGATCGCTTCACCTTGGTCGACGGAGTGAGGTAGCCGTTGACCTCGGTGAAGTCCAGGTCGAGCACCTTGATCCTGCGGATGGACTCCGCGCGCGAGACCACTTCGTTCGCGCGGCTGACGGCCCGGTCCAGCGCGGCGAGCACGGCGTTGCTGCGCGCGGCCTCGGCGACCGTCATCTCCGGCAGCCCGTGGCCGGCGAGCCACCCGGGCAGCATCTCCGCGTCGAGCGTCACCAGGGCACCGATGAACGGCCGGCCGTCGCCGACCACCACGACCTGGCTGACCAGCGGGTGCCCGCGCAGCCGGTCCTCGAGCACGGCCGGCGCGACGTTCTTGCCGCCGGCGGTGACGATGATCTCCTTCTTGCGACCGGTGATGGTGAGGTACCCGTCCTCGTCCAGCGACCCCAGGTCGCCGGTGTGGAACCAGCCGTCGACCAGCGCCGCCTCCGTGGCCTCGGGGTTGTTGTGGTAGCCGCGGAAGACGTGCGCGCCGGAGATCTCGATCTCGCCGTCGTCGGCGATCCGGATGCTGGCCCCGGGGAACGGCGGACCGACGGTGCCGATCTTGGACTTGGCGGGCATGTTGACCGCCGTCGGGGCGGTAGTCTCGGTGAGCCCGTAGCCCTCGAGCACCCGCAGCCCGACGCCGCGGTAGAAGTGGCCGAGCCGCTCGCCCAGCGGTGCGCCGCCGGAGATCGCCCAGCGGGCCTGGCCGCCGAGCGCGGCACGCAGCTTGTGCAGCACGAGCGCGTCGGCGACCTTGAGCCGCAGTCGCTGCCCGAGCGTCGGGCCGGACTCCAGCGCGCGTGAGTAGGTGATCGCGACCTTCGCCGACCACCGGAAGATGCCGAGCTTGAGCTTGCTGGCGGCGGCCTTCTGCTCGGCGGAGTTGTAGACCTTCTCGAACACCCGCGGCACCGCGAGCAGGAACGTCGGGTGGAAGGTGCCGAGGTCGGCCAGCAGGTTCTTGGTGTCCGGCGTGTGCCCGAGCACAGCGCCCGACGCGACGCACATCACCTCGATGTACCGCGCGAAGACGTGCGCGAGCGGCATGAAGAGCAGCGTCCGCGCGCCCTCGTGGGCGACCACCTCCGGCAGCCCTGCCGTGCCCTCCAGCGCCAGCGAGGTGAAGTTCCCGTGCGTGAGCTCGGCGCCCTTGGGACGGCCGGTGGTGCCGGAGGTGTAGATCAGCGTCGCCAGGTCGTCGGCGCCGGCCAGCGCGCTGCGACGCTCGACCTCGAGCTCGGGCACGTGCAGGCCCTCGGCGACCAGGGTCTCGACCGCGCCGTCCTCGATCACGAGCACCGGCACGTCCGCCGCTGCGCGCGTCGCCTCGGCGTGTGCGGTCGTCTCCACCACGGCGAGCCGCACGTCGGCGTCGCCGAGGATCCAGGCGATCTGGTCCGTGGAGGACGTCTCGTAGACCGGCACCGGCACCGCGCCGGCAGCCCAGATCGCGAAGTCGAGCAGGGTCCACTCGAATCGGGTCCGGGCCATGATGCCGACCCGGTCACCGGGCTCGATGCCGCGTGCGACCAGGCCGCGCGCCACGGCCGTCACCTGGTCGACGAACGACTGCACGGTCATCGGGCTCCATGCCCCACCCAGCTCTGCCTTGCGCTCGCAGAACGTGCCCTGCGGGTCGCGCTCGAGGCGAGCAGCGAGCAGTCCGGGGATCGAGGGCACGCTGGGGTCGATCAGGCTGGGCGACGTCGCAGTTCGCACGGGTGCTCCAGGGGGACGTGGGCCCCTCGTTGGGCCTGTTCGACCCTAGCGCCTAGGGGTGGGCAGGGTCGCCGACCACGGGGGTGGCATGAGCGGCGTCGTGGGGCGCGTCAGGGCCGGGACTCCTCGGCGTCGAGGTGCTCCTCGATGGCCCTGGCGGTGGGCGCATCGGTGACGAGCACGTTGTAGAGCCGCGCGCGGGCCGCGCCGATCGCCGGCTTGGCCTTGGAGACCGCTCCGGCCAGGCAAATCGAGTGGGGGATGGCCGCGAGCTGGTCCGGCGTCACGCCGAGCAGCCGTCGTCCGTCGCGGTAGGGGACCAGCGTGCCGTCGATCGTGAAGGACCAGCCGGCGAAGTCCCCGGCAGCCCGCTCCAGCGCGGGATCGTCGACGGGGAACCCCGCTGCGGCGTAGGAGGGGTCCGGCTTGGGCCACGCGCCGACGCCGACCAGCGAGACCTTCGCGCGCTCCCACATCGCCAGGATCGCGTCGAGCTGTCCCTCGGCGAGCAGCGTGTCGTACAGGGCGGGGGACAGCAGGGCCGGCGCGTGGAAGTAGCGGGCCTGGCCCTCGACCGCCTGCGCGAGGATCCGCACGGTGTCGTTGGGCTGGAACCAGGGCTGGTCTCCGGCGTTGCCGCCCATCGCCGGGGCGATCAGCACGCCCGGGTAGGCGCGGTGCAGGCGGCGGCTCACGCTGTGCACGGCACGGCCCCAGGAGACCAGCATCACGTCTCCGGTGGTCGGTCGCGCCTCGTCCAGCGCGCGTTCCACGGAGCTGGCCAGCACGGGGCCGGGGTCGGCCTCGTCCGCGCGACCTGGGGCGACGTGCACGGCGTTGAGCTGGAGGCGCTCGCGCAGCCGTTCGGCCAGACCCGGGTCGACGTCGGGCGGGATGATCTCGATCCGGACGATCCCGGTCTCGCGTGCGCGCTCCAGGAGGCGGCTGACCGTGGGTCGGCTCACCCCGAGCCGGCCGGCGATCTGCTGCTGCGAGGCGCTGTGCTCGTAGTACATCCGCGCGACGGTGACCAAGAGCTCGGTGTCGTCCGACGGCGGGGTCCTGGCCACGCCTCGATCCTCTCGTGCGGGTGGTGGCGGCGTCCACTCGCGCTGATCATGGCTGAACATTCGTTCTGGACAAACGTTCATCCCTCTCGTACCCTCGTCCCAGTGGGCCCGGCAGGTTCCGCGGGTTCGAGATCGAAGATCGGCCCACCCTGAAGGAGAGTCATGAAGGTCGCTCGCTTCCACGCTCCCGGAGACATCCGACTCGAAGAGGCGCCGGAGCCGGCAGCCGGCCCCGACGAGGTGAAGATCCGGGTCCGCGCCTGCTCGATGTGCGGCACCGACGTCAAGATCTCGAAGTTCGGCCACTTCCGGATCGTGCCGCCGCGGGTCATGGGTCACGAGATCTCGGGCGAGGTCGTCGAGGTGGGCGCCCAGGTCGCCGGGTGGGCTCCCGGCGACCGGGTCCAGGTGATCGCGGCCATCCCGTGCGGGACCTGCCCCGACTGCCTCGCGGACCACATGACGACCTGCCCCAACCAGGTGTCGATGGGCTACGACTTCGACGGTGGCTTCGCCGAGTACATGATCGTGCCGGTCGAGGTGCTGCGGGTGGACGGACTGAACCGGATCCCGGACGCCGTGAGCTTCGCCGAGGCGTCGGTGGCCGAGCCCTTCGCCTGCGCGATCAACGCCCAGGAGCTGGTGAACGTGCACGACGGCGACGACGTCGTGGTCGTCGGCGCCGGCCCGATCGGCTGCCTGCACGTCCGCCTGGCCAGGGCCAGGGGAGCGAAGCGGGTGTTCCTGGTCGAGCTCAGCCGCGAGCGACTCGATCTTGCGGCCGCGGCCGTGACGCCGGACGCCGCGATCTGCGGCAGCGAGACCGACGCGGTCGCTGCTGTGCTCGAGGCCACTCAGGGGCGGGGCGCTGACGTGATCATCACGGCCGCTCCGTCCGGCGCCGCGCAGGAGGACGCGCTGAAGATGGCGGCGCCCGGCGGCCGGATCAGCTTCTTCGGTGGCCTGCCCAAGGACAACCCGACCATCACCCTCGACTCGAACGCGGTGCACTACCGCGAGCTGATGATCATGGGCGCCAACGGGTCGAGCCCCGAGCACAACCGGCGCGCCCTGGCGATGATCGCCGACGGCAGCGTGCCGGTCGACGACCTGATCACGCATCGGCTGCCCCTCGACGGGGTGCTCGAGGGCATCGAGATCGTGAAGGCGGGCTCGGGGATCAAGGTGACCATCGAGCCCTGAGCGCAGCACACAGCACGACCCCTCGGCGCCGACGACGGTGCCGGGGGCCGCGACGGGGATCCCCAGCGCACATCGAGTAGTCAGAGCCGACACTTCGAGAGGAAACCGGGCAACATGAGCGCAGTTTCAGCAACGCCCCCCGCCCCATCTCGGGCCAAGCAGACCCAGGTACACGTCCAACGGTTCGGGGCCTTCCTCACCGGGATGATCATGCCGAACCTCCCGGCGTTCATCGCGTGGGGTCTTCTCACGACGTTCGTCATCGCCAAGGGCTGGCTGCCCAACGAGATCCTGGGCGGCTTCGGCAACGCCGACCTCCCGGGCAGCTGGCAGGGCGCGGCCACCGCGCTCGCCATGGCGAAGGACGGCACGACGTTCCACCAGTACCTCGGCCTCGTCGGCCCGATGATCATCTACTTGCTCCCGCTGCTCATCGCCAACCAGGGCGGCAGGATCGTCTACGGCGAGCGCGGCGGCGTGGTGGCCTCGATCGCGACCATGGGCGTCATCGTGGGCAGCACGATCCCGATGTTCCTCGGCGCCATGATCGTCGGCCCGCTGGCCGCGTGGCTCATGAAGAAGATCGACAGCATCTGGGACGGCAAGATCAAGCCGGGCTTCGAGATGCTCGTCAACATGTACTCGGCCGGGATCCTCGGCCTGGGGCTCGCGATCCTCGCCTTCTTCGGGGTCGCGCCGTTCGTGACGAACGTCAGCTCGTGGCTCGGCTCAGCAGTCCAGTCCCTCGCCGACGCGCACCTGCTCCCGCTGATGAGCATCATCGTCGAGCCCGCGAAGGTGCTCTTCCTGAACAACGCGATCGGCAACGGCACGCTCGTCCCGCTCGGCATCCAGCAGAGCGTCGAGACCGGTCAGTCGCTGCTGTTCCTCGTCGAGGCGAACCCCGGTCCCGGCTTCGGCCTGCTGCTGGCGTACATGCTCTTCGGGATCGGCACGGCGCGGGCCTCCGCGCCCGGCGCGATCATCATCCAGTTCTTCGGCGGCATCCACGAGGTCTACTTCCCGTTCGTGCTCATGAAGCCGATCCTCATCACCGGTCTGATCCTGGGTGGGGCGACCGGTGTCGCGACCAACTCGATCTTCGGTAGCGGGCTGCGAGCACCGGCCGCGCCGGGCAGCATCCTTGCCGTGCTGGCGCAGACACCGCGGGGCAGCTTCGTCGGTGTGATCCTCTCGGTGGTGCTCTCGGCCGCTGTGACGTTCTTCGTCAGCGCGGCACTCCTGAGGCTCTCCCGCAAGCGTGACCTCGCTGCCGAGGAAGACGGCCTGGCCGCCGCGATCGCGCAGACCGAGGCGAACAAGGGCAAGTCCAGCGCGGCGCTGGGCGCGCTTGCCGGTGGCCACGCAGGTGCCGACCTCGGCGCCCCGGTGCACACCATCATCTTCGCGTGCGACGCCGGCATGGGGTCCAGCGCGATGGGTGCCAGCGTGCTGCGGGCCAAGCTCAAGAAGGCGGGGGTCGAGGACGTCGTGGTGGTCAACAAGGCGGTCGCCCATCTGACCGACGAGGCGGAGATCGTGATCACCCAGCGCGAGCTGACGGACCGGGCCCGCCACAGTGCACCGAGCGCGGAGCACCGGACCGTGGACAACTTCATGAACAGCCCCGTCTACGACGAGGTCGTCGCCGAGGTGGTCGCACGCAGGCAGCGCGAGGGCGCCGACACATGAGCGGCGTCCTGAGCAAGGAGCTCATCGTCGCGGACGGGACCGCCCGGACGTTCTCCGAGGCGATCCGGGAGGCCGGGGAGCTGCTGGTCAAGGCGGGCGCGGTCGATCCCGCGTACGTCGACTCGATGGAGGAGCGTGAGCGGACGATGTCCACCTACATGGGCAACTTCCTCGCGATCCCGCACGGCACCAACGAGTCGAAGTCGACGATCCACCGGTCGGCACTCTCCTTGGTGAGGTACGCCCAGCCGATCGACTGGGGCGGCCGAGGCGACGTGCACATCGTGGTCGGCATCGCCGGGGTCGAGGACGAGCACCTGGAGATGCTGTCGAAGATCGCCGTGGTGTTCTCCGACGAGGACGACGCGGCCAGGATGCGCGACGCCACCACCGTCGACGAGCTGTACGACCTCCTCGAGTCGGTCAACGACTGAGGACGCCAACCGCCGCGGGCACGGAATCCCGCGGCGGGGACGGCGCCGGTGACGGCACCGTCAGGTCGGGCCCGGCAGGCGAGCGAACCACCTCCGCTCGCCGCCGGGCCCGATGCGCGTTCACGCCTCGTGATGGTGGGTCGGGTCGAGCACCCGGGCCAGGAACGTGCGGGTCCGCTCCTCCCGGGGCTCGCCGATGATCTGGCTCGGCGGACCCTGCTCGACGATCTGCCCGTCGTCCATGAAGATCACGCGGTCGGCGACCTCGCGCGCGAAGGCCATCTCGTGGGTGACCACGAGCATGGTCATGCCGGACTCCGCCAGGTCCCGCATCACCGACAGCACGTCGCCGACCAGCTCGGGGTCCAGCGCGGACGTCGGCTCGTCGAAGAGCATGAGCGCGGGGTCCATGCTCAGCGCCCTCGCGATCGCGACGCGCTGCTGCTGGCCGCCGGAGAGCTGGGTGGGGTGGGAGTCGGCGCGGTCGCCGAGCCCCACCTGCTCCAGGTTGCGGCGGGCGACCTCCTCGGCCTCGGCCTGCGAGCGGCGCAGCACCTTGCGCTGGGCCATGGTGCAGTTCTCGAGCACGGAGCGGTGCGGGAACAGGTTGAACTGCTGGAACACCATCCCGACGTGGGTGCGCACCCGGTCGATGTCGACGTCCGGGTCGGTGACCTCGACGCCGAGCACGGTGACGGTTCCCGCGGTGGGTTGCTCGAGCAGGTTCACGCAGCGCAGCAGCGTCGACTTGCCGGAGCCCGAGGGGCCGATGACGCACACCACCTCGCCGGGCGCGACGGTGAGGTCGATGCCCTTGAGCACCTCGCGCTCGCCGAAGGACTTGCGCAGCTGCGCGATCTCGACGACGGCGGCCATCAGATGTGCCCCTTCGCGCCGGTCTTGCGCTCCAGCCACCGGGTCAGCAGGCCCAGCGGGATCGTGATCATCAGGTACGCGATGCCGACCACGACGAACGCCGTCAGGCCGCCGACGGCGACGTTGTTCAGCGTGTACCGGGCCAGCCGGGTGAGCTCGTAGTCCGGGATGGAGAGCCCCATGACGTACACCAGCGACGTGTCTTTGGTCAGCAGGACGATCTCGTTGGTGATCGGCGGGAGGACGAGTCGGAACGCCTGCGGGATGACGACCCCGCGCATGGTCTGCCCGGACGTCATGCCCAGCGAGCGCGCCGCTTCCACCTGGCCCTTCGGCACGGCTTGCAGTCCGGCGCGCAAGGTCTCGGCGAGGTAGGCGGCCGAGACCATGCCGAGGGCGAGCGCGATCGTCACGATGACCGAGTCGAACTTCACCTGGAAGGCCACCGGGACGATGAAGGCGAAGGCGAGCACCACGAGCAGCGCCGGCACGCCGCGGAAGAACTCGACGTAGCCGGTCGCCAGGACCCGGTACAGCCGTACCGAGGACAGCTTCATCAGGGCGAGCACGAGCCCGAGCGCGAAGGCCACGGCGAACGCGGCGAAGGTGTACCTCACCGTGTTGATGAACGCCTGCGGGATGTCGGGCGCCATCTGCCGGACGGCGTCGAGGTTGAACACCTGCTCGCGCATGTTCGACCAGTCGGTGCTCAGCGCAACCCCGACGATCACCGCAGCCAGTACGCCGTACTGCACGACCCGGGAGTACTGCGCCCGCTTGCGCGGGCTCATCCGGGCGCGTCCCGCAGGCATGACCTCCACGCTCGGGCTCGTCATCGCTCAGCCCTGGCTCGGGGCGATGTACTTCGCGTAGATGTCGTCGTAGGTGCCGTCGGACTTGATCCGCTTGATCGTGGCGTTGATCGCGTCGAGGAGTGCGGTGTTGCCCTTCTTGACGCCGAGCCCGTACTGCTCGCCGGTGACGAACTCCGTGCCGACCTCGTAGCCGTCGGTCGCGTAGGGGCCGAGCACCGCGATGTCGTTGATGATCGCGTCGACGTCGCCGTTCTTCAGGCCCTGGACCTGCAGACCGAGGTCCTCGTACTCCAGGGTGTCGAGGTTGTTCTCCTTGGCGAAGTCCGCGCCCGTGGTGGCCTGCTGGACGCCGACCTTCTTGCCGGCCAGGCTCTCCAGGCTGTCGAGCCCCGAGCCGCTGGGCACGAGGAGGCCCTGGTTGGCGTCAAAGTACGGGTCGGAGAAGTCGAGCTTGCCCTTGCGGGCATCGGTGATCGTGATCGCGGACGCGACCACGTCGCAGGTCCCGGCGTTGAGGGCCGCACCGGACTGGATGCCGTCGAAGCCGGTCTCGACGGGGGTCAGCGTGACCCCGAGGTCGTCGGCGACCGCCTGGGTGACCGCGATGTCGAACCCGACGAGCTTCCCGCCCTCCTGGTACTCGAACGGCTCGTAGGGCGGGTTGGTGCACACCGTGAGGGTGCCTGGCGTGATGAAGCTCACGTCACCCGAGGCGTCCCCCCCGGCGTCGGTGGCGGTCGAGCTACAGGCGGTCAGGGCGAGCGCGGAGAGCGCGAGGGTGGCAGCGAGGCGGCGCCGGGTCATGGGGATCCTCCAAGATCGAGTGCAAAGTTATGCATCCAAGACGATAGGTATACACCGTCGGTCGGGGGTGGACCAACGTCCCGGTCAGCGGGGCGGGGCCTCACCCAGCTCGGCTCCCTCCACAGTGGCGACATCGAGCCCGCCCTCGGCGAGCTCGACCCGGGCCCGTCCGGCCGCGAGCACGTCGGCCCAGGCGAGCTCGACACGGCTCTGCTCGCCGGTGGGCACGACGAGCGTCCCGGCCACGATCGGGGTGCGCATCGAGACCTTCGCCTCGCTCTTGACCTTGCGCAGCGCGGCGAGCGCCCGCCCGGCGGCGTCGAGCGTGGCGGGATCCGCGTCGCCGGCGATCTCGCGCAGCGGCGCGGACGTCGGCCACGGGGCGCGGTGCACGGAGCCCTCGCGCCACCAGGACCAGACCTCCTCGGTGGCGAACGGCAGCACCGGGGCGAGCAGCCGCAGCAGGGTGTCCAGCGCGGTGGCCAGCGCGAGCCGTGCCGACGCGGTGGCCGCGGGGTCCGTGCCCTCGGTGCCGTAGGCGCGGTCCTTGACCAGCTCGAGGTAGTCGTCGCAGAACGTCCAGAAGAACGTCTCGGTGGTCTCGAGCGCCCGCGTGTGGTCGTAGCCCTCGAGCGCGGCGGTGGCGGTGTCGACCACCTGGGCCAGTCCGGCGAGCATCGCGAGGTCCAGCGGCTCGGTGACCCGGGCGTCGGCGTCCACCGCACCGAAGCCGAGCGCGAACTTGCTCGCGTTGAGCACCTTGATCGCGAGCCGGCGGCCGATCTTCATCTGGCCCTCGTCGAAGGCGGCGTCGGTGCCCAGGCGCGCGCTCGCGGCCCAGTACCGCACCGCGTCCGACCCGTGCTGCTCCAGGAGCCCCATGGGCGTGACGACGTTGCCCTTGGACTTCGACATCTTCTTGCGGTCGGGGTCCAGGATCCAGCCGCTGATCGCCGCGTGCTTCCAGGGGAGCGAGCCCTCCTCGAGGTGCGAGCGCACGACCGTCGAGAACAGCCAGGTGCGGATGATGTCCTGGCCCTGTGGGCGCACGTCCATCGGGAACACGCGCTGGTAGAGGTCCTCGTCCCAGCCCCAGCCACCGGCGATCTGCGGCGTGAGCGAGCTGGTCGCCCAGGTGTCCATGATGTCGGGGTCGCCGATGAACCCGCCCGGCACGCCACGCTGGTCGGCGGTGTAGCCGGGGGGCACGTCGCTGCTGGGGTCGACCGGCAGCGCGCTCTCGTCGGGGACGATCGCGTGGTCGTAGTCGGGCTCGCCCTCGGCGGTCAGCGGGTACCACAGCGGGATCGCGACGCCGAAGAACCGCTGCCGGGAGATGAGCCAGTCGCCGTTGAGGCCGCCGACCCAGTTCTCGTAGCGCACGCGCATGAACTCGGGGTGGAAGTCCAGCTCCTGGCCGCGGGCGAGCAGCTTCTCGCGCAGACCCTCGCCGGCGCCCTCGTTGCGCCCGCCGTTGCGGATGTACCACTGGCGCGACGTGACGATCTCGAGGGGCTTGTCGCCCTTCTCGTAGAAGTTCGCCATGCGCTGGGTGGCGGTCGGCTCGCCGTCCAGGTCGCCGGTCTCGCGCAGCAGGTCCACCACGGCGGCGCGCGCGGAGAACGCGGTCTTGCCGGCGAGGTCGACCCATCGCCGCTGCCCGGCCGAGGAGGTGATCCAGCCCGGGGTCTCCGTCGCCAGCCGGCCGTCGCGGGTGATCACCGGGCGCGTCGGCAGCTGGAGCTCGCGCCACCACTGCACGTCGGTGAGGTCGCCGAAGGTGCAGCACATCGCGATGCCGGCGCCCTTCTCACGCTCGGCGGCGGGGTGTGCGAGCACCGGGATCTCGATGTCGAACAGCGGGTCTCGCACGGTGGAGCCGAACAGCCCCTGGTACCGCTCGTCGTCCGGGTGCGCGATCAGGGCCACGACCGCCGGGATCAGCTCGGGGCGGGTGGTCTCGATGTAGACGGGGCTGTCGTCCGAGGTCTTGCGGAACGCGACGCGGTGGAAGTGGCCGGGGTACTCGCGGGCCTCGAGCTCGGCCTGCGCGACCGCGGTCTGGAAGGTCACGTCCCACAGGCCCGGCGCCTCGGCCTGGTACGCCTCGCCGCGGGCGAGGTTGCGCAGGAACGCACGCTGGGCGACGGCGCGGGACCGGTCGTCGATGGTCTGGTAGTGGTGCGACCAGTCGACCGAGAGGCCGAGGTGGCGCCACAGGGCCTCGAACTGCTGCTCGTCCTCGACGGTGAGCCGCTGGCACAGGTCGACGAAGTTGCGCCGCGAGATCGCGACCTGGTCGGACGGCTTGACCGCCTTGCCGTCGGTGCCCTCGTGCGGGGGAGTGAAGCCCTCCTCGAACGGAAGCGACGGGTCGCAGCGCACGCCGTAGTAGTTCTGCACGCGGCGCTCGGTGGGCAGGCCGTTGTCGTCCCAACCCATCGGGTAGAACACCTCGCGGCCCCGCATCCGCTGGTAGCGGGCGATGACGTCGGTGTGGGTGTAGCTGAACACGTGGCCGACGTGCAGCGAGCCGGAGACCGTAGGCGGCGGGGTGTCGATCGAGTAGACCTGCTCGCGGGTCTTGGTGCGGTCGAAGGCGTAGGTGCCCTGCTCGCGCCAGACGCCGTCCCACTTGTCCTCGAGACCGTCCAGGCTGACCTTGTCCGGTACGCGCGACGTCGAGGGGCTCGACGGGGCGGAGGTCCGGGTCAGCTGGTCGTCGCTCATGGCCGGTGATTCTCCCAGAGATCGTGAGCGGGTCGCGCACCGTTGTCGTCGCCAGCCCCGGGGCCCGGCTCGTTCTCCCGCGACGGCGTCCCGGCGCGGCGTCGGCGTCAGCCTCGCTCGTCGCCGAGGTGAGCGATCCCGTCGAGCTGCACCAGGCACGCCGCGTCGAAGAAGTCCGTCGTCACCGTGGCGCGCGCCGGTGGCTGGTCGCCGAAGTACTCGTCGAAGACGTCCCAGGCCGCGCGGATCTCGTCGGTGAGCTCCCTCACCAACATCGTCACCTGCACCAGGGATGTCAGGTCCGTGCCGACCCGGGCGAGCGTCTCGCGCATGGCGTCGAGCGCGCCCCGGGTCTGAGCCGCGTAGCTCGTGTCGGAGAGGTTGCCTGCGTGGTGTGACAGGAACGCGAACCCACCCGCCGTCACGATCGACGCGCAGGTCGGGTCGCCGTAGTGGGGCGCCAGTCGAGTGATCATGGCCGAACGCTAGCCGCGCCGGCCTCCCTCGAGGGCGTTCCCGCCCGTCAGGGCACCCGGGCCGCCGCCTTCGCCGCCAGCGCGAGCGTCTGCGTCAGCACGGTCCCGGCGCCGGACGGGATGTAGGCCACCTGGATGAACAGCCCGTGCACGTCCATCGCGACGATGCTGCCCTCCTCGGTGGCGAACGCACGGTCCGCACCCGGCACGGTCTCGTCGTGGACCGGGCTGACCTGTCCGGTGCCGCTCTGGGCTGCCTCCCACCCGCTGTCGGTGAGCGGGGTGATCAGCACCTGGGCCGTCGCGAAGGTCGAGTCGGAGGCGATCCAGTCGCAGATCCGCCGGTCCGCGGCGCTGAGCTGCTCGTTGTAGGTGCCCTCCCCGAAGGTCACCCCGGTGACGTCGCTGATCTCGGCCGCGGTCAGCAGGCTGCACGGGTCCGGCAGGCTGGCCGAGCCCGCGTCGGCGGACGCAGCATCGCTCGCCGTCGCAGCGTCGGACGGCGAGGCCGACTCCGACGCGGTGCCCGCACTCGACGACCCGCTCCCGCCCGCGTCGGTCGCCGCGGGCGTGCCACCACCTCCCGAGCACGCGGTGAGCGTGAGCGCGGCGGCGATGACGAGCGTCCGGGCGGTGGTGCGGCGCAGTGCCATGTCGACCCCCTTCGACGACGATCATTATGGTCGCCTGCCGTGGAGAAGCACCCGTGAGGTGCGCCCCGGTGTGTGCGACCCTGATCGGGTCGGGGTAGCGCCGCTCCGCGATCAGGGGCGGCACCAGGGTTGTCCCTGATCCGTCCGACCCACCCGGCCCACCACGATCATGGGACGACCCCCACACACCAGGAGACGTCATGCGGGCTCTCGCTCAGGACCCCACGGACGAGGCGCAGATCGCCTCGGCCCGTGGGCTCGTCAAGGTCTACGGCAAGGGTGAGGCCGCGGTGCGCGCGCTCGACGGCGTGGACGTCGACCTCGCGCGTGGCGAGCTCACCGCCGTGATGGGGCCGTCGGGCTCCGGCAAGTCCACGCTCATGCACTGCATGGCCGGCCTGGACACCGCCACCGCCGGCCGGATCGTCGTCGACGGCGAGGACATCGGCTCGATGGGCCAGCGGGGTCTGACCCGGCTGCGGCGCACCCGGATCGGGTTCGTGTTCCAGGCGTTCAACCTCATCCCGACCCTGACCGCCGAGGAGAACATCACGCTGCCGCTCGACATCGCGCGGCGTCCGGTGGACCGCGAGTGGTTCGACACCGTCGTGGACTCGGTGGGGCTGCGCGACCGGCTCGACCACCGGCCCACCGAGCTGTCCGGCGGCCAGCAGCAGCGCGTCGCCTGCGCCCGCGCCCTGGTGTCGCGGCCCGGCGTGATCTTCGCCGACGAGCCGACCGGCAACCTGGACTCGCGCTCGGCCGCCGAGGTGCTCGGCTTCCTGCGCCGCTCGGTCGACGAGCTGGGCCAGTCCGTGGTCATGGTCACGCACGACCCGACGGCCGCCTCCTACGCCCACCGCGTCCTCTTCCTCGCCGACGGCCGACTGGTGGGTGAGGTCGAGCAGCCGACCCGCGAGTCGGTGCTCGACGCGCTGCGTGCCCTGGGCAGCCCCGAGCACGACGAGGCACACGGCGAGCACGCCATCCCCGGCCTCGCCGACGCCGTGCCGCACCCGCAGAGCGCCCCGACCGGCCACCTCGCCGGCCCGGCCTCCGAGCTGCACGCCGGCCGGCACACCGCCGACGTCCCCGACCTGCGATGACCCGCGTCGCCCTGCGGGGCATCCGCGCGCACCTGGGCAGGTTCGCGATGTCGGTGCTGGCCGTGCTTCTGGGTGTGGCCTTCGTGGCCGGCACCTTCGCGCTGCGCACCATGATGTCGAGCACGTTCGACGCGATCGTCGAGGCCGGCACGGTGGGCGACGCCTACCTGCGCGGTGCCGACGCCATCTCCGCACCGGAAGGTGGCGGCGACCCGACGGCCCAGGCCCGCAACCCGCTCCCGATCTCCCTGGCGGACCAGGTGGCCGAGGTCGACGGCGTGGCGCACGCGGTGCCCGACGTGTCCGGCCCGATCGTGCTGGTCGGTGCCGACGGCACCGCGACCGCCACCGGCAACGGCCCGCCGAGCTTCGCGACGGCGCTCGACCCGGCCGACCCGAGCGTGACCCTGGTCGCCGGCCGCGCCCCGGCCGGGCCGGACGAGATCGCTCCCGAGTCGAGCACCCTGGAGGCCTCCGGGCTGTCCATCGGCGACACGACGTCTGTCGTGCTCGGCGGCGAGGTGCGCACGGTCACCGTGGTGGGTGAGGTGCAGTTCGGCGCGCCGATCGCCGGTGCGACGATCGTGTTCCTCGACCCCACCACCGCCCGGCAGACGTTCGCCCCGGACGGCACGACGTCCACCATCTCGGTCTACGCCGACCCGGGCGTCTCCGAGACCGAGCTCGTGGACCGGATCGAGCGGACCGTCCCCGGCCTGGACCACGTCCAGGTGCTCACCGGTGACGAGGTCCGCCAGGAGACCAAGGACCAGATCGATGCGGCGCTCGGATTCGTCGGCACGTTCCTGCTGATCTTCGCCGGGATCTCGCTGTTCGTCGGCGGGTTCCTCATCGCCAACACGTTCCAGATGATCGTCCGGCAGCGCCAGCGCGAGTTCGCGATGCTGCGAGCGATCGGGGCGTCGCCGGGGCAGGTCTTCGGGTCGATCGTGGTCCAGGCCGTGGTCGTCGGGGTCCTCGGCTCCGCGCTCGGCGTGGGCGCCGGCGTGGGGCTGGTCGCGATCCTGCGGGCCGTGCTCGGGGCGATGGGCATGGAGCTGTCCGGCCAGATCCCGCTCGACGTGTTCACCGTGGTGGTGGCCGTCGTGGTCGGGGTCACCCTGAGCGTCGCCGCGGCCCTCGTGCCGGCGCGACGGGCGGCGCTGACCGCCCCCGTCGAGGCGATGCGCGACGACCTGCCCACCCATGACCGCGGTTCCGTGCTCCGCGCGGTCGCCGGCGCCGTGCTGACCGTCGCGGGGATCGTGGCCGTCGTGACCGCGACCGTCGCCGACCTCGGCGAGCCCGGCCCCGTGCTGGGGATCGGGGCCGGCGCGGTGGTCATCGGTGCGTTGATGCTCGCGCCCAGCGTGGTCCCGGCCGGCCTGAAGGTGCTCGCCGCGCCTGCGGTCGCCTGGATGCGCCCGCTCGGCGGTCTGGCGCGGGGCAACGTCACCCGCAACCCGCGGCGCACCGCGTCGACCGCCGGGGCCCTGATGATCGGCATGGCGCTGGTCGGCGCGGCGTCCGTGCTCGCGGCCTCGACCCAGGCCTCGACCCGGGCGATCGTCGAGACCGAGTCCACCGCCGACTTCCTGCTGCAGTCCGCCACGCGTGACGTGCCGGCGGAGCTGGTCCAGCAGGTCGAGGGCCTGCCGGGCGTGGCCCGGGTCGACGCGCTACACGTCGGCGCCGCCACGCTCGACGGGACCGACGCCGTCGTGGTCGGCGTGGACCCGGGGATCTTCCAGCACTCGCTGGACGTCCAGGTGGTCTCGGGCGACACCGCGAGCCTGGCGAGCGGCGACGTCGTGGTCCTCAAGGCCGCGGCGGAGGAGAACGGCTGGGCCGTGGGCGACACGCTCGAGGTGGCCGCCGGCGACGGGTCGCGGACCGCCCGCATCGGCGCGGTCATCGACTCCCGGGCCGTCCAGGCCACGGCGATGGTGCCCCGGTCGCTGTTCGATGCCGTCGTCCCGGCCGCGCAGTCCACGATCAACACCGTGTTCGTCGAGATCGGCCAGGGCGCGGACACCGAGCGGGTGCGCGGCGAGCTGACCGACGCGGCCAAGCCCTACGTCGTGGTCTCCGTGATGGACAACGAGCAGTTCGCCGACCAGCTGGCCGATCAGGTCAACCAGATCCTGGTGATCCTGTACGCCCTGCTCGGGCTGTCGATCGTGATCGCGGCGCTGGGCATCGTGAACACGCTCGCGCTGTCCATCGCGGAGCGGACCCGCGAGGTCGGGCTGCTCCGCGCGGTGGGCCTGGGCCGGCTCCAGCTCGCCACCGTGGTGGCCATCGAGTCGATCCTCACCGCGGTGTTCGGCACCCTGATGGGCGTAGCGATCGGGGCGGGGCTGGCCTCGACGTTGCCGACGGTGTTCGCCGACCAGGGCCTGTCCACCCTCGCCGTGCCGTGGGCCCAGCTGGGGGCGTTCGTGGGCCTCGCGGTGGTGGTCGGTGTGGTCGCGGCGCTCTGGCCGGGTGTCAGGGCGGCGCGGCTGGACGTCCTGGAGGCCATCTCCTACGAGTAGGTTGTGCCATCCTCTTCGCAGGCGTCGAGCCAAGGGGGAGTCATGGACGGCTACAGGCAGGGTGCGAGCCAGGCGGACATCGGGTCGTCTGCGGTCGACGAGGGGCTCGCCCCCGGCAGGGCACCCCTGGGCGCCGCCCACCGGCCGTGGTCGACGCTGCTGCTCTGGTGCCTGGTCGCGTCCCTGGCGCGGTGGCTGCTCTTCGCGGTCCCGGTCCTCGTCACGCTCCTGTCCCCGACCGGATCGGTGAGCTGGAACCTCGGCGTCCTGATCCAGCCGGTGGGCCTGGTCGTGCTGATCGTGTGGACCGTGGCCGCGCGCCGGGGGGCCGACGCGGGCCGTCGAGCGGTGCTGGCGAGGGTGGCGGTCGTGTCGGCCGTGGCCGAGCTCGCGCTCCTCGCCCTGTGGCTTCGGTACCTGGTCGTCGTGGTGCAGCTGGGCCTGGAGTCGGCACCGCAGCAGACGGCGCGGACGGTCGCCGGGGTGGTCGTCGCCACCGCCATCGGCGGTCTGTACGCACTCGGCGTCGTCGCGGGCACGCGGACGTTCCTGCGCATCCGCGGTTGACCGCGCGCTCGCGGAGCGGTCGGTGCCCCGCCGTGGGTAGGGTCCGTTGCGGAGGTGGTCCGCGGTGGCAGATCTGACGGTGGGGCTCGCGGCGGCGCTGGAGCAGTTCAGCCCGACGGAGATCCTCGAGCACGTGGTGCTCGCCGAGCGGCACGGGTTCTCCGGGGTGATGGCCGCCGACCACTTCCAGCCGTGGGTCCCGGCCCAAGGCCAGGCGAGCTTCGTCTGGAACGTCATGACCGCGATCGCCGAGCGCACGGCCGGCGACGTCGGCCCTGGAGTCACCGCGCCGACGTTCCGGTGGCACCCGGGGCTGGTCGCCCAGGCGTCCGCGACCCTCGCGGCCATGTATCCCGGGCGGCACTGGTTGGGCCTGGGCTCCGGCGAGGCGCTCAACGAGCACATCCTGGGTACGTACTGGCCCGAGGTGCCGGTCCGGATCAACCGGATGTTCGAGGCCATCGAGCTCATCAACAAGCTGTTCGCCGGCTCGCTGGCCGGCAAGGACGTCAAGCACGCCGGGGAGTACTACACGCTGGAGTCCACCCGGCTGTGGACCATGCCCGAGACGCCGCCGGAGATCTACGTCGCCACGGCGGGGCCGGTGACCGCCAAGCGGGCCGGGCGGCACACCGACGGGTTGATCACGGTGGGCGCGCCCCTGGAGAAGATCGGCGGTCTGTTCGCCAAGTTTGACGAGGGCGCGCGCGAGGCGGGCAAGGACCCCTCGACCATGCCGCGGCTGCTCCAGGTTCACCTGTCCTGGGCCGAGACCGACGAGCAGGCCATGGCCAACGCGATGGACCAGTGGCCCAACGGCGGCATGAAGTTCCCCAAGGGCGACATCCGCTCGCCGTACGACTTCGAGCAGATGGCCAAGCTGGTCCGTCCCGAGGACTTCGAGGGTCGGATGGTGATCTCCTCCGACCCCGACGTGCACCGGGCCGCGCTCCAGCGCTACGTCGACCTCGGCTTCGACCGCGTGTACCTGCACAACGTGGGCCGGAACCAGGAGCAGTTCTTCGAGGTCTTCGGCCGCGACGTCCTGCCCAAGCTCCACCGGTGAGCGGCGACGCCCGGATCGAGGTCTGGGCGCCAGACGGCCTCGGCGAGGTCGTTCCGGGCGACGACCTGGGTGCGCTCCTCGCGGACCTTCTCCACGGCCGCCTGGCGGACGACGACGTCGTGGTCGTGACCAGCAAGATCGTGTCCAAGGCCGAAGGCAGGGTCGTCGCGGCCGCCGACCGGGAGCAGGCGATCACCGAGCAGACGGTGCGCGTCGTCGCGACCCGGGAGCACCCCGGTGGCGTCCTGCGGATCGTCGAGAACCCGCAGGGTCTGGTGATGGCCGCCGCCGGGGTCGACGCGAGCAACACGCCGCCCGGCACCGTCCTGCTCCTGCCTGTCGACCCCGACGACTCGGCGCGGCGGCTGCGCGCGGCGCTCACCGCGCAGCTCGGCGTGCGGGTCGCGGTGGTGATCACCGACACGGCCGGCCGGGCGTGGCGCGACGGCGTGGTGGACCTGGCCATCGGCGCAGCCGGCCTGCGCGTGGCCGAGGACCTGCGCGGCACCCCCGACACCCACGGCCAGGTGCTCTCCGCGACGGTCGTGGCCGTCGCCGACGAGGTCGCGGCCGCTACAGAGCTGGTGCGCGGCAAGGCGGCAGGGCGGCCGGTGGCCGTGGTGCGTGGCCTGGCTCGGCACGTCACCGACGACGACGGCCCCGGCGCCCGTGCCCTGCAGCGGCACGGCGAGAGCGACCTGTTCCGCCTGGGCGCCGACGAGGCGTGGCGCGCCGGGTACGAGGCCGGGGCCGCCGCGGCGACGGGCAAGCGCGAGCCCACGTCATGACGGCATGGACCGTCGTCGTCCCCGTGAAGGACCTCGGGTCGGCCAAGTCCCGGCTCGACGCTCCGAGCGGGTCCGCCCGGTCCGAGCTCGCGCTCGCGTTCGCTCGGGACACGCTCACGGCCGTGCTCGCCGCGGCCCGCGTGGCGAGCGTCGTGCTGGTCACGTCCGAGCCGCGGATGGTCGACGCGGTGCCGCCCGGTGTGCGGGTGGTGCCCGACCCCGGCCGGGGCCTGGTCGCGGCGTTGGCCGCCGGGGCCGAGGCTGTCGAGGACGGTCCCGTCGCGCTCCTGCTGGGAGACCTGCCCGCGCTGCGTCCCGCGGAGCTCGACGCCGCGCTCGCGGCGGCGGCCGACCACGAGCGCGCGATGGTGCCCGACGCCGACGGCGCGGGCACCACGCTGCTCACGGCCGGGCGGGCCGAGCTGCTGCGGCCGGCCTTCGGCCCGGGATCGCGGGAGGCGCACGAGCGGGCCGGTCATCGCGTCCTCGAGGCCGGCCCTGGACTGCGCCGCGACGTGGACACGGCCGACGACCTGGTGGCAGCGGTGCGGCTCGGCGTGGGCCCGGCCACCGCGGCGGCGCTCGCGGCACTGGCGCCGCTCGACTGACCGCCGGTGTGCCGGCGGAGTCTTGACAGGTAAGCGCAGACTTACCTATCGTTCCGGACGTGGACGAGGTGCTGTTCCGGGCCCTCGCCGACCCGACCCGGCGGGCGATCCTCGACGAGCTGGTCGCTCGCGACGACCAGACCTTGTTCGAGATCTGCTCCCGCCTGGCCGTGAACCACGACCTGACCCCGACCCGGCAGGCAGTGGCCCAGCACCTCGACGTCCTCGAGGCGGCGGGGCTGGTGCACTCCCGTCGGGAGGGTCGCTACCGATACCACACGCTCGACACCTCGCCGCTGCGCGCCATCACCGACCGGTGGCCGCCCCGCGCCGAGTAGGTCGCCGCCCGACCCCGGAGGTCCCCGTGCCGCACATCACCGTGTTCAGCGTCTTCGTCGACGACCAGCGGGCCGCGCTGGCGTTCTACACCGACGTGCTGGGCTTCGCGCTCAAGGACGACGTCCCGATGGGGGAGCACGCCTGGCTCACCGTGGTCGACCCCGCCGACCCGGACGGCACGCAGGTGAGCCTCGAGCCCGCCGGGCACCCGGCCGTCGCTCCGTTCCGGGAGGCGCTGATGGCCGACGGGATCCCGTTCACGTCCTTCGGCGTCGACGACCTCGACGCCGAGGTGGAGCGACTGACCGCCGCCGGCGTCGTGTTCACCCAGCCGCCCACGGACTTCGGGCCGGTGCGGACCGCGGTGCTCGACGACACCTGCGGGAACCTCATCCAGCTCGCGCAGCTGACGGGCTGAGGGCCGGCGCGTGCCGCACCGGCTGCCTCAGTGCCGGGTGCGGCTCGCAGCGAGCTCGCGGCCCAGGTCGAGCGCGGCGCGTGCGATCGCGGCCGTCGTGGCCTCGTCGGCCATGAGCAGCGGCAGCGCGCGTGCCTCGACCCCGGCCGCGCGCACCGGTGCCACCGCGTCCGCGTCGGCGTCGTCGACCAGCCAGCCGTCCAGCACGCCGCCCGCCGACCGGGCGCCGTAGTGCTCCGCGACCGCCCGGGCGGACGTCTCGACGCCGATCGCCGTCAGGCACGCGTCGGCCATGCCGCGCACCGGGGCGCCGCCGATGATCGGCGAGACCCCGACCACCGGCGCGCGTGCGGCGCGCACGGCGTCCCGGATCCCCGGCACGCCGAGGATGGTCCCCACCGACACGACCGGGTTGGACGGCGGCAGCACCACCAGGTCCGCGGCGCCGATCGCCTCGAGCACGCCGGGCGCCGGGCGTGAGCCGCCCACCCCGCGCTGCAGGAACCGCCGCGCCGGGAGGGCAGCGCGGTGGCGCACCCACCACTCCTCGAAGTGGATCGTCGTCACCTCGCCGTCGGCCTCGACCTCGACCCACGTCTCGACCTCGTCGTCGGACATCGGCAGCAGCGTCGCGCCGGGCTGCCACCGCTCGCACAGCCGCGCGGTCACGGCGGACAGCGGAAGGCCCGAGCGCAGCAGCTCGGTGCGGGCGACGTGGGTGCCGAGGTCCAGGTCGCCGAGCGTGAACCAGTCCCAACCCAGGCCGTAGGCGTGCAGCTCGGCGGTGACCCGGGTCGACTCGCCGGCGCGGCCCCAGCCCTGGTCGCCGATCACCCCGCCGAGCGTGTACATCACGGTGTCCAGGTCCGGGCAGACGCGCAGCGCGTCGAGCCACAGGTCGTCCCCGGTGTTGACCACCACCGTCAGGTCCAGGTCGAGCCCCTCGGCGCGGCCCAGGTCGCGCAGCCCTCGCGTGAAGCGGGCGCCGCCCACCCCGCCGGCCAGCAGGACGATCTTCACCGGCCGGCCACCCGCTTGGCCTCCGCCTTGGCGGCCTTCTTGGTCGCGCGGACCTTGTCGAGGGACTCGGCGTCCACGACGTCGGCGATCGAGCGGAACGAGCCCTCCTCGCCGAAGGCTCCCGCTGCCTCGCGCCATCCGGCGGGCTGCACGCCGCGCTGCTTGCCCAGCAGGGCCAGGAAGATCTTCGCCTTCTGCTCGCCGTACCCCGGCAGCCTGCGGAGCCGGCGCAGCACCTCGGCGCCGTCCGGGTCGCCGTCGGTCCACAGGCGCGCGGTCTCACCGTCGTACTCCTCCACCACGGCGGCGGCCACGGCCTGGATGCGCTCGGCCATCGACCGCGGGAACCGGTGCACGGCCGGGGGAGTGGCACACAGCGCCGCGAACTCCTCGGGGTCGGTGGCCGCGATCCGGGCGGGGTCGAGCCGGTCGCCGGTGGACATCCGCGCGGCGATCTTCGCGGGCCCAGCGAAGGCCGTCTCCATGGGTACCTGCTGGTCCAGCAGCATGCCGACCAGCAGCGCGAACGGGTCCGCGTCGAGCAGGCGGTCGGCGTCCTGGTCGCCGGTGAGGTTCATGCCGTCATCCTGACATCCGGGCCGCGGGTGCGCGCCCCGCGGTCAGCCACGGTCGAACACCAGCACCGGCCGGCCCGTGCCCGGATGCTCGAGCACGGTGCAGCGCACGCCGTACACCGGCTCGAGCACGTCCGGGTGCAGCACCTGCGCAACGGGGCCGGCCGCCGCGACCCGGCCGTGGTGCAGCAGCACCACGTGGTCGCAGCTGGCTGCGGCGAGGTTGAGGTCGTGCAGGGCCGCGATCACTGTGACTCCGTCGGCCGTGAGGTCGCGCACCACCGCGAGGGTGTCGAGCTGGGCGCGCACGTCCAGGTGGTTGGTCGGCTCGTCGAGCAGCAGCACGCGGGGGTCCTGGGCCAGGGCCCGCGCCAGGTGCACGCGCTGCCGCTCGCCACCGGACAGCGTGGTCAGGGCGCGGTCGCGCAGCGCGGAGACCCCTGCGGTGGTGAGCGCCTGCGCGGCGCGCTCGCGGTCCGCGGTGGACATGCCGGCCAGCGGTGAACCGTGCGGCGTCCGCCCCAGCAGCACCGTCTCGGCGACGGTCAGACCCTCGGGCGCAGCGCCGTCCTGCTCGACGAGCGCGAGCAGCCGGGCGCGATCGCGGCGACGCAGGGTGAGCAGGTCGGTGCCGTCCAGGTGCACGGCGCCGGCGCCGTGCAGCACGCCGGCCACCAGCCGCAGCAGGCTCGACTTGCCGGCACCGTTGGGGCCCAGCAGCCCGGTGAGCGCCCCGGTGGGCGGCGTGACGTCCACCCCGTCGACGATCACCCGGCCGTCGACGGACCAGCTCAGCGCGTCCAGGTGCATCTCAGGCCTCCAGCCGCCGACGGCGCCACAGCAGCGCCGCGAGCACCGGCGCCCCGACGAGCGCGGTGACGATCCCCACCGGCAGCTCGCGAGGCTCGAACAAGGCCCGGGCGGCGGTGTCCGCCCAGACCAGGAACGTCGCACCGACCACCGCGGTCAGGGCGAGGAGCCGGCGGTGCGCGGTGCCCACCACCAGCCGCACTGCGTGCGGCACGGCCAGCCCGACGAAGCCGATCGACCCGCTGACCGCCACCAGCGCACCGGTGAGCAGCGCGACGGTCACCAGCAGGGCCCACCGCACCCGCGCCACGGCGATACCCAGGGCCGCGGCAGCGGTGTCTCCCAGCGCGAGCGCGTCCAGTGACCGCCCGGCTGCGAGCAGCCCGGTGCCCAGCACGCCGACGGCCACCGCGGCGATCGCCACGTCCGACCAGCCTGCGCCCGCCAGCGAGCCCATCAGCCAGGCGAGGATGTCGCGGTAGGAGTCCCCGGTGGCCGACCAGAAGATCACGAACGACGTGCCCGCCGCGGCGAGCTGGCCGATCGCCAGACCCGCCAGCACGGTCCGCGCCGGGCTTGTCGCGGCCGACGACCCGGCCAGGGCGAGCGTGGCGACCAGCGCGGCCAGCGCACCCGCGAACGCCGCCACCGGCAGCAGCACCGCGACGCCGAGCACCAGCACGGCCACGGCACCCAGGGACGCGCCGCCCGACAGCCCCAGCAGGTACGGGTCGGCGAGCGGGTTGCGCACCACCGTCTGCATCACGGCCCCCGCGACCGCGAGCCCCGCGCCCACCAGGGCCGCGGCGAGCACCCGCGGCAGCCGCAGCTCCCACACGATGCCGTCCAGCAGCGGGCTCAGGTCCCCGCCGGGCGCGGCGACGCCCAGGTGGTGGGCCACGGTTGCCCACACGTCGGCCGGGGCGATCCCCGCCGGTCCCACCGTGATCGCCACGACCAGCGAGACCAGCAGCGCCACCAGACCCACGCCGAGCGCCAGCGGCGTCGGCGGGCGCCTCACAGGTCGGCCAGCTGGCGGGCCAGGTCGAGCGCCACCGGCACGTTGCGCACGCCGGCCTCGGTGCCGGGGAACGGCACCACGAGGTACCGCTGCTGCTGCACGGCGGTCAGCCGCGCGGTGGCGGGGTTGGCGGCGAGCTTCTCCTTCTTGGACTCGGCGGTGTTCCAGGCGGCGTCGACCAGGACGATGACGTCAGGGTCGTCCTGGGCGACCTGCTCCCAGCTGAACGAGGTCCACGTGTCGTGGACGTCGGCCGCGATGTTCGTCAGCCCGACCGCATCCATGATCATCTGGGGTGCGCCGATGCCCGCTCCGACGTACGGGATGTCGTCGCCCGAGGAGTACCACAGCGCGGTCATGCCGCGGTCGTCCGGCGTGATCGACGCGAGGTCGGCGCGCTGGGAGTCCACCAGCGCGGACGCCGCGTCGGGCACGCCCAGGATCGCGCCCATCTCGGTGACCTGGGCGAACACGTCGTCGAAGGTCAGGGGGTCGGGCTGGTAGGCGGGCTCTTTGCAGGCCGCGGGTGAGACGTACGTCGCCACGCCCAGGTCGGCGAGCGTGGCGCGGTCGCCCGCGCCCTCCGCCGTGAGGTTGGACTCCCAGCCGGCGTAGACCAGGTCGGGCTCGGTCTGCAGCACGACCTCGGCCGATGGCACGCGGTCGGAGAGCTGGGGCAGCTCCGGCGCGGTGGCCGCCAGGTCCGCGGGCAGGGGCCCGTCGGGGAAACCGGTGCCGACGATCCGGTTGCCGACGCCGAGCGCCAGCAGCATCTCGATCGCGGAGGACTTGATCGCGACGATCCGTTGCGGCGGGGCGTCGACGGTGACCGGGAACCCGCAGTTGTCCACGGTCACGGGATAGGTGGCGGGCGCCGCGGGGCTTGAGGTGGTGCTCGACGCAGCGGCGGGCTCGGTGGTGGCGTCGGGCGACGCCGGGGCGTTGGCGGCCGCGGTCGAGCATCCGGCGAGCAGCGCAGCGGCGAGCAGGGCGGCCCCGGTCGCGGGGACGAAGCGGGCAGGTCGGTGGGCGGGCGGACGGACGCGCACAGGCACAGCGATCTCCGGGTCGGGGAACGTGGTGGGGTGGCCGTCCAGCTGTCGACCGAGGACCGCGGCCCAAACGAGGAGGCCGGGCTCCAGGCCATGCAGGGTCCGGGGTCCCGCGTCCAGCCTAGGCGGTCAGGCGCCCCGACGGGTCCCGCCTCATGGCCGAGCAGCTCCGGCTGCAGCACGCCGACGACGGTCGGGCCCGCGCGCTCGGGTACCGGCGAGCGCCCGCGGGGAAATCCACTGGCGGCCTGTTCGGGAGACGGGATGCTGGCCCGGTGACGAGCAGCGATGTGTGGGGCGACGAGGCCGCCGCCAGGTACGACGAGGCAAGTGCGTTCATGTTCGCACCCGACGTGCTTGGTCCGGCGTTGGACTTTCTCGCGGACCTCGCTGGTGGGGGACCGGCGTTGGAGTTCGCGATCGGGACCGGTCGGGTGGCGATCCCGCTCGCTGAGCGCGGGGTCGCGGTGAGTGGGATCGAGCTGTCGCAGCCGATGGCCGACCGGCTGCTGGCGAAACGAGGAGGCATCCCCGTCGTCGTCGGCGACATGGCCACAGCGACGGTGCCGGGTGAGTTCTCGTTGGTCTACGTGGTGTGGAACAGCATCGGGAACCTTCGGACCCAGGCCGAGCAGGTCGAGTGCTTCCGTAACGCCGCACGCCACCTTGCTCCGGGCGGACGCTTCGTGGTCGAGCTGTGGGTGCCAGGCATCCGACGTCTCCCGCCGGGCCAGTCCGCCGTGCCGTTCCATGTCGGTGAGCATCACGCCGGCTTCGACACCTACGACATGACCACGCAGCAAGGGACCTCGCACCACTACCACCGCGCGGACGACGGAACCGTCACCTACGGCGCCAGCAACTTCCGCTACATCTGGCCCGCCGAGTGCGACCTGATGGCCGCGCTCGCCGGGCTCGCGTTCGAGAGCCGAAGCGCCGACTGGCACGGACGTCCGTTCACCAGCGACAGCGAGTGCCACGTCTCGGTGTGGCGTAAGCCGACCTGAGCCGGAGGCCGACGGCGTCCGGCCGCGCCGATGAGCGGTCCCTCCGCTGACCAACGTGGAAACTTCGGCGCGAATACCGCGCCGGAAGTTCCACGAACGCGTCCGGCGGCGCGTTCCCATCCCGCTCCTGCCGCGCACCGCCATGCACACCGAGCGTCGGATAGCGGCGCAGCCTGCACACAGTCGCGACCACCCACATCCCGGTAGCCGCGGGGCGCTCGGCGGGGCTCAAGTCGACTCGGGGCGTGCCCGACGACGCTCGGCGGTGGTGCAGTCCCTTTCCCTCGGTGGGGTTCCGGGCTGGTTGGGGGAGGCGGGTGTGCGGTGCGATGATCGACGTCGGGCTACGCGAAGGAGCAGATGACGTGCCGTTTCCGATCCGTATCGCAGTGCAGCTCCACCCACAGCACGCCGACTACGGCCAGATCCGCGACGCCCTGCTGAGGGCTGAGGACATGGGCGTCGACGTCGCGTTCAACTGGGACCACTTCTTCCCGCTCTACGGCGAACCGGAGGGCAAGCACTTCGAGTGCTGGACCATGCTCGGCGCCTGGGCGGAGCAGACCAGTCGGATCGAGATCGGCGCGCTGGTCACCTGCAACTCGTACCGGAATCCCGAGCTGCTGGCCGACATGGCGCGGACGGTCGACCACATCTCCGACGGCCGGCTGATCCTTGGGATCGGCGCGGGCTGGTTCGAGAAGGACTACGACGAGTACGGGTACGAGTTCGGTACCCCGGGGGCCCGGATCGCCGACCTCGCCCAGGCCATGCCGCGGATCCGGTCCCGCTGGGAGCGCCTGAACCCGGCGCCGACCCGCGACATCCCCGTGCTGATCGGCGGCGGCGGCGAGCGCAAGACGTTGCGGATCGTCGCCGAGCATGCCGACGTGTGGCACTCCTTCGGCGGCGTCGAGACGCTCCGCCGCAAGAGCGCGATCCTCGACGAGCACGGTGCGGCCGTCGGCCGCGACACCGCGCGGCTCGTCGAGCGGTCGATCGGGGTCGACCGTCCGCCGGCCGAGGTCGCCGACGACCTGCTCGATGCGGGGGCGACGCTCTTCACCATCGGCGTGGGCGGCCCGGACTACGACCTGTCGCTGGTGCGCGAGTGGGTCGCCTGGCGGGACGCCCGATGAGCGCCACGCTGCGCGCCGTCGTGACCGGCGCGTCCTCGGGGATCGGCGCCGCGACGGTACGGCGGCTGCGTGCCGAGGGCTGGGACGTCATCGCGGTCGCCCGCCGCGCCGACCGGCTCGAGGCACTCGCGGCCGAGACCGGGTGCACCGCGGTGCCCACGGACGTGACGTCGGACGCGGACGTCGCCGCGCTGGTCGAGCGCGTTCAGGCCGCGGGTGGGCTGACCACCCTGGTCAACGTCGCGGGCGGCGCCCTGGGCCTGGACCCGGTGGAGTCCGGTGATGTGGCCGACTGGCAGCGGATGTACGACGTGAACGTCCTGGGCACGCTCCGCGTGACGCAGGCACTGCTGCCGCTGGTGGAGGCATCCGGCCGGGGTGACCTGCTGTTCGTCACGTCCACGGCGGCGACCGGGGTGTACCCGGGCGGCGCGGGGTACGCGGCGGCCAAGCACGCCGAGCACGCGATGGCCGCGACCCTGCGGCTCGAGCTCGCCGGCCGGCCGGTGCGGGTCATCGACGTGCAGCCCGGCGCGGTGGCCACCGAGGAGTTCTCGCTGGTGCGCTTCGGCGGGGACGCGGAGCGGGCGGCGAAGGTCTACGAGGGCTACACCCCGCTGACCGCCGAGGACGTCGCGGACACGATCGTGTTCGCCCTGACCCGGCCGCACCACGTCAACCTCGACACGATCGTCATGCGCCCCGTCGCGCAGGTCTCCAACACCCAGATCGCGCGCCGGGGCTGAGCAGGCGGGTCCGAGCGCAGAGCCCGGGGTGGCCGACCGTGGCCGGCCACCCCAGCGTGCTCAGTGCCGCTCGGCCCAGACCGCGAGCGCGTCGCGCACGAAGGTCGCGCCCTCGGGCCCGCCGTAGTGCTTGGCGAACCGCGGGTCGGCGACGTACATCTCGCCGAGCCCGACGACGTACGCCTTGACCGGCGTGCCACCGTGCCCCGGGGTACCGGGGATGTCGGCCAGCCACGCGACGTGCCGGGCGGCAAGGGCCTGGGCCTCGTCCGACGCAGGGTCCGCGCCGGCCTCCGCCGCTGCCCGCCAGTCGGCGCTGAGCGCCGTCTGACGCGCCTTCCAGTCCGCGCGCTCGGCCTCGGTCATGCCGCGCCACCAGGCGTCGGACGCGGCGTACGCGTCCGCGCCCCAGCGCTCGGTGACCTCGTCCTTGTACTGCGTGTGGTCGAACCCGTCCAGCAGGTCGTCCGCCATGAGCTCTGCTCCTTCCTCGAGTGCGGTGATGGTCCGCTCGACCGTGGCCCGGAGCCGGCGGAGCCGGTCGGTCTCGGCCTCGAGCCAGGCCAGGTGCGTGCGCAGCGCGCCGACCTCGTCGGTCTGCGCGTCGAGCACCTGGCGGATCTGCTCCAGGCCGAGCCCCAGGTCCCGCAGCAGCAGGATGCGCTGGAGCCGCACCAGGGCCGCGGCGTCGTAGTACCGGTAGCCCTGGTGGCCGATGCGGGTGGGGGGCAGCAGCCCGATGGCGTCGTAGTGCCGCAGGGTGCGGCTGGTGGTCCCGGCCAGCCGGGCCACCTCCTGGATCGACGCCTCCACGACAGCTCCCTCCACGTCGACGACGCTAGAAGTTGACGCTACGTCAAGGTCAAGTCGTCGTGCCGACCGTGGGTGACGGCAGCGCGCGACCCACCTCCGCGAGGGCGGCGACGACCGGGCCCAGCCCTTCGCCGGCGTCGGTGAGGCGGTACTCGACGCGCGGCGGGATCTCGGGGTACATGGTGCGGGCGACGAGGCCCGCGGCCTCGAGCTCGCGGAGCCGGTCGGTGAGGGTCTTGGGGCTCACGCCGACGAGCGAGTCGCGCAGCTCCCCGAAGCGGCGCGGGCCGGCCATGAGGTCGCGCACCACCAGCATCGTCCACTTGCCGCCGAGCACGGACACGGCCCTGGCCACCGGGCAGGTGCCGTCCTCGCACGGTTCCGCGTGCCAACTATCCACGAGCGTTCTCCCAGGTGGTCGCCTTTGGTTCAGAGTATGAAATCAATTCACTCTTTGACAACCGGGGTCATGCGCCACCTAGCGTCCCGGCCATGACGAACCCCACTGCCGCCACTGCGGCCCCCACCCCCGTCCGCCCCGTGCCCGCTCGGAACCGCGCGTTGCGCGCGGTCGTCCGGGTGGTCGCGGCCTTCCAGCTGGTCCTCGGCGCCGCGTTCCTCGTCGCGCCGGGTGCCACCGCCTCGGCACTCGGCCTCGCGCCGGCACCGGGCTGGACGAACTGGCTCTTCGCGATGATGGCCGCGCGCTTCCTCGGCTACGGCGTCGGCATGCTCGCCGTGGCCCGCGACCCGGGCCGGCACCGCCTGTGGCTCGACACGATGATCGGGATCCAGGTGGTCGACTGGGTCGCGACCGCGGGTCACCTGGCAGCGCGCGACGTGACGTTCGCCCAGGTCTCCACCGCGGCGTTCCTCCCGGTCGTGTTCGTGGCCGCGATGCTCGCCCTGAGGCTGCGACTCCCGCGCGAGGGCGCCCGTCGCTAGCCTCGCACCATGACCAGCGCTGAGACGGCCGAGGGCCAGGACCTGCCGACCGATCGAGAGATCCTCACCTGGGACCTCCTCGGGGAGGCCAGCCGCCACCTCGCCCAGGCCGTGGTCGACTCCGGCTTCGCCGTCGACGTGGTGGTCGCGGTCGCGCGCGGCGGGCTGCCGGCGGGCGGCGCGATCGCCTACGCGCTGGGCACCAAAGCGGTCGGCACGCTGAACGTCGAGTTCTACACCGGCGTCGACGAGCGTCTGGCCGCGCCCGAGGTCCTGCCGCCGCTGCTGGACACCGACGCGCTGACCGGGCTGCACGCCCTGGTGGTCGACGACGTGGCCGACACCGGCGAGACGCTCGCGCTCGTGCGCGACCTCATGGCCAAGCACTGCGCCGAGGTGCGCACGGCGGTGCTCTACGCCAAGTCGCGGTCCGTGATCGAGCCCGACTACGTGTGGCGCCGGACCGACCGGTGGATCACGTTCCCGTGGTCCGCCCTCCCTGTGGTGTCCGGCGACACACCGGTCGCCGAGGCCGTGGAGGCCGAGACCGCCGAGGCCGTGCCCGAGGCTGCCGAGCAGCTCGGGTCGTGAGTGCGGCGGCGCTGCGCGACGAGTTGGTCGCGCTGGCGGACCCTGAGCGCGCCGCCGGCGCCGCCGGGTACTTCCAGGCCCGGCCCGGTGGGTACGGCGAGGGCGACGCGTTCCTCGGGGTGCGGGTGCCCGACGTGCGCGCCGCGGTGCGGCGGCACCGCGATCTCGGGTTCGACGAGATCGAGACGCTGCTCGACGACGCGCTGCACGAGGTGAGGTTGGCCGGCGTCCTGCTGCTCGTGGTCCGCGCGCGCCGCGAGCCCGACGAGGCGATGGCCCGCTACCTCGACGCGCTGCACCGGGGACGGGTGGACAACTGGGACCTGGTCGACTCGAGCGCCCGCGACGTCCTGGGCACGGCGCTGCGCCACGGCGACCGCAGCGTGCTCGACCGCCTCGCGGCGTCGGACCTGGTCTGGGAGCGGCGCGCGGCAGTGATCGCGACGTTCGCGTTCCTGGCCGACGGCGACGCGACGACCACGCTCGTGCTGGCCGAGCGCCTGCTCGACGACCCGCACCCGCTGATGCACAAGGCCGTCGGCTGGGCGCTGCGCGAGGTCGGGGCGCGGGTGGACCGCGGGACCCTGCTGGCCTTCCTCGACGCGCAGGCGGCGGCGATGCCCCGCGTGGCGCTGTCCTACGCGACCGAGCACCTCGACCCGGCCGTGCGCGCGCACTACCGGGCGCTGCGCTGACTCACAGGTGCAGCTCGGCGACGTAGTCGCCGGTGGGCTCCGGCGAGCCGCCCTTCGGCTCCTCGGTGACCATGAACGCCGCCACGTCGGAGAGGTCACCCTCGACCAGGGCGGTGACCTCGCCGTCGTGCGGCATGAACGTCGGGCCGGCGGCCATCGAGCCGTCGGTGTGCATCATCCACACCTGGTAGACCATCCCGGCGTGGTCCGGCATCGGCACGTCGGCCCCCATGACGGCCGCCGCACCCACGTCCTCGCTCATCACCAGGTGGCTCGCGCCGAGCCCCAGGTCGTGGCTGACCATGTCGGGCGCGGAGACGATCCGCATGACCTCGGCCTGGGTGGCGGCCAGCCCGTTGTCGCGCTGGGCCTGGACGAGCAGCGTCCCGCCGATCGCGAGCACGAGTGCCACCGCCGCGGCGGCCGCGGTCACCGGCCACGAGGCGAGCCACGACGACCGGGACCTGCGCCCGCGCAACGGCACGGGGGGAGCGGGAGGCGCGTCGCCGGCGGGCGTGGGGGCGACGGGTGCGTGCCCGGTCGCCGGCGCGGGGGTCGGGTCCACGGTGACCTGGGGCGGAAGCTGCGGCGTACGAGCGATCCGGGCGCGCACGGCGTCGCGCATCTCGGGCGGCAGCGCCACGGCGTCGGCGACCGCCATCGTGGTGGCCGCCTCGCCCAGCGAAGCGACCTCTGCGCGGCAGTCGGGGCAGCCGGGCAGGTGCGCCTCGAAGGCGGCCCGCTCCTCGGCGTCCAGGGCGTCCAGGACGTAGGCACCGGTCAGGGCGTGCAGGTTCACCGTCCCCTCCCTTCGCTCACGTCCAGAGCATCTCGCAACCGGATCAGGCCGTCCCTGATCCGGGTCTTGGCCGTCCCGAGCGGGACGGCGAGCACCGTCGAGACCTCCTGGTGGGTGTAGCCCCGCCAGTAGGCCAACTCGATGGCCTCGCGCTGGACCGGGCTGAGCCCGGCGAGCGCGCGCCTGAGCCGCTGACCGTCCAGGCTGCGCTCGGCGGCGGCCGGGACCTCGTCGTGGTGCGGCACCTCGTGCACCGCGGCGGCCCGCGCGGCGACCCCGGACTGGGTCTCCTCGCGGCGCACCCGGTCGACCGCACGCCGGTGGGCGATGGTCATCATCCAGGCCATCGCGCTGCCCCGGGCCGGGTCGAAGCGGGGAGCCTGGCGCCAGATCTCGACCAGGGCCTCCTGGGCGACGTCCTGGGCCAGGTCCGGGTCACGCAGCACGCGCAGAGCCAGGCCGTGGACCGGGCCCGAGACCCGGGTGTAGAGCGCGTCGAAGGCCGCGGTGTCGCCCCTGGCGACCTCCGCGAGCAGCGACTCCGCGGTCGGGGCGCCCTGCGACGCCCCGACCGCGCGCTCGGAGTCCACGCCTCAGCCGTTCCCCTCGGTCATGGTGTCGTCGGACATGGTGTCGTCGGTCATGGTGTCGTCGGACATGGTGTCGTCGGACATCGAGTCCTCCGTCATGGAGTCGTCGGTCATGGTGTCGTCGGTCATCGTGTCCTCGGTCATCGTGTCCTCGGTCATGGTGTCATCCGAGGCGGGCGTGGTGTCGTTGCAGGCGGTGAGCAGCCCCGCGGCGAGCAGTGCTGCTGCGGGCAGGGCGATCATGCGGCGGTTCATGCGTCCCCCAAGGGTCGGAGCAGTTCCGGACACCTCGTCTTCGCGCGCCGCGCACGACCGGATGGGATCGCCTGACCGCGCATCACCGGAAGGCGTCGACCTCTTGAGCGATCGCTCGAGTCGTGCGCGCTACGCCACGGACGCGTGGGTCGCCGCGATCGAGCCGACCGTGGTTCGGGGACGGCCTGGCCGAGACGGTCACGTCGCTGGACGGGCTCGGCCCGGTCGCCCGCCGCGCGCTGCGGGCCCGCACGGGCCGGCTCCGCCGCCGCTGACCCGGGGACCGAACGGCCCTGAGCGCCCCACGCGGATCAGGTGACCGGTGGGGCGCACGGGCAACGTGAGACGTCTCGCTGGCCCCTCCTGCACCGTGCGTCACACGATCCGCGTGGGCTGCTCACCACGCCGGCGCGGGCGGACCCCTGAGGCGGCGGCGCCCGGCGCTACGCCTCCGTGCTGGCGGCGGGCTCCACGGCGGTGCCGTTCCCGTCGGTGTAGCGCTGGATCAGCGCCTGGATGTCGATGCCCGTGGTGTTCTTGAGCATCGCCATGGTCTGGGTGAGGTTGTCGGTGACCTGCTTGGGCAGCGCGGCGGCGCCGTCCGTGGACAGCACGGTGAGCTGGTCGATCGCGGCCATCGGCGAGGCCACCTCGCGGGCGATCTGCGGCAGGACCTCGACGAGCATCTGCAGCACGGCCGCCTCGTTGTAGCGGGCGAACGCCTCGGCGCGCTTATTCATCGCCTCGGCCTCGGCCTGGCCGGTCGCGAGGATCGCGCTCGCCTCCGCCTCGCCCTCGGCGCGCACCGCCTCGGCCTGCGCGACGCGGAGCGCCTTGTCCGCCTCACCGCGGCGCTTGCCCTCGATCGCCTCGGCGTCGGCGAGCGCCGATCGGCGGGCCTTCTCAGCCTCGCCGGAGAGCCGCTGCTGCTCGGCGTCGGCCTGGGCCGCGGCGATGCTCGCCGCCTTGCGCGCGTCCGCCTGGGCGATCGCGGCGTTGCGGTCCGCCTCGGCCTCCTGCTCGACGCGGTACCGCGCCGCGTCGGCCGGCTTGCGCACCTCGGTGTCCAGCTGACGCTCGGTCAGCGCGGCCTGGCGCACGGCGACCTTCTCCTGCTCGGCGAGGATCGCCTGGTCCCGGTCTGCCTGGGCGAGCGGGCCGGCCGCGGCGGCCTGCGCGGCGGCGGCGTCGGTCTCGGCCTTGATCTCGGACTGCTTGAGTGCGAGCTGGCGCTGGCTGATCGCGATCTCCTGCTCGGCGGCGATCCGGGCCTGCTCGGCGGCCTGACGGGCGTTGGCCTCGGCGATCGCGGCGGTCTGGCCCACCCGCGCGGCCTCGGGCCGGCCGAGGTCGGACAGGTACGTGCCGTCGTCGGTGATGTCCTGGATCTGGAAGGTGTCCAGCACCAGGCCCTGCCCGGTGAGGGAGGACTCGGACTCGTCGGCGACGCGCTGGGCGAAGGCGGCGCGGTCCCGGATGATCTGCTCGACGGTGAGCGAACCCACGATCGACCGCAGCGAGCCGGCGAGCGTCTCCTGGGTGAAGGTCTCGATCTCGCTCTGCTGGGTGAGGAAGCGCTGGGCGGCGGCCCGGATGGAGTCCTCGTTGCCGCCGACCTTGACGATCGCGACGCCGTCGAGGTTGAGCTTGACGCCCTGCCCGGACACCGCGCCGCGGATCTGCACCATGATCCGGCGGCTGGACAGGTCCAGGATGTGCAGCCGCTGCACGAACGGGATGACGAACACCCCGCCGCCCATCACGACCTTCTGGCCGGACAGGTCGGTGGAGACCTGCCCGGTCTCGGGGTTCTTCACCTGCCGGTTGCCCTTGCGGCCGGTGACGATGAACGCCTCGTTGGGCCCTGCGACGCGGTACCGCGAGGCGATGATCAGGCCGGTGAAGACGACGAGGAGGACGAGACCGAGGACGGCAGCGAGCGTGATGTCGAAGCCGGGCATGGCGGGCTGGCCTTTCCGGGCGCGAGGGGCGCCCCGGTGCGAGGTGGAGGCGGCGGGCGGTCCCCCGAGTCCGTCCGCCGGAAGGCTCGGCCGGTCAGGTCTGTCGGGCGACCTTGACCGAGGTGGGGCTCAGGACTGCGGTGACGACGACGGCGGTCCCGCCGGAGAGCGGCTCGTCCGCGCGGGCGTTGAGGCGCGTGATGTGACCGGCGGCGACGACGCTGACCATCCCGTAGCCGTCGTCGGGAACCGCCTCGACGACGGTCCCGGCCAGGCCGACGAGGCCGGCGGTCCGCACGGTCGCGTCGTCGCCGCCGCGCATCAGGCGCGAGCTCACCACGCCCACCGCAGCCCCGACGGCGACGCCGGCGAGCAGACCCGCGCCGATCGCCACGCCGCTCGAGGCGCCGGCGTTGAGCGTGAGCGCGCCGACGAACCCGAAGGCGGCGAGGAAGGCGGCGACCGCCAGACCGGAGAAGGCGTCGGGCCCGACGCCCTCCAGGACGCTGTCGAAGATGTCGCCGATCACCAGCGAGATGAGCAGCAGGAGGATGCCGACGCCTCCGATGACGAGCATCGTGAGCTGCATGCCGGTCCGTCCTTCCCCCTGCGTCGGCCGCGCAGCCGCGCGGCTCCGGGCACCCAAGCGGGAGGGTAGCGGGAGACGCGGTCGCGCGCTGGCGGCTCACCCGAACGCCCACCCGGTCGACCGCGTGCCCGTGCGCGGCGTGCGGCTATGAGCGGATGTTCATCCGCCGAAGGCGAGGGTCTCGAGGCCGTCCGGGTAGAGCGGGTAGGGACTTCCTTCGCGGGGCCGCCAGGTGCCGATGTGGGGGGCGTCGCGGCAGGGGATCGGCACCCGGTCGTAGTCCTCGGGATCGGCGAAGCGCGCCTCGTGCACGACGACGATCTCGTGGCCGGGTTCCCCATCGAGGACGAAGAGGTTCTCGAGGACACCCAGCTTCCCACCCACGACGATCTCGAGCCCGTACTCCTCGGCGAACTCACGAACGAGGGTCTGCGCAGCGTGCTCGCCGAACTCGATGCCGCCGCCGCTGGCGCGGTGATAGGTCCGGCCCGCTGCCGGTTCGGACTCCTCGTCCACGAAGATCGCCCCCGTCACGGGATGACGGATCACTGCGACGGCAAGAGCACGAGGCTGCGGCACGATGCCGAGACTACGACCGTAGGTCGCGGCACCCGCGGCAGGGCGGACGACGCCATACCGCCATGCCATCAGCGGGCACTTGACCCGAGTGGGGAGTGAATCCCTCGCCAGGCGAGGCTGCGCTTCCCCGGTTCCGGTGCTTTCACAGCGCCGGCGGTGATCTGGGGAACGGGACCCACGCCGGGCGAGGCCACGGCTCCCCACTTCACCGCGAGCGTCGCGCGACCGGGGCTCGCACATCGGCTCCGGGTATCTCGTCGGGGCTGCGCCGGTCCAGACCCACGGGTTCTGCTCGAGATCGTCAGCGCGAGGTGACGACTTGGAGCGCCGACGACGGTCTCGGTCCATGGAGGAGCGGCAGAGGTCTGGTGAGGTCGCACGTCTGGCGCCAGGTCGCAGGTTCGAGAGTGCGACCTCACCGCACGTGCGACTTCGCGACACACGGCGGCATGACTCCGCCGATCACACCTTGCTGACGGACCTACCCGAACGTGAAGGCGTACGCCTGGACACCCACCGGCAGCGACAGGTGCAGCACGCCGGTCGTCGCCGGTCCGTCGTAGAGCGTGTGGAGGGTTGGGGCTCCGGTCACCTCGACCTGCGTGGTCACGCCGCCGACGGTGGCCGTCACCGTGCCCTCCCCGGCCAGGACCAGGTGCACGCGCGCGGCGTGGAAGCTCAGCGCGAGCTCGGCACCCGACCCGGCCTCGGCGTACTCCGGCTGGACGGTCCAGGTGCCGCCTAGCGAGAAGGTGTCCTGAGGCGGGGTCGGGTCCAGGGTGTACGCGGCGGCCGAGCCCGCGGCCACGTCGGCGTTGGTGTGCGGCCCCATCCGTGCAGCGCCCAGGTAGGTCTCGGCCGTCCGCCCGGCGGTCAGGGCAGAGCCGTCGGCCGTCACCGTCTGGCTCGGAGCCGCGCGGTCGAGCCCCAGCAGGTCGCGGATCAGGGCCTCGGTCTCGGCGTAGGCGCCTTCGCCGTAGTGCACCTGCCGGACCTCGCCGGTGCGGTCGATGAGGTAGTGCGCGGGCCAGTAGCGCTGGTCGTAGGCGCGCCAGGTGCGGAAGTCGTTGTCCAGCGCGATGGGGTAGGTCACGCCGAGCCGTGCGGCGTTGTCGGCGACGTTGGCCTCGACCTTCTCGAACGCGAACTCCGGCGAGTGCACGCCGAGCACCACGAGCCCGTCGTCCGCGTACTCGTCGTGCCACGTGGTCAGGTAGGGCAGGGTCCGCTGGCAGTTGATGCAGGAGTACGTCCAGAAGTCCAGCAGCACGACCTTGCCGTGCAGGTCGGCCAGCGTCAGCGGGTCGGAGTTGAGCCACCCGGTCAGACCGGTCAGCTCGCGGGCCGGGCCGCAGTCGGCGAGCCGGGACGGGTCGGCCTCGCACTGGTCGAACGTCATCACCTCGGCCGCGTTGGCCGTCGGGCCGCCCGCCGAGCCGGACGAGCCGCCGTCCCGTCCGGCCAGGGCGTCGAGCTCGGCGCGCACGCCGGCGTCGTTCTCCACCCGGTCGCTGACGCCGGCCAGCCAGGTCGGGGTCAGCCGCTGGAGCGGCTCGGCGACGTTGAACGCGAGGACCAGCGCCGTGGCGACCATCACCGCGCCGCCGACCTGCCGGACCCGCGGGGTGTGCTCGCGCACGGCCTTGACCCGGCCCAGGATCGCCCCGCCGGCCGAGGCCATCACCAGCAGCGGGATCGCGACGCCCACGGCGTAGGCCAGGGTCAGCACGACCAGCCCCGGACCGATCTGCGCGGTGGCAGCGAGCACGGTGATCGACGCCAGCACCGGCCCGGCGCACGGCACGAACACCAGGCCCAGGCCGAGGCCCAGGACGAAGCCGTTGCCGTCCCGGTTCAGCGCCGGCATCCGGGTGCGCGCGAACGGTGCCTCGAGCAGGTGCCCCAGCCTCGGCCACAGGAGCCCGAGGCCGACGACGGCGAGGATCGCGACCCCGACCCAGCGCAGCAGGTCCTGCGGCAGGTGCAGCAGGCTCAGCAGCGCGCCGCCCAGCAGCGTGAACACCGCGAAGGACACCACCAGCCCGCCGATCACGACGAAGGGCCGCCGCCGGGAGCCCGGCCCCGGCGCGGCGCTGGTGAGCACCACCGGCAGGATCGGCAGCACGCACGGGGACAGGGCGGTGATCAGGCCGGAGACGAGTCCGACGAGCACGAGCGTGGTCATGCACGGTGTTCGGCTCCGCCGCCCCGGCGGATGGGCCGGGCGACGCCCGAGCCGTCGGCCACGGCCCCGATGCGCGCGTCACACCCGACGCGAGCGCCCGCTCACCCCAGCGCGGCGACCGCCGCGTCGTAGTCGGGCTCGTCGCCGATGAACGGCACCACCTCGGTGTGCAGCACCGTGCCCTCGGCGTCCAGCACGACCACGGAGCGGGCGTAGAGCCCACGCATGACGCCGTCGGTCATCAGCACGCCGTAGTCCTCGCCGAACGTCGACCGGAAGCCCGAGCCCACCACCACGTTCTCGATGCCCTCGGTGGTGCAGAACCTCCGCATCGCGTACGGCAGGTCCATCGAGGCGCACACCACCGTCGTGTCCGGCAGGCCCGCGGCGATCTCGTTGAAGCGGCGCACGCTCGTGGCGCAGGTCGCGGTGTCCAGGCTCGGGAAGATGTTCAGCACCGTGCGGCGCCCGGGGCGCGTCACGTCGGACAGGTCCTGCCCGGTGAGCGTGAACTCCGGCGCACGGCTGCCCACCGGGGGCAGCTCCCCGACGGTGTGCACCGTCGTGCCGTTGCGCAGCTCAGTGGTCGCCATCCATGCCTCCGTGGGTTCGTCGTGCGGCGGCGCACGCCGCCATCGGTGCGCAACGCGGGACCGCCCGGCGGTATGCCCTGCGGTCATTCGTCGCCGAGCGGATACCATCGGGCGCACAGGCGTCGACCCGGCCATCACCGGCGAGCCTCCGGAAGAACGGGCCGGCCCGCCAAGCCATCGGCTGGGCACCGGCCTCAGTAGAACCGGACGGGGCAGGCCCGTCACAGCCGTCGGAGAGTGGCCGTCGTGACCTCCGGGCGCGGTCGGCAAGCGGGGTGGTACCGCGGTGACGCCTACCGGGCGTCGTCGTCCTCGTGACCGACACGTCCTACCGGACGAGGAGACCGCCGCGTGTACCCCAAGCACCGACCGTCCAGCCCCGTGCCCGCGTCGCCCGACCTGCCGGGCGTCGAGCGCGACGTCCTCGCGCACTGGGAGGCCGACGGCACGTTCGTCGCCTCGGTCGAGGCCCGCGAGGCCGGCGAGCACGGCGACAACGAGTTCGTCTTCTACGACGGCCCGCCGTTCGCCAACGGTCTGCCGCACTACGGCCACCTGCTGACCGGGTACGTCAAGGACGTCGTGCCGCGCTACCAGACCATGCGCGGCCGCCGGGTCGAGCGCCGGTTCGGCTGGGACACCCACGGGCTGCCGGCCGAGCTCGAGGCCGAGCGGATCCTCGGGATCACGGACAAGTCGCAGATCGAGGAGATGGGCATCGCGGCCTTCAACGCCGCGTGCCGCGAGTCGGTGCTGCGCTACACGGGGGAGTGGGAGACCTACGTCACCCGGCAGGCCCGTTGGGTGGACTTCGAGAACGACTACAAGACCCTCGATCTGACGTTCATGGAGTCGGTGGTCTGGGCGTTCAAGCAGCTGCACGACAAGGGCCTGGCCTACGAGGGCTACCGCGTCCTGCCGTACTGCTGGCGCGACCAGACCCCGTTGTCCAACCACGAGCTGCGGATGGACGACGACGTCTACGCCGACCGCCAGGACCGCACCGTCACCGTCACGTTCCCGCTCGAGGGCCCCGACGCCGACCGCTTGGGGCTCGACGGGGTGCGGGCGCTCGCCTGGACCACGACCCCGTGGACGCTGCCCACCAACGCGGCGCTCGCGGTGGGCCCCGACATCACCTACGTCGTGGTGCCGCACGCGGTGCCGGCGAGTGAGCGCACCGGCAAGCAGCAGCGCCTCGAGGGCGACCGCTTCCTGCTGGCACGGGACCGGGTGGGTGACTACGCCAAGGACCTGGGCTACGCCTCCGGCGACGAGGCGCTCGCCGCGGCCGAGCAGACCAGCTTCGTCGGCCGTGACCTGGCCGGGGTGCGCTACCGGCGGCTGTGGGACTACTTCGCCGAGGACTACGGCGACAACGCCTGGCAGGTGCTCGTCGAGGACTACGTCACCACCGAGGACGGCACCGGCATCGTGCACGAGTCGCCCGCCTACGGCGAGGTCGACCAGGAGTCCTGCGAGCGGGCCGGCATCCCGACGCTGCTCTCGGTGGACGCCGGCGGCGTGTTCCTGCCGATGGTCTCCGACTTCGCGGGCCAGCAGGTGTTCGACGCCAACCCCGCGATCATCCAGAACCTGGTCGAGCACGGCCGCCTGTTGCGTGAGTCCAGCTACGTGCACTCCTACCCGCACTGCTGGCGGTGCCGGAACCCGCTGATCTACAAGGCGGTGTCCAGCTGGTTCGTGCGGGTCAGCCAGTTCCGCGACCGGATGGTCGAGCTCAACCAGCAGATCACCTGGGTGCCCGACCACATCAAGGACGGCCAGTTCGGCAAGTGGCTGGCCGGCGCCCGCGACTGGTCGATCAGCCGCAACCGCTACTGGGGCACGCCCATCCCGGTGTGGGTGAGCGACGACCCTGCGCACCCGCGGATGGACGTCTACGGCTCGTTGGCCGAGCTGGAGCGCGACTTCGGCCGGCTGCCGCGCAATGACGCGGGCGAGGTGGACCTGCACCGGCCGTGGATCGACGACCTGACCCGGCCCAACCCCGACGACCCGACCGGCGCGTCGACCATGCGCCGTATCCCGGACGTCCTGGACGTGTGGTTCGACTCCGGCTCGATGCCGTTCGCGCAGGTGCACTACCCGTTCGAGAACGCGGACTGGTTCGAGCACCACTACCCGGGCGACTTCATCGTGGAGTACATCGGGCAGACCCGGGGCTGGTTCTACACGCTGCACGTGCTGGCCACGGCGCTGTTCGACCGTCCGGCGTTCAGCACCTGCGTGTCGCACGGCATCGTGCTGGGCGACGACGGGCGCAAGGCCAGCAAGTCGCTGCGCAACTTCCCCGACCCGTCGGCGATGTTCGACAAGTACGGTTCGGACGCGGTGCGATGGGCGCTGATGAGCTCGCCGGTGCTGCGCGGCGGGAACCTGGTGGTGGCCGAGGAGAACATCCGCGAGGGCGTGCGCCAGGTGCTGCTCCCGCTGTGGAGCACCTGGTACTTCTTCACGCTCTACGCCGGTGCGGCGAACGGTGGTGCCGGGTACGACGCGCAACCGGTGACGGCGGACCGCGTGGCGGGGCTGCCGGTGCTGGACCGCTACCTGCTGGCCCGCACCCACGACCTGGTGGAACGGGCGACCGCCCACCTGGACGTGTTCGACATCGCGGCGGCGTGCGAGGACGTGCGCGACCACCTCGACATGCTGACGAACTGGTACGTGCGCACCCAGCGCGACCGGTTCTGGTCGGAGGACGCCGACGCGTTCGACACGCTCTGGACCGCGCTGGAGGCGCTTGCCCGCGTCATGGCGCCGCTGGCACCGATGGTGGCCGAGGAGGTCTGGCGGGGCCTGACCGGCGGCCGGTCGTTGCACCTGACCGACTGGCCGGTCGCGGGTGGCGCGCTGGCGGCCGACCCGGACCTGGTGACCGCGATGGACCGGGTGCGTGAGGTGGTCTCGACCACGCTCGGCCTGCGCAAGGCGAACGGCCTTCGGGTGCGTCAGCCGCTGCGCGAGCTCGGCGTCGCGGTGGCCGACCCGGGCGCGATCGAGCCCTACTCGCCGCTCCTGGCCGCGGAGCTGAACGTCAAGCACGTGACGCTGGTCGACCTGGCCGAGGTCGGCCTCGCCGAGCTCGGCGTCGAGCAGCGCCTCGCGGTCAACGCCCGCGCCGCCGGGCCGCGCCTCGGGCGACAGGTGCAGGCGGTGATCCGGGCGGCCAAGGCCGGGCAGTGGACTGTGGACGGCGACGCGGTGGTGGTCACCACCGACGACGGCCTGGTGCCGCTGGTCGCGGGTGAGTACGACCTGGCCACGGTGGTCGCCGAAGGTGGCTCTGCGGATCAGGTCGCCGCCGTGCTCTCCGACGGCGGTGTGGTGCTGCTGGACACCGCGGTGGACGCCGAGCTCGAGGCGGAGGGTTTCGCCCGCGACGTCGTCCGCGCGGTGCAGGACGAGCGCAAGGCCGCCGGGCTGCAGGTCAGTGACCGGATCGCGCTGGTGCTCACCGTGCCGGCCGAGCGTGTCGCGGCGCTCGAGACGCACCTGGAGATGGTCTCCCGGGAGACCCTCGCCACCCGGGCCAGCGTGGTGGCCGGGGACGCGCCGGACGGCGCCGTCGCGGGCGTCGGGCTCGAGGTGGTCGCGTGAGCGGCGACCCGGGGCGCCCGACGGACAGCCCGGAGGAGCTCGACGCGCTCCGGGAGGTCTACGCGGGCATCCTCGCGCGCGCCCCGGAGCACGACGTCGGTCCTTCGACCGCGCGCATCGAGGCGGTGTGCGACCTGCTCGGTCACCCCGAGCGCGCCTACCGGGTGCTGCACGTGGCCGGCACCAACGGCAAGACGTCGACCTCGCGCATGGCCGAGCGGCTCCTGCGCGAGCACGGGCTGCGCACCGGGCTGTTCACCAGCCCGCACCTGACCAGCGTGACCGAGCGGATCCAGGTCGACGGGGAGCCGCTGTCCGCCGCTGCCTTCGTCGCGGCCTGGCAGGACGTCGCGCCCTTCGTCCACATGGTCGACGTCCGCTCGGCGGAGAGCGGCGGCCCGCGGATGAGCTTCTTCGAGGTGCTCACCGTGATGGCGTTCGCCGCCTTCGCCGACGCCCCGGTGGACGTCGCGGTGGTCGAGGTCGGGATGGGCGGCCGGTGGGACGCGACCAACGTCGTCGAGCCCGAGGTCGCGGTGATCACCCCGATCGCGCGCGACCACGAGCGCTGGCTGGGCCACGACCTGGTCGACATCGCGGGCGAGAAGGCCGGCGTGCTCAAGGAGCACGTCACCGCGGTGGTCGCCGAGCAGCGCGAGGAGGTCGAGGGCGTGCTGCTCGCCGCTGCGGCCGAGCGCGGTGCGCGCGTGCTGCGCGAGGGCATCGATCTCGAGGTCGCGACGCGTCAGGTGGCGGTGGGCGGTCAGGTGATGGACCTGCGCACTCCCGGCGGGTTGTACACCGGGATCTTCGTGCCCCTGCACGGCGAGCACCAGGCGCACAACGCGGTGCTCGCGCTGACCGCCGTCGAGGCGATGCTGCGCGGCGTCGGGGCCTTGGACGCCGCGCCCGTGGAGGCGGCGTTCGCCGACACGCACTCGCCGGGCCGCCTGGAGGTGGTCCGGACCTCGCCCACGGTGATCGTCGACGCCGCGCACAACCCGCACGGCGCCGAGGCGACGGCCGTCGCGCTCGCCGAGGCGTTCTCGTTCGAGCGGCTGGTCGGGGTGGTGGCGGTCCTGGCGGACAAGGACGCCGAGCAGATCCTCGCCGCGCTCGAGCCCGTGCTCGACGAGGTGGTGGTCACCCGCTCGTCCTCGGACCGGGCGCTGGACGTGGCCGAGCTCGCCGAGATCGCGATCGACGTGTTCGGTGAGGATCGCGTGCACACGGCCGAACGTCTCGACGAGGCGATCGCCCGCGCGGCCGACCTGGCCGAGCAGGCGACCGACGGGTCACCGACCGGCGCCGGCGTCCTGGTCACCGGCTCGATCACGGTCGTCGCAGAGGCCCGTATCCTCCTTGGCCGCCCCTGACCCGGCGCCGGAGAGCTGGATGCACATACGTGCAGTCCCCGTGAACGCTCTCCCCTTGACCTTGTTGTGACCTGCTGCACACGATGGCGGGCGGGGGCGAGGGGCAGATTCGCGCCCCGACGTCGAGGGCGACGACGCCTTCGACGGTTCCGCGGTCGAGGGGAGTCCAGAGTGAAGAAGCTCATCAACGATCCGTCTCGTGTCGTCGACGAGTCGGTCGAAGGTTTCGGCCTGGCGCACGCCGACCTCGTGGCAGTGCACACGGATCCGATCTTCGTGTCCCGCGCCGGCGGGGCCAAGCCGGGCAAGGTGGGCCTGGTCAGCGGTGGTGGCAGCGGCCACGAGCCCCTGCACGCCGGTTTCGTGGGTCTCGGCATGCTCGACGCCGCGGTCCCCGGCGCGGTGTTCACCTCGCCCACGCCCGACGCGATCGCGCCCGCGACGACCGCGGCCGACGGTGGGGCCGGCGTGCTGCACATCGTGAAGAACTACACGGGCGACGTGCTCAACTTCGAGACCGCCGCCGAGCTGGCCGACGCCGAGGGCATCGAGGTCAAGGCCGTCGTGGTCAACGACGACGTGGCGGTCGAGGACTCGCTGTACACGGCCGGTCGCCGTGGCGTGGCCGGGACCGTCCCGGTCGAGAAGATCGCCGGCGCCGCCGCGGAGCGCGGCGACGACCTGGCCACGGTGGCAGCCGTGGCAGAGAAGGTCATCAAGAACGTCCGCACGATGGGCGTCGCCCTGACCGCGTGCACCGTCCCCCACGCCGGCAAGCCGTCGTTCGACCTGACCGAGTCCGAGATCGAGATCGGCATCGGCATCCACGGCGAGCCCGGCCGGCACCGGATCCCGATGGCCCCGGCGGACGAGATCACCGAGATGCTCACCACCCCGGTGCTCGACGACCTCGGTCTGGGCAGCGGCGAGCAGGTGCTCCTGCTGGTCAACGGCATGGGCGGCACTCCGGCCTCCGAGCTGTACATCGTCTACCGCGCGGCCCGCAAGCTCATCGAGGCCCGTGGTGCCGCGGTGTCCCGCTCGCTGGTCGGCAACTACGTCACCTCCCTGGAGATGCAGGGCTGCTCGGTGACCGTCCTCCGCCTGGACGACGAGCTCACCGCCCTGTGGGACGCTCCGGTCCACACGCCGGCCCTGCGCTGGTGAGCTGAACCAGGTGCGCCGGGCGGCCCGAGCCGCCCGGCGCACCTGGGCCGTCCGGGGCAGAACGTGGCAGGCTGCCCCCCAGACCCGACGCCGCACGGGTGCCGGGTCGCCCCCCGGGATGAAGGAGAAGCATGGCTCTGGACGTGGCATGGGCCCTGGCATGGGTCCGGCGGACAGCAGAGGTGGTCGCCGAGCACAAGGTCGAGCTGAGTGAGCTGGACCGCGAGATCGGTGACGGTGACCACGGCGAGAACATGAACCGGGGCTTCGTGGCCGTCGTCGGCAAGCTCGACGCGCTCGAGGCGCCGCCCGCTCAGGTCGCCGACGTCCTCAAGCTCGTCGCGACGACGCTGATGTCGACCGTGGGCGGAGCGGCAGGTCCGCTGTACGGCACGGCCTACCTGCGTGCGGCCAAGGTCACCGGGCTCGAGTCGCTCGACGCCTCGGCCGCCGTGGCCATGCTCGAGGCCGCCCTGGAGGGCATCGTCGCCCGCGGCAAGGCGACGACCGGCGAGAAGACCATGGTGGACGCCTGGACGCCTGCCACCACCGCGGCACAGGAGGTCGCGGGCAACGGCTCCTCGCCCGCCGACGTGCTCGCCGCCGCCGCGGCCGCTGCCGAGGATGGCGCCGAGGCGACCATCCCGCTGGTCGCGACCAAGGGCCGGGCGAGCTACCTCGGGGAGCGCAGCGCGGGCCACAAGGACCCGGGCGCCACGTCCACCGCCTACATCCTGCGCGCGGCCGCCGACACCGCGGCGGGCGTGTGAGCGCCCGCGTCGCGCTGGTCCTGGTCTCGCACTCGGCGCAGGTCGCCGCCGGCACCGCGGAGATCGCGGGCCAGATGGCGCCCGACGTGCTGCTGCTGCCGGCCGGCGGGATCGACGGTGGGATCGGCACGAGCGTCGACCTGGTCATGGAGTCCGTCGAGCGCGGCCTGGCCGAGTACCCGGACGACGCGGGGGGCGTCGTGGTGCTCACCGACCTGGGCTCGGCAGTGCTGACCACCGACCTGGTGCTGGAGATGGTCGACCCCGAGCGGGTCCGCGTCCCCGCGGCGCCGTTCGTCGAGGGCGCGGTCTCCGCGGCGGTCGCGGCCCAGCAGGGCGGCGACCTCGGGGCGGTCGAGGCGGCCGCGCTCGAGGCGGGCCGCCAGTACGCCACCGCGGAGCCCGTCGAGGCGGGCCCGGGTCCGATCGCCGCGGTCGGCGACGGCAGCGTCACGACGCGCGTGACGCTGCGCAACCCGCTCGGGCTGCACGCGCGCACCGCGGCCCAGGTGGCGCGGCTCGTCGCGGACTCCGGTGTCCCGGTGACCATCGACGGCGCGGACGGCGCGAGCGTGCTCGCGCTCATGGCGCTGGGCACGACCGGCGGGCACGAGCTGACCGTCACGGCGACGGGCGATCGCGCCCAGGCCGCCGTCGACGCCGTCGTGGCGCTGGTCGAGACCGGGTTCGGGGAGGTCTAGGGACGTCGGGCGGTGGCCGGGGCTCCCGGGCCGCGGGTGGGCCGGGGCGCCGGTAGCCTGACCGCCGTGCCCGCCCGCCCTCGTTCCGCGCGACGCCAGTTCTGCGTCGCCGTGCTGAGCCTCGAGGTGTTCGTCGTGCTGTTCGCCGCGCTCGTGGTCTTCGGCCTGCGGCTGGTCGACCCGGTGACCGTGGGCGTCGGGGCCGGTGCGCTCGGGCTCTCCCTCGCGCTCGCCGCCGGTCTGCAGGGACGGCCCGGCGGGCTGGTGGTCGGCTCGGTGCTCCAGGTCCCGCTGCCCGTCGCCGGACTCCTGCTCGCCTTGCCGATGCTGGTCGTGGTCGGGCTGCTCTTCGTCGCGCTGTGGGTGCTGGGCGTGCGGCTCGGCGGACGGATCGACGCCGAGCGGGCCGTGCGCGCCGCCGCCGGCTGAGCACCCCGCTAGGCTTCCCGCCATGTCTGAGCCGAGCCGCACGCTGGTCCTGGTCAAGCCCGACGCGGTCCGCCGCGGCCTGACGGGCGAGGTGCTGCGCCGGACCGAGGCCAAGGGCTACACGCTGGTCGCGGCCGAGCTGCGCACCGCCGACACCGCGCTGCTCACCGAGCACTACGCCGAGCACGTCGGCAAGCCGTTCTTCGAGCCGCTGCTGGCGTTCATGTCGAGCGGGCCGGTGCTCGCCGCCGTGGTCGAGGGCCACCGGGTGGTCGAAGGCTTCCGCTCGCTCGCCGGCGCGACCGACCCGACCGCCGCCGCGCCCGGCACGATCCGCGGCGACCTGGGCCGCGACTGGGGCCGCGCGGTGGTGGAGAACCTGGTCCACGGCTCGGACTCGGACGAGTCGGCGCGCCGCGAGATCGCCCTGTGGTTCCCGGGTCTGTGACCCGCACCTCCTAGGCTCGCCCCGTGCACCTCAAGACGCTGACCCTGCGGGGCTTCAAGTCGTTCGCGTCCGCGACGACGTTGAGCTTCGAGCCCGGGATCACCTGCGTCGTGGGGCCCAACGGCTCGGGCAAGTCGAACGTCGTGGACGCGCTCGCCTGGGTGATGGGCGAGCAGGGCGCCAAGTCCCTGCGTGGCGGGTCCATGGAGGACGTCATCTTCGCGGGCACCGCAGGTCGCCCGCCGCTGGGCCGGGCCGAGGTCGCCCTGACGATCGACAACACCGACGGCGCCCTGCCCATCGACTACTCCGAGGTCACGATCTCGCGGACGCTGTTCCGCAACGGCGGCTCGGAGTATGCGATCAACGGCACCGCGTGCCGGCTGCTGGACATCAGCGAGCTGCTCTCCGACACGGGCATGGGCCGCGAGATGCACGTCATCGTCGGCCAGGGTCAGCTCGAGGCCGTCCTGCGCGCCACCCCCGACGAGCGTCGCGGGTTCATCGAGGAGGCCGCCGGCGTCCTCAAGCACCGCCGCCGCAAGGAGAAGGCGCTGCGCAAGCTCGAGGCGATGCAGGGCAACCTCACGCGGCTGGGTGACCTGATCTCCGAGATCCGTCGTCAGCTGGGCCCGCTCGGCCGGCAGGCCGACGTGGCGCGCCGTGCCCAGACCATCCAGGCCGACGTGCGCGACGCACGCGCCCGGCTGCTCGCCGACGACCTCGCCCAGCTCACGGCCGCGCTGGAGCAGGAGGTCGCGGACGAGACAGCGCTGCTCGAGCGGCGCGAGCATGTCGAGACCGCGCTGGCCCAGGCCCGCGCCGGGCTGGCCGACCTGGAGGCCGCGGCCGCCGCGGCGGCGCCGGAGCTCTCCGCCGCGAGCGACGTCTACTACCGGATGACAGCGGTGCGCGAGCGGCTGCGCGGCGTGGCCACGCTCGCCGACGAGCGCACCCGCCTGCTCGGCGCGGCCCAGGCCGAGACCCCCACCGGCACCGACCCGGACGACCTGGACGCACAGGCCGCCCGGGCCCGCGCCGCGGAGGCCGAGCTCGCCGCCGAGGTCGAGCTCGCCCGCAGCGCGCTGGACGCGGCGGTCGACCGCCGCACCGAGGTCGAGCAGGCCGCGGCCGCCGCCGAGCGACGGGTCGCGGACCTGCAGCGCGCCGCCGCCGACCGGCGCGAGGGCCTGGCCCGGCTGGCCGGCCAGGTCGCGGCGCGCCGCACCCGGCTGGAGGCCACCGAGTCCGAGATCGGCCGGCTGCGCGACGCTCTGACCGAGGCCGAGCGCCGCGGCCACGAGGCCACCGTGGAGTTCACCGCGCTCGAGTCCACCGTCGCCGGTGTCGAGGAGGGCGAGGAGGGACTGGACGCCGACCACGAGTCCGCCGTGGCCGAGCTCGAGGAGGCCGACGCCGAGGTCACCGCGCTCGAGCGCACCGAGCAGGAGGCCGAGCGCGACCGCGCCACCTGGTCGGCGCGCGTCGAGGCGCTCGAGCTGAGCCTTGAGCGCAAGGACGGCGCGGGCGCACTGCTCGCCGCGGACGACCTGCCCGGCGTGCTGGGCTCGGTCGCGGCGCTGCTGGGCGTCGAGCCGGGCTACGAGGACGCGATCACCGCGGCGCTGGGCCCACTCGCCGACGCCGTCGCGGTCGCCTCGGTCGACGCCGCGGTCGACGCGCTGCGGCGGCTGCGCGAGGTCGACGGCGGCCGGGCGGCGCTGGTGATCGGTGCCGCCGCGGCGGGCCGCGCCGACGGGCCCGCCCTGCCGCACGGCGCGGTGCGAGCCACGGACGTGGTCCGGCCCGCGAAGGACCTGCAGGGTGCCGTCGGCGCCGCGCTCGCCGACGTCGTGGTGGTCGACGACCTCGCCCGTGCCCGAGCCCTGGTCGCCGAGCGGCCCGACCTGGTCGCGGTCACCCGGGCCGGGGACCTGCTCGGCAACAGCCGCGCCTGGGGTGGTTCGAGCGGCGGCCCGGGGGCGCTCGAGCTCCAGACGGCGCTCGACGAGGCCAGGGCCCAGGTCGCCGAGGCGGTCGCCACCGCCGAGCGCACCCGGTTCGCGCTGGTCGCGGCCCGCCGTCGCCGGGACGAGGCGCAGAGCCGCCACGACGCCACCCTCGGCAGGCTGCACGAGTCCGACGCCGCGCTCGCCGCGGTGGCCGAGCAGCTCGGGCACCTCGGCTCGGTGGCACGTGCCGCGAGGGCCGAGGCCGAGCGGGCCGAGGCCGCGCTCGCCGCCGCCGACCAGCGACTGGCCGCCGACCAGCGCGAGCTCACCGAGCTCGCCGACCGGCTCGGGCGCGCCGAGGCGGACCCGGCCGAGTCGGAGGCGGACCTGGAGCAGGCCGTCACGGTCCGCGACGCCGCGGCCGCCGAGGCCACCTCGGCGCGGGCCAAGGAGACCGAGGCCCGTCTGACCTTGCGTACCGGCGAGGAGCGGATGCGCGCCGTCGCTGGCCGCGCCGAGTCGTTGGAGCGGGCCGCGGCCACCGAGCGCCACGCCCGCGAGGTGGCCGCCACCCGGGCCAGGCGGCGGGCCGAGCAGTCCGCCAGGGCCCGCCAGGTGGGCCGCGCCGCGCGCCGCACCCTGACCGTCCTCGACGAGTCCATCGAGCGGGCCGACGCCGCCCGCCGCGCGGCGGAGACCGCCCGCGCCGAGCGGGACGCGGCCCTGATCGCCCACCGCGGCGACGTGGACCGGCTGGGCGCCGAGCTCGCCGAGCTCACCGACGCCGCGCATCGCGACGAGGTCGCGCGCGCCCAGCAGGTGCTGCGGATCGAGCAGCTGCAGACCCGCGCGGTCGAGGAGCTCGGTCTGGAGCCCGCGGCGCTGGTCGAGGAGTTCGGTCCGCACCGGCCCGTCCCGGTGCCGCTCGAGGAGGGCGAGGAGCCGGGGAGCGCGCCGTACGTGCGCGAGGAGCAGGAGCGTCGGCTGCGCCGCGCCGAGCGCGCCCTGGCCCAGCTCGGCCGGGTCAACCCCCTGGCGCTGGAGGAGTTCGCCGCGCTCGAGGAGCGACACGCGTTCCTGTCCGGGCAGCTCACCGACCTCACCTCGTCCCGCGCGGACCTGCTCCAGATCGTCAAGGAGATCGACGAGAAGGTCGAGCAGGTGTTCGCCGACGCGTTCGCGGACACTGCCGTGCAGTTCGAGCGGGTGTTCTCCCGCCTGTTCCCGGGCGGCGAGGGGCGCCTGGTCCTGACCGACGAGGTGGACATGCTCACCACCGGCATCGAGGTGGAGGCGCGACCGGCGGGCAAGAAGGTCAAGCGGCTCTCGCTGCTGTCCGGCGGGGAGCGGTCACTGACCGCCGTGGCGCTGCTGGTGGCGATCTTCAAGGCCCGGCCGAGCCCGTTCTACGTCATGGACGAGGTCGAGGCCGCGCTGGACGACACCAACCTCGGCAGGCTGCTGGAGATCTTCACCGAGCTGCGCGAGGACTCCCAGCTCATCGTGGTCACGCACCAGAAGCGGACCATGGAGGTCGCGGACGCGCTCTACGGGGTGACGATGCGCGGCGACGGTGTGACCACCGTGGTCAGCCAGCGGCTGCGCGAGGACGACTGACCCTGCTGTGGAGGTTTCGTGGTGATCGGGGGCGGGCCTCGGTCACCCGTCCGGGTGAACGGCCGCAGCCGCTGATACTGGCGGCATGGGTCCTGTCATCGCCTCGGTAGCCATCGCCGTCCTCGCCGCCGCCGGGGTGCTGGTGATCGCAGCGCGGATGACCTCGGATCGGGGCGAGGAGTCGTTCGTCGCCGCGCTCCGGCACGGCCTGCGTCACGACACCTCGGGGCCGCCGATGGGCGTGATCGCCTCGGCCCGTCGCGAGCACGCGGAGTCCGCCGTGGCCGACGGCTCGGGGATGGACGACCTGTTCCGCGCCGCCGCGACGGAGCAGTCGGCGTACCTGAGCGCCGACGACCTCGTACGCCGCCGCGCCAGGACGACCGGCTGACCGCCGTACCGTCCGGGGTGTGTGCGGCGGCTGAGGGCCGTGGGCAGCACCGGCTCGGAGCCGGTGCCAGGGCTGGCAGACTGCTCGCGTGAACGACCTCCAGGACATCCTGCTCGTCGCGGTGCCGTCGCTGGCCGTCGTGGCCACCGGCGTCGGGCTGGCCGTGCGGTCCCGCCGTGGCGGCGGGGCCGCCCCCACGGACGCACCTGCCGCGCCGTCGACCGACGCGCCTGCCGCTGCGACGACCGACGCGCCCGCTGCCGAGCCGGCCTCGACGGTCGAGACCCCGGCGCCGGCCGCCGGCCGGATGGTCAGGCTTCGCGAGCGCCTCGCCCGGTCCGGCTCGCCGCTGGGCGCACGACTGCTCGCGGTCCTCTCCAGGGACCACCTGTCGGAGGCCGACTGGGAGGAGATCGAGGAGACCCTCCTGCTCGCCGACGTCGGTGCGGGTCCCTCCGCCGAGCTCGTCGACGCGCTGCGGGAGCGGGTCCGCGTGCTGGGCGTGCGCGAGCCCGCCGCCGTGCGCGAGCTGCTCCGCGAGCAGCTCCTCGCGCTGGTCGACCCGACGATGGACCGGGCCCTGGCCACCGAGCCCGTGATGCTCGCCGGCGACGACGAGGTCGGGGTCCAGCCCGCCGTGATGCTCGTGGTCGGGGTCAACGGCACCGGCAAGACCACCACGATCGGCAAGCTCGCGCGCCTGCTGGTCGCCGAGGACCGCAGCGTGCTGCTCGGCGCGGCCGACACCTTCCGGGCTGCCGCCGCCGACCAGCTGGCGACCTGGGGCGGGCGGGTGGGTGTGCCCGTGGTGCGCTCGGACAAGGACGGCGCCGACCCGGCCTCGGTCGCGTTCGAGGCGCTTCAGGCCGGTCGCGAGCAGGGCGTGGACGTCGTGGTCGTGGACACCGCCGGCCGGCTGCAGAACAAGGCCGGCCTGATGGACGAGCTGGGCAAGATCGGCCGTGTGCTCGCGCGCAAGGCGCCGATCAGCGAGGTCCTGCTGGTGCTCGACGCGACGACCGGGCAGAACGGTCTGACCCAGGCGCGGGTGTTCGCCGAGGTCGCCGGTGTCACGGGGATCGTGCTCACCAAGCTCGACGGGACGGCCAAGGGCGGCATCGTGGTGGCGGTGCAGCGCGAGCTCGGCGTGCCGGTCAAGCTCGTCGGCTTGGGGGAGGGCCCCGACGACCTCGCGGAGTTCGACCCGGAGGCGTTCGTGGACGGTCTGCTCGGCTAAGGGCTGCTTGAAAGATGGGACTTGCGTCCCACAATTTGGACGAGCCCTGCCGCGCGAAACCGCACGTTCACATCGCCGCGCCCCTTGTCACCGCGTCGTAACGGTGGGCGAGTGGCGACGAAACCTCGCCCCGCCAGGGTTTCCCCAGACCAGCCGCACCGGCTGGCGAGGGGAGAGGCGAACTCTATGGAATCCGCTCTGAACAGCGGGGACACCGCGTGGATCCTGACGGCCTCCGCGCTCGTGCTGCTGATGACGCCCGGTCTGGCGTTCTTCTACGGCGGCATGGTGCGCGGCAAGTCCGTCCTCAACATGATGATGATGAGCTTCGGCGCGATGGGCATCGTCGGCGTCATCTGGGTGCTCTGGGGCTACCCGATGGCCTTCGGTACCGACATCGGCGGCTTCCTGGGCAACCCGTTCGACGGGTTCGGCCTGGGCAACCTGCTCGCCGCGAACCCTGAGGAGTCGCTGCCGTCGATGGCGTTCGTCGCGTTCCAGGCGACCTTCGCGATCATCACCGTGGCACTGATCTCCGGCGCGATCGCCGACCGGACCAAGTTCGGCGCATGGATGGCGTTCGCCGGTATCTGGGTCACCCTGGTGTACTTCCCGATCGCCCACTGGGTCTGGGCCGGTGACGGCTGGCTCTTCAACCTGGGCGCCATCGACTTCGCCGGCGGGACAGTCGTCCACATCAACGCCGGTGTCGCAGGCCTGGCGCTGGCGATCATCCTCGGCAAGCGCAAGGGCTGGGGCAAGGACCCGATGCGGCCGCACAACCTGCCGTTCGTCATGCTCGGCGCCGGCCTGCTGTGGTTCGGCTGGTTCGGCTTCAACGCCGGCTCGGCCCTGGCCGCCGACAACACGGCCAGCGTCGTGTGGGTCAACACCATGGTCGCGACCTGCGCCGCCATGCTCGGCTGGCTGATCACGGAGAAGATCCGCGACGGCAAGGCCACCTCGCTCGGCGCTGCGTCCGGCGTCGTCGCGGGCCTGGTCGCGATCACCCCGGCGTGCTCCTCGGTCAGCCCGATCGGCGCGATCATCGTCGGTGTCGTCGCGGGTGTGGTCTGCGCCCTCGCGGTCGGCCTCAAGTGGAAGCTCGGCTACGACGACTCGCTCGACGTGGTCGGCGTGCACCTCGTGGGCGGCCTCACCGGCACCCTGCTGATCGGCTTCCTGGCCACCGCCGCGGCCCCCGCCGGCGTCGACGGCCTGTTCTACGGCGGCGGCGTCGACCAGCTCGGCAAGCAGGCGATCGCGGCGTTCGCGGCGCTCGGCTACTCGCTCGTGCTGACGCTGATCATCGGCTACGCCATCAAGATGTTCGGCGGCTTCCGGGTCAGCGAGGAGGCCGAGGTCAACGGCATCGACCTCGCGGTCCACGGTGAGACGGCCTACGAGACGCTCGGCATCGGCCGGGTCTCGACGGAGGTGAAGGCATGAAGCTCGTCTGCGCGGTGATCCAGCCGCACCGGCTCGACGACGTCAAGTCTGCCCTCGAGGCTGCCGGCGTCCGCGGGATGACGGTCTCGGAGGCCAGCGGCTACGGCCGGCAGCGTGGGCACACCGAGGTCTACCGCGGTGCGGAGTACACGATCGACCTCGTGCCGAAGGTCCGCATCGAGGTGCTCGTCGGTGACGAGGACGCGACCAGCGTCACGTCCGTCATCGTGGGCGCCGCCCAGACCGGCAAGATCGGTGACGGCAAGGTCTGGACCATCCCGGTCGAGGACGTGGCTCGCGTGCGAACCGGCGAGCGCGGCCCCGACGCGATCTGAGATGAACCCGTGAGGGTCCCGCCCGCGACGGTGGGGCCCTCACGGGCGTCCTGTGCCGGTTCTCGCCGGTGAGGTACGAACTCGCGCGATGATGGCAGGGGTTCGCGAAGGTACCCCTCAGCGCCGGCCCGCCCGGGCCGACGCCACGATGCCGCGCAGCGGCGCACAGGAGGACGAGACCATGAAGCTGGTCACCGCAGTGATCCAGCCGCACCGCCTGGAGGCCGTCAAGGAGGCGCTCCTGGGCGCCGGGATCCATGGCCTGACGGTGAGTGAGGCATCCGGCTACGGACGGCAGAAGGGCCACACCGAGGTCTACCGCGGTGCGGAGTACGTCGTGGACCTGGTTCCCAAGGTCCGCATCGAGGTGCTCGTCAACGACGAGGACGCTGCCATGGCCACCGAGGTCGTGATCAAGGCCTCGAGCTCGGGGCAGATCGGTGATGGCAAGGTCTGGACGGTGCCGGTCGAGGACGTGACGCGGGTGCGCACCGGCGAGCACGGGCCGGACGCGATCTGAGCGACCGATGACGCAGCAGGGGGGGTCCGAGGCCGCCGCGGCGGCCTCGGACCTGCGGGGTCTGAAGGCCGATCGCCTGGAGCTGGCCACCCGGATGACCGGCCCCGGCGCCGAGGGTCACGTGCGCCGGGCTGCCGGGACCAACCTGGTCACCGGCCGGCTCGGCGCGCTCTGGGACGCCGCCGTCGCCGAGCTGGACACCACGGAGGGCCTGGCCCTCGGCGCGGTCGGCAGCCTCGGGCGCGGCGACGCGAGCCCGGCCAGCGACCTGGACCTGCTGCTCGTGCATGACGGGCGCAGCCACAGCGCGGCGGACGTCGCGGCGCTCGCCGAGCGGCTCTGGTACCCGATCTGGGACGCAGGTCTCCAGCTCGACCACTCGGTGCGCTCGCTCGCACAGTGCCGACAGGTGGCCTCCCACGACCTGCCGGCCGCGGTCGGCCTGCTGGACCTGCGGCCGGTCGCGGGGGACCGGGCGATCATCGCCAAGGCGACGTCCGCGCTCCTCACCGACTGGCGCTCGGCGGCCCGTCGGCGCCTGCCGGAGCTGCTGTCCTCCACCAGGTCTCGTGCCGAGCGATCGGGGGAGCTGGCCTACCTCGTCGAACCGGACCTCAAGGAGGCCAGGGGCGGCATCAGGGACGCCGTGGTGGTGTTCGCGCTCGCCGCGACCTGGCTGACCGACCGACCGCACGGCGCGATCGACGATGCCTACGCCCACCTGCTCGACGTGCGCGACGCGCTCCACGTGGCCACTCGTCGGCCCACGAACCGGCTGCTACGGGTCGACCAGGACGAGGTCGCCGAGCTGGTCGGAGCCGACGACGCGGACGAGCTCCTGGCCGGGCTCGCCGAGGCCGGCCGCACCGTCTCGCACGCGCTGGACACCACCGTGCGCCACGCGCGCCAGGCCCTCGAGCGCCCGTCGCTGCGCAGGCCCGTGCTGGTGCGGGGCCGTCGTCTGGCGCCGCGGTTGCGCTCGGTGGGCGAGGGCCTGGTCGAGCACGACGGGGAGCTCGTGCTCGCCGCCGGGGTGCGGCCCGAGGACGACGCGCTGCTCGGCCTGCGGGCCGCTGCGACGTCGGCCCGCACGGGCCTGCCGCTGTCCCCCGTGACGGTGAGCTCGCTGGCCCGGACCCCGGACCTGCCCGAGCCCTGGCCCGCCGTGGCCCGCCAGCACCTCCTGGCGCTGCTGGGCGCGGGGACGGCGCAGATCCCGGTCTGGGAGACGCTCGACCTGGCCGGGGTGGTCACGCGTTGGATCCCGGAGTGGGCGGCGGTGCGCAACCGGCCGCAGCGCTCGCCGATCCACCGGCACACCGTCGACCGGCACCTGGTGGAGACGGCAGTGCGGGCGAGCCGCCACAAGAGCGAGCGGGACCTGCGGCGGGACCTGCTGCTCGTGACGGCCATCCTGCACGACATCGGGAAGGTGCGAGGCGCGTCCGACCACAGCCTGGCCGGCGCCGAGATCGCCCCCACCGTGGTGCTCCGGATGGGCTTCGAGCCTGCCGAGGCGCGGGATGTGGGGCTCCTGGTGCACCACCACCTCACGCTCGCGGACCTGGCCACCCAGGAGGATCCCGAGGACCCCGCGACTGTCGCGACCCTGCTCGAGGCCGTCGACCACCGTGCGGACCTGCTCGAGGTGCTGCGCGCCCTCACCGAGGCCGACGCCTCGGCCGCCGGGCCGACCACCTGGACGCCGTGGCGGGCCCGCCTGGTCGACGACCTGACCTCCAGGGCGCGCGCGGCGCTGGCCGGGTAGCCCCGCCCCCAACCAAGATCAGCGCTTCTCGGCCGGATCCGACGCGGGTCTGCGCGGTCCGGGCCGAGAAGCGCCGATCTCGGGAGGACGTTCTGCGCAGGTAACCTGTGGGGACCCGTGCCCGTACCAACGGTGAGGTCTGAGTGTTCGCCACCCTGTCCGACCGCCTGTCCGCGACGTTCAAGAACCTGCGGACCAAGGGACGGCTCTCCGAGGCCGACATCGACGCGACGATCCGCGAGATCCGTCGCGCGCTGCTCGACGCCGACGTCGCCGTGCCCGTGGTGCGCGAGTTCTCGAGCACCGTGCGCGAGCGCGCGCTGTCCGCAGAGGTCTCCCAGGCGCTCAACCCGGCGCAGCAGGTCGTCAGCATCGTCCACGAGGAGCTCATCGCGATCCTCGGCGGGCAGCAGCGGGCGCTTCGCCTCGCCAAGAACCCGCCGACGGTGATCCTGCTCGCCGGTCTGCAGGGTGCGGGCAAGACCACGCTCGCCGGCAAGCTCGCGCTGCACCTGCGCGAGCAGGGGCACACCCCGCTGCTGGTCGCGGCCGACCTGCAGCGCCCGAACGCGGTCACCCAGCTCCAGGTGGTCGGCGAGCGGGCCGGCGTCCCGGTCTTCGCGCCGCACCCCGGCGCGAGCGACGAGGGCGAGCAGACCGAGGAGGGCCGCCGCTGGTGGGAGCGGTCCAAGAAGGCCGACCCGGTCAAGGTCGCGCGGGACGGCGTCGAGGAGGCCCGCACCAAGCTCCACGACGTGGTGATCGTCGACACCGCTGGCCGGCTCGGCGTGGACGCCGAGATGATGCAGCAGGCCGCGGACATCCGTGACGCGGTGCAGCCGGACGAGACCCTGTTCGTGGTTGACGCGATGATCGGCCAGGACGCGGTCACGACCGCGCAGGCGTTCGCCGAGGGTGTGGGCTTCACGGGCGTGGTGCTGTCCAAGCTGGACGGCGACGCCCGCGGCGGCGCGGCGCTGTCGGTGGCCAGCGTCACGGGCCAGCCGATCATGTACGCGTCGACCGGCGAGAAGCTCACCGACTTCGAGGTGTTCCACCCCGACCGGATGGCTTCGCGCATCCTCGACATGGGCGACGTCATGACGCTCATCGAGCAGGCGCAGAAGGCCTTCGACGCCGAGCAGGCCGAGGCGATGGCCGGCAAGCTGGCCGCCGGCGAGGACTTCACACTCGACGACTTCCTGGTCCAGATGCAGCAGCTGCGGCAGATGGGCTCGATGAAGAAGATGCTCGGCATGCTGCCCGGGATGGGGCAGATGCGGGAGGCGATCGAGAACTTCGACGAGCGCGAGGTCGACCGGATCGAGGCCATCGTGCGCTCGATGACCCCAGCCGAGCGGGAGGCACCGAAGATCATCAACGGCTCGCGCCGGGCCCGGATCGCCAAGGGTTCGGGCACGACCGCGACGGACGTGAACCAGCTGCTCGAGCGTTTCGCCGGCGCGCAGAAGATGATGCGCCAGATGGCCAAGAGCGGCGGCATGCCTCCCGGGATGGGGAACCTGCCGGGCATGGGCGGCAAGAAGTCCAAGGGTCGCCAGCAGGCCCAGCGCAAGGTCAAGGGCCGCTCGGGCAACCCCGCCAAGCGCGCCCAGCAGGAGCGAGAGGCCTCCCAGCGGCGCGAGGCGGCGCCGTCGGCGCCCGGCTCGGCCTTCGGTCTGGGCGGGGCTCAGCAGAAGGCCGATCCGAGCAAGGTCGAGCTGCCGCCCGGGATGGAGAAGTTCCTCGGCCGCTGAGGCCCGCCCGGAGGCTACGGACATGTCGCGCCCGGTCCGATCGCCCGGGCGCACGCACCCGGTGTGACCGGAACCGACGCGGTCTGGCACAATGTGCCGCTGTACTCGGCCCGGTCGGCCCCTCTACCCGTCCGTGCGTCGCGTCCTCGGTCCGCTCGGCTCCCTCGCCCCACGGGGAGGCCAACCCGGACCACCCACGCAGAACCAGGAGACCCCACACCAGTGGCCGTCAAGATCCGTCTGAAGCGCCTCGGCAAGATCCGGGCGCCGTACTACCGCATCGTCGTCGCCGACTCCCGCACCAAGCGGGACGGCCGCGTGATCGAGGAGATCGGCAAGTACCACCCCACCGAGGACCCCTCGTTCATCCAGGTCGACTCGGCTCGGGCGCAGTACTGGCTCGGCGTCGGCGCTCAGCCGACCGAGCAGGTGCTCGCGATCCTCAAGCTCACCGGCGACTGGCAGACCTTCAAGGGTCTGCCCGGCACCGAGGGGACCCTCAAGGGCAGGGCCGCCGAGGTCAGCGCCGCCGACGCCGTCAAGGCCGCCGCGGACGCCGCCGAGAAGGCCAAGGCCAAGGCCGCGGAGAAGGCCGCCAAGGCCGCGGAACCCGCCGCCGAGGAGCCGGTCGCCGAAGAGCCTGCCGCCGAGGAGCCGGTCGCCGAGGAGACCGAGGCCTGATGCTGGCCGACGCGCTCGAGCACCTGGTGCGGGGCATCGTCGACCACCCCGACGACGTGCGCGTCCGCGCGCGCACGGTCCGGCGCGGCGAGGTGCTCGAGGTGCACGTCCACCCCGAGGACCTGGGCCGCGTGATCGGCCGGTCGGGGCGGACCGCACGTGCCCTGCGCACAGTGGTCGGCGCGCTCGGCACGGGGTCGGTGCGGGTGGACGTCGTGGACGTCGACCGGCACTGAACCCGCCAGCCTCCGGGCCCGGACCCCTACCCTGGGGCCGGGCCCGGTCCCGTCTTCCCAGGAGGTCGTCGTGCAGCTCGCGGTTGGCACGGTCGGACGCGCCCACGGTCTGCGCGGCGAGGTCGCGGTCGACGTCCGCACCGACGACCCGGCCGACCGCTTCGCGGTGGGCTCCCGGCTGGACAGCGAGCGGGGGCCGCTGGTGGTCGCCGGGGCACGGCGTCAGGGCCAGCGCTGGTACCTGACGTTCGAGGGCGTCGGCGACCGCACGGCCGCCGAGGCGCTGCGCGGGGTCGAGCTGCTGGTCGAGGCCGCGGACTCCGACGAGGACGACGCGTGGTACCCGCACGAGCTCGCCGGGCTGCGCGCCGAGCTGGCCGACGGGACGGTGGTGGGCGAGGTCGTCGGGCTGGAGCACCTGCCCGCGCAGGACGCCCTCGTGGTGCGCGAGACCGACGGCACCCGGTCGCTGGTGCCGTTCGTGCGGGCGATCGTGCCCACGGTCGACGTGGCCGGTGGGCGCGTGGTGCTCGACCCGCCGGCCGGGCTGCTGGCCGGGGTGGGGGAGCCGGACCTCGACCTGCCGGAGGAGTGACGTGCGGGTCGACGTCGTCACGATCTTCCCGGAGTACCTGGCCCCGCTCGAGCTGTCCCTGGTGGGCAAGGCGCGCGAGGCCGGGATCCTCGAGCTCGCCGTGCACGACCTGCGCGGCTGGACCACCGACCGGCACCGCACCGTCGACGACTCGCCGATGGGCGGCGGCGCGGGCATGGTCATGCGCCCGGACGTGTGGGGCGCGGCGATCGACGACCTGCTGACCCCGGGCGCGGAGCTGGTGCTCCCGACCCCGTCCGGCGACGTCTTCACCCAGCGCACCGCCGAGCGGCTGGCCGGCGCCGAGCACCTGGTGATCGCGTGCGGCCGCTACGAGGGCATCGACGCACGCGTCGCCGAGCACTACCGCGGTCGCGACGTGCGGGTGAGCGAGCTGTCGATCGGCGACTACGTGCTGAACGGCGGGGAGGTCGCCGCGCTGGTCGTGGTCGAGGCGGTCGCGCGGTTGCTGCCCGGCGTGGTCGGCAACCCCGAGTCCCTCGTCGAGGAGTCCCACGGCGCGGCCGGGTTGCTGGAGTACCCCGTGTACACCCGGCCGCCGTCCTGGCGCGGCCTCGACGTGCCCGAGGTGCTGGTCTCGGGCCACCACGCGCGGATCGCCCGGTGGCGGCGGGACCGCGCGCTGGAACGCACAGCGCTGCGCCGGCCCGACCTGGTGGCGCGGCTGGACCCCGACGAGCTCGACGCGGCCGACCGCGCGGCGCTGGACGCGGCTCTGCGTGCGCAGGCCCCCGGCCCGGTGCGCGACGACTCCGGCGACGAGCCCGGCGACGGGGCCTGAGGACCGCCGCTTCGCTGCCGGGCCCGGCGCTGTGGCAGACTTGTGGGTCGGTGTGCGCCTGCCGTACCTCTGCCACGGGGGAGGCGGCGATCGAGGGCCCACACGTCTCGCACTCGTCGGGCGCCATGCCCGGCCTGATCCGCGTGTCTGACCCGTGGCAGGGGCGCAAGGAGAGTCATGAACATTCTCGACGCCGTCGACGCGGCCTCGCTGCGCGACGACATCCCCGACTTCCGGCCCGGCGACACCCTCAAGGTGAACGTGAAGGTCGTCGAGGGCAACCGTTCCCGGATCCAGGCGTTCCAGGGCGTGGTCATCCGTCGCTCCGGCGGGGGTGTCCGCGAGACCTTCACGGTCCGCAAGATCAGCTTCGGCGTCGGCGTGGAGCGCACCTTCCCGGTGCACTCCCCGTCGATCGACTCGATGGAGGTCGTCACCCGCGGTGACGTGCGCCGCGCGAAGCTGTACTACCTGCGCAAGCTGCGCGGCAAGAAGGCGAAGATCAAGGAGAAGCGCGAGAGCGTCGCGCGCTGACGCACGTCTCGGACGGGCGGCCCACCGGTGACGGGGGCCGCCCGTCGGCGTCTGCGGCTCCTGCCCGGCGGTCCGCCACGGCTGGACGGGCGTCCATGGTTCCCAGGACGGCATGGCAGAGTGGACGCGTGACCGACGAGCCCGCGCCCAACCACGTCGCGGCGCACCGAGGAGGGCACGAGCCCAGCGGTTGGTTCCTCGTTGTGCGCGAGACGGCGATCATCCTGGTCAGCGCGATCGTGCTGTCCCTGGTCATCAAGACCTACCTGGCCCAGGCGTTCTACATCCCCAGCGGCTCGATGGAGCAGACCCTGGAGATCGGCGACCGCGTCATGGTCACCAAGCTCGCGCCGGGCCCGCTCCAGGTGCACCGCGGCGACATCGTGGTGTTCAAGGACCCCGGTGGGTGGCTGCCCCCGCCACCCCCGCGTTCCGGCTCGCCGGCGAGCGAGTTCTTCGCGTCCGTGCTGACCTACATCGGCCTGCTGCCGCAGGACTCCGGTGAGCACCTCATCAAGCGGGTCATCGGGGTCGGGGGGGACCACGTGGTCTGCTGCGACGAGCAGGGCCGCCTCCAGGTCAACGGGGTCTCGATCGACGAGCCCTACCTCGCGGCCGGCGCCGTGCCCAGTGAGATCGACTTCGACGTCACGGTGCCCGAGGGCTACCTGTGGGTGATGGGCGACAACCGCCAGAACTCCGAGGACTCCCGGTACCACCAGGGCAACCCGGGCGGCGGTGCCGTGCCGCTGTCCGACGTGGTGGGCGTCGCGTTCATCACCCTGTGGCCGTTGGACCGGCTCTCGCTGCTACGCAACCCCGGCGCCACCTTCGCCGACGTGCCGAGCGCCACGGGGCCATGACCAGACCGCGTCCGGACCTGCGCATGGAGCGGGAGCTGCTCCGGGCCGGTGCACGCGTGGTGGTCGGCATGGACGAGGTCGGCCGGGGGGCGCTGGCCGGGCCGGTGAGCGTCGGTGCGGTCGCCGTCGACCTGACCACCCGGTCCGGGCCGCGCGGGGTGGCGGACTCCAAGCTGCTGACGCCGGCCGCCCGCCGGGCACTGCTACCGGCCCTGGGCCGCTGGGGGCTGGCCCGCGCGGTCGGGCACGCGTCGCCGGCCGAGATCGACGCGTACGGGATCGTGGCCGCGCTGCGGATCGCCGGGCTGCGGGCGCTGGCGGGCATGGGGCTGGACGCCGACGTGGTGCTGCTGGACGGCTCGCACGACTGGCTCACCGGTGCGGCGGACCGCGGTGAGCTCGAGCTGTGGGAGCTGCCGGCGCCGGTGGCGGCGCCCCTCGTGCGCACCAGGGTCAAGGCGGACCAGCGCTGCTCGTCGGTGGCCGCGGCGAGCGTGCTGGCCAAGTGCGAGCGGGACGCGCTGATGGTCGCGCACGCCGCCGAGCACCCGGCCTACCGCTGGGAGGAGAACAAGGGCTACGGCGCCCCCGAGCACCTCGCCGCCCTGCGCGAGCACGGTCCCAGCCCGCTGCACCGGCGCAGCTGGCACCTGCCGGGTACGGACCCCGGCGAGGCCAGGGCCGCCGCATGGTCCATCATGGAGCCGTGAGCGCAGAGGACCTCGAGAACTACGAGACCGAGATGGAGCTCGCGCTGTACCGCGAGTACCGCGACGTCGTCGGTCTGTTCTCGTACGTGGTGGAGACCGAGCGGCGGTTCTACCTGGCCAACCAGGTGGACCTGCAGGTCCGGTCCGCGGCCGGCGAGGTGTATTTCGAGCTCACCCTCGGCGACGCCTGGGTGTGGGACGTGTACCGCTCCGCGCGGTTCGTGCGCGCGGTGCGTGTGGTGACGTTCAAGGACGTCAACGTCGAGGAGCTCGCCAAGGCGGATCTCGACGTGCCGGAGGGCGGCTTCCGGCGCTGACGGCGTGGGGCGGTCGCCCCGCGGGCGCGCCCCGCCGTCCCCAGCCCCCGATCCTGCTGGGCTGTCCCCAGGTCCGCGGTACCTCGTTCCCGAACCTCGTCCTGCGCCGCCACCGTGGTGGCCGGAGGTGGTCGCGTGGCAGCCAAGGACGAGCTGGGCAGGTACGGCGAGCGGCTCGTCGCCGAGCGTCTGGCCGCGGCCGGGTGGCAGGTGCTGGACCGCAACTGGCGCGGCACACGCGGTGAGCTCGACGTGGTGGCGATGGACGGCCGCGAGCTCGTCGTGGTCGAGGTCAAGACCCGCAGCGGCCCAGGGTTCGGACACCCTGCCGAGGCCGTGACCCCGGCGAAGCTCGCCCGGCTGCGGCGGCTGGCAGGTCAGTGGCTCGCCGAGCACGAGGTCCGCGCCGGGGCCGTGCGGGTCGACGTGGTCGCGGTGCGCACCGACCGCGGTGGTGAGGCCCGCTTCGAGCACCTGCGGGGCGTGCTGTGAGCCTGGGCCGTGCCCTCGGGGTGGCACTGGTCGGGCTGACCGGTCACCTCGTGGAGATCGAGGCGCACCTGGCCGCCCAGCTCCCCGGCCTCACCCTGGTGGGGCTGCCCGACGCGGCGCTGAGCGAGGCCCGTGACCGGGTGCGCGCGGCGGTGACCTCGAGCGGGCTGTCCTGGCCGACGCGCCGGATCACCGTGAACCTCTCGCCTGCGGCGCTGCCCAAGGCCGGATCGGGGTTCGACCTGGGTATCGCGGTGGCGACCATGGTCGGGGCGGGCGCCTGCCCCGACGCCGAGCTGGCCGCGCGGACGGTGCACCTCGGCGAGCTGGGGCTGGACGGGCGGGTACGGCCCGTGCGCGGCGTGCTGCCGGCCGTCGCAGCCGCCGTGGCCGCCGGATGCACGCGGGTGGTGGTGGCCGCAGCCGACGAGGCCGAGGCGGCGCTGGTGCCCGGCGCGCAGGTGGTGCCCGCCACGTCGCTGGCCGAGGTGCTGCACGGGTACGGGGCGGACGTCGTGCTCCCGGACCTGCCACCCGCAGCCCGGGCCGAGCCGGAGGCTCCGGGCCCGGCAGCGACCGGGGACCTGTCGGACGTGATCGGCCAGGGCGCGGCGCGTCACGCACTGGAGGTCGCGGCCGCCGGCGGGCACCACCTGCTCATGACCGGGCCGCCGGGCACCGGCAAGACGATGCTGGCCGCCCGGCTGCCCGGCCTGCTGCCGGACCTGGACGACCGCGACGCCGTCGAGGTCACGGCGATCCACTCGATCGCCGGGACGTTCCGGCCCGGCGACGGGCTGCTGCGCCGGCCGCCGTTCGAGAACCCGCACCACACCGCGACGCCTGCGTCCGTGATCGGTGGGGGCTCGGGGCTGCCCCGGCCGGGCGCCGCGTCCCGGGCGCACCTCGGGGTCCTGTTCATGGACGAGGCGCCGGAGTTCGCGCCGCAGGTGATGCAGACCCTCCGTCAGCCGCTGGAGCACGGTGAGCTGGTGCTGCACCGCGCGGCGGGCTCGGCGCGGTACCCGGCACGGTTCCAGCTGGTCATGGCGGCCAACCCGTGCCCGTGCGGCAACTCGGTGGGCAAGGGTCTGGAGTGCACGTGCACGCCGCTGGCGCGCCGCCGGTACTTCTCGCGCCTGTCCGGGCCGTTGCTGGACCGGGTGGACCTGCAGGTCGACGTGCTGCCGGTGACCCGCGTGGAGCGCTCGGTCGGGGCGGGCGAGTCGACGGCCACCGTGGCCGGCCGGGTCGCCGAGGCCAGGCATCGCGCGGCGCACCGTCTCGCGGGGACCGGGTGGCGGACCAATGCCGAGGTCCCGGGACGCTGGCTGCGTGGGCCGGGTGCACCGCCGGACACCCGGCTGGTCGAGACCGCGATGGACGGCGGGACCCTGAGCCTGCGCGGCGCCGACCGGGTGCTGCGGGTCGCGTGGACCCTCGCCGACCTCGCGGGCCGGCGCGTGCCGAGCGTCGAGGACATCGGCCGGGCCGTCGCGCTGCGCACGCGTGGTCAGGCGGGCACGTGAACGAACGCGAGGCGCGGGCGGCATGGAGCGGGCTCGTCGAACCGGGCGACCCGGTGGCGGGGGCGCTGGTCGCCGCACTCGGTCCGCAGGAGGCGCTGGCCCTGGTCGAGCGGGCGGCGCGGGACGGTGAGCGCGCGGCGTTGCCCGCGTTCGGCGACGCGAGCCGGGAGCGGTTGAGGCGCTCCGTGGACGGCTGGGCGCGCCGGTGGGTCCCGGACGCCGCCCGCGGTCAGCTGGACTGGCTGGCCAGGCTCGGCGGCCGGCTCGTGGTGCCGGGGGAACCGCAGTGGCCGGTGCCGCTGGACGACCTCGGCCCAGCCCGGCCGATGTGCCTGTGGGTCCTGGGCCAGGACCCGGCCGAGCTGCTGGCGCGCGCGGTGTCCGTGGTCGGGGCGCGGGCCGCGACCCCCTACGGCCAGCACGTCGCCGGCGAGCTGGCGGCCGGCCTGACGGACGCCGGGGTGTGCGTGGTCAGCGGCGGGGCGTTCGGCATCGACGCGGTCGCGCATCGCGCCGCCCTGGCCGCGCACGGTCGGACGGTCGCCGTGCTCGCCGCCGGCCTGGACCGGCCGTACCCGGCGGGCAACGCCAGGCTCCTGGCCGCGGTCGCGGAGTCCGGCGCGGTGGTCTCGGAGGTCCCGCCCGGGCACCCGCCTAGTCGGCACCGGTTCCTGCTGCGCAACCGGCTGATCGCGGCCGCCGGCGCGGTGACGGTGGTCGTGGAGGCGGCGTGGCGCTCAGGCGCGCTGAGCACGGCCGGGCACGCCGTCGGTCTCCTGCGCCCGGTCGCCGCGGTGCCGGGGCCGGTGACCTCGGCCGCCTCAGCCGGCTGCCACCGCCTGCTGCGCGACGGCGCGGCATGCGTGACCGACGCCGCTGAGGTGCTCGAGCTGCTGGACGGCACGCCGGCCGCCGTTCCGGACGTGAGCCTCCCCACCGACGGGCTCGGCCCGCACGAGCGCATCGTCCACGACGCGCTCCCGGTGCGCGGGGAGCGGTCGGTGGACGCGCTGACCCGGATGTGCGGGCTCGGCGTCGCCGACGTGCTCGCGGCTCTCGGAGGCCTGGAGCTGGCCGGGTGTGCCTCCCAGCGCGCGGGACGCTGGCGCCGGTCGCGACCTGCGCGACCCGCCTGAGCCGTCGGAGCGCGACGCCTGTCGGGTCCCGACCTGAGTGATGTCACGGGTTGTCGCCTTGTGACTCGCGCCGCGACAGGCCACGGTAGTGGCATGCAGGTGGCAGATCCCGAGACGGACCTCGCGGCCACGGAGGCCGTGGCGCGGTTCGGCGTGCACCTCTCGGCCGGCCGGGGACTGTCGCCGCACACCGTCCGCGCCTACCTCGGGGACGTCCGTCACGTCGTCGCCTTCGCCGGAAGGCGCGGGGTCGCGTGGGACCGGGTCGACCTGGCGCTGCTGCGGTCCTGGCTCGGGTCGATGGTCGCGGCGCGGCTGAGTCGTTCGACCATCGCGCGCCGCGGCGCGGCGGTGCGGTGCTTCTATGCCTGGGCGTACGAGGAGGGCCTCGTGGCCGACGACCCGGCCGCCCGGCTCGTCACGGCACAGCCCCGCCCGGCGCTGCCGACCGCGTTGGCCGTGGGTCCGGCCACCCGGCTGGTGGAGTCGGCCCGTGAGACGGCGGCCGACGGCGACCCGGTGGCCCTGCGGGACTGGGCCCTGGTCGAGCTGCTGTACGCGACGGGCGTGCGGGTCAGCGAGGCGGCCGGCCTGGACGTCGACGACGTCGACCTCGGCCAGCGCCTCGTGCGCGTGATGGGCAAGGGCGGCAAGGAACGCGTCGTGCCCTTCGGCGCGCCGGCTGCCCGGGCGCTGCAGGCGTGGCTCGCGCGCGGGCGCCCGCAGCTGGCCCGATCCGGCTCCGGACCGGCACTCCTGCTCGGTGTGCGTGGTGGCCGGGCGGACCCGCGCCAGCTGCGCACCGCCGTGCACCAGGCGTCGGCGCTCGCGGGCGTCGACGACGTGGCGCCGCACGCGCTGCGTCACACCGCGGCGACCCACCTGCTGCAGGGTGGGTCGGACCTGCGTTCGGTGCAGGAGCTGCTCGGACATGCCAGTCTGGCGACCACACAGCGATACACCCACGTGACGGCGGACCGACTCCGCGCGTCCTACCTGCAAGCACACCCACGAGCCTGACAGGATCAACGCATGTCGAGCGAGGCGCACGCCGAGCGCGGTGGACCGTCCCAGGACGGCCCGGATGCCGCGACGTCGAGCGCTGCCTCGGGCGCGGCCGAGGAGGTCGCCGGCTCGGCGGTCGACGTCGACGGCGAGGCCGGCACCACGGACGCGACGGACGGGACGCTCGCGACGACGTCTCCCACCGGCTCTCCGGTCGACGCGACCTGGGAGCTGTTCAAGTCGACGGGTGACCGCAACGCCCGCGAGGTGCTGATCCTCCACTACGCCCCGCTGGTGACGATGGTCGCCAACCGGGTCGGCGCGGGCCTGCCGACCTCGGTCGAGCAGTCGGACCTGGTGTCCTACGGGATGTTCGGGCTGATCGACGCCATCGAGAAGTACGAGACCGACCGCGCCGTGAAGTTCGAGACCTACGCCAGCTCGCGGATCCGCGGCGCGATCATCGACGAGCTACGCGCGATCGACTGGATCCCGCGGTCGGTGCGCACCAAGGCACGTGCCGTCGACCGCGCGTTCGCCGAGCTCGAGTCCGAGCTGCACCGGGCACCGAGCGAGGACGAGGTCGCCGACCGGCTCTCGATCAGCGTCCACGAGCTGCGCGGGGTGTTCTCCCAGCTGGCCACGGTGAACGTAGCCGCGCTGGACGAGCTGCTCGGGGCCGGCTCGGAGCGCGGCGACGCGCTGTCCCTGCTGGACACCCTCGAGGACACCGGTGCGGTCGACCCGCAGGGCAGCGTCGAGGCGCAGGAGACCAAGCTCCTGCTGGCCCGGGCGATCGAGCGGCTGGGCGAGCGGGAGAAGATCGTCCTGGTGCTCTACTACTACGAGAACATGACCCTGGCGGAGATCGGCCGGGTGCTCGGCGTGACCGAGTCCCGGATCTCCCAGATGCACACCGCGGCGATGCTGCGCCTGCGCACCTACCTGCAGGAGGCCGAGCGGGTCTGACCTAGCCGGCCGGCGGCAGCAGGACCACCGGCGAGGCGCGGGTCAGCAGGCTCAACGGGTCCAGGTAGGCCTCACCGTCGCGCACCCCCCAGTGCACCCCGTCGTGGCCGGCTCGGTCCTGGAGCGTGCCCAGCACCGTGCCGCGCTCAACCCGGTCGCCCGGCGCGACGACGGCGTCGACGGGTTCGAGGCTGGACCGGAGCCCGTCGTCGTGGAGCACGGTGACGACGCCGCGGCCCGCCACCGGCGCGGCGAAGGCGACCACGCCGGCACCGGGGGAGCGCACCTCGGACCCGAGCGTGGCCGCGAGGTCGACGCCGCGGTGCCCCGAGCCCCAGCGGATCACGGGCGGGTCGAACAGCCGGGTCACTGCCCCCTCGACCGGCGGGCGGTACCCCGTGCTCGTCGTCCCCGCGGGCGGCGCCGCTGTGACGGCCGACGCGCCGGGGATGCCCACTCCCGGGGCCCCCGCCGGCCCGGTGGCCGCGGCGACGCCGAGCGCGCCGACCCCGGAGGCCCACCACAGGGCCACCGCCCCGGCCGCCAGCGCCCTGCGCGGCGTCGCTCGCGACGCGCCCCTCGGCCCGGCCTTCTCCGTCACGGGGGGATCGTCGCCCGCATCCGGCCAGCCGGGCCGGGTGGTCCCGGCGCCCTGTGGACGAGGCGGGCGTCCGCGGGGCGGTGGGTCGGCTACGATGGTCGGCGCACCCGGCTCGTCCGGGTGACATCGCGTGCCCTCATCCCGTCACCACGCCGGTTCGCCGGTCGGCGGGAGCGAGTTCCGGCAGCGGTCCGCCTCGGCGGCGCCGGCACCGCGGGCACCAGGGGCGCCCGGTCACCCGACCGCCGCCGACAACCCGACCAGGGCTGCACCCAGCGGCCCGCCAGCAGGTGCGCGGCCCAGGGCCGCGCCGGAAGGAACGTGCCATGGCCGTCGTGACCATGCGCCAGCTGCTCGAGAGTGGCGTCCACTTCGGGCACCAGACCCGTCGGTGGAACCCGAAGATGAAGCGGTTCATCCTCACCGAGCGCAACGGCATCTACATCGTCGACCTCGAGTCGACCCTCACCCACATCGACCGGGCGTACTCCTTCGTCAAGGAGACCGTCTCCCGCGGCGGCTCGGTGCTGTTCGTCGGCACCAAGAAGCAGGCCCAGGAGCCGGTGGCCGAGCAGGCCGCCCGCGTCGGCATGCCCTACGTGAACCAGCGCTGGCTGGGCGGCATGCTCACCAACTTCCAGACCGTCAACAAGCGACTCCAGCGGCTCAAGGAGCTCGAGGAGATCGACTTCGACGACGTGGCGGGCAGCGGCTTCACCAAGAAGGAGCTGCTCATCATGCGTCGCGAGAAGGACAAGCTCGCCAAGACGCTGGGCGGCATCCGCGACATGGCCAAGGTGCCGTCCGCGGTGTGGATCGTCGACACCAACAAGGAGCACCTGGCCGTCGACGAGGCGCGCAAGCTCGGCGTCCCGGTGGTCGCGATCCTGGACACCAACTGCGATCCCGATCTCGTGGACTACGCGATCCCCGGCAACGACGACGCGATCCGCTCGGTGACGCTCCTCACCCGGGTGGTCGCCGACGCCGTGGCCGAGGGTCTCATCGCGCGGCACAGCGCCCGCGCCGCCGCCACCGAGGGCGAAGCCCCGGCCGAGGCCGAGCCGCTCGCCGAGTGGGAGCGCGAGCTCCTCGCCGGTGCCGGCGATGCCGCTGCCGCCGCCGCTGAGACCCCGGGTGCTGAGGCGCCTGCTGCTGAGGCTCCCGCCGAGGAGACCCCGGTTGCTGAGGCTCCCGCCGAGGAGACCCCGGTTGCTGAGGCTCCCGCCGAGGAGACC
>JAHLLI010000021.1 GCA_020444245.1 Actinomycetales bacterium
CGCCGCCATCACGAACCCCACCGCAAGGCACTAAGCCGATTGACCCAACTCAGGTCGAACGCCAACGGCGCGATCGCCTGGACCCGCGCACCGACGTCCTCCGCGAGGCGGCTCAGCTCGTCGGGCTGCCCCTCACCGTCGAACAGCCGGGCGGCCCGCGCGGCGCCCTCGGCGCCCCACCACGCCCAGAACGCGTCGATCGCAGCGTCCTGGCGGGCACGCACCTCGTCGGGGGACGGTGAACGGCGGAAGAGCGGCATGGCGTGACGGTAGCGGGCGCGCCCGCGACGGGGCTGGGACCCGCGGCTCAGCGCTGAGGGTGCACGGCGCCGACCACACGGACCTCGACCGTCACCCCGGCGACCTCCCGGGGCACCGCCTCGCGGTCCGCCTCGCGGACCACGTTGACCCGCACGCACCAGTCGCCGTCGTGCGGCACCAGGCCGACGCCGCACACCCCTGCCTGGTCCTGCAGGTGCGCACGAAGCCGGGACTTGGCCCGCCGAGCCCGTTGCAGGTCGGCCATCGCGCACCTCGCTCCTGCCGGGCCGGCGTCGCTCGGCGCCCTACCCGGCCGACGAGCCGACCAGCCTGGCCCCGAGCGCGTCGAGCACCCGCCCGATCGGGTTGAGGTAGGTCAGCCCCCGACCATTCTCGCCCCCGGTCTCCGACCCGGCAAAGAGCAGCCCCACCGCGGGGTTCGGATCGGACTCGGCATCCGGCTCGCAGTCGTCGGCCGGCGAACCGGAACCGTCCAGGTCCGGCGCGGCGGCCGGCCCGGGAACCTCCAGGCCGCCCACCCGGTACACCAGCGACCCGCTGTCCCCGCCGCGCGAGAACGGCGCGACGCCCAGGCCCTCCACCTCGATCTGGTCGTCGAACGTGAGCTCACCGAGCTCGTCGCCGTAGCCGACCACGACGTCGTCCAGCTCGATCGCGGTGATCCGACCACGCGTGACGCCGGTGGTCCGACCGATCTTCTCGACCTCCCAGGCCCCGACCGGCGCCGCCGTGGTCGTCACCGAGCCGACCGGGTAGGTGGGGTCGACGTGCGGGTCGTCGAGCCGGGCGTACGCGGCGTCGACCACGAAGCGGCCGCCATGGCTCAGCGGTGCGAACCCGGCGAGCTCGCCCACCTTGTCCTGCGGGTCCAGCCCGCCGTCGTACGGGCCCGGCTGGAGCACGTGGTCACCGATCCTGGCCGACGGTGAGCCGACCAGCACGTGGTAGTTGGACAACGCGCACACCGCGTCGTCCACCAGCACGAACGCGCCGAGCGTCCCGGCGGTCACCGTGACGTGCGCGATCGACACCCCCGGCCGCAGCGGGCGCACCCGCCCCGTCTCACCGGCCGCCTGCGCCGTGATCACCGGAGGTCGAGGGCCCACCGGCCCGAGCGGCGCGATCCGCCCGGTGCGACGCACGTCGGCCACCGGGCCGGCCTGCTCGGCGACCCGGCGCGCCACCATCCGCGCCGTCGGCACGCCGAGCCGGTAGCGGACCGCGAGGCCGAAGCTCCCGTCGGGCTGCGGTGCGAGCCCCAGCGCCACCCCGGCCCTGGCCCGAACCGCCGAGGCCTCGACGCGGCGCTCCAGCAGCTCCTGCACGAAGCCGGCCAGCTCGGTCTTCAGGGCGCGGGCCGCGCCGTGCTCCAGGCCGTCGTCCATCTCCGGTCCCCCTCCCGGCCGGGCACGTCACCCGCCCGGACCAGTGTGCGCCCCCCTGCCGACAGCCGCCCCCGAAACGGCACCGGGCGATCGCGCCACGGAGCGGTTCGCAAACGATTCGTGAATCGGTGCATCCAACCCGGCGTCCCCGGCCGTAGTGGGGGTGTCAGGAATTCCACGCCCGACCGGCACCGCTCGGCGGGCACGAACCAGGAGGACCCCCATGCGCACCCGACTCCTCGCCGGCAGCGCAGCCGGCTTCACCCTTGCCCTCGCCGGGGCCCTGCCCGCCGCCGCCGTGACCGACGACAAGGCCTCGCTGTCCGTGCTCCACGGCGTGCCGGGCCTCACCGTCGACGTGTACGTGAACGGTGAGCGCACGCTCGACGACTTCGCCCCGGGCGATCTCGCCGGCCCGCTCGAGCTGGACCCGGGCACGTACACCGTGGCGATCACGGCCTCCGACGCCGCCGACGACAGCTCGCCGGCGATCGGCCCCGTGGACCTGCCCCTCGAGGGCGGCATGTCCTACACGGCCGCGGCCCACCTCGACGCCGACGGCAACCCGACGGCGACCCTGTTCACCAACGACATCGCCACCACCGCGGCCGGCGAGGGCCGGCTCACCGTGCGGCACGTCGCCGCGGCCCCGGCCGTCGACGTCCTCGCCGGTGGCAGCGCCGTCGTGACCAACCTGGCCAACCCGGACGAGGCGAAGCTCGACCTGCCGGCCGGCACCGTGTCCGCCGCGGTCGCGGCGACCGGGACCACCGACCCGGTGATCGGCCCGGCCGACGTCACGGTCTCCGACGGCGTGAACACGATCGTCTACGCCTGGGGCTCGCTGGCCGACGAGAACCTCGCGCTGGCGGTGCAGACCGTGGACACCCACAGCTCCGCCCCGGCCGGCGTCCCGACCGGTCAGCTCGGCCTGGCCGACGAGTCCGCGACCAGCTCCGCCTGGCTGCTCGCGGGCGTGGTGACCATCGGCCTGGCCGGCGCCGCGCTCGTGCTGCGTCGCCGCACCGCGGTGGTCCGGTCGGGCTCGAACCAGCACTGACCATCTGAACCGGCGGGCCGCACCTCCACTCGCGGCGTGCGGCCCGCCACCCGCCGCGGGCGGGTGCCCTCCATCCGGACGGGGGCGCCCGCCCGTGGCCCGTACCCAGGAGGTTCCCGTGCCGTCCCCGTCCCGCCTCAGGCTCGTCCTCGTCGTCGCGGCGGCGCTCGGCGCCGTCCTCGCGGCAGGCGTCGTCGGCATCCTCCGGTCCGGTGGGGACCAGGCCTCGGACGCCGCGACGTCGGCGCCGACCGCGCCCGGCCCAGCGCCCGCCGAGGCGACGGCGTCGAGCACCCCTCCGCCGGCTCCGGTCCCCGACATCCCGGTGCGCGACTCCTCGCTCGCCGCCCAGCCCGCCGTGGACACGCCCGCACCGGTCGCCCTCACGCTCCCGGCCCTCGCGGTCGAGGTCCCGGTGGACCCGGTCGGCATCGACCCCGACGGCGAGATGGAGGTCCCACCGAACGCCGATCGTGCCGGGTGGTACCGCTTCGGCCCGGCCCCGGGCAGCGACCGGGGGGCAGCCGTGATCGCGGCGCACGTCGACTCGGTCGCCTCGGGAGGCCTCGGCCCGTTCGCCCGGCTCCGGGACCTGAACACGGGCGACGGAGCGGTCGTCACGCTGGCCGACGGCTCGACGGCGACCTACGAGGTCCGCGAGGTGACGTCGTCCCCCAAGACCGACGTGACCTGGCCCGACGTCTTCCTCCGGGACGGACCGCCGCACCTCGTCCTGGTCACCTGCGGTGGACGATGGCTGCCCGACGTGCGTCACTACTCCGATAACGTCATCGTCTACCTGAGCCCTGTGGAGCCGTGATGGCGGCGCTCCACGTGGCACCGGACATCCGGCCGAGGAGGACCGTGAGCGGCGAGGTGACCCGCCTGCACCCGTCGTCGTCCTGGGACGACGACGCGGTCGGACGCGCGTTCGTCGCCGGCGACGACCTCGCCCTCGCCGAGGCGTACCGCCGCTGGTCCACGCTGGTGCACACCCTCGCCCTGCGGTCGCTGGGCGACCACGGCGACGCCGAGGACGTCACGCAGCAGGTGTTCGTCAACGCCTGGCGCGGGCGCTCCGGCTTCGACGCGTCACGCGGCCCGCTGGCCGCCTGGCTCACCGGCATCACGCGCAACGTCATCGCCGACGCCCACGCCCGGCGCGGTCGCGAACGCCGCGACGCCCAGGCCGCGAGCGCTACCGTCGAGCCTGCCGCGGCTGCGGAGACCACCGAGCTCGCCGACCGGATCGTCGTCGCCGACGAGCTCGCCCGTCTCGGGGAGCCGCAGCGGACCATCATCGCCATGGCCTTCTGGGAGGACCTGACGCACCCGCAGATCTCCGAGCGGCTCGGCCTGCCGCTGGGGACCGTCAAGAGCCACATCCGGCGCAGCCTGCTGCGCCTGCGTGACAGGTTGGAGGTGGACGGTGCCGCATCTTGAGCCCGAGCTGATCGCGCTCCTCGCGCTCGGCGAGCCCGCCGACGCGGACGCGCGTGCCCACCTCGACCAGTGCCCGGCCTGCGCGGCCGAGCTCGAGGCGCTGTCCACCACCGTCGTCCGCGCGCGCGCCGCCGGCCCCGGGCTGGCCGAGCTCGTCGAGCCGCCCGTGCGCGTCTGGGACGCCATCGCCGCGGAGCTGGACCTGCCCGCCCACGTGCGTCCGGGCGCTGCGACCCCCACCGTCGGGACGCAGGGCGCCCGGGAGCCGTCGGCACGCCGTGCCGGCCGGCGCCGCGTGGCGCCCGGCTGGCTCGCCGCCGCGGCCGCCGCCGGGATCGTGGTCGGCGGGATCGGCGTGGGCTGGTGGGACACGCGCACCCCCGCCCCGACGGTGATCGAGCAGGCGGCGCTGGACGCGTTGCCGGACTGGCCCGGCGCGTCGGGCACCGCCGTGGTCGAGAGGGCCGCGGACGGCACCCGCGAGCTCGTCGTCACCCTGAACGGCGCCGGGACGGACAGCGGGTTCCACGAGGTCTGGCTCATCGACACCGAGGTGTCCCGACTGATCAGCCTCGGGATGCTGCACGGGGACCACGGCGTGTTCCCGCTGCCCGACGACCTGGACCTGGCCGCCTACCCCGTGGTCGACATCTCCGAGGAGCCGTTCGACGGGAACCCGGGGCACTCCGGGGACAGCATCGTCCGGGGCGTCCTCCAGGCATGAGCGGGCGCCGGCCGTCGAGCCGGGCTCAGCGCCCCTGGTCGTGCTCGGTGAGCTTGGCGTCCTGCTCGGCGATCGCGGCGAGCCGGGCGTTGTAGGCCTCGAGCTCGGTGTCGCCGTACCGGTCCGCCGCGCGGTCGCGGCGCTTGGCGTGGCGCTCGTCGGCCCTGGTCCACGCCACCGCCAGGATGATCGCGACCGCGAGCATCGGCAGCTCGGAGATGCCCCAGACGATCGCCCCGGCGGTGCGCTGGTCGTCCAGCGCCGACGGGCCCCAGGTACGGCCCAGCAGCCCGTACCACTCGGGCACCAGCAGGGCGGTGTCCATGGTGAGCGCGACGCCGAAGAACGCGTGCACGGCCATCGTCGCGAACAGCAGGACGAGCCTCATCGGGTACGCCGGCCGCTTGGGTCCGGGGTCGATGCCGATCAGCCCGTTGAGGAACATGTACCCGGCCAGGCTGAAGTGCACGACCATCGCCAGGTGCCCGATGTAGGTCTCCAGGGCGTACCTGAACAGCTCGGTGAAGTAGAAGACGTACATCGAGCCGGCGAAGTTGGCGGCGGCAACGATCGGCGTCGCGAAGAACCCCGCCCACCGCGAGTGCACGATCCCCAGCAGCCACTCGCGCGGCCCGCGGGACCCGTCGTGCCGGCTGGGCAGCGCGCGCAGCGCGAGCGTCACCGGACCGGAGACCACCAGGAACACCGGGATGATCAGCATGAGCGTCATGTGCTCGACCATGTGGGCGCTGATCATGAAGTGCCCGTAGACGGCGGGGCCGCCCGACGTCGCCCAGAAGAACACCGCCATGCCGACGAGCCAGCTGATCGTCCGGCCCACCGGCCAGCGGTCCCCGCGCGCGGCCAGGCGCCGCACCCAGCGCAGGTACACCACCGCCCCGGCGAGCGCGCCGAGGGCCAGCAGCAGGTCCCACCGGAACGCGGTGAGCCACTGGTCCGGCGTCGGCGGCGACGGCAGCGGGTGACCGGTGACGATCTCCGCGGGGGACAGCTCGCCGCTCGGCGTCTGCGGCACGGGCGGCTCGGCCGCCGAGAGCGCCACGGCCACGCCGGACACCGCGCCCATCAGGACGAGCTCGACCGCGACCAGGCGCCAGAACACCCACGGGGCGCGCTCGGCCGCCCGCGCCGAGCCCGCGTCCACGGTCGCCCCGGCCGCATCGGCCCTGGCGTTCAGCGCGTCGACCACCCGGCGCCGGTGCAGCCAGCCGATCACCCCCAGGCCACCCATCAGCAGGATCTTGGTGAGCACCAGGCGCCCGTACGTGGTGGTGACCAGCTGCCCGACGTCGGCCATCCGCATCGCGGCGTTGACCGCGCCCGAGGTGCCGACCGCGACGTAGCACCACAGCGCCACCGTCGAGAACCGTTCGACGGTCGGCGCCAGGTCCCGGCCCAGCCGCCCGGCGACCAGCGCGATCGCCGCGAGCCCACCGATCCACAGCGACGCCCCCACCAGGTGCAGGAACATCGTCGAGATGGCCAGCTCGTGGTTGGTGTCGCCGGACGCGTGGCCGGTCTGGGCCTGGAGCACCAGGGCGACCAGTGCGAGCAGCGCCGTCCACAGCGCCCCGACCGGGGTCCGCACGAGCACCGCGACCACGCTGGTCAGCGCCGCGACCGCGACCACGCCGAGCCCGATCTTGCCGAGCGAGATCGACGTGACGTAGACGCCGAGCTCCGGGCCGAACGACGGTGCGTCCAGCCGCCGGCCGGCGATCGCGCCGTAGCCGAGCACCAGGTCCGCGAGCGCGAAGACGGTCCACACCACCGAGGACACGGCGGCGACCCGCATCATCGCGGTGAACGACGTGCCCGTCCGCTCGCCCGACGACCCGCCCCGGCGCGCGGTGTCCCGCTTGCCGCGACCGGGCGGCCAGGGCAGCACGAACGCCGCCATCGCCAGCGCGCCCAGCGTCACCGCACCGGCCAGCTCGGTGAGCACGGTCGCGGTCGGCGAGCCCCAGCGGACCAGCGTGCCGGGGTCGAGCAGGTCGATCGTCCCCGACTGGGCCACGAGGGTGCCGACCACCACGCCCAGCACCGCCGCGACCGCCCCGGCCACCAGGCCGGGACGCACGGGGCGGTGGGCGGCGTCGGCGCGCGCCGGACGGCCCGGCGCGGGGGCGCGCGAGCCGCGCACGGTGGTGGTCACCGCACCAGGGTAGGTGGCCCGACGCTACGCCCAGGGCGGAATCCGCGCGGAACGGGACCTCCGACCCTGGACGTGGAGCGCGGAGTGTCTGCGACGAAACGTAATGTGGTCCGGTGAACCAGCCCGAACCGGTGCGCACCGTCGCACCCGGCGCCCCCGGCGGGGCGCCCGTCCGTACGTCGGCCCAGGCGGACAGCGGGTTCGTCCCACCGACCCGCCGCCAGATCCTCGCGATCCTCGGCGGGCTGATGATGGGCATGTTCCTGGCCGCCCTGGACCAGACCATCGTCGCCACCGCGATCCGCACCATCGGCGACGACCTGCACGGCCTGACCCTGCAGGCCTGGGTCACGACCGCCTACCTGATCACCTCGACGATCTCGACGCCGCTCTACGGCAAGCTCTCCGACATCTACGGGCGCAAGCCGCTGTACCTGACGTCGATCGGCCTGTTCCTGGCGGGCTCGCTGCTCAGCGGCACGGCCACCTCGATGTACCAGCTCGCCGGCTACCGGGCCCTGCAGGGCCTGGGCGGCGGCGGCCTGATGTCGCTGGCCATCACGATCCTCGGCGACCTGCTCAGCCCCCGGGAGCGCGCGCGCTACCAGGCGATGTTCCTGGCGGTGTTCGGCGTCTCCTCGGTCGCCGGGCCGATCATCGGCGGGTTCTTCGCCGACAGCGCCACGGTGTTCGGGATCACCGGCTGGCGGTGGATCTTCCTGGTCAACGTGCCGCTGGGGATCGCCGGCATGGTGGTCATCAGCCGGGTCCTGCACCTGCCCAGGCACCACGTCGACCACCGGATCGACTGGCAGGGCGCCGTCGCGCTCGCCGGTGGGCTGATCCCGCTGCTGGTCATCGCCGAGCAGGGCCGCGACTGGGGCTGGTCCTCCGCGGTCGCGTTCCTCTGCTACGGCCTCGGCGTCGTCGGGATCGCGCTGTTCATCCTCGCCGAGCGCGCCGCCAAGGACGAGGCGCTGCTGCCGCTCCGGCTGTTCCGCAACGCCACGTTCTCGCGCACCGCGATGATCAACGTCGTGCTCGGGATGGGCATGTTCGGCGGGATCGCGACGCTGCCGCTGTGGCTGCAGATCGTCAAGGGCATGACGCCGACGCAGGCCGGCCTCGCCCTGCTGCCGTTCACCGGCGGGATCATGGTCGCCTCGGTGATCGCCGGTCAGACGGTCGGCCACACCGGCCGGTACAAGGTGTTCCCGGTCACCGGGACCGCGTTCCTGGTGGCGGGCGCCTACCTGCTCTCCCAGCTCGAGCCGTCGTCGCTGTACAGCGACGTGGCGTGGCGCTCGGCGGTGTTCGGGTTCGGCCTGGGCTTCTGCTTCCAACCGCTGGTGCTCGCGGTGCAGAACGCGGTGCCGCCACGGGACATGGGCACGGCGACGTCGTCCTCGCTGTTCTTCCGGCAGATGGGCGGGACGCTGGGCACCGCCGTGTTCCTCTCGATCCTGTTCTCCACCGTCGGGACCAAGATCGGTGCGGCGTTCCAGGCCGCCGCGAAGACCCCGGAGTTCCAGGCGGCGCTGGCGGACAAGGCGGTGACCGGCAACCCCGCGAACGCCCCGGTGCTCGACGCGCTGGCGAACCCGTCGAGCGCGAACATCTCGCTCAACGACTCCTCGTTCATCGCCCACCTCGACCCGCGGCTCGCGGCGCCGATCCTGCAGGGCTTCTCCGACTCGGTCGCGCTGGTGATGCTCACCGCCGCCGCGGTACTGGTGGTCGGGTTCCTGCTCTCGTGGTTCGTGCCCGAGCTGCCGCTGCGGATGGTGTCCGGCATCCAGAGCCGGATGGAGGAGGACGCGGAGGCGCTCGCCGAGGCCGCGATCGGCGGCCTGCCGCCGGAGGACGTGGCGGGCGACGCCGCCGATGATCCACCCGGAGACGCAACTCGGGGGTGACGGTCGCGCCGCCACCCCCGAGTCTCGGCCGGCCACACCGACCGTCCCCTGCGGTCAGACGGGCTCGTCGCCGTCCCGGTCGTGGCCGTGGCCGTGGCCGCGCAGGTGCCCGGCGTCACGGCCGGACGCAACCGAGCCGTCGGAGTTGAGCAGCACCCGCGGGGCGCGGGCGTGGTGGAAGTCGAGCATCCCCAGCAGCGACCCGGCGCGCGCGTCGGCCGACGCGTCACCGATCCGGCCCAGGCCCCAGTTGTCCTCGATCAGCTTGAGGACGGAGGCCTGCTCGGTCTGGGTGTGGTCGACGTAGTCCGTCTTGGCGAACGGCGAGATGACCAGCAGCGGCTGGCGGGTACCCGGGCCGCAACGGTCCTGGTAGCCACCCGCGACGCCGACCGTGGCAGCGGCGTCCGTGCAGATCGCCGCGTCGTGGGCCGAGTCCGTCGAGCCGTTGAGGATCTTCGCCGCGACGTGGTCGTACCAGCCGTCGGAGTCGTCGTACAGCACGACGATCGCCGTCGAGCTCCAGAACCTCGAGGTCTGGATCGCGTTGATCTGCTTGACCAGGAAGTCCTGCTCGTCCAGCGGGTCGGAGTACGCCGCGTGGCCGTCCTGGTACGCCGGCGCCTTGAGGAAGCTCACGGCCGGCAGGTTCCCGGCGGCGAGCGCGGCGTCGAAGTCGCTCATGTCGTACTGGTGGTTGGCCTGGTCGGTGCGCCCGATCATCGCCACCGAGGTGGGCGGCAGGTGGTGCGGGTTGGACGTCGAGGCGTAGTACTCGAACGGGTTGTGGTGCGGGCTGTAGTCCGTCGAGGACACCCCGGCGACGTTGTCGTGGCTCGTGCCGCACACGGCCTTGGTGCCGGTGGCCGCGTCGTAGGCGGTGGTGGGCCGGAAGCCGCCCTGGAACCAGCCCCAGGTCACGCCCTTGGCGTCGAGCAGGTCACCGACGTTGCGCCCGTGCATCACGGCGAGGTTGTAGCTCTTGGTGCCGTTGGCGTTCGCGCAGTCGTCGTAGTACGGGTCCGGGTCGTTGATGACGGTACCGACGCCGTTCGCGTCCGGGGAGACCACGGCGTAGGAGTCGGCGGTCGGGGTGCCGCCCGGCGTCATCGCGGTCGCACCGTGCGTCTGCCCGGAGACCAGGTTGAGGGCGCCCGGCGTCGACGGCCCGAAGGTGGTCGAGTACGAGTTGTCCGACATGGCGTAGTGCTGCGCGTAGTTCCACAGCGCCGTCACGGTGTTGCCGTCGTAGTAGTCCATCGTCAGGCCCGGCGCGCCGTACATCGGGCTCGAGCAGGTGTCGCGCGAGGTGTTCTCCACGAACAGGTTCATCAGCCCGCCGTTGAACGCCTTCTGCTCGGCCGAGTAGCCGTGGTCCTGGTCGCAGGTCACGGCCTGCTCCGGGCCCAGCCGCTGCGGGTCGTAGGCGTTCGGGTTGCCGGTCAGCAGGCCGGCGTTCGCGAGGTTGTCGACGGCCGGCGTGTGTGCCGACGCGGTGAACGTCGTGCCGTCGGTGTTGGCCGCGTTCGGGTATGTCGCGAAGTAGTGATCGAAGGAGACGTTCTCCTGGAAGATCACCACGAGGTGCTTGATCGGCGTCGTCGTGGCCACCTCGCGTCGCGAGCGATGGTGCGGCGCGCCGTGCGCCGAGGCCACGCCGGGGGTCGCGACGAGTGCCGCGACGCCCAGGCCGAGGGCCAGGGCTGCCAAGCGAGAGCGCTGTGCTGAAGGCACGGGTCGTGCTCCTCTCCGAAGGGGTGCGGGGCTGGTGCCCCACCCCCGAAGGTTGGCCCCGTCACCCGGTTTTCACCGGTACGGGCCGGTGAAAGAACGGTGAAGGGAGGGTGGACGCCAGGCGGCCGAGCAGGGCCTCGTGCTCGGGGGTTCGCGCCGCTGCACAGCGCGCCCTCAGCGTGCGTGGAGCCCCTGGTCAGCGCACGCGCAGCCCTCGGTCAGCCCACGTGCAGCGCGTCCTGTCACCACACCCCGCAACCCATCGCTCGACCGCCCGTCAACCGTCGCCCGTCGCTGGTCGCCGAGGCGGCGGTGCGGGCGGGCGTGGGTGGGGCGGGTGGGGTGGGCGGGGTCAGGCGGGGGCGGGGACCGCCGGGGTGGCGGGCGGCACCGGGGCGAGGCGGCGGTAGGGCTCGCCGAGGGGCGGGCGGAGATCGGGCTCGCCACGGTTGGGCCACAGCGCCATCGCGCGCTCGGCCTGCGCGGTGATGGTCAGCGACGGGTTCACCCCGAGGTTGGCCGCGACGCTCGACCCGTCCAGCACGTGCAGGCCCGGGTGCCCGAACGCCCGGTGGTAGGCGTCGACGACGCCGGTCTGCGCCGAGTCCCCGATCACGCAGCCGCCCAGCAGGTGCGCCGTCATCGGGACGTCGAGGATCTCCCCGACGCTGCTGCCCGGGAACCCGCGCACCAGCCGCGCGGCCCGCGTCATCGCCTCGTACCCGGCGGGGATCCACGTCGGGTTCGGCGCGCCGCCCTGCCGCGAGGTCACGTGCAGCCCGCGCAGCAGCGAGCGCTTCGCACTCAGGGTGAGCGACGCGTCGGTCGACTGCATGACCAGCCCGATGATGGTGCGCTCCGACCAGTGCCGGATGCCCAGCACCAGCGACGGCAGCCGCAGCGGGTGCCGGACCAGCTGACCGAGCCAACGTGCCCAGCGCGGCACCCCGCCGCCCCCGGGCGTGCCCACCGTGGACAGCAGGGCCATGAGGTTCGACCCGGCGGCGTACCGGACGGGCTCGACGTGGGTGTGCGGCTCGGGGTGGAACGACGACGTGATCGCGACGCCGCGCGAGTAGTCGGCCTCGCGGCGGTGCCGCATCGCCGCGGTCGCCCCGCCCAGGGCCTCGCTGTTGGTGCGGGTCAGCTCGCCCAGCCGGTCGGACAGGTGCGGGAGCGTCCCGGTCGCCTTCATCCGGTGCAGCAGCTGCTGGGTGCCCCACGCCCCCGCGGCGAGCACCACCTGGTCCGCGGTGAACGTCCGCGCCGTCCGCGCGCTGCGCCAGGCTCCGGTGCGCTGCGTGCGCACCGTCCAGCCGCCCCTGGACCGCGGAGCCAGCCAGGTCACGGTGGTGAGCGGCTCGATGCGCACCCCGGCGCGCTCGGCGAGGTACAGGTAGTTCTTGACCAGGGTGTTCTTGGCCCCGTACCGGCACCCCGTCATGCAGCCGCCGCACTCGGTGCACCCGGTGCGCGCCGGCCCCGCCCCACCGAAGTACGGGTCCGGCACGGTGACGCCCGGCTCGGTGCGCCCCTCACGGCCGAAGAACACGCCCACGGGCGCGAGCCGGAACGTGTGCCCTACGCCCATCTCCTCCGCGACCTGGCGCATCACCCGGTCCGACGCGGTCATGGTGGGGTTGGGCACGACGCCGAGCATCCGCTCGGCCGTCGCGTAGTGCGGGTCGAGCTCGTCGCGCCAGTCGGTGAGGTCCGCCCACTGGGGGTCCGCGTAGTACTCGTCCGGCGCCCGGTACAGGGTGTTCGCGTAGACCAGCGACCCGCCGCCCACGCCCGCCCCGGCCAGCACCACGACGTGCGGCAGCGCGTGCAGCCGCTGGATCCCGAAGCAGCCCAGGCGCGGCGCCCACAGGAAGCGCCGCACGTCCCAGCTGGACCGCGCGAACTCGTCGTCGGCGAACCGCCTGCCCGCCTCGAGCACCAGCACGGAGTAGCCCTTCTCCGCGAGCCGGAGCGCCGCGACGGACCCGCCGAAGCCGCTGCCGACCACGATCACGTCGACGTGGTCGGGTGCGACGGCCGCGCTCACCGACGCACCACCGGCAGTCGGCGCACCAGCCCGAGGTAGGCAGTGAGGAACCGCGCGTACCGCTCGGCCCCCACACCCGGGAGGTATCCGGCCGGCACCAGGTGCTGCACCGCGACGGTCTGGGACTCGGTCCAGGTGAGCAGGCCCTCGTGGCCGTGCCGACGGCCCTGCCCGGAGTCCCGGGTCCCGCCCATCGGGGCGGCATGGCTGGCCCAGGCCGACGTGTAGCCCTCGTTGATGTTGACAGTGCCCACGTGCAGCCTGCGCGCCAACCGCCGGGCCGTCCGCACCGGACCCCAGATGCTCGCGTTGAGCCCGTAGGCGGAGTCGTCGGCCCGGACCACGGCCTCGTCGGCGTCGGCGACCCGGTACACGCTGACCACCGGGCCGAAGGTCTCGTCGCGGCAGAGCGTCATCCCCTCGGTCACGCCGGCCAGGACCGTCGGGGCGTAGGCGAGCGGACCGACCTCCGGCAGCGGGTGGCCGCCGGTGAGCACGGTGGCACCCTTCGCGACCGCGTCGGCGACGTGCTCGGCCACTCGGGCGAGCTGCGACGGTGCGGTGAGCGAACCCATCTCCGCGTCCCACCCGGTGCCGACCCGCATCCGCTGCACCCGCTCGACGAACGCGGGGACGAACGCGTCGTAGATCGCGTCGGTCACGTAGAGCCGCTCCATCGAGATGCACAGCTGCCCCGCGTTGGCGAAGCACGCGTGCACGGCACCCTCCACCGTCCGGTCGAGGTCGGCGCCAGGCAGCACGACCATGGCGTTCTTGCCGCCCAGCTCCGCGGAGAAGGTGATGAGCCGGCGCGCACACTGCTCGGCCAGGACCCGGCCGGTCGCAGTGGACCCGGTGAACATCAGCGCGTCCACCGCCCCGACGATCGTCGGGCCGAGCGCCGAGCCCGCGCCGGTGACCACCTGGACGAGGTCCCGTGGCACACCCGCGCGGTACATCAGGTCGAGCAGCGCCAGCGCGCAGAACGGGGTCTCGGAGTCGGGCTTGTGCAGGATGCCGTTGCCCGCGAGCAGGGCCGGCAGCGCATCGGACGACGCGAGCGTCAGCGGGTAGTTCCACGGGCTGATGACGCCGACCACGCCCTTGGGCCGGCGGTGCACCGTGGTCCTGGTGACCAGCGGCAGCGCGCCCGCCACCCGGCGCGGACCGAGCACCCGCGGGGCCGCGCCCGCGAACCAGCGGGCGGCGAGCGCGATGTCGGCGAGCTCCTCGAACGCGTCCCGACGCGCCTTGCCCGCCTCGAGCACCGCGATGTCCATGAGCGCGTCCTGCTCGGCCATCACGAGCGCGCCGAACCGGGACACGATCGCCGCGCGCTCCCGCAGCGGCCTGGCCGCCCACTCGCGCTGTGCGATCCGTACCCGCGCCGCCGCGGCCTCGACGTCCTGCGTGCTGCACACGGGGATGCGGCCGAACACCCTCCCGTCCAGCGGGCTGACCACCTCACGGTCCGCCAGGCCGTCGGTCGCGACGAGCGCCGCGAGGCGCGCGAGGTGGGCAGGGTCGACGGTGGGTCGCTCCGCACCGCGGACCGTTCCGTCGGCGGGCCGATCGGTGGTGCGCGGAGCCGGATCCGCGGCGACGTCGCTCACAAGGGCTCCCGTGACGTGGGGGTGATCGCCCTCAGCGTGGTGACCGCGCCCGCCCGGCGCAACTCGCTCCGGCGCGATCAGTCTCCGACCGGTGCCGCCAGGGCGCCGCTGGAGTCGATGTAGAGCCAGGTGCGGTGCTCCGCTCCCGGTCCGCTGACCACCGACGGCGCCTGCCAGGCGGGCCCGGCCAGGGGCGGCACCAGCACTGTCGTGGCCCCGTCGGCACCGTCCCAGCTGATCAAGGAGAGGGACTCGCTCCCGGGATCCGCGAAGGAGACGTTCGCGTCCTCGTCGAAGGAGACGACGACCGTGCCGTGCACCCACATGGTTCCCTGAACGGGGGCCTCGACGGGGGTCGCGGTCGTGGCGCTCATCCGCATGACGGGCGCGGCGGCGGACCCGTTCGCGAGGGTGACCCCGTCCTCGACGGCGACCACCACCGTCCCGTCCGGACGGCCGACCACTGGCGTGATGCCCCGCCAGCTCGTGGACGGCTTCAGCGGGAGCTGCCAGGTGGACGCACCAGGGCTCGCGACGTACCAGCCCGAGCCGGGGCAGCTGGCGACGACGGAGCCCGTCGCGTCCAGCCAGCCCTCGACCCAGCACGTGACGCCGGGCAGCTCGACCGGAGCGCGGACCTTCAGCGTGTGGGGGTCTCGCCACTGCGGCGCCAAGCCCCACTCCAGCTGCTTCGTCAGACTGGAGGTTCCGGTGTCCAGCAGCAGGTTCCCGTCCGGGGTCGGGGTCAGGGAGACCGGGCCGTCGATGGATGCCGTGACCTCCCCGGCCAGGGTGCGCCGCTCGCCCAGCCCGGTGCCGTCACCGGACATCGAGACGATCAGGTCCGTCGTGCCGTCGCCCGCGAAGGCCACCCGGACGTCCACGTCGACCAGCCCCGCGTCGGCGGCGATGCCCTCGAGGTCGACGGGGGTGGTGGCGCCGGTCTCCAGGTCCACGACGACGACGGAGATGGGGGCCGGGATCGGGATGTTCGCGTTCTCGGTCGCCAGCGCCAGGCTCGTGCCGGGGAGCCACTCGATGAGGCTGGGGTCGTCGCCGGGCAGATCCGGGAGCTGGTACCGGACGCCGGTCGGGTCGATGAGGTAGTTCGCCGTGACGGTGCGGTCGTAGGTCTGGCGATCGGAGGTGGCGCTCACCTCGACGATCAACCAGGAGGCGTCGGTGGTCGCCAGCAGCCCGCGCGTCAACGGCTCAGCCGTCGGCAGCAGCGGGTCGACCGTGGGGGTGGACAGCACCTCGGCCTTCGGCGGCGCGCTGGTCGAGGGTGTGGATGCGGTGGCCGTCGGCGTGGCGGTCGGCGACGGGGCGATGGTCTGCGTGGGGGCGTTGGTCTGCGTGGGGGCGGCCGGCGGGGGCGGCGTGCCACCGAGGTCCAGCAAGGACACGGCCAGCACCCCGGCCGCCGCCGCACCTGCCAGGCCGGCCAGCACCGTCCCGGTGACCCATCGGCGACCACGCCTGGTCTCGGCCAGGACGGAGTCCAGCTCGGCGTCCGCCAGCCCGCCGTGGCCGGCGGCACCGGCGGCGATCTGCTCCAGAGCGTCGGTGAGGTTCATCGGCCCTCCTCCGTCAGGCGCACGGTGAGGCGCTCGTCCGACCCGCTGACGGGGCCGAGCTCCCGCTCGAGCCGGCCGAGGGCGTCGGACAGGTAGCGCTTCGCGGTGCCCTCGCTGATCCCCAGGCGCCGAGCCAGCTCGGGCACCGTGAGGTCGTCGTAGAACCGCAGCACGACGCACGCCCGCTCCCGGGGCGGCAGGCCGGCGAGCGCCGCCTGGACCACGAGCTGGTCGTCGGTGCGCACCGTCGCGTCGGGTGCGACGGCGGGAGCCGCGGCCAGGTGCCGCCGTCCGGCCCAGCCGCGCTCGCGGCGGTGCTCGTCGAGGTAGGCGTTCAGCACGGCGCGCCGCACGTATCCCTCGGTGGCCTGCGGGCCGAGGACCCGCGCTGGCGCCGTCCAGGAGCGCACCAGCGCCTCCTGCACCAGGTCGTGCGCGCGAGGCAGGTCACCGCACAGCAGGTAGGCGTAGCCGATCAGCGCCGCGCCCCGTCGGGTCGCGAGTGCAGTCAGCTCGTCCTGCCAGCCCATGTCGCCCCCTCTCACCGACTCCAACGGCGGAGAGTGGCGAATCGTTGGGTGACGCCCAACCCCGGACCGGTGGACCCAGGGTCCCATCCGTGGCCCGCACCGCGGATGCGACCCTTGGTGGGAACGTCGTACGTCCAGGGGGCACCTCATGAGGATCCGCATCGCCGCGGGCTCGGCAGCCGCAGCGTTCCTGCTCGCAGCCTTGACGGGGTGCGGCGCGGGACCCGCCGCGCCCACCACCGACACCCCCGCCCCCACGCCGACGGCCACCACGTCCACACCCTCGACCAGCGCCCCACCGACGCCCGAGGCGCTGTCCACCCCCACCGTCGACCCGCTGCTGCCGACCGCTGAGCCGTTGACGCGCGGGCTGCTGGCGACCACCGACGCCGGCTGGTTGATCGTCAAGGTGAGCCCCACCTCCGATCGCCAGAGCTACGACCGCACCGTCACGGCCACCTACCTCATCGACCCGACCGGCGTCCGGTACCAGCTCCCGGACCTGCCCAGCGGCGACCTGTACCTCTTCGAGTGGCTCCCCGGCACGGCTCTGGCGCTGGCGAGCTCGACGACGGGCAGCGGCACCTCGGTCGTCGTCGTGGACCTGGAGACCGGCGCCACCACCCCGGTCGACCTCGGGGGGATCGCCGCCGACGCGGGCCTGGTCAACGTGGACGTGCTGGTGACCTTCGTCGGCGACGGCACGACCGACCTTCTGGTCTCGATGTCGCGCGGCGGCACCGGGCTGGGCCAGAGGCGCACCCTGGACGGGCAGGTCACGGCGTCCACCGACGAGCCCACGATCCTGGTGCCGACCCCGGGCGGGCGGGTCCTGCTGAACGCCACGACCGGCGCGCCGCAGTGGGTGGACCCCGACACGCTCACGGTCCGCGCACCAGTCCAGCTGCCCGACACGACCTGCTGGGTCAGCAAGTGGCTGGACCTGACGGGATCGGTCCTGGCCACCTGCCCGGGCTCAGGCTGGTACGTCGCGAGCCCGGACGCGGCCACCTGGCAGCTGCCGGTCGAGCCGTCGGTGACCTGGGGGGTCACACCGCTGGTCGCCTATCCGGACGGGACCGTGCTGGTCAGGAGCGGGGACGTCTCCGGGCCGGCGGACACCGTGCGGATGAGCGCCACGACTGCGGCCCCGGTGAAGGTCCCCGTCACGCTGGGCCGGTGGGTGCACGGCACCGTCGTGGCCGGGATCGCGGACGGCGACCAGACCGGTGCCGACGCCCTTGTCGCCTGGGACAGCGCCGACGGGACCACCAACGTGCTGGTTCCCGGCCTCGCCGCACCCGCCGGACAGACGCTGTCGGTGGTCGACAGCCCTGACCGGCCGAACAGCCAGGGGTTCGTCATCGACCTGGGCGGAGCCCTGACCTTGGCCATGGGGAGCTGACGGGGGCCGGTCGCCCGGAGCTCAGCCCCAGACGAGCGCGCGCGCCGGGTCCTCGAGCACCGCTGCCACGTCCGCCAGCAGGCGCGAGCCCAGGCCGCCGTCGACCAGCCGGTGGTCGAACGACAGCGCGAGCTGCGTGACGTGCCGGATCTTGACCTTGCCCTTGTGCACCCACGGCTGCTCGCGGATCGCTCCGAACGCCAGGATCGCCGACTCGCCGGGGTTGAGGATCGGGGTACCGGTGTCGATGCCGAACACCCCGACGTTGGTGATCGTGATGGTGCCGTCGGACATGTCGGCAGGCGTGGTGCGGCCGGCGCGGGCCGTCGCGGTGAGGTCCGCGAGCGCGACGGCGAGGTCGTGCAGGCCCAGGCGGTGGGCGTCCTTGATGTTGGGCACGACGAGGCCGCGGGGGGTCTGCGCCGCGATGCCGAGATTCACGTAGTGCTTGTAGACGATCTCCTGGGTGTCGTCCCGCCAGGAAGCGTTGACCTCGGGGTGCCGGCGCACCGCGATGAGCAGCGCCTTCATGGCGATCAGCAGCGGCGTGACGCGGACGTCGGCGAACTCGCGGTCCTCGCGCAGCTCGGCGACCAGGCGCATGGTCCGGGTGACGTCGACGGTGTGGAACACCGACACGTGCGGCGCGGAGAACGCCGACGACACCATCGCCTCGGCGGTGCGCTTGCGCACGGACTTCACCGGGACGCGGGTGGTGCGACCGTCCGGCGAGACCGTGCCCGACTCCAGCCACGGCTCGTCGTCGTTGGGGTAGGTGGCCAGGGTCTGCGGCTTGACCTCGGTGGCACGGGCCAGGACGTCCTCGCGGGTCACGATGCCGCCGGGGCCGGTCGGGGTGACGGTGCCGAGGTCGACGTTGAGGTCGCGGGCGAGCTTGCGCACCGGCGGCTTGGCCAGCACCCGGTGGGCAGCGGCGTCGCGGCTCGCGACGGTGCTCGCGGGAGCGGGCGCGGGTGCAGGTGCAGCGGGCGCAGGTGCAGCGGGCGCAGGTGCCGGTGCAGCGGGCGCAGGTGCGGCGGGCGTCGCCGACTCAGCCACGGCCGGAGCCGATGCCTCCGCAGACGCCTCCGCCGGGCTCACCGCTGACGCGGCGCCGGCACCTGCCGCGGTCCGCCGACGCCGTCCGGGCGCCGTCTCGGTCACCCCGTAGCCGACCAGCACCGCACCGCCGCTGCCCGATGGCTCGTCGCCACCGGCCTCCGCCGCGCCGTCGGTACCGGGGGTCGCCGGCTCCGCGCCGTCCGGGTCGACGTCCACGGTGATGATCGGCGTGCCGACCTCGACCGTCACACCCTCCTCGGCCAGCAGCGCGCTGACCACGCCGTCGAACGGGCAGGGCAGCTCGACCAGCGACTTGGCGGTCTCGATCTCGACGATCACCTGGTTGACGGCCACGCGGTCACCGACGGCCACCCGCCACTCGACGATCTCGGCCTCGGTCAGGCCCTCGCCGGCGTCGGGGAGGCGGAACTGCTCGTACCTGGGCACAGGGGGTCTCCTGGTGGGCGGGGCGTCAGTGGGCCATGGCGCGGTCGACGGCGTCGAGCACGCGGTCCACGGACGGCAGGTACTCGTGCTCGATCCGCGACGGAGGGTACGGGGTGTGGAAGCCGCCGACCCGCAGCACCGGGGCCTCGAGCTCGTAGAAGCACTCCTCGGTGACCCGCGCGGCGACCTCGGCCCCCACGCCGTGGGACACCGAGGCCTCGTGCACCACGACGCACCGCCCGGTCCCGCGCACGGACTCCACGACGGTCGCGTGGTCCAGCGGGGAGATGGTGCGCAGGTCGATCACCTCGAGGCTGGTGCCCTCCTCGGCCGCGACCTGGGCGGCCTTGAGCGCGGTGTGCACGGTGGGGCCGTAGGCGACCACTGTGAGGTCGGTGCCGGAGCGCACGACGCGGGCCCGGTCCAGCCCGGCGCCCGGGGTCCCGTAGGGCGTGAGGGCGACCTCGGCCTTGTCCCAGTACCGGCCCTTGGGCTCGAGGAAGATCACCGGGTCGGGCGAGGCGATGGCCTCCTGGATCATCGTGTACGCGTCGGCCGGGGTGGACGGGGTGACGACCCGGAGTCCCGCGGTGTGCGCGAACAGCACCTCGGGCGACTCGCTGTGGTGCTCGACCGCGCCGATCCCGCCGCCGTAGGGGATCCGGATGACCACGGGCACGGTGATCCTCCCGCGCGAGCGGGCGTGGAGCTTGGCCAGCATCGTGGTGATCTGGTCGAACGCGGGGAACACGAACCCGTCGAACTGGATCTCGCACACCGGCCGGTAGCCGCGCATGGCCAGGCCGATCGCGGTGCCGACGATGCCGGACTCGGCGAGCGGGGTGTCGACGACGCGGTCGGGGCCGAACTCGGCCTGGAGCCCGTCGGTGACGCGGAACACCCCGCCGAGGCGGCCGATGTCCTCGCCCATCAGCAGCACCTTGGGGTCGCCGGCGAGCGCGGCGCGCAGACCGAGGGTGATCGCCCTGGCGAGGGTGACCTTCTCGGTGGCGACGGCCGTGGCGGCGGTTCCGGTGCGGTCGGCGGTGGTGGTCATCGGACGCCTCCGTCCTCGAAGCTCGCCTGGTAGTCGGTGAACCACGCCCGCTCGGCGTCGACCAGGGCGTGCGGCGTGGCGTAGACGTGGTCGAACATCGACGCCGCGGGCGGCGGCACCATCGCGTGCACGGCGTCGCGCACGTGGCGGGCCAGCGCCTCGGCGCGCTCGTCGAGGTCGGCGAGGAAGCCGGCGGGCAGCTCGCCCGCGGACTCCAGGTAGTGGCGGAGCCGGTCGATCGGGTCCTTGGCGCGCCAGGCGGCGACCTCGGCCTCGTCGCGGTAGCGCAGCGGGTCGTCGGACGTGGTGTGCGCGCCCATCCGGTAGGTGACGGCCTCGACGAACGTCGGGCCGCCGCCGCTGCGGGCGCGCTCCATGGCTTCGGCGGTGACCGCGTAGCAGGCGAGCACGTCGTTGCCGTCCACCCGGACCGTCGGGATGCCGAAGCCCAGGCCGCGCTGCGCGAGCGGGACCTTGCTCTGCCCGGAGACCGGCACCGAGATCGCCCACTGGTTGTTCTGGACGAAGAAGACCACCGGGGCGTCGGACACGCCGGCGAACACGAGCGCCTCGTTGACGTCGCCCTGCGAGGTGGCGCCGTCGCCGAGGTAGGCGATCACACCGGCGTCGCGCTGCGGGTCACCGGTGCCGACCACGCCGTCGCGCTGCAGTCCCATCGCGTAGCCCACCGCGTGCAGCGGGTGGGCACCGACGACGAGCGTGAACAGGTGGACCCCATGCTCGGCCGGGTCCCAGCCGCCGTGGTCGACGCCGCGGAACTGCTTGAGCACGTCGGTCAGGTCCAGGCCGCGCACGTGCAGCACGCCGTGCTCGCGGTAGGCGGGGAAGACGAAGTCCTGCGGGGCGAGCGCGTGGGCGGAGCCGATCTGCGCGGCCTCCTGGCCCAGGCTCGGGGTGAACAGGCCGAGCTCGCCCTGGCGTTGCAGGGCGGTGGCCTCGGTGTCGAACCGTCGCGTCAGCACCATGTCGGCGTAGAAGCGCCGCAGTGCGTCGGCGTCCAGGTGCGCGACACGCGGGTCGTACCGGGTGTCGGCGACGCGGGTGCCCTCGGGGGTGAGGAGCTGGACGGTCTCGATGGCCGGGTCGAGGTCGGGTTGGGTCACGCGGAGGTCCTTCCGGTGGTGCCATCCGTCTGGCGTCCCGCCGGGGACGTCGGTCGATCGCCGCGCCGGCAGGTTACGCCAGCGTAGGCTACGCAACCGTAGGTAGCGCGTGCAGCATCGGCACAACTCGGGCGCGGGCCGGTTGTCGGGAGGAACCAAAGACGCGGTCCGCCGGCAGCATCCGCGCGGCTCGAGCGCGGGATCGTCCTGCTCGACGTCGTCCTGCTCGGCATCGTCCCGCTCGGCATCGTCGTGCTCGGCCGACGCGACCTGCGCTGCTCAGCCTTCGGGCGCCCACTCCTCGGCCAGGGCGAGCACGGCGTCGTTGGCCTCGGGGGAGCCGATCGAGATCCGGACCCCGTCGCCGGCGAACGGGCGCACGAGGAGCCCGCGAGCGGCCGCGTGCGTCGCGAGGTCGGTGGTGCGGTCCCCGGTGGCGAGCCAGACGAAGTTGCCCTGGGCGTCGGGCACGTCCCAGCCCTGCACGCGCAGCCCGGCGACCACCCGCTGGCGCTCGGCGACCACGGCCCGGACCCGCTCGAGCAGGGCGTCCTCGGCCGCCAGCGACGCGACCGCGGCGGTCTGCGCCAGCTCGTTGACCCCGAACGGCGTCGAGGCGATCCGCACCGCCGCCGCGACCTCGGGGTGCGCGACCGCGTAGCCGACCCGCAGCCCGGCCAGACCGTAGGCCTTGGAGAACGTGCGCAGCAGCATGACGTTGGGGTGCTCGGCGAGCAGCGCGGGCCCGTCGGCGGCCTGCGGGTCGGTGACGAACTCGGTGTAGGCCTCGTCGATCACCACCAGGACGTGCTCGGGGACCGCGTCGATCATCGCGGCCAGCTCGTCGTGGTGCACCGCGGGCCCGGTCGGGTTGTTCGGGGTGCACACGAGGACCGCTCGCGTGCGGTCGGTCACGGCGTCGGCCATCGCGCCCAGGTCGTGCCGCGCGCCGGCGGCCAGCGGCACCTGCACGTGCTCGGCACCCTGGAGCCGGACCAGGATCGGGTAGGCCTCGAACGACCGCCACGCGGTGACCACCTGGTCGCCGGGCTCGCAGAACGCCTGGAGGACGTGGGAGAGCACCGCGACCGACCCGGTCGACGCGACGACTCCGGCCGCGCCGACGCCGAACCGCTCGCCGAGCGCCGCGACCAGGGAGTCGGCGTACATCTCGGGGTAGCGGTTGACCCGGCCGGCGGCGTCGGCGATGACCTGGCGCACCGGCTCCAGCGGCGGGTACGGGTTCTCGTTGGAGGACAGCTTGTGCGACCGGTCGTCGGCCGGACGCGCGCCCGGGACGTAGGCCGGCAGCGACGCGACGGCGGGTCGGGGACGCACGGCGTGGGGACGCACGGCGTGGGGACGCACGGGGTGGGGGCGCTCGGGGTCGTCGTTCACGCGGCCAGCATGCCAGCGGCGCCGGGTCGCGACGGCGCCTTCCTCCTGTCGTCCCGGATCGCGAGCACCCGGGCTCGACGGACCGGCCACCGCACCCCGCCCGCGGATGCCAGGATGGACGCCATGGGTTTCCTCGTCCGTCTCGTCATCCAGGCGATTGCGATCTGGCTCGCGACGTACCTGCTGAGCGGGTTGACCGTGACCGGCGGCGACTCGACCGGGATCACCGTGCTGGTGTTCCTCGGCGTGGCGCTCGTGTTCAGCCTGGTCAACGCGATCGTCAAGCCGATCGTCAAGGTCCTGTCGCTCCCGCTGTACCTCCTCACGCTCGGGTTGTTCGGGCTGGTGGTGAACGCGCTGATGCTCATGCTGGTCGGCTGGCTCAGCGAGCAGACCTCCTACGGGCTGCGGGTGGACAACTTCGGCACCGCGGTGATCGGCGCGCTGATCATCGCGGTCGCGAACGTGGTGCTCACCGCACTGGTCCCGGCCGCGCGCAAGAAGGGCTGAGCCGGGCGGGCGTCGGCGTCACCCCGGCGCCGCACGGGCCGCACGGCGTCACGGCGGCGCCGGCGCCGACTCGGGCACGCGGTACCCGGTGAACGTGTGGGTGGTCGCACGCACCACGTCGGGGCCGAGCACTCTCGCCTCCGCGTCCCGGAAGCCCGCCACCGACAGGTCGTCGCCCGGCAGCAGCTCCGCGGTCCGCACGTAGCGACCGATCGAGTGCGCGTCGCCCTCGTCGGCCACGCACCAGGGTCCGCGCTCCGCGCTCGTCGGCAGGTCCCGCACGACGGTCGTCCGGTGGAGCTCGTCGGGGTTCGGCAGGGCAGCAAGACCCGGCACGAAGTCCTGCGCGTGCTCCAGGTGTAGCGCGGCAGTGGTGGGCGGGATGTCGTACCCGGCCATCGGCGAGCCGGCCGTGACGACCGCCGCCACGTCGAAGTGCTGCGACAGCACGGGGTCGCTCGCGATCCGGCCCGCCACCATGCCGCCCTCGCTGTGACCCGCCATGAGCACCGGCTCACCCGGCTGGATCCCGGCCTGCGACATCGCACGGACCACGAGGGCGGTTGCGTCGTCAGGCATCGTGCCGACCAGCTCGACGTCGCTGAGCCCGTCCAGCGGGTTCGGGCCGCCGAAGGTCCATTCCTCCGTCCCCGGAACGGCCACCACCCAGCTCCGCGTGCCGTCGGCGTGGTCGAGGCGCTGCACGGACACCTGGGCCTCCGTCGGCCCGTCGTCGCGGGCCCCGGTCACGTACAGGCCGGCGACCTGGCGGAGCAGGTCGGCCTCGGTCCTCGGCGGCCGCGACGCGTGAGCCGCGAGACGCGGGACCACCACGAGCCGCGTGTCGCCGCCCGTGAGTCGCGCCGCCCCCGCGAGCAGGTCGGCACCGCGGGGGACCGGGTCGCGCGGCACCGGCTGGAACCCCGGCTGGAGGGCCCAGACGTACGCCCCGAGCCCCGTGACGATGCCCTCGGTGGCCGTGCGGTCGATCAGTGGGAGCCGCGGCACGATCCCGTCGTCGGCCATGGTCCGGCCGACCGCACCGAGCCAGTCGTCGCGGCCTGCGATGCCGGGGCTGCCGAGCCAGCGCAGCACGGCTCCCTGCGGGGTCGGGGTGTCGCGCCAGAACCGGGCGCTCAGCCACGCGCCCGCGACCACCACTGCGCCGCCCAGCACCCACAGCAGCGACTTCGGGCCCTGCTCGCCCAGGACGCTGCCGAGGTGGGCCGAGACCTGCCGCATCCGGGCCGCGGACTCCGCGTCGGCGTCGGTGTAGGCCGCCTCCGCCATGCGCACCCGCTCGGCCAGCACGCGCGCGTCGCGCTCGGACGCGGCCAGCCCGCTGCGCCCGTCGAACGGCGCGAGCGCCGATGCCGCCTCCGGTCCCGCCGCCGCTCCGAGCCGGCCTCGCGCCGCGACCGCCGCGTCGAGCGCCACCGCCGCGGCTTGCAGGGCGCCCGCGATCGCCTCGAGCTCGGCGAGCTGGGCCGTCGTCCCGCCCGCGCCGCCGCTGACCGTGATGCCGTCGCTCACAGGACGCGATCCGGTCGGGTGGCCGCGACCACGGCGGGGCGGACGTCGCCGGCGACGGCACGCAGCCGGTGCACGTCGAGACGCGCCTCGGCCAGCCGGGTCCTGAACCGGGTCGCGGCGACCGAGCGCCAGACCTGTGGTTCGGCGGAGGCGAGATGGCGTTCGGCGCTGCACAGGTCCGCCTCGATCGCCTCGAGCTCCGCCAGCGCCCACCCCGTCGCATCCACTCGACCACCTCCGCCGACGGACGCTAGGCGCGCTCCGGGCGTGACGACGGCGGTGGACCGGGCGACCTGTGGACGGGGCCGCCCACGGGTGGACCGGGGACAGAGCCGTCGACTCAGCGCCGCCGGCGCGGCGACACCGCGCGCAGCACCCCGACCAGCGCCACCACCGCGACCGCCCGCAGCGCCAGCGACATCAGGCTGCCGGACGGCACGTGGGCGCCGCGCACGAGCAACGCGGCCACCAGCACCAGGGCCTGGCTCACCACCTGCACCGGCACGAGGTCAGCGGCCGCCCGACCCAGCGCCGCGGGATCCACCAGCGCACGCCAGGCCACGTGACGGGCGAGGCCGGCGGACGCCGCCACCAGGTGCACGCCGAGCACGAGCCCGGCGAGCAGCACCAGCCCGGGGTCGCCCACCGGCATCAGCCGCACCGCGAGGACCGCCGTCAGGCCGACCGGCACCAGCCCGCCGGGCCGCAACGTCGCGAGCGCCGCTAGCCCCAGGAGCACCGCCCAGGCCAGGGACTCGCTGGCGACCGTCGCGCCGACGGCCAGCACGAGCAGCGGCGGGACCAGCCGCACCACCCAGCCGGGGACCGCGCCGGGGAGCGTGACCACGAGCCGCCCGGCGGCGTCGTCGCGGGCCGCGCCGCGCCGCCACCCGCGCCGGGCCGGCCAGGCCCCGCGCGCCCGCTCCGCGACCCCGCCGCTCACCGGGGCCTCCGGCGGACGGTGAGCCGGCGCAGCACCGCGTCGGCGGACGCGTCGGCCCACCGCACCAGCTCCACGTCCGCGGCCTCGAGCGCGGCCAGGCGATCGGTCCGTTCGATGCGCACCAGCCGCAGGGCGAGCCGCTCGCGCGCGGACAGGTGGGCCGTGCGCAGCGTCGGCAGGACGTCGACGGCCAGCACGCGGTGGCCGATCCGTCGCCACAGGAGAGCCAGGTCGGCCGCCTCGGAGTCCAGGAACGTGGACGTCACCACCACGAGCGCCCCGCTCGGCACCCGCGGCGCCCGGACCAGCTCCCGCGGCGCGCCGAACGGCCGCACCAGCGACAGCCAGCGCCGCACCCGGTCGGCGTGCCGTCGCCCGGAGCCGGGGCGCATCGGGTGACGCAGCGCGCCGAGGTCCTCGACCCCCACCCGGTCGCCGGCCGCGAGGTAGGCCCGGGTCAGGCTGTCGGCGGCCTGCCGGGCGAGGTCGAGCGAGGTCGGCTCGTCGGGGTGGACGGCCGTGATCCCGCTCCAGGTGCGCGGGTCGGGGCCGACCTCGTCGCGCGAGTCGACCATGACCACCACGTGCGCCTCGGCGAGCGCGAAGCTACGGCGGACCCAGAGCTGTTCGAGGTCGGGCGACTGACGCGCGGTGACCTTCCAGTCGACCCGGCGCAGCGTGTCGCCCGGACCCATCGGGTTCAGGTCGCGCAGGCTCCCGCCCTCGCCCGGCCTGCGGGAGTCGTGCTGCCCGGTGTGCCCGCGCAGGCGGCGCGGGACCGGCACGTCGACCACCCGACGGGCACGGGGCGGCACGGCCACCACCCGGCCGGGGACGCGCACGACCTCGCTGGTCGCCGCGCCGCCGGACCCCACGCCCTGCAGGTCCACCGCGAGCAGCTCCTGCGGGCCGGTGCGCACCGAGCGGGCCGTGACCTCGAGCTCCGCTCTCGGGGCCAGCAGCACCTCGCGGGGGACGTGCCCGCTGCGGGACAGCCGCATCCGTACCCAGGTCGACCGCGCCGGCGCGTCCAGCAGGACCCGCGCGGTCCACGGGTCGGACCCGAGCTCCACCCGGGCGTCCGGCACCGGGCCGTACGGGTCGTCGGAGAGCTGCGCGTACCCGGCGGCGAGCACCAGCGGCACGCCGAGCAGTGCGACCGCCGGGCGGCCGGCGAGCACCCCGGCCAGGAGCACCAGCACCCCGCCGCCGAGCTGCAGGGCCACGGCGGGACCCAACCACCAGGTGCGAGGGCGCTCGTTCACGGCCGGTCGGGCGCGGTCACCGGGCCCGGGGTGGAGTCCAGCACGGTACGGACCACGTCGGCCGCGTCGGTGCCTGCGGCCCATGCGCCCGCGCTGAGCGTGAGGCGGTGGGCGAGCGCGGCGACGCCGACGGCCTTGACGTCCTCCGGCAGCACGTAGCTGCGGCCGTCGAGCACCGCTGTGGCGCGAGCCACCAGCAGCAGGGACTGCGCACCGCGCGGGGAGACGCCGACCTCGACGTCGCTGTGCCGCCGGGTCGCGGCCGCGAGGTCCACGCAGTACCCGAGGATGTCGTGGTCCACGTCGACGGCCTCGACCCCGGCCTGCATGGCCAGCACGGTGCCGGGGTCGACGACGGTGCGCACGGGCGCGGCCTCCTGGCGCCGGTCGATCCGCCTGGCCAGCACGTCGATCTCCTCGTCGCGGTCCGGGTAGCCCACCGCGATCCGCACCATGAAGCGGTCGAGCTGAGCCTCCGGCAGCGGGTACGTCCCCTCGTACTCCACCGGGTTGGACGTGGCGACCACGTGGAACGGGGCGGGCACCCGGTGCGTCGTGCCGTCCACGGTGACCTGCCGCTCGGCCATCGCCTCGAGCAGCGCGGACTGCGTCTTGGGTGCCGTCCGGTTGATCTCGTCGGCCAGCAGCAGACCGGTGAACACCGGCCCCGGGCGGAACGTGAACCCGCGCGTCGACGGGTCGTACACCGCCGAGCCGGTGATGTCGGCCGGCAGCAGGTCCGGGGTGCACTGCAGCCGCCGGAAGTCCAGGCCGAGCGCCGAGGCGAGGCTCCGCGCGGCGAGCGTCTTGCCCAGCCCCGGCACGTCCTCGAACAGCACGTGCCCGCCGGCGAGGATGGCGGCCAGCGCGACCCGCAGCGGCTCGGCCGCCCCGACCACGGCGGTGGCGACCTCGTCGAGCACCGCCGTGCCCAGGCGGGCCACGTCGGCCACCGGCAGCGGCGGGGTGTCAGGTGCGGTCATCGGCGTCCTCTCGTGCCGGGCGGTGGTCCAGGATCTGCTCGAGGGCGTGCACGCACTCCGCCACGTCGGCGACCGACGGCAGCCGCGAGCTCGGTGCGGCCAGCACGGACCAGGCTCGTGGGCCGAGAGCGGCCCGTGCCGCCCGGCGCTCGGCCTCGCCCCTGGCGTCCGCGGGCCCCTCGAACCCCGCCGAGAGCGGCAGGCCGACCCGGGCCAGGCGGGCCGTGGCGATCTCCCGGATCCGGCGGACCCCGGGCTCGGAGACCCGGCCGTCGCGTCCGGCCAGCGACCAGGTCAGGCGCGAGACCTCGACCCGGCGCCCGTGGTGCGGGTTGGCGACGGGCGCGGGCCAGTCCATGTCCCGTCCGCTGCCCAGGTCCGGCAGCACGAGACCCGCGACCGCGACCGCTGCCCCGATCACCAGGGCGTCCGGCACGGGCACGGCGAGCACCCTGGCGATCGCCACCGCGGCCGCGGCGGCGAGCCAGAGCCGCCAGTCCAGCAGACGCCGGCCCACGCTCATGGCGTCGCGTCCCGTCGGTCCAGCGTCGCCGCGATCGCGCGCAGGTCCGCGGCGGCACGGTCGACGTCCTGGGGCGTGACCGGGATCTGCGAGAACCTCGCCCGCTCGTAGGAGGCCAGCAGCGAACGGGTCGCCCGACCGTCGGCCGGTGTGCGGTCGAGCACCTGGAGGGCGAACTCGGTCGGGGTGGCCGCCGGGTCCCGTGGCACCCCGCTGCGCCGCGCCGCGGCCTCCACCGCGACCCACGCCGCGATCACCGCGTCGGCCGGCTCGCCCTCCAGGCGCAGCCGGGCCTCGGCCTCGGCCACGCCGGCCTCGATCGTGGCCAGGTGCGGCTCGGGCCCGGTCAGGTCGGGCACCGGCTCGGCGGCGAGGGGCGCCCCGTCCTGGCGCAGCCGCCGGGCCAGCCCGCGGGCGACCCGGACGGCGAGGGCCAGCACCGCCGCGACGCCGATCCAGATCAGGGGGCTCAGGTCCAGCGTGCTCGGGTTCTGCGCGTCCGACTGCACCCTGGTGCGGGTGGGTTCGGGCAGGGGGTTCGTCGGCTGCACGGCGGATGGCGAGTAGGTGATCAAGGCGCGCGGCTCGACGTTCACCACCCACGGCCCGGCGACGGCCGAGCCGAGCACGGCGAGCGACACGAGCACGGCGAGCACCGCCGCGGCGCCGACACCTCGGCGCGCTGCAACGGTCCCCCCGTGGCTCACCACGCCAGCATGCCGCACCGTCGGCGGCTCACCCGGTCAGCTGCTCACGCAGGAATGCCACGACGGCGTCGTTGGCGCGCTGGGTGGGGTGCCCGGGGACCTCGGCGGACGGGTCGGTCAGGACGGAGTGCGAGCGCGCGGGGATCCCGTCCGGGTTGCCCGGCGAGGAGTCGATCTCGAACGCGCGCCAGCCGGGTCCGATGAGCGCGGCGAGGGTCTCGAACCGCTCGTCCGGCACGGCCCGGTCGCGGGTGAACCGCAGGCCCATGGCGCACAGGCCGTCGACCTCGACGCGCCGGGCGATCACCGCCTCCTCGTGCGCGGACAGCCCGGTGGCGACCTTGCCCGCGCCGATCGGCGGCGGCATGGCCGGCTGGGAGAGCACCGGGGCGAGCACGGCCGGCTCCGCTGCCGCGGCGAGCGCGAAGCCGCCCGAGAAGCACATCCCGATCACCCCGACGCCCGGGCCCCCGCACTCGGCGTGCAGGTCGCGGGCCAGCGACCGCAGGAACCTGGCGGCCGGACGGTCGGCCCGCCGGGCGAACGCCGCGAACTCCCGCGACACGCACATCCGCGCGATGGAACCGGCCAGGTACCCGCCGCTCGGGGCGCGTCCCGGCTCGCCGATCACGGACGGGACCGCGACCCGGAAGCCCGCGTCGACCAGCCGGTTCGCCAGCGCCATCACCGCCGGCGTGGCACCGGGCAGCTCGGGAACCAGCACGACGCCCGGACCCGTGCCGCGGCGCAGCACCTCGTGGCGCACGCCGTGCGCCTCGAAGGGCGCGCGCTGCCAGCCGGTGAGCACGTCGGGCTCGGACACGGCACCAGTCCAGCACGCCCCCAGGTGGCCCGCCACGCAGGGGCGGGCCCGCGCGCGGCGGCGCTCGCGCGACCCGGGTTCTGGGAGGATGGCGCCATGCCCGCCGAGGACCCCACCACACCCCCGGTCGACGACGCGCCCGCGCCTTCCCGGCGCCCGCTGGCCCACGTCGTCCCGCCGATCGCCCTCGGCCCCCTCGACGGCCGGTACCGCGCCGTGGTCGCGCCGCTGGTGGATCACCTGTCCGAGGCGGCGCTCAACCGCGAGCGCGTGCACGTCGAGGTCGAGTGGCTCATCCACCTGACCTCGCACCACGTGGTGCCGGGTGCGCCGACGCTGTCCGGCGAGGAGCGCGACCACCTGCGCCGGGTGGTCCTGGACTTCGACGAGCACACCGTGGCCGAGCTCGCCGCGACCGAGAAGATCACGGTGCACGACGTCAAGGCCGTGGAGTACCTGCTCAAGGAGCGGCTGGCGGCGGCGCCCAGGGAGCTGGGTGCGGACACGGTGCTGCCGCAGGTGTCCGAGCTGGTGCACTTCGCATGCACGAGCGAGGACATCAACAACCTCGCCTACGCGCTGATGGTGCAGGGCGCGGTGCGACGCGTCTGGCTCCCGGCGGCCCGGGCGCTGGTCGACCAGGTCGCGTCGATGGCGCGCGAGCACGCCGCCGTGCCGATGCTCGCACGCACGCACGGCCAGCCCGCAACCCCGACCACGCTGGGCAAGGAGCTCGCGGTGCTCGCCCACCGGCTGCGCCGCCAGCTGCGCCGGGTCGAGGCCGCGGAGTACCTGGGCAAGATCAACGGCGCGACCGGCACCTACGGCGCGCACCTGGCGGCGGTGCCGGGCGCGGACTGGGTGCACGTGTCGCAGTCGTTCGTCGAGCACCTGGGCCTGACGTGGAACCCGCTGACCACCCAGATCGAGTCGCACGACTGGCAGGCCGAGCTGTACGCCGACATGGCCCGGTTCAACCGGGTGCTGCACAACCTGGCCACCGACGTGTGGACGTACATCTCGCTGGGCTACTTCGCCCAGGTCCGCGGGCAGGGCACGGTCGGGTCGTCCACCATGCCGCACAAGGTGAACCCGATCCGGTTCGAGAACGCCGAGGCGAACCTGGAGATCTCCTGCGCGCTGCTGGACTCCCTGGGCGCGACCCTGGTGACGTCGCGGATGCAGCGCGACCTCACCGACTCCACCACCCAGCGCAACATCGGCCCGGCGTTCGGCCACTCGCTGCTGGCGATCGACAACGTGCGCCGCGGCCTGGCCGGGCTGGACGCGGACGCCGACGCGATGGCACGGGACCTGGACGCGAACTGGGAGGTGCTGGGCGAGGCGGTGCAGTCCGCGATGCGCGCGGCGGGCGTCGCCGGGGTGCCGGGCATGGAGAACCCGTACGAGCGCCTCAAGGAGCTCACCCGCGGGCACCGGATCACCGGCCAGGAGCTGCGTGACTTCGTGCTCCGCCTGGGCCTGCCGGAGGCGACCGCGCGGCGCCTCGCGGCGATGACGCCGGCGTCCTACACGGGCGCGGCCGCGGACCTGGTGCGGTTCCTGGACTGACCGGCCGTCAGGCCGAGGTGGCCTGGGGGGTGGGGGACGTCGCGGACGTGGACGCCGCGGACGTGGGGGACGCGGACGTGCGCGGCTCGGCGGTGCCCTGCTCGACCGCGACGCCGAGGAAGGTCCCCAGTGCGGCCTCGAAGTCCGGCGCCTTGCCGAGCCGGGCGTAGGAGCGCGCGCGGTTGACCGGCTGGTGCAGCAGCGACGCGGCGAACTGGTGCAGCGCGCGCCGGACCTGCGGGTCGTCGGGGTAGCGCGCCGCGACGTCCGCGAGGGCGGCTTCGACGTGGTCACGCACCGCGCGCACCGCCGGGGCGGCGTCCCGCTCGGCCAGGACGGCGAGCAGCCGCGCGGTCTCGGCCTGGACGATCACGCGGCCGTCGGCGACCGCTGCGTCGAGCGCCGCCGGTGCGCGGCGGGCCACCTCGGCGAGGTCCACCAGGTGCACGCCGGGCACCTGGGCCACCGAGGGGTCGATGTCGCGCCGCAGCGCGAGGTCCACCAGCACCGCGGGGCCGCCTCCGCCGAGCCTCGCGCGGCGCACGGCCTCGGCGTCCACCACCGAGCCACCGCTGCCGGAGCACGCCACCACCACGTCGGCGCGGGCGAGCGCGGCGTCCAACCCGCCGGGCGGTGCGGCCTCGAGCCCGTGCGACGCGGCGAACTGCTGCGCGCGGCCGGACGGGGAGTGCACGACCACCGACGAAGCCCCGCGCTCGCGCAGCGCCGCGACGCTCGCGCCGGCGTACGAGCCGGTGCCCACCAGCAGCACCCGCGCCCCGGCCAGCGGGCGCCACGCCTCCGCCTCGTCGAGGGCGACCGCCACCACCGACCGGCCGGCGTCGGCCAGCCCGGTGCGCCTGGCCACCGCCCGCGAGACCCGCGACGCGCCCTGGAACAGGGCCTCGAGGTCCGAGGACGTGGTGGCCGCCGCGTGGGCCTGCTCGAGGGCCCGCCGGACCTGGCCGGCGACCTCGCGCTCGCCGACGACCATCGAGTCCAGGCCGGCGGCGACGCTGAACAGGTGCTCGACGGTGGCCCCGCCGGTCACCACGCGCAGGCGGGCGCGGGCGTCGGCGACCTCGATCCCGGCCGCGCGGGCGATCGCGCCCACGGCGACCTGGGTCGCGCGCGCCACGTCCTGCGCGTCGAGGTAGACCTCGAACCGGTTGCAGGTGGCCAGCACGACGGCGCCGCGCACGGCGGCGTCAGCCAGGATCTCGGGCACCACGGAATGCGCACCGACGCTGATCTGCTCGAGACGATCGAGATCGAGATGGCGGTGGCTGGCCGAGAGGTTCATCAGCACCACAAGAATCCCGATTGAACCATTCCGCGCGGGATTCGGCACAATCAGCCACATGCCTTCCACCCCGGCGGACGAGCCCGCCCTGCTCACGGCGCTCCGCGGCGAACGGCCCGCCCGCACCCCGGTGTGGTTCATGCGCCAGGCCGGGCGCTCGCTGCCGGAGTACCGCGAGGCCCGGGCCGGCATCGCGATGCTCGACGCGTGCCTGGACCCGGCGCTGGCCGCCGAGCTGACGCTCCAGCCCGTCCGGCGCCACGGCGTGGACGCCGCGGTGTTCTTCAGCGACATCGTCGTGCCCGTGCGCCAGGCGGGCGTGCCGATCGACATCCGGCCCGGCGTGGGGCCCGTGCTCGACACCCCGGTGCGCACGGTCGACGACGTCGCGGCACTTCCCGCGCCGGACCCGGACCTCGCGGCGGTCGCCGAGGGCGTGCGTACCGCGGTCGCCGGGCTGGGCGGCACCCCGCTGCTCGGGTTCGCCGGCGCGCCCTTCACGCTGGCCTGCTACCTGGTCGAGGGCGGGCCCTCGAAGGACCACCTGCGCACCCGCACGCTCATGCACGCCGACCCCTCGACCTGGCAGGCGCTGATGGCGTGGGCCGCAGACGTGACCGGTGCGTTCCTGCGCGCCCAGGTCGCCGCCGGGGCAGCGGCGGTCCAGCTGTTCGACTCCTGGGCCGGCGTGCTCAGCGCTGCGGACTACCGCGCGCACGTCGCTCCGTGGTCGCGGCGCGCGCTGGCCGGCGTCGGCGTGCCCGCGGTGCACTTCGCGGCGCAGGGCGGGGAGCTGCTCACCGAGCTGCGCGACGTGCTGATCGACGCGGCCGGCGACGCGGCGGCCGGTGCGGTGGGCATCGACCACCGGGTCCCGCTGGACGAGGCGTCCCGGCGGCTCGGCGGACGGACCCCGGTGCAGGGCAACATCGACCCGGCGATGCTCGCGGCGCCCTGGCCGGTGCTGGCCGAGCACGTGCGCGACGTGCTGCGCCGTGGCCGCGCGGCGCCCGGCCACGTCGTGAACCTGGGCCACGGCGTCCCACCGACCGCCGACCCGGACGTGCTCAGCGCGATCGTCCGGCTGGTGCACCAGGAGGGCGAGCAGGTTTGAGCCCACGGGTCGTGGTGATCGGCGGCGGGATGGCCGGGCTCACCACTGCCCTGGACCTGGCCCGCGCCGGCGCGTCGGTCTCGTTGCTCGAGGCGTCGGAGCGGCTCGGGGGGTGCGTGGCGCCCGTGACGCCGGACGGGCTGCCGGACGGTGTCGCCCTGGACGGCGGCGCCGAGTCCTTCGCGACCCGCACCACCGCGGTGGCGGACCTGCTGACCGACCTCGGACTCGGCCAGGACGTCGTGGCGCCGGAGCGGCTCGGCGCGTGGGTGCTCCACGCGGACGGGCCGGTCCGGCTGCCGGCGGCCGGCCTGCTCGGCGTCCCGGTGGACCCGTGGGCGGCGGACGTGCGGCGCGCGGTCGGGGTGCTCGGCTCGGCCCGGGCGTGGCTCGACCGCCTGCTGCCCGCGCGGGTCGGTACGGCGGACGGGCCGATGACGGTGGCGGACCTGGTCCGGACCCGGATGGGCCGGCGGGTGCTGGACCGCCTGGTCGACCCGGTGGTCGCCGGGGTGCACTCCTGCCCGGCACGGGACCTGGACGTGGACACCGCCATGCCGGGTGTCCGGCGGGGGTTGGCCGAGACGGGCTCGCTCGCCGGCGCGGTCGCCCGCCTGCGTGAACGCGCCCCGGCAGGTTCGGCCGTCGCAGGGCTGCGGGGCGGTCTGCACCGGGTGCCCGCGGCCCTCGCCGCGGAGCTGGCCCGGCACGGCGGGCGGGCGTGCACGGGGATCGAGGTCGAGGCCCTGCACCAGGGGCCGGACGGCGGGTGGAGCGTGCTGGCGAGCTACGGGCACCACGCCGCGGACCACGTCGTGCTCGCGGTCCCGGGTGCCGCGGCCGCGAGGCTGCTCGAGCCGTGGGTCGCGGTGACGCCCCCACCCGCGGTGCCGGTGTCGGTGGTCACCTTGGTGCTGGACGCCCCGGACCTGGACACCGCGCCGCGCGGCACGGGCGTGCTGGTCGCACCGGACGCCGGCGTGGCCGCCAAGGGGCTGACGCACGCGACCGCGAAGTGGGCCTGGCTCGCCGAGTCCGTCCCCGGTCGCCACGTCGTGCGGCTCAGCTACGGCCGGGGCGGCACGCTGCCCGAGCCGGAGATCACGACCGCGCTGGTCGATGCGAGCGTCGCGCTCGGTGTGGGCCTGACCCGCCGGAACCTGGTCGGCTGGGCCCGCACCGACTGGCCGGCCGGCCTGGGCGCCCCGCCGCCAGGGCATCGCGACCGGATGGCGGCGTTGCGCCGGGACCTACCCGGAGGGCTGTGGGTCACCGGGGCGTGGGTGGCCGGGACGGGCCTGGCCGCCGTGGTGGCCGACGCGCATGCGACCGCTGCCACCGTCGTCGGCGGCGAGTCCCCGCGCAGCGAGCGCAGGCAGAACTGACGCGATGCCCGGAGCGGTCGGGTCGGTCGGGCATTCTGACAACTCGTCATCATCGTCACAGGAATCGCACAGGAATGGCCCGATTCAGCCCGTCCGGCGACCTGATACCGGTCTCGTTGTGACGATCCGCCGCCGATCGCGCAGACTTCGTCCATGACCCCCGCGAGCGCCATGCCCTGGACCCTGTGGACCGTCCTTCGCCGGACCGGCACCCCGCCGCCGGCCGACCCCGCCCGGGACCGGCAGACCGCCCCGAGCCTCGCCGCGGCGCTCGGCGAGCTGGGCGACGACGTCCGGCTGCGCGGGCTGTACGACGTGTCCGGCATGCGCGCCGACGCCGACCTCATGGTCTGGCTCAACGGGGCCTCGGCGGACGGGCTGCAGGCCGCCGCCCGCGCCCTGCGGCGCACCGCAGAGCTCGCACCGCTGGAGGCCCGGTGGGCCGTGATGGGCGTGCACCGCCCGGCCGAGTTCAGCGCCTCGCACGCGCCCGCCTTCATGCGCGACGCCGAGCCCAAGGCCTGGCTGACCGTCTACCCGTTCGTGCGCTCCTACGACTGGTACGTGCTGCCCGAGGAGGAGCGTCGCGAGATGCTCAGCGAGCACGGCCTCAAGGGCCGGGAGTACCCGCAGGTGCTGTCCAACACCGTCGCCGCGTTCGCGCTGGGCGACTACGAGTGGATCCTCGCGCTCGAGGCCGACGACGTGACCGACCTGGTGGACCTCATGCGCCACCTGCGCGCGACGCAGGCACGGCGCCACGTCCGCGAGGAGGTGCCGTTCTTCACCGGGCGCCGGATCGAGGTCGGCGAGGTCGCGGAGGTCCTGGCGTGAGCACCGTCGCCGGCCTCCCACCGGCCGACCCCCGGCCGCGCGTCCGGTACGACGCCGTGCTGCTGGTCTCGTTCGGCGGGCCGGAGCGCCAGGACGACGTCCTGCCCTTCCTGCGCAACGTCACGCGCGGTCGCGGGATCCCCGACGAGCGGCTGGAGGAGGTCGCGCACCACTACCGGCACTTCGGCGGCGTCAGCCCGATCAACGCCCAGTGCCGGGCGCTGCGTGCCGCACTGGGTGAGGAGCTGACCCGCCGCGGGCTCGACCTGCCGGTGTACTGGGGCAACCGCAACTGGGACCCGTACCTGGCTGACGCGCTGCGCGAGGCGCACGCCGCGGGGCACCGCCGGCTGCTCGCCGTGGTGACCAGCGCGTACTCGTCGTACTCCTCGTGCCGGCAGTACCGCGAGGACCTCGCGGCCGCGCTCGAGTCGACCGGGCTGGCCGGCGAGCTCGAGGTGGACAAGGTGCGCCAGTACTTCGACCACCCGGGGTTCGTCGCCCCGTTCGTCACGGGCACGCGGGAGGCGGTGCAGGCCGTGCTCGCCGAGCTGGGCGCAGGCGCCCGCGCGAGCGACGTGCACGTGCTGTTCGCGACGCACTCGATCCCGACCCCGACCGCGCTGGCGTCCGGGCCGCCCGGCGCGGACCTGGGCCCGGAGGGTGCCTACGGTGCGCAGCACCGCGCCGTCGCCGAGGTGGTGATGGCGTCGCTGGCCAGCGGGGACCTCGGGATCGAGGCGCCGTGGTCGCTGGTGTACCAGTCGCGCAGCGGGAGTCCGCACAGCCCGTGGCTCGAGCCGGACGTGAACGACGCGATCCGCGAGCTCGTCGACCGGGGGGCCCGCGGCGTGGTGATCGTGCCCCTCGGGTTCGTGTCCGACCACATGGAGGTGCTCTGGGACCTGGACGAGGAGGCCACCGAGACCGCACACGAGGCGGGCCTGGCCGTGGCCCGGGTGCCCACGCCGGGTGTCGACCCGGCGTTCGTGGCGGGTCTGGTGGACCTGATCGCCGAGCGCCACACGAACGACGGCGGGGACGGTGGCGAGGGCGCGTCCGGGAGCCCGATGGAGCGGCCCGCGCTGACGCCGCTCGGCCCGTGGTACGACGTGTGCCGGGCGGGCTGCTGCGCGAACCCGCGCGGCGAGCGTCCCGCGGTCGCGGGGCTGCCGACGGGCGAGGCGTGAGGACGGGCGAGGCGTGAGGAACGGCACAGCGTGAGGACGGGCGAGGCGTGAGGAACGGCACAGCGTGAGGATCGGCACGCGCGGCAGCGAGCTCGCCGTCACCCAGACCGGGATGGTCGCCGACGCGCTCGGCGACGCGATCGGGCCGGGCGCGCGCGACGCGATCGAGCTGGTCCGGATCCGCACCGACGGCGACCGGCTCACCGGGTCGCTCGCGTCGCTCGGCGGGACCGGCGTCTTCGTCACCGCGCTGCGCGATGCCCTGCTGTCCGGCGCGTGCGACCTTGCCGTGCACTCGATGAAGGACCTGCCCACCGCACCGCCGGAGGGCCTGCGGCTGGTCGCGGTCCCCGAGCGGGCCGACCCGCGCGACGCGCTGTGCGCCCGCGCCGGTCTCACCCTGGCGACGCTGCCGCCCGGCGCGCGGGTCGGCACCGGGTCGCCGCGGCGCGCGGCCCAGCTGCTCGCGGCCCGACCCGACCTGGAGGTCGTGGACCTGCGCGGGAACGTGCCCACCCGGCTCGGCCGGGTGCCCGGCCACCAGCGTCCCGGGCACGAGGACCCCGGCGACCTGGACGCCGTCGTGCTGGCGATGGCCGGGCTGACCCGGCTCGGCCTGCTCGGCGCGGTGACCGAGGCGCTCGACCCGGCGACCGTGCGACCCGCTCCGGCCCAGGGGGCGCTCGCCGTCGAGGCAGCGGGCCCGCTCGACCCCGCAGCGGAGGCGGCGCTCGCCACGCTCGACCATCGGCCGACCCGGCTCGCGGTGATCGCCGAACGGTCGCTGCTGGCCACGCTCGAGGCCGGCTGCGCGGCGCCGGTCGGGGCGCTGGGCCGGGTCGAGGGCGACGTGCTGGTCCTGGATGCGGTCGTGTGCGCCACCGACGGATCCCGACGCCTGATCGAGACCGGAAGGGTGACGCTGCCGGGCGTCACGGAGCGGGCCGACGCGGACGAGGAGGCTGCGCGCGCCCTCGGCAGGCGGGTCGCGACGTCGCTGCTCTCGCTGGGTGCTGCGGACCTGGTCCAGGCGGCGCACGGCGCGCCGCCGGCGACCCCCTCCGCGACCGGCGCTCTCGCCGGCTGGCGCGTGCTCGTCCCTCGCGGCGGGGAGTGGGCCCAGAAGGTCGCGGACCTGCTGGCCCCGCACGGCGCGACCACGGTCGCGGTCCCGCTCATCGAGTTCGCCCCACCGCACGACCTCGAGCCGCTCGACGACGCCCTCGACCGGCTCTCCCTCGGGCGCTACGACTGGCTCGCGATCACCAGCGCCACCACCGTCAGCTCGCTGGCCGGCCGGGTCGCCGCACGCCGGTTGGTGCCCGGCAGCCCCGACCCGGGCGAGGCGCTCGCCGCGGTGGTCGGCACGACGCGAGTGGCCGCCGTGGGGCCGGCGACCGCCGCCCCGCTGCAACGCTCCGGCATCGACGTGAGCCTGATCCCGGCCACGCGCTCGGCCGCCGGCCTGGTCGAGGCGTTCCCGCCCGGTCCGGGCCGCGTCCTGGTCCCGCACTCCGACCTCGCCGACGCCACCCTGGCCGACGGGCTGCGCGCTCGCGGGCTCGAGGTCGACGAGGTGGTCGCGTACCGCACCGTCGCCGGCCCGCCCGCGGCGCCCCCGGTGCGCGCCGAGCTCGCCGACGGCCGGATCCGCGCGGTGCTGCTGAGCTCGCCGAGCACCGTGACCCAGCTGCTGGAACTCGTCGGCAGCCCGCCGGCAGGCACGGTGGTCGCCTGCATCGGCCCGCGCACGACACGCGCCGCCGAGGACGCAGGCCTGACCGTGCACGTCACGCCACCGTCGTCGTCGACGGAGGACCTCGTCGACGCCCTCGTCCGCTTCGCCCAGGAGAACTCGTGAGCCCCGTCGTCCGCCCCCGCCGCCTGCGCACCACGCCCGCGATGCGCCGGCTCGTGGCCGAGACCCGCGTGCACCCCGCACAGCTCGTGCTGCCGCTGTTCGCCCGTGAGGGCGCGACCGAGCCGGTGCCGATCTCCTCGATGCCGGGCCAGGTGCAGCACACCCGCGACTCGCTGCGCGCGGCCGTCGTCGAGGCCGCCGAGGCGGGGGTCGGCGGCGTCATGCTCTTCGGGGTGCCGGCGACGCGGGACGCGACCGGCTCGTGCGCGACGGACCCCGCCGGCGTCCTCGCCACCGCCGTGCGCGACGTGGTGGCCGAGGTGGGCGACGCGCTCGTCGTGCAGGCCGACCTGTGCCTGGACGAGTTCACCGACCACGGCCACTGCGGTGTGCTGGCCGCGGACGGCACCGTGGACAACGACGCGACGCTCGTCCGCTACGGCGACATGGCAGTGGTGCTCGCGGAGGCCGGGGCGCACCTGCTCGGGCTGTCGGGAATGATGGACGGCCAGGTCGCGGCGGTGCGCGGCGCGCTGGACGACGCGGGGCACGCCGACACCGCGCTGCTCGGGTATGCCGCGAAGTACGCGTCGGCGTTCTACGGGCCGTTCCGCGAGGCCGTGGAGTCGACGCTCGTCGGCGACCGGCGCACGTACCAGCTGGACCTGGCGAACCGCCGCGAGGGGCTGCGCGAGGCGTTGCTCGACATCGAGGAGGGCGCCGACGTCGTCATGGTCAAGCCGGCGGGCTCGTACCTGGATGTGCTGGCCGACGTCGCGGGGACCTCGCCGGTGCCGGTGTGGGCGTACCAGGTGTCCGGCGAGTACGCGATGGTCGCGGCCGCCGCCGCGCACGGCTGGATCGACCGCCGCGCGGTGGTGACCGAGCAGGTGACCGGGATCGTGCGGGCCGGCGCCGACGCGGTGCTGACGTACTGGGCGACCGAGCTCGCCGGCTGGCTGCGGGAGGCGATGTGAGCCACGCACCCACCGTGCCGACGACCAACCATGACGCCTTCGTCCGCGCGGCGGCGGCGATGCCCGGGGGCGTGAGCTCGCCGGTGCGCGCCTACGGTTCGGTCGGCGGCGACCCGCGGTTCCTCGCGAGCGCGCACGGGCCGTACGTCATCGACGTCGAGGGTCGGGAGTACGTGGATCTCGTCGCGTCCTGGGGACCGGCGATCCTGGGTCACGCGCACCCCGAGGTGGTCGCGGCGGTGCAGGAGGCCGCCGCGCGGGGGCTGTCGTTCGGGGCGCCGACGCTCGCCGAGGTCGAGCTGGCCGAGGAGATCGCGCGGCGGGTGCCGTTCGTCGAGCGGCTCCGGCTGGTGTCGACCGGCACCGAGGCGACCATGACCGCGGTGCGGCTGGCCCGCGGGATCACCGGCCGCCCGCTCGTGGTGAAGTTCGCCGGGTGCTACCACGGCCACTCCGACGGCCTGCTGGCCGCGGCCGGGTCGGGCGTGGCGACGGCCGGGCTGCCGGGGTCGGCGGGGGTCACCGAGGCGACCGCGGCGGAGACCCTGGTGCTGCCGTACAACGACCTCGCCGCGGTGCGCGCCGCCTTCACGGCGCACGGCCACCGGATCGCCGCGGTGATCACCGAGGCACAGCCCGCGAACATGGGCGTGGTGCCGTCGCTGGTGGACTTCGATCCCGAGCTGCGGAGGATCACCGCCGAGCACGGCGCACTGCTGATCTGGGACGAGGTGCTGACCGGGTTCCGGGTGGGTCCCGCGGGGTGGTGGGGGATCGAGGCCGTCGACGGAGGGCCCCGGCCCGGCGGTGGGCTCGCGGTCGGGCCTGGGGCAACCGCCGGGCTGAGCACCGGGTCGGCGGGTGCGGACTGGGACTGGGCACCGGATCTCGTGACGTTCGGCAAGGTGGTCGGCGGCGGGTTGCCCGTCGCTGCGGTCGGGGGGCCCGCTGCGATGATGGACCGCCTGGCACCGCTCGGCCCCGTGTACCAGGCAGGCACACTGTCCGGGAACCCCGTCGCGGTGGCGGCCGGCCTCGCGACGCTCCGCCTGGCGGACGCCGGCGTGTACCAGCGGCTCGACGCGGTCGCCGACGTGCTGCGCCGCGAGGTCCACGAGGCATTGGACCGAGTGGGCGTGCCCCATCGGGTCCAGCACGTCGGCAACCTGTTCTCGGTGTTCTTCGGTGAGCGCGCTGCGACCGCCGGCGTGCACGACTACGCCGCCGCCAAGCTCCAGGACACCGCCGCCTACACGCGGTTCTTCCACGCGATGCTCGACGCCGGCGTCGCGCTGCCGCCGTCAGCGTTCGAGGCCTGGTTCGTGACCGCCGCGCACGACGACCACGCCGTGGCGCGCATCGTCGAGGCACTCCCCGCCGCGGCCCGCGCGGCCGACACTGCAGGCGCCACGGAGTAGCGCACCGAACCGTCACGCAACGAGCCGCAGCGCTGCGGCTCGGCTGCACCGCGTCCCGCACACCACGCCGCGCACCACCGCACCACCGGGCCACCGGCCACCGGCCACACCCAACCCCAGGCACCACGGGACCACCGAGCGCACCCAACTCCCAGGCACCACGGGGCCACCGAACACACCTACCACCTCGCAACCCGAGGGCCGCGCCGCGCCTACCGCCCTACGCGAACCCGCCGTCGCCGCGCGCCCGCGGATCGGGCCGGGGCACCGGCAGCAGCGGCTCGAGACTGACGACGTGGACCCGCCCGAGCGGGGAACGCCACAGCGTCGCGCCGCTGATCGGATCGCGGCTGACGTACCAGCCACCGTGCGTCTTGAGGCGGTGGTGGTGGCGACAGAGCGCCTGGAGGTTCTGCTCCACGGTCTGCCACCGTGCTGGGCGGTCGGGGTCGAACGGGTCCACGTGGTCGATGTCGCAGCGGTGGGCCGGGACACGGCACCCCGGGAACCGGCAGGTCCGATCGCGATCGACCACCGCGCGGGCCAGCTCCGCCGACGGCCGGTACCCGTCGGTCCCGGCCGCGTCGACCGCCGGCACGCCGTCCTCGTCGACCCGCACGACGCCCTGCGTCGCCCCGTCGAGCAGGTGCGCGACCGCGGCGAGGGGCACCGGGCCGTACCCCGCGAGGTGTGCCACGCTCCCGACGCCCGAGGGGTCGGTCCCGCCCGCGAGGGCCGAGGACGGAGACCCCGGAAGCGGCCGCGTCCCCGTACCGCCAGCGCCCACCCCGGCCACCGTGACGAGCAGGTGCGGCCGCCGGTGCTGGCGCACGGGCAGCGGCGTCCCGTCCGGGCCCAACCCGGAGTCGAGCACTCGACGCGCCATCGCCGTCAGCGCGTCGGCGCGCCGCTCGTCGGCGGTGCGCTCGTCACCCGGCTCGCGCACCGCGGTGGCGCCGTCGAGCGCGCTCATCACCGTGGCGGCATCGGCGGCGGGTAGCAGGGCGTGGATCCAGGCCATCGCGTCGGGCGCCGGCACCATCCGCACGCAGCGCTCGCGGCGGGCCTCGGCGTGCCTGGCCGCTGCGGCCTCGGAGTCCAGCGCGAGCTCGGCAGCGCGCACGTCCGCGCGCAGCTGCGGGACCGTCCGCTCGTCGGCCGTGTCCAGGACGCGCGCGATCACCGCATCGGCCAGCGGGAACGGCAGGTGCTCGGTGTCGTGCAGGAGCACCTCGACCTTGCGCGCCGACACCGACCCCTCGTCGAGCGCGGCGGCGAGCCGCGGGTGACGCTGCAGCCCGGCTGCGAGCTCGACCTTGCGCTCCGCGGCCCGCCGCGTGATGCCGAGCCGGGTCGCGACCTCGTCCGGCACCAGATCCACATCCGCACCGCGGGTCGCGCGGGCGCCGAGCTCGGCGACCCAGTGCGCCTGCTGGCGCGCCACCCACGCGCCCACCCGCTCCCAGCCGGCGACGCCCTCGACCACGCCCTCGCGGTCCACCGCCGCGGGGTCCAGCCCGGCCAGCCGGGTCACGAGCCCGACCGAAGCAGGCCGCATCTCGAGATCGGCAGCGACCGGGTGGCGCTCGACCCAGGTCCAGGGCACGCTCGGCCCCGCGGGCTGCGCAGCGGCCACGGTCACCAGATCCCCCTGTCCTCGAACACCTGTACGATATCGCGAGGGTCCGACACCCGTCGGCACGGCAGCCGACGCGATACCGGGCCAGGACGGACACACCTGGGGGCAACCGTGTTCCTGCTCGTAACGATCCTCGGCACCGTCCTGGGCATCGTCGCCGCGGACCGGGTCAACCAGCGCTTCGGCCCGCACGACCCGCGCCGCTGGTGGCTGCTCTTGCCGGTCTGGCTGACCTACGGCGTGGTGCTGCTCACCGCGGACACGCGAGAGGCGTGGCCGCAGGCAGTCGGGCCATTCGCGTTCGCATCCCTCTTCATGACCGCGGTGGACCTCCTCGGCGCGCTCCGACGCCGGCGCCACGCCGAGCCGTAGCCGGAACCGCACCCGCCGTCGCCAATCCCCCAGATCGCGCAGCGACACGCCCAGTCACCCATCCGCGCGCAGCCGCCCGCCCATCCGCGATCAACCAGCGGCGCGCGCCAGCTCCAGGGCGTTCGACTTCCAGAACTCGCCGGCCGCCGGGCCACCGTTGCAGGTCCCGTCGGACTCGCCGGGAATCTTCACCCAGAGGACCGCGTCGAGCACGCCCTCGCCCACGGCGCGCGGCACCTCGCCCAGCGCCCGTCCAGACGGGTTGCACCACTGGTGGTCGGCCGTGGGGCCGTTCCCGTTGCGCGACGTGTCCACCACGGCGTGCACCGTAGAGCCGTAGGCCGCCGAGATCCGCTCGGCGTAGTCGACGGAGTCGGCAGTGGTCTCGTAGTTGGACACGTTGAGGGCGATGCCGTCGAACGCGTCGGCTCCCACGGTGCGGAGCCTCGACGCCGCCTCGGTCGCCGGCAGCCAGGCCGCGTTGCCCACGTCGAGGTAGACCCGGTTGCCCCCCGCGCGCAGGATCACGCCGGCGTCGCGCAGGAGTCGCAGTCGGGTCGCGCCGCCGCACTGGTCCGACGCGGCCAGCCCGTCGGGCTCCAGGACCGCCCAGACCCGCCCGTCCATCCGGTCCGCCAACTGCTGCACCCAGGCCAGGTAGGCCGTCGGGTCCGCAGCGCCGCCGGCCGAGTACTGCGAGCAGTCCCGGGTCGGGATGTTGTAGAGCACGACGACCGGGACCGTGCCCTGGTCCGCCGACGTCCGGACCGCGTGATCGAGCGTCTCGGCGTCCCCGGCCTCGCCGTTGAGCCAGATCGCCTGCGGCTGGTCGGCGATCCTCGACAGGAGCGTGCGCTCGGAGTCGTCGGCGGCCTGCTCGAGGATGGCCCGCTGCGCCTCGTCGGCGTAGAACCGCAGGGACTGCCCGCTCGCAGCGGCCGAGGCCGGCGGCGTCGTGGCCGCGGCAGCCCCCTCCGGGGTGGCGGACGCCGTAGCCGCACCCTCCCCCGAGCTCGTCGCGGAACCCGCCTCCGCGCCCACCTCGGACGACGGCACCGCCGACCCGGACGCCACCTCGCCGCACCCCGACATGAGGACCAGCATGCCAACCACGAGCGACGGCAGCAGGACGCCGTGCCGTCGGGCCCCGGCTCGGCGCCCGGTCACCGCGGCCACGGATCGCCGCCCGGTCACCGTTCCATCGCGTCCTGCACCCACACCCGCGGCACCGACGCCAGCTCGTCCAGCCACACCCGCGCGCTCGCGTCCGACGGCGCCCGCCAGTCACCCCGCGGCGACAACGACCCGCCCGACGACACCTTGGGCCCGTTGGGCATCGCCGACCGCTTGAACTGGCTGAACGCGAAGAACCGCTGGCAGAACACCCCGAGCCAACGCTTGATCGTCGCGAGATCGTAGGCCACCCGGCGCTCGGCCGGGAAGTTCTCCGGCCACGGCCCGAGCGCCGCGTCGTGCCACGCATGCCAGGCCAGGAACGCGATCGTCGACGGCGTCCGCCCCACCCGCAGGGTGTGGAACAGCGAGAAGTCCTGGAGCGCGTACGGGCCGATCCGCTCCTCGGTGGACTGCGGCCCCTCGCCGTCGGCGGCCGGCACCAGCTCCGGGCTGATCTCGGTGTCCAGGATGGCCTGGAGCACCGCGTCCACGTCCGCGTCGAACTGCTCGCTGGTGATGACCCAGCGGATCAGGTGCTGGATCAGCGTCTTGGGCACCCCGGAGTTCACGTTGTAGTGCGACATCTGGTCGCCGACGCCGTACGTGGACCAGCCGAGCGCGATCTCCGACAGGTCCCCCGTACCCAGCACGATCCCGCCGCGCTGGTTGGCCGCGCGGAACAGGTAGTCGGTGCGCAGCCCGGCCTGGACGTTCTCGAACGTGACGTCGTACACCGGCTCGCCGTCCGCGAACGGATGGCCGAGGTCGGCGAGCATCTGCCGCGCCGCGGGCCGGATGTCGAGCTCGGAGAACGTCACCCCTAGCGCCCGCGCCAGGGCCGTCGCGTTGGCCTTGGTCTCGTCCGACGTGGCGAACCCCGGCATGGTGAACGCCAGGATGTCCGACCGCGGCCGCCCCTCGCGGTCCATCGCGCGCGCCGCGACGATGAGCGCGTGGGTCGAGTCCAGCCCACCCGACACCCCGATGACGACCTTCGCCCCGCCGATCGCCCGCAGCCGCTGCTCGAGCCCGGCGACCTGGATGTTGTAGGCCTCATAGCAGTCCTGGGCCAGGCGCGTGGGGTCCGACGGCACGAACGGGAAGCGCTCCACCACACGCCGCAGCCCGACGTCCCGCGCGGGCGGGTCGAGCGTGAACGGCACCGTCCGGAACTCGTCCGGGCCCGGTCCCCACTCCGCCCGGTGCCGGCGGTTGTCGTCGAACGTGCCCATCCGCCGCCGCTCCGCCGCGATCGCCCCGAGGTCCACGTCGACGACGGTGCGGTGGTCGCCGTGCGCGAACCGCTCGCCCTCGGCGAGCGTCACGCCCAGCTCGTGCACCATGGTCTGACCGTCCCAGGCGAGGTCCGTCGTCGACTCGCCCTCGCCCGCCGCGGCGTACACGTACGCGGCCACGCAGCGCAGCGACGCGGCCCGCGCCAGCAGTGCCCGGGACTCGGCCCGGCCGATGGTGATGGGGCTGCCGGAGATGTTGACCAGCACCGTCGCACCCGCGAGCGCGGCCTCGGCACTCGGCGGCACCGGCACCCACATGTCCTCGCAGACCTCGACGTGCACCACGAGCCCGGGCACGTCGTCCGCAGCGAACAGCAGGTCCGGACCGAACGGCACGTCCGCCCCGAGCAGCCGCATGGTCGCCCCGGCCAGGTCGTCCCCCGGCGCCATCTGACGACGCTCGTAGAACTCCCGGTAGGTCGGCAGGTACGACTTGGGCGCCACCCCCAGCACCCGCCCGCGGTGCACGAGGACGGCACAGTTGTAGATCCGGTGCCGGTACCGCAGCGGCGCCCCGACCACGAGCACGGGCATCAGCTCCGCACTGGCCTCGACCACCCGGGCGAGCGCCGCCTCGACGTCGTCCAGGAGCGCGTCGGCGAGCAGCAGGTCGTCGATCGCGTAGCCGGTCAGCGCGAGCTCGGGCAGCGCGGCGACCGCGACCGCGTCGTCGTGACAGGCGCTCGCGGCGCGGATCACGGCGACGGCGTTGGCCTGCGGGTCGGCGACGGCGCTCGGCATCGCACAGGCCGCCACGCGGGCGAAACCGTGCCGGTAGGCCGAGGCGAAGGGAAGGTCCACGATCGCCATTCTCCCGTGATCGGGCGCCCGGATGTCACGGGGCTCACCAGGGCAGGTAGTAGCTGAGCACGTCGGCCGTCTGCGGCGGGAACAGCGCCTCGCCCACCTCGCGGTCGCCGTAGACGTCGGGTCGCAACCGTCGGAGGCCCGCGAACCCCCGCCCGCCCAGCAGCAGCGCACCGAGCTGGTCCGGCGCCACGCCGAACCCGCGGTGCACCCCGGGCCCCTGCATCGGCCCACCGGTCTCGACCGGTCCGAACCCGTCGCCCACGACCGGCAGCCGGTAGTGCGCGCCGAAGGTCGAGATCAGCAGCGCCCCGCCGAGCCGCTCGGCATCGAACTGCGCAGCCACCCTGCGCCGCGCGAGCACCGGCCGCAGCGCGTCCAGCAGCACCGCGGGGTCGGCGATCCGCAGGTAGTACTGCTCCGCCGCGTCGTCGGCCGGCTCGAGCAACGCGTCCCAGCCCCGGCCGGTGACCGTCCCCGCACGGTGCACGACGCTCAGCGGCTCGCCGCTCGCGACGGCCTCGCCCGCGAGCGCGGCGAGCAGGTCCCGTGCGGCGGCCTCGTCGACCGCCGCCGGCTCGGCGACCAGCAGGCCGTCACCGGGCCGCACCCGCGCGGAGGCGACCACCGCCCCGTCCCGCTCCAGCACCCGGAGCGCGGACGCCGACTGCCCCAGCAACGCGCGCCACCGCGCGGCCGGATGGGGCACCGCGACGTCGAACCCGGCCTGCGCAGCCTCCTGGAGCCGGGCGAGCGCGGGGAGGTCGGCGGTGGTGGCCTCGCGCAGCAGCGGCACCACGGGACCGCCCTGACCGGCGCCGGCCCCGACCTCGCCTGCGCGAGCGGCCCCTGCGGCGAGCCGCTCCGCCGCGTCGTGCGGGACCTCCCGCGCCGGAGCGATGTCGATCGCGTACTCGTACCCGAACAACCGGTAGAAGTACGGGATCCCGATCATCACCTGGAGCACGTGCCCGCGCTCGGCCGACCGGCGGTGCGCCCAGCCCATCAGCGCCCTCGCCAGCCCCCGGTGCTCGTGCGACGTCGCCACGGCCACCAGCTCGACCTGACCCGCGGGCAGCACGACGTCGCCCACCCGCACCGCCTCGTCCAGCAGCGTCGCCGTGGCGACCACCTGCGACCCGTCGACCACGACGGCGCACGCGCCCCACCCCAGATCCGGGTCGGTCACGACGAGCCGGTGGTCGACGGCGTCGTCGGCCTCGCCGCGCTCGGTGAGCAGGGCGCCGATCTGGTCCAGGTCCGCCGGTGCGGCGGTGCGCAGGACGAGGCCGCCGTCCAGCATCCGGGCGGGGCGGTCTCCGGGTTCAGCCATGGCTGCAACCCTCGCGGCGATCCCGCCGCCGCGTCCAGCCGATTGCCTGCGCCGCCGCTCAGACCTTGAAGCGGGAGACCTCCGTCTGCAGCTCCGCGGCCATCCGGGCGAGCTCGGCGATGGCGGCTCCGGCCTGCGCCACACCCTCGGTGGTCGTCACCGCGGCCGACGCCACGTGGGTGACGTTCGCGGCGATCTCCGTCGAGCCGTTCGACGCCTCCGCCAGGCTCCGGTTCATCTCGCCGGTGGTCGCGGTCTGCTCCTCGACCGCGGCGCTGATGGTGGTCTGGTACTCGTGGATGCGGTCGACGATCGCGGAGATCCGCGCGATCGCCTCCACGGCGCCGGACGTGTCGCCCTGGATGGCCTCGACCCGCCGGGCGATGTCCTCGGTGGCCTTGGCCGTCTCCTGGGCCAGGTCCTTGACCTCACCGGCCACCACCGCGAACCCCTTGCCCGCATCCCCGGCCCGAGCCGCCTCGATCGTGGCGTTCAACGCCAGCAGGTTGGTCTGCTCGGCGATCTGGGTGATCACCTTGACCACGTTGCCGATCTCGGTCGAGCTCTCACCCAGCCGCGCCACCGACGCGGTGGTGTCGGAGGCCACGTCCACCGCCTCCGCGGCGACCTTGGACGCCTCGGTGGCGTTCCTGGCGATCTCGCGGATCGACGAGCCCATCTCCTCGGTGCCCGAGGCCACCGTCTGCACGTTGTTGCTGACCTGCTCGGCGGCGGCCGCCACCGCGCCGGCCTGCGCCGAGGTCTCCTGGGCCGCGGACCCGATCTGCGTGGACGTCGAGGACATCTGCTCGGTGGCCGCTGCGACCGCACCGGCGGACGTCGCGACGGTGCGGATCACGTCCGCGATCTTGCCGACGAAGCGGTTGAACGCCGCGGCGACGGCACTCAGCTCGTCGTGGCCGGCGGCGTCGAGCCGGGCCGTGAGGTCGCCCTCACCCTCGGAGATGTCCTCCAGGCGGCGACGCAGCTCGGCGAGCGGGTTGGTGATCGACAGCGTGACGATCGCGATCAGAGTGACGAGCAGAGCCAGCGCGACGCCGGCGATGACCAGGAGCGCCGTGCGCGCCGTGGCCGCCTGCGCGGCGGCGTCCGCCGTGGCCGCGTCCGCGCGATCGGCCAGCTTCGTGGTCAGGGTCGCCATCGCGTCGGCGATGGCCTGGTACGTGGTGATCTCGTCATTGAGCACCAGGTTGTTGGCCTCCTCGATCCCGGCGGCGCTCGAGGAGCGGTAGGCGTCGATGATCTGCTGGTCCAGCCGCATGAACTCCTGGTAGCCGGCGCGTGCATCGGCGACGGCGGCGCGCTCGGTGTCCGTGAGCGACTGCTCCGCCTCGAGCACGGCGATCCCCGCGTCCATCGCGTCCGCCGCCTGGAGGAAGGCCGCGCGTGACCCGGTGTCCTGGGCGACCAGCGAGGCGTCGAGCACCGCGTCGAGCGCGTAGGCCGTCTGCCACCCGTTCCAGTCGGCGGCCAGGTACTTCAGGTTCGTGGCCTCGACGGCGAGCCGGTTCACCTCGGAGGCGTGCTCGGCAGCTCGGGTGGACGTCGCGAACGTCGTCAGCGACACAACGGTCACGGCGGCGACGGCGACCAGGGACACGACACCCACCAGGGCGAGGCGCAGGCGGATGGTGGTACGGCGAAGCAGACCGAGCACGGGCTCACACTCCTCGAACGGGCGCGCCGATCGCCGCCCGGCACGACGCGGCGACCTGCCGGACCATCGACCGGCTCCCGCGGGACGCGAGGGTCCGGGCACGCGTTTCACCCCTTCGCCGACCCGGCCCCGGGACCCTTGACCGTCGCCAGGACCGCCCCCGGACCTCCGTCCCGATCGACGAAATACCCTACGGGGGTATGGTGTTGTGTGAACCCCAGGGACGAGGGAGCGCACATGCCGGGATACACCGGGACCAAGGATGAGTACCTCAAGCGGCTGCGCCGCATCGAGGGCCAGGTCCGAGGCATCGCACGCATGGTCGACGAGGACGTGTACTGCATCGACGTCCTCACGCAGGTTGCGGCGGTGACCAAGGCGCTCCAGGCGGTGAGCCTCGGGTTGATGGAGGACCACCTCGCGCACTGCGTCGTCGACGCGGCCCGCGAGTCGCAGGAGGCGGGCGACGCCAAGGTCCGCGAGGCGGCCGAGGCGATCGCCAGGCTCGTACGGAGCTGACCAGGGGCCGCCGGCCCCACCACCGAGGAAGGGAAACCCCATGAGCACCCAGACCGTCCGCGTCGCGGGCATGACCTGCCACCACTGCGTGATGTCCGTGACCGAGGAGGTCAGCGAGATCGCCGGCGTGACCGGCGTCGACGTCGACCTCGTGGCCGGCGGCACCTCGACCGTGACCATCACGGCCGACGCCCCCGTCGCCGACGAGGCGATCGCCGCCGCCGTCGCCGAGGCCGGCTACGCCGTGGTGAACGCCAACTCGCTCCTCTGAGGCGGCCGGAGCCACCCGCACCGGCCCCACCCGCCGGCCCCGCACGACGTGACCGGCACCAGCACCACCCAGCACACCCCACCGGGAGGTGGACCCGCATGACCCAGCAGAACGCTGCGCCGACCCCGGCCCAGCAGTCCCCGCTCGAGCAGGCCTCCGCCGCAGGCGACCACCCGGTCGCCGTGCTCGACCTCGCAGTCCAGGGGATGACCTGCGCGTCCTGCGTGGCGAGGGTGGAGCGCAAGGTCGGCAAGATCGCCGGCGCGAGCGCGGTGGTGAACCTCGCCACCGAGTCCGCGCGCGTCGAGCTCAGCGAGGACATGGACGCGGACACGATCCTGGCGGCGATCGAGGCCGCCGGGTACTCGGCCACGGTCATGCGCGACTCCCGGGCGGCCAGCGCCACCGCCATCGCCGACGCCGAGCACGAGCGCGAGATGGCGCTGTCCGGCCACTCGATGCCCGAGGGCGCCGACATGGCCGACCACGAGGACACCTCCGACCCGGGCGAGGCGCGCGGCAAGGACCTGCGCCGTCGCCTCATCGGGGCGTCGGTGCTGACCGTGCCGGTGGTCGCACTGTCGATGATCCCGGCGCTGCAGTTCGACGGGTGGCAGTGGGTCGTCGCCGCGCTCGCGCTGCCCGTCGCGACCTGGGCGGCGTGGCCGTTCCACCGCGCCGCGGCGCGGGCCGGCCGGCACGGCTCGTCGACGATGGACACGCTGGTGTCCCTCGGCGTCATCGCGTCGACCGGCTGGTCGCTGTGGGCCCTGCTGTTCGGCGGTGCCGGCGCGATCGGGATGCGGATGACCCCGACGCTGCTGCCCCGTGCCGCGGCCGGCGCCGGCGGCATGCCGGAGCTGTACTTCGAGACCGCCGCCGTGGTCACGACGTTCCTGCTGGCCGGCCGCTACGCCGAGCACCGCTCGCGGCGCCGGGCCGGAGACGCGCTGCGCGCGCTGCTGTCCCTCGGGGCCAGCGAGGCGACCGTCCTGGTGGACGAGGGCGGGCGGCGCGTCGAGCGCCAGGTCCCCACGTCCGCCCTGCGGGTCGGCGACCTGTTCGCCGTGCGGCCCGGCGAGAAGGTCGCCACCGACGGCGTCGTCGTCGAAGGCACGTCCGCGCTCGACACCTCGCTGCTCACCGGCGAGCCCGTGCCGGTGGACGTCGGCCCCGGCGACGCCGTGACCGGCGCGACCGTGAACACGTCGGGCTACCTGGAGGTCCGCGCCACCCGCGTCGGCGAGGAGACCACGCTGGCCCGGATCGGGCGCCTGGTCACCCAGGCGCAGACCGGCAAGGCTCCGGTGCAGCGGCTCGCGGACCGGATCTCCGCGGTGTTCGTGCCGGTGGTCATCTCGCTCGCGATCGTGACGTTCGTCGTCTGGCTGCTGATCGGCGCCGGCACGACGGCCGCGTTCACCGCGGGCGTCGCGGTGCTGATCATCGCCTGCCCGTGCGCCCTGGGCCTGGCCACGCCGACCGCCCTGCTGGTGGGCACCGGACGCGGCGCCCAGCTGGGCGTGCTCATCAAGGGTCCGGAGATCCTCGAGCAGACCCGGCGGGTGGACACCGTCGTGCTGGACAAGACCGGCACGGTCACCGAGGGCCGCATGCAGGTCACCGACGTGCTGCCGGCCAAGGGCGAGGACGCCGACGAGGCCGTGCGGTTCGCCGGTGCCGTCGAGGCACGCAGCGAGCACCCGATCGCCCGTGCGGTGGTCGACCGGGCCCGCAACACCGTCACCACCGGCGGCGCTCCCGAGCCCGAGGTCCCGCAGGTGGGTGCCGACGGCGTCGAGATCGGCTCGGACCAGGTCACCGAGTTCCGCAACGACGCCGGGCGCGGCGTGGTGGGCGTGGTCCGCACCGCGCACCAGGGGGTCGAGGTCTCCCGGCGCGTGCTGGTGGGCCGCGGCACGTGGCTACGCGAGCAGGACGTCGACACCTCGGCGCTGGACGGCGTCGCGACGATGGCCGAGCGCGAGGGCTCGACGGTGGTCCTGGTGGCCTGGGCCGGCCGCGCGCGCGCCGCGATCGTGCTGAGCGACCCGATCAAGGAGACCTCACGCGCCGCCGTCGCCGAGCTGCGCGAGCTGGGCCTGCGGCCGGTCCTGCTCACCGGCGACAACGCCACCGTGGCCCGCACGGTCGCCCAGGACGTGGGCATCGCGGCGGAGGACGTGGTGGCCGAGGTCCTGCCGGAGGACAAGGTCGAGGCCGTGGTCGCGCTCCAGCGCGCCGGCCGGGTGGTCGCGATGGTCGGCGACGGCGTCAACGACGCCGCGGCCCTCGCCCAGGCCGACCTGGGCCTGGCGATGGGCACCGGCACCGACGTCGCGATCGAGGCCGCCGACATCACGCTGGTGCGCGGCGACCTGCAGTCGGCCGGTCAGGCGATCCGGCTGTCCAGGCGGACCCTGCAGATCATCAAGCAGAACCTGTTCTGGGCGTTCGGCTACAACGTGGCGGCGATCCCGCTGGCCGCGCTCGGCATGCTCAACCCGATGATCGCCGGTGCGGCGATGGCCTTCAGCAGCGTCCTGGTGGTGAGTAACTCCCTGCGCCTGCGCCGCTTCTCCTGAGCGCCGCCGAGCTGGGCAGCGAGGCGTGATCCCTGGGGGCTGATCCCTGGGTCGGCCCCGACGGGAACGGCGCCCCGACGCGCGCTCGTGCCGATGAGCGAGCACGGCCCTCGGGCCGTCCACCTGCCAACGTGGAAACTCCGGCGCGAGTACCGCGTCGGAAGTTCCACGTACGCACCCGGCGGGGCGATCCGTCCCCTACCTGCCGCAGCTCGTGCGCGCGCTGGCACGGCACGGCCCTGCGTCGCGCTGGACCGGGTTCTGTCACGGAACGCGCGACGGATCGTCCGCGCGGGCGCTCAGTGGAACCGGCGGCCCTCGTCGCGGCGGTAGGCGTATGCGGTCACGACGGCGAACAGCACCGTCCACGCGGCGAGCACCGGCAGGGCCGTCGCGGGCAGGGCGTCGCCGGTCACCGCGGACACCACCAGGTCCCGCGCGGCGCGGCTGGGCAGGTACGTCGACAGGGTGTCGAGCCACCCCGGGAAGGACTCCGGGGGGAGGAACAGGCCCCCGGCGAACGCGAGCGGGAACACCACGACCTGCGCCACCGCGACCGCGGCCTTGGAGCTCATCAGGTAGCCGATGGTCAGGCCGATGAGCAGGAACGGCACCCCCGACACCATCGCGAGCAGCACACCGGCGAGGAACTGCCCCCACGTCACCGACGCCTCGGTGAGGAACGCCGCGATGAGGATCGGCGGCACCAGGCCCAGCAGCGACCACACCGTGCCGTTCAGCACCCGCCCGGCCATCCGCGGCCATGGACCGCTGGGCAGCGTGCGCAGGTACGGGTCGAACGGCTGGGCGCGGTCCTCTGCCACGCCGATGCCGTAGGTGAACACCGATGTCGACATCACCGCGAACACCGCGAGCTGCGCGGTGGCCGCGGCCGCGGCCACCGGGTCCCCGGCGACCACGCGCTGCGGCACCACGAAGAACAGCAGCGCCAGCCCGGGGAAGAGCATCGTGCCGAGCACGGCCATCGGGACCCGGATCGTCTCCAGGAAGCCGTAGCGGAAGTGGACCACCGACAGGCGCAGCCCGGAGATGCGGGGCGCGCGCGCCGGTGTGCGGTCGGCGACGACGGCGGTCATGCCGCCACCTCCCTCGTCAGGGCCAGGAAGGCCTCCTCGAGCGTGGCGGTGCGCACCTCGAGGTCGCGGAACGCCACGTCGCGCCGCACCAGCTCGCGCACCACCGCGTCGGCGTCCGGCGTGAGCAGGACATGGCGGCCCGACGTGTCGGTCTCGCGCCGCACCACGCCGGGCAGATCCACCACCGCGGCCGGCGCCTCGAGCGCCAACGTGACCCGGCGCAGCGCCACCCGCCCCAGGATCTGAGGCAGCGGGGCGTCCGCGAGCACGTGGCCGTGGTCCACCACGACGACGCGCTCGGCGAGCGCCTCGATCTCCTCCAGGTAGTGGCTGGTGACGACCACCGTCGTGCCCGCCGCGTGGAAGGCGCGCAGGGTGTCCCACAGGATCCGGCGGGCGTCGACGTCCAGGCCGGTGGTCGGCTCGTCGAGCAGGACCAGGTCGGGCCGTCCGACGACGGCGAGCGCCACGGCCAGGCGGCGCTTCTCCCCGCCGGACATCCCGCCGGTCTGACGGCCGGCCAGCGCGGTGAGGCCGAAGGTGTCGAGCAGCTCGGCGGTCGGGATCGGGTGCGGGTAGTGGGCGCCGACGAACTCGACGACCTCGCGCACCTTGAGCGAGGCGGGCAGGCCGGTCTCCTGCGGCGTGGTGCCCAGCCGCACGCGGGCGACCGCGTCGCGCGGGTCGCGGCCGAACAGCCGGACGGTGCCGGAGTCCGGCCGGCGCAGCCCCTCGACCAGGCTGAGCAGCGTCGTCTTGCCCGCGCCGTTGGGGCCGAGCAGCCCGACCAGCTGGCCGGGCGCCACGGACAGGGACACGTCGTCGAGCGCGACGGTCGCGCCGAACCGGCGCGTCACGTGGTCGACGAGGATCGGGATGTCGCTCATCGTTCCTCCTGGGGCGACGTGGCCGAGCGATCGGCCTCGGGGTCGGTGCGGGCCGCGGGTGCGGCCGGTGGTGTCAGCAGGGCCTGGAGCGCGGCGAGGTAGTCCTCGAAGGCGCGGCGACCGTCGCGGGTCGCGCCGACCTCGGTGCTGGGCACACGTCCGCGGAAGGACTTGACCACCTCGACGTAGCCGGCGTCCTCGAGCTTGCGCAGGTGGGTGGACAGGTTCCCGGCCGTGGCGTCGAGGAGCTGCTGGAGCCGGGGGAAGGTGAGCCGGTCGCCCGCCGGCAGGGCGGTGAGCGTCGTCATGATCCGCAGCCGGGCCTGGGAGTGGATGACCGGGTCGAGGTCGGCGCTCACGACGGCGCCCCTGGACGCCGGGCCCGCGACGGGCTCCGTGTGACGCGCAGGTGGTACACCAGGGCGCCGATCAGCAGACCGCCGCCGCCCGCGACCGCCATCACCAGGTGCACGTGGGCCGGCCCGGACAGCGCCCCGGCGGCCGCCGCGACGCAGATCCAGGCGCCCAGCCCGAACTGCATCGAGTCGCCCCACACCGCGCCACCGGCCATGTACAGGGCCCCGACCACGAGCGCCGGCACCACCGAGGTGACCACCGCCATCACCTGGTCGCTCGCGCCGCTCATGCCCAGCGAGGTGTTGAGCGCGGCGACCGCGCTGAACGACAGGCCCCACGTCCAGCCGAGCATCTGACGCTGGGCCTTCGACGAGCCGCTCAGCCCTGAGCTGCGGCGGGTCAGGTGCACGGCGGTGACCACGACGCCCACGAGCATGAGGGCGCCGAACCCGGCATAGGCCGCGCCGACCGTGAGCCCCGAACCGCTGCGGTCCGCGAGCCAGAGCAGGCCGAACCCGACGAGCCACGCGGCACCCCACACGCCGTAGAGCAGGCGCGCGTCGGGGTTCGTCGACCGGACCACGTGGGCGCGCTGCGCGGCGACCAGGGCCGCCATCGCGGCAGGGTCGGCCGGGCCGTCGGCGAGGTCGGCCGGGCCGTCAGCCGGGTCGACGTTCTCGGGGTGTGCCTGCATCGGATCTCCTACCAACTACTTTGCGTCGCAAACCACTCTGCAATCATCGTTGACGAGACGTTAACCGTCAAGACCTCAAACCGCGTCACAGACGGGCCGATCCTCGACAGGACCCGAATGGAGGTCCCATGACCCCGACACCGGCCTCGTCGTCCAGCACGACGATCGACCTGACCGCCGAGCTGCTCGGCGCGCTCGAGTTCGCCGCGACCCTGCCGTGCGAGCACCGCGGGCACGCCATGGCCCACGCCGACGAACCCGCGCGCTGGCAGGTCCGAACGCACTGCCCGCACTGCAGCCGCGGCGGCCGCTACCTGCTGTGCGAGTCGGGCCGCCGGCACATGCAGTGGCCGGCGAACCTCGGCTGCGTGTGGTGCGGTGCGGTGGGCCACTGGGAGGACTTCGTCGTCGCGTGCGTCGCGCTCCCGGAGGCCGGTACGCACTGACGCAGCCGCCCAGCGCGCGCCCAGCAGACACCCAGGATCGACCCGTACCGTGGGATCGTGGCCACCATGACCCCCTCGGACGAGGAGATCTCGCCGTCCGATCCGGGCTCGTCCGACCCGGGCTCGCCGGACGCGGTCCAGCCCAGCCGCGGACGCCTGACCGCCGAGGTCTGGATCGTCCTTGGGCTGTCGCTGGGCCAGGCAGGCGTCCGCGCGATCGTGGCCCTGATCGACCGCCTCACCCAGGCCGCCCCGCTGGGCGACCAGACCGCGACGATCGTGCCGAGCCAGTCGCCGCGGCCGTGGCTCGACCTGACCTACCAGCTGCTCAACATCGGCTTCGGCCTCATGCCCGTGGTCCTGGCGATCTTCCTGCTCGCCCAGCCGCACGGGGTACGAGCGGCCCTGGCCAGGATCGGCCTGGACGCCACGCGTCCCGGGCGCGACCTGATCGCCGGGGCGGGGCTCGCCGCGGTCATCGGCATCCCCGGCCTGGGCCTGTACGCGGCCGGCCGGGCGCTCGGGCTCAGCGTGCACATCAACACCTCGGGCCTGACCGACCACTGGTGGACCATCCCGGTGCTGGTGCTCGCGGCGCTGTACAACGCGCTGCTCGAGGAGGTCGTGATCGTCGCCTGGCTGCTCGACCGGCTCGGCCGGCTGGGCTGGCGGATCCCCGCGGCCATCGCACTCAGCGCCCTGATCCGAGGCTCGTACCACCTGTACCAGGGCCCCGCGATGGCGGCCGGCAACGTCGTCATGGGCGTGGTGTTCGCCCTCGCCTACCTGCGCTGGAAGCGGGTGGCCCCGCTGGTCGTGGCGCACTTCCTGCTCGACCTGGTCTCCTTCGTCGGTCCCGCCCTGCTGCCGGCGGGCCTGCTCGCGTCACTCGGACTGTCCTGACTCCGAACGGGTGAAAGTCCGCGGTCATCGCCGCAGGTCAGCGACCTGACCGGGTGCGGGGGACGGATCACGAAAGGGTCACGCCCTGGCCATGCCGTCGCGCGCTGGGCAGACTTGGCGTCACCCCCGAAACTCGAGGTCCGCATGCCGGCTCAGACCACCTCGATCCGCGTGCCCGGCGCGCTCGCCCTGGCGGGCGCCCTGCTGGGCGGTGTCGTCGCGCTGCCGGTCTTCGCCTGGATGCACGACCGGGACCTGATCACCGGCTCGCCGTGGGTCCTGGCCGTGCTCACGCCGCTGGTCGTGCTCGCCGGCACCCGCCCCGTGCAGCGCTGGATCGGGTCCGGGCGGCTGGACAACCGCGCGCCCGTACGCCTGGCCGTCGCGTTCGGCCTGTTCGCCGCCTACACCTGGACCGCCGGCTGGAGCCTCGTGCTGCCCGCGACCGCCATCCTCGTCGCGGTGGTCCACATCCAACGGTCCGGGAGCAGCGCCTGGCTCCCGGCGGTCGCGCTCCTCGCCGCGACCACCGCACTGGGCCAGATCGGCGTCGCGCTCGGGCTGGTCGCCACGGTCGCGGCCCCGGCGGTCAGCCACGTCGCGGCGGTCGCGATCTTCCTGCTCGCCGCGAGCGGAGTGCTCACCGTCGGCCTCACCGTCGCCGAGCGCGAGCGCATCGAGACGGTCCTGGCCCGCACGGACGCGCGCCTGCGGGCCCTCATGGAGTCCTCGAGCGACGTGCTGACGGTCAGCGACGCGCGCCGCCGGCTGACCTACGTCAGCCCCGCCGTCGAGCGCGTCCTCGGCCGCTCGCAGAGCGAGCTGCTCGGCACCAACCTGCTCTCCCTGGTCGACGCCGAGCAGCGCGAGGCCGTCACCGCAGAGCTCGACGCCGTCGTGGCAGCCGGCCCCGGCGCCCGCACCAGCCTGGACGTCATGGTGATCCTCTCCACCCAGGAGCGCCGCTGGTACGAGTGGACCGTCCACAACCTGCTGGGCGACGCGCTCGTCGAGGGCCTGGTCATCGAGCAGCGGGACGTCACCGAACGCCTCCAGCACCAGGAGGCGCTGCGGTTCGCCGCGTCGCACGACGACCTGACCGGACTGCCCAACCGCAGCGGTCTGCTCGACCGGCTCGCCGCCGACCTCGCCGAGGCCGGTCCGGGCGCGGGCGTCGCGGTGCTGTTCCTGGACCTGGACCGGTTCAAGGCGGTCAACGACACCTACGGCCACGCCGCCGGCGACCAGGTGCTCGTCGCACTCGCCAAGCGCCTGCGCGCCGGGCTGCGCCCGCACGACCACCTCGCCAGGATCAGCGGCGACGAGTTCTGCGCCATCCTCACCGAGGTGCGGGACACCGTCGAGGTCGGCGGCGTGATCGACCGCCTCACGGAGACCTGCGACCTGCCCGTCGCGCTGCTGGACGGCACCCGGGTCCACGTCGGCGCGAGCATCGGCGTCTCGCTGACGTTCAGCAGCGACCACGAGCCCGACGCGATGCTCGCCGAGGCCGACGACGACATGTACGCCGACAAGCGCAGCCGACGCTGGCGAGCGCCGGACCGGATCGCCGAGGCCGGCGCGACGCGATCGTTGCTCGCGGTGGACGGCGCCCACGACGCGCACGACCACTCCAGCCCGCTGCGCCGACAGCGTGACCTGGACGGCGAGGCGGGCTCGCGCGCCCGTAGGCGCGGGCCGGCATAGGGCACGCCGTCCCCGCACGTCGCGTCGTCGGCGCGCGATTACCTGCTCGACTGCCGCTCGTCGCCGCCTAGACTCGCGCTCATGTCCGGTCCCTGGCGAGCCGGCCCGCCCGGACCGGCGGGGACCGAGCACTCCTCGCGGGGCGACCACGGCGTGCGCATCGTCGACACGCCGACGGCCCGGGTGCACCACCCCGCGGACCTCGTCGCACTGATCATGTCCGCGGTCGGCATCGCGGTGGTGTGCATCCTCGCGGTCTACGCGCAGGGCACCACGACCGGCGTCACCGAGGACGTGCAGGGCTTCGCCTCGTTCGTCCGGCGGCTGGTCTTCATGCCGGTCGCGGTGCTCGAGGGGCTCATCACGATCGTCGCGCCGATCCTGGCACTCGGCGAGCTGCTGCTGCGGCGCCTGCTGCGGCACGCCGCCGAGGCCGTGCTCGCCGCGGTGCTCGGCCTGGTCGCGACGCAGGTCGCGGTCTGGCTCATCACGCACTTCGGCATCCCGGCGCTCCAGCAGGCGTTCTCGGTGTACCGCGGCGGGCAGGGCACCGTGACCATCCCGGCGGTGCTGGTCGCGGTGACCGCGCTGCTCACCGTGGCGGGCCCGCGCAGCCGACGGCGCACCGTGGCGTGGTCGTGGAACGCCGTCTGGCTGGGCCTGGGCGCCGCGATGGTCACCGGCCTGCTCACCCTGCCCGGCGCGCTGACCACGGCCCTGCTGGGCCGGATGGTGGGCACCGGGGTGCGGTTCGCCTCCGGCGTGCAGTCCGAGCGCGCGTACGGCCGGGTGCTGGTCGAGGGCCTGCGGCGCGCGGGCTTCGACCCCGAGGCCCTCTACCGCGTGCACTCGGTCACCGAGGACCACCCGGGCGGCGAGGCCGCCTACGCCGGGGACCTGGCCAGCGTCGCGCTCGCCCGGCACTCCGACCAGCGGGTGTACGCGATGGTCGACCGGGACGGCTCCCGGCACGACGTGCTCGCGCTGGACGGCGACCGGCAGGTGGTCGGCGTCCTGGTGCGCTGGTGGCGGTCGCTGCGACTGCGCGGCATCGACGGGCGAGCGGTGGTCTCGCTACGCCAGCTCGCCGAGCGCGTCGCGCTGCTCAGCTACGCCGCGGCCTCCTCGGGGGTGCGCACCCCGCGTCTGCTGGCGATGTCCGAGGCCGACGACTCGATGCTCCTGGTGTTCGAGCACGTCCCGCGGGCCGTGCCGCTCGGCGACATCGAGGGCGCCGACCTGGACGACACCACCCTCGACGCGATCTGGAACCAGCTCCTCATCGCGCACCAGGCGGGACTCGCCCACCGCGCGCTGACCTCCGATGCGGTGCTGGTCGCGGGGGCTCCGCAGGGCCACGAGGTGCTGCTCACCGCCTGGGAGTCCGGCGACGTGGCGTCCTCGGAGCTGGCCCGCCGGGTCGACATCGCCCAGATGCTCGCCGTCCTGGCGCTGCGGGTCGGCGCGGCCCGGGCCGTCGCGTCGGCCGACCGCGTGCTCACCGGCGCGCACCTGGCCACGATCGGCCCGCTGCTGCAGACGATCGTGATGCCCCGGGCCACCCGCGAGGCCGTCCGCGCCCAGCGCCGGCTGCTGGGCGACGTCCGCGAGGAGCTGCTCCAGCGGCTGCCCGAGGCGGACGTCGAGCCCGAGCGCCTGGTGCGTTTCGGCTGGCGGACGGTCGCGACGATCGCGGTCTCGGTCGCTGCCGGCGTCCTGGTGGTCACCACCATCAACATCGACGAGATCCGGCTCGCGCTCTCCGAGTCGCAGCCGTGGTGGGCGGCGGCGAGCTTCGGCCTGGGCATGCTGACGTTCCTGGGCGGGGCCATCGCGCTCGTGGCGTTCTCGCCGGTCCGGCTGCCGCTGTGGCGCGCGACGCTCGTGCAGTGCGCCGCGTCGTTCGTGGCACTGGTCGCGCCGGCCGGGGTCGGTCCGGCCGCCCTCAACCTGCGGATGCTGACCCGCCGCGGGGTGGCCAACGGCCTCGCGGTCGCCTCGGTGGGTCTGGTGCAGATCAGCCAGCTGTTCACCACGCTGCTCGTGCTCCTGGTGCTGTCGCTGGTCAGCGGCTCGTCGCGGGCCCTGCACCTGCCCTCCAGCACGATGCTCGCGACCATCCTGCTCGTGCTGCTCGCGGTCGGGGCCGCCTTCCTGGTCCCTCAGGTGCGGCGCTGGGTCGCGGCGCGCACCGTCCCGATGTGGCGCCAGACGTGGCCACGGCTGGTCCGGATGATCTCCCAGCCCAAGCGGTTCGCGGTGGCGCTGCTGGGAAACCTCGTGGTGACGCTGTCCTACCTCGGCGCGTTCTGGGCCAGCCTGACCGCGTTCGGCCAGCACCTGTCGCTCATCGACCTGGCGCTGATCTACCTGGTGGGCAACGCGGCCGGCGCGATCATCCCGACGCCCGGCGGCCTGGGCACCGTCGAGGTCGCGCTCATCACCGGCCTGACCACCACCGGCGGGGTGCCCGCCGCGATCGCGACCAGCGTCGTCGCCCTGTTCCGCGGCCTGACGTTCTGGGGGCGCGTGCCGTTCGGCTGGGCGGCGATGCGCACCCTCCAGCGGACCGGCGAGCTGTAGCGGCCCCCGGCGCGGGGCAGGCCCCGCGACGTGCGGCACCGCCGGGGCCGCCCTAGCCTCGGCCCGGTGACCAGCGTCCTGTGGCTGCGCCGCGACCTGCGGCGCCGCGACCTGCCCGCGCTGGGCGCCGCGACGGAGGCGACCGCGGACCGCACGGTGCTCCCCCTGTTCGTGGTGGACCCGGCGCTGGCCGGCGGGGCCGGGCGCGCCCGGCTCGACGCGCTGCGCGAGGCCCTGACCGCGGCGCAGGAGTCCTTCGACGGGGCGCTCGTGGTGCGGGTGGGCCGGCCGGAGGACGTCGTCCCGCAGGTGGTGCGCGAGGCCGGCGCGGGCTCGGTGCACGTCTCGGGCGAGACCACTCCCTACGGGCGCCGACGCGACGAGCGGGTCGCGGCCGCGCTGCGCGACCAGGACGTGCCGCTCGTCGCCACCGGCAGCCCGTACGCGGTGACCCCGGGCCGGGTGCGCACCTCGGCCGGGGACCCGTACCGGGTCTTCACCCCGTTCTCGCGCGCCTGGCGTGAGCACGGCTGGCGCGGGCCGGCCGCCGACCCCCCGGGCGTCCGCTGGGTGCGCCGGGTCGAGTCGGAGGCGCTCGACGACGCGCTCGGCACGGACCCCGGCGCCGGTGCCCCTGCGGAGGCCGCGAGCGCGGGCGCGGCGCACGACCCCGCCACCCCGGCGGGCGAGGCCACCGCGCTCGAGGCCTGGGCCGAGTTCCTGGACGACGGCCTGGCGGGCTACGCCGACCACCGCGACCGCCCCGACCTCGAGGGCACCTCGCGGCTGTCCACCGCGCTCAAGCTGGGCACGGTGCACCCGCGGACCCTGCTCGCGGACGTCGCGGCCCACCCGGCGGCCGGCACCGAGGGCGCGCGCACGTTCGTCACCGAGCTGTGCTGGCGTGAGTTCTACGCCGACGTGCTCTGGCACGCCCCCGGCTCGGCGTGGGCCGACTGGCGCGACCTCGGCCTGCGCTACGACGACCCGGCGGCCGACCCGGACGCGGCAGCGGCGCTGGACGCCTGGCGCGTGGGCCGCACCGGGTACCCGTTCGTCGACGCCGGGATGCGCCAGCTGCTGGCGACCGGCTGGATGCACAACCGGGTGCGGATGGTGACCGCGAGCTTCCTGGTCAAGGACCTGCACCTGTGGTGGGTGCACGGCGCCCGGCACTTCATGACCCACCTGCGCGACGGCGACCTGGCCTCCAACAGCCACGGCTGGCAGTGGGTCGCGGGCACCGGGACCGACGCCGCGCCGTACTTCCGGGTGTTCAACCCGGTCACCCAGGGTCGTCGGTTCGACCCCGACGGTGTCTTTGTGCGCCGCTGGGTCCCCGAGCTGCGCCACCTGCCCGGCGCCCGGGCCCACGAACCGTGGACGACGCCGGACGGCGACGCCGAGGGCTACCCCGGCCGCATCGTCGACCACGGGGCCGCCCGCGAGGAGGCGCTGGCCCGGTACCGGGATGCCCGGGGCTGACGCCAGTCCCTCATCGCGACCCGGGCTGCCGACAGCCACCGCGTGCTCAGGCGGGGCGCTCAGATCCCGCGCGCGGTGTCCGGACCCGGCGGGCCGGGCACCGGAAGGTCCGCCGGGTCCCGCTGGGCCGGCGGCATGGGCGCCCTCGTGGTCAGCAGCAACCCGAGCACCAGCAGCCCCGACGTGAGCAGGAACGGCCAGGACCGGTCCATGCCGGACAGCCACCCGGCGATCCAGCCGAACGGCGCCGTGACCAGCATGACCGCGGTGCGCTGCAGCGCCATCACGCGGGAGCGCTCGCCGGCGTCCACGTGCAGCGCGACGAGCGACTCGGCCAGCATCGCCAGGATCCCCCCGCCGAATCCGTCGAGCACCAGGGTCACGCCGAGCAGCAGGTAGGTCGTCGGCTCGGCGGCACCGAGCGGGACCGGGATCGCGACCAGGACCAGCTGACCCGCCAGGTAGGCGACGAAGCCCCACCGGGTCGGCCGTCGCAGGTGCAGCGTCGCGGTGAGCCGCGGGATGACGGTGAAGAAGAACAGCACGCTCAGGATCGAGCGGACCATCGGGAAGAACGGGAGCAGGGCGTCGGGCACGCCGAGCCGCTGGCTCACCGCGATCTGCCAGAACGTCCCGGTCACCAGGGCGACCGCGCCGACCACCGCCATCACGGCGAGCGCGTAGAGCGTGCCAGGTGTGCGACGGGCCAGCCCCCACACCCCGCGGTACTCGCGCAGCAACGACCACATCGACCGCCCCGCGGTCGCGGCCATCCGCCGGCGGCCCATCGCCGTCTCGGTGGAGTAGCGGTACAGGATCCAGACCTTCGCGGTCATCACGACGAACGCGTTGAGGTACAGGACGCGCACCGCCGGCACGAGCCCGAACTGCGCCACGAGCACCGCCGCGACCGGGGCGAACAGCGCGGACAGGTCCGCGGCGACGCGCACCAGCGAGTAGATCCTCGTGATCAGCCGGGGCTCGGCGTCCTCGACCAGCAGGCAGTCCCAGGAGTTCTGGGTCACCTGCCAGGCGCCGTTGACCAGCGAGGCGCCCAGGAAGTACCAGAAGTTCTGCGCGACGGCCCAGACCAGGCACGGCACCGACCAGGCGACCAGGTCGAACACCGCGGTGGTCGTGCGCCGGCCGAGCTTGTCGGTGATCACCCCGCCGAGCAGGCCGAAGACCGTCTGCGAAAGGATCCCGACGGTCGCCAGCAGGCCGATCTGCTGGTCGCGCAGGCCGAGCGCCAGCATGTACACCGAGGCGTACGGCAGCACCAGGGCCATCGACAGGCCCCACATCGGCTCGGTCCAGACCGCTGCCCGCGGGTTGCCCCGCAGGTGCACGGCCGTGGACCAGAGGGACTCGTGCGACCTCGGCACCAGACCCTCCCGAGTCGCTCGCCCCTGTCTCAGTGCACGGGGCCGGCGCCCCAGATGCGATCAAGGTAGTCGCGGATCGACCGGTCGGACGAGAAGAATCCGGAACGCGCCACGTTGAGGATCGCGGAGCGGGTCCACGCCTCCTCGTCGCCGTAGGCCTCCTCGACCCGCTCCTGGGCGTCCAGGTACGCCTGGTAGTCGGCGAGCACCAGGAACCGGTCCTGGTACAGCAGGTTGGACACGATCGGCTCGAACGCGTGCCGGTCGCCGTGCGAGAACGCTCCCGACGCGATGAGGTCCAGCGCCCGGCGCAGCGATTCGTTGCCCTCGTAGTACGCCGCGGGCCGGTACCCCGTCTCGACGAGCTCGGCGACCTGCGGCTCGGTGAGGCCGAAGAGGAAGAAGTTGTCGTCCCCCACCAGCTGGCGGATCTCGACGTTCGCGCCGTCGTCGGTGCCCACGGTCAGGGCACCGTTGAGCGCGAACTTCATGTTGCCGGTGCCGGACGCCTCCTTGCCGGCCAGGGAGATCTGCTCGGACAGGTCCGCCGCCGGGATGAGCGTCTCGGCCAGCGTGACGTTGTAGTTCGCCGGGAACAGCACGCGCAGCCGACCCTCGAGCACCGGGTCGGTGTTGATGGTGCGGGCCACGGAGTTGATCAGCCAGATGATGTCCTTGGCCATCTTGTAGCCCGGCGCGGCCTTGGCGCCGAACACCACGGTGCGCGGCGCCAGCTCCTCGATCGGCAGGTCGCCGGAGGACACCTCGTCGTACAGGGTCACCACGTGCAGCAGCTTGAGCATCTGCCGCTTGTACTCGTGCAGACGCTTGACCATCACGTCCAGCATCGAGTCCGGGTCGAGCGTCAGCCCGTCGCGCTTCTCGAGCACCCCGGCCAGGCGCAGCTTGTTGCGGCGCTTGACGTCGCGGAACCGGCGGGTGAACTCCGGGTCGTCGGCGAACGGCTCGAGCTCGCGCAGCCGCTCCAGGTCGGTCACCCAGCCGCCGCCGATCGCGTCGGTGATGAGCCGGGACAGCGCGGGGTTGGCCAGACGCAGGAAGCGGCGCGGGGTGACGCCGTTGGTGACGTTGGTGAACTTGTCCGGCCACAGGGTCGCGAACTCGTCGAGCACCTTGTCGCGCAGCAGCTGGGAGTGCAGCTCGGCCACCCCGTTGACCTTCGCACCGGCGACGGTGGCCAGGTACGCCATCCGCACCGCACGCTCGGGGTGCTCGGCGATGATCGACATCCGCCGCGCCTTGAGCTCGTCACGCGGGTACGCGGCCCGGACCTGAGCCAGGAAGTCGTCGTTGATCCGGTAGATGATCTCCAGGTGCCGCGGCAGCAGCCGGCCGAGCAGCTCGACCGACCACACCTCGAGGGCCTCGGGCAGCAGGGTGTGGCAGGTGTAGGCGAAGCACTGCCGGGTGATCTCCCAGGCCTCGTCCCAGCCGAGCATCTTCTCGTCGACCAGGATCCGCATCAGCTCCGGCACCGCGATCACCGGGTGGGTGTCGTTGAGCTGGAACATCACGCGCTCGGGCAGCCGGCGCACGTCGAAGTCGTCCGGGAGCACCTGGTCGATGAAGTTGCGCAGCGAGCACGCCACGAAGAAGTACTGCTGCTGCAGGCGCAGCTCCTTGCCCTGCGGGGTGGAGTCCTCCGGGTAGAGCACCTTGGAGATGTTCTCGGCGAAGGTCTGGGCCCGCACCGCGTCGGCGTAGTGGCCGGAGTTGAAGATCTGCAGGTCGAAGGCGCGGGTCGCCCGGGCGCTCCACAGCCGCAGGGTCGAGACCCGGCCGTTGTGGTACCCGGGGACCATGTAGTTGTAGGGCACCCCGAGCACGCTCCAGGCCGGGGTCCAGGTCGCGCGCTCCTCGCCGTGCTCGTCGACGTACAGCTCGGTCTGCCCGCCGAAGCCGACCGTCACCGCGGCCTCGGGGTGCGGGAACTCCCACGGCGACCCGAGCTCGAGCCACGTGTCGGGCTTCTCCACCTGGCGCCCGTCGACGAAGGTCTGACGGAAGATGCCGTACTCGTAGCGGATCCCGTAGCCGATCGACGGCACGGACATCGTCGACAGGGAGTCGATGAAGCACGCGGCCAGCCGGCCCAGGCCGCCGTTGCCCAGGCCCGGCTCGATCTCCGCGTCGCGCAGGTCGCCGAGATCGATGTCCAGGCCACGCAGTGCCTCGTCGGCGATCTCCTCCAGGCCGGTGCACAGCAGCGCGTTGTCGAGCTGGCGGCCGAGCAGGAACTCGGCGGACAGGTATGCGACGGACTTGGCCTGGGACTCCCGCTGGCGGTGCTGGGTCTCCAGCCACCGGGACATCAGGTACTGGCGGACGGTGCGCGCCAGGGCCAGGTACTGGTCGTTCACGGAGGATGCCGAGAGCTCGACGCCCTGACCGAAGTTCAGCTCCCGCAGGAAGGCGCGGGTGAAGGCATCGACGGTCAGATCGGGCGTGGGGGTCGGCACGATGAGCTCGGTCACTGGGCCAAGGTAGCGGCCGATGCAACCGCTTGCGTAACCCGGATGTCGAGCTTTGTGCACAGATGTGCGGCCGGAGTGGCCGAAAGCACACCGTGGAGGCGCCCACGAGCACCGCGAGCGGCGCCCGATCGACGCCCGGGCCGGGGTCAGGGGCCGAGGAGGGCTGCGTGGCTGGCGCCGGAGAGGAGCACGAGGCCGGACGGCATGACGCCCACGCTCACGGGGCCGTAGGCGTAGACGCCGTTCGCATCGTGCGAGGTGCTGGCCACCTGCTCGTCGAGGCTCCACACCTCCCGGCCGGTCGCGAGGGACCGCGCCACGACGCGCAGGTCGGGACCTTCGAGGGAGAGCATCCGCCGCCCGTCGCTGGCCGTGCCCCAGGCGTCGGCCGTGAGCGGGACCGCCTGCGTCCAGAGCGGCTCGCCCGTGGTCACGTCCAGCGCGATGAGCTCCTCAGGCGAGCTCGTGCCGACCAGGCGGCCGTCGATGAGCAGCGACGGTGAGATGGGGTGCGCCCAAAGCTCGGCGCCGGTGCTCGGGTCGTAGGCCCGGGTGAGGGACCCCAGCCAGTCCTGGATCAGCAGCGGTCCGGAGGCAGGCTGTTCGTCGACGGACGGCCGGAGCAGGTAGCCGGGGATGGTGACGAGCTCCGACCCGTCGGGCCGCAGCACCCGGACCGACCCGCCGTCCGGGAGCTCGGCGCCCGGCGCCCAGTCCTGGATGGCCTCGGTGCCATCGGGAAGCGTGACGTGGTACGTGAAGCGGGGGCCGCCGGAGGACGGCTCGTCGGCCGTGGAGAGCAGGGCGCCGGTGGAGGCGTCCACCGTCATGGAGCCGCCCGACCACTCGACGGTGATCACCGACCCGTCGATCTGTGTCGAGATCCCCTGGGACAGGCTCGCGGCCTGCGGACCGACGAGGCTCCATGCCAGCTCGCCCGTCGTGGTGCTCCACCGGGCCGCGGTGGCGCGTCCCGCCCGGTCGATGCCGGCCAGGACGACGTCGCCGTCGACCAGGAACGACGAGGACGTCTGGAGGTCCACGTCGACCGTGACCAGGACCTGACCGGTCGCGACGTCGAGCGCCGTCTGGGCGGTCCCGTCGAGCGAGCAGAGCGCGACCTCGCCGGCCCGGGCGGCGGGCAGGTCGGTGGACGGGTCGGCCGGCAGTCCGCCGGCGGGCCCGTCGGCGGTCTCGCCGACATCCTCGAGACGGCACCAGCCCGCCCCACCGGGTGTCCGCCACAGCACGTCACCGGTCGCGGCGTCCCGGGCCTCGACCGCGTCGGGGGTCGCGACCAGCACTGTCGACTCGTCGGCCGTCGCGATGATCTGCCCGTCCGCCTCCCACAGGAGGTGGAGCGGAGACGCGAGGCTCACGGAGAGGCCGGGCACGCCGAGGACCGGCAGGGCCCGGAGTGTCGCCGCGTCCCACCGGACCGCGACCACACCGGCGGCGAGGACGAGCCCGGCGGCGACCGACGCCCGGCGACGGCGCGGGCTCCACGGTCGCCGAGCACGTCGTGGCCGGCCGTCCCGCTCGCCGGTTCCCGGCTCCGCAGAGCCGGCATCGCCTTCGAGCACGACCTCGACCAGGTCGTCGCGCCTGCCCCCCATGGGTCCGAGGGTGCCACGTCCGGCGCACGTGCGACACGGACCCGGGCGCGTGGCGGCACGGCCGGGCGCCGGGGGACGCGACGGGCGTCAGCGGCCCAGGACGACCGTCTGGTAGCCGCCGTAGAGGACGACGTGGCCCGCCCGATCGACGGTCAACTCCGTGCCGTAGGCGGCGGCGTCGGTGGGCTCGACAAGGGCCTGGGCCACGCTCCAGACCACCTCGCCGGTCTCGAGCGACCGTGCCACGAGGCTCAGCGTCGCGCCCTCGACGGACAGCAGCCGCCGCCCGTCGCTGACCACGCTCCAACTGTTCCTCGCCCGGACGTCCTTCTGCATCCAGAGCACCTCCCCGGTGCTCGCGTCGACGGCGAGGAGGTCGTTCGCGTCGTCCCAGCCGACCATCCGTCCGTCGACGGCCGCGACCGGCGACACGGCGCTCGCCCACACCTCGGAGCCGGTGCGCACGTCGTAGGCCCGGGTGCCGGACCCCATCAGGTCCTGGACCAGGAGGAGCCCGGAGACGGACCCGTCGTCGATGGGAGGGGTGGCCAGCACGCCCGGGACGGTGAACGCGACCGAGCCGTCGGGACGCACGACGCGGACCCGCAACGAGTCCAGCCGCTGTGTCCCCGGCGACGACTGCTCGACCGCGTCGGAACCGCCGGGCAGCGCGACCCGGCGCTCACCGATCAGCTGGCCGGCGGGCGACCGGTCGGCGGGCGGCTCGTCGGAGACCGAGAGGATGGCGCCGGTGGCGGCGTCCACCTCCATCGAGCCGCCGGACCACTCGACCGCGATGCGCGATCCGTCGGCGCGCGCCCCGATCCCCTCGAGGCTGTCGACCACGGGGCCGACGACGTCCCAGGTCGGTTCGCCGGTCGCGGTGCTCCAGCGGGTGACCGTGGCGTGCAGGGCATCGTCCACCCCGACCACGACGACGTCGCCGTCGACCAGGTACGCCGACGCGGCCTGCGCCTGGTAGTCGACCGTCAGCAGGGTCCGGCCGGTCGCGGCGTCCAGCGCCTCGACGCCGCTGCCGTCCTGCAGCGCGCACAGCGCGATCTGCCGGTCCTGGCCGGCCGTCGTGCCCTGACCGGCCGTCGTGCCCGGGTCGGTCGCGCCGGCCTGCCCGGAGGCGCCTTCGCCCGGCCCGAGGCTGCACCAGCCGGCCCGGCCCGGAGCGCTCCACCGGACGGCGCCGGTCGCGGCGTCCCTGGCCTCGACCGCGTCGTGCGTCACGACCAGCACGCCGGATCCGTCCGGCGTCGTAGCGGTGATCCGGCCCGCGACCTGCCAGAGCACGTGCAGGGGCGCGGCCAGGCTCACCGAGACGCCGGACACGCCCGCGACGGGCAGCGTCTGCATGGTCGCGCCGTCCCACCGGACAGCGACCGCGCCGACCGCGAGCGCAAGGCCGACGGCGGTCACGGCCCGGCGACGGCGGGGGCTCCACGGTCGGCGGGACCGGCGCTGCCCGCGGCCGTTGCCCGGTTCAGAGGCGTCGGGCTCGCGGGTGTCGTCGAGGACGACCTCGACCAGGTCGTCCCGGCTGCCCCCCATGGTCCGAGGTTCTCATGCGAGACGCGGACACGACACAGACCGGCCCGGGCGAGCCGTCGGGGCCGCCACCGGAGGGCGCCGGCGGCGGGGTCGGGCGGCACGGTCAGCCGCAGTAGTCGCAGACGCCGGTCGCCGGGAGGGCCGTCGAACAGGTCGGGCAGATCACCGGGGGCGGGGGATCCGTCGCCCGCCGGGTCGACGGTCGCGTCGAAGCCGCGGTACGCGACGAGCGCGGGGCACGCGAGGGAGCCGTGCGCACCGGGGCCGCGCGCCGCGCCGAAGCGGGCTCGGACACCTGGAAGCCGCGGCGGCGCAGGATCGCGACCGCGTCGCCCATCCCGCCGTGGAAGTCCTCAGGGGTGGCGAGGCGCCCGGTGGCGAACCGGTGGGCGACCCCGAGCACGGCCTTGGCGTCGTAGTCGCGGCCGTCGTGGCTGAGCCGGTAGCCGGGCGTCGGCTCGAACCCGTAGGTCTCGAGGAAGCCGTCGTCGCCGCGGGAGTCGTACTCCGCGATCGCCTGGAGGACGTGCTGCTTGGTCACGGAGGAGAAGGTCGCCACGTTCAGGCAGCGTACGGCGTGTTGCTGGGTACTCCGGTCGCGAGTGCCGAGGTGCAACACCGGTGGTGCTGGGTGTTACACTCTCGACATGCCGACCGTGAGGCCGCGTCACGCGATCACCGAGACCGACTCGGTCGCTCACGCCTTGTCTGTCGCCCGCCGGCGCTGGCCCGGTCAGCCCGCGTCCCGCCTGCTGACCCGCCTGATCGAGGAGGGCGCCTCCGCCGTCGAGGCCGATGACGCGGCCGAGCGGTCCGAGCACGAGCGGGCGGTGGCGGCGCTGACCGGACTCGCGACCTACTACCCGGACGGCTATCTCGACGACGTGCGCGAGGGGTGGGCCGAGTAGCCGTGCTGGTCGCCGACGCGAACATCGTGATCGCCGCATCGAACCCCGCCCACGTCCATCACGCCGAGGCCACCGCGATCGTGCTGGACCACGGGCGGGACGGGATCGTCCTGCACTCCCTGACCATGGCCGAGGTCCTGGTCGGCCCTGCCCGGGGAGGCGACCAGGCCGTCGCCCGGCAACAGCTCGAAGCGGCCGGCTTCCGCCCGTCGCCCACGGGGGATCCGGCACCCGAGGACCTCGCGCTCGTCCGCGCGACGACGGCGCTGAAGATGCCCGACGCGTGCGTCCTCGCCACCGCCGAGCACCTCCGGGCGGACCTGGCCACGTTCGACACCCGCCTGGCTCGCGAAGCCCACGCCCGCGGCGTCACGGTGCTCGGCCTGGGCGATCGCGCGTAGCCCCGCAGCGCCGATGTGTTCGCCGGACACACATCGGCACGTCAAGAACCGACGGCCGGACCTACGTGCACGAGGGATCGCTCCGGCTCGTCGCGGCACCTGCCGAGAGGCAGCCATGAGTAGCCGCGCTCGCGCCCGGCCACTCGCGGGAGGTACGGCGCCTGTGGGGGCAACCCGAGCCGTCCCGGAGCCCATGGCACCGGCGAGATCGCGAGCCGACCCGCGGCCCGCAACTCGTGCCGGAGGCTGCCGCCCCCGGGCTCGGAACTCCGACGTTCAACATCAGAGGCCCGAAGGTAGGTTTGGCTGCATCCCGACAACCACCTACATCGCCGGCGCCATGTCCACGAAGCGCGAGTACTGCCCCTGGAAGGCCACGACGATCGTGTCGGTGGGCCCGTTGCGGTGCTTGGCGACGATGAAGTCGGCCTCGCCGGCGCGGGGGGACTCGCGCTCGTAGAAGTCCTCGCGGTGCAGCAGGATCACCACGTCGGCGTCCTGCTCGATCGCGCCGGACTCACGCAGGTCCGAGAGCATCGGTTTCTTGTCGGTGCGCTGCTCGGAGCCACGGTTGAGCTGGGAGATCGCGATCACCGGCACCTCGAGCTCCTTGGCCAGCAGCTTCAGGGCCCGGGAGAACTCGCTGACCTCCTGCTGGCGGGACTCGACGCGCTTGCCGGACGACATCAGCTGCAGGTAGTCCACGACCACGAGCTTGAGGTCGTGGCGCTGCTTGAGCCGGCGGCACTTGGCCCGGATCTCCATGAGCGACATGTTGGGCGAGTCGTCGATGAACAGCGGAGCGGAGGAGATCTTGCCCATGGTCGCGGCGAGCTTCTGCCAGTCCTCGTCGCGCATCTGGCCCTTGCGCATGCTCTGCAGGGAGACGCGCGCCTCGGCCGACAGCAGACGCATCGTGATCTCGTTGCGCGTCATCTCCAGGGAGAAGATCGCCGAGGTCAGGCCGTGCTTGATGGACGCCGCCCGGGCGATGTCCAAGGCCAGGGTCGAGTTGTGTGTCGGGATCATCGACCGGCCCGCAAGGTAGAGGTGATCGGGGTGGTCGATCTCGACGCACCGCACTGGGACGGACTTGATCCTTCGCACCTGCGTGATGAACCTGGACTTCAGGCGTGGGGTGGACGGGCGACGGCGCTCCTTGTGCACAAGCTTCTTGCGCTCGAGCGCAAAGACCTCGTCGTCGGTGGTGAAGGTGATCGTGTAGGCGGTGCTGTGCGCTGCATCGCGACCGCGGACAGGGCGCACCGACCAGCCCGTGCGGTACCCCAGGGAGTGGATCAGCTCGCGCACGTCGCCGGCGAGACGCGCATCGGTCACGGCGAACTGGACGCTGCCGGTCGGGTTGACCGTCCCGTCGGTGTCCAGGAGCCCGGCGAGCAGCTCGCGCCGCTGGGCCTCCGAGGCGCGCAGGTACGCCGTCGGGATGTGCTTGGCGCCGAGCACGCCGAGCCCCCGCAGCCGCCCGGTGACCGTGCGGTGCGCGATGCGACACGCCTGGCAACGGCGAGCGCCGGACGTCGAGCGCCCGCACTCTTCGCAGCGCGGCTCGACCCGGGTCCCGATGCCGCGGGCACGACCGCCGCAGCTGCGGCCGCACGTCCGGACCTGCACGTTGCGGTTGGTGAACGTCACGCCGCACACCACACAGGTCCTCGGCTCGACAGGCTCCTCGGGCATGCCGAGCGAGTAGAGCCGCGACCCGGTACCCCCGGAGCGCGTGGCTCGCAGACCGCGACCCTCGATGCGCATCGCGATCTCCGGGTCGTCGGAGGTGAAGCGCGCCGAACTCGTGTGCCCGTCGCCCAGCCAGACCCCCAGGGCGTACGGGTCGAGGGGCAGGTCCGCGTCGGGCAGATCGAGTGCGCCGGCGGTGGGAACGGAGTGGTTCATCCGGGCGTCGGCGGTCGGGCAACGAAGCGTGGCCGCGATCTGCTCAGTGGTCCTGATCGCCCCGCGCACCCGGGGCTCGCGGTCGGGGCCGGCCTCCTGGCGCGCCCGACGCGAGGCCCGGGTCTCGGTGAACCACTCGTGCTGTGCGTCGGCGACCAACACGGAGCCGTCGTCGAAGTGCACCTCGTAGCAGGGCCGATCGACCATCACGTCGGTCGCCCGGACCACCCGGGTGGGCGTCCCGTCGGCCGCGACGAGCTCGTCCCCGACCTGGACCTCACCCATCGTCGTCCACCCGTGCGGTGTGGCTAGTGGCGTGTCGAGGGCAAGGGCCTTCCCGATTGCCGGCCTCGCGGCGAGGACGACCATCTGGCCCGGGTGCAGCCCGTTGGTCAGCCGGTCGAGCTCGATGAACCCGGTGGGCACGCCGACCATGCCGTCGCCGCGGTTCCCGGCGGCCTCGATCTCCTCCATGGTGCCGTTGAGGATGTCCGCCAGGACGGCGTAGTCCTCGCTGGTGCGCTGCTCGGTGACCGCGTAGACCTCGGCCTGGGCGTTGTTGACCAGGTCGTCGACGTCGCCGCCGTCCGCGGCGTAGCCGAGCTGGACGATCCGGGTGCCGGCCTCGACCAGCCGCCGCAGCACGGCCCGCTCGCGCACGATCCGGGCGTAGTAGCCGGCGTTCGCGGCCGTCGGCACCATCGAGATCAAGGTGTGCAGGTACGGGGCCCCGCCGACCCGGCCGATCTCGCCGCGCTTGGTGAGCTCGGCCGCGACGGTCACCGCGTCGGCGGGCTCGCCGCGGCCGTACAGGTCGAGGATCGCCTCGTACACCAGCTCGTGGGCGGGCTTGTAGAAGTCGACGCCCTTGAGGTGCTCGACGACGTCGGCGATCGCGTCCTTGGACAGCATCATGCCGCCGAGCACCGACTGCTCCGCCGAGATGTCCTGCGGCGGGGTCCGGTCGAACTCCGAGCGCGGCGCGCGCACACCCTGCTCGAGCTCTTCGATGCTCACTCGCTCCCCCGCAGGTCCACGCCGACCGCCCCACAGCGACCGTCGCGCGGGTGGAGATCAGCTTCTCGTACAACTGTTCTATCGCGAGGTTCCGACACCCACGACTGGACGGCCGCGTGCGACAGTATGGGTCCGGCGCAGGCGGCTCAATCCCGTCATCCCGAGGGGTTGTGAACACGATGTGGACCGCCCCTGCAAGCCCTTGTGCACAGCCGGGGACAAGCTTGTGGAAACCTACGACTTCATGCACCGGTGGGTCGCTCTGAGCACGTGGTTCACCCCCTCGACGCTGTGGACAGAGAAGAAAGCCGCAATCCGTTCAGCAGGTGGACACCTGGGGAGGTCCGCGTCTCACGTGGTGTTCGGTCCGGCGGCCCGATGAGCCGCTTCACGGCACTCGACCGGCAGGTCGTCGCCCTCGCCCTGCCCGCCCTCGGGGCCCTGGTCGCCGAGCCGGTGTTCGTGCTGGTCGACTCCGCGGTGGTCGGGACGCTCGGCGCGACGCCGCTCGCGGGCCTCGGGCTGGCGTCCACCGTGCTGACCACGGTGGTCGGGCTGTGCGTCTTCCTGGCCTACGCCACGACCGCAGGGGTCGCCCGCAGGATCGGCGCGGGCCGGCGCGACGACGCGCTGCGGTACGGCGTGGACGGCCTGTGGCTGGCGATCGGCCTCGGGGTGCTGCTCGCGGTGGTCCTCGAGGTGACGGCGCCGTGGCTGGCCCGCGCACTCGGCGCCCCCGACGACGTGCTCGCCCCGGCCGTCGCGTACCTGCGATGGTCCGCGCCGGGCCTGCCGGGCATGCTCGCGGTCCTGGCTGCCACCGGGGTGCTGCGCGGCCTGCTGGACACCCGCACGCCGCTGTGGGTGGCCTCCGGGGGCGCGGTGCTCAACGCGGTGCTGTCGGTGACCCTGGTGCTCGGGCTGGGGATGGGCGTGGCCGGCTCAGGGCTCGGCACGGCGGTCACCCAGCTCCTCATGGCCGCGGTGCTCGGCGCAGTCGTGGTGCGCGGCGCGCGACGCGAGGCGGTGCCGCTGCGACCCGGCGTGCGCGGGCTCGGCGCCGCGATCGCGGCCGGCACGCCGCTGCTGGCCCGGACCGTCACGCTGCGCGCGGCGATCCTGCTGGCCACCTGGGTCGCCGCAGGGCTCGGCGCGGTGGCGCTGGCCGGCCATCAGGCGGTCGCCGCCCTGTGGGGGCTGGCGGCCTTCGCCCTGGACGCGCTGGCGATCGCCGCGCAGGCGCTGGTGGGCCAGTCCCTCGGGGCCGGTGACCTCGCGACCACGCGCGGCGTGCTGCGCCGGACGCTGGCGTGGGGCGTGATCGCCGGGGTGGTGCTGGGTGCGGTCATCGCCGCGGGCTCGTGGGGCTTCGCGCGGCTGTTCACCGACGACCCGGCGGTGCACGCCGCGATCGCATCGGCGCTGCTGGTGGTCGCGGTGACGATGCCGATCGCGGGCTGGGTGTTCGTGCTCGACGGCGTGCTGATCGGCGCGGGCGACGGACGCTACCTCGCGGTCGCCGGCGTGGTGACCCTCGTGGTCTACGCGCCGGCGGCGGTCGCGGTGCACGAGTGGGCGCCGCCGGGCGGGCCGGGCCTGGTGTGGGCGTGGGCCGCCTTCGCCGGAGTGTTCATGCTGGCCCGTGCCGCAACCACCGGCTGGCGGGCCCGTGGCACCGCCTGGCTGCGCACCGGCGCCTGAGCACGGGTCGCCGGACCGCCGGTGCCCTCAGGCGCCGACGACCACCACGGCCCACGACACCGGCGGCAACGTGAAGCGGAGCGCCCCGTCCTCCACCCCGGCGGCCAACGGCCGGGGTGCCACCCGGTCCGGCCGGTCGGGGCCGTTGGTGGCGTCCGGGTCGTCGTCGTGCAGCAGGTGCGCCTCGACCACCCGGGCCACCGGCAGCCCACCGAGGTCGACCCGCACCGGGGCCTCGTCGCTCACGCTTCGGTTCACCACGAGCACCGTCGCAGCGCCGGCCGCGGCGTCCCAGGTGGCCACGGCGTCGACCGCCGGTGCCGGGCCGAACCGCGCCGTCGGGACGTCCGGCGCATCCGTCCCCGTCCGCAGCACCGCACCGCGTGCGAGCCGGGCGGTCAGGGCGAAGGGGTGGAACGTCGTCTGCCGCCAGGCCGGCCCGCCCGGCTCGGTCCGGATGGGCGCGATCACGTTGACCAGCTGGGCCTGGCACGCGGCGTGCACCCGGTCGGCATGCCGCAGCAGCGAGATGAGCAGCGAGCCGACCACCACCGCGTCGGCCGCCCGGTAGGTGTCCTCGATCAGGTGCGGCGCGAGCGTCCACTCCCGCGGGGTCTGCGCGGCGACGGCCTCCTGGGCCTGCTCGTCGGCGTTGAACGCGACCTGGTCCCACACGTTCCACTCGTCGAACGACAGGTAGACCTGGTGGTCCGATCCGCGCGCCGCGCGCACCTCGTCGACCGTCGCGGCCACCGTGTCGACGAACCGGTCCATGTCCACCGCGCTGGCCAGGAACGACGCGAGGTCGTCGCCGTGCTGCTGGTAGTAGGCGTGCAGCGAGAGGAAGTCGACGTCGTCGTACGCCTGCTCCAGGACCACGCGCTCCCACGTGCCGAACGTCGGCATCTGGGCGCTGGACGACCCGCAGGCCACGAGCTCGAGTGTCGAGTCCGCGCGCCGCATCGCGGAGGCGACCCTGGCGGCCAGGCGCCCGTACTCGTCCGCGGTGCGCGCCCCGATCTGCCAGGGCCCGTCCATCTCGTTGCCCAGGCACCACATCCGCACGTCGTGCGGCTCGGGGGTGCCGTTCGCGACCCGCAGGTCGGCCAGGGCGGTGCCGGCCTCACCGTTGGCGTACTCCAGCAGGTCGAGCGCCTCGGCGAGGCCCCGGGTGCCGAGGTTCACCGCGAGCATGGGCTCGACGCCGAGCCGCCCGGCCCAGCGGGCGAACTCGTCGAGCCCCACCTCGTTCGTCTCGATCGAGTGCCACGCGAGATCGCGACGACGCGGCCGGCGCTCCCGCGGGCCGACGCCGTCCTCCCAGCGGTAGCCGGAGACGAAGTTCCCGCCCGGGTAGCGCACCGTGGTGACCCCGAGCTCGCGGACCAGGTCCTGCACGTCGGTCCGGAACCCGTCGCCGTCGGCGCTCGGGTGCCCGGGCTCGTAGATGCCGCCGTACACGCAGCGGCCCATGTGCTCGACGAACGAGCCGAACAGCCTCCGGTGCACCGGGGCGACCGGCTCGTCATGCACGGTGACGAGGGTCTCGCGCATGTGGGTCCTCTCGGGTCAGCGCGGCGACGCGGTGCTCGCGCGCACGACGAGCTCGGTGGGCACCAGCCGCTGGCGTTCGACGGGCTCGCCCTGGCCCCGCACCTGGTCGAGCAGCATCCGCACGAGCTCGGCACCGATCCGGGAGAAGTCCTGGCGGATGGTGGTCAGCGGTGGCCACAGGTACTCGGCGACCGCGATGTCGTCGAAGCCGACCACGGAGACGTCGTCCGGCACGCGCCGACCGCGCTCGTGCAGGGCACGGATCATCCCGGCCGCCATCTCGTCGTTCGCGCACAGGACCGCGGTGGCCGCCGGGTCGACGCGCAGGCCGAGCTCGTAGCCCGAGCGCAGCGTCCAGTCGCCGCGCATCACCTCCGGCACCGGCCGGCCGGCATCGGTCAGCAGGCGCCGCCACACCTCCTCGCGGACCATGGCCGGCGTCGAGTCTGTGGGGCCCGCGGCGTGGTGGACGGTGCGGTGGCCGAGGGCGAGCAGGTGCTCCACGGCGTCCCGGATGCCGCCCGCCTGGTCGGAGCTGACCGCGGGGTGCCGCCCGATCAGGCGCGAGTCGGAGACCACCACGGGAAGGCCCGCGGGCAGCGCGAGCGTGGCGGCGGTGGCGGCCTCGGCACGGACGATGATCAGCCCGTCGATCGCCTGGTGCCGCAGCCGCTGCGCGGCGGCGGTGACCTCGGCGCTGGTCGGCGAGCGCACGTCGACCAGGGAGATCGTGTAGCCCTCGGCCCGCGCGGCGTTGACCACACCCTCGACGGTGCGCGACTCACCGGTCCGGTCGAGCCGGTGCACCACGACGCCGATCTCGTGGAAGCTGCCCGACCGCAGCGCCCGAGCGGCGCTGTTCGGCGCGTAGCCGAGCTTGTTCATCGCCGCGAGCACCTTGTCGCGCGTGGCCGGACGCACGGCGTCCGAGCTGTTCGCGACGCGCGACACCGTGATCGGGGAGACGCCGGCCAGCCGGGCGACGTCGCCGATCGACACCCGGCCGCCGCCGGGAGGGTCACCACTGGCCATGGCGGAGAGCATAGCCGCAATGGTGACGTCAACACGAAGGCCGGATGATGGCGTGCATCCGCGCTCGTTACCGAGCCGATACCCGGTCGGGCTTGACCATGACAACGTCACCATCTAGATTTCCGGGTGTTGTGATGATGACGTCACCATCCGGGGCGTCAGCGATCCGATCGGGAAGTGACCGGTGTCCACTGCAGCCGCACCCCCCACGCTGCGCCGACAGCGTCGCTCGTTCGTCGGCCTCTGGTTCGTCTCGCCGTTCCTGGTCGTCTTCGCGTTCGTCCTGATCACGCCGGTCGCGTATTCGATCTACCTCTCCGTCTTCCGCGACAGGCTGGTCGGCGGACGCAGCTTCGTGGGGCTCGACAACTACGCCCAGCTGTTCGCCGACCCGAAGTTCTGGGACGGCCTGGGCCGGGTCGCGCTCTTCCTCGCGGTCCAGGTCCCGATCATGCTCGCACTCGCACTCGTCGCCGCCCTGGCGATCGACTCCGGACGGCTGCGCGGGTCGTCGTTCTTCCGGATCGCGGTGTTCCTGCCCTACGCCGTGCCCGGCGTCGTCGCAGTGCTGATGTGGGGCTTCATGTACGGCGACCAGTTCGGCCTGGCCGCGAACCTCAACGACCTGATCGGGTCCGAGGTGGTCCAACCCCTGACACCCCAGTGGATCCTCATCGCCGTCGGCAACATCGTGACCTGGGAGTTCGTCGGCTACAACATGCTGATCTTCTACTCGGCGCTGCGTGCCATCCCGGTCGACCTGTACGAGGCGGCCGCCATCGACGGTGCCGGGTCGTGGCGGGTCGTGCTCTCCATCAAGCTGCCCGCGCTGCGCCAGGCGATCGTCATCGCGACGATCTTCTCGATCATCGGCTCGTTCCAGCTGTTCAACGAGCCGAACATCCTGCGCACGCTCATCCCCTCGGTCATCTCGACCTACTTCACACCGAACATGTACGCGTACAACCTGTCCTTCGCCGGGCAGCAGTACGCCTACGCCGCCACCCTCGCGATCGTCATGGGCGTGGTCACCGCGGTGATCGCCTACGTCGTCCAGCTGCGGGGCAGCCGGGAGGCGGATCTGCGATGAGCGCCCCCACCCTTCGCACCGCCCGCGCCACGCACGGTCCGAAGGCCCCCCGCGCGGGCGCCGGCCGACGCCACGGCAGCACAGGGGCCTTCGGAAGGCCGTCGACCCGCCTGACCCTCGTCATGGTGCTGTTCGCCGTCTACGCCCTGCTGCCGCTCGCCTGGCTGCTGATCAACGCCAGCAAGACCCAGCCCGAGCTCCTCCACTCGTTCGGGCTCTGGTTCTCCGGGCCGTTCGCCCTCGTCGACAACATCCACGCCGTCCTGACCTACGACGGCGGCATCTACCTGCGCTGGCTGGCCAACACCCTGCTCTACGTCGTGCTCGGCGCGGGCGGCGCCACGGCGCTGGCCACGCTGGCCGGGTACGGCCTGGCCAAGTACGACTTCCCCGGCAAGCGGGCGGTGTTCGCCACCGTGCTCGGCGCGATCGCCATCCCCGGCACGGCGCTCGCGGTCCCCACGTTCCTGATGTTCAGCCAGCTGCACCTGACCAACACCGTGTGGGCGGTGATCGTGCCGTCGATGGTCTCGCCGTTCGGGCTGTACCTGATCTGGGTCTACGCCCTGGACGCCGTGCCCACCGAGGTGCTCGAGGCCGCTCGCATCGACGGCGCGGGCGAGCTGCGCACCTTCCTCACGATCGGCGTACGGATGCTCGCCCCCGGCATCGTCACGGTCCTGCTGTTCGCCGTGGTCGCCACGTGGAACAACTACTTCCTCCCGCTGATCATGCTCAACGACCCCCAGCTGTACCCGCTGACCATCGGCCTGCAGCACTGGAACCTCCAGGCCACCGGGGTGAGCTCCGACCCGATCTACAACCTGGTGATCACCGGGTCGCTGCTCGCGATCGTCCCGATCGTCGCGCTGTTCCTCGCCCTGCAGCGCTACTGGCAGTCCGGCCTGGCCGCCGGCTCCGTCAAGGCCTGAGACCTCCTGACCCGTCCCTCCGTTCGGCACGACGAAGTGAAAGGAACGACATGTCCAACTCCGCTCGACGCCGCATCCGCGGCGTCGCCGTCCTGACGGCCGGCGCCCTGCTGGGCCTCGGCCTGACCGCCTGCTCGTCCGGCACGTCCTCCACCGACAGCTCGTCGGGCTCGGCGTCCGACGACACCGCTGCCGGCGCCGCGGCGCTCGACGCGGCCCTGGAGAAGGGCGGCGAGCTGACCTACTGGACCTGGACACCGTCGGCCGAGGACCAGGTCGCCGCCTTCGAGAAGGCCTACCCGAACGTGCACGTCACGGTCGTGAACACCGGCGGCGCGAACGACAACAACACCAAGCTGCAGAACGCCATCAAGGCCGGCTCGGGCGCCCCCGACGTCGTGCAGATCGAGTACCAGTCGCTGCCGCAGTTCGTGCTCCCCGGCGACCTGCTCGACCTGACCCCGTACGGGTTCGCCGACCTGGAGAGCAAGTACACCGCCGCCGGGTGGGGCGCCGTCACCACTGCCGACGGCATCTGGGCCCTGCCCCAGGACTCCGGGCCGATGGCCCTCTTCTACAACAAGACGGTCTTCGACGAGTACGGCCTGACCGTCCCGGCCACCTGGGACGAGTACATCGCCGACGCCAAGAAGCTGCACGCCGCCGACCCGTCGAAGATCTTCGCCAACGACCCCGGCGACGCCGGCTTCACCACCTCGATGATCTGGCAGGCCGGCGGGCGCCCGTTCGTGTCCGACGGGGACACCGTCACCATCAACCTCCAGGACGAGGGCACGAAGAAGTTCGCTGACATGTGGAACCAGCTCAACGAGGCCGGCCTGCTCGGCGACATCCCCGGCTGGTCCGACCAGTGGTTCACCGCACTGGGTGACGGCACGATCGCGACGGTCGTGATCGGCGGCTGGATGCCCGGCGTGTTCGAGTCCGGCGTCCCGGACGGCAAGGGCCAGTGGCGCGTCGCCCCGATGCCCCAGTACTCGGCGGGCGAGGACGTCACGGCGAACAACGGCGGCTCGTCCGAGGCCGTCGTCAAGCAGACGAAGAACCCGGAGCTGGCCGCGGCGTTCCTGCGTTGGCTGAACTCCGACCAGGCGTCGATCGACGTGTTCCTCGCGTCCGGCGGCTTCCCGGCGACCACCGCGGACCTCGAGTCGGCCGACTTCCTGGGCTACGAGTCCGACTACTTCGGCGGTCAGAAGATCAACGAGGTCATCGTGGACTCGGCCAAGCACGTCGGCGAGGGCTGGGAGTACCTGCCGTGGCAGTCGTACGCCAACAGCATCTTCAACGACACCGTCGGCAAGTCCTACCTCAACAGGTCCGACCTCAACGAGGGCCTCAAGAGCTGGCAGGAGCAGAACGTCTCGTACGGCGAGGCGCAGGGCTTCACCGTCAAGACCAGCTGATCAGCCGGGGCGGGGCCGGCACTCCTCGACCGGCCCCGCCCCACCACCTCCAGGGAGCAGACGTGACCTCACCCGAGGCCGCAGCCGGGCCGGTCCTGCCGGCCACGACGTTCACCATCGGCGAGCGCGACTTCCTCGCCGACGGCCGACCCGTCCAGCTGATCGCCGGCGCGCTCCACTACCCCCGGATCCACCCGGGCCACTGGCGGGACCGGATCGTCAAGGCCCGTCAGATGGGCCTCAACGCGATCGAGACGTACGTCTTCTGGAACGAGCACGCGCCGACGCCGGGTGAGTTCGACACCGCGGGCCGACTCGACCTGGTCGAGTTCCTGCGGATCGTCGCGCAGGAGGGCATGGCCGCGATCGTCCGGCCCGGCCCGTACGTGTGCGCCGAGTGGGACAACGGCGGCCTGCCCGCCTGGCTCACCGCCCGCGGGGTCGGCCTGCGACGCAACGAGCCGGACTACCTGGCCGCGGTCACGGACTACCTGCGCACCGTCTACGCCCTCATCGAGCCCCTCCAGGTCCACCGCGGCGGCCCCGTGGTGCTCGTCCAGATCGAGAACGAGTACGGCGCCTACGGGGGCGACGCCGAGTACCTCGCCGCCCTGGTCGACCTCACCCGCGAGTGCGGGATCACCGTCCCGCTGACCACGATCGACCAGCCCGACGCCGCGATGCTCGAGCGAGGCTCGCTCCCTTCGCTGCACCGGACCGCGTCCTTCGGCGCACGCTCGGCCGAGCGGCTGGCGGTCCTGCGGCGCTTCCAGCCGACCGGCCCCCTCATGTGCGGCGAGTTCTGGTGCGGCTGGTTCGACCACTGGGGCGCCCACCACCACGTCACTCCCGCCGACGCCGCCGCCGAGGAGCTGGACACGCTGTTGGGCACCGGGGCCTCGGTCAACATCTACATGGTCCACGGCGGCACGAGCTTCGGCCTGACCTCGGGGGCCAACGACAAGGGCGTCTACCAGCCCACGGTGACCTCGTACGACTACGACGCGCCGCTGGACGAGGCCGGGCGGCCGACGGCCAAGTACTGGGCGTTCCGCGACGTGATCGCCCGGCACAGGCCGCTGCCCGACGACGTACCCGAGCCGGCGCCACCGGCTCCGGAGCTGACCGTGCAGCTGCGCGCCTCGGCCCCCTTGCGCGACCACGCGGAGCAGCTCCAGGCCTGGCGTCCTGCCGAGGGCGACGGTCCCGCGACGATGGACGACCTGGCCCACTGGCGCGGCCTGGTGTTCCAGCGGGTCACCCTGTCCGCAGCCGCTCACCCGCGGGTCCTCCGGGTCGGCGAGGTCCGCGACCGGGCCTGGGTCTGGTTCGACGGCCGCCCGGTCGGCACCATGGCACGCGACCACCGCGACACGGCGCTCGTCCTCCCGGCCGGCGGGGGCGAGCTGCTGCTGCTCGTCGAGGACCAGGGCCGGGTCAACTACGGGCCGCGGCTCGGCGAGGCGAAGGGGCTGATCGGCCCTGTGACGGTGGACGGCGCGCCGGTGCACGGCTGGGAGTCGCTGCCCGTCGACCACGAGGCCGTCGCCCATCGGGCGCGCCGCGCAGCCGGCGCGCACGCGGTGACCGGGGTGCGGCGTGAGGTGGCCGCGGCGGGCGCGGACGGCCCGGCCCGACCGGAGGCCGTGGCCGGCCCGGACGACCTGGTCGGACCGGTGGTCGCCCACGCCCGGGTCGAGCTGGCCGCCCCGTCCGACCTGTTCCTGGACACCGCCGGCTGGGGCAAGGGCATGGCGTGGTTCAACGGCTGGCCCCTCGGCCGCTACTGGAGCCGCGGCCCGCAGCGCACCTTGTACGTCCCCGGCCCGGCCACGGTCGCCGGGGTCAACGACCTCGTGGTCCTCGAGCTGACCGGAGCGCGCGCGAGAGCGGACTTCGTCGCGGGGCCGGACCTGGGCCACACCGAGGTCTGACCGGCCCGCCCAGGGGCGGATCACCGGGCCGGCGACGCCTCAGCCCTGGGGCGGTGGCGGCGAACCGGGCGGCGGCCCGCTCGGCGCCGAGTCGTCCGGGCGGTCCGGACCCCCGCCGGTGGCGCCCCGCCCACCGTGCGCGCTGCCGCGGCCGCGGCCCGCGCTGCCCAGCGCGATCGCCATGAAGGCGACACCCACGGCGAAGAATGCCGTGCCGCCGTCACCCAGCCCCTTGCCGAGGCCGAGCACCAAGAACGTCAGACCGATCGGCAGGAAGGCCCACATCCCGCCCTTCGACTCGGCGGACCCGTCCGCGTCCTCGTCCGGCGGCGTCGGGTCGACAGGTCGATCGCTCATCAGCATCCCCCTGTGGCCACCTCACCACGCTACCGCGAGTCGATCTCCCGGGAGCCCGGGCAGCGGAACGGCCCGGCACCCCGTCGCCGGGGGCCGGGCCGTGTCGCTCGGGGGAAGGGTCAGGCCTGCGGGACCACCCGCACGTCGATCTGCGCCGACACGTCGGCGTGCAGACGGACCTGCACCTGGTAGTCGCCCAGGGCCTTGATCGGCTGCCCGATCTCGACCTTGCGCTTGTCGATCGCGGGGCCGCCGCCGGCCGAGACCGCCTCGGCGATGTCGGTGGTGGTCACCGCGCCGAACAGCCGGCCGCTCTCGCCGGCCTTGGCGGCGATCACGAACGTCCGGTTCTGCAGGGCGTCGCGCACCGCGGCGGCGTCCTCGAGCGTCGCGATCTCGCGGGCCTTGCGGGCCTTGCGGATCGCGGCGATCTGCTTCTCGGCGCCCTTGGTCCACGGCGTGGCCAGGCTGCGCGGCAGCAGGTAGTTGCGCGCGTAGCCGTCCTTGACCTCGACGACGTCCCCTGGGGTGCCCAGGCCGGTCACCTCGTGGGTGAGGATGAGCTTTGCCATCTCGAGACCTCCTGTCAGCGAGCGGAGCTCGAGTAGGGCAGCAGGGCCATCTCGCGGGCGTTCTTCACGGCCCGCGCGATCGCGCGCTGCTCCTGGACGGACACACCGGTGACCCGGCGGGCGCGGATCTTCCCGCGGTCGGAGATGAACTTCCGCAGCAGCGCGGTGTCCTTGTAGTCGACCGACTCGATCTTGGCGACCTTGAGCGGGTTCAGCTTCTTCTTGGGCTTGCGGACGACGGGCTTGGCCATCGTGGTGCTCCTTTGCTCGGAGCCCGGGTACGGACCCGGGATGGTGTCAGTTGACGACTAGAACGGCGGCTCGTCGTACGACGAGCTTCCGCCGGAAGAGGAGGAGGACGACGGGCCGGACGTGGCCCACGGGTCGTTGTCGAACCCGCCACCGCCGCCGCCACCGCCGCCACCGGAGAACCCGCCACCACCGCCGGAGCGCTGGGCGCGGGTCACCTTGGCGGACGCGTAGCGCAGCGACGGACCGACCTCGTCGACCTGGAGCTCGACGACGGTCCGCTTCTCGCCCTCGCGGGTCTCGTACGAGCGCTGGACCAGGCGGCCCTGCGCGATCACGCGCATGCCCTTGGTCAGCGACTCGGCGACGTTCTCCGCGGCCTCGCGCCAGATCGAGCAGCGCAGGAACAGCGTGTCGCCGTCCTTCCACTCGTTGGCCTGGCGGTCGAAGGTGCGCGGCGTGGACGCCACCGTGAAGTTCGCGACCGCGGCCCCGGACGGCGTGAACCGCAGCTCGGGGTCAGCGGTGAGGTTCCCGATCACCGTGATGATGGTGTCACCAGCCATGCGTGCTCCTCGGTTGTCTCGGTCGGTCGGGGCTCAGCGAGCGTCCGGCCGCATGACCTTGGTGCGCAGGACGGCCTCGTTCAGACCCAGCTGGCGGTCCAGCTCCTGGGCCGTGGCCGGCTCGGCGGTGAAGTTCACGACGGCGTAGATGCCCTCGGACTTCTTCGCGATCTCGTAGGCCAGGCGGCGCCGGCCCCAGATGTCGATGTTGTCGACGGTGCCGCCCGCGGTGGTCACCACCGAGAGGTACTTGTCGAGCGAAGGGGCGACGGTGCGCTCCTCGATGTCAGGGTCGAGGATGACCATCATCTCGTAGCGACGCATGCGGGTACCCACCTCCTGTGGTCTCAGCGGTCACGGTCCATCCGTGACAGGAGGGTTGTGCGTCAGTCGTCCCGGCCGGCCCCGCACAGGGCGGGCCCACGGTGATCGGCACCGCGCGCCGGGCAACGGCCCACCATCCTAGCGGCTCGGGCGCGGGGCCCGGGACGCCGTCCACCGGCCGCTCGAGGCGCTTCTTCCACCCGGTCAGCCGGTCTCTGCCGACCGATCAGCCTCCGCCACCGCCCTTGCCGCCGCCGGCGGTCGCCGACGGACTCGGCGTCGAGCTCGGGCTCGGGCTCGGCGACGGTGGCGGGCTCTGGGTCGGCGCGGCCGGGCCGGTCGACACCGTGAGCTGCACCGCGTCGCCGGGAGCGACCTGCGTGCCCACCCCGGGGTCGACCGAGATCACCGAGCCGGCCGGGACGGTGTCCGACGGCTCGGTGACCGAGCTCGGGCTCAACCCCAGCGAGGTGAGCAACGACGTCGCGTCGGTCTCTGCCAGGCCGATCACGTTGGGCACGGCGACGGTGCCCGGGCCGAGCGAGACGGTGATCGTCACCGCCGAGCCCTGGTCGACGTCGGTGCCGGCCGCCGGGCTGGAGGAGATCACCTGGCCCTGCGGCACGTTCGGGTCGTTGGCCTGGGCGACGGTCGAGGTGAGCCCGACGGTGCCCAGCGCGGTGCGCGCGTCGGCCTCGGTCATGCCGGTGACGTCGGGCACCTGGACGGTGGGCGGCACGTTGGGGGTGCCGACGTAGGCCGGCGGCGGGAACTCGACCTTCTCCCGCCCCGCCATCGCCTGCTTCATGTACGTGGTCCACAGGTCCGCCGGCACCGAGCCACCGGTGATCTCCCGGTAGCCGCCGAACGGCGTGATCGAGGCGGGGTTGCCCGCGTCGTCGAGCTGGTAGAGCGCGACCGCGGTGACCAGCTGAGGGGTGAACCCGACGAACCACGCGGACAGGTTGCCGCTCGAGGTGCCCGTCTTGCCCGCGACCGGGTAGCCGATCGAGCTCACCTGGGGCGCGGTGCCGCCCTTCTTGGTGACCTGCTGCATGGCGTAGGTGACGTCCGCCGTGACGTCCTCGGGGAACGCACGCTTCGGGGTGACACCGCCGGAGTAGACCGGGGTGCCGTCCAGCCGAGTGGCGGTGCGCACGATGAACGGGTCGGCGCGCAGGCCGCCGGAGGCGAACGTCGCGTAGGCACGCGCCATGTCGATCGGGTGCGGCGCGGCGGTTCCCAGCACGTTCGACGTCGAGACGCTGTCCAGCCCACTGGTCGACTCGGGCAGGCCGGCCGCGATCGCGGCCTCGCGCGTCTTGTCCGGGCCGATCTCGTCGTTCATCTGGGCATACACGACGTTCACGGAGTCGGCCGTGGCCTTGAGCACCGTGATCTCACCGAAGTTCTCGCCGGCGTAGTTGGTCACGCCCTTGGTGAAGTCGCCGACGACGAGCTTGTTCTTGCCCGAGTACTTCGACTTGAGCGAGCCGCCGTTCTCCAGGTACGCGGCGAGCGTGAACGGCTTGAACGTCGAACCCGCGACCGCCTCGTCCTGCGTGACCGCGTTGCGCTGGCGCGTCAGGAAGTCCGGACCGCCGTAGAGCGCGACGATCGCGTCGTCCTTCGGGTCGAGCGTGACGGCGCCCGCATGCAGGTTCGGGCTGGCGCCCTCGGGCATGGCGCTCATCGTGTCGACGAGCTGCTGCTGCAGTGTCGGGTCGATCGTGGTGACGATCTTGTAGCCGGCCCGGTTGAGCTGGTCCTCGGTGATGCCGGCCTTGTTCTCCAGCTCGTTCTGCACCATGGTCAGCAGGTAGCCCTGCGGCCCCTTGAGCTTGTCGGACCTGGCGTAGTCGATCGTCTCGGGGAACTGCTGCGCGTCGCGCTCGGCCTTGGTGAGGGTGCCGGTGGCGACCATCCCGTCGAGCACGTAGTTCCAGCGGCGCTCCGCCTGGGCCATCGACACCCGCGGGTCGAAGTTGTTGGGGGAGGGGATCACGCCCGTGAGCAGCGCGGCCTGGGAGATCGTCAGGTCGGCGGCGTCCACCCCGAAGTAGGACTGCGCGGCGGTCTGCACGCCGTAGGAGTCCCGGCCGAAGTAGATCGTGTTCAGGTAGTTGGACAGGATCTCGTCCTTGTCCTGCTGCCGGTCGAGCTTGAGGGCGAGCATCGCCTCCTTGAGCTTGCCCGTGTAGCTGCTCACGGTGTTGCTGAAGTAGTAGCGCTCGGCGTACTGCTGCGTGATCGACGACCCACCCTGTCGCGTGCCGTAGCGCAGGTCGGTGTACAGCGCGCGGAGGATGCCGACCGGGTCGATCCCGGGGTTCTGGTAGAACGTGCGGTCCTCGCTGGCGACCACGGCGTCCTTCATGTGCCGGGAGATCTTGTCCGACGCGACGATCACCCGGTTCTGCACACCGAAGGTGCCCATCTTCGTGGTGCCGTCGGCGTAGTACACGGTCGTGGTCTGCGCCTCGGCGAAGTCCGACGGCGCAGGGACCTTGGTGGTCACGTACAGCGCGACGAGCGCCCCGACGCCGAGAACCCCGAGCGTCATGAACGTACCCAGCACGAGTCGCCACGACGGCAACCAGCGACGCACCCCGCGCTTGCCGTAGCGCGGGTAGTCGATCAGCCGGCGCTTGCCGGGGCGGCGGCCGCCGCGCCCGGAGCCACGGCGTGACCCGCCACCGGAACCACCACGTCCCGAACCACCGCGTCCGGAACCGCCGCCGGAGCCGCCGCGGCTCGGCCCGCCCGACTGCGCGGCCGTACGGCGGGTGGGGGTCGAGGCGGGCTGCGACGGCGTGGAGCCGGGCTTGCCGGGCATGACGCTGCGCCGCCGGGGCGAGTCACCGCCGCCCGTGGGCGTCCAGCTGGGGGGAGTCGACACGTGCGCCTTCCGATCGTGAGGGCCCGCACACCGCCGGCCCCGGTCAAGGGTACGCAGCGCCACCCCCGCCGCTCGCGGGCGGATTCGGGGCGAGGTGTGGAGGCCCTGTGCACGTGCGGCGCTCCACCGGCGGCGCGGCGGGCCCGCTCACACCTGCCTCACCGGCTCCCCGCTCCCGACGCGACTTGGCAGCACGAGGTCCGGCACCGTAGTGTGTCGATGTATCGATCCGATATATCCGGCTACCACGATCGTCGGCCGGGGCCCAGTACATCAGGAGGTGGACGGATGCGCAGCCGCAGCGACGTGCTCGAGCTGGCCATCCTCGGCCTCCTCCAGGACACCCCGATGCACGGCTACGAGCTGCGCAAGCGGCTCAACGTGATGCTCGGATCCTTCCGTGCACTCTCCTACGGCTCGCTGTACCCGGCACTGCGCTCGATGGCCGACCGCGGCCTGATCACGGTGGCCGGCTCGAGCGAGCCGCTGCCGCACGCGCTGAGCGGCAAGCGCTCGCGCAACGTGTACGAGCTCACCGCCGACGGCAAGGAGCACCTCGCCGAGGCGCTGACCAGCTCGGGCCCGACGGCCTGGGACGACGAGGGTTTCGACGTGCGGTTCGCGCTCTTCGCGCAGACCGACGTGGAGACACGGCTGCGGATCCTCGAGGGTCGGCGCACCCGCCTGGCCGAGCGACTCGACCAGCTGCGCACCTCCGCCGCCCGCACCCGCGAGCGCGTGGACGAGTACACGCTCGAGCTGCACCGCCACGGCCTGGAGCAGGTCGAGCGTGAGGTGGCCTGGCTCGACGGACTGATCGATCGTGAACGCGACTCCGGTCGCACGAGCAAGCGGCGCCATCCGGCGTCACGACGAACTGACGGCTCGGAGTCGTCATGAGGAAGCGAGGAACAATGAGCCCGATCCGGGTTGCGATCGTGGGGGTCGGCAACTGCTCGTCCTCCCTGGTCCAGGGTGTGCAGTACTACGCCGACGCCGACCCGAACAGCAAGGTGCCGGGTCTCATGCACGTCCAGTTCGGCCCCTACCACGTCAAGGACATCGAGTTCGTCGCCGCGTTCGACGTCGACGCGAAGAAGGTCGGCTTCGACCTGTCCGAGGCGATCGGTGCGAGCGAGAACAACACCATCAAGATCGCCGACGTGCCGCCGCTCGACGTGACCGTGCAGCGCGGCCCGACGCTGGACGGCCTGGGCAAGTACTACTCGGAGACCATCGAGGAGTCCCCGGCCGAGGCCGTCGACGTCGTGCAGGTCCTCAAGGACAAGAAGGTCGACGTGCTGGTCCAGTACCTGCCCGTCGGCTCCGAGGAGGCCGCGAAGTTCTACGCCCAGTGCGCTCTGGACGCCGGCGTGGCCTTCGTGAACGCGCTCCCGGTGTTCATCGCCTCCGACCCCGAGTGGGCCAAGAAGTTCGAGGACGCGGGCGTGCCGATCGTCGGCGACGACATCAAGTCCCAGGTCGGCGCGACCATCACGCACCGCGTGCTGGCCCGCCTGTTCGAGGACCGCGGCGTCATCCTGGACCGCACGTACCAGCTGAACGTCGGCGGCAACATGGACTTCAAGAACATGCTCGAGCGCGAGCGCCTGCAGTCCAAGAAGGTCTCCAAGACCCAGTCGGTCACCTCGAACCTCGACGACGGTCCGCTGTCGGGCAAGAAGGAGGACCGCAACGTCCACATCGGCCCGTCGGACTACGTCGCGTGGCTCGACGACCGCAAGTGGGCGTACGTGCGGCTCGAGGGCCGGGCGTTCGGCGACGTGCCGCTGAACCTGGAGTACAAGCTCGAGGTCTGGGACTCGCCGAACTCGGCCGGCGTCATCATCGACGCGATCCGCGCCGCGAAGATCGCCGCGGACCGCGGCCAGGGCGGCCCCGTCCACGCGGCGTCGACCTACTTCATGAAGTCCCCGCCCATCCAGATGGAGGACACGAAGGGCCGTCGGCTCCTCGAGGAGTTCATCGCCGGCGAGTGAGCCTGCGGGTGGCGCGAGGTCGAACCCGCGCCGCCGCCCGACCGGAGGGCCCGTCACGCACGTCGTGACGGGCCCTCCGTCGTCTCCAGGTGGAGGGGCGCGGGCCGGGAGCCCGGGCGGGCCACGCCCCACGCACCACGCACCACGCACCACGCACCACGCACCACGCACCACGCACCACGC
>JAHLLI010000022.1 GCA_020444245.1 Actinomycetales bacterium
CCTGACCAACCCGAAGGTCACGCCGAACCGCTACACCACTCCCCAGGACTTGACCACAGGGTGGGCAAGCCAGCTGATCGTCAGTGGGCGGAGAATCGTCGTGCTTGGTGACGGAGGAGTGCGCCCGCGAAGAGGGGGCGGATGCTGGCTTGTTCGTCGGGGTCGGCCGGGTCGGTGGTGTCCCGCGTCAAGCAGATGGCAGGTTCTCGGGTTCGGGAAGTTGGGGGTCGTCGGGTCGGCGAGGCCGAGGTGGACCTCGATCGGGCGGTTCCAGGACAGGTTCTCGTGGGGTCGGACGGTGTTGTACTCGGTCCGGTAGGACTCGGCGTGAGCGACCAGGTCCAGGGCGTCGGGGATCTCCTCGAGGAACAGCCGTTCGTACTTCAGCGACCCGAACCCGCGTTCGCGCGAGCCGTTCTGCCCGGGGGTCTTGACCCGGGTGCGCACGTGTCGCAGCTCGGGGTGGGCGGTGATGAACGCCTCGAACCTGAACGAGCGGAACGGCCCGCCGTTGTCGGTCACGATCGTCACGACCGGGATCACGTTGCCGTCGGCGTCGACGGCGGCGCGCTCGACCAGTGGGCGGCCGAACAGCTCGGTGTGCTCGGCCAGGGCGAGCTCGACGGCCGCGATCGCGTCGTACTGGTTCGCAGTCGGTGAGACGTGGAACCGGTGCTCGTGCTTCGACCAGTAGTCCCGGCACCCGGCCAGCCGCCAGGTCCCACCGGAGGTGGTCTCGAACTCGGAGAAGTCCAGCTGCCAGACCTGGTTCGGGCCGGTCGGCGCCGTCGCGAACGCCGCGCGCCGGTTCGCGGCGAGCTCGCGGCGTTCACGTTGGTAGTTCGCTTCCAGGATCAGGCCCTCGTCGCTCAGCAGGCGCAGCACGGTGGCCTCGGAGACCCGGTGCCCGTCGTGGCGGACCATCGCCCAGACCTTGCGGTGACCCCACGCCGGATGCGCCAACGCGTGAGCGCGCACCGCCTCACGCACCCGGGTGCGCACCGGGCGTGGCCACGGACCCTTGATCGGGCCACCGGTCCTGGCGCGGGCCTGGTGGCGGCGCCAGGTCCGTTCGGGCACGCCGATCAGCTCGCAGAACCTCGAGGTCGGCATGCCCGCATCGAGTCGGACTACCTCGAGGTCCGCGAAGGGCCCAGCCGGCCCTCGGCTGACTTCTTCCACACCCGCAGCTCGACCGCGGCCTCACCCAGCGCCTGGGTCAAGTCCGCGACCTCGGCCTCCAGCTGCGCCTCGCGGGTCGAGGGGCCGGCCTTGCCGGCGACCAGGCCCGCGCGGCCGGCCTCCAGGAACTGCCGCTTCCAGTTCCCGACCGACTGCTCCGAGACCTTCGCTCGACGGGCGGCCTCCGCGACGCTGACCTCACCGGCCAAGATCGACAACACGATCCGGACCTTCTCCTCGACCGGGAACACCGGCGGCCTGGACATCGTCATCAGGCTCCTTCATCAGGTCACCACCCGCAAGCAGCAGGTCCTGCCAGGATCTTGACGCGGGACACGCCAGCGTGGGTGGGGCGCACCACTCAGACGTTGCGCGGTTGGGTGACGCGGGCCGAGATCGAACTCGGCGAGAGGGCGGGGACTCGACCAGTGATGTGCAGCGGATCGCGGACCTGGAGCGGGAGAACCGTGAGCTGCGCCGGCCGATCTTGAAGTCGGCATCAGCCTTCTTCGCGTCAGTACCAGACTGATCGGGGTTCGGCGGCGCTGCGCAGGCTCGCCAGTAGGAGCGCTGGCTGGTGCGACCTGCAGCTTCCGCGGCCCTCGGGCCGTTGGTCCCATCCCCGCGACGGGTATCGGCGGCGTGACCAAACCGTTATGGGCGAACGTTCGCCTTGCGCCTTGACTCGACGTTGGGCGAACGTTCACACTCGTTCCGGTCGGGCGCTCCTCGGGGGCGGCGCGCGACATCCGGGCCAGCAGCTGGTGGGCCCGGACGGAGGCACACGAACGCACACCGATCGAAGGAGATTGCTGATGTTGCGCAGGTTGCGTTGGATTGCCCCCCTGGGCGCTCTCGCCCTGGGTCTGGCCGCGTGCTCCTCAGGGACCACCGAGGCCGGGGACGAAGACCCCCAGGTCTCGACCCAGGCGGACGAGGCGCTCGCCGAGCTGGCGGGTCAGGTGCTGGCCAAGGGCCCCCGAGGTGAGGACCCGGAGCCCGCCTCGGTCGCCGACCTCACCGACGACGAGGTCGCCCAGGTCAAGGAGATGGGCGCGACGGCCGCGATCGTCATGCACTACGGCGGCAACGACTGGGCGAACGCGCAGATCGCCGGCCTCACCCAGCGGTTCGGCGAGCTGGGCATCGAGATCGTCGCCACGACGGACGCCGACTTCGACCCCGGTCAGCAGGTCTCCGACATCGAGACCGTCATGGCCAAGAAGCCCGACATCATCGTGTCGATCCCGACCGACCCGGTCGCGACGTCGGCCGCGTACCAGGCCGCCGCCGACGCCGGCGTGAAGCTCGTGTTCATGGACAACGTGCCCGACGGGCTCGAGGCCGGCACCGACTACGTGTCCGTGGTGTCCGCGGACAACTTCGGCAACGGCGTGGTCTCGGCACACCTCCTGGCCAAGGCGCTGGGCGGCGCCGGCAAGATCGGCGTGATCTACCACGAGGCCGACTTCTTCGTGACCCAGCAGCGCTTCCAGGGCTTCAAGGACACCATCGAGTCCGAGTACCCGGACATCGAGATCGTCGACGAGCGCGGCATCGCGGGCCCGGACTTCGCCGGCGACGCGCAGTCCGTCACGGACGCCTGGCTCACCCAGTACGCGGACTTGGACGGCATCTGGGCCGTCTGGGACGTGCCCGCTGAGGGCGTCATGGCCGCGGCCCGGTCGGCGGGCCGGAGCGACCTGAAGATCGCGACGGAGGACCTCGGCACCAACGTGGCGATCGCGCTGGCGGCCAAGGACATGGTGGTCGGGCTCGGCGCCCAGGTGCCGTTCGACCAGGGCGTCACCGAGGCGAACCTCGCCGCGGGGGCGCTGCTCGGCAAGACCGCGCCGCCCTACGTCGCCCTGTCCGCCCTGCCCGTGACCCACGACAACGTCCTGGACGCGTGGCAGCAGGTGTACCACGCGGACCCGCCGTCCGAGGTCACCGACTCGTTCGTCGACTGATCCCGACCCCTGCCCGACCGGTCGCCCCCTGCGCGGCCGGTCGGGCAGGCCGGGAGCCGCCGGCCCGTCGACGGGCGACGCGGCCCCCTGCGCACGACGCCTGTGCCCCACCCACCAGGAGGTACCCCCATGCCTGCGCCCACCGCGGTCCGGATGACCGGGATCTGCAAGGCGTTCGACGGTGTCACGGTGCTCGACGACGTCGACTTCGAGGTCGAGGCCGCCGAGGTGCACGCCCTCGCGGGCGGGAACGGCGCAGGCAAGTCGACCCTGATGAAGATCCTCCAGGGCGTCTACCAGCGTGACGCGGGCCGCGTGGAGCTGTTCGGCGAACCGATGAGCGCGACCACGATCCAGGCGGCGCGGGCGGCCGGGATCGGCATGGTGTTCCAGGAGTTCTCGCTGATCTCGACCCTCACGGTCGCGCAGAACATCTTCCTCGACGACGAGCCGACCCGAGCAGGCCTGATCGACGACGCCACGATGCGCACCCGGTCGGCCGAGCTGCTGGCCCGCATCGGCGTCGAGATCGACCCGGCGGCGGAGGTCGGGGACCTGTCCACCGCGCAGTGGCAGCTGACCGAGATCGCCAAGGCGCTGCGGCAGGACGCGCGCGTCCTGATCATGGACGAACCCACGGCCTCCCTGGCCAAGCACGAGGTCGACGCGTTGTTCGAGCTCATCGCGCGGCTCAAGGCCCAGGGCATCGCGGTCATCTACATCTCGCACCGGATGGACGAGATCTACCGGATCGCCGACCGCATCACGATCCTGCGCAACGGGCGCCACCTGCTCACCGCGCGGCTCGACGAGGTGACGCCGCAGGAGATCGTCGCCGGGATCGCCGGCAAGGAGCTGGTCGAGGCCGGCGTGCGCGGGCCGCGGGCCGAGGTCGCCGAGGGGCCGCCGCTCCTGGAGGTCCAGGACGTGCGGGCTCCGGGGGTCGACGGCGCCACGTTCGAGGTCCGCGCCGGAGAGGTGGTCGGGATCGCCGGGCTCATGGGCGCCGGGCGCACCGAGCTCGCCCGGGCGCTGTTCGGGGTGACCCGGATCACCGGCGGAGGCCTGCGGATGCACGGCGCACCGGTGAGCCTCGACTCGCCGGCCGACGCGATCGCGGCGGGGATCGCCCTGATCCCCGAGGACCGGCGGCTCCAGGGCCTCGTCCTGGACCACTCGGTCCGCGAGAACCTCACGCTCCCGGTGCTCGACGGGATGCGTCGGTGGGGCCTGCTGGTCGCGGACCGCATCCGCGCGACGTCCGACCAGCTGATCGAGCGCTTCCACATCGCGGTCGCCCGACCCGACGCGCCTGCGCGCCTCCTGTCGGGTGGCAACCAGCAGAAGATCGTCATCGCCAAGTGGCTGGGGACCGACCCCGAGGTCCTGGTGATGGACGAGCCCACGGCCGGCGTCGACGTCGGCACCAAGTCGGAGATCGTCCGCATCGTGCGCGAGCTCGCGCGGACCGGGAAGGGGATCGTCGTGATCTCGTCGGAGTACCCGGAGCTGATCGCCATGTGCGACCGGTTCCTGATCATGCGCGCGGGTCGGATCGTCGACAGTGTCGACGCCGACAGCATCCGGACCGAGGTGGACCTCGAGCTGGCCGTGCAGGGGCTGGCGGCATGAGCGACGGCGCTCCCACCACGGTCGCTGCGGCCCCCGGCGGCGCGGTGCGCGGGCTGCTGAGCAGGCTCGACTGGCGCCGGGACATCATCTACGTCGGCTTCGTCGTGGTGTTCCTGGTGTTCGCGGTGCTGCTCGGCGACCAGGGGTTCCTCAGCACGACGAACCTGCTGAACATCCTGCGCCAGTCCGCGATCGTCACGATCATGGCGGTCGGGATGACGTTCGTCATCGGGTGCGCCGAGATCGACCTCTCGGTCGGCTCGATCGCCGGCCTCACGTCGATCACGACGGCGATGGCCATCGCGTCGTTCGGGCTGGTCCCGGGCGTCGTCGCCGGGCTGGCCGTCGGGGCCCTCGTGGGCGCGGTCAACGGGGCCCTCGTGGCGTTCGTCCGCATCCCGTCGTTCCTGGTCACCCTGGCCATGCTCGGCATCGCGGCAGGCGTGGCGCAGTGGGTGACCGACTCGGCTCCCCAGCCGATCCTGAACAGCACCTTCAACACGGTCTTCGGGTCCGGCTCGATCGGGCCGATCCCGGGCCTGGTGCTCTGGAGCGGGTTCGCGGTCGCCATCGGCGCCGTCGTGCTGCGCAAGGCCAGGTTCGGCCGCCAGGTGCTGGCGACCGGGGCCAACCGCACCGCCGCGGAGTACTCCGGCATCAACACCAGGGCCATCAAGTTCAAGGTGATGATGCTGTCCGCGATGGCGGCGTCGCTCGCCGGGATGCTCTACGCCGGCCGCCTGCACTCCGGCCGCTTCCAGTGGGGCACCGGCGACGAGCTGAACGCCATCGCCGCGGTGATCCTCGGCGGCACCGCCCTCGCCGGCGGGCGCGGCTCGGTGGTCGGAACCCTCTTCGGTGCCCTGCTCATGGGCCTCATCAACAACGGACTGATCCTCGCCGGGCTCGACTCGAGCCAGCAGCAGGTCATCAGGGGCGTGATCATCGTGCTCGCGGTGGCACTCGCCCGGAACAAGTAGCACCTCACCCAGAAAGGAAGGGAGCAGTCGTGCCACACCACTCCGGCACCCACCGCCCCGTGACGATCCGCAACACGGCGCTCGCGCTCGACGGCGAGGAGACCAGCCTGTACGGCGGCGCCGTGCACTACTGGCGCCTGGCCCGCGACGCGTGGGAGCCCATCCTCGACTCGGTCAAGCGCATGGGCTTCACGATGATCTCGATCTACATCCCGTGGGAGGCCCACGAGATCGAGCGCGGCCGGTTCGACTTCGGCCAGATCAACCCGTCCAACGACATCGACGCCTTCCTCACGCTGTGCGAGGACAAGGGCTTCAAGATCATCGTTCGGCCCGGGCCGCAGATCAACTCCGAGCTGACCTGGTTCGGCTACCCCAAGCGCCTGCTCGCCGACGAGCGGATGCACGCGCTGAGCGGCGCCGGCTCGAAGGTGATCCTCACCCAGGTGCCCAAGCCGATCCCGGCGCTCAACTACGCGTCCGACGCGTTCTACGACGAGACCGCGCTCTGGTACGACGCGATCTGCTCGATCCTGGCCAAGCACGCCTACCCGCACGGCGGCATCGTCGCGGCGCAGGTCGACAACGAGATGGCGTACTTCTTCGGGGTCAACGCCTACATCGCCGACTACTCGCCGGAGTCCGTGGCCGCCTACCGGCGGTTCGTGCTCGGCAAGTACGGCTCGGTCGAGGCGGTCGGGGACGCCTACGCGCGCACGATCGGCGACATCGCGGAGCTGGAGCCGCCGCGGCGGTTCGAGGCGACCGACAAGACCGACATCCCCTGGTACGCCGACTGGGCCGAGTACCGCGAGATGTACCTCGTGGACGCGATGGACCGGCTGGGCGGCATGATGCGCCAGCGCGGGCTGGGCGGCATCGCCCTGTTCCACAACTACCCGCACCCGCTCGGTCCGGGCGGCGCCGCGTCCGGCTTCACCACGCCGTTCTCGATCCCGCGGCTCGAGGAGAAGCTCGACTTCGTCGGCTTCGACATCTACTCCCGCAAGGAGCTGTTCAGCCACATCAAGACGGTGGCGTCCTACGTGGTGGGCACCAGCCGGTTCCCGTACATCCCGGAGTTCATCGCCGGGGTGTGGCCCTGGTACCTCAACCCCGGCGACTGGCACGACGAGGAGTTCGTCACCAAGGCCGCGCTGATGCAGGGCATCAAGGGCTTCAGCCGCTACATGCTCGTCGAGCGCGACCGCTGGCTCGACTCGCCGATCCGCCGGGACGGCCGCGAGCGGCCGGAGAAGGTCGCGATGTTCGGCAACGTGAACGCGATGCTCGAGCGCGGCGAGCTGCACCGGTTCCGCCGGGACGCGGACGTGCTCCTGCTCGCGAACCGCGAGTACGACCGTCTCGAGGCCGCCAGCGTGCTCGTCTCCTTCCCCGGTGACTTCCTGGAGACCCCGAGCGGCTTCTCGGAGTACGCCGGGCCGGTGACGACGAGTGAGGCGGCGCTGGGCTTCGACGAGCCGGTGCAGCTGGCCAAGGGCACCTGGTTCGGCGCGTTCACCGACGCGCTCGCGGCGACCGGTGGCAGCACCGTGCTGTCCGACACCGACCTGGCTGCGCAGGCGTGGTCGGGCCGCAAGGTCGTCGTGCTCACCACGCTCGACTACCTCGACGAGGGCGTGCAGCGCAGCCTCGTGGAGTTCGCGCGAGCCGGCGGGGCCGTGCTGATCGGGCCGAAGGTTCCCGGCCTGGACAGCCTGATGCGGCCGTGCTCCGTGCTGGCCGACGCCGTGGGCGCGGCTGCCGACGAGGGCGGCGTGCGCGTCGCGAGCGTCGGCGAGGGCTCGATCACCGTGGTCAGCGACCTGGCGGCCGTCCCGCGCGTGGTGGCCGAGGTCACCGCCGGCGCCGGCGTGCACCAGGTCGCGACCAACGACCCCGCGCTGGACGTCACCGTGCACTCCGACGCCCAGGACCCGACCGTCAAGGTCGCGTTCGTCGCCAACCCCACGGACCACGCCATCGACGCCGAGGTCACGCCCGGCTTCGGGCTCGGCGCCGTGCGGGAGCTGTGGGACGAGCGCGACGTCGCCACGGACGGGGCCGTGATCGCCGAGCCGATGGCGCCCTACTCCATCCACGTCTACCGGTGCACCGTCACCGCCTGAGAGGAGAACAACGATGCTGCACCAAGACGTCCTCATGGCAGACATCGACGTCGACCAGTGGCGCAACGCGCAGGCGCTGCTGCTGAGGTCGGCGAAGGCGGCCCGCCGCCTCGTGGTGATCCACGAGCGCGGGACCGTGGTGAAGTTCCGGCACACCGCCGGCGTCGAGTGCACCGGACAGGTCGCCACGGTCGACGACCCGCACGCGCTGGCCCGCGCGCTGTACGAGGCCAACGCGGGGCTCGTGGACTTCGTCGCGGTGATGGAGCGCTCGGCGGTCGACGCCTACTTCGCGACCGTCCAGGACTCGTGGCGGATCGACGACGACCTCGACGTGTTCGTCCAGCGCACCTACGCGCTGATCGACGAGTACCCGGACGGGATCGTCACCTACCCGGGCCCCGCCCGGGAGGTGCTGGGGCTGCAGTGGAAGGTCGGTGCCTCGCTCGCCGAGGTCAACGCCGCCGCGGCGGCCCTGGTCCCCGCCGGCAGCACCGTGGTGCTCGGGGTCCACGACGGCGGCGCCCTGTGGGCCTCCCTCGTGCTCGACTTCGACGCCGAGCGGAAGGTCACCTCGATCACCACCGCCGACCCGTCGAGGGTCGACCTCGCGGGGTCCCGCGAGGAGGTCCTCGACCGGCTCACGGCGTGGCAGGACGGCGCCGGCAAGGCCGTCTCGCTCGGACTGGTCCTCGACCGCGACGCCGCCGAGGAGTTCCTCGAGGCTCCCGCCGCCTCGAAGGGTGGTGTTCTCGCGGGGCTCGCTGCGGCGGGACGCGCGACCTATCGGGCCTGAGGCCCACCCACGACACCCGCTGCCGGCCTGTGCCCCCGAAGCCGTTCCGGTCGGCGGACGGGCTCGGGCCGGCCGCGGGCCGGCACGAGCGTGGGGCCGGGGCATACCTGCCCCGGCCCCACGTGGTTCGCAGGAGCGGCCGGCGGCCGGGCGAGCGCCGCGGTCAGCCCGCGCGCACGTACCGCCGGCACGGCGAGACGAAGGTCTCCCCGTCGACGGTCACCTCGTACGGCAGGGGGCCGGCGTCGCGCCACCCGCAGCGCTCGTAGAACCGCCGGGCGCGGACGTTGCCCTCGACCACGGCGAGCCACGGCTCCGGGTGCCCCGCGGCGGTGACCTGCCGCTCACCCTCGGCGAGCAGGACGTCCGCCACCCCGGTGCCGCGGTGCTCGGGCGCCACGAACAGCTGCTCGACCTCGTCCCCGACCACCATCACGAAGCCCGCGACCTCGCCGCCCACGACGGCCACCGTGGTCTGCGGTACCCGAGCCCTGGCGCGGACGCCGAAGGCCTCGCGGGTGCGCGCCCGGGTGAGTCCGTCGGGTACGTGCGCCGCGTGCCCGTCGTGCCAGCCCGTGTGCCAGATCTCGGCGATCGTGTCGGCGTCCCCGGGCGTCGCGGCCCGTACGACGGCACCGACCACCCGTCAGCCCTCGACGGCGGCCGTGGCCGGCGCCGAGCCCTCGCCCGCACCCCCGCCGGAACGGCGGCGGCGACGGCGGCGCTTGCGGGCCGGGGTCTCGCCCTCGCCCTCGGCGCGCCGGGGCTCGGCAGCGTCGTCCCGGCGCTCGGGGGCATCCCGGTGGCCGCCGTCGCGCTTGTGCTCGCGGTCGCCCTTGCCGTGGCCGTGACCCTTGCCGTGGCCGTCGCGTCGGTCCTTGTCCCGGCCCTTGCCGTGACCCTTGTCGTGGGCCGGCCCGCCACGCTTGCCGGTCTCGCCGAGGTCCTCGAGGACCTCGGCGTCCAGGCCCTCGCGGACCCTGGCCTCCTTGGGCAGCCGGCCCTTGGTGCCCTCGGGGATGTCCAGGTCGGTGTACAGGTGCGGCGAGGAGGAGTAGGTCTCCTGCGGCACGGGGATACCCAGGCCGAGCGCCTTGTCGATCAGTGACCAGCGCGGCACGTCGTCCCAGTCCACGAAGGTGATCGCGGTGCCGGTCTTGCCGGCGCGGCCGGTGCGCCCGGTGCGGTGCAGGTAGGTCTTGTCGTCCTCGGGGCACTGGTAGTTGACCACGTGCGTGACGTCGTCGACGTCGATGCCCCGGGCGGCCACGTCGGTCGCGACCAGGACGTCGATCTTGCCGTGCCGGAACGCCCGCAGGGCCTGCTCGCGCGCGCCCTGGCCGAGGTCGCCGTGGATCGCGCCGGCCGCGAAGCCGCGCTCGGTGAGGTCGTCGGCGACCTTCGCGGCGGTCCGCTTGGTCCGCGCGAACACCAGCGTCAGACCGCGGCCCCTGGACTGCAGGATGCGTGCCAGGACCTCGACCTTGTCCAGCGCGTGCGCGCGGTAGACGACCTGTGTGATCGCCTTGAGCGTCAGGCCGTCGTCCTCGGGGTCCGCGGCGCGGATGTGGGTGGGCTGCGTCATGTACCGCCGCGCCATCGCCACCACGGCCCCGGGCATGGTCGCCGAGAACAGCATCGTGTGGCGCGTGGCGGGGGTGCGGGCCAGGAGCTTCTCGACGTCGGGCAGGAAGCCCAGGTCGAGCATCTCGTCGGCCTCGTCGAGCACGACGGTGGTCGCCCTGGACAGGTCCAGGTGGCGCTGGTTGAGCAGGTCGACCATCCGCCCGGGGGTGCCGACGACCACCTCGACACCCTTGGTGAGGGCGTCGATCTGCGGCTCGTACGCGCGCCCGCCGTACAGCAGGGTGACGCGCACGCCGCGGTGACGCGAGGCGGTCGTCAGGTCGCCGGCGACCTGGATCGCCAGCTCGCGGGTGGGAGCGACGACGAGGGCCTGGGGCTTGCCGGGTGCCGGCAGCCGGTCGAAGCCCTCCTCGCCCGGGGCCACGACGTGCTCGAGCAACGGCAGTCCGAAGCCCAGGGTCTTGCCGGTACCGGTCTTGGCCTGGCCGATGATGTCGTGGCGCTGCATCGCGACCGGCAGCGTCATGGCCTGGATCGGGAACGGGTGGGTGATCCCGACCTCGGCGAGCGCGGAGGTGATCTCCGGGCGGATGCCGAAGTCCGCGAAGGTCGGCTGGTCGATGGCGGGCGCGGGCGCGTCGGCAACGGGTGCGTCAGCGGCCGGCGCACCCACAGGGGTGGCGGTCATGTCGTCCTCTCGGATCCGTGGGGCCGCACCGAAGGGGCCTGCCACGGTCATGTGGCGGCAGCCGATCGCGCAGGACTTCGCACAGGACAGCGCGTCTGATCACGCCAGAGACGAGACGACCGGTCAACCGATGTACCGGGCCAGCCTATAGCCTGTCCCGATGAGCGACTCGTCGTCCCCGGCCGGCACCGTCGAATCCGAGGGACCGGTGGCCGCCGAGCGGGCGCTCCCGCTGCTCGGGATGATCGCCTACTTCCAGCTCGCGGCGTTCTCGCGGTTCGCCGCCGACTCCACGCTCGCGCCGACGCTGGCCGAGCGTCTGTCGATGGCCGGGTTCGCCCGCAACGCGCTGGACCGGGTGGACCGGGTGGCGCAGCGGATCGCCGAGCTGGGCGGCGAGCTGCAGCCGACGATGCGCCCGTTCGCCGGCGTCCTGGTCGAGTTCGACCGACGCACGGAGCCGTCGACCTGGGCGGAGCGGCTGCTCAAGGGGTACGTGGGCTACGGCGTGGCCGACGACTTCGCCGAGGCGCTCGCCGAGGGGCTCGACCCGGTGTCGCACTCGGTCGTGGACGCGGTGATGGTCGACGACGGCCACGCCGGGACGGTGGTCGCCGCCCTCGGCGCGGCCGGGGAGGTCGACGCGACCCTCACCCCGCGGCTGGCGCTGTGGGGACGCCGGCTGGTGGGCGAGTCGCTCGGTGTCGTGCAGGGGGTGCTCGCCGACCACCCGGAGATCGTCCGGCTGCTGAGCGTCGCGCTCCCCGGCGACGAGCCGCAGCAGCGGCTGTTCGCCCGGCTCACCGCCGAGCACACCCGCCGGATGGACCGCCTCGGCCTGGCGGCCTGAGCCTCAGAGGTTGAAGCCCACGCGCCGGGTGTCGTCGGTGCCGAGCTCGACGTAGCCCACCATCGACGCGGGCACCAGCACGCGGCGACCCTTCGCGTCCACGAGGTCGATCGGCGCACCGACCTCGAGCGCCTTGAGCACGTCCTTGGCGATCTTGTCCGCCGTGCCGTCGAGCTCGATCACCAGCTCGCGAGCCACGTTCTGCACACCGATCGTGATCTGCACGCCCGTCCCTCCGTCGTCGCTGACGCCATCCTAGGTGGGCGGGCGGGCCGGCGCCGCCACGGGCGTCAGCCCGGGTCGTCCTCCGCCGTGCGGCCGCCGATGAGACCCTGCACGCCGTCCCAGGCGAGCCGGCCGACCAGGTCGACAGCCGTGTCGGTGTCGACCGCCGTCGGGCGGTGCCGCGAGGTCGCGGTCACCTGCGCCATGCCGACGAGGACCTCGGCCAGGAGGTCGGCCTGGGCCTGGGGCAGCCCGGTGACGTCCCGAAGGCTCCGGCAGATCGCCGCGGCCGCTTCACGCGAGGCCATCTCGACGCGCCCGCGCACCTCCTGGTCGCGCGTCACGTCCGACTCGAACAGCAGCGAGGACGTCTCGCCGGCCTGCTCGACGAACGCGACGAAGGCCGCGAAGATCGCGCGGATGACGTCGCGGCCGGGGGGCCCGTCCTCCGTGGCGGCCAGGGCGAGCTCGGCGTCGACCGCCTCGACCAGGGCCTCGCCGCGCCGGTCGACCACCGCCAGGTACAGGTCGAGCTTGGACGGGAAGTGCCGGTAGAGCACCGGCTTGGAGACCTCGGCGCGCTCTGCGATGTCGTCCATCGAGACGTGGTGGAACCCGTCGCGGGCGAACATCGCCTCCGCGATCTCGAGGACCTGTGCACGCCTGTCGTCGGCGGACATCCGCGGCGGACGTGGTGCCATCCATCGATGCTAGTGGGGCGAGTCCCGCCGCGGGCTGCTCCGGGGAGATCGGGACGAACGTGTGACGTGCGGCGTCACGCGGTGCGACGATGGCCCGGTGCCCGAGCGGATCCAGCACTCCCGCCCCGCCGCGCCTGCGCGTCATGCGCGGCGGCCGGGGGCCGTGCTGACCCGTGGGCGGTTCCGCCTGATCGCGCTGGTGCCGGCCGTGGTGCTCGGCCTCGGCGGGGGTGCGGCGACGGCGATGACGATGACCGAGGAGCCCGTGGTCATCGGGGCGCTGCAGATCCGGGCCGTGGACGAGGCGGCCGAGGCCGGCGAGGGCGCGGGCGGGTCGGACGCCACCGAGGCGCCGTCCGAGGGTGCTCCCGGGCCAGTGGGCGTCGCCGCCACGACCGACGGCGCCATCGCGGACCTGACGGCGGAGCCCGCCGCGATGCTCCTGCAGCGGGTCGAGGGCCTCGTCCCGGAGCTGGCGACGGCCGCCACGCCCGTGCCACCCGTCTCCGCGGCCGACCGGATGGCCGGCCTGCTGAGCCTCGACACGCCGCAGCACGCCGACGGCGAGCTCGTGGTGGTGCCGGGTTCGAGCCCGGCACCGGACCCGTCGGCGTCGGTGCGCACCGTCCGGGTCGAGGTCGAGGCGGGCCTGCCGGTCGACGGCGAGCGTTTCGCCAGGCTGGTGATGGGGATCCTCAACAACCCCCAGGGCTGGGGGCACGGCGGCGCGCTGAGCTTCGCGCGGACCGATGGCGCCGCGGACCTGCGGGTGGTGCTCGCCTCGCCGGACAAGATCGACGAGATGTGCGCGCCGCTGGCCACCAACGGTGACTTCTCGTGCGGGCGCTACGGGCACGCGGCGATCAACTACACGCGATGGGTGACCGGCGCGCCGGAGTTCGACGACCTGACGGTCTACCGCCAGTACGTGGTCAACCACGAGGTGGGGCACCTGCTGGGTCACCAGCACGTGTCCTGCCCCGGGGCGGGCGAGGTCGCACCGGTCATGCAGCAGCAGAGCGTCCGCGTCGCGCCGTGCCTGCCCAACGGCTGGCCCTACCCCGACGCGACCTGAGGCCTCGGTACCGGCCGGCGCCGAATCGCGGCGAACGGGTGGCCGTGGCGTCCGACCGGCACCGCGGTGTCGGGCCCGTGTGGTGGGATCGGGTGCGTGGTCGAGCTCGTGGCGCCGGTGGCGCGTGCCCCGTGGCCGGAGCTCGACCCGTCGCAGCGGCGGGTCGTCCGGCACCGCGGGCCGCTGCTGGTCACGGGCGCGCCGGGGTCGGGACGGACCACGACCGCGCTCGCGGTGGTGGCGGACCGGCTGGCCGACGGGGAGCTCGACCCCGCGGACACGCTGCTGCTCGCGCCCACCCGCCGGGCCGCCGCACGGCTGCGTGACGCGCTCGCGGGGCACCTGAGGCGCACCACCGGTGAGCCGGTGGTCCGCACGCCGTCGTCCCTGGCGTTCTCCGTGCTCCGGGCCCGCGCGACCTTGCTCGGCGAGCCGGCGCCCACCCTGATCAGCGGGCCCGAGCAGGACCTCGTGCTGGCCGAGCTGCTGGCCGGCCACCGCGCGGGCGAGGGCGTGGCCGTGCCCTGGCCGGAGCACGTGCCCGACGAGGCCCTCGGCCTGCGCGCCTTCCGTGACGAGCTGCGCGACCTGCTGATGCGGGCCGCCGAGCGCGGCCTGCGCCCCGACGACCTCGCCGCCCTCGGCGACCGGCACGGCCGGCCCGAGTGGCGGGCCGCCGCGGCGGTGTACCAGGAGTACCTGGACGTCACCCAGCTGCGCACCGGCACCCCCGACGCGGGCGCGCGCTTCGATCCCGCCGTGGTGGTCGACGAGGCCGCCGAGGCGCTGCTGACCTGGGCCGACGAGGTGCCGCACGCGGCGCGTCCGTCGTGGCGCCTGGTGGTGGTCGACGACTACCAGGAGGCCACCGCCGCGACGGTGCGGCTGCTGCACGTGCTGGCGCAGGACGGCGCCGAGCTGGTGCTGCTCGCCGACCCGGACCTGGCGGTGCAGACGTTCCGGGGCGCCAGCCCGGCGCTGGTGGAGCGGGCCTCGCTGCCGGCCGGCAGCGAGCTCGGGGCGTTCGGGGCCGACACCGCGGTGCTCGAACGGGTCTGGCGGCACGGCTCGCGGCTGCGCGAGGTGGTGGGCGCGGTGACCGCGGAGATCCGTGGACCCGAGCGCCGCCACCGGCTCGCCCCCGGCACCGACACCGGCCGGGGCGGCGCGGGCGAGGCCGAGGTGCACCTGGTGCGCTCGAGCGCGCAGGAGTCGGCGGACGCCGCGCACGTGCTGCGCAGCGCCCACCTGCACGACAGCGTGCCCTGGCACCGGATGGCGGTGGTCGTGCGCAGCGGCGGCCGGGTCGCCGAGCTGCGCCGCGCGCTGCTGGCCGCGCGCGTGCCGGTCGAGACCACCGGCTCGGACGTGCCGCTGAGGTCCGAGCCCGCGGTGCGCCCGCTGCTCTCCGCCCTGGCCTGTGTGCTCGACCCGGAGCTGCTCGCCGAGCACGCGACGACGCTGCTCACCTCGCCGCTGGGCGGTCTGGACCCCGTGGGGCTGCGCCGGGTGCGCCGGGCGCTGCGTGCCGAGGAGCTCGCCGGTGGTGGCACGCGGACCAGCGACCCGCTGCTGGTGGAGGTGCTGGCGGACCCCGCGCGCGCCGCCACGCTGCCGGCCGAGCAGCGCGGTCCGGTGCAGCGCATGGCGAGGGTGCTGGCGGCCGGCCGCGAGGCGCTCGCGGAGCCGGGCGCCGGGGTGCTCGACGTGCTGTGGGCCGTGTGGTCCGCCACCGGCCTGGCCGAGACCTGGCGGCGCAGCGCGCTCGCCGGCGGCGCCGCCGGGGCCAGGGCGGACCGGGACCTGGACGCCGTGCTGGCCCTGTTCACCGCCGCGGAGCAGTTCGTGGACCGGCTGCCGCAGGCCCCGCCCGCGGCGTTCGTCGACCACCTCGAGGCCCAGGCGCTGCCCGCCGACACGCTCGCCGCGCGCGGCGACCCCGGGGACGCGGTCGCGGTGCTCACCGCGGCGGGCGCCGCCGGGCTCGAGTGGGACGTCGTGGTGGTCGCCGGGGTCCAGGAGGGCGTGTGGCCGGACCTGCGCCTGCGGGACTCGATGCTCGGGGCGGCGCACCTGGTCGAGGTCCTGGCGGGACGGGCGGGCGACCGCGAGTCGGTCGCCCAGGCCCGCCAGGCGGTGCTCGACGACGAGCTGCGCTCGTTCGCGGTCGCGGCCTCGCGGGCCACGACGCGGCTCGTGGTCACCGCGGTGCGCGACGCCGACCACCAGGCCTCGGCCCTGGTGGACCTCGTGGTCCCGGCCACCGGCGACGGCCCCGACCCGCGGCTGCGGACCGCGCCCGCGGCGCTGGACCTGCGTGCCCTGGTCGCCAGGCTGCGCGCCGCCGTCGAGGCCGACCCGGCGTCCCCGGCCGCGGGACTGCTCGCCCACCTGGCCGCCGAGGGCGTCGAGGGCGCCGACCCGGGCACCTGGTTCGGCACCCGCGAGGTCTCCAGCACCGATCCGCTCTGGCCGCCGCAGGGTCCCGTGCCCATGTCGCCGTCGCGCGTCGAGGCTGCGCAGACGTGCGCGCTGCGCTGGGCGTTGGAGTCGGTGGGCGGGCGCGCCGCCGAGTCGCGCGAGCAGTCGCTCGGCACCCTGCTGCACGCGGTCGCGGCGGCCCTGCCGCGCGGCACGGAGGCCGAGCTGGGGGCCATGGTCGAGCGGCGCTGGGCGGAGCTCGGGCTGCCCGAGGGCTGGCTGGACCGCCAGGCCCGGCGCCGCGCCGCGGACATGGTGCGCAAGCTCGCGGCCTACCTGCGAGACGCCGGCGAGCCGGTCGCGCTCGAGCAGGACTTCCGGGTGCGCCTCGGGCGGGTGCAGGTGCACGGCGTCGTGGACCGGCTCGAGCGCGCCGGTGTGGACCCCGAGGGCCGCACGCTGCTGCGCGTCGTGGACCTCAAGACCGGGAAGAGCCCGGTCTCGGCCGACGACGCCGCGCGGCACGCCCAGCTGGGCCTCTACCAGGCGGCGGTGGACGCCGGCGGCTTCGAGGACGTGGTGCCCGGCGCCCGCGCGGCCGGAGCAGCGCTGGTGTACGTCGGCACGCCCACGGTGAAGGTGTCCACCCGGGACCAGGCCGCCCTGGCCCAGGACCCCGAACCGGGCTGGGTGGACGTGCTGGTCGACGAGGTCGCGGACGTCGTCACGAGTGCGGCCATGTGCGCCTCGCGCAACGAGCTGTGCCGCAGCTGCCCGGTGCGCCGGTCCTGCCCCGCCCAGCCCGAGGGTCGGGTGGTGGGCGCATGAGGTGGTCCGCCGCCGCGATCGCCGACGCCCTCGGCCGCCCTCGCCCCACGCCCGAGCAGGAGGCGGTCATCGAGGCGCCCCTGGAGCCGATGCTGGTGGTGGCCGGCGCGGGGTCGGGCAAGACCGAGACGATGGCGGCCCGCGTCGTGTGGCTGGTGGCCAACGAGCTCGTCGCACCGGACGCGGTGCTCGGCCTGACCTTCACGCGCAAGGCGGCCGGCGAGCTGTCCGAGCGGGTCAGGGCCCGGCTCGCGGCGCTGCGCCGCAAGGACGCCGCCGGGACGTCGTCGGTGTTCCTGGCCCCGACGGTGTCGACGTACCACGCCTACGCGGCCTCGCTCGTGGGCGACCACGCCCTGCGGCTGGGCGTCGAGCCCGCGTCGCGGCTGATCGGGGAGGCCGGGCGCTGGCAGCTCGCGCACGACGTGGTCGAGCACTGGGCCGAGGACCTGGGCACCGACCTGGCGCTGTCGACGATCACCAGGGCGCTGCTCGAGCTGTCGGACGCGCTCGCCGAGCACCTGCGCACCCCGGACGAGCTCGCCGCCGAGTGCTCGCGGGTCGCGGACCGGCTCGCGGCTGCGCCGTCCGGCGGTCGGAAGACCGACGCGAACGCCCTGGCGAAGGTGGCCGGGTCGGTGCGGCTGCGTGCTGCGATGGCTCCGATGCTCGCCGAGTTCGCCGCGCGCAAGCGGTCGGGCGACCTGATGGACTTCGCCGACCAGGTGGCTCTGGCCGCCCGCGTCGCGCGCGAGGTGCCCGAGGTCGGGGCGGGCGAGCGCGCCCGGTTCTCGGTGGTGCTGCTGGACGAGTACCAGGACACCTCGGTGGCCCAGCTCGACCTGCTGCGGCACCTGTTCGGCAGCGGTCCGGACGCCGCGGCCCCGCTGCCCGGGGCCGGGCACCCGGTGACCGCGGTCGGTGACCCGCACCAGTCGATCTACGGATGGCGCGGGGCCAGCGCCGGCGGGCTGTTCCGGTTCCCCGCCGAGTTCCGCACCGCCGCGGGGGACGAGGCGGCGGTCCGGCACCTGTCCACGTCATGGCGCAACGACCTGGCCGTGCTGAACGCGGCCAACGTCGTCGCAGGCCCGCTCCAGGCCGCGTCGCCGTTCTCGGTCGAGCGGCTCGCGCCCGGACCGCGGGCCGGCGCGGGACTGGTGCGCACGGCGGTCGAGGCCGACGAGGTCGACGAGGCCGCCGCCGTCGCGCGCTTCGTGGCCGAGCACCGGCCCGGGCCGGCCGGGGGCCCACCCGCGACGGCCGCGGTGCTGTGCCGCAAGCGCTCGCAGTTCGCGGCGATCGAGGCCGCGCTGCACGCCCAGGGGCTCCCGGTCGAGGTGGTGGGCCTGGGCGGGCTGCTGAGCACCCCGGAGGTCGTCGACCTGGTCGCCGCCCTGCAGGCCGCGCACGACCCCTCGCGGGGCGACGCCCTGATGCGGCTGCTCACGGGCCCGCGGGCCCGCCTGGGCCTGGCGGACCTGGCGGCGCTGGCCGACTGGTCCCGGCACACCGGTGGCCGGCCGGCCGAGGCGCCGGAGGGCGCTGCGGCCGACGTGGTCGACGAGCGCTCGATCGTCGACGCGCTCGACCGGTTGCCGCCACCCGGCTGGACCAGCCCCGACGGCCGGCGGCTGAGCGAGCCCGGCCGCGCCCGGATGGCCGAGCTCGCGCACGTGCTGCGGACGCTGCGCAGCCAGACGTTCCTGCCGATCGCCGACCTCGTCGCGGAGGCGGAGGTGCTGCTGGGTCTGGACATCGAGGTCGCGCTGCGCCCGGTCAGCCCGGCGTCGGCACGTGCGCACCTGGACGCCTTCCGCGCCGAGGCCACCCGGTTCGACACCGAGGAGGGCGGCACGCTCGGCGCGTTCCTCGACTGGCTCGCCACCGCCGAGGACGAGGAGAACGGCCTGGACGCCCCGGTCGCGGAGCTCGACCCGGAAGCCGTGCAGGTGCTGACCGTGCACGCCGCCAAGGGGCTGGAGTGGGACGTGGTCGCGGTGCCGGGCCTGACCGCCACCAACTTCCCGGCGTCCGTGCGCAACGGGGGGTGGCCGACGACCACCGGCGCGCTGCCCACCGCCCTGCGCGGCGACGGCGGGTGGGTCCCGGACGTCGACCTGACCACCGGGGCGGACGACCGCGAGCTGGCGAGGCGCCTGGCCGTCTACAAGGACGACTACCGCCGCCACGAGCTGGCCGAGGAGCGTCGCCTCGTGTACGTCGCGGTCACCCGGGCCAGGCACGCGCTGCTGCTGACCGCGAGCTGGTGGCGGGACGGCAAGCGGGCCCACGAGCCCTCGCCGTTCCTGCTCGAGGTCGCCGGCGGCGTGGCCGAGCACTGGACCGAGCTCGGTGACCGGCCCGGGCGTGAGCCGGACGCGAGCGCGCTCGTCTGGCCCGCCCAGGCCGCGCTCGGTGGCCGGACCGCCGTGGTCGAGCGGGCCGCCGCGGCCGTGCGGGCGGCCGTCCCGCGCGCCGACTGGCCCGGTGACGACCCGAACGGCAACGAGCTCGTCGCGCTGGCTGCGCTGCTGCTCGCCGAGCGCGAGCGGGGCCGCGCCGGGCGCACCGTGGTGGCGCTGCCCGAGCACCTGTCGACGTCGGCAGTCGTGCACCTGGCCGAGGACCCGCAGGCCTTCGCCCTCGCCCTGCGCCGTCCGGTGCCGACCGCGCCGTCGACCGTGGCGAGGCGCGGCACGGAGTTCCACGCGTGGGTGGAGCGGTACTTCGGCCGCGCCGCGCTGGTGGACGTCGACGAGCTGCCTGGAGCCGACGAGGTCGACCCGGACCCGGGGCTCGAGGCGCTCCGCGCGGCCTTCCTGGCCTCGCCGTGGGCCGCGCGGCGCCCGCTGGAGGTCGAGGTCGACGTCGAGACCCCGATCGGCGACGTCGTGGTCCGGTCGCGGATCGACGCGGTGTTCGCCGAGCCGGACGGCGGGGTGGTGGTGGTCGACTGGAAGACGGGCGCCGTGCCCAGCGCGGAGCAGATGCGCTCGCGCGAGCTCCAGCTCGCGGTGTACCGCCTGGCTTGGTCCCGGCGCACCGGGATGCCCCTGGACCGGGTGGGAGCGGCGTTCGTCTACGTCGCGCACGGCGTCACGCTGCGACCCGAGCACCTGCCCGGACCGGACGAGCTCGCCCGGGCGCTCGGCGGCTGAGCCCGCTCAGCCCTGGCGGTCGGCCTCGGCCTCGTCGAGCGGGCCGTCGCCGAACGGCTCGCCGTCCGGAACGGCGTCGCCCGGCTCGCCGTCGTCGAGCCCGCGGTCCTCGAGCGCCTCGCGGTAGAGCGGGCTCTCGTCGTCGTCGAAGCCGTAGTCGTCCGGCCGCGCGAGCGGATCGACGTCGAGGTGCCCGAGCGGGTCGTCCTCCCACACGTCGTCGGTCTCCGCGTCCGCCGGTCGCGCCGCGGCCGCGGCGGCCTGCTCGTACCGCGTCAGGTGCTCGACCAGCTCGCCGAGCATCGAGCGCGCGTCGGCGACCACCGCGTCGTCGTCGGTGTTGACCCCGTGCATGAGCCACCGTGCGACCGCCAGCTCGCCGGCCAGCAGCGCGCGCGTCGCCAGGTGCGGGTCGCGCAGCTCGGTGCGGCGCAGGTGGTAGGCCTCGATGATCGGGTCGACCGCGGGCTGGGGTGCCGCGACCAGCAGCCAGGCGAGGTCGTCGGCGGGGTCGGCCACCTTGGTCTCGGACCAGCCGAGGATCCCGACCGGCTCGGCGTCGGTGACCAGGACGTGCTCGGAGGACAGGTCGCCGTGCACCACCGTCGGCTGGAAGTGCCACAGCGACACGTCCTCCAGGGCCCGCTCCCACCGGCGCAGCAGGAAGGCCGGCACGTGCCCCGTGCGGGCGGCCTCGTCGAGCTCTGTCAGGCGTCGGCGCCGGTAGGTGTCCGCCTCGTACACGGGCATGCCGGCGTTCTCCACGACGGACACCGGCAGCTCGTGGATCGCGGCGACCGCGCGGCCGAGAGCGGCGGCCAGGCCCGGTCCGGGTCCGAGCTCCTCGAGCCGGATGGGTCGGCCGGGCAGCTGGCGGTGGACCACGGCTCGGCCGCCCTCGGGCAGCCCCACCGCGCCGGCGAGACGCGGCACGGCGAACGGCAGGGCCCCGGAGTCGGCGTACGTGCCCAGGCCCGTCAGGAGTGCGACCTCGGCCTCGAGCGCGGCGCCGGCCGTCGCGTCCCGCGGGGCTCTGGTGACCCACCTGCCCCCGGTGGCGTCGATCACGACAGCGGCGTCGATGCCAGGCCCGGGGTGGGAGGCACGGCGCACGTCGACGGCGTCGAGGTCGGGGACAGCGACCGTCGACAACGCTGCGAGCACGAGTGGAGATCGTTCCACCAGGCCACCGTACGGGCCGCGGGCGCTCGCGGGAATCGTCCGCCGGGCGTGTCCACCCACCTGCCCCCTACGGTGTGGCCGTGGACTGGACCCGGCTGCCCCTCGCGCGCGACGTCACCGACCGGGTCGCGCACCGCCGTACCGAGCCCGACCTGATCAGCAGGTCCTGGTCCGACCCGGCGACCCGGGTGCTCCTGGTGCACGGTTCGAGCCTGGCGACGACGGCCGACGGCACCGCCCTGGACCTGTGCCGGCCCGCCGAGGTGGACGACCCGGGGCTCGTGCTGTTCCTGGGCGCCGACGACGTGGGCGACCTGCTCGCGGTGGTGCGCGATGAGGCCGACGCCGACCGCGGGTGGACCGGGCTGCGCGAGTGCGGGCACCTGATGGGGGACCGGGACTCGGGGCTCGCGACGACCGCCGTCGGCCTGGCCGCGTGGCACGCCCGGCATCCGCGGTGCTCGCTGTGCGGCGAGCCGACCGCACCCGCCCTCGGCGGTTGGACCCGGCGCTGCCCGGCCGACGGCAGCGAGCACTACCCGCGCACCGACCCCGCGGTGATCATGGCCGTGACCGACGCCGACGACCGCATCCTCCTCGCGCACGGCGCGCTGTGGGCCGAGCGCCGTTTCTCCACCCTGGCCGGCTACCTGGAGCCTGGCGAGGCCGCGGAGCACGCGGTGATCCGCGAGGTCGCCGAGGAGACGAGCGTGCAGGTCGTGGACCCGGTGTACCGCGGGAGCCAGCCGTGGCCGTTCCCGGCTTCGCTGATGCTCGCCTTCACCGCGCGCGCCGTGACCACCGAGATCACCGTCGACGTCCACGAGGTGACCGAGGCCCGGTGGTTCTCCCGGGCGTCGCTCGCGGCCGCCGTCACGGCGGGCGAGGTGGTGCTGCCGACCCGTGCCTCGGTGGCCCGCGCGCTGATCGAGGACTGGTACGGCGGCCCGCTGGAGGGCGGGGACGCACCCCGCTGACTGCGCCCCCGGTGCAGGGGCGCCGGGTGTCCCCGCGACCTGCCAGACTCGGGCCGATGCCCGCCGACCCGCCCGCCTCCCCGTCCGCCGACGCACTGCTCGAGCCGCTCGACCCCGAGCAGCGTGAGGTCGCCCTCGCGCTCACCGGCCCGGTGTGCGTGCTGGCCGGCGCGGGGACCGGCAAGACCAGGGCGATCACCCACCGGATCGCCTATGGCGTGCGCACGGGCACGTACCCGGCGACCTCGGTGCTCGCGGTGACGTTCACCGCCCGGGCCGCCGGCGAGATGCGCAGCCGGCTGCGCGACCTGGGCGTGGTGGGCGTGCAGGCCCGCACGTTCCACGCCGCGGCGCTGCGCCAGCTGTCCTACTTCTGGCCGCAGGTGGTGGGCGGGGCGCCGCCGCGGATCCTGGAGCAGAAGGCGGCGGCGGTGGCCGAGGCCGCCCAGCGCCTGGGCCTGCGGGTCGACCGGCTCGGGGTGCGGGACCTCGCCTCGGAGATCGAGTGGTCCAAGGCCTCGCTGGTCACGGCGGACGACTACGTGGTCGCCGCCGCGGCGTCGGACCGGCCCGAGCCCGCCGGGTTCGACCGGACCAGCGTGGCCAGGCTCATCACGGCCTACGAGGAGGTCAAGGACGCCCGCGGGGTCATCGACTTCGAGGACGTGCTGACCCTGCTCGGGCACATGGTGGAGAGCCGCCGGGACGTGGCCGAGCAGGTCCGCGGCCAGTACCGGCACTTCGTCGTCGACGAGTACCAGGACGTCTCCCCGGCCCAGCAGTACCTGCTGGACCAGTGGCTCGGCGGGCGGCACGAGCTGTGCGTGGTCGGCGACCCGAACCAGACGATCTACTCGTTCGCCGGGGCGACGCCCCACCACCTGCTGTCCTTCGCCGAGCGGCACCCCGGCACCCGCACCGTGCGCCTGGTGCGCGACTACCGGTCCACCCCGCAGGTCGTGGACCTGGCCAACAAGGTGCTGGGAAGGCGCCGCCGCCAGGCCTCGGGCGGGCTGGAGCTGGTCGCCCAGCGCCCGGCCGGCCCGGCGGTGGGGGTCACCGCGTTCGACGACGACGAGCACGAGGCGCTCGGGGTCGCCGCGCGCATCGGCCGGCTGGTCGGCTCGGGTGTGCCGGCTCGGGAGATCGCCGTGCTCTACCGCACCAACGCCCAGTCCGAGGCGTTCGAGCAGGCGCTGGCCGACGCCGGGATCGGGTACCAGGTGCGCGGCGGCGAGCGCTTCTTCTCGCGGGCCGAGGTGCGCGACGCGCTGGTCCTGCTGCGCGGCTCGGCGCGGTCGATGGCCGACGTGCCCCTGGGCGAGGCGGTGCGCGACGTGCTGTCCGGCGCCGGGTGGAGCCCCGAGCCGCCGGCCGCGCGCGGCGCGGTCCGCGAGCGGTGGGACGGGCTCCAGGCGCTGGTCGCGCTCGCCGACGACCTGGCTGCCACCGGCAGGCCCGGCGCCCGCGACGTGGGACCCGCGGACGGTGATCCCGGTGCGGAGCGGGCCCCGGCACGCCTCTCGGACCTGGTCGCCGACCTCGACGAGCGTGCCGCGGCCCAGCACGCGCCCGCCGTCGACGGGGTGACGCTGGCGTCGCTGCACGCGGCCAAGGGCCTGGAGTGGGACGCGGTGTTCCTCGTCGGGATGAGCGAGGGGCTGATGCCGATCTCGCTCGCGGAGGGTGCCGCCGCCGTGGAGGAGGAGCGCCGTCTGCTCTACGTCGGGATCACCCGGGCCCGCGAGCACCTGCACCTGAGCTGGGCGCGCTCGCGCAGCGGCGGCCGGGCCACCCGGGAGCGCACCCGGTTCCTGGCCGGGGTCCTGGCCGAGTCCGGCGGGTCCCGGTCCGCTGCGGCCGACGCCGACCCCGAGCTGGTCGCCGCGCTGCGCGCCTGGCGTGAGCAGGTCGCCGTCGAGACCGGCCGGCCGGCGTTCAACGTGCTGGGCGAGGCGAGCCTGCGCGGCCTCGCGCAGCGCCGCCCCGCCACGCTCGCCGAGCTCGCCAGGGTCGGCGGGATCGGCCAGGACACGGTGCTGCGTCACGGCCAGGCGCTGCTCGCCATCGTGGCCGGGCAGCGCCCGAACGGGTGAGCCGAGGGCCGTCCCGCGGGATCGTTCGCGGCGGTCCGACGCGGCTGCCAGAACTCGTCGCAAAACTCGCCCGAATATTCCGTTGTCTGGTCGCGGAGCCGGGTCTACCGTTGTCCCCGTCCTGACCGGAGCCAGGGGCTGGAAGACGCCCAGGGCGGTGCGAGAGAGGGGGTGGGTGAACAGATGATGACCAACACGGCGGTCCTCGGGATCGGCGTTGTGCGGCCCGTTGCGCCCACGACCCCGCTCCAGGGGACGGGTCTGTCCATCGACGGGCGCACCCGCAGCGGCTTCGCCGGCTACCCCACCCCCGACTCCTCGGTCTGACAGACCTGCCTCCTCAGGCCGCGGAGTCCACCGGACCCGCGGCCTTCGTCTTGAGGGCCCGATCCATCAGCCCCAGACCATCGCAGGACCCGAGGAGGAGCCGTGCGGCTCACCACGCTGCTCGACACACTCGACCAGGGCGGAAACGGACCGTGGCCGCCTGATACGTCGCTCTCGACCGTCACCGACCCCTTCGGCGGCGAGTTCGACCAGGTCATCTCCAGTCTCATCCCGTGCCGCCAGAACGACGCAGAGCTGTGGTTCGCCGAGCGCGAGGCCGAGGTGGAGCAGGCCAAGGCGCTGTGCCGCGCGTGCCCGATCCGCGAAGGGTGCCTCGCCGGTGCCGTCGAGCGGCGCGAGCCGTGGGGCGTGTGGGGCGGCGAGGTGTTCGTCGACGGGGTCGTCGTCGCGCGCAAGCGTGGCCGCGGCCGACCGCGCAAGGTCACCGCTGCCTGACGCGCACCCCGTCCGGCGCGGCGCCGGCCCCGACGCAGGCCCGCGCCGACCCCTGGTCGACCGTCACGTGGCTCCCGCACCCGCACGCCGGGTGCGGGAGCCACTGCTGTCTGCGGGGCACGCCGAGCGGCAGCGCGACCTCGAGCGCGGCGTCGCGTGCCAGGCAGGGTCGTCCGTCCAGGTGCGCCAGGACCTGCGCGGCGGTCAGGGCACCGGCGATGGTGGCCAGGGTGGTCTCCGCGACCAGGCCGGCGACGGTCCGGTCGGCGACCAGCTGCGCCGCGACCATCGGCCACGCCGGGTCGGCGTCCGCTCGGTGGAGCTCCACGCAGGTCAGGCAGGAGGTGCTGCCGGGTACCACGAGCGGCCCGACCAGCACCGAGGCCTCGCGCACCACGACCGACAGGTGCGTCGCGCCGGCGTCGCGCAGCGGCGTGTGCCGCACGGGGTCCGCGACGCCGCGGTCCACCAGGACGACGACGTCGGGCGGGCGGCCGACCGGGGCGAGCGTGCGCAGGTGAGGGCGGTCGGCACGGGCCGCGCGCGCCACCGCGACCTCACGGTGCTCGCCGAGGTCGCGCTCCGACACCCCGCCGAACCCGACGTCCTGCGGCCCGACCGGTGCGGCGTCGTCCAGCTCGAGGGTGCCCACGCCGGCCATCGCCAGGGTGTGCGCGACCACGGCCCCCACCCGGTCCAGCCCGGACACCCGCACCCGCGCGCCGGAGCGCGCGGCCAGCACCGACGTGCCGTCGCCGCCCGCGTCGAGCAGCGACCACGCCCGCGCGTCGGGCTGCTCGGGTGCCGGCTGCGGGGGCGGGACCAGCAGGTGTGCCGCGGCGAGGTGGTCCAGCACGGCGCGCGCCTCGTCGCCGGCCACCCGCTCGTCGCGCAGGGCCGCGAGGACCGCACGGTCCGTCGCCCCGGCGGGCAGCGCGGCCAGCGCGCGTGCCGCGGGCGGGCTGAGGTCGGCGAGGGCGACGGCCCACCGGGGGTCGGTGCCGACCTGGACCGTGGTGGTGTCCCGTCGCACCACCGGCAGGGTGCGCAGCTGCACGTGCTCTCCTCTCCGCGGCATCCAGCCTGGATCGGCGGGCGGGTGCGGGGGAGTTGTCCACACGTGCGTCCCGGCGCGTCGGCGCACCCCGGAGACGCGAGAGGCGGCCCCCATCGGGGAGCCGCCTCTCGGAGTCCTGTGGTCTGAGCGGTGCTCAGGCCTTGCCGAGGATCCGGTTGAGCTTGGTGCCGCACACCGGGCACACGCCCTTGGCCATCTTGCGGCCGTTGGTCACGACGACCTCACCCTCGGTCTCGCGCTTCTCCTTGCACTTCACGCAGTAGAACTCGCCCTTGTAGGTCTCGGCCATGGGTGTCTCCGTTCGTCAGCCTGTTGCACCGGTCGTGGTCGAGCCGGCGGGCCGGATCGCCGTGTCGGTCGGATCCGTGCTCAGGTCAGCGTAACGGTGTGCTGCGGGCAAGCCGCATCTGCGGCCGTCGGCGCGTCGGGTACCGGGCACGCGGAGGCTGTGCACAGGGCTCCGCGGTGTGGGCGCGCGGCGCTACCGTTCCGGGGTGGACGACAGAGCGCTGGAGGCCGCCCTCGCGGCCGTGGAGGTGCGGCGCAGCAGGCGGCGGACCCGCACCGTGAGCGCGTTCCGGGAGGCCGGTCGCACGGTGGTGGCGATCCCGGACCGGTTCACCAGGGCGCAGGAGCGTGAGTGGGTGCGCCGGATGGTCACCAAGATGCTCGACTCCGAGCGCCGGCGCACTCCCACGGACACGGGTCTCGAGCGCCGCGCCGCGGAGCTGTCGGACCGCTACCTCGGCGCGCGTGCGCGGCCGGTGAGCGTCGCGTGGTCGAGCCGGCAGGGGCGACGCTGGGGGTCGTGCACGCCGTCGCAGGGCACCATCAGGATCTCGACACGGCTGCGCGGCGTGCCGTCGTGGGTGCTGGACTACGTGCTGCTGCACGAGCTGGTGCACCTGCTGCAGCCCGGGCACGGGCCGGAGTTCTGGGCGGAGCTGGCGGCCTACCCGCGCACCGAGCGGGCCCGCGGGTTCCTCGAGGGTCTGGCGTACGTCGCGGACCGGCCCGCCGAGCCCGAGGACGACGACGTGGTCGACGCGGGCGACGACCTGGGCCCGGGCCTGCCGCCGGGCGGGGACGGTGAGCTGTTCGGCGAGGTCGGCTGACTACGTGCGGTCCGGCTCGTCGGGGCCCCGGGGGTCGTCGCCCTCGTCGGTCCCGAAGATCTCCGCGAGCGCGCGGTCGAGGTCCGCGGACTCGACGGCGTCGGCGTCCCGGCGGGCCCGGTACCCGGCCGGGTCGTCGAGGTCCTCGGCGGTGGGCAGCAGGTCGGGGTGGTCCCAGGCCGCCTCCCGCGCCGCGGTGCCGCCCTCCTCGACCAGCGTGGCCCAGAGCCTGGCGGCGTCCCGGGACCGCCGGGGCCGCAGCTCCAGGCCGACGAGGGTCGCGAAGATGTCCTCCGCCGGGCCACCCGCGGCGCGGCGGCGGCGCATGGTCTCGCGCAGCGCTGCGGTGTGCGGCAGGTGCGGCCCGGCCGCTGCTGCGGTCACCTCGTCCACCCAGCCCTCGATGAGCGCGAGCAGGGTCTCCAGGCGCAGCAGCGCCGCCTGCTGGGCGGGGGTGGTGGCCATCGCGAACACGCCGTCGGACAGCGCGTCGGCGATGCCCTGGGGGTCGGTCGGGTCGATCGAGCGCACCGCCTCCTCGAGCGCGTCGACGTCGATCTCCACTCCGCGGGCGTACGCCTCGACCACCCCGAGCAGGTGCCCCTGGAGCCAGGCGACGTGGGTGAACAGCCGGGCGTGGGCCGCCTCGCGCAGCGCCAGGAACAGCCGCACCTCGTCCAGCGGGACGTCCAGGCCGTCGGCGAACTGGTCCACGTTGCGCGGCAGCAGGGCGGTGCCCGGACCGGGCAGCAGCGGCACGCCGATGTCGGTGGTGCCCAGCACCTCGCGCGACAGGGTGCCGACCGCCTGGCCGAGCTGGAGGCCGAACACCGCGCTGCCCAGCTGGCGCATCATCGGGGCCATCGCCGAGCCCACGCCGGCCATCTCGTCGGGCAGGTGCTGCTCGCCGATCACGCGGGCGAGCTCGGCGGCCACCCGCGCGGCGACCGGCTCGGCGAGGCTGCGCCACCGGGGCAGGGTCTGCTCGACCCACTCCGAGCGGCTCCACGCCCGCGCCGGCCCGCCGGAGGCCGGCAGGTCGGTGGCCTGGTCGAGCCACAGCTCCGCGACGCCCAGGGCGTCGACCACGGCCCGCCGCTCCGGCTCGGCGACCGTCGGGTCGCCCTCGGCGACGGCGGTCTGGCGCGCCAGGTCGTGGGTGAGGTCGGTGTTGATCGGCCCGGTGCCCGAGGCGAGCATGTGCTGCATCTGGGTCACCAGGGACTGCACGGCGGCGGGGTCCTCGGGCAGGCCCATCCGGGTGGCGAGCTCCGCGAGGTCGATCGGCTCGCCGTCGGGGCCGCGCAGGCCGTGCTCAGCGATCTCGGCGATCACCTCATCGGCCTGCGGACCCAGGAGCTGGCGCAGCATCGCGGCCCAGGCCGGGGGGAGGCCGGGCGTGGGATCCGGCGTGGTCATCGGGTCCTCCAGGGGCGAGGTGGTGCTTCCACGGTAACCGGGGCCGGCCTGCCGGGACCGCCAGGGGCGTGCGGACCTGCGTCGGGTTCGCTCAGGGCGCAGCGGGCGGGCGGCTCGGCGTGAGGCTCCCAGGCGCTCGGGGGATGATGGGGCGCGTGACGGACGAGCCGACGACCCCCTGGGACCGGACCGCCGCGTCCGGCGGCCCCTGGACGAGCCCCGGCGCGGCGACCGACGCGCCCACCAACGACCGCGCGCAGCCCGACGCCGACCCGTTCGGCCCTCTGCCGCCCGGCGACGACGCCGCCTTCGAGGCCCAGCCCGCCACGCCGCGGTCGATCATGCTCGGGGTGTCGATGGTGGCGCTGGCGCTCCTGCTCGCGGTCGCCGTCGCGCTCCCGCTGCCGTACGCGGTCACCGCACCCGGCCCGACGCTGAACACCCTCGGCGAGCATGACGACAAGCCCCTGATCGAGATCAGCGGCGCGCCCACCTACCCGACCACGGGTCAGCTCAGGCTGACCACGGTGTCGACCGCGGGCGGGCCGGGCTACCCGGTGACCCTGGCCGACGTGCTGCGCGGCTGGGCGGCGCCGGCCGACTCCGTCGTGCCGGTCGAGACGCTCTTCCCGCCGGACCAGACCGAGCAGCAGATCTCCGACCAGGGCCAGGCCGAGATGACCTCCTCGCAGGAGGACGCGACCGTCTCGGCCCTGGAGGAGCTCGGCTACGACGTGCCCACCACGCTGGGCGTCGGCGGGGTGGTGCAGGGCAGCGGTGCGGACGGGGTGCTGGAGAAGGGCGACATCATCACCTCGGTCGACGGCACGGACGTGACGAGCTTCTCCGCGCTGTCGACGCTGATGGACGCGATCGAGCCGGGCGCCACGGTCTCGCTGGGCATCACCCGCGGCGGCACGGCGCAGACCGTCCAGGTGGTCACCACCGACGACGGCAACGGCCGTGCGCTGATCGGCGTGCTGCTGGACCCGACGTTCGACTTCCCCGTCCAGGTGTCGATCCAGATCGAGAACATCGGCGGGCCGAGCGCCGGGACCATGTTCGCGCTCGGCATCATCGACATGCTCACCCCGCAGGACGAGGCCGCCGGGAAGGTGATCGCGGGCACCGGCACGATGGACCTGACCGGCACGGTCGGACCGATCGGCGGGATCCGGCAGAAGATGGCCGGCGCGGAGCGCGACGGCGCCACCTGGTTCCTCGCGCCGGCGGACAACTGCTCGGAGGTCGTCGGCCACGTACCGGACGGGCTGCACGTGGTGAAGATCTCGACCCTGCACGGCGCACGCCTGGCGGTCGAGGCGATCGGTGCCGGCAAGGGCGACACGCTGCCCACCTGCTCCTGAGCCGGCGCGGGCGGCAGCCGCGTTCCGGGTCGCGCGCCGGCCCGGTGCCGGCGCCGCGGCTACAGCAGGGTCGCGGCCACCGCGCCGGTCAGGCCGGGCACCAGGTCCGCGCCGCCCGCCACGGCCGCGTCGTCGTCGTTCGCCCGGGTGCGCAGCACGCACCACCGGGGGCCGTCGCGCAGCGCACCTGCGGCCAGTCGCACGTCCTGGCGCTCGGGGTGGGCCATGAGGTAGGCGACCGCCTCCTGCGGGTCGGCGGGCATCGCGGCCTCGGCGGACGAGGGCAGCACCACCCGCTCGACGACCACCGCGGCACCGTGCACCGTCGGCGGCCAGGACAGCCCGGCGAGCAGGCTCTCCAGGTCGTCGGCCGGGGGCAGGCCCTCCTGCTCGACGGCGGTGAGGTGGTCGGGGTCCAGCCGCGCGGCGATCATCGTCTCGGGCGGGAGCTGGCCGGCCAGGGCCGGTTCGGCCTCGATCGCCGCGGCGGTGCGGACCAGGGCGAACACCCGCACCGGTCCGTCCCAGCCGCCGGAGGCGACGTGCCGCTCGACCTCGCGCATCACCTGGTCCAGGGCGCGCACGGTGCCGGAGTCGTCGGCCGGTACGGCTCCGGAGTCCTCAGGAGTGCTCACCGGCCCATCGTCGCATCCCGGCGCCCGGCGGCGGTGCCCGCGCCGATCGGGGCCGGGCTCCCAGGTGAGTGTGGGAACCTGGGGGGCGCCCCGGGCGTTCACCGACAGACGCTCGGACGGAACCGACCGAGTCGCAGACCGAGCCCGAGACCCACTGCAGCCGAGCCGCCACCAGGCGCCGACGACGAGGACCATCTGACGTGACGTTCGCACGACCCGCCCAGCCCACCTCCGGCTCGTCCGGACCTCGACGGCGCCGCGGACCGCTCGGCCCCACGATCGCGATCCTGATCGGCCTCGCCGTGCTCGTCGTGATCATGGCGCAGGTCTGGACCGAGGTGCTCTGGTTCAGCCAGGTCGGCTACCTCAGCGTGCTCACCACGCAGTGGCTGACCCGCGCCGTGCTGTTCGTGCTCGGCTTCCTGCTGATGGGTGGGGCGGTGTGGGCGGCGCTGGCCGTGGCCTACCGCAGCCGGCCGATCTACGCCCCGTCCACCCCGGAGCAGGCGTCCCTGGACCAGTACCGGGAGATGATCGAGCCGCTGCGCAAGCTCGTGATGACCGCCGGCCCGGCGGTGCTGGGCTTCTTCGCCGGCTCGGCCGCGTCCGCGCAGTGGCAGGACGTGCTGCTGTTCCTCAACCGGACGCCGTTCGGCCAGACCGACCCGCAGTTCGGGCTGGACCTGTCGTTCTACATGTTCGTGCTGCCGGTGCTGCGGTTCGTAGTGTCCTTCCTGATGGCCGTGGCGGTGGTCGCCGGGATCGCGGGCCTGGCCACCCACTACCTGTACGGCGGCCTGCGGTTCGGCGGCGGCCAGGGGCCCAGGACCACGCCCGCCGCGCGGCTCCAGCTCGGCGTCACGGCAGCGGTGATCATCCTGCTGATCGGCGTGAACGACTGGCTGGACCGCTACTCCCTGCTCAACAAGTCGGGCACCACCGTGCCCGGCGGCGCGTCGTACACCGACGTCAACGCCGTGATGCCGGCCAAGGCGATCCTCGCCGGGGCCGCGCTGCTGGTCGCCGGCCTGTTCGTGGTCGCGGCGTTCCGCGGCACGTGGCGGCTGCCGGCGATCGGCGTGGGCCTCATGGTGGTGTCCGCGATCCTGGTCGGTGGCATCTACCCGGCCGTCGTGCAGCGCTTCCAGGTCCAGCCCAACCAGCAGTCCGCGGAGACCGAGTACATCCAGCGCAACATCGACGCCACCAAGACGGCCTTCGGCCTGGACGACGTGGAGATCACGCCGTACAACGCCACCCTGGAGGCCCAGCCCGGGGCGCTGCGTCAGGACGCCGAGACCACCGCGAGCATCCGGTTGCTCGACCCGTCGATCGTCAGCCCCTCGTTCCGCCAGCTCCAGCAGAACAAGCAGTACTACGACTTCCCGCAGATGCTGTCGGTCGACCGGTACATGATCGACGGGGAGAGCCGTGACACCGTCATCGCGGTGCGCGAGCTCAACCTCGACGGCCTGGACAACGCCCAGCGCACCTGGGTCAACGACCACACCGTGTTCACCCACGGGTTCGGCGTGGTGGCCGCCTACGGCAACACGACGGCCGTCGACGGCCGGCCGTCGTTCTACGAGGGCGGCATCCCGCCGGTCGGCGCGCTGGGCGACTACGAGCCGCGGGTCTACTTCGGCACGAACCTGCCCGACTACTCGATCGTCGGCGCCCCGGCCGGCACCGCGCCGTGGGAGCTGGACTACCCCGACGACGACGCGGGCGGCCAGGTCAACAACACGTTCCCGACCGACCAGATCGACGCCGGTCCGAGCATCGGGAACCTGTGGAACAAGCTGCTGTACTCGATCAAGTTCGGCTCGGAGCAGATCCTGTTCTCCGACCGGGTGACGTCCGACTCGCAGATCCTGTACGACCGCGACCCGCAGACCCGGGTCAAGAAGGTCGCGCCCTACCTGACGCTCGACTCGCGGGTGTACCCGGCCGTGGTCGACAACCGGGTGGTCTGGATCGTCGACGGGTACACCACGTCCGACCAGTACCCGTACTCCACGTCCAAGCAGCTCGAGCAGGTCACCCAGGACTCGCTGACCGCGCGCTCCGACGCGCTGTCGGCGCTGCTGCCGGACGAGGTGAACTACCTGCGCAACTCCGTCAAGGCGACCGTGGACGCCTACACCGGCGAGGTCACCCTCTACACCTGGGACACCGACGACCCGGTGCTGAAGACGTGGCAGAAGACGTTCCCCAACACCATCAAGCCGATGAGCGACATCGACGGCGCGCTGATGAGCCACCTGCGCTACCCCGAGGACATGTTCAAGGTGCAGCGCGACCTGATGGCGACCTACCACGTGGGGTCGGCGTCGGACTTCTACTCGGGCCAGGACTACTGGCGCAACCCCGAGGACCCGGTCAACTCCAGCGAGCTCCAGCCGCCGTACTACCTGACGCTCAAGATGCCGAGCCAGGACGAGCCGACGTTCTCGCTGACCTCGGTGTTCATCCCGGGCGGTAACACCGACCGTCAGGTGCTCACCGGGTTCATGGCGGTCGACGCCGAACCGGGCAACGCCGATGGCGTGCGCTCGAAGGACTACGGCAAGATCCGGATCCTGGAGCTGCCACGCAACTCCACGGTGCCGGGGCCGGGGCAGGTGCAGAACGCGTTCCGGTCGAACCCGAGCGTGTCCGAGAGCCTCAACGTGCTCCAGCTGGGCAACTCGACAGTGGTCAGCGGCAACCTGCTGACGCTGCCGGTCGGCGGCGGTCTGCTGTACGTGCAGCCGGTCTACGTGCAGTCCTCGACGGGTACCAAGTTCCCGCTGCTGCAGCGCGTGCTGGTCGCGTTCGGTGAGGAGATCGGGTTCTCCGACACCCTCGAGGGAGCCCTGGACCAGGTGTTCGGCGGCGACGCCGGTGTGGACACCCCCGGGCCGACCGGGGACACCGGGGTGCCCGACGCGCCGGTCGACGGCGGGACGGCGAGCCCGTCGCCGTCGCCCTCACCGAGCACGTCACCGAGCACGTCGCCGTCCGCCGCGCCCAGCGGGGACGCCCAGGCGGCGCTGGACGCCGCGCTGCAGCGTGCCAAGCAGGCGCTGGACGACGGTCAGACCGCGCTGGCCAAGGGCGACTTCGCCGCCTACGGCGAGGCGCAGGACCGTCTGAAGCAGGCACTGGAGGACGCGATCGCCGCGGAGGCGCAGCTCGGCGGGTGAGGTAGGGCCAGGTGCCCGTGGGCGGGTGAGCCCCGGGCACCCGTGGCTCAGGCGAGGCCGAGCGCCTCGCTCGGTGCGGCCAGCGGGGCGTCTGCGGCGCTGTCGTCGTAGAACGTCTCGACGGCGCCGATCACCGTCCCGCTGTTGTCGCGCAGCGCGCTCGCGTGCACGACCACCGGCACGAGGTGCCCCTTGCTGTGGTGCAGCCACACCTTGGCGGTCCGCTCGCGGCCGTCGGTGATCGTGTCGAGCAGCGGGCACCGGTCGCCGCAGAGCACCTGGCCCGACCGGTCGACGTGCCACAGCAGACCGTCCGAGCACGTGCGGCCGATGACCTCCTCGGCGCGGTAGCCGGCGATCTGCTCGGCCGCCGCGGTCCACGAGAGGATGCGGCGCTCGGTGTCGACGACGTAGCACGCCTGGGCCGAGCGGTGCTGGTCCGCGGGCTCGCCGCTCGTACGGGGCCGCGGCACGCTCGCGAACGGCACGACGACGGGGGCGGCGGGGGCGGTGCGGGACAGGGTCGCGATCACGTCCTCGACGCTGGTGGCGCGGGCGAAGTGCCAGCCCTGGGCGTACCCGCAGCCCATGGAGTGCAGGGCGTCGGCCTGCAGGGGGGTCTCGACGCCCTCGGCGACCACCAGGAGCCCCAGGTCCCTGGCCATGGAGATGGTGGAGGCCACGGCCGTGCCCAGGCGCGCGTCCTCCGGCAGCCGTGAGGTCAGGGCCCGGTCCAGCTTGATGGCGCTGAGCGGGAGGGAGAGCAGCCGCGTGAGCGACGAGTGGCCCGAGCCGTAGTCGTCCAGCGCGACCCGGATGCCGGCCTCGTCGAGCGTGGCGAGCTGGATGACGGCGGCCACGGGGTCCACGAACGCGGTGGTCTCGGTGACCTCGACGACGAGCTTGTCGGGGCCCAGGCCCCGGGCGCTCACATCGTCCAGCAGCTCGGCCGCGAACTGGGAGCGGGCCAGCTCGATGGGCGAGATGTTGACGCTGAGCAGGATCTCCGCGGTGGCCGGGCCGAGCCGGTGGATCCGCGCCAGGGCGTCCAGCGCCTGCTGGCGCATGTGGCGGCCCACGGGCAGCATGAGCCCGCTCGCCTCGACCACCGGCAGGAAGTCGCCCGGAGCGATCACGCCCGCCTCGGGGTGCTCCCAGCGGATCAGGGCCTCGACGGCCACGGTGGTGCCGGTGGGCAGGTCGACGATCGGCTGGAGGAAGGGGACCAGCTCGCCGGCCTCGAGGGCCTGGCGGATCCGGGTGGGCTCGATCGTGCTCGAGGGCTTCAGGGTGCGCCCGCCCCACGAGTCCAGCCGGTGCAGCTCGAGCCGCGTCATGACGTGGTCCGCGAGCACCCGCAGGCTTGCGATGTGCTGGTCGTCCAGGGCCAGCGGCGCGTCGTGGTGCACCGCCAGGACGCCCAGCGGCAGCCCGTCGCGACCCACGAGCGGGACGGCGGCGAAGGCGCGCAGGGGGCCGTCCTCGTAGGTGAACGGGTGGTCGTCGAGCGCGCCGATCGGGATGTCGTTGATCACCACGGGCTCGCCGCGTTCGACCGCCGGGGCCGAGATCGACTTGGCCCGCGGGATCGGCGTCAGGGGCGCGCCGTGCGTGGAGTGCACCTCGACCCGGTCCTCGACGAGGAAGCCGACGGCCGCGGAGCGTGTGCCGCAGACCTGTGCCGCGAGGGCCGCGATGTCACTGAGGTCGGGACCGCCGCCGCCCAGCACACCGTAGGTGAGCAGCGACTCGAGTCGGTCGAGCTCACGGACCAGGTCGGACACGCACGAACCTCCGAGCGAGGGATACCGGCCCCTACGTCATCGGTCGCCGAACGGGTCTCCCTGAGCGATTCGGGGCCGCGGATCTGCGTCGATGCGCCCACGGAGGCTGGCGCCGGCGGCGTCGGAGGGGGTCTGCGAGGGGTCAGGCGACCTCGATGCTGCGGCGGGCCAGGCCCCACCAGAAGCCGTCGAGCGCGGTGGTCGCGGGGGTGCCGGGCTCGGTCGCGGCGCCCAGGGTGAGGAACAGCGGGGTGAAGTGCTCGACGGTGGGGTGGGCGTAGGGCATGCCGGGGGCGCGGTCGCGGTAGGCGGCGAGCTCGTCGACGTCGCCGCGGGCGAGCGCGTCGGCCGCCCAGGCGTCGAAGTCGGCGGACCAGGTGGGGACCGCGTCGAGGTCGCCCCACTGGAGGAACGGCAGCCCGTGGGTGAGGAACCCGGAGCCGACCACCAGGACGCCCTGCTCGCGCAGGGCCCGCAGGCGCCGACCCAGGTCCAGGAGCCGGGTGGGCTCGTGGGTGGGCATGCTCAGCTGGAGCACGGGCACTGTGGCGTCGGGGTACATCGCGAGCAGCGGCACCCACGCGCCGTGGTCCAGGCCGCGCGAGGTGTGCTGGTGCAGGGGCTCGGAGTCCGGCAGGACGGCGCGCACCAGGGTGGCGAGGCCGTGGGCGTCGGGGGTGTCGTAGCGCAGGCGGTAGTACATCGGGTCGAACCCGCCGAAGTCGTAGACCAGCCCCGCGCGGCCGTCGGTGGTGGACAGCGCCAAGGGCGCGGACTCCCAGTGGGCGGAGACGATGAGGATCGCCCGCGGGGTCGGCAGGCGGCGGGCCCAGGCGTGCAGGTCGTCCATCCAGCCGGCGTCCTCGAGCAGCGGCGGGGCGCCGTGGGAGAGGTACAGCGCGGGCAGCGGGCCGTCGGCCGGGGTCCACGGGTGGCGCGGCACGGCTGCGTCGAGCCGTGCCGCGCGCTCGCGGAACGCCACGTAGGGGTGGGTGGGCATGGTCAGGCGGCTCTCAGGCGGCCAGGTTGAACCCGCTGGTCCACGTCGTCTTCTCGCCGGCGGCCAGGGTGATCTGCAGGAAGCCGATGGCCTCGAGCTCGCGGGCGCGCTTGAGCGAGCCGGCGTCGACCGGGTGCAGGCCGCCCGCGGCGACGACCTCGGCGAGGGTCGCCTTGGCGTCCGCGTCGTCACCGGCGATGAGGACGGTGGTGGGCTGGGCCAGGACCTCACCCGCGGCGAGGGCACCGGCGAACGTGGTGTTGAACGCCTTGAGCACGCGCGCGGTGGGCAGCGCGGCGGCGATCTCAGCGGCGGCCGAGGAGTCGGCCGGGACTGTCAGGCCGTCGAAGGTGGCGAAGTCGACCGGGTTGGTCAGGTCGACCACGATCTTGCCGGCCAGCGCGTCGCCGTAGGTGGCCAGGACGTCGGACAGCGAGCCGTAGGGGACGGCGAGGACGACGACGTCGGTCTGGGCCGGGACGGTCTCGCCGCGCTTGACCGGGGTGTGCGGCGTGCCGCCGCGGGTCAGGACGGCGTCGAGGGCCTGGCCCATGTTGCCGGTGCCGATGATGCTCACGTGCGTCATGAGGTGCTCCTTGGGGTGGGCGGCCGGGGTTGCCGGCGATTGGTTGAAGTGACAACTAAGACGCTACGTCTGATTGCTTGAAGCGTCAAGTTATTCGCTACGATGGGGTCATGACGCGCTGGCTGACCGACGACGAGCTGCAGGCCTGGATCCGACTGGTCGCGGTGGTGGAGCTGCTGCCCGGGACGCTCGAGCAGCAGCTGCGGCGCGACTCGGACCTGTCGCACTTCGAGTACTTCGTCATGGCGATGCTCTCCGAGGCGCCCGGGCGGCGGCTGCGGATGACCGCTCTGGCGGCACGCGCGAACGCGACGCTGTCGCGGCTGTCGCACGTGGTGAGCAGGCTGGAGGCGCGCGGACTGGTGGAGCGGGCGCCGTGCCCGGAGGACGGGCGCGCGACCAACGCGCTGCTCACGGAGGCGGGGTGGGAGGTCGTGGTGGCCGCGGCGCCCGGGCACGTGGAGCAGGTGCGGCGCGTGGTGTTCGACGCGCTCGAGCCCGAGCAGGTGGGGCAGCTGCGGGCGATCGGCGACGCGATCCTGGGGCGGCTGGACCCGGACGGGGTGATCACGGCGCCGTACTCGCGGCCGCAGGGGGAGCGGGCGTAGGGCTGGGTGTTGGGGGTGGCGCCGGCTCGTGGGCGGCTGGGGGCGCGGGCGGCCTGACGGGGCGCGGCGGCGGACGGTAGGTTGCCCCGCGTGAGCAGCGCGGCAGCCGGAGTCTCGTCCCAGTCGATCTCCACCGCGGTGCTCGTCGGCGGCGTCCTGGTGCTGGTGGTGGGAGGCGCGCTCGGCCTGATCAGCCGGCGGCTGCTGCGCGGCCGGTCGAGCCTGAGCACGTCGGGCGCGGTGCTCGCGGGGATCGTCGGTGCGCTGCTCGGCCTCGTGGTGACCCAGCTGGTCACCGGCAACCCGAGCACGCCGCACCCATGGGTGCTGCTGGGGCTGGCGCCGGCCGGCACCGTGGTGGTGCTGCTGCTGGCCGAGGCGCTGGTGCGCCGGCCCGTGCCGGACGCCGAGGCGCTGGTGGCCGCGGGGGAGTCGGCGTCGGTCGAGTTCAAGTCCACCGCGCGGCACAACCTGCACACCGGCCAGCGCGACGACCGCATGGAGGCGGTGATCGCCAAGACGATCGCCGGGTTCCTCAATGGCCGCGGCGGGACGCTGCTGATCGGGGTGGACGACGCGGGCGCAGTGCTGGGGCTGGACGACGACCTGCAGTACATGAAGGCGCCGGATCTGGACCGGTACGAGCTGTGGCTGCACGACTTCCTCACGGGGGCGTTGGGGGCGCCGGCGGTGGGGCTGCTGCGGGTGACCTTCCCGCGGGTGCACGGGCGCGAGGTGTGTCGGGTGGACGCCGCGCCGTCGCCGCGGCCCGTGTTCGTCAGCGGGAAGGGCAAGGGCGGGGGCCAGCGGGTCACGTTCTACGCGCGGCTGGGGAACTCGACGCGTGAGCTGGGGGTGGCGGACGCGATCGACTACGCGGCCGACCACTTCGGGGCGCGCGGGTGGCGGGTGCGGAGGGCGCGGGGCGGGGCCTGAGGCGTCGTCCGGCTCGTGAGACCTGTCCAGGCCCTGGGACCGGGCAGTCCTCCCCAGAGGCGATCACCGTTCGGCTGTGCCTACGGTGCCCGCTTCCTAGGGAAGGGATATGACCATGGGTGTCGAGGACAAGGCTCGCAATGCCGCCGAGAAGGCCGAGGGCAAGGTCAAGGAGGCCGTGGGCTCGGCCACCGACGACCGCGAGCTCGAGGCCGAGGGCAAGGCGAAGCAGACCGAGGCCGACCTGAAGCAGGGCGCGGAGAAGGTCAAGGACGCGTTCAAGTGAGGGGACCGGCGCGCCCTTCGGGGCGCGTCGGTGTTGTGGGCGCGGGGTGTGGCTCGGAGGTGGGGCGTCGTGGGCGGCGGGAGCCGCGATTTGGCGTCCTGGCTCAGGTCACGTAACCTTGAGTGTCCCGACGCGGGGTGGAGCAGTTCGGTAGCTCGCTGGGCTCATAACCCAGAGGTCGCAGGTTCAAATCCTGCCCCCGCTACTTATGAAGGTGCAGGTCAGAGGCCCTTTCGATCTTCGGATCGGGAGGGCCTCTGGCGTTCCGGTATGCAAATGGTATGCAGGCGCTGCCAGTGGGCCGCTCTGGACTGGCGTGGACCGCGAGGGAACACAGAGGCCTCGCGAGGCCGAGATCTGCCGAGTGGGCGCTGGCATCCGCCACCCGGACACGCCGATGTGGTGACCATCTCGAGAGGTCTGCCGTGCCGCCGCTAGGTTGAGAGCGTGGTCCGCGCAGTCGAGCGGCCGATGTCGTAGGGGGATCCTGTGCCTCGGGTGCCTGAGGTAGTGCGGAAGGTCGCCGTCAGCGCGCTGTCGCTTGACCTCAACAACTTCCGGTTCGCTGTCGAGCAGCCCGATGAGTCAATGGCATTCAACTACCTCTTCGAGAACGAAGAGGTGACCGCAGTCGCCTACTCACTGCTTCGAGAGGGCTACACGACCAACGAGGTTCCGCTCGTAGTCGAGGAAGGCGGGCGGTACGTCGTACTTGAGGCGAACCGGCGCGTGAGCGCCCTGCGTGCCCTCCGCGACCCATCGCTCGTCCCGAGCCACCGGCACCAGCTTGAGACGCTGCTGAGGCGGCACCAGGCCGACGCAGATGAACTGCCCGACGAGATCTACGTGACGGTGTATCCGGATCGCCAGACTGCGGCGCCGGTGTTGGCCCGCCTCCACATTGGCGAGGACAAGAAGCGCTGGGGCCTCGACGAGCAGGCCAAGTTCGTGCTGGCGCAGCTGGCTGGTGGAGCGGACGTCAAGACGCTGAAGGCCACCCTGACCGGGATCAAGGATGTCGTGCGCCTTGCCCGGATGGGACGGGTGCGGGAGGCGTTGCAGAGGACGACGTTCACCGATCCCGCGATCCGCGAGTACGCACTGGGACAAGACCTGAAGATGTCGGCGTTCGAGTATGCCTACCGAGATCGACAGATCCGTCCACTGCTCGGCTTCGAGTTCGACGACGAGGGCAACGTGACTTCCCGCCCCGAGAGTCCTCAGCAGATCGCCGTCCTTGAGCGGGTTCTGCGAGGGTTCCAGACCGGTGAGCTGAGTACACGAAGGGTCCTCAACGCGAAGAAGGGTGAGCCAGGCAGGGCGTACGACGAGCTCGTCGATGAGTTGCGGTCTCTCTCTGGTGTCCCGGGTCCTGCCCCCTCGCCAGCTGCGGTCGGTGCACCTCGTGGGGATGGCTCGACCGGTCCAGCATTGAGCGGCTCGCCGAAGGCCCCGCTGGCGGCCGGGGCATCGAACGACGCCGCCCCCGGAGCGCCAGCCCCGCGCGAGGACACTCCGTCCGTTCAGTCAACGGTCGGCCCGAACAACCCCGATACCAAGGGCAAGCTCGTCGTGGCCGTCGACTACTCCTCGGCCCCGGCCGGCCTTCAGAAGCGGTTCATTGAGTTGCGGCGCATCGACATCGTCGGCCATCCGGCGGCGGCCGCGATGCTGCTCAGGTCGGTGGTCGAATCGTCGATCAAGTACCACTACACGTCCCGCGGCAACCATCAGGTGTCCGGGACGATCGGGCAGGTGGTGCCAACTCTGGCGAACGACTACCTGAGGCTGAGGTCCCTGGCGCGCTCGATCCAACTGCTACAGAACGCCCTCTCGCCCAGGGATCGCCCGGGGTCGGGCTCTTGGTTCAACGGCGCCAGCCACGACCCGACGATGGTCGTCAAGTCGCAGGACGTGCGAGACGCGTGGCAGGAACTTGAACCGCTGGTGCGGTTCCTCCTCCAACCTCCGTCGCCCCAGACCCCCTGACCAATGTGCTTGCCACCATCGGGGACGCGATCATGAGCTCTCTCGCGAATCCGGGGTGACGTGCCGAGTAGTTGAGCTCGTAGCGGCACTGGAAGTGGCGCTCGTACAGTCTCTCGATCAGCGGCGACACGTCGTACGTCATGATCCAGTGCGCGCTCTCGATCTCGTGGATGATCCGCGCCAGCGCTTCATGGTCGCGAGCGTCGAACGCGTTGAGGTAGAGCTGGGACCCGGCCGCAACATACGGAGGGTCGATGTACATGAACGCCGACGGATCGCGTGCATAGCTGCGAATGACGGTCCGGCCGTCAAGATCGCTGACCGTAATCCGATCGCCCAGACTCCCGAGCGCAAGGAGCCGCTCAGAGAGGGTCTCGCGGTTGAATCGAGCGTCGATTCTGTATCGCCCCTCCTGGGCGAGGCCGCCGATGACGCCTCCCCGGAGGACGCCCGATCGGTTTGTGCGGTTGAGGTAGAAGAAGGCGAACCCAAGTTCGAGCGGGTTGCTGGCATCTCCGGCGCGGTAGATCTCTCGCTGGCGTCGCCATTCGTCGATGGTTAGGGGCGCCGTGCGCACGAGCTCGACGAGGCCCTCGTTTTGCTCGGTGACTGAGCGCCAGAACGAGTAGACCGCCGGGTCGAAGTCGTTGATGACTAGCCGGTGGACGAGGCCTTGTCGCAGCAGGGCTATGCCCGCGCCGGCCCCGCCGGCGTACGGCTCGACGTAGACGGGACTAGTAAGGCCAAGGGCGCCGATGATGTCGGCGAAGAGACCGGCGAGCGCCGCCTTTCCACCCGGGTAGCGCAGAGGCGAGAGCGTCCCGTATCGACGGGACGCTCGTACAGCTAGGTGCTCCATCACACCGACCCTCGGTTGGCCCTATGCGCCGCGACCCGGCACCGAGTCGAGCAGTACTTGGCGTCCTGGCGTGCCACCACTTGCGTGCCGCATCGCTGGCAGGTGATCACCGAACCTCGCCGCCGCATGCGCTCAAGGCGGATCTGACGTGCCCACCGCGTGAGTTCGCTCTCGCTGGCGCTGGCGATCTCGTCGTACACGTAACGGATCATAACCGTAACGCAAGCATCTTCACCGGCCGCCACGCTTGGCAGGTTGCTGTTGGGACTCCGCGTTCGGGGATCGCTGGCCCGCCCGGTGACCCGCGCCCGGCTAGCCGCGAAGTCCGTTCGCGAATGCGACGAGAGCCTCAGCTCGGATCTTCGCCGAGCGGCCGATGTGGACGACCGGGATTTGGTCGGCGGCGATGAGGTTGTACATCTGGCTGCGCGAGACCCCGATGCGGTGGGCAGCCTCCGGGATGGAGAGCAGTAGCCGGTCGTCGGGTGTCACGGTTACGTCCAGCACGTGCTCGATCCTCGGCTGACGCGGCGAGGGGATCGCGACGCGAACGGTCGTCGGGACGCTCATGGGGACCTCCGTGGACTGAGTCGGAGTGACAGCGTGCCGAGCGCCGGTTGCCACCGGTCTTGCCGCGGCCCCGGGGGCGCCGAGGAGCCGCGCTGGGTGTCACCGCGGCGGGCGTAGTCATAGATGCTGCCTACCGGGCGCGACGGTCAATCCGACTTGCGCGCCGCCCACCCAGCGCGCGCCGCGCGGTCAGCATCCGTCATCGCCGCGGACACCCTCACGTCCTCGTCCGCGGGGAAGTAGCCACGCCGCCGCCGTTCGAGCAACCCGATGTACCACCACGGCGGCGGCCAGCTGGACTTCGCCCGGTTGTGGTGGCGGCACAGAGCCTGTCCGTTGCTCACGATCGTGGCCCCACCCCGCGACCAGGGGTACACGTGGTCGACCTCGACGGCGTCCTGGTTGCAGCGCCCCCACACCAGGAATGAAGTCGCCTCGCACCGGCCGCCCGCGCGCTCCACGACTCGGCGGCGCGCCGCGAACTTGAAGCTTCGCCACGGGTCTCGGCCCTGGCGGCCAGGACCACGCCCGGGCATCGGGAACCGGAGGACCGTGAGGAACGCCGCGATGCCGACGAGCAGCGGGAGGAACGGCCGCAGTCCGTCGAAGACGGCGCCCAGGAGCGTGACCCAGTTCACTGCGAGCCCAGTCCAGTCAGCCGGTGACGTGCGCCATCGGCGCGGGTGGGTCGCCCAGCGCGTACTCGGCGCACTCGCCGGTCGCGATGGAGTTCGCGACCGCGTACGCCTCGTCGACGTTTGCGTTGAGGTGGTCGATGTAGCCGTTGGCGGTCGCGATCGCGTCGTCGATCTCGGCCTCCGCAGCGGCGGCCGCCGCCTCGACGCCGACGAGCTCCGGGAGGCCGTCAGCCTGGAGGGTCCCGACGTAGGAGTTGAGGGAGACGATCGCCTTGCGGCCGTCCTCGATGTCGGACAGCAGGCCGTCCAGGTCGTAGGCGAAACTCGAGTTCACGGTGTACTCGAGCGTGCCCGTGATGTCGTACGCCACGGTGCCCGACAGGTTGTAGCAGCTGTAGCCATCGGACATCGCACCCAGGGCGGCGTCCGCCTTACCCTGCGCCAGGTCGCTGTCCGCCTCGGCGACGTCGGCGGCGAGGTCTTCTAGCGAGTCATCGAGCGAGAAGTCCAGCACCGCGGCGAGGGCGCGCTGGGCGTCCTCCTGCGTCTTGGCGTCAGCCGCGGCCGCCGATGCTGCGGCCTGCTGCTGGGCGTGCGCGGCGTTGCTCGAGTCGGCACGAGCGCCGAGCGTGCCGATCAGCTGGTTCCACTTCTCGAGTGAGCCGGCCCGGCAGGTGCCGGCCTGCACCGAGCCGTCCGACTGCGGAACGTTGAGGGTCAGCGTGTCGCCGTTGACCGACCCGGACACCGGCTGCGAGCCGAACAGCACGTTGATGGCCAGCGTGATCGCGGACCCGTCGCGCGTGCCGGTCAGCGTCGCGCTGTCCGACGACACTGCCGCGTTGCCGGCAGACCCGGCGAGCTCGGCGTAGGTGTACGAGCCGCTCAACTGCCCGTCCAGGTCGTTCCACTGCAACAGGGACGCGTTGTCGGACCCGGGGCAGATGAACGTCGCTTGGCCGTTGCCGGACGAGCCGGCACATCCGGCCGTTGCGAGGGCAGCGCACAGCAGAACCGCGCCGGCCGTGATGCGCTTCACGGTGCTGCCCCCTCATCTCGCCTGACGAAGGTATCGGCAGTGCGGTTCGCGGGCCTGAGCGTCCGAGGCCAGTGATCTGGCAGCGGCGGCAGGTGCGGGCATGCCTCTTGCCATGGCGCTCCGAGCCGCGCCCTTCGGAGCGATGAGCGCTTGCCACCAGGCTGACCGTACTGCCGGGCCAAGGCGTTGACCTGCTCTTCCGTCCGCGGCAAGACCGACGGCAACCCCACGCGCGGAGCGTGGCCAGTGTCCATTACGACGCCGGAGGCCACGATGACCGAGCTCGACGACGACGCGCGGGAAGCGCGTACGCGCATCACTCTGCGCGACCACGACCAGCTGCGCCGGACGCTGAGGCGCGTCGCGACCGAGGGCTGGAACGGCGAGCTCGGCGTGGTCCTGATGGACTTCGCCCGCCACGACGTGGTCCGCCCGATGGTGATCGCGATGGGGGTACGGGGCGCCGCCGCGGGAGACGCCGAGGCCGCAGCGTGGGCGGCCGCGTGGGAGGTGTTGCGGGACCCCCGCCTGCTCGATGCCGGCGAGCCCTGGGGCGTCGTTCGGGCGGCGGCGCGGCATGCGATCTTCGGCGAGCTCATCGCCGCTCGCTACGCCTGCGGCGCGCGCCGCGGGTGGCGCATCTGGGCCCAGGCGCGGAAGACGGGACGGAGCCCCGAGGTCGAGCCGGCCGGCGACCTGCTGACACTGCTCGAGGACCAGGTCGCGGCCGACCCGACGTACGAGCTGCTCGACGAGGTGCTCCCGCCGGTCCGGCGCAGGCTGATCGGCCTGGGCTGGAGCCGTGAGGTGCTCGATGCCGTGATCGACGCGATCGTGGATGGTCGCCTGGGGGTCGAGCCGGACGGCGCATGCGCTGGCTGGCGGCCCCTGTCGGCACACCTCGACCTGCCGCCGTGGCAGGTCCGACGGCTCACCCTCGCGCTGCTCGGCGGTCCCTGCTGGCCGGGCCTCCTGCAGCGGGTGATCCGCGACGGCGTGACGGCACTCGACAGCGCGGATTGCCTCGCGGCCCTGCGGACGACGGTGGTGCGCCGGATGCGCTCGCCGGAGTCCGAGGCGCCGGCCGCGCTCGAGCGCGAGCAGGCCCGGAGCGAGGCCGCGTAACGCTGCGGTGGCGAGACTCACGTGTATGCCCGGGGCCGTCGCGTCTTCGGCGCGACCCCGGATCCGAGTAGGCATGAGGGTCCTGCGCGCGTCCACAGACTTCTGGCCCGCCGGTTGTCCACAGCGTTCGCGTCCCGGTCGCCCAGCGGCTCGAGGATGTGCGTCCACTGCCGGAGTGACGACTGCGACGAGGGAACAGGACGGGCCGCTGCGCGCTCGTCCGCGATCTTGGGCTTCCCTCTCGCGCGTCAAGGGTGTCCAATGGTCCGGTCACCGCCGCCGTGACTCGCTCCGGCGGTGGCCGTACGGTCCGCTCGAGACTGGGGGGTCTCGGATGGCGACGACGGCGTTGCAGCGGCGAACGGCCGCGGGGTCCCTGTTGCTCGCTCTGAGCCTCGCCGCCTGCACCCCGGGGGAGCCTGAGCCCACCACCCCGACGGCGGCCATGACGAGCTCGTCGCCAGCCAGCACCACGCCGGCGACGCCGACGAAGGACCCCGACCTCGCGGCGGCCGAGGCGGCAATCCTCGAGGCGTATCGCGGCTACTGGGCGGCGAAGGTTGCGTCGTACGCGGACCCGACCCGGCCGCAGGACCCGAACCTGGCGGTCTACGCCGACGACACCGCTCTCACGGACGCGCAGTCGACGATCTTCACCCTCCGCGACAGCGGCATCGCGATCCCGGGCGAGCCGGTGCTCGACCCGGTCGTCTCGGACATCGTTCTCGGCGACGCGCCCACCGCTGTGATCACCGACTGCGTGGACTCGACGAACTGGCAACCGATCTACGTCGCAACGAAGGAGAGCGCCGCCGCACCGGGCCAGGCGATGCGCGTGGTGGCGGAAGCGACGGCCTTCGTCACGGAGGGCCAGTGGCGCATCCGCACCTTCGTCATCCAGCGGGACCGGACGTGCTGAGGAGCGCGGCACTCGGTGTGCTGGCCGTCGTGTGCCTGCTCGTTGGCGCTGCACCGGCTGCTGCGGACTCCGACGTCACCTGCCCGGTCGACCTGCCGAACTGTCTCGTGACGGTTCACACACCAAGCTCCCCGGGTACGGGGTCCGGCGAGAGCGTGGCACGCCCGGTCTCGAACACGGGGGAGCGGATCTGCTGGCTGCCCTACGCGGGCGAGGCGGTGCCCTGTCATGACCCGGCTTGGGGCTGGTTCAGCGACGCCGATGCCTGCTACTACCTCCTGCGCGATCCACAGCCGCCGGCGACCGAGGCAGTCTGGGGAGGGCACTTCCCCGACGGCGCCGTCTATCTCGTCACGTGCCTCGACCCGCTGCACGCTCCCGGCACCAACGGCGGGTGGACCTGGCTTCCGTCCCCGCCGCCCGGCTACGGCGGCATCTCGGTCACGCCCGGCGAGCTCGCCCAGCGTGCGGTCCAGCAGATGGCTCTGACCGGCCCCGCGATCGGCGCGACCATCACGGATGGCGAGCTCGGCATCGTCGGTGTCCCGGTCTGGCTGTGGACCGCGGTCACGCCGACCACGTGGGGTCCGAACTCGGCGACCGCGAGCGTGCCGGGCCTGTCTGTCACCGCGACCGCCCAGGCGACGCGGATCGACTGGGACATGGGCGACGGGTCCGTCGTCAGCTGCGCGAACCCTGGCACGCCGTACCGGACCGGCGAGGTCCACTCTCCGACGTGCGAGCACACGTACGCCCAGCCGTCGCTCGAGCAGCCCGGTGAGGCCTACACCGTCGTCGGTACGACGACGTGGGAGGTGTCGTGGTCGGGCGGCGGCACATCCGGCACGTTGACCGTGACCCGCGCGGCGCAGACGTCCGTGCGCATCGGCGAGCTGCAGGTGCTCGTCACCGGCTGAACCGGCGCCCTTCGGGGCCGAGCGTCAGGGAGCACCCATGGCGACGAACCTCCTCAGCACCAAGCGCAAGGCCGAGCCGGCCGGCGAGCCCGTGCGAACCCGGCTGCAGACGGTTCCACCCACGCGGCAGCGCAGGCGGGCGGGTCTGGTCGCGGCGGCACTCCTGCTGGCCCTGCTCGGTGCGATGGCGGTCACGACGATCGGCGCGCGGCTCAGCGATCGGCAGGACGTCCTGGTCCTGCTCCGTGACGTGCCGTACGGAGCGGTGGTCTCGGCCGGGGACATCCGGACCACGGCGGTCGCCGTCGAACCGGGAGTCGACGTGATCTCCGGCGGCGACCGCAGCGCGGTGATCGGTCGGGTCGCCGGCGCGGATCTCGCCGCGGGCACTCTCCTCAGCGCCGGGCTGCTCCGCGACGCGGCGCCGCCTGAGCCTGGCGACGTCCTCGTCCCGATCGCCGTCCCGCGCGACCGCCTGCCGGCGGGCGGGCTCGTGGGCGGCGACCGACTCGACGTCGTCGACGCCCCGACATCGGCAGCACTCGCGAACACGCCGGCACCGGTCCCGCGTACCTTCACCGTCGAGGTTGTGCGGCTTGGCGAGCCGGATGCCAACGGGGTCTCCATGCTCGACGTGGTCGTCGCCGAGGGCGACGGTCGCGCTCTCGCCGCCCTTGCTGCGACCGGCGACTTCGCCCTCGTGCTCCTCCCGACGGAGCCAGCGCCGTGAGCCTCGTGTCGGTGTGCTCGGTGGCGGCAAGCCCCGGGGTGACAACCACCGCGCTCGCGATCGGCTGGTGCTGGCCGACCGTCACCGGGCGCGGAGTCGTCATCGTCGACGCAGATCCCTCCGGGTCAGGGTTCCTGCCCGGCTACCTGCGCGGCGCCAACCCACCCTCGGGCGGCGTCCTCCGGCTTGCCGCCGGGCCGGGTGAGCTGACGGCGGAGGTCGTGCTGGAACACTGCATCGCGCTGGGTGGCGAGCAGGACAGGCTCCTCCTCCTCGGCGTCACCGCAGCTCTCGAGGCGCGGGCGCTCAGCCGGATCTGGCAGACGTTGGTCGGGCTCATCCCGGACTTCGACACGCTCGGCATCGACGTCCTGGTCGACGTCGGCAGGATCGAGCACGTCCTCGAACCGACGGTCCTACTCGAGCAAGCGGGCGCCGCCGTTCTCGCGACACGCTCGACGCTCGCCGGCGTCATGACCGGACTCGCCGGGCTCGACCGGCTGCGCAGGCTGCGCGGACCGGTGCGATCGACCTCCGCACTGCTCGTCGGAGAGGGGCGCCCCTACAGCGCCGCGGACGTGCGGCGTGAGCTGGGTGTGCCGACGCTCCCGGTGCTCACATGGGATCCGCGCGCTGCAGCCCGCATTGAGGCCGGCGAGGACCTTCGGCGGGGGGCACTCGCGCGCTCCGCGTTGCTGCGCTCGGCCACCGCTGCCGTCGACGCGGTGCGGCCCGCTGCGCTCGACCTCGCGGGAGGTGGGCGATGACCGACGACAAGCCCCCTCGCGTTGGGGCGGGGCCCGCCGATCCCGCCCAACCGGGCAGCGACCTCGACCTCGTCGATCCGGCCCTGGTCGCGCGGGTTCGACGTGCGGTCGCGCCTCAGCTGGCCGCGCGCCTCGCGGGCTCAGCACCGCTGGACGAGTGGGCCCGCCGCGAGCTCGCGCGGTCCCTGATCGTGAAGGAGATCGCTTCTCGCGAGCACGACCAGCTGCGTGCCGGTGCTACCCCTCTGAGTGACGACTCCCGGCGAGCCGTCGCCCAGGCGGTGCTCGCCGCGCTCTTCGGCCTCGGCCGTCTCCAGCCGCTGGTGGACGACCCGGACGTCGAGAACATCGAGGTCGACGGCTGCGATCACGTCTGGGTCTCCTACTCCGACGGCCGAGACCTTCCCGGCCCGCCGGCCGCAGGCTCCGACACCGAGCTCATCGAGATGCTCCAGCTGCTCGCCGCGCGCAGCGGGAACGCCGAGCGTTCCTTCACCCCGGCGCATCCTGCCCTCCACCTGCGTTTGCCCGACGGGTCGCGTCTGGCGGCTGTCGCATGGCTCACGCCCCGGCCGCATCTGGTCATCCGCCGGCACAGGATCAACGACGTCGACCTCGAAGACCTGGTCGCGATGGGCACCGTCGACTCGGTCCTGGCGGCCTTCCTTCGTGCGGCCATTCGGGCGGGGCGCAACGTGGTGGTGAGCGGGCTTCAGAATGCGGGCAAGACGACCTTGATCCGCGCACTCGCCAACGAGTTCGGCCCGATGGAGCGTTTCGCCACCATCGAGAAGGAGTACGAGCTCCACCTCCACGACCTACCCGAGCGGCATCCGCGCATCGTTGCGATGGAGGCCCGGGAGGGAAGTTCCGAGGTTGATGCGGCCGGCGCGCACGCCGGGGAGATCACGTTGGCGAGCCTGGTGAACGACGCGCTTCGCTTCAACCTGCGCCGGATCATCGTGGGGGAGGTGCGCGGCCCGGAGATCATCCCGATGCTCGAGGCGATGTCCACGGGTGACGGCTCCCTGTGCACGCTCCACGCTCGCACCGCCGATCACGCGATCGACCGGATCGTCACCCTGTCCCTCGTCTGGGGTCAGGCGCAGATGAGCGAGGGCTTTGCCTACCGGCTCATCGCCGGCGCGGTCGACCTGATCGTCCACATCACACTGCGGGACGACTCGGCACAGGGCGGGCCGAAGCATCGGTACGTCTCGACGGTGCTCGAGGTGGGGCTGCTCGGCGAGCGTGGGCGACCGGTGGTGACCACGGTGTTCGCGCCCGGCCCGGACGGGCGGGCGGTGCCGACGCATCGGCCCGAGGGCATGGACGACTTCGTCCGCGCCGGCTTCGATCCGCGGTTGTTCGAGCACCGCAACGGCACGTGGACCCATCCCCTCCCACCGAGGCCCACACCGTGAACGCGCCGACGACGCTCCTGCTGGCCGGCGCGGGCGCCCTGCTGGGACTCGCGGTGCTCGCGGCGGCGCTCGCGGTGCGTCCCGATCTCCTGCCCGAGCGGCGGCCACGCCGCGACCGCCGCCGCACTGCGGCGCCGCGCGGTTCGTGGGCGACGTGGCGTTGGCCGATCGCCCTCCTCGCGGGTCTCATCATCGCTGCGGCCACGCGGTGGCTCGTCGTTGGCGCCGTCGTCGCCGTGACCATCGTGGGCCTGCCGGCTCTGGTGACCACAGCGAAGCGGTCCGCAGCGCGGATCGATCGGCTCGAGGCGGTCGAGGACTGGACCCGTCGTCTCGCGGACCTGCTCCGCAGCGGCGCCGGCCTCGACCAGGCCCTTCAGCAGAGCGCCGTCAGCGCGCCCGAAGGGATCGCCCCGGAGATCGATGCCCTGGCCGGGCGGCTCCTGGCTCGCTGGCCGACCGCCGATGCATTGCTCGCACTGGCTGGCGACATCGATGACGCTTCCGCCGACCTGGTGGTCGCCGCCCTCCTGCTTGGTGCGGAGCGGCGCGGGCCTGGGCTCGCGGACGCGCTAGCCGCGGCGGCCGACTCGGTGGCTGCCGACGTCGCTGCTCGACGAGCTGTTGAAGCCGAGCGTGCCAAGCCACGGGCGACCGCACAGGCTGTCACCCTCATCACGCTGGGCGTCGTCGCGGTGGGTTCCTTCAACGGCGAGTACCTCCAGCCATACCGTGACCCGCTCGGGCAGCTCGTGCTCGCCGCGCTCGCCGCCGCCTTCGCAGCGTGTCTCTGGTGGATCAGAGGTCTGACCGTCACGGCCCCCGCACCGCGCATCTTGGCTGGCGCACGCTCCAGCGAGGAGGTGCCCTCGTGATCCTGTGGCAGGCGCTGCTCATCGGCGCCCTCTTCGCGGCCGCCGCGGTGCTCCTCTATGCGGCGTTCGTTCCGGCCCCACCGGACCTGCGGGACGCCGTCCGTCGGCTGCGCCACGGTGGCGCGGTCGAGAGCAGGCCCGCGATGTCCGGACCGGCGTGGTGGGGCGCGGCTCGATGCCGGGCCGCACCTCCGCTCGCCCGTCGCCTCAGGCTGGATCGGCACGCGGCCGACCTGGCGGTCCTCGACATCACAGTTGAGGACCTCGTCGTGCGCAAGGTCGGCTACGCCGTGCTCGGCGCGGTGTTCCCAATCCTCCTCGGGGCGGCTGTCGCGCTCATGGGCGGGCGACTCCCAGTGGTCGCATCCGGACCCCTGGTGCTGCTGTTCGCCGCAGCGCTCTTCTTCGTCCCCGACATCGACGTGCGCCGCTCGGCCGCCGCCGCGCGCGAGCGCATGCGACAGGCGGTCTGCGTCTACCTCGAACTCGTCGCGCTCGAGCGGCTCGCTGACGCCGGCTCGAACCAGGCCCTCGAGCGGGCCGCGCGGATCGGCACGACTCGCGAGCACGACATGATCCGCCGGGCGTTGCTCGACGCGGAGGTGGACGGGCGCCCGGCCTGGAGTGCGCTGCTCGCCATCGCGGAGCGCACCGGCGTGAAGGAGCTCGACGACGTCGGCGACATCATGCGCGTCGCCGGATCGGACGGCGCCGCCGTCTACACCACCTTGCGGGCGCGGGCTCAGTCCCTGCGCACCCAGATGCTGAACGCGTCGAGATCGGCAGCCAACGCTGCCTCGGAGCACATGGTCGTCCCGGTCGCGCTGCTCGGGGTGATCTTCATGGGCCTGATCGCCTACCCGGCGCTGGTCCGCATCATCTTCGGCTGACAAGGAGGAAGGCCATGCCCACCGTCGTCGCGATCATCATCGTCCAGGGCTACGTTGCGGGCGCCGTCCGCCGGGTGCGCGAGCGGTTGCCCAGCGATGACGCCGGCCTCACCACTCTCGAGATCACGATCATCGCCCTCGGGCTGATCGCGATCGCCGCGCTCCTCGTCGTCGCGCTCACGGCGGCGGTCCAGCGCCGAGTCGATCAGATCACCTGATGACGCTCCGCCGTCGGGCTCGGATCGAGCCCCATGAGGGCCACCGCCGGCCCGGACTGCGGAGCGATGAGGGCTCGACATCGCTGGAGTTGGTGATCGTCTTCCCGGCGGTCCTGCTGCTCATCACGGCACTCATGCAGTACGGGCTGTGGTTCTTCGCCCGCACGGTCGCGCTCTCGGCCGCCCAGGAGGGTGTGACGGCGGCGAGGGTGCTGAGCGCCACGGCCGCAGATGGGGTGGCTCGCGCCGAGGAGTACGTCGCTCACAACGGCTCGGACACCCTCTTCGACGTGGCCGTGGAGGCGACCAGCCCAGCGCCCGGAACCGTGGCCGTGGAGGTGCGCGGACGGTCTCTCTCGGTGATCCCAGGGATGGCGGGGATCGCGGTCGCCCAGTCCGCGGAAGGACCCGTGGAGGCCTTCACGGAAGCGGGTTCGCCGTGATGGCCGCGATGCGCCGACGGCTTCGGGAGGGGCCGGACTCTCGCGACGCCGGTTCGGTGACGCTCGAGCTGGCCGTGCTCACGCCTGCCCTCCTGCTCCTGCTCGGCCTGCTCGTGCTCGCGGGCCGAGTCCAGGTGGCTCGGTCCGCGGTCGAGCACACGGCGGCCGTGGCCGCCCGCGACGCGTCCCTCGCCCGCACCCTCGAAGGTGCGAAAGCGGCGGCCGACGACGCGATGGCCCGCGAACTCGAGGCGCAGGACCTCGACTGCGCGCCTGCGACCGCCACGGTGGACGGGACGGGGTTCGCTGCGCCTCTCGGTCAGGCTGCCGTGGTCAGGGTCACGGTGACCTGCGAACTGAGCATCGCGGACCTCGCCATCCCGGGCCTCCCGGGACAGAAGACGGTCACGGCTTCATTCGTCTCGCCTCTGGATGCGCACCGTGCCCGCCCGTAGCCGTCGCAGCCGTGAGAGCCGGATCGGCAGGTGGTGGCGCGAGCGCCTCGGGACCGACCCCGAGGCAGGCTCGATGACCATCTTCTTCGCCATCACTGTGGTCGGAGTGCTGGTGCTCGTCGGTCTGATCGTTGACGGCGGGAGCAAGCTCCGCGCCACACAGCGGGTAGATGAGGTTGCCGCTGAGGCGGCCCGTTCCGCGGGCCAGGTGATCGACCTGCCGACGGCAGTCGCCGGGGATGGAGCGAGGGTCGATGTCGCGGGCGCCGTGGCCGCGGCGAACGCATACCTGTCCGCCGCCGATGTCGCCGGGACGGTCGCGGTCTCCACGGACGGAGCGAGCATCGAGATCACCACCACCGCCCAGAGTCCAGCCGTGTTCCTCGCAGCGATCGGGATCCCGACCCTGACCGTGACTGGGCACGCGCGAGTCCAGCTCGTCCAAGCCATCTCCGGGAGCGGACCATGACCACGACTCATCGTCCCGCGACCACCCGCGGCTGGGACACCGTCGCAAGAGGCTTCGGCGCACTCCTGGCGCTCGCGGTGATCCTGGTAGGGATCCCGGCTGCGCTCCTGACGCTGTCACCGGTGCATCTGCCGTCACGTCTGCCCAACTGGGACGAGTTCACCGGTGTGTGGACCCGGCCCGACGACGGCACTGCGGTCTGGGGCATCCTCACGGTGGCCGCTTGGGCGTGCTGGCTGGTCTTCACTGCACAGGTGGTGGCGAGCCTGGTCGCACAGGTCCGCCGGGTCGAGGTGCCGGTCGTGCACGGGATCGCGTGGCTGCAGCGCGGCGCCTCGAGCCTGGTCGCGGCTGCGGTGCTGATGCTGACGACCCCGAGCGCCGGGATGTCCGCCGGTGGCGCGGCCTCAAGTGCGGCCGCGGCCGAGGTTCGGCCGACCTCGCCACCGGCCGCTCCGAAGGCGGTCTCGCCGCGTCCTCCACGGGTCGCCGACTCTGCTGTCGCGCTGCAGCGTTCGTCGGCGTCGACCTCGTCCGCGGATGATCCCGGCCCGGACGTGGTGGACGTGCACCCCACGGTGGTCGTCGAACCGAACGACACCCTGTGGGACCTCGCCGAGCGCCACCTCGGGTCGGGGCCGCGCTACGTCGAGATCGCCGCGCTCAACCGGGGTGTCCAACAGGCTGATGGCCGGGCACTCACCGACGCGCACTGGATCTACCCCGGGTGGGTACTCCGCCTGCCGATGGACGCCGCGAACGTTCCGCCGGCCCGGTCGGGCGCCAACACTGCGCAGGCGCCGAGCGACGGCGGGGTCTATGTCGTCGCGCCGGGAGACACGCTCTGGGGCATCGCCGAGATGCTCCTGGGCGACGGTGCCCGCTTCGGCGAGATCGTCAGGCTCAACGTCGGCGTGCGGCAGCCGGACGGCACTGCGCTCACCGATCCGGACCTGATCAGGCCAGGGTGGCGTCTCACCCTTCCCCGAGAGGTGCGCCCAGCGGAGCCGACCGAGCCCGCCGGGGCGTCGCCGGCACCGGCCACCAACGCCGAGCCGACGCCAGACCCCCTACCGGTCCCGGTGGCAACCGCGACGCAGCCGCCAGAGACCGGAGCCGAGGGGCCGGCTGCGGCCGCGCCGCGGCACCTCGCCGACAGTGAGCCCGAGACACCCGCACCGTCGTCTGGCGCGAGCACCAACGACTCTGACCTGTCCGACGACGACCTCGAGCTCGAGGCCGAGCCGCGCCCCATCGCTGGCCTCGTGCTCGGGATGACGGGACTGGGCGCGGCCCTGGTCATCGGCGAACTGGCTCGGCGTCGGGCCAGGCAGCGCCGCCTGCGGCGTACGGGAGAACGCGTGCCTCTCCCGGCGCCGGGTTCTGGTGCCGCTACCGCCGAAGCCGAGCTGCGGCGCGCGGTCCCGATGCTGACCCTCGACCAGATCGATCTCGCGATGCGTCGGATCGCGATCGGTAGCCGAGCGCAAGACCGCGATCTGCCGCGCATCCAGGCGGTCCTGGTCGGAGCCGACGGCGTCGAACTCCTGCTGGCAGACGACGACCCAGACCCGGTCCCGCCCTTCACGCTGGTCGCACCCCGACGTTGGGCCGCTGCGAACTCCGCTGTCCTCGATGGTGAGAACTGGCCGGGCGAGAACCCTTACCCGAACCTGGTGAGCGTCGGACTGCACGGGACTCGGACGGTCCTACTCAACCTGGAGGCGGCCGGAACGCTCTCGATCGTCGGTGACCCCGCGATGTGTGTCGCTGCCCTGCGGGGGATCGCGTGCGAGCTGGCTTGCCGCGCCTTCGACGTCCGCCTCGCGCCGCACGTCACCGCGGAGCTCGGTGAGCTGCTGGACAACGACAACCCGGAGATCCTCTCGGTCACCGTTCCCGACAGCGCCTTCTACGAATCCCAACTCACGGGCTACTTCGCCCACTTCCGCGAACACGGCCTGCGCGATGTGCTGGACGCCCGACGCGACCCCGACCGCGCGGAAGGGTGGCTCACGGCGGTCCACCTCGGCTCGCCCGTTCCGGACCTCGACGCCGCCCCCTGGTCGGGTCTGGCGGTCGTCGCAGTGGGCGAGCACGGCGGGTGGCGGCTCGTTGTGGACCCGGACGGGGCCGGGCGCCTCGACCCGCTGGGGCTCGACCTGGCGGTCGCACACCTCGACGAGTCGGCCTGGTCGGGCTTGATGGACTCGCTCCACGCCGCTCGAGAGGAACCCCCGCGACGACCCGCCCTGAAGGATCAACCGACCGCCTCCGAGGAACTCGCGGTCGTACGCGAGTCGCTCGGTCCGGCGCCCGAGCCGGTGCTCGGTGATCTCGACGTCCTCGACTTCGGGCCCCTGAGCCAAGACGGGCCCGAGGAAGACGCGCGCGCACCACGCGTCCTGATGCTCGGGCGGCCGGCGGTCGTCTTCGACAGCGCGACCGCGAAGCCCCAACGGGAGAGACGTCTGACCGAGATCGTGGCGTTCCTGGCTCTCAACCCTGGCGCGTCGACCGAGGCGCTCGATGCCCTCCTCGGCCGTGGCAAACGCGTGAGCAACGCCAACCGGAACGCGTACATTTCCCGCGCCCGTGCCTGGCTCGGCCAGGCTCCCGACGGCGAGCCCTACCTTCCGCTGCTGACCGCTCGGGACGACTACCGGCTGCACCCGGCCGTGCGTACCGACTGGGACGACTTCCGTGAACTGCTCCGCGCCGGTGTAGACGCCGAAGCCGACGGCGCTCCGGCCCTGCGTGCCGCGCTCGACCTGGTCCGCGGAAGACCGTTCGCCGATGCCGCGGTTGGGACCTACGACTGGGCCGAGCCAGTCATCCATCAGATGATCGACCAGATCGTCGACGCCGCTCATCTGTATGCCGCGATCGCGGGCGATGGCGAGTACCGCTCGGTCCAGGAGGCACTAGCGATCGCGCTCGGCGTGGACCCGTGCAACGAACTGCTGTACCGGGATGCGATCGAAGCGGCGCATCGTGTCGGCGACTCGGGCGAAGTCGACCGGCTCATCAAGCGTCTCGAGCAGCTGATCCGTGAGATCGATCCCGAGGACGGTTTGGAGCCCGAGACGGAACAACTGGTGCGGCGGGTGCGGTCGTACTCACGGGGCCGGGCCCCGTAGGCGACCGGCCCGCGGTGGGTCCGGCCAGGGTGCTAGGCGCATGGCTGCTGCAGGGCACGTCGCGGTAAAGTGCTGATCATGGGGGGCTCCGAGTTGCGGGCGTTTCGGGACAGGTTTTGGGCTGCGCTTGGTGAGTGGAACGCCGCCCACCCCAGCGTCTACCCGATCGTCACCACGATCGCGGCGACAGTGGGTGGCGCGCTCTTGACGGTGGTCCTGTGGGTCGGAGTCGGCCTACTTGTGTTGGTCGCCGCTGTCATCTTCGCCGAGACGAAGAGTGCTGCCTCGTGGCAGACGGCGTTCCGGAAGGAAGCGGCGGACCAGTGTGAGGCTCTCCGTCTTGCCGACCGCGAAGCGCATCAGGCGGTGGTCGAGGAGTTGCGTCATGAGGGCCAGCGGGCGGTGGCGAAGGGCGCGAAGCGTGCCAAGCACCGTGCGCAGGGCGAGCAGAGGCTGGCATTCGACGCGGGCCTCAGCCCGCTCATCGAGTCGGTGCAGGTCCTGATCGACGCGGCCCCGTCCCGCCGTCGGAGCCTCATGCAGGCGACCTACGCAAACACAGTGAACGCGATCTCTCTACTCGTCGGTGGGGGCAACCCGGCGTCCCTCAGGACGGTCATCTACCTCGTGGACGAAGCGACGAACGCCGAGCCGCGATCGCGGTCGATGTCCGTCGGCTACGAGCACGGGCGTCGCCCGTTGCGTGCGAAGCCGCTCGTTGAGGGAGGCCCTCGTGGTCGGCGGCCCTTCAGTGACCTCGACGATGGCCGAGCCAGGATCGTGGCGGACATCGAGGATGACCCAGAGCACGACGGCCTTGAGCCGAACGGGTACAGGTCCTACGGACTCGTGCCGATCGTGTCGACAGAGGGGAAGAGGTATGGGCTCCTCTGGGTCGACTCGCCTATAGTGAGCGGCTTGAACCAACTGCACGAGCCGGCGCTCGATGTCATCGCGCGGGTCTTGGCGCTCGCGCTCAAGGTTCACGACTCGGCGGGTCGCCGGGCCGGAACCGGCCAGGTTTGAGAGGCTGAGGAACGTGACAACCGGTGGAACCGCCGTGCGGATGCCGAAGAACGCGGTGAAGGTTTCGCGGAAGCGCGCACGCCCGCTTTCAGCAGGTGACATCGCGATACTGCGACACAAGGCGATGCGCGAGACGGCACTGGCCGACGAGAAGCGGCGCGCTGCCATCGCGCGGGCAGCAGAGCGGGACCGGGCCGCTCTCAAGGGCTAGCGGCCGAGCCACACAGCTGCCATCGCGCTCGCATCGCCGGGCCGATTCCCCTTGTTCGCGTGGCCGGTCACCACGCGGGAGCGTCCGTGCGCCTCCGTGACTGAGCCCTGATCCACCGAGCATTCGGCGCTTGGCGTGATCGGGGGCTTCGAGTCGGCGGTTTCGGAGATGGGCGTGGTGGCAGGGCCGGTCGGTTCCGGCTCTTCCACGGTGTTCTCCGGTCGGCCCTGGGGTGGGCGGGTGGTCAGGTCGAAGCGGCTGCCGGTGGTCCGGTGGATGTGATGGTGGCCCAGAGCGCGGTCCAGGCCGGTGCCCAGGGCCACTGCGTCGGCAGGTGCAGTACGAGGCGTCGTCCGGTGCTGGCCAGGCGGGCTGGGACGGTGATGAGGCGTCGGCGCAGGCTGGCCCAGCGGGCCGTGCTCCTCCCGGCGGCGATGGACGCGGTCCGGGCCAGGTTGAACGTGAGTACGGCGAAGGAGACCCAGGCGGCGTTGGCGGGGTAGCTGCCCGAGGGCAGGTGCGCCAGCGGGCCGGCTTTGAGCTCGGCGATGACCTGCTCGACGATGGCGTGGTCGCGGTGCCGCTGGTCGGCCTCGACAGTGGTCAGGGTGGTGTTGGTCAGGAACGCGTGGTGGCGCCAGTGCTCGAACAGCTCGCCCTGGACGGACCCGTCGCTGGCGCGGGGCTGGATGCGCTTGACGCGGCGCACGACCAGACGGGCGTGGACTCGGCGCGCGATGGGCAGGGACGTGAACGCGGTGAAGGGGATCTCGGCGACCTGGGCGTCGGAGACCCACTGGCCCAGCTGCTCGTCCCAGACGGCCTTCGGGTAGCGGATCGTGGTCCAGGCGTCCTCGCCGATGGCGGCGATGGCTTTGATGACCTGCGGGTTCATCCGTGCGGTGACGGAGAACCACGCCCCGGCGCGCAGCGCCGCCGCCAGGAAGGTGCTGGTGTAATACGCGGAGTCGGCCCGGACCAGGACCTGCCCGGCGGCGCCGGCAGCGCGGACGGTCGCGATGGCCTGGGCCAGCAGCCGTGGGGCGCCCTGGTGGGAGGCCACGTTGCCGCGGCGCAGCCGGGCCCGCACGACCAGTGGTGCGCACAGGGCCGTGGAGGCGGTGGCGAGCTGGATGTTCAGACCCCGCACTCCTGAGTAGCCGAACCCGGCGGCCTGCTTCGCGTAGCCGTGGACCTGGCGGACGGTGTCGTCGATGTCGACGAACACCAGGCCGTCACGGTCTCGCCCGCCGGCCAGGACCCCGGGGACCAGGACCGCCAGGGCGGCCAACAGGCCCGCGCCGATCTTGTCGAGCTGCTGCACGTGACCGTGGGTGAACGTGCGCAGGAACGTGCCCAACGTCGAAGGAGCCCGCACCGCGCCCAGGACCCGGGCCGTGGCACCAGAGCGCAGCAGGTTCAGGTCTTCGATGCTGTCCGCGCCGGCCAGCATCCCCGCGATCACCGACCGCGCCTTCGCCACCGGATTCGGGGACGGGACGCTCAGGTCCTGCTCAAGGCGTTCCTCCAGCCCGGCCCGGCGGGCCAGGTGCACGACCGGAACCAGCCCGGCCGACGACACGAGGTTCGGATCATCGAAGACCGCTGTGATGCCATGAGAGGCTTTCACCTACGAGATGCCCTTCGTGAGCTTCTTGGATGGGAAGTCGCAATCCACATCCTCGCTGCTCAGGAGGGCATTCTCGCTGTCCGCCACACCCCCGGGCCCACCCGACCACCGCTACATCGGTGGATCAGGGCTGAGTCCTCGTCGCCAGGAGCGGGCACCGTGCTGGGGCATGTCCATCTTCGCGCCCGTGTGGCCTCCATGTCCCGCAGGAGGCGGTGCCAACTAGCAGCCTCCAACTGACTGGAGGTGGGCGATGCAGCTGGCTACGTGGTTGATCACGGCCGTGCCTACGGACGACCCAGGCGTCACGCCGAACCAGAGCGGCTTGCCCGGCCTCGAGGTCATCCGCTCGATCGTCGGTGCGCTGCTGACCTGGGGCCTGGTGGCTTGCGTCGCCGGGCTGGTGGTCTCGGTGATCGTGTGGGCGCTGGCGCACCAGCAGGGCAACTACGCCTACGCATCCGGCGGCAAGACGGGGGTGCTCGTCGCCGCGGGTGGGGCGCTGCTGATCGGCGGGGCGAACGCGATCGTGGCGTTCTTCTCTGGGCTCGGGTCGGGGATCTGACGTGCTCGCAACGGCCGTGGCGGGCGTGGCGCCTGCCATCTTGCTCGACGACTGCTCCAACCCGCTGAACTGCCTGGGACAGGCGGTCACCGCCAGCGCCTCGAGCACGCTGCTCGGCGGTCTCGGGTCGGCGTTCGTGCAGGGCTCGGAGCAGATCGCGCGGGCGGCGTTCGCGTCGCTCGACCAGACCGCCGCAATCGACCTCTCGGTGAACTGGTTCCGGGCGAACGTCGGCGTGATCGCGGCCGTCACCCTGCCCCTGGTGCTCGGCCTGCTCGTCATCCAGGTGATCGGGTCGGTGCTGCGGCGCGAGCCGGGAGGGCTGGTCCGGGCGGTTGTCGGCGTGGGCAAGGCGCTCGTCGGAGCGGCGCTGGCTCTCGCGGTGACCCAGGTGGCGCTGACCGCGGTCGACGGCGTCTGCTCGTTCATCGCAGGGTCGGCAGGGACGACGGTGGGCGAGGCGGCCGCGAGGTTCTTCGACTTCGCCCGAGCAGCGTCGTCGGTGTCCCCAGGGCTGCAGTTCCTGCTCGGGCTGCTGATGATGGTCGGCTTCGCGCTGCTCTGGGGCCTGATGGTCTTCCGCAAGGCAGCGCTGCTGCTGGTCGCGGTGTTCGCGCCGGTGGCCTTCGCCGGCCAGGTGTGGGACGCGACTCGGGCGTGGACGCGTCGGTGGCTCGAAGTGGTCGCGGCGCTCGTGCTGTGCAAGGTCGTCATCGTCGTCGTGTTCGTCCTGGGTGCGTCGGCGTTCTCCGGCACCGGTCCGGCCGTGAGCGGGGAATCGACGACGTCGCCCGCGCCGGCGTTCTCCGACCTGCTGGTCGGGATGCTCTTGCTCTCGATCGCCCTGTTCGCTCCTTGGGTGACCTGGCGCTTCGTGCACTGGGGCGGGCTGGAGGCCGCCACCATGATGAACAGCTCGCTGGCTGCGAATCCGGTGCAGTCGGGAGCGCGCTCGACGACGCGGCTCGGCACCTCCGTCGTGCAGCAGGTCGGGGTCAGCGCGGCGCTCGGCGCGATGAGCGGCGGAGCAGGGGCGGGTGCGGGAGCCGTCGCGCATGGCGGTGCTGGCAGCGCCGGGTCGAGGGTCGGGGCGGCCGTCGCGGCGTCTGGGGCCCGCCGGTCGACGACGCGGCCCGCACCTCCGGCAGCGGGAGCCCGGCGATGACCGCCACCACGCCGGCGCCGGTGCGGTTCCCGCGGGCCGAGCACCGCGGCGTGCTCCTCGGGTTGTCCGGCCCCCAGCTGGCCGTCGTCGCGGTGGCGCTGGTCATCGCGGGCTCGGCCGTCTACCTGGGTGGCGTGACGGGCATGGTGCTCGCGGCGGCGTTGTGGTTGCCGCTGATGCTGGTCGGGACGATGCGCGTCGCCGGTCGACCGGTGATCCGATGGGTGCCGTTGCTCGCCGACTGGAGCGCGCGGCGCGGCCTTGGCCGGACTGCGGCCGTCGAGTCGACCCGCGCCATTTCGAGAGGCGACGAGCTCGTCCTGCCGGGTATCCCGCGCCCGCTCACGGTGTTCACCACGCCGAACCTCGCAGCTGCCGTGGTGCTCGATCGAGCGGCGGGGACGCTCACCGCGGTCGCCCGAGTCACCAGTGCCGGCTTCCTCCTGGCCGACACCGCAGCGCAGGACCACCGCGTCGCGGCATGGGGTCGGGTGCTCGGGTCGCTCAGCCAGTCCGAGGACGTCGTCCGTCTCCAGGTGATGCACCGCTCCCGTCCCGCTTCCGTTGATGCCGCTTTGAGCGACGACGAGAAGACCCCGGACTTCGCCGCGCGGGTGGTGGCGCAGCTCGCGGCGAGTACGCGAGCGGACCAACGCGAGACGTTCGTCGCCATTGCCATGCGCGCCGGTCGGACGCGTCGCGGGAGCATTGCCGCCTTGCGGCTCGCCGATGTGGACACACGCCTGACCGCCCTCGGTACCGCGCTCGCCAGCGCGGACCTGCAGGTCGCGGAGTGGCTCGACGGACCCGCTCTGCGTTGGGCGGTACGGGCGTCGTACGAGCCTGACGCCGCGCGGTTGCCGACTGCCATGCACGGCCCCACGGGACCGGTGGCGGCGCGTGAGCGCTGGAACCACCTTGAGACCGACGGCGCCGTCCACGCCGTCCACTGGGTCTCGGAGTGGCCGCGATCCGAGGTGAACCCCGGCTTCCTCCAGGCCCTCCTCGCTGCGCCGGGCGTGCGATGCACGGTCTCGCTGACCGTGGAGCCGCTCTCCCCGGCCGCGGCCCTCCGTCAGATCCGCCGCGCGAAGGCCGAACAGGTCGCCGACACCGCCCAGCGCGCGAAGCTCGGGCAGGTTGAGGACGAGGCGACTCGGGCGGAGCACGCCGACCTCGCCCGGCGCGAGGCCGAGCTCGTCGCCGGGCACGGGGACCTGCGGTTCACCGGTCTGGTGACCGTCACGGCCGCGACGGCTGACGAACTCGCGTCGGTGGGGGCGGCCATGCGTTCCGCGGCCGCGCAGGCGATGTGCGAAGTCAGACGGCTCGACGGGCAGCACGGGCTGGCACACGCTGCCGGCGCGCTTCCGCTGGCACGGAGGCTGCTGTGAACGCCGCAGTGGTGAAGCGCCGATCGCGGACCGCTCCGCCATTCCGCACCACTCCGGGCACTCTCCGGTCCTGGGCGCCGCGCCGCCTCACGCCACATCGGGCGTCGTCGGCGACGGTGGGCGGCGCGTACCCGTTCCTGAGCCCGCCTCCGCCGCCCGTCGGCCGTGCCCTGATCGGCCTCGACGCGCTCACCGGGGAGAGTTTCTGCTACGACCCGTGGGACCTCTATGCCGCGGGCGTGCTGACCAACCCGAACGTCGTCCTGGCGGGTGTGATCGGGCAGGGCAAGTCGGCACTCGCGAAGTCGCTGGCGATCCGGTCGATCGCCCATGGGCGCCGCGTGTACGTCCCCGCCGACCCGAAGGGGGAGTGGGCCGCCGTCGCCGATGCCGTCGGAGGCACCGTCGTGCGGCTGGCGCCAGGATCGCCGAGCCGGCTCAACCCGCTCGACGCGGCCGGCAACGACTCGACCGAGACCCACGCCAGGCGCCTGCGGCTGCTGACGGCCTTGACCGAGGCGACGCTCGATCGCGCCCTGGCGCCGGCCGAGCACTCCGCCGTCGACGCGGCAGTGCGCACCGCGGTCGCGCGCAATGGCGGTGGGGGCATCACCATTCCCGACGTCATGGCCGCGCTCGCCAACCCGGACCCGGACGCCGCGGCTTCCGACGGCACGACCGCGACCGAGCGCACCGCGGACGGACGCGACGTCGTCCACGCCCTCCGTCGCCTGCTGCACGGCGACCTCGCCGGCATGTTCGACGGCCCGTCCACCATCGTCGTCGACCACGCCACCCCGATGCTCGTCCTCGACCTGTCGGCCCTCGACGACGACGCCCTCGCCGTCGCCATGACCTGCGCCGCGGGCTGGGTCGAGTCTGCGATCACGGCGCCCGGCACCGGGCCCGCCTGGGTGATCTACGACGAGGCCTGGCGAGTGCTGCGCCTCGAACCGCTCGTCCGGCGGATGCAGGCGCAATGGAAGCTCGCGCGTGCGTACGGCCTGGCCAACCTGCTGATCCTGCACCGGTTCTCCGACCTCGACGCCGCCGGCGACGTCGGCTCACGCGCTCGGGCCCTCGCCGCGGGCCTACTGGCCGACTGCTCGACACGCGTCGTGTACCGCCAGGAGTCCGATCAAGTGACCGCCGCCTCGAGCGCCCTCGGCCTCTCCCAGACCGAACGCGAAGTCCTCGTCTCTTTGCCGCGCGGAACGGGCCTCTGGTCGCTGCCGCGCGCGTCGTACGTCGTTCACCACGTGCTCACGCCCGACGAGCTCGCGGTGGTGGACACCGACCGAGCGATCCGAGGCGCCGTCCCCGAGGAGGTCGCCGATGGTCACGTTTGACGACGCGACCCTGCTCGCCGAGCGTTCGCTCCTCGGCTCCCTCCTGGTCGACCCGCGGCCCTTCCGCGACCTCGAGCGCTTCGTGAGGGGCACCGACTTCACCGACCCGTGGCATCGGCATGTCTGGGTCGGCATGCGCGAGGCGGCAGCCAGGGGCGCCCCGATCGACACCCTCGCGCTCGGCCGGCAGATGCTCCAGAAGCTCGGCGGTCGCATCGCCGACCTGCCGCGCCTGCACCTGCTTCTTCACGACGCACCGACGAAGCCTGACCCGCTGCCGCACGCCCGGCACGTCGTCGAGTCCGGTGTCCGCCGCGAGATCGATGGGCAGGGTGTGCTTCTGCGGGCGACCGCCCTCGAGGGCTCGATGTCCCATGAGGGTCGCCGCGTCCGAGCCGCACTCCGCATCAGCGGCGCGGCTGTGCTCATCGCATGCGAGCGGTGGGCCGACGCCGCAGGGGAGCCCACGGACAACCTCGCCGCGCGCCTTCCGGCCAGGCTTCGTGCCGGTGCCGAAGACCTCGACCTGCGTCGTGCGGCCGACAAGTTCGTCGGCGACTACCCGGGCGTCGAGCGGTCGGAGGTCATCGGGCACGAGCAGCGGCTGGTCGCGAGCCTGGTCCATCATCCGACGGCGATCTCTCCCACCGTCGCCTGGATGCGGCCGGACCAGCTGGTCAACCGGCCATGGGCGACGGTCTACTCCGCCCTCGCGCAGATGGCTGCGGCCGGGAACCACATCGACCACACGACCGTGGCGCTCGAGACATCGCGTGTCGGGCGGGCAACGGGCACCGCGCCGGATCTGCCTGTGATGCTCGACGCGATCGAGGCCGAGCGCGGTTCGGTGCCGGGCCACCTGCGCCAGCTCGTGGCCGGCGATCACCTGCGAATGGTGGCGTCGAACGGGGCCGCCGCGCTCCACGACGGGGCGACCTCCCCGGACCTACCGGTGAGCGACCTGCTGCAGACGGCAACCGCCGTGCTGCACCGCATGGACCACCTGTCGACGGCATTCCCCGACCAGATCGACGTCGGCCCGTACGGGCGACGCGGATCGCTCAGGATCGACCCGCCGAACGCGGGGCCGGCGATCGAAGGACCGGCGGCAGGATGAGCCGAGCGGGCGTGGCCACCAGGCGGCCTGTGCGGCGCGCAGTGGGCAGTGGGCAGGGCGGGCTCGACCTCTCCTCGCTCGGGCTGATCGCGCTGGGCGTGCTGGCTGGTGTTGCTGGGGTGCTGTGGTGCGGCGCCGCGCTCGCGTGCGTGCTGACGGGGCGCCCGATGCCCGACGGCGGGCTGCTGCCGCCGCTGCGCGCCCTCGGGCGCTGGGGAGATCCGGCCTCCGCCTGGCCGAGTCCGGAGCAGCTGCCCGGGGCTGTGGCGTACTGGGTGGGTTCCGGCGTCATCGTGGCGGGGGTCGTCGTGCTCGCGACGGTCGTGCTGCGGTGGCGGATGCGACGCGCCACCGGGCCGTCGGGCGGCGCCGTCGGCCGTGAGATCCCTGGGCTGGCGACGGCAGGTGAGGTGCTCGCCATCGCTGGCGCGCGTTCCGTCCTGCGGCGGGCTGACGTCGTTCGCCCCTCCCTCGTGGGGATCAAGCCGTCGCCCACCGACGTCGGCTACCGCCTGGGTGCCATCGGCCGGCGTTCGGTCTGGTGCACGGTTGAGGACTCCGCGCTGCTCGTCGGACCGCCCCGGATGGGCAAGGGCCTGCACGTGGTGATCCCCTGGGTTCTCGACGCGCCTGGACCGGTGGTGGCGACGTCGACCCGGCCCGATGCGCTCGCAGTCACCTGGTACGCCCGGGAGTCCCGAGGGCCCGTCGCCGCGTTCGACCCGCAGCGGCTTGCCGGTCTGCCAGGCGGGCTCGCCTGGTCCCCGGTCCGCGGCTGCGAGCTGCCGCGGACCGCCTTGGTCCGTGCTCGGGGCCTGGCCGCGGGCGTGGGCTTTGGCCGCACGGTCACGGACAGCGACTTCTGGACGGGGCAGACCGAGACGGCCCTGCGCTGCCTGCTGCACGCTGCCGCCCTGGACGGGCGAGGTGCTCGCGATCTCTATCGCTGGTCCCTGAACCCCGCGCTCGCGGCCGACGCGATCGCCGTTCTCGCCCGCGATTCCGCCGCCGCGTCCGGCTGGGCCGACGCTCTCGACGCAGCGGTCCACGCCGACCCGCGCACCCGCGACTCCATCTGGCTCGGCGTGCGTCAGTCCCTCGCGGCTCTTGCGGACCCCGACGTCCTCGCCGCCGTGGAACCAGGACGGGGCAAGGAGTTCGACCCTTCTGAGTTCCTGCGCGAGAACGGCACGCTCTACCTGCTCGCGTCGGCCGTCGCCTCGGGCTCGTGTGCACCGCTCATCGCGGCGTTCGTCGAGGACGTCACGGAGACCGCGAGGGTCCTTGCCGCGCGCTCAAGGGGCGCTCGGCTCGACCCGCCCCTGCTGCTCGCCCTTGACGAGATCGCGAACCTCACACCGCTGCCGTCGCTCCCATCGCTGATGGCCGAGGGCGGCGGGACGGGCATCACCACGCTCGCCGTGCTGCAATCCCTCGCCCAGGCCCGTGGCCGGTGGGGCGAGCACGCGGCCGACGCGATCTGGGACGCCGCGACGGTCAAGCTCGTGCTCGGCGGCCTGGCCAAGTACCGGGACCTTGAGGATGTTGCTCACCTTCTCGGCGAGATCGACGAGTTCACCCACACCACCAACCGTTCCCGCCACGGGGAAGCCTCCACGTCGACCTCGACGCGGACGATGCCGGTGATGCCGCCGTCGGCGCTGAGGACCTTGCCCTTGGGGTCGGCGATCGTGCTGCTCCGGCACACGAAGCCGGCACTGCTCAGCCTGCAACCGTGGACGGCCCGCGCAGATGTGAACGAGCTTCGGGCTGGCCAGGTGGCGATCGAGCGCGCTGCGGCCGTCGCGGGGAGGTGATCGGGGCATGATCCGAGGCGTGCTCGCGGCGACCGGCGTGGGTCTCGTCGCTCTTCCGGCGGTGGCGATCGTCGCTGCGCTCGCGGTGGGCGGGGGGACGTGCGTCGCCGCGGCAGGTGGCGCACTCGCGGCGGACGCACCCGTCCCGGCCGAGGCCCGGGTCTGGGTGGCGGAGACCGTCGCGGCCTGCCCGGAGCTGCCCGAGTCGTGGGTAGCCGCGGTCATGGCGCAGGAGTCCGGCTTTCGGCCAGACGCCTATGCCGACGACGCCAACGGCGGCACCTGGGGCCTGTTCCAGCTGAACGCTTCGGTCTGGGCCCGCGCCTACGGCCACCCCTGGTCGGCGGACCTCGACGGCGACGGCATCTGGGACGTCCGCGAGGGCGACATCCACGCGCGCGTGGCGGGGGAGTACCTGTGTGCCCGACTGGACGGGGTCCGCACGATCCGCGCCGAACACCCAGACTGGGCGTCATCCGCGTTGCCCGAGCTCGACGCTCTGATCATTGCGCACAACGCCGGCGAGTCCCGGCTGCGCACCTACCCGGTGATCCCCGAGGTCACCAAGCGGTTCATCCAGACCGTTGACGCCCGCGCGGCCGCCTGGAGTAGCGTCGCACCGCTCGCCGGTGCCGACGCCAGCGCGGCGACCGGCGAGCCCACCAACGCCCCGGTGCCCGCCACCTCGTACCCCCTGCGACAGGCGGGCACCGGGTGCATCGCGGACGCGGCGGGCTCATCGGCCGGAGTCGAGGTCCCGCCCGGCTCGCCGCACGATGTCGACACCGCGGTGCAGACCGCTCTGTCCTACGTGGGCGTCACCTCCGGGTGGGCGGGGCTGTGCGACCGGCTCGCCTGCCGCGCCTACGGGTACGCCAGCTCCGGGTACGCGACGGCGTCCGCGCACTGGCAAGAGATGCTCGACTCCGGCAAAGCGCACCCGGGAGACACCTGCGCGCCGCTCGGCTCGTTCGTGTTCTTCGACACCGGGCGTCCGGCGGGTCACGTGTCGATCGTCGTCAAGGCGTCGCCGACCTGCGACCTCGACGCAACCCTCGTGACCTCGAATGAGACGTACGACTACCTGACCGGGTATGACGGCGGGGTGTACGTCACGAGGGTGGACCACCTTGACGCCCTGTACGCCCGGAGCGGCGTCGGCTACCTCGGCTGGGCCGAGCCGGTGTGCCGGGGCGATGCGCCCGCCGACACTGTGAAGGTCCCGGTGCTACCTGGGCGTTGAGCCGCGCGCACCACTTCGGCGACCTCCAGAACTAGGATCGCACCGTGGAAGCCCCACCGCGGTCTGCTCTGGTGAATGCCTTCTTGCCCTCACAGGAGATCGACGACCCTGATCGGTTCGTAGGCAGAAGACCGCAAGTCGAGGAACTGACGGATGTCCTTCGGGTCTCAGGCTCGGTGCCCTTGATCTTCGGGCCACGCGGACTGGGGAAGTCGAGCCTTGCGCACCAGATGCGGCGTATCGCCGAGGGCGATACCACCTTGCTCGACAGGCTTGGGCTTGCGGATCGGAGCATCACGGGCGACGAAGCGTTTGTCAGCGTTGGAGTGTCGTGCAGTCGCACAACCGGAACCACTGAAGCGTTGCTGCATTCAATCATCACGGCGATCGAATCGGATCTTGCTGACCACCTCCCGGAGCCTTCGCGGTCCTCGACCGAGCGTACCTCCAGTACGACCATTCAAACCCCTTTCCTCAAGCAGCAATGGTCGTCGAAGCACGTTGACGCGCCCCCGATGGATGGGTCAAGAGGCGACCCTGAGGTACATTTGGATGCCCTATGCTCCGAGATTGCGACACGGTCGGGTCGCCGCGTGCTCGTCGTAGTAGACGAACTCGATCTCTTGACCGACACGACAGGCCTTTCGTCGCTCATCAAGAACCGGTCATCGTCCTACCTCAAGTTCCTTCTCGTCGGGATCGCGGACGGCTATCACGAGCTGCTGGCGGATCACGAGTCGATCGCGCGTCAGCTCGCTCCAACTGCGGTGCCGCCGATGTCGGACGCTGAACTTGAGGCGATTATTGACCGCGCGGAATACGTGCTGAGGAGTTCCGGGCTCGAGGTTACTTTCCATGCCAGAGCCCGCAGCAGGGTAATCAGGGTGGCTCGCGGCTTCCCTTGGTTCGTCCACCTACTCGGACAGTCAGCGCTCAAGCGGGCTTTCGATTCCGGTCGCGCCGAGGTGGCCGGCTCGGACGTTTCGTATTCGATTAGACACCTCCACTCAGAGCGGCTTTCCGAGCGATATGCTGATAGTTACCGGCATGCGATCGGGGAGTCTCGCGAGCGAGAAATCGTGCTTCGACTTGCCGCGTGGTCGCCAGAGACGACCGTGGCTTCGCCGCTCATCGAGCAGATGGCGAACGCGCTGGGTATCGACGATGCGCGAGCTCTGATAAGACAACTGCATCAGACTGGGTTCGGGGCGCCGCTCCGAGAAGTGCGACAGGGTGCGTTCTTCCGCTTCTCTGACGAGATCTTCAGGATTTACGCGCGGACGTGCCCGCCGATCTACCCCAACGTACAGAAGCGTGTCGACGCCGCGTACGAACTGGCCGACGAAGGCCAACCGCGGAAGCGCGGGCGGCACTCCGCATAGGCGAGTGGAGTTCAACGGCTCTATCTTGCGGGCGTTCGATGCTCGCCGGACCGGCAGCCGGTCACTGCGATCCAGTCCCGGAGCCGCTGGCGCGCGAGTGCGAATTGAAGCATCCACTGGAGCGGCGCCTCGGCCTCGGCGCTGTGGGTGTAGGCGTCTTGCCAGGCGGTGTAGAGAGCGGAGAGTTCCTCGACGATGGCCCCGTGCTGGGCCCAGCACTCCGGGATGGTGCGGTGGTCGAGGGCGAATCGCCACACCAGCCACTCGACCCACAGGCGGAGTTCCTTGATCTGCTCGGTCTCCTGCTCGGCGGTCAGGAACGCCCAGGTGATCGGCCCCGTCGGGCCGAAGTGGCGGGCCGGCTGCGGGTGAGCGGGCGACGTCATCGGCTGGGTCCGCTCTCGATGCGATGGGTGGGCACGTCGTTGTCGCGTTCGGCCAGTGGCTGCGGAGTCCAGGCGTGGGCCGGCTGCGCTGTGGCTGGCTCCGGTTCGTCGCCGCCTTCGATCGGGCATGGCCGGAGCCAGCCGTCCTGAGCAGCGTCCGTCAGCCCCGGCTGCTTCCTGGAGAGGACCGCCTCCACTTGCCGCAGGGTTCCGGCGGCGGGGTCGCCCGCGGGCACGGATTCCCGCCAACCGGGCATGCCCTCGGGGGCCCCGCGGTCCTCGCTGTGCCGGTCGAGCCAGCCGCCGAGCCCGTTGGCAAGACTCGCGGCAAGCTCATCACCGGCCTTGCCACGCTGCCCGCGCACCGCAGCGGCCAGGACGTCCCGCATGGCGAACCCCGCGGCTTCGCCTCGGCGCAGCGTGGCGACCAGCTCGCCGCGCGCGGCGGCCGCCCAGACCGCGTCGGCCTCGCCCTCGCCCAACCCACACTCGACAAGCGCCCCGCGCCAGCGTCGGCTGGCGACGTCGGCGAGCAGAGTCGCGCGGATCGGCTCGAGACGTTCGACGGACTCCGCGTCGGCTAGAGCCTGCTGGATGGTCTGTGTCGCGGACAGTTCGGCGCCGCGCGTGTCGAGGATGCGGTCGAGGATGTCGCGAGCGCTGGCGGCTCGGTGCTGGTCGGGCAGGCCGTCGCAGAGTGCGTCGACGGTGTCGAGGGTGACGTAGACGCGGTTGAGGTGGCGGCCGCGCGTCATCGCGACGTAGAGGTTCTCGCGGGTCATGCCGGAGGCAGCCAGGACGTGGGCGTGGTCGACGGTGACGCCTTGGGCGCGGTGGGTGGTCGTGGCGTAGCCAAGGTCGACATCGTGAGCGACGTAGTCCGAGGGCAAGGTGACGGTCAGCCTTTGCCCACGGCGGTCGCGGCCGGCGCGGGTCACGGTGATCGACCCGTCCGGGTGAGTGGCGAGGACGTCCCAGATCTCGCCGTTGCGGACATGGCCGCCGTCGGGCGTGGTCAGGTTCCGTGCGTTGGCTCGAGTCAGGATGCGGTCGCCGCGGGCGATGGTGTCGCCCGCTGCCGTGGCCACGCCGTCGGGAGCAACGAGGCCGTCGGCGACGCGGTCGGCGTGGGCGCGCTCGTTGAGGGCGTGGACGCTGCGCCCGTCAGCGGCGAGCAGGATCGCCGAGTGCCCGTCGGCCTCGGACTGCTGCCACTGGGTGTAGGCGTCCTCGAGCATGGCCTCGTGAGGTCCGGCGCTGATGCGGTCGTGCTCGGCGTAGGCGTCGATCGAGGCCGGCCGACCCGTCCGTAGCTGCCGGGTCGCGTCGGCCTCCCAACTCTGGGAGAACCGCCACAGGGAGGACAGCACGACCGGGCGTCCGCGCTCGGCGAGGAGGTGGAACGCGCCGCCGGCGTCGACGGCGGAGAGCTGGGCGTGGTCGCCGACCAGGAGCACCTTCGACCCGGCCCCGCTGGCCTGGGCTACGAGCACGTCCAGGGGAAGGGTGCCGGCAAGCGAAGCCTCGTCGACGATGAGCAGCTGCCCCGGGTGCAGCGACCAATCGGCGTCGGCGCGATGCAGGGCCGCGAGCTGGTTGTCGAGCGCCCGGGCTCGGCCGACGTGGTGGTGTGCGTTGACTTGGGCGCGCTCGGCCGTCAAGGCGGCGGCCCGCTCGGCTCGGCGCGCCCTGCCGGGACCGGTGGACTCGTGCAGCCACTTGGCGGTGTTCTCGCACCCGATGCCGAGCGCGTCGGCCAGTTCCGCAGCGGCGGTGGCTGAGGGGGCGAGGCCGATGACCGAGCCGGCGCCGTGGGTCGCGGACCACGCGCGGGCCAAGGCCAGGAGGGTCGTGGTCTTGCCGGTTCCGGCCGGGCCCACCAGGACGTCGACGCGGTTGCCGGAGGTCGCGATCGCCCGTACGGCCCCGGCCTGGTCGGGGGCGAGGCTGGCGCTTGGCCGCCCGCGCGGGCGGCTGAGCGGCCGCTCGGTGACGGTCGCGACCTGCGAGAGGTAGGCGACCGGGGCGTCGGCGTCGTCGATGGCGGCCATGAGCCGGGCCTCGGCGTCGAGGATGCGGTGGTCGGTGAATCGGTGCTCGCCTGGCCGGTCGAACACCGAGGTTCCATCGCCGCGTCGGTACTCGGGCCCGACGGCGAACACCTCGGGGGCGGCCAGGCTCACGCACCGGTCGAGGGCGGCCCCGACGACGCGGTCGTGTAGAGCGTGGCGGTCTTCGGGGCTGGCCATCCGCAGCCCGCGCGTGACGCGCGCTGCCTCTGCGAGCAGGTTCGCGCGGGTCCAGGTGGATCGACGGGTGAGGACCTCGTCGAGCGCCGCGGACGCCAGCCGGTCGACCACCGTCGCAGAGACCTGCGCGGCGACGAGCGGGCGTTCGTGGGAGGTAAGGATCGCGGCAGCGACCAGTTCCTCGGGGGTGCGGCCGGTGGCATCTGTGCTGCGGCGTCGCCAGGCGGAGATCAGGTCGGCGAGGGGGCGCACGTGCTTGTCGGGACGGGTGGCGCGGGTGACGCGCTGGCGCAGGCGCACGATCTCGACGCGGTTGGGCCCGCGCCCGTGAGCCTCGACGAAGTCGCCGACGGCGGCGGTCATCGCGGCATCGATCTGGGTGGAGCGGGTGGAAAACACGGCAAGCAGCGGGTCGGGGATGCCGGCGAGCTCGAACGCGGGTGAGCGCCGGGGGCCGCGTGTGCGCCACCCCCACGCGACGGGCAGGCGGCGGGCGAGCTCGTCTGCGAGCAGGTTGTCGTAGACCTCTGAGATCGCGACGACCGCGTGGTGCAGCGCTCGGGAGTCGACCGAGCGCCACAGGCCGTCGAGACCCTGCACCTTGTTCGCCAGGACCAGGTGGGTGTGCAGGTTCGGGTCGCCGGTGCGGGTGTCCCAGTGGTCGAACGCGGCAGCGATCGGACCCCTGGTGGCGACCTGCGCGCATGAGCGTGTGCCGACGCGGGTGAACAGCGCGATGCTGGTCAGGAGCTCCAGCGACTGCGCGACCGCAGCGCGGTGAGCGGCGAGGACAGCGGTGCGGGTGGGCTCATCGGCCAGGGCCCACAAGACCGAGGCGGACTTCGGGACCGTGAACGCGAGGTCGAACCCGGCGACCGCGGCGCGGGTGGGCTTGGCGAGTTCGACGCGTCGGATGGTCTCGACGGCGGTGTCGCGCTCGAGAACTCCCATCGTCGCAGGGAGTCGAGCGATCGCGGTGGTGATGCGGTCAGCCGCGGAGGTGAACGACGGGTACGCGCGGCCGAGCGGCTCGCCGGTGCTCGGATCGCGACCCTGGCCGAAGAGGAGAGCCATCGACTCCTCGGTGACGATGGTGCCCTCTTGGATGGGGTCGTCGCCGCAGGCGAGGCCGGCGAGGCCCGACCCGAGCCAGCGGCCGGGCGGGTTGCCGGACTGTGCGTAGTACCCGGCGAGCCTGTCAGGACCGGTGCGATCGGTGTCGCCGGTCGCGGTGTGGCGCAGCAGGTACTGGTAGCCGGCACCGGCCGTGAGCCGGTGCATCGACATCATGAAGGCCTCGATTCCGGAGGCGGCGTGGCGGCCCGAGCTGCGCGTCCTCCTACGGGGCCTGGCTGCGAGCGGTCGGAGAAGACGGGCGCTCGGCGCCGGGCCGAGCGCGCTTGTCAACGCTCTCTGGATTCTGACCCCCTGTGGGTCCCGCCGACCCTCACGGGGTCAGTTTTCGCGAAGCGGCGACAGCGCTGACCACGAGCGGAAGAGCCAGACGAGTCCCGACACCTTTGATCTTGCCGGGTGGCTCGGGCGTCGATCGCCCGGACGGCGGGCTCTTGGCCGCTCTTGGTCGCTTGGTCGCCGTCGGTTGGCGAGTTCAGGCGGGTGGCGCAGGGGTTCCGACCAGGGCGGGGAGTTCCGCGCGGGTCCGATGGTGTGGTTCACGCGGTGCGCAACGCCTGCGTTGGCACCTGGGACGCCGGCCACCGACCCACCGAAGCCGTCGGCCCGCCCCACGTACCCGTCGGGAAGACTCCGGGTCTTTCCCGTTGAGCTCTCCTGCGTTGGCGTGCCATGGGCGGGCTTCCGGCTGTGAGCACGCGGACGAGAGAGTCGTACGCTTGTTCGACATGAAGCAGGGTCGGACTGGCGACGCCGAGCCGGCGTCGCGCTCCGAGCAGGAGCTACTCAGCCACGATGCCCATGCGAGCGACCGGCAGGCTATCCGCAACGCACGACCGATTCTGCCGGCCGCCGGTCAAGCGCGGGCGCGGTCGCCGATCGCCGTCACCGCGTGGATCGTGTGGGAGCACGACGGCCTCGACTTGATCGACACCACGGCGGAAGCGTGGGCCGGCCACGACGTGCTCGTCGGGATCAGAGACACGCGCTGGCCAGTGCTCGGCGTGTGGCTCGCCGCACAGGACGTGCGACGGCGCTGACGAAGTAGCGCCGGATCTGGCAGCCTCGTCCACGACGGGGGTGGTGCGCGTGCCAGTGGAGATGGGCGTGTGGCGGATCGACGGCGGGTCGCCGCGGCGACTGCCGGTTGAGGCGATGCCGTCCGAGCGGGAGCTCGAGGAGTTCCTCCAGCGCGATCCGACGCTGCTCGGGGAGCCGCTGCTGGTGATCGGGCGGCAGGTGCGCACGCCGCATGGCAAGTACATCGACCTACTGGCAATCGACGCCGACGGCAACCTCCACGTGCTGGAACTCAAACGCGACCGCACCCCGCGGGACGTCGTTGCCCAGCTCCTGGACTACGGGTCGTGGGTGACGAACCTGGACCGCGATCACGTAATCGAGATCGCGAACGGTTTGCTCTCCCAGCCCTTCGAGGCCGCGTTCGAGGACGCGTTCCGGACCCCGCCGCCCGATGAGCTCAACAGCGAGCTGCAACTGACGATCGTCGCGTCCGAACTCGACCCCGGCTCAGAGCGCATTGTGGAGTACCTGGCCTCGTTCGGTGTCCCAATCAACGCGGTCTTCTTCTCCTACCTGCAGGACGGAGATCGTCGCTATCTGGCCCGCAGTTGGTTGATGCAGCCCGACGAAGCCTCGGCCGACGTCGCTGGCCGCAAGGCAGGCAAGCGCGCTGAATGGAACGGGCGTGACTGGTTCGTCTCCTTCGGAGACGGGCTCGGCAGGTCATGGGAGGACGGCCGGCGGTACGGGTTCATCTCCGCGGGTGGAGACCCTTGGTACTCGCGCACGTTGCGAGGCTTGCCGGTCGGGGCGCGAGTGTTCGTACACATCGCCAAGGCGGGATTCGTCGGGGTCGGTGAGACGCTCGGCCCAGCCAAGCGCTTCGACGCCGCTCAAGTTCTGGTCGACGGAGTGTGGGTGCCCCTGGCCAGCCGGGAGTTGCAGTTCCCGTACTGGCATGGCGAGAGCCCCGACGATGTGACGGACGAGACCGCAGAGTACGTCGTCCCCGTCCGTTGGATCGCCGCTGTCGGGCGCGACTCCGCCTACTGGGAGAAGGGCATGTTCGCCAACCAGAACAGCGCCTGCAAGCTCCGCCAGCAGTTCACGATCGAGCGGCTGACAGCGCGCTTCGGGCTCGCGCCCGACGACTGAGGCCTCGCGCCGTTGTCGGCCGGAGGAGGAGGTGTCGTAGGCGCCTGACCTGGCGATGCGGGACACCGTCGCCACCTGCCGTGTCGCGGGTCGCGCGCGGGTGACGTCGCCGACCGCTCCTTCGAGGCGCCCGCCGCCGGTCCGGGCCCCTTGAACGCTTCGGCGCCCGTCTTCTCCACCTCGGCGCACCCATGCCCAACAGTTGCGAGATCCACAGGCCATGAGGGCCGGCGCGTGTCGAGCTTCAAGTGACGGGCAGCGTTAGTCGGGATCTTGTCGAGGGCGAAGGAGCGACGATCATGCCGACCTGCTGGGACGAATCCCTGGAGGCACTGACGGTGCGGCCCGAGGACTGGTCAGGCGTGTGGTCGATCGCCTACGCCGTCGGTCGCGAGGTGCAGCGCCTTGCCTCCGTCGATGGCTCGGACGAGGACCTCACGCTCACCTACGCCGGGCTCGACGTCGCGCTGGCGGTGTCCGAGCTCGAGTGGGCCGATCCGACGGGCACGGCGCGGGCGATCGACATCGACCTCGGCCTTGGGAACCCGGCGCGCGACGCCGCGATCCGCCGACTGTCCTACTTGATCAACCACGCCCTGGTCCTGATCAGCGCCCTGACCTCAGGTGGCAAGTCGACCTCCCGGCAGGTTCAGGCGGGGATGCGAGCCTGGGCTCTGCTGTTCCGAGCCCAGGAGACGCTGGCCGGACGCGGGTCGTGAGCACAACCTACGGGGCGCTCATGCTCCGCGCGGCCGAGGAGGTCGCCCGTGCGATCACCACAGCACGCGAGCCGACGACGCTCAAGCGCGAGCTCGCGACGGTCACGGCCTACCGCAACCTGGTTGGGGCACTTGATCGGCACACCCGGCAGCTCCTGCACCCGCACGCCCAGCCCACCTCTCTCCGACCCAGCCACCCCGTCGGCATCGATGCCGTCACTGCGGCCATGTCACTCCAGCTGCGCGACATCGCCGGGCGCCAGGTCGAACTCGAGCCCACCGCCCGGTCGAGTCACTGGCGCGCGGCGGCCGTCGCTGTCGGTGCCGCCGGCGACCTGCTCGCCACACACGCCGAGTACGGCGGTCGGGCACGCTCCCCGGACCTGGGCCCGGTTCTGGGATCAGCCGACACTCGGCGCGCAGCGGTCGTGAACCTTGCCGACCTGACGTGCACCGTGCTCGAGGCCGGGGCCATCCTCGAGAAGCGGCTGGTCGCCGCCGGGCTCGAGCCTGAGCGGCTCCGGCAGCAACTCCCGGACACGCTCACCGCGCAGGTCCTCGCACGCGAGTGCGCCCGGGCCGGCCCGGGCACCAACTCGCTCGAGGACGTTCACCTGGCCCGACCGAGCGTCGACACCAGTCACCCGCTCCTCGAACTCGGCGACCGGCTCGTCCACCTGCGGGCGCGCGCGTGGGCCGCAGCGCAGCCCGGCCGGCCGTCGGTGGAAGACCTGAAGGTCTTCGCGGCGCTCTGCGTGGCGATCAACACGCATGCGCAGGCATTCCAGGCGGCGATCGCGCGCGATGGGACGCCCACCTCAGGGACTGTTCTGGACGGTGCGAGCGGGCGAGCGCGGTCGTGGCGCGCGGCGGCCCGCACTCTCCAGCCGTGGCGATCGGCGGTGTCGGCCCATGCTGGTGTCGTCGGGCACTCGCGACGGGTGTTCTCACTCTTGCGGGACGTCGCGCCTCTTGGCGCTGATGCGGCGGCGAGCGCCCTGGGGGCGAGAGACGTCGCCCAGGCGTTGCGCGCGGCGACCCAGATCAGCGCATCCATCGCTGAGTGGAACGCGGCGACCCTTGAGCATCTGCCTGCCAGCCGTCCGGTGGGCCGCGCACGGGACCTCACGGGCCCGCAAGTCACCGACAGCCCTGAGCTCGCCGCCGCCAAGCTCGCCGATCAGACCGTCGGCATGCCACGGACCGTCTATGACGAGCTCCGCGATGCGTACGCGACGGCCGCCGGGAAGCCCGATCCACTGGCGGGCGTCATCGAGCCCATCCTTGCTTCGCAGTTCGAGCGGGCCGTGCCCGAGGCTGATCTACTCATGGAGCGATCCTGAGCGGTGCGGCGCAACTGTAGCCACCGGCCGGGACGGAGTAGACCTCGCGCGGTTGTCAAGAGATCGCTGGGGCGCATGACGCTCACGTGCAGCCCCATGCGTCGGAATTGGCTCGGGAGGCGTGACGAGGCGCCAACACGCCCAACCGGGTGAGCCAGGGTTGACTCACCTATGCGATGTCGCAAAGATAGCAAACATGACATTTGCAGCAGCGATCCCGACCGCGCTCCGAGCCATCAGGGCCAACCTCGAGCTCACTCAGAAGGAGCTTGCGGAACGCCTCGGCGTCTCGATTGCCACTGTGAATCGCTGGGAGGGTGGTGACGGCTCCACGAAGGTGCAGAAGGCCAAGATGGCTCGCATCCTGGCGCTGGCGGAGGAGGCAGGCGTCGATGCCGCCGACCCTGGCGACGCGCCGATCGTGACGTCGGGACATCGCCGGCGCACGGGCAAGGCTGTCGCCAAAACAACCAAGCCCATGGAGCAGATGCTCTGGGACGCCGCCTGCTCGATCCGTGGCGAGAAGGACGCGGCCAAGTACAAGGACTACCTGCTGCCGCTGCTCTTCATGAAGCGCCTCTCAGACGTCTTCGACGACGAGATCTCGCGTCTGGCAGAGGAGTACGGCGACCGCGCCGTCGCCCTGGAGATCGCTGAGTCTGATCACTCGGTCCTCCGCTTCTATCTGCCGCCGGCGGCCCGCTGGGCCGTCATCTCCGAGCGCGACACGTTCGAGTGGCCGCTGGACGAGCGCGGCCGGTCGACGGCCCCGAAGGACATCGGGGAGCACCTGACCAAGGCCGTCCGCGCCGTCGTCCGCTACAACCCGAGCCTGGCCGGCGTCATCGACATCGTCGACTTCGCCGAGGTGCGCAACGGCGAGCGCGACATAAACCCGTCCAAGCTCAAGGACGTAGTGCAGACCTTCTCGGATCCTCGCTACCGCCTGGGCTTGGCGGACGTCCAGCCGGACTTCCTCGGCCGTGCCTACGAGTACTTGCTGCGGAAGTTTGCTGAGGGCTCGGGCCAATCGGCTGGCGAGTTCTTCACCCCGACCGAGGTCGGCTTCCTCATGGCGCGCATCATGCGGGCCAAGCCGGGTGAGACCTGCTACGACTACGCCTGCGGGTCCGGCGGTTTGCTGATCAAGCTGCAGCTCATCGCTCGCGAGCTTGACCCGACCAGCAAGGTGCCGCTCAAGCTGTTTGGCCAGGAGCTCCAGGCCGAGAGCTACGCCGTTGCCAAGATGAACGCGATTATCCATGACATGGACGTCGACATCCGGCGCGGCGACACCATGATCAACCCGAAGTTCCGTGACGCTGCCGGCGGGCTCCAGCGTTTCGACATCGTGGTCGCCAATCCGATGTGGAACCAGACCTTCTCGACCGAGATCTTCGACAACGACCCGTACGACCGCTTCACCAAGGCTGGTGGCGTCACGTCCGGCAAGGGCGACTGGGCCTGGCTCCAGCACACCCTCGGCTCAATGGGCGACGGCGGCCGGGCAGCAGTCGTCATAGACGCGGGTGCCGTATCCCGTGGCTCCGGCTCCAAGAACGAGGACAAGGAGCGCAACATCCGGAAGTGGTTCGTCGACCGCGACTACGTCGAGGGCGTGATCCTCCTTCCGGACAACCTCTTCTACAACACCCCGGCGGCCGGGATCATCGTCATCCTCAACAAGCGCAAGCCAGCCGCGCGCAAGGGCAAGATCGTCCTGCTCAACGCCTCCAGGCGCTTCCGCAAGGGCAGGCCTAAGAACCACCTGATCGAAGAGGAACTCGAACAGCTCGCCGACTTGTACCGCTCGGGCCAGCCAATCGAGGGCGAGGTCAACATCATCACGACGGAGCAGGCTAGGGAGGCCGACTACAACCTCAGCCCCAGCCGCTGGGTGGCCCAGGCCAACGCGCCGGCCTCTCTCCCGATCGGTGACCTGATCGAGCAGGTGATGGCGCTGTCGGAGGAGGGCCAGGTGCTTGACCAGAGGCTCTTCGCCCTCCTGGCGCCTCTCAGGTCTGGTGTCTCCAGCGCAGCGGCGCCTGAGGTGGCGCGATGAGTGCGGCGTTGGCGGTCGACGGCGCTGACGTCCTGTCCGCCGGGTGGGTGACTGGTGCGCTGTCGGACTACATCGAGCGACCGGAGTACGGATACACGGACAGCGCCAGCGACGATCCAACCGGGACCAAGTTCCTTCGCATCACCGACATCCAGGAGGGTCAGGTCGACTGGTCGACGGTCCCGTACTGCGAGTGCTCGACTGACGTACTGGCCAGTAAGAAGCTCATGCCGGGCGATCTGGTCGTAGCCCGAATCGGGGCGACCACCGGCAAGTCGTTCTACATCGAGTCGACGCCAGCTGAGGCTGTCTTCGCTTCCTACCTCATCCGCCTCCGGACGAAGGCCGACCTGCTCCACCCGCGCTACCTCTACTACTACATGCAGAGCACCGCCTACTGGGCGCATGTTGACCAGCACAAGGGCGATCGCCTCAAGGGTGGCGTCAACATCGGCGTGCTCGAGTCTCTCCCGATCGTCGTACCACCCTTGCCGGAGCAGGAGCGGATGGTTGGCCTGCTCGATGCCGTGCTGGAGGCGGCACGGTTCGAGGCGACAAGCGGCGCTCGGACCGTCGAGCTTGGGCGCGCAACGCGAGCTGAGCTGTTCACTCGCGGGCTCAACGGCGAGGAGCTCAAGGAGACCGACATCGGGGAGATGCCTACGAGCTGGAGTCCGCGTTCGATCAAGGGCTTGTGCGACATCTGGAGTGGCGGCACCCCGCGCAAGTCCGATCCAGCGTTCTGGAAGGGCGACGTGCCGTGGATCTCGGGCAAGGACCTCAAGGCTCCGGTGCTCGACGACGCGATCGATCACCTGTCGGTCGATGGGGTCGAGGCCGGAAGTCGCCTCGCCCCGGAGGACGCGGTCCTCTTGCTCGTCCGCGGCATGGGGCTCGCCAAGGACCTGCCGGTAGCCGTCATTTCTCGTCCAATGGCCTTCAACCAGGACGTCAAGGCCCTCGTGTCTCGGGGGGAGGTCTCGGGGCGCTTCCTGCGCGAGGCAATCTATGCAGGCAAGGATCGCTTGCTCCACCGAATCGCTCGGTCGGCCCACGGCACCATGACCCTCAATCTCAACGACGTCGAGACATTCGAAGTCGCCTGTCCAGCGGATCCGGCGGAAGCAGATGGCATCATCGCGATCCTGAAGGCGATCGATGCCAAGGCGAACCTACACACACGCAAGGCGGAACTGCTCGCAGGTGTCCTGAACTCGCTTCTGGAGGGTCTGCTCGGCGGCGAACTGCGGCTCGACGACCTTGACGAGTCCGCCCTGCCTGTCGTCGAGGAGGCGACCGCATGACCACGCTGAAGATCGGCGAGGCGTACACCGTCCAGTTCCCCATGGTCGACCACGCCGCGGAGGTGGGCTGGACACCGCTGTCGCCGACCGACGCCGAGGCGCTGCGCCATGGTCCTCAGAACATGCTGTTCGCGGACGTGCTCGAGGAGAAGATCCTCGACTTCAACCCGTGGCTCAGCGAGGACCAGGCGCGCTCGATCATCGAGACCATCGAGGCCATCGCGCCGCCGGGCATCGAGGGCAACTGGGAAGTGCTCAAGTGGATGCGCGGCGAGCACATGTGGCGCGACGAGAACGAGAACCGGATGCGGCCGGTCCGCCTCATCGACTTCGACCACCCCGAGAGCAACGCCTTGCACGTCACCTGGGAGTGGCGGATCGACCCCATCGTCCGCAAGGGCAACCGGGCCGACGTCATGTTCGTGGTCAACGGCATCCCGGCGACTATCGTGGAGCACAAGAATCCCAAGGACGGCGACGCCCTGACCCGAGCGATCACGCAGTTGCGTCGGTACGAGATCGAGACGCCGGAGCTGCTCGCCCAGACGCAGCTGCACAACGTCACGCACCTGCTCGGCTACTGGTACGGCGTGACCTGGAACGTCAGCCGTCGCTTCATCTTCAAGTGGAAGCACACCGAGGACGAGGAGTACCGCTCGGCCGTCCAGGCCTTCTTCGATCCGCACGACTTCCTGCGCACCCTCAAGGACTGGATCCTCTTCTACGTCGAGGATGGCGAGACGAAGAAGTCGGTCCTGCGCGAGCACCAGAGGGTGGCGGTCGACAAAATCGTCGCGCGCTGTGACGACCATGAGAAGGACCGTGGCCTGATCTGGCACACCCAGGGCTCCGGCAAGACGTTCACGCTGTTGACGGCGGCAAAGCAGATTCTCGAAGACCAGTCCCGCTTCGCCGGCTCGACGGTCATCCTGGTGGTCGACCGCAACGAGCTAGAGGGTCAGCTCAAGGGCTGGGTCGAGCGCCTGATCGGCGAGATGCAGTCCAGTGCGATCGCCTGGCGTCGGGCGGACAGCAAGGCTGACCTTCAGGACATCTTCGACTCGGACTTCCGCGGTCTGGTCGTCGCGATGATCCACAAGTTCGAGGACATCCGGAAGAACAGCTCGTTGCGCGACAACATCTACGTCTTCATTGACGAGGCGCACCGCTCGGTGGCCGCTGACCTCGGCTCCTACCTGATGGGCGCTGTCCCGAACGCCACGATAGTCGGGTTCACGGGTACGCCTGTCGGCAGCAGCCACGCGGGCTCCGGTTCGTTCCAAGTCTTCGGTGCCCAGGATGAGGACGGGTACCTCGACAAGTACTCGATCATCGAGTCGATTACGGACGAAACGACCCTCCCGATCAAGTACATGCTGGCGCCGTCCGAGATGACCATGGCCACCGAGGACCTGGAGCAGCAGTTCTTCGCTTTGGCCGACGAGGAGGACGTCACCGACATCGAGGAGCTGAACAAGGTCCTCGACCGGGCTGTCGGCGTGCGGGCCTTCCTCGGTGCCGAAGACCGGGTCGAGAAGGTGGCCAAGTTCGTCGCCGAGCACTTCCGGGAGAACGTCGATCCGCTCGGCTACAAGGCCTTCATCGTGGCCGTCGACCGCGAGGCCTGCGCCAAGTACAAGCGGGCGCTGGACCGCTACCTGCCGCCGGAGTGGTCGGAGGTCGTCTACTCCAAGAACCCGAACGACATCGTCGACCGGCCGGACGTCCACGCCCTGCAGATCACGGAGAGTCGGGAGGAGGACGTCCGCAAGCTGTTCAAGAAGGCGGACGAGGAGCCCAGGATCCTCATCGTCACCGACAAGTTGCTGACCGGGTACGACGCCCCCGTGCTCTACGCGATGTACCTGGACAAGCCGATGCGCAACCACGTCCTGCTGCAGTCGCTAGCTCGGGTCAACCGGCCGTACATCGACGACAACAACGTCATGAAGCGCGTCGGCCTGGTCGTCGACTTCGTCGGCATCCTGCGCAACATCACCAAGGCGCTGACCTTCGACGCGGCGGACGTCAAGGGTGCGCTTGAAGACCTCGACGTTCTGATGGCCAGCCTGCACGAGAAGATCGCGGCGGCCGCGGGCGAGTACCTCGATGTCGATAGCAGGCTCACTCCGGACGCCCAGCTGGAGAGCGTTGTCTACGGCAAGTTCCTCGACCCGGAGGCCCGAAAGGTCTTCTACGACGACTACAAGGACGTCGAGGCCCTGTGGGAGATCCTTTCGCCGGATGCCCAGCTCCGGGATCACATCACCACCTACAAGCGCCTCAGCCAGCTGTACGCCGCGGTGCGGGCGGCTTTCTCCGAGACCGGTTCCTTCCTCGGCGACCTGGAGCACAAGACCAAGCGCTTGATCGAGGAGGGTGCCATGCAGGAGGGGCTCGGCCGCTTCTCCAAGGTGGTCACCTTCGACATCGAGGCGCTGGAGTCGCTCAAGACCGATGAGGGTCCGGATGAGGGCAAGGTCCACAACCTGCTGCGCGGGCTCAAGAAGGAGATGGAGGACGACCCGGCCGGTGCCGTCGTCCTGCAGAGCATCCGCGTCAAGGCCGACCGGATCCTGCTCGACATGGAGACCAGGAAGATCGACGGGATCGCCGCCATGGACGAGTTGTCGGCGCTGGTCCGCGAGAAGGCCGAGGCCAAGAAGCAGGCTGAGGACAGCGGTCTGTCGAGCGTCGGCTTCTCGGTGTTCTGGACGCTCAGCCATGAGAGCAACGCCGACTCTGCTGGCTTCGACGCCATGACAGCCGCTCGCGAGATCGAGACGGTACTGGCCAAGTTCCCGACCTGGCGCGAGAACTCCGAGGAGCGCCGGCGACTGCGCGGCCAGCTCTACAAGCCGTTGCTCGCCCTCGGCAAGGACGAGCGGGCCGACGCGATCGACAAGATCATGCAGGTGCTGCAGGGGGCCCGCTGATGGCTACCCGGTCGTCGCTCTACCCCGAGCAGCAGCTCCGCCGGCGGGCGATGGGCTGGGCGGTCAAGCTCAAGGTCAACCCGGAGCAGGTCCAGATCCAGCGCCTACCGGGCAAGTGGGGCTCGTGCGCGCCGGATGGAGTCGTGACTCTGGCGGATGACCTCGCCAGAGAGCCGGCGGACTTTCAGGACTACGTCATCGTCCACGAGTTGCTGCACCTCAAGTACCGCGACCACGGCAAGCAGTTCAAGGCCATGATGACCGCCCTCGTGCCCACCTGGCGCGACTTGGAACAGGCAAGTACGCACTCGACCGAGCATCCGCTGGAACCGGGACGTGAGGGCCTATGACCACGGTAGGCGAGCACATCCGGAGCACAGATGAAGCCATCTGTCAGAACATCGCCTCGCTGCCCGATCAGCGCGACCTGCTGTCCCAGAACCTTCTGGCTCAGCTCCGGAACCTGGTCGAAGGCGTGGCCGTCCGCCTCAAGCTCGGCACCTCTGACGCCGAGTACAACTACCCGGCCATCGGGCTCGGACTGGCTTTCGTCAAGGGCAAGGGGCAGTACAGCTTTCTGAGCCGGTTTCACAAACTCCTGGAAGCCAGCGCCTCGCACTACACCATGGACGGCGACGCTTCCGAGCGCCTAATGCTCAAGTACTACGAGTACCTGCTGCGCATCCGGACGCTGCTCAAGGACAGCTGCGGCATAGATGTGCTCGCCAACCTGGAGTCCTTCCCGGTTGATCTGGACCCGTCCTTGCAGGAGTACCACGAGAAGATCGCCGCTCGGATCGAAGCGCTGCGCAGGACCAGGTCGGGCAGCGGCGCGCGGGATCGCTACTACATCCACAAGACGCGTCCCTTCTTCGTCGGCGGCCGCATCTACTACGAGGTGACCTTCTACCGGGCGGTGAACAAGGTCAGCAAGTTCGATCGCATCATCGCGTTCACGCACATCGACATGACCGACAAGTACTCGGCCATGCTGACCCTCCAGCGCGACTCGATCCACGTCCTCGACCAGACGATGCCGATCACCATCATCAGCGACTGGGAGGTCTCAATACGCCCGTGCGAGTTCAACAACTTCGCGCGTCTCCTGGGCGGCAACATCAAGGTCAGCGTCGGCTCGGCCGAGTACCGCTACCTCATGAACGGCCTGACGGTGGGGTCCGGCAGCCTCCTTGATCTGATCGACGTGCCCGACGAGCAGTACGAGGCGACCAAGGTCGCGGGCACTGCCGACACGACCAAGCCGCAGATCTTTCCAGTGCTGGATGAGGCCCGCCGCATTGTGCGCTTAGGCGCCCCGGGCAGCAACGTCATTCGCTACCTCATGCTCCGGATGCACAACCAGCTCCTCAAGCCGCAGTACAGCCGGGAGCCGTGCAGCCGTCTGTCTGACCTGAACCTGCTCTACGGCTGCATCCCGTTCGACCAGATGCCCTTCTGCACCTCGCTGCCAGGGCACAACCCGCGCTACTGGGATCTCGTGGAGAGTCTCGACTCGACCAACCGCAATCATGAGCTGCTGGCTCGACGGGTGCGCAACAACGTCGAGCGCCACGGGATGCTGTACACGCCCGTGGCCGACCTCGAACCCCTCGGCGACGTCGCCAAACTGATGGCCACCTACAACGGCAAGCTCTACTACAAGCACACCGGGCGTCAACTTGTGCAGGACCGAGGCCATGTCTTCATTCGGGGGTACGAGGACGACACGCTCGCGATCGTTGAGAAGCTGCAGGAGTCTGCGGGCGCCGGAATCGACGGATACACGGAGGCCGTCGAGCGTTGGCTCGATGAGACCACGCACGGCATCGACGACGACGTCAAGGAGGACGCGCTCAAGCGGCTGTTCAGCCAGTCCAAGGTGGCACTGATCTATGGCGCCGCTGGCACGGGCAAATCGACGATGGTTGACCACATCGCTCAGTACTTCAACGACAAGACCAAGCTGTTCCTCGCGCACACGAACCCGGCGAAGGACAACCTGGAGCGCAAGGTCACCGCCCAGAACTCGACCTTCCGTACGATCAGTAGTCAGAAGGGTCGCAGCGACCCGACGGACTATGACCTCGTGGTGATTGACGAGTGCAGCACCGTCGGTAACGCTGACCTGCTCAAGGTGCTGGAGCGAACGTCCTTCAAGCTGCTTGTCCTGGTGGGCGACGTCTTCCAGATCGAGTCGATCCAGTTCGGCAACTGGTTCAGCATCATCCGCTCGTTCATCCCGGCGACGGCGGTGTTCGAGCTTACGACGCCCTACCGGACGAAGAACGAGTCGCTGCTGGGCTTCTGGAACAAGGTTCGGCGCATCGATGACGACATCGCCGAGGTCCTCGCCCGCAACGGCTACTCGACCATGCTCGACAAGACCCTGTTCGAGGCGCAGCGCAAGGACGAGATCATCCTGTGCCTCAACTACGACGGTCTCTATGGGATCAACAACGTCAACCGCTTCCTCCAGAGCAGCAACCCCAATCAGCCCGTCAGTTGGCGGGCGGGCACCTACAAGGTCGGCGACCCGGTGCTGTTCAATGAGACCGATCGGTTCTGGCCGCTCATCTACAACAACCTCAAGGGCCGGATCGTCGACATCACCCTTGCGCTCGGAGAGATCCAGTTCGAGGTCGAGTTGGATCGACCGGTCAGCGGGTTTGACGTCGACGGGGACGAGCTCGAATGGGTGCGCGGCTCGACGGTGCGCTTCTCCGTCTACGACTACGACGTCAGCGACGATGATGACGACTCGGTCAACACCGCTGTCCCGTTCCAGGTCGCCTACGCCGTCTCGATCCACAAGGCCCAAGGCCTGGAGTACGACTCCGTGAAGATCGTCATTACCGATGCCAACGAGGATGACATCACCCACAGCACCTTCTACACGGCGGTCACACGGGCACGCGAGAGCCTCAAGATCTTCTGGACGCCGGAAACCCAGCAGGCCGTGATTAGGAGCCTGCGGCGCACCGACAGCCCTAAGGACGTTGCCCTGCTGTCCAGTCGTCGCGGGCTCATGCCGGTCGTTGGCGCCCAGTGGGCGCCGTGACGATGAGCAACGGATGGCCAGGGGACGTCGCACCCGATCCGCCTTCGCCGACCTGGTGGGTGCCCGCGTGGGGGATTTGATGGCTCATCGCAATCGACGGTGTAGTCGGGAACCGTCCACGATCTCCTGAGACCTCACATAGTCAGGTCTGTCGTCCCGCGTCTTCCGTCCGACGGTCGGCCGGCGTACCGTCGGGTCTGTTGGGCCCGCCCCAACGACTGCGCAGGGGCAGGCCCGAGGGTCCGGTACGTCAACCGACTTAAGGGGGATCCCAATGCGCTCGATCACCAGAGCACTGAGTCTCGTCGTCGCCATGATCGCTGCGGCCACAGCGCTTGCAGGCCAGGACGCCTCAGCGGCGGAGGCCCAGAACGGTCCGAAGAGCCAGGTCGACCAGACCTACACGGCCCTCGACGGCGTCGTCCACTATGCGTTCGACCCTTCGCGGTTGCCCGGGTACACAGTGCACCCTCTGATCGGCACCCCCGAGAATGACGGTTCTTGTACGTTCACCGAGAGCGGCTCCGGCAGCGTCGCTGAAAACGCACGATCGGGAGGCCCGAAGCTGACCGTGTCCACCGAGATCACCTTCGACCCCGTGACCTGCCGCAGCGAATTCGCGGTGGCCACCTACCTCGCAAGCGAGGTTCCGGCGCCGGTGGCTGAGGATCGCCAAGCGGTAGATGGCCTGACGGGCGAGGGCACCGCCTCCGGCTTCCCGGTCGATGCATCCGGGAAGCCGTCCAGTGCGGCCGCGTCGTACACGTGGTACGGGGCCCTGAACGGGGTATACAAGGATCCGATCCCGGCGACGGTCACCAAGACCGAGGCGTCTCTCGGCTGGGGGCCGACCGGCGCTACCTACCACTGGAACGGCTACTACTACCTCTCCGGTACTGGGTGGTCTATGACCTGGTGGTCGCCGGTGAACACCAGCTACTACACGAACACCCGCGCCAACTTCAAGAACACGGCCTTCTGCAACCCGTTTGCCTCGACCTACACCAACCACAGCCGAGACGAGTTCCGCGGATACACCAGCGGCTCTTGGTACTGGTACTGGACCCACTCAAAGAGCGGCGACTGCGCGAGCCTGCTCAGCAGCACCTACTACCTGGACACGCCGTGAACACGCCAGTCGCGACGGCCTCGCGCAACGGCGTGGATCAGGCCAGACCGCTCTGGTCCGCCCTGCTTCGTTCACCATGGCTTTGGGTAGCGGGAGTCGTCGCGCTCGCGACCTCCCCGATGCTGTTCCTTTCCTCGCTCGTGGTCGGACTCACCGCGAGCATCGTTGGCGGGGCTCTTTGGGGCACTCGGAAGCGGGCCTGGCTCTTGGCCGGGGGGATCGGCCTGGTTCTTGGAGCCTTGCCCTACTCCCTCGCCGCGCTGCGGGTCCTCATCTCGTAGGTCAGCCAAGACGGTCTTCCCATACGAGAGTGCAGCGACGTTGGCGCGTCGGTGCCCGGGTTCGGGTCGAGGTCTCCCGAGGATGGAAGTTCTCACACTGCCCATCTGGAAGACCTCGACGTGCGTGACGCTACCTTCGCTTGCCCTGACCTGACCACGTTCACGCGCCTGGACGAGCTCGGCCTCGTCGTGGTCGGCCAGCAACTGGAGCCGGATCGGGCGGTGCTGGCCTGTCGGGTGGTCGAGGCGGACAGGTGGTGTCGGCGGTGCGGGTGCGAGGGCGCTCCCCGGGACACGGTGACCCGGCGGTTGGCGCACGAGCCGTTCGGGTGGCGGCCCACGACGCTGGAGGTCCGCCTGCGCCGCTACCGGTGCACGGGGTGCGCCCACGTGTGGCGTCAGGACGCCTCGGCCGCGGCCGAGCCGAGGTCGAAGCTGTCCCGTGGGGCGCTGGCCTGGGCGCTGCACGCCCTGGTCGTGGGCCACCTGAGCGTCGCGCGGGTCGCCGAAGCCCTGGCGGTGTCGTGGCACACCGCCAACGACGCGGTCCTGGCCGAGGGCCACCGGGTGTTGATCGACGACCCACACCGGTTCGACGGCGTGACGGTGATCGGGGTCGACGAGCACGTGTGGCGGCACACCCGCCACGGGGACAAGTACGTCACCGTGGTCATCGACCTGACGCCGATCCGGGACGGCACCGGCCCGGCGAGGCTGCTCGACATGGTCCCGGGCCGGTCCAAGCAGGCGTTCAAGACGTGGCTCGCCGCCCGGCCCCAGTCGTTCCGGGACGGGCTGGGCGTCGTGGCGATGGACGGGTTCGCCGGGTTCAAGACCGCCACCACCGAAGAGCTGCCCGACGCGACGGCGGTGATGGATCCGTTCCACGTCGCCCGGCTGGCCGGTGACGCCCTGGACCGGTGCCGGCGCCGCGTCCAGCAGGACCTGCACGGCCACCGCGGCATGAAGGGCGACCCGCTCTACCAAGTCCGCCGGACCCTGCACACCGGCGCCGACCTGCTCACCGGACGGCAACGAGCCAGGATCGCCGCGCTGTTCGCCGACGAGGACCACGTCGCCGTCGAGATCTCCTGGGGCGTCTACCAGGCCGTCATCGCCGCCTACCGCCACCCCGACCGGGCCACCGGCCACACGATGATGACCAAGGTGATCGCGTCGGTCAGCCGAGGCGTCCCAACCGGGCTCACCTGAGTTGGGTCACCTTGACGGATTGCGGACAGCTGTAGGGCTGTGACCTGGG
>JAHLLI010000023.1 GCA_020444245.1 Actinomycetales bacterium
ACCCCGGCGGCGCCAGCCCCCGCGGCTGCCGCACAGGCGCCCGTGGCGGACGAGCCCGAGGCCCCCGCTGCGGCGGCCGACACCTCCGCGCGTCCGGGCACGCCCCGGCCGGGCGCTCCGCGTCCGGGCGCCCCGCGGCCCGGCAACAACCCGTTCGCGCCCAGCCAGGGCATGCCGCGCGAGGGCCAGCGGTCCGGTGGCCCGCGTCCCGGTGGTCCGCGTCCGGGGGGTCCCCGTCCGGGCAACAACCCGTTCGCTCCGAGCCAGGGCATGCCCCGGCCGGGCGGCGGTGGTGAGCGTCCCGGCGGTCCGCGCCCCGGCGCTCCGCGTCCCGGCGGTCCGCGGCCGAACCCCGGCATGATGCCCGGCAAGACCTCTGTGGGCCGGCCGGGCGCCGGCGCACCCGGCGGTGGCGGCGGTCGTGGTGGTGGCGGTCGTGGTGGCGGTCCCGGCGGCGCTCCCGGTGGTGGCGGTCCCGGCGGCGCCGGCGGCGGTTTCCGCGGCGGCTTCGGCGGCGGTCGTGGCGGCGGCGGCCGTGGCGCCGGTCGTGGTTCCACGCAGGGTGCCTTCGGGCGAGCCGGTGGCAAGCCGGTCCGCGGTCGCAAGTCCAAGCGTGCGAAGCGCCAGGAGTTCGAGCAGATGCAGGCGCCGTCGCTGGGCGGCGTGCAGGTTCCCCGTGGGGACGGCAGCACGGTCATCCGGCTGCGTCACGGCTCGTCGCTCAACGACTTCGCGGACAAGATCGACGCGAACCCCGCCGCGCTGGTGACGGTGCTGTTCCACCTCGGTGAGATGGCCACCGCGACCCAGTCGCTGGACGAGGACACGTTCGGCACGCTCGGCGTCGAGCTCGGCTACCGGATCGAGATGGTCTCCGCCGAGGAGGAGGACCGCGAGCTGCTCGGGTCCTTCGACATCGACCTCGAGGCCGAGGAGGCCGCCGAGGAGGACGAGGACCTCGAGGCGCGTCCGCCGGTGGTCACCGTGATGGGTCACGTCGACCACGGCAAGACCAAGCTCCTGGACGCGATCCGCTCTGCGGACGTCGTGGCGGGCGAGGCCGGTGGCATCACCCAGCACATCGGCGCCTACCAGGTGCACACCGAGCACGAGGACGTCCCGCGGGCGATCACCTTCATCGACACCCCGGGCCACGAGGCGTTCACCGCCATGCGTGCCCGCGGTGCCCAGGTGACCGACATCGCGATCCTCGTGGTCGCGGCCGACGACGGCGTGATGCCTCAGACGATCGAGGCGCTCAACCACGCCCAGGCGGCCGGTGTGCCGATCGTGGTCGCTGTCAACAAGGTGGACAAGGAGGGTGCGAACCCGTCCAAGATCCGCCAGCAGCTGACCGAGTACAACCTGGTGGCCGAGGAGTACGGCGGCGAGACGATGTTCGTCGACATCTCCGCGCTCAAGCGGACCGGTATCGAGGAGCTGCTCGACGCCGTGCTGCTGACCGCGGACGCGGCGCTGGACCTGCGGGCGAACCCGAACAAGGACGCGCGCGGCGTGGCCGTCGAGGCCAACCTCGACAAGGGCCGCGGCGCGGTGGCCACCGTGCTGGTGCAGTCCGGCACGCTCCGGGTCGGCGACGCGATCGTCGCGGGTACCGCCCACGGCCGCGTGCGCGCCATGTTCGACGAGCACGGGGGCACCGTCGACGAGGCGACGCCCGCACGACCGGTCCAGGTGCTGGGCCTGACGTCCGTGCCACGCGCCGGCGACACCTTCCTGGTGGCGCCGGACGACCGGACCGCACGCCAGATCGCCGAGAAGCGCGAGGCCGCGGAGCGGGCCGCGCTGCTGGCCAAGCGGCGCAAGCGGATCAGCCTGGAGGACTTCACCCAGGCCCTGCAGCAGGGCAAGGTCGAGACCCTCAACCTGGTCCTCAAGGGCGACGTGTCCGGTGCCGTCGAGGCGCTGGAGGACGCGCTGCTCAAGATCGACGTCGGCGACGAGGTCGAGCTGCGCGTCATCCACCGCGGTGTGGGTGCGATCACGCAGAACGACGTCAACCTCGCCACGGTCGACAACGCGATCATCCTGGGCTTCAACGTGAAGTACGCCGAGCGGGTCGAGGACCTCGCCGAGCGCGAGGGCGTCGACGTGCGGTTCTACTCGGTGATCTACCAGGCCATCGAGGACGTCGAGGCGGCGCTCAAGGGCATGCTCAAGCCGGAGTACGAGGAGGTGCAGCTCGGCACCGCCGAGGTGCGCGAGATCTTCCGCTCCTCGAAGTTCGGCAACATCGCGGGATCGCTGGTGCGGTCCGGGCTCATCCGACGCAACGCCAAGGCGCGCGTGCGCCGCAGCGGCGCGGTGCTGGCCGAGGACCTCACGATCGAGTCGCTCAAGCGGTTCAAGGACGACGCCACCGAGGTCCGCGAGGGCTACGAGTGCGGTATCGGGCTCGGGTCCTACAACGACCTGCAGATCGATGACGTCATCGAGACCTACGAGATGCGGGAGAAGCCGCGCTCGTAGGGCGTCGTGCGGGGTGGGTCGCGTCCTCGGGGCAGGGGTGCGCGACCCACCCGGCGGCCGCTGGTCGCGGCCGCCCTGCCAGGCCCACCAGGCTCGCGCACCCCTACCCCGAGAACGCTCGCGCAGCACGTCACCTGGCACTCGCTGCGGGGCCGAAGGACAAACCGGAGGAACCATGGTCGATCATCCGCGGGCGCGGAAGCTTGCCGATCGGATCCAGGAGATCGTCGCGGAGATGCTGGACACCAAGGTGAAGGACCCCAGGTTGGGGTTCGTGACGGTGACCGACGTGCGTGTCACGGGGGACCTGCAGCACGCGAGCGTCTTCTACACGGTGCTCGGGGACGAGAGGGCACGGACGGAGAGCGCTGCCGCGCTGGCCAGCGCCACGGGGCTGATCCGCTCCGAGGTGGGGCGGCAGACCGGGGTGCGGCTCACGCCGACGCTGGAGTTCATCCCCGACGCGGTGCCGGAGACCGCCGAGCACCTCGAGGCGGCTCTGCGTGTCGCCGCTCAGCGTGACGCCGAGGTCGCGGCGCTGGCCGCCGGGGCGCAGTTCGCCGGCGAGGCGGACCCGTACAAGCACGCGGACGAGGACGACGAGGCCGAGTAGGGCTCTCGCGCCGCCCGTCGGGCGGCGTGTCGGGGCCGTCCGGCCGGGCCGTCAGCGGATGGCCGCGACCAGGGACACCAGGAGCGGGGCGACCACCAGCGCGGGCAGCAGGTCGCCGACCGGGACCTGCTTGATCCCGGCCAGCCGGATGCCGAGCCCGAGCAGGATCACCCCGCCGGCTGCCCCGAGGGCGTCCACCTGCCCGGCGGACAGGAAGCTGCCCAGCGCGAAGCCCAGCAGGGTGATCAGCCCCTGGTAGACGGCCAGCGGGATCGCCGCCGCCATCACCCCGATCCCGAACACGGATGCGAACGCGATCGCTGCGAATCCGTCCATCACCGCCTTGACCAGCAGCTGCTCGGCGCCCTGGCCGAGCCCGTCGGACAGCGAGCCGAGGATCGACAGCGGTCCGACGCAGAACACGAGCGTGGACGTGACCGCGCCCTCGACGAAGCGGCTGCCCTCCGTGCGTGCGGCGAACCTGTCGTGGAGCAGCTTCGCGCCCCGGTCGAGGCGGTGCTCGATCTGCCAGAGCGAACCCAGGACGCCACCGATCAGCAGCGCTCCGAGCACCACCAGCAGGCGGGCGTCCGCACCGACCTGCGCCGCGAGGGCGTCGGAGATGCCGGACGCGATCGCGCGGCCGCCGATCACCACGGTGAACAGACCCAGGACCGTCGTGACCAGGTCGCGCGTCCGTTCGGGCAGCCGGTGGCCGGCCAGGACGCCGATCCCGCTGCCGACGACGACCGCGACGACGTTGACCGCGGTGCCGAGCCCGACGAACACGGCGCTCAGTGAACCACGCGGCGGGCGGGCGACGTGCCCATGATCACCCTCCGGGCCAGCGGCGTGCGCCCACTAGCCTGATCAGGTGGCGGCGCGCGAGACGGGACCTGACGGCGTCCTCGTGGTGGACAAGCCGGCCGGGTGGACCTCGCACGACGTCGTCGCGCGTGCCAGACGGCTCCTGGGCACCAAGAAGGTCGGTCATGCCGGCACCCTCGACCCGATGGCGACGGGCGTCCTGGTGCTCGGGGTCGGTCGGGCCACCAAGCTGCTGACCTGGGTGGTCGGCGCGGACAAGGAGTACGTCGCGACCATCCGGCTCGGCCAGGACACCGTGACCGACGATGCGGAGGGGGAGGTCGCGGCGTCGCCAGGGGCCACCGTGGACGGGCTCGACCGGGCCGCGCTGGCGGCCGCGGTCGCGGCGCTGACCGGTGCGATCGAGCAGGTCCCCAGCACCGTGAGCGCGATCAAGGTGGACGGTCGCCGCGCCTACGCGCGGGCCCGGGCCGGCGAGGACGTGGTGCTCGCCGCCAGGCCGGTCACGGTGCGCGTGTTCGAGGTGGGCGAGCCGCGCCCGGCCGTCGCGGCGGACGGGACGGCCGTCGTCGACCTCGACGCCAGGGTGGTCTGCTCGTCGGGCACCTACGTGCGCGCGCTGGCGCGGGACCTCGGCGCGGCGCTCGGGTGCGGGGGGCACCTCACGGCACTGCGGCGGACGCGGGTGGGGGGCTACCAGCTCGACGCCGCGGTGGCGCTGCCCACGGGTGGTGCGGGGGACGGGGACCGGCGGGCCGATCCGCCGGCGGGCGCGGACACGTCCTCGCTGGCCGGCGCGCTCATCCCGCTGGCCGAGGCGGCGCGGGCAGCGTTCCCGGTGCGCGAGCTGTCGGCCGACGAGGCCCGCGAGCTGTCCTTCGGGCGGTCGATCACGCCGCACGAGGGCACTCCGGGCGGCACGCGAGAGGCGCCCGTGGCCGGTGTGTCGCCCGAGGGCGTGCTCGTCGCGCTGCTCGCCCAGGAGGGGCGGCGGGTCCGCCCGGTGCTGGTGCTCGCGCCCGCCTGAGGGTGGGTCGGCCGTGTTCGGGTGCGTGGTCCCGCGCGTCACGTGGCAGGCTTGTCCCGCGCTGGGCCCCGGTCCCGGCGCGACCCGACCCGCCGAGGAGGAGCACGCGTGGAGCGCTGGTACGGCCTGGAGCAGGTCCCCGCGCTGACGCGCTCCGTCGTCACGATCGGCAACTTCGACGGCGTGCACCGCGGCCACCGCAGCGTGCTCGGCGCGATGGTCGCCGACGCGCGCCGCCTGGACAGCACCTCGGTCGCGGTGACGTTCGACCCGCACCCGGCCGTGCTCCACCGGCCGGAGAGCGCACCCCCGCTGATCACCGGGCTGGCCGACCGGCTCGAGCTGCTGGCCGAGACCGGCCTGGACGCCGCCCTCGTGGTGCACTACACGCGCGAGTTCGCCGCCCAGGAGCCCGAGGAGTTCGTCCGGCGCTACCTCGTGGACGCCCTGCACGCCACGGTGGTGGTGATCGGCCGGGACGTGCGGTTCGGCCGCGGCAACTCCGGCGACCTGCGCACCATGGTCGAGCTCGGCGAGAGGTACGGCTTCGAGGTCCAGGTGATCAGCGACGTCCACGGTGGGCCGGACCCGGTCCGGCGCTGGTCGTCCACGTGGGTGCGTGAGCTGCTGTCGGTGGGCGACGTCGGCGGCGCGGCGGAGATCCTGGGCCGTCCGCACCGGGTCCGTGGCGTGGTGGTGCGCGGCGACGCCCGCGGCCGTGAGCTGGGCTTCCCGACCGCGAACCTCGGCCCGGCGGCGCAGGGCATGCTCCCGGCCGACGGCGTGTACGCCGGCTGGATGCGCCGGGTCGGCCACCCGGCCGACGCCCCGGACGGCTACCTGCCGGTGGCGATCTCGATCGGCACCAACCCCACGTTCGACGGGCACGAGCGTCGCGTCGAGGCGCACGTGCCCGACCGGTCGGACCTGGAGCTGTACGGCGAGGAGGTGGTGGTCGAGTTCGTCGAGATGCTGCGCCCCACCTGGAAGTTCGACTCGGTCGACGCGCTCATCGCCCAGATGCGGACCGACGTCGAGGAGACCAACGCGCGCCTGGCGGGCGGCCCGCTCCGATTGGGGCGCGCGGAGACCGGCTGGTAACATCGCACCGCCGTGATCTCGGCCGCGGATCCAGAGCGCCCGGGTGGATATGCCCCGGAGCACCGCGCAGCGATACACCAAGGAGAGCCAGTGCCCCTCGACGCCGCCACCAAGCAGCGCATCATGTCCGAGTACGCGACGTCCCCGAACGACACGGGCTCGCCCGAGGTTCAGATCGCGATGCTGACGCAGCGCATCAAGGACCTCACCGAGCACCTCAAGGAGCACAAGCACGACCACCACTCGCGTCGTGGGCTCCTCCTGCTCGTCGGCCAGCGCCGCCGCCTGCTCGGCTACCTGCAGAAGGTCGACATCGACCGTTACCGCAGCCTGATCGAGCGTCTCGGCCTTCGCCGCTGACCCCACTGCCCGGGCCATCTGGCCCGGGCACGCTCATGTTCACCACCCCCCGGGCCGGCAGCCGGTCCTCGGTAGTGGCTCGCGGACCCGATGTCCGCGGACCTCGATCGAAGACCGTCTGGCAGGGCGGGGCTTCGTAGAGAGGGGCTCCCGTGGAGGGACCCGAGATCCAGTTCGCCGAGGCGACCATCGACAACGGTCGGTTCGGCACCCGCACCATCCGGTTCGAGACCGGGCGCATCGCCAAGCAGGCGGCCGGTTCGGCCGTGGCCTACCTGGACGGTGAGTCGATGCTCCTGTCGGCCACCACGGCCGGCAAGCACCCCAAGGACCAGTTCGACTTCTTCCCGCTGACCATCGACGTCGAGGAGCGGATGTACGCCGCGGGCCGCATCCCCGGCTCGTTCTTCCGTCGCGAGGGCCGGCCGTCCACCGAGGCGATCCTGGCCTGCCGGCTGACCGACCGTCCGCTGCGCCCGCTGTTCGTCAAGGGCCTGCGCAACGAGGTCCAGGTCGTCATCACGGTGATGGCCCTGCACCCGGACGACGCGTACGACGTGGTCGCCATCAACGCCGCGTCGATGTCCACCCAGCTGTCCGGCCTGCCGTTCTCCGGCCCGGTCGGCGCCGTGCGGATCGCGCTGATCGACGGCCAGTGGGTCGCCTTCCCGCGCTACTCCGAGCGTGAGCGCGCGACGTTCGACATGGTGGTCGCGGGTCGCATCGTGGCGGACGACGTCGCGATCGCGATGATCGAGGCCGAGGCCCCCGAGGGCGCCTGGAACCTGATCAAGAACGAGGGCGCCGTCGCGCCGTCGGAGGAGAAGGTCGCCGAAGGCCTCGAGGCCGCCAAGCCGTTCATCAAGGCGCTGTGCGACGCGCAGATCGAGCTGGCCGGCAAGGCCGCCAAGGAGACCCGCGAGTTCCCGACCTTCCCGGACTACCAGGCCGACGTCCTCGAGGCTGTCGAGGCCGCCGCCGAGGGTCCCCTGGGCGAGGCGCTGTCGATCGCGGACAAGCAGGACCGCGAGAACCGGATCGACGAGCTCAAGGCCGAGGTCCAGGCCCAGCTCGCCGAGCAGTTCGAGGGGCGCGAGAAGGAGATCTCCGCCGCCTACCGCGCCGTCCAGAAGAAGGTCATCCGTCGGCGCATCCTGACCGACGGCTTCCGGATCGACGGCCGTGGGCTGCGCGACATCCGCACCCTGTCCGCCGAGGTCGAGGTGCTCCCGCGGGTGCACGGCTCGGCGCTGTTCGAGCGCGGCGAGACCCAGATCCTGGGTGTCACCACGCTGAACATGCTGCGCATGGAGCAGCAGCTCGACACGCTGTCGCCGGAGACGCGCAAGCGCTACATGCACAACTACAACTTCCCGCCCTACTCGACCGGTGAGACCGGCCGGGTCGGCTCGCCCAAGCGCCGCGAGATCGGTCACGGCGCGCTGGCCGAGCGGGCGCTGGTGCCGGTGCTGCCGAGCCGCGAGGAGTTCCCCTACGCGATCCGGCAGGTCTCCGAGGCGCTGGGCTCCAACGGGTCCACCTCGATGGGCTCGGTCTGCGCCTCCACGCTGTCGCTGCTCAACGCCGGCGTGCCGCTGCGCGCGCCGGTCGCGGGCATCGCGATGGGCCTGGTCTCCGACGTGGTCGACGGCCAGCCGCGGTACGCCGCCCTGACCGACATCCTCGGTGCGGAGGACGCCTTCGGCGACATGGACTTCAAGGTCGCCGGGACCCGTGAGTTCGTCACCGCGATCCAGCTGGACACCAAGCTCGACGGGATCCCCGCCGACGTCCTGGCCGGTGCGCTGACCCAGGCCCGCGAGGCTCGCCTGCACATCCTGGATGTCATGCGCGAGGCGATCGACGCCCCGGACGAGATGGCCCCGACCGCTCCGCGGGTCATCACGGTCCAGGTCCCGGTGGACAAGATCGGCGAGGTCATCGGCCCGAAGGGCAAGATGATCAACGAGATCCAGGACAAGACCGGCGCCGACATCACGATCGAGGACGACGGCACGGTCTACATCGGCGCGACCGACGGTCCGTCGGCCGAGGCCGCGCGGACGATGGTCAACGCGATCGCCAACCCGCACATGCCCGAGGTCGGCGAGCGCTTCGTCGGCACCGTGGTGAAGACCACGTCGTTCGGCGCGTTCATCTCGCTCACCCCCGGCAAGGACGGTCTGCTGCACATCTCGCAGATCCGCAAGCTCGTCGGTGGCAAGCGCGTGGAGAACGTCGAGGACGTGCTCGCCGTGGGCCAGAAGGTCCAGGTCGAGATCGGCGAGATCGACCCGCGCGGCAAGCTGTCGCTGCACGCGGTCGTCGACGAGGACAAGGGTGACGGTGAGGCCGCACCGGCCGCCGAGACCGAGGACGCCCAGGCCTGAGGTGCCTGTCGACCTCCCGCTGGTCCCCGGTCACCAGCTGACCGCCGGGCAGGACGGCGGCGCCATCGTGCGTCGCTCCGTCCTGCCCGGCGGCGTCCGGGTTCTCACCGAGACCATGCCCGGGCTCCGCTCGGCGACGCTGGGCGCCTGGGTGGGCGTCGGTTCGCGCGACGAGCGCGACGGGCACCACGGTGCCACGCACTTCCTCGAGCACCTGCTGTTCAAGGGCACGGGCCGGCGGTCCGCACTGGACATCGCCGAGGCGTTCGACGCCGTGGGCGGTGAGGCCAACGCCGCCACCGGCAAGGAGCACACCTGCTACTACGCCCGGGTGCTGGACGCCGACCTGCCGATGGCCGTGGACGTCATCGCCGACATGGTGACGTCTGCGCGCCTGGACCCCGGCGAGCTCGAGATCGAGCGTGGCGTGATCCTCGAAGAGCTCGCGATGAACGACGACGACCCGAGCGACGTCGCGCACGAGCAGTTCGCCGCCGCAGTCCTCGGCCGGCACCCTCTGGGCCGGCCGATCGGGGGCACGCCGAGCACGATCCGCGCCGTGCCGCGCGATGCCGTGTGGGAGCACTACCGCGAGCACTACACCGCCCCGGCGCTGGTGGTCACGGCCGCCGGCGGGGTCGACCACGACACGCTCTGCGCACAGGTGACCGACGCGCTGGACGCCGCCGGCTGGGACCTGGACCCGTCGACCGTGCCCGCCCCGCGGCGGACCGCCAGCGAGGCGTGGGCCCCCGAGGCGGGCACCGAGCTGGTCGTGCGCCGTGCGACCGAGCAGGCCAACGTCGTGGTCGGCGGGGTCGGGCTGACCGCCACCGACGAGCGGCGCTACGCGCTGTCCGTGCTCAGCGCCGTGCTGGGCGGCGGGATGTCGTCGCGCCTGTTCCAGGAGATCCGCGAGCGCCGTGGCCTGGCCTACGCGGTCTACTCGTTCTCCTCCGGCCACGCGGACACCGGGCTGTTCGGGCTGTACGCCGGGTGCGCCCCCGAGCGGGTCGAGGAGGTCGAGCGGCTCATGGTCGAGCAGGCCGTGCGGCTCGCCGAGGAGCCGATCACCGGCGCGGAGCTGGACCGCAGCATCGGCCAGCTGAGCGGCGGGCTCGTGCTCGGCATGGAGGACACCGGTTCCCGGATGAACCGCCTCGGCAAGGCCGAGCTGGTGCAGGGGGAGCTGGTCAGCGTCTCGGAGGCGCTCGAGCGGATCCGCTCGGTGACCGCTGCCGAGGTCCAGGACCTCGCCGCCGAGCTCCTCGGACGCCCCCGCTCGGTGGTCCGGGTCGGGCCGTTCGGCGCCGGCGGCTAGGGTGACCGCCGTGGAGGAGCTGCGCGTGGCCGTCCTCGGGGCGGCGGGTCGGATGGGCCGGACGGTGTGCGAAGCCGTGGCGGCCGCCGAGGGGCTGGACCTCGTCGCGCGGCTGGACGTCGGCGACGACGTGTCCTCGCTCGCCGGCCGCGTGGACGTCGCCGTCGACTTCACGGTGCCGAGCGCGACCGAGGCCAACGTGCACGCCCTGCTGGACGCCGGCGTGCACGCGGTGGTCGGCACGACCGGCTGGGACGACGCCGCGCTGGGCCGGGTGCGCGAGCACGTGTCGCGGACGCCGGGCCTGGGTGTGCTAGTGGCGCCCAACTTCGCGATCAGCGCGGTGCTGGCGATGGCGTTCGCCGCCAAGGCCGCGCCGTGGTTCGAGTCCGCCGAGGTGATCGAGCTGCACCATCCGGACAAGATCGACGCCCCGAGCGGCACCGCGCGGCACACCGCGGCCGGGATCGCCGCCGCCCGCGCGGCCGCAGGGCGGGACGAGATGCCGGACGCCACGACGAGCGCCCTGGACGGCGCCCGGGGCGCGCAGGTCGACGGCGTGCGGGTGCACGCGGTTCGGCTGCGCGGCCTGGTCGCCCACGAGGAGATCCTGCTGGGCAACCCCGGCGAGCAGCTGACGATCCGGACGGACTCCTTCGACCGGGTCTCGTTCATGCCCGGCGTGCTGCACGCGGTGCGCACGGTGCCTTCCCGGCCCGGGCTGACGGTCGGTCTCGACAGCTACCTGGACCTGTGAGGACGTGGGCGTGAAGCGTGGTCTGATCGGCGCGGTCGCGGTGACCGCCCTGCTGGTGGTCTACCTGGTCGCGGTGGCGGGTCGCGGTGTCGCACTGCTCGGCTCCGGTGAGGCGATCGGGGTCGGGCTCGGCGTGGCGGTCCTCGTGCTGCCGGTGCTCGGCGTGGTGCTCGTCGCCCGCGAGTGGTGGTTGGCGCACCAGGTGCAGGCGATGGCCGACGAGCTCGCGGCGACCGGCGGCCTGGACGCCGACACCCTGCCCCGCAGCCCGGGTGGACGCGTGGACCGCGCAGCCGCGGATGCGCAGTTCGAGGTCGCGCGGGCGGCGGTCGAGGCCGCGCCCGAGGACTGGGGCGCCTGGTTCCGGCTCGGCTTCGTCTACGACGCGGCGCGCGACCGGCGGCGGGCCAGGGAGGCCCTGCGGACCGCGGCCCGGCTACGTCGCGAGGCGCGCGCCGCGCACTGAGCCCGGCGGCCCACCGCGGCGACGACATCGCGACCGTCGGCGTCCTCGCCCCACCACAGTGTGGTCGAGTGGCCCCTCAGCACCACGGCCACGAGGTGGCCAGCCACCGGCCGCACTGCAGATCCGCTCACTCGCCCATCGTGCCCGGCCCACCAAGCCGAGCACTGGGTCCAAGCCCGAGGACCAACGGCGAGACCCGTCACGGGCATCGTCGTCGACGGCGGCTCGCTCGTGGGACCGGTCGCGCGCACGATCTGCCGCAGAGCGCCCCGCCGGACGCGTTCGTGGAACTTCCGGCACGGTGTTCGCGCCGAAGTTTCCACGTTGGTCCGCGGATGGCCCGCACATCGGCCAGATCCGGATGCGCGCCCACGGAAGGTTCGTCGGCTCGGCGGGTCGCACGGTGCGGCCGGCTCAGAGCCAGCCGAGCTGCTCCGCCGTGAGCACCGCCTCGGCGCGGTTGCCGGCGTTCGTCTTGCCGATCGCCGCCGACAGGTGGTTGCGCACGGTGCCCTCGGAGAGCACGAGCTTGCGGGCGATCGCCGCGACCGACGAGCCGTCGCGCGCGGCGCGCAGCACGTCGGTCTCCCGCGGGGTCAGCGGGGACTCTCCGGCCACCAGGCTGTCGGTGGCCAGCGCCGGGTCGACCACCCGCAGGCCCTGGTGGACGCGGCGCACCGCGTCGGCGAGCCTGGCGGCCGGGGTGTCCTTGACCACGAAGCCGGAAGCGCCGGCCTGGAGCGCGCGGCGCAGGTAGCCCGGGCGGCCGAATGTCGTGACGATCAGCACGCGGGTGCTCGGCACCGCGACACGCACCGCGGCCGTCGCGGCGATGCCGTCCATGCCGGGCATCTCCACGTCCAGCAGGCACACGTCGGGCCGGTGCGCGAGCGCCGCCGGCACCACTTCGTCGCCCGAAGCGACCTCGGCGACCACCTCGAGGTCGGCCTCGAGGCCCAGCAGCGCGGCCAGCGCGCCCCGCACGAGCGCCTGGTCGTCGGCCAGGAGGAGGCGGATCGGGGCGCTCATGGCGCGAACCCCGCAGCGTTCTCACGGGCTGGCGCAGCGACCCGCAGCGCGAACCCCCGGGGCTCGCGGGCCGCCGTCACGACGCTCGCGCCCAGCCGGGTCGCGCGCTCCCGCAGGCCGGTCAGCCCGTGGCCGGTGTCGCCCGCGCCGGGTCCCCGGCCGTCGTCGAGCACCTCCACGGTGTCCGGCTGCAGCCGCACGGTGCAGCGGCTTGCGCCACTGTGCCGGATGACGTTGGTGACGCCCTCGCGGATCGTCCAGGCGAACAGCTCTCGCAGCTCGCCGGGGACCTGGTCGGTGGCGTTGGGCAGGTCGGCCCGGATCTCGGCGGCCTCGAGCGCGGCCCTGGCGCGGGCCAGCTCACCCGGCAGGGTGAGCTCGCGGTAGCCGTCGACGGCGCGACGCACGTCGGCCAGCGCGTCGCGGGACAGCCGCTCGAGGTCGGCGATCTCTGCGCGGGCGCGGTCGGGCTCGGCGTCGACGAGCCGACCGGCGAGCTCGGCCTTGACGGTGATGACGGTCAGCGAGTGGCCGAGGATGTCGTGCAGGTCGCGGGCGAAGCGGTTGCGCTCCTCGGAGATCGCCAGTCGTTGGTTCTCCTCCTGGGCCATCCGGAGCCTGGCGTTGCCGCTGATCATCTGGGTGAAGCCGAACACCGCGAGGCCGGCGGTGAGCATCGAGAGCAGCAGTGCGTTGTCCCGCTCCCAGCCGGGTACCAGCAGGCCCGCGGCGTACCAGGTCGCGGCGTTGACCGCCGCGACCGTCAGCCCGAGCGCGCCGCGGAAGGACAGCACGGCCAGCACCCCGACGTATACCGCGGCAGCGGTGCCGGACTGGCCGACGGACACGCAGACCACCACGGCCAGCGCCGTGGCGACCCCGACCGTGACGACCCCGGCACCTGGGCGCGGGTGCACCCACCCGCCGAGCAGGCCGCGGCGGCGGACGATGAAGCTGCCGACGTACCACGCGGCGAACGCCAGCGTGGCCGCCATACCGATCCACCCCGCCGCCTCGTCGCGCCGGGCCCAGCCCGCCTCGAGCGGTTCGAGCAGGAAGAACGTCCAGATCGCGACCCAGAAGACGGTCCAGCGGCCGCCCCGTCCGGGCTGGTGCGGCGGTCCGCCCTCGGTAGTGGGTCTGCCGGGGGTGCTCGGCGAGGTGGTGGCCATCCGATCAGACCCGGGCGGTGTCCTTGGTCATCCGCCACGCCGCGCCGGCGACGAAGACCGCCAGCCAGACCACCGCGTTGACCACGGCGTACCAGGGCAGCTCACCGGTCAACGGTGCGCGGGCGACCTCCGCGACGCCGTACATCGGGGTGAACACCGCGACGTGCCAGATCGCGCTGCCGTGCGTGAGGGGGATGAACACCCCGCCCAGGAAGGACAGCAGTGCCAGGCCCGGCCCGAGGATCTGCATCGCGTTCTCACCCGGGACCACGTAGCCGACGAAGACGCCGAGCGCCGCGAACGTCGAGGTGCAGGCCAGGGTGACCAGGGCCGAGGCGACCCAGGTCGTCCCGGGCATGTCGGGCTTGCCCTGCACCAGGCCCGCGAGGTTGACCACCACGATCGCGATCGCGCCCATCGAGAGCGCGACGATCGCCTTCATCATGATGTAGGCGACCGGGTTGAGCGGGGTGAGCCGCAGCTGGCGGGACCAGCCGAGCGACCGCTCCAGGGCCACCATCGCGCCGGAGGCCGCCGCGGTCAGCGCGGCGCCGTACAGCCCCATCGAGACCAGGATGTAGGCGGAGACGTTGCCGTCCCCGACGCTCCGGGCGGTGTCCGAGCCGGTCCCGAACGCGAAGAACATGGCGGCGGGGAAGACCAGCGTGAAGATCACGGTGCGCCGGTTGCTCAGCATCCGCTTGAGCTCGATGGCCAGCGCGGTGCGGTTGAACCCGCCGAACGGCGGCACGCGCCGCGCGGCGACGTCGATCGTCGAGGTGCTCATCGCAGGCCTCCTTCCACGGCGTCGGTGGCGTCGTCGGTCCGGTCGTCCGAGGTGAGGCTGAGGAACGCCTCCTCCAGGCCGTTCGCGGTGATCTCCAGGTCGCGCGCATCGGTGCTGGTCAGCAGCCAGCGTGCGACGGCGTCGGAGTCGGTGGTCCGCAGGTACACCTGCTCGGCGAGCACCTCCACGCCGTCCACGCCGGGCAGGGCGCGCAGGGTCGCGGGGTCGGCCCCGGGCAGGATCGCCCGCACCGTGCGGCCCGCGGTCAGCGCCTTGATCTCGCTCCCCGTGCCGTCCGCGACGACCCGGCCGTGGCTGAGCAGCACGACGCGGTCGGCGTACCTGTCGGCCTCGTCGAGGTAGTGCGTGGCGAACAGCACGGTGCGCCCGCGATCGGCGTCTCGCCGGGTCGCCTCCCAGAACGAGCGCCGGCCCTCCACGTCCATCCCGGTGGTGGGCTCGTCGAGCACGAGGAGGGCGGGGTCGGGCAGCAGGGCCATGGCGAACCGCAGCCGCTGCTGCTCGCCGCCCGAGCACTTGCCCACCTTGCGGTCGGCGATCGAGGCGATGCCGGAGACCTCGAGCACCTCGTCGACCGGTGCGGTGTCGGCGAACAGGCTGGCGGTGTAGCGGAGCGTGTCCCGCACCGTGAGGTCCTTGAGCAGGCCGCCGGTCTGCATGACGGCGGCGACCAGGCCGTGCGCGACGGCGTGGCGCGGCTCGAGGCCGAGCACCTCGACCCGGCCCGAGGTCGGCCGCGACAGGCCGAGCACCATGTCGATCGTCGAGGTCTTGCCCGCCCCGTTGGGGCCGAGGAACGCGACGACCTCGCCCTGCTCGACCCGCAGGTCCACGCCGCGGACGGCGTGCACGGAGCCGAAGTCCTTGGTCACGGCGGCCAGGTCGACCGCTGGTTGCGAGGCGGTCGCGGCGCGACCTGCCTCCTGACGTGCTGTGGCGGTGGTCATGCGGACCAGCCTGCCGGGGCGTTCGCCGACGGGGCTGGTCCGGTCATCACGACCGGGCCATGACATCTGTCATGACCCCGGGCGGTCACAGCAGGGCCGTCCAGCGGCGCTCGACGACGTCGCGGCCCGGCCCCGTGGCCAGCGACCGCTGCGCCCCGTCCGGCCCGAGCCCCGCGCCGCCGAGGAACGACTCTCGGGCCTCGTCGCCGTCCAGCACCCAGGTGGCGACCTCGGTCGCACCGTGCTCGCGGCCCAGGTCCACGCAGGCGGTGAGCAGCCGGGAACCGTGCCCGGCGCGCTGGTGCTCGGGGTCCACCTCGAGGGCCGTGACCTCGATCCCCGCACCGTCGTCGGTCGGCACGCTCGCCGCGACGCCCACCACCCGGGGGCCGTCGCAGGCCACCAGCACGCGGTGGTCGGGGGAGGGCGCGTGCTCGATCGCCGCCGACCAGCGCTCGCGCACAGCCGTCGCGTCGATGAGGTCGAGCACGTCGGCACCGAGCACCTCGGCGTGGTCGGTCCGCCAGGCGCGCAGCTGGGTGCCGGCGATCGCGACGGCATCCTCGGGCAGGGCGGGTCGCACCGAGACGTCGGCGCCGCTGGGTCGCAGGAGGGGCACGGCCCCAGGCTAGGCGTGCGGCGGACAGGGCACGAACCGTGGCGTCAGGTTCAGGTCACCGCGCGCAGCACGGCGGCGACCACCGCCGCCAGGACGACCACCACGATGAACGGTGCGCGCAACGCGAGGGCGACGGCCGCCACACCGAGCGCCACGAGCCGTGCGTCCACCGTGAGCGCCGACCCGTGCGTGAACGTCTGCACGCCGACCAGCGCCGCGAGCAGCGCCACGGTGACCAGCCCCGAGATCCGCGCGACCCGCGGGTCGGTGAGCCAGTGCGACGGGACGCGGTGGCCCACCAGCTTGGTGAGGTAGCAGGCGGCCGCGCCGCCGAGCACGGCCAGCCAGGTCTGCAGGGGCGTCACGAGGCACCTCCGGCGGCGGGTGCGGGCCCGCCGGGCGGTGCGTCAGGGGCGCCGGCGGTGCCGCCGGGCGACGGCGCCCGCCAGCCGACCGCCACCGCGACCAGCGCGGCGGCCAGCACCGGGACCCCGGCGGGCGTCACCGGCGTGAGCGCCAGGGCGACCACGATGGCACCGGCTGCGACGAGCCGGGCGCTGCGCGAGGCGAGCCGCGGCCACAGCAGGCCGAGGAACGCCGCCCCGGCGGCCGCGTCCAGCCCCCAGCGGCTCGGGTCGCCGAGCGCGTTGCCCACCAGCGCGCCGGCGAGCGTGAACGCGTTCCAGAGCACGAAGACGCCCGCCCCGGCCCACCAGAACCCCGCACGGCCCGCGTCGGGGTCGCGCTGCGCGGTAGCGACGGCTGTCGACTCGTCGATGGTCAGGTGCGCCGCGAGCAGCCGCCGCGGCCCGTGCACGCCGAGCCGCGGTGCCATCACGGCGCCGTAGAGCGCGTTGCGCGCGCCCAGCAGCGCGGCGGTCGCGGCGGCCGCCACCCCGCCGCCACCCGCGCCGATCACGCCGACGAACGCGAACTGCGACCCGCCGGTGAACATCAGCACGCTCAGCGCCTGGGTCTGGAGCACGGTCAGGCCCGCGGCGACCGCGAGTGCCCCGAAGGAGATGCCGTACAGCCCGGTCGCGATCGAGATCGAGATCGCCTGGCGCACCGCCCTGCGTCGCTCCGCCACCGGGTCGGCCGGGGGAACGGCGTCCGTCGCGGGGTCGTCGTGCGGTGCCCGGTCGGCGGGGGAGTCGGCCACGGGGGCCAGGGTAGTCAGCGCCGGGCACCTCGACGGCGACCTCAGATGGCCACGTACACCGTCTCGAGGTACTCCTCGATGCCCTGCTCGCCGCCCTCGCGGCCGAGGCCCGACGCCTTCATGCCGCCGAACGGTGCCGACGGGTCCGACACCAGGCCGCGGTTGATCCCGATCATCCCGGCCTCGAGCTGCTCGGCGAGGCGGAAGGCCCGGTCCACGTCGCGCGTGTAGGCGTACGCGACCAGGCCGAACGGCGTGGCGTTGGCCAGCGCGATCGCCTCGGCCTCGTCGTCGAAGGCGACGATGGGCGCGACCGGGCCGAAGACCTCCTCGGTCACCGCAGTCGCGTCCGGCCGCACGCGCAGCAGGACCGTGGGGTTGTAGAAGTAGCCCGCCAGGTCCGGCCGGCCGCCGCCGTGCACCACCGTCGCGCCGTGGTCGACCGCGTCGGCGACCACCTGCTCGACGAACTCCACCGCGGAGGGCCGGATCAGCGGTCCGACGCTCGTGCCGGGCCGGCTGCCCGGGCCGACGACCAGCTCGCCGAACGCCGCGGACAGCTTCGCCGCGAACGCGTCCGCCACCGACTCGTGCACGAGGAACCGGTTGGCGGCGACGCAGGTCTGCCCGGCGTTGCGCATCTTGGCCACCATGGCGCCCTCGACCGCCGCGTCGAGGTCGGCGTCGGCGAACACCAGGAAGGGCGCGTTGCCACCGAGCTCCATCGACGTCCGGAGCACCTGCTGGGCCGCGCCGCGCAGCAGCGTCCGGCCCACCTGCGTGGAGCCCGTGAAGGACAGCTTGCGCAGCCGTGGGTCGCGCAGCAGCGGCTCGGTCAGCGCGGCGGCGTCGCTGGTCGGCACGACGTTGATGACGCCGAGCGGCAGGTCGCGCTCGGCGAGGACCTCGCGCACCACGTCGGCGAACAGCAGGGTGGTCAGCGGCGTGTACCCGGCAGGTTTGATCACCACCGGGCACCCCGCGGCGAGCGCAGGGGCGGCCTTGCGGGTCGCCATCGCCAGCGGGAAGTTCCACGGCGTGATGAGCAGCGACGGCCCCACCCCGCGGCGCAGGACGAGCTGGCGGTTGGCGCCGGACGGTGCGGTGCGCACGGTCCCGGTGATCCGGACCGCCTGCTCGGAGAACCACCGCACGAACTCCGCGCCGTAGGCGGTCTCCGCGCGGGCCTCGGACAGCGGCTTGCCGCCCTCGGCCGTGATGAGCGCCGCGAACTCGTCGGTCCTGGCCGTGACCCGTTCCCAGACCTCGCGGAGCACCTCGCTGCGCACCCTCGGCGGCGTCGCCCGCCAGGCTGGCCACGCCCGGTGCGCGGCGTCGAGCGCGTCCAGGCCGTCCTGCGGTGTCGCGTCGGCGACCTCGGCCAGGACGCCGCCGGTCGCGGGGTCGAGCACCTCGAACGTGCGCCCGCTCGCCCCCGGCCGCCAGCTGCCGTCCACCAGCAGCTCGGTGCGCAGGGACGGGGGCAGGGGAGCGACGTCGGCGTCGGGCATGCCCTCAGTATTCGACGCGCACCGGCACCCCGCAGCCGCGGCGTGGGGCGGCCCGCTGTCGGTCCGCGCGGCTACCCTCGGTCGTCATGACCGTCGCCACGCCGTACGAGGACCTGCTGCGCCACGTCATGGAGCACGGCACGCCCAAGTCCGACCGGACCGGCACCGGCACCCGGTCGGTGTTCGGCCACCAGATGCGCTTCGACCTGAGCGCCGGCTTCCCGCTGGTCACCACCAAACGGGTGTTCATGCGGGGCGTCGCCGAGGAGCTGTTCTGGTTCCTGCGCGGCGAGCGCAACGCGCGCCCGCTGCAGGAGAAGAACGTGCACATCTGGGACGAGTGGGCGGGCGAGGACGGCGACCTGGGGCCGATCTACGGCTACCAGTGGCGCTCGTGGCCGACCCCGGACGGCGGGCACGTCGACCAGATCGCGCAGGTGCTCGACACCCTGCGGTCCGACCCGGACTCGCGCCGGATGATCGTCTCGGCGTGGAACGTCGCGGACATCCCGAGCATGGCGCTCGCCCCGTGCCACGCGTTCTTCCAGTTCTACGTCGCCGACGGGAAGCTGTCGTGCCAGCTGTACCAGCGCTCGGCCGACCTGTTCCTCGGTGTGCCGTTCAACATCGCCTCGTACGCGCTGCTCGTGCACATGATGGCCCAGCAGGTGGGTCTGGACGTGGGGGAGCTCGTGTGGACCGGTGGTGACTGCCACGTCTACGACAACCACGTCGAGCAGGTCCGTGAGCAGCTCTCCCGCGAGCCCTACCCGGCCCCGACGCTCCGGCTGCGCAAGGCGCCCGCGATCGACGCCTACACGTGGGAGGACGTCGAGATCGTGGACTACCGGCACCACCCGGCGATCCACGCACCGGTGGCGGTGTGAGCCTCGGCCTGGTCTGGGCCCAGTCCGTCGACGGGGTGATCGGTGTCGACGGGGCACTGCCCTGGCACCTGCCCGAGGACATGGCGCACTTCCGCGAGGTGACCGCCGGCGCGCTCGTCGTGATGGGCCGCGCCACCTGGGCCTCGCTCCCGCCCCGGTTCCGGCCCCTGCCCGGTCGGGTCAACGTGGTGCTGAGCCGGACTCCCGGGCTCGAGCTGCCGGGAGCGATCGTGGTGGGCGGCGTGACCGAGGCGCTGGACCTGGTCGGTCGGGCCGATCGCCCCGCCTGGGTGGTCGGTGGCGGCCAGGTCTACGCGGCGTTCGAGCCGGTCGCCGACCGCGCCGAGATCACCGAGGTGGACGTGACCCTCGGGGCCGGCACGCGCGCCCCGACGCTCGGCGGCGGCTGGTCCCCGACCCGCAGCGACCCCGCCGAGGGCTGGGCCACGTCGAGCGGCGGGCTGCGGTACCGGTTCGTCTCGTGGGCGCGGGGCGGTCCGAGCCGGGTGCCGGACGCGGTCGCTTGGCGGACGTCGCCGGTTGCGCCGGGACCGGGAGAGTAGGTTGGCGCGCATGGTCCGCACGGTCACCCCGCAGCGCCCGTTCGGCGCCCTGCTCACGGCGATGATCACGCCGATGACCGACGACGGCGACATCGATCTCGACGCGGCCGTCGCGCTCGCCCGCCACCTCGCCGACCACGGCCACGACGGTGTCGTGCTCAACGGCACGACGGGGGAGGCGCCCACCACCCACGCCCCGGAGAAGGCCGAGCTCGTCGCGGCCGTCGTCGAGGCGGTGGGGGACCGGCTGACCGTGGTCACCGGTGCGGGGTCCAACGACACCGCGCACGCGGTGCGGATGGCGGAACAGGCGTCCGACACGGGCGCGCACGGCCTGCTGGTCGTCACGCCCTACTACTCCCGCCCCTCCCAGGAGGGCGTCTACCGGCACACCCGTGCCGTGGCCGACGCCACCGACCTACCGGTCATGCTCTACGACGTGCCGGGGCGCACCGGCGTGCGCTATGCGCCGGCGACGCTGGACCGGCTGGCCGCCCACCCGCGGATCGTCGCGGTCAAGGACGCCACGGGTGACACCCAGGCGGCGCTCGGCGCGATCGCCCGGACCGGGCTCGCCTGGTATTCCGGCGACGACGGGATGCTGCTGCAGTTCCTGGCCGTCGGCGCCGTCGGCCTCGTCTCGATGGCCGCGCACGTCGTCGGCGACCAGCTCGCCGCGGTGCTCGCCGCGCACGACGCGGGGCAGACCGCCGAGGCTCGCGAGCACTTCCTCCAGATCCTGCCGGTGGTGGACATCATCGCCGGTTCCGGGAACGGCGCCCTGCGGTCCAAGCTCGTCCTGCACGAGCTGGGCCTGCTGCCCAGCGCCGCGATGCGGCTGCCGCACGTGCCGGCGGACGAGGCGGAGACCGCCGACGTGCGAGCCGCGATGATCGCCGCCGGGCTGCTGGAGGCCTGAGCACCACCCGAGACCACTTCAGGCCCGGCGACCGGGCCGCCGTCCGCTCGAAGGAGCCCCATGTCCCACCCGCACCCCGAGCTGGGGCTGCCCCCGGCCCTCGAACCCGGCACGCTGCGGGTCGTCCCGCTGGGCGGCCTCGGCGAGATCGGCCGCAACATGGCCGTCCTCGAGCTCGACGGGCGCCTGCTGATCATCGACTGCGGTGTGCTGTTCCCCGAGGACCACCAGCCCGGCGTCGACCTGATCCTGCCGGACTTCGACTACATCGCCTCGCGCCTGGACGAGGTCGAGGCGCTGGTGCTCACCCACGGGCACGAGGACCACATCGGCGCGGTGCCCTACCTGCTGCGGCTGCGCCCGGACATCCCGGTGGTCGGCTCGCAGCTCACCCTGGCGTTCGTCGAGGCCAAGCTCAAGGAGCACCGGATCACGCCGTTGACCCTCGCGGTGCGCGAGGGCCAGACCGAGCGGTTCGGGCCCTTCGAGTGCGAGTTCACCGCGGTGACGCACTCCATCCCCGACGCCCTTGCGGTGTTCGTCCGCACCTCAGCCGGCACCGTCCTGCACACCGGTGACTTCAAGATGGACCAGCTGCCGCTGGACGGCCGGATCACCGACCTACGGGCGTTCGCGCGGTTCGGCGAGGAGGGAGTCGACCTGTTCATGGTCGACTCCACGAACGCCGAGGTGCCGGGGTTCGTGACCCCGGAGCGGGAGATCGGCCCGGTGCTCGACTCGGTCTTCGCCGGCGCGGAGCAGCGGATCATCGTTGCGTCCTTCGCCTCGCACGTGCACCGTGTGCAGCAGGTGCTCGACGCCGCGCACGCGCACCGCCGCAAGGTCGCGTTCGTGGGGCGGTCGATGGTGCGCAACATGGGCATCGCGGCCGACCTGGGCTACCTGACCGTGCCCGAGGGCATCCTCGTGGACGCCCGCGAGGTCGACGCGCTGCCGCCGCACGAGGTGGTGCTCATGTCCACCGGGTCCCAGGGCGAGCCGATGGCCGCCCTGGCTCGGATGGCGAACGGCGACCACCCGGTGAAGATCGGCGCGGACGACACGGTCGTGCTCGCGTCCTCGCTGATCCCCGGCAACGAGAACGCGGTGTACCGGGTGATCAACGGTCTGATGCGGCTCGGCGCCGTGGTGGTGCACCAGGGCAGCGCGCGGGTGCACGTGTCGGGTCACGCGGCCGCCGGCGAGCTCACGTACTGCTACAACATCCTGCGCCCGCGCAACGTCATGCCGGTGCACGGCGAGGTGCGCCACCTGATCGCCAACGGCAAGGTGGCACAGCGCACCGGGATCCCGGCCGAGCGGGTGCTGGTCGCCGAGGACGGCGTGGTCGTGGACCTGCGCGACGGCGTCGGAACCATCGTGGGCGCGGTGCCGTGCGGGTACGTCTACGTCGACGGATCGAGCGTCGGCGAGCTCACCGACGTCGAGCTCAAGGACCGGCGGATCCTGGGGGAGGAGGGGTTCATCTCGGTGTTCGCCGTGGTGGACTCCGCGACCGGCGCGGTGCTGGCCGGTCCGCAGGTGCACGCGCGCGGCATCGCCGAGGAGGACGCGGTGTTCGACGCGATCCTGCCCGACGTGGTCCAGGCGCTCGAGGAGGCGGCCGCGGGTGGCGCGTTCGACACCCAGCAGCTCCAGCAGGTGATGCGACGCGTGGTCGGCCGGTTCGTCTCGCACAAGCTCCGGCGGCGACCGATGATCATCCCGGTGGTCGTCGAGGCCTAGCCCTCCGCGACCGCGAGCTGCGCCGCCGGGGTTCGCCGGATCGCGGCGAGGGCCGAGCCGCCCAGGATGAGCACGGTCGCGAGGAGCACCGAGGCGCTCAGCGGCTCGCTCAGCACCGCCGCGCCGAGCAGCACCGCCACCACCGGGTTGAGGTAGGCCACCAGCGTGGCGCGCGGCCCGCCCACCTCGGCGATCAGCCGGAAGAAGAGCAGGAACGCCGCGGCCGTGCACAGCAGCCCGAGCAGCACCAGGGCTCCGACCGCTGACCCGCCCGGGACCGGGTGGGGGCCGGTCAGTGCGACCACCGGCGCGTAGACCGCCGAGGCGAGGAGCAGCGTCGCGACGGTGACCACGGTGGTCGGCACCCCTTGGAGTGCGCGCTCGGCGACCACCGGCGCCACCGCGTACCCGACCACGGCGAGCATCACCTGGGCGACGGCCCAGCCGTGCCCGGAGCGCAGCCCCGGACCGGTGAGCACGAGCACCCCGGCGAACGCCACGGCCAGCCCGGCCCAGCGCACGCCGCCCACCGGCAGCCGGTCTCCGGCGAAGCGCCCGACCACCACCGACAGGATCGGCACCGTGGCCACCAGGAGCCCGACCGTCGAGCTGCTCAGGGTCTGCTCGGCGGTCGGGAACAGCAGCCAGGGGCCGATCACCTCGAGCAGGGCGAACAGGGCCACCGCCGGCCAACGGCCGCGCAGTGCCCGGAAGCCCGGTCCGCGCAGCGCGAACGGCAGGAGCACGACCGCGCCGATCGTCGTGCGCGCCAGCACGACCAGCGCCGGGCTGACGCCGGCGTCCACGGCGACCTTGATGAACAGGTAGGGCGTGCCCCAGATCACGCCGAGGGTGCCGAGCAGCACCCAGCCGCGCCGGCTCACCGCGCGGATCCGTGGCTGCGTGCGGCGGGACCGCCGTGGGCACCGGCCGCGCGGCGAGCGAGGAGGATCACGCGCACAGGGTGCCACGCGGCGCCCACACCCATCGGTCGCGGGGCACGTCACGTCGTGGCCGACGGTTGCGCGCGGGTCACCCGATCGGAGCAGTGCGCGCAGGGTCACAGGCCGGGACGGACCCGGACAGACCGGCCCTGCCTCCGTCGCCCGGACGGACGCCGCGGGTACGGTGAGCACCATGGCGACCCGTACCTCCGGCCGCGGGAGCAGTGCGCCCAAGGCGTCGTCGTCGGCCCGTGGGTCGGCGCGTAGCGGGTCGCGCACGCCCGCGCGCGGCAACGGGCGCAAGCAGCAGCGGCAGGCGTCCCTGCCGGTGCGCATGGTCCGGGGGACCTGGCTCGGTGCGGCGCACGTGGTGGGCGGTGCGGGCCGCCGGATCGGGCGGGGGGCACGAGACCTGGACCCGGCGCACCGTCGCGACGGCGCCGCGCTCGCCCTGGTCGGCCTCGCCCTGGTGATCGCGGCGCGCGAGTGGTGGGGCCTGTCCGGGGCCGCCGGCTCGGTGATCCACGACGTGGTCGCCGGGACGTTCGGGGTGGTCGGGGTCGTGATCCCGATCGTGCTGCTGGGCGCAGCGGTGCGCCTGATGCGCCATCCCGACCGCGTGCAGGCCAACGGGCGGATGGGCATCGGCGTGGGGACCCTGCTGCTCGCGGCGTGCGGCATGGCGCACCTGGCGGACGGCGCGCCGTCCCTCGACGAGGGCCTGGTGCGGCTGCAGAGTGCCGGTGGCGTGCTCGGCTACCTGATCGGCGAGCCGCTGGAGAGCCTGCTGACGGGCTGGGTGGCGTGGCCGCTGCTGGTGCTGCTGGCGTTCTTCGGCCTGCTCGTGCTGACCGCCACGCCGATCCACCAGATCGTGCCGCGCCTGCGCTCGGGCTACCGGAGGCTGACCGGAGCCGACCGCGCGGACGAGGAGAGCCTGGCCGACCTGCCCACGATGGCCGAGCAGCAGGTGCAGCGCCGGCGCTGGGGTCGCCGCAAGGCCGCGCTGACCGAGCCGTCCGGGGACGACGGGCCGCGGGCCGGCGACGAGGCCTTCACCCGCGCCGCGTTCACCGACACCGACGAGACCCGCGAGACCGGGCCGGACGCGGCGACCGAGGTCGTCCGGGTCGAGGACGCGCCCGCCGTCGACGCCACGGAGACCGCCGTCATGGGGCACGACCTCGAGCCGGTCACCCCGCCGCCGGCGGGGGTGCCGCGCGGCGAGCAGCCCATGCTCGACGGCGACGTGGTCTACACGCTGCCGGGCGACGAGGTGCTCGCCAAGGGCATGCCGCACAAGGTGCGCTCGGCGGCCAACGACCGCGTGGTCGAGTCTCTGACCACCGTCCTGGAGCAGTTCGACGTCGACGCGCAGGTCACCGGCTTCAGCCGGGGCCCGACGGTCACGCGCTACGAGCTCGAGCTGGGCCCGGGCGTCAAGGTCGAGCGGGTCACCGCACTGTCGCGCAACATCTCCTACGCGGTGGCCAGCGCCGACGTGCGCATCCTGTCGCCGATCCCCGGCAAGTCCGCGATCGGTGTGGAGATCCCGAACACCGACCGGGAGACCGTCTCGCTCGGCGACGTGCTGCGCTCGTCGGCGGCGCGCCGCAGCGAGCACCCGATGGTGATCGGGGTCGGCAAGGACGTCGAGGGCGGCTACGTGGTGGCCAACCTCGCCAAGATGCCGCACCTGCTGGTCGCAGGCGCTACGGGGTCGGGCAAGTCCAGCTTCGTGAACTCGATGATCGCCTCGCTGCTCATGCGGGCGACACCCGACGAGGTCCGGATGGTGCTGGTCGACCCCAAGCGGGTCGAGCTGACCGTCTACGAGGGCATCCCGCACCTCATCACGCCGATCATCACCAACCCCAAGAAGGCCGCCGAGGCCCTGGAGTGGGTGGTGCGCGAGATGGACGCGCGCTACGACGACCTCGCGATGTTCGGTTTCAAGCACATCGACGACTTCAACGCCGGCGTCCGCTCCGGCAAGGTCAAGCCGCTGCCGGGCAGCGAGCGCAAGATCGCGCCGTACCCGTACCTGCTCGTCGTGGTCGACGAGCTCGCCGACCTGATGATGGTCGCCCCCCGCGACGTGGAGTCCTCCGTCCAGCGGATCACCCAGCTCGCCAGGGCCGCCGGCATCCACCTGGTGTTGGCCACCCAGCGGCCGAGCGTGGACGTGGTCACCGGTCTGATCAAGGCGAACGTGCCGTCCCGGCTGGCGTTCGCGACGTCGTCGCTGACCGACTCACGCGTGGTGCTCGACCAGCCGGGTGCCGAGAAGCTCATCGGGCAGGGCGACGCCCTGTTCCTGCCGATGGGCGCGGCCAAGCCGATGCGCGTGCAGGGCGCGTGGGTGTCGGAGACCGAGATCCACGCGATCGTCGACCACGTCAAGACCCAGCTCAAGCCGAGCTATCGGCCCGACGTCATCGCGCCGGCGGCCAAGAAGCAGGTCGACGAGGACATCGGTGACGACCTGGACCTGCTGCTCCAGGCCGCCGAGCTCGTGGTCACCACGCAGTTCGGGTCCACCTCGATGCTCCAGCGCAAGCTCCGCGTCGGGTTCGCCAAGGCCGGACGGCTCATGGACCTGCTCGAGTCGCGCGAGATCGTCGGTCCTTCGGAGGGCTCCAAGGCCCGCGACGTCCTGGTCCAGCCCGACGACCTGGCGGCGACGCTCGCCCTGCTGCGCGGCGAGCCGTCCGACGTCGACGATGGCGGCGAGGAGCAATGGCCGGCGTCGTGACCTGGACCCTCGCGGCGGCCGCCGTCGTGCTGGGGGCACTCGCCGCATGGCTGTGGTTCACCCTGCGGCGCACCCGCTCCGAGACCGGCTCCCGGGTCCATGACGCCGCGGTCGCGACCCGTCGCACGGCGGGGATCCTCGCGGTCAGCCGCGACGGGATCCTGGTGCACGCGCCCGACGGCCGGATCCTGGAGCTCAACGAGGCGGCCGCGCAGGTGCTGGACCGGCCGATGGCCCAGCTGCTCGGCATGCACGTGCTGGAGCTCCCGGTCACCTGGATCACCGAGGAGAACCTCGCGGTCGCGCCGGCCTCGGTGTTCGCGCCGCGCGGACCGGGCCTGCCGGGCGATCCGGCGCCCTTCGTGGTCGGTGCGGTGCCGAGCACGGGCGCCGCGGTGCGCTGGGTGCAGACCACCACCCGCACGGTCCCGGGCGCCGACGGTGCGCACGAGCTGGTCACCACGCTCGCCGACGTCACCGGGCCGCGGCAGATCCGTGCGGCGCTGGCCCGGTCCGAGACCCAGTTCCGCCTGGCGATGGAGAACGCTCCGATCGGCATGGTGCTCACCGACCGGCAGTGGCGACTGGTCGAGGTCAACGCAGCCTTCGCCCAGATGCTCGGGGTCACGCCCGAGTCGCTGGTCGGGCGTGACCTGTCGACGCTGTCGCACCCCGGCGACCGCGCGGCGGAGCGGGCGCACGTCCAGCAGGTGCTCGCAGGCGTCGGCGCGCGCTTCACGCTCGAGAAGCGGTACCTGCGCGCCGACGGTCAGACCATCTGGGCCGTCCTGGACGCGGTGCTGGTGCGCTCGCCGTCCGGCGAGCCGGACCAGTTCGTCGCCCAGGTACGCGACGCGACCGAGGCCCGGCTGCAGTCCGAGATGCTCGCTCACCGTGCCCTGCACGACCCGCTGACCGGGCTGGGCAACCGCGCCGCGATGCAGGAAGAGCTCACCGAGGCCCTCAGCGTGCCGGACGCCGCGGACCGGGTCGCCGTCATCGTGGTCGACCTCGACGAGTTCAAGGAGATCAACGACCGCTACGGCCACGCGGCCGGAGACGACGTGCTGGTGCACGTCGGTGGGGTGCTGCGGGCCGCGTGCGGCGGTCGCGGCACGGCGTTCCGCCTGGGCGGCGACGAGTTCGTGGTGGTGGTCCGCGATCACCAGGCCGGGCCGGCTGCCTTCGAGATCGCCACGTCGGTGCACCGCGGCCTCGCCAACCCGGTACGCACCCAGCAGCGCCGGTTCCCGGTGCGGGCGAGCCTGGGCGTCGCGGTGGTCGACGACGAGCTGCTGGCCTCTGGCATGACGGGGGTGCTCGCCGCGGGGGACGCCGCGCTGTACGTCGCCAAGGGCGCCGGGCGCAGCCGCACGGAGGTCTACACCCCGGACATGGACGTGCCGGAGCTGTCCCGCCACGGCATGCAGCACGAGCTGAGCCGGGCGCTGGAGAACGGCGAGCTGGTGCTGCACTTCCAGCCCGTGGTCGACCTGGCCACGCGGGCGGTGGTCGGGCACGAGGCACTGGTGCGGTGGGAGCACCCCGAGCGCGGGCTGCTCCTGCCGGGGTCCTTCCTGGAGGTCGCCAGTGAGGCGGGCCTGGCCGTGCCGCTGGGTCTGGAGGTGGTCAGGCTCGCGGTGGCGCACCTGGTGCGGACGGCGCCGTCGGGCCGATGGGTCTCGATCAACGTCGCGGCCGACCAGCTGGGTGACGGTGAGCTGGTCGCCGCGATCCGGGCCGCGGGCGAGCACCACGGCCTGGCGCCGGGACGGATCATGGTCGAGATGACCGAGACGAGCCTGGATCCCAGCCCAAGGGTGCGCCAGGACCTCGTCGACCTGCACGCCGCCGGCGTGCCGGTGCTGATCGACGCGTTCGGCACGGGCGTCCCGCCGTTGCCGTACCTGCGTGATCTCCCGCTCGCGGGCATCAAGCTCGACATGTCGTTCACCGCAGGCATCCCCGAGGACCCGGCGGCCGCGCGCGTCTCGCGCGGCCTGGGCGCGATGACGCGCGAGATGGGCCTGATGAGCGTCGCGGAGGGCGTGGAGACCTCCGAGCAGGCGTCGTTCCTGCGCGACGGCGGCTGGCAGTTCGGTCAGGGCTGGCTGTTCGGCGTGGCGCGCGCCACCGACTGACCAGGTCCCGGGCTGGTGCTCAGCCGGTGGTGGCCGCGGTGGAGGCCGTGTCCGTCCCGGAGGGACCAGCGGTCGGGGCCGGGGGCGCGACGCGCTCCTCGACGGGCCCCGTGCCGGAGGGCACCGGAGGCGTGAGCAGCTCGGGCGCCGCATCACCGGCCACCGCGACGACCCTGTCGTGCCGGGCCTTGACCTCGGCCGCGGACATGCTGCCGACGCCCTTGCCGGCGGCGGCGAGGGCGGACAGCGGTTCGACCTTGTGTCCGTCGGCCAGGTCGACGGTCACCGCCGTCCAGCCGACCGACTCCACCCGCGCCGGGCCACCCACGGGTTTGCGGATCGTCGCCTCGAAGATCAGGCCGGAGTCGGTGCGGGCGGTGCAGCAGTGCGCACCCTGGTTGGAGATGAAGTTGCCGAGTCCGTAGGCGACCCACATGCCCGAGCCGTCCGGGCCGCCCGAGAGGTGAGCGATCGGCTGCGGGACGTGGGCGTGGTGCCCGATGACCAGGTCGACCTCGCCGGAGTCCGCCAGCGCCTGGGCGACCGCGACCTGCTCGGCCGCGGGCTCGGACACGTACTCCACGCAGCAGTGGATCGACACCACGACCAGGTCCGCGCCCGCCGCGCGCGCCGCCTTCGCGTCGGCGATGATCCGGTCGGTGTTGATGAGGTTGACGCTGTAGTCGGCCGGGACCGGCATGCCGTTGGTGCCGTAGGTCGCCGAGATGTGGGCGATCGTGACGGTCTGGCCCTCGCGGCCGAACTCGTACATCTGGATGTCGGAGGCCTCCGCAGCCGTCCGTGCGGTCCCGGCATGACCCAGCCCGGCAGCGTCGAACGCGTCGAGCGTCGCCTTCAGGCCGGCTTCGCCGCGGTCCACGCTGTGGTTGGACGCGGTGGAGCACCCGTCCCATCCGACCTTCTTCAGGTCGGGCACCAACGCCGCAGGGGCGCCGAACAGCGGGTAGCCGGAGGGCTTCACGCCGTCGGGCGCGACCGGCACCTCCATGTGGCAGATCGCCAGGTCGGCGCCCGCGATCCAGTCCGCGACCGGGGCCATCTCGCGGGTGAAGTCGTAGCCGTCGGCGGTGCGCGCGTCGGCGACCACACCCTCGTGCGGGAGCACGTCCCCGGCCGCGACCAGGGTGAGCACGGCGTCCGGGGGTGGCGTGGGCGTGGGCGTGGGCGTCGGGGTCGGCGAGGTGCTCGGGCTGACCGTCGCCGTCACCGGAGCGGCGGCCGTCCCGCCGTCGGGCCACAGACCGGTGGCCGCGGCTGCCGCGACGCCGGCCCCGGCGGTCAGCGCGAGGGCGACCAGGACGCCGATGGCGGACAGGCCGCGACGCCGCTCCGACCGCGCGTGCCGACTCACGCGCGGCACACTACCCTCCGGGTGCCGGGACGTGGCCCTGCGCACCGTAGGCTGAGGGCGTGACGAGGACGCCGATGGTCTGGAACGCGGCCAACATCGTCACCTTGGTCCGCTTCCTGCTCGTGCCGCTGGTGGTCGTCGCCCTGCTGCTCGACACCGGCGGCGGCGGGTGGCGCTGGGTGGCCGCGGGCGTGTTCCTGCTGGCCGCCGCCACCGACCGGCTCGACGGCTGGCTCGCCCGGCGCCTGGGGCAGGTGACCGACTGGGGCAAGCTCGTCGACCCGATCGCGGACAAGGCGCTCGTCGGCACCGCGCTGATCGCGTTGTCCGCACTCGGCGACCTGCCGTGGTGGGTGACGATCGTGATCCTGGTCAGGGAGCTGGGGGTCACCGCGCTGCGGTTCGCGGTGCTGCGCTACACGGTGATCGCCGCCTCGCCGGGCGGCAAGGCCAAGACGGTGCTCCAGACGATCGGCATCACGCTGTTCCTGCTGCCGCTGGACACCCTGCCCGACGCGGTCCGGGTGGTCGCCTGGGTGGTGCTCGGCGCGGCCGTGGTGCTCACCGTGGTGACCGGCCTGGACTACCTGCGCCGGGGTCTTGCGGTGCGTGCCGCCGCGTCATGAGCGGGTCGACGGGGACCCTGGCAGAACGACTGGTGGGTCGCCTCGCAGCTGACGGGCGCACCCTCGCCGTGGCCGAGTCGTTGACCGGCGGTGCCGTGCTCGACGCCCTTGTCGCGGTGCCCGGAGCCTCGGCGGTGCTGCGTGGCGGCGTGGTCGCCTACGCCCCGGAGGTCAAGATCGGGGTCCTGGGCGTGCCGGCCGAGCTCATCGCCCGGCACGGCACCGTGCACCCTGACGTGGCCTGGGAGATGGCCAGCCGCGTGCGGGTCCTCCTCGGCGCCGACCTCGGCGTGGCGACCACCGGCGTCGCCGGGCCGGACCCGGTCGGAGGGCACCTCCCCGGCGAGGCGTACGTCGCGGTGGTCGGGCCGGCGGGGGAGCGGCTCATGTCGCTGCCGGCGTCCGCGGGAGCGGACCGCGCGACGATCCGCGCGAGGGCACGCGACCTGGCGCTGACCCTGGCTCTGCGCCATGCGGGTGACCTGGTGGGGTGAACGCTCGACCCAGCCCGGGCGGGGTCGATGGGGCCGTGACAGGATCGAGGTGTCACAGCTGATCGGCGCCGGCGCCCGACCCTCGGGAACACCACGGGCCGCCGCGGCGTTCGACCAGACGTGACACGTACCGGTCGACTCGCTCATCCCGACCCTCGTTCCCATCGTGCTCCCGTCCGACCCGCGGGGTACGGTAGGCCAACCTCGGGACGCGCGACGGCACCCGGGACGAGACCGGAGCAGAAGGGAGGGCCCGCGATGATCGTGCTGCGACGTGAGATCGGCGACGTGCTGCGTGCCGCCCGCCAGCGTCAGGGCCGCACCCTCCGCGAGGTGTCGTCGGCCGCGCGTGTGTCCCTCGGCTACCTGTCCGAGATCGAGCGCGGGCAGAAGGAAGCCTCCTCCGAGCTCCTCGGATCGATCTGCGAGGCGCTGGACGTGCCCATGTCGATCGTGCTCCGTGAGGTGAGCGACCGGATCGCGGTAGCCGAGGACATGGCCATCCCCGACACCGTGCCGGCGGACCTGGAGCGCAGCCTCGGCCGCGGCGCCGGCGGCTGGTCACCACGTGGCGAGCTGGTCCGCGCCGGCTGAGACCGGAGCCGAACCACCGACCTCAGGCCCCGTCGAGCGAACCGCTCGGCGGGGCCTGACACGTCGGGCACCAGAACACCGGGCGCTCCATCGGCGGGCGGCGCGCGGTGCCGACAGCCACGGGCGTGCCGCACCGTTCGCAGGGCCGACCCAGGCGGCCGTGCACGCGGGGTCGCGGGTCCGCCGTGACCGCGCGTCCCATGAGCTCGCGTGCGGTCATCACCAGGCTCGCCGGGTCCGGAGCCTCGTGGGCCGGTGTCCATGGCCAGACCCGACGTGCGAACAGGGTCTCGGCTGTCCAGATGGTGCCCAGGCCGGCCAGCACCTGCTGGTCGAGCAGGACCTCCGCGATCGGTCGCAGCTCCGCGGCGACCCGGGCCAGGACCACCGGCAGGCCGTCGGTGGGGAAGCCGTCGTCGAGCACGTCCGGGCCGAGGTGCCCGATCACGGTCGGCTCGTCCCGGGTGCGCAGCACGTCGAGCATGCCCAGACGCAGGCCGATGGCCGTCCAGCTGTCGGCGGCGAGTACGGCCCTGACCCACGGGTCGCGCTCGATCCCCGCGGTCGAGCCGGTCCGTGCGACCCGCCACGACCCGTCCATCCGCAGGTGGGTGTGCAGGGTGCGGCCGTCGTCGAGACGCGTGAGCAGGTGCTTGCCGTACGCCCTCGTGCCGAGCACCGTGCGGCCGGCGAGCTCGACGCCGCCGGCGTCCGGCCAGCGCAGCTCGGCGCGGCGCACCACGCGGCCGGCGAGGGCCTGGTCCAGGCGCGCTGCGGTGCGGCGCAGGATGTCGCCCTCCGGCATCAGAGCCTCAGCCCGCGCGGCGTGGTGCCGAAGCCCGCGTCGGCCAGTGCGCGGGCGGCGCGGCCGGCGAGGACCTCGCGGTCCAGCACCTCCGCGCCGTCCAGGCGTCGCAGGGCGACGCGGCCGAGCCGTCCGCTGCGCACCATGTCCGCCAGGGCGAGCGCGCCGGTCCGCAGGTGGGCCGCGGCGGCCGTCTCGTCCCGGGCCCCGGTGAACGACAGCACGGTGCGCCCGCCGCGCTCGAGGTACCACGCGAGGTCGCCGTCCACGAGCACCACGAGCGCCCCTGCGGTGCGTCCTGGGCGGTGGGTCGTGGCGCCGGGCGGCCAGGGCAGTGCGGCGCCGAACGGGTTGGCCGGGTCGGTCGCCGCGAGCACGACCGCGCGGAGCTCCTCCGTGGCCCGCAGCTGGTCCACCGCTCCGGGCAGCGCGAACTGCGACCCCCCGAGGTGCTCGACGAAGTACCCGCGGCGCACGGCCCCGGACTCCTCCAGGGCGGCGAGCACCCGGTACACCTGGCCGAACCGCCCCGCGACCCCCTCGGTGGGGGCCACCGCGCGCGTCACCACACCGTGGCGGTCGAGCAGCTGTGCTGCGGCAGCGCGGGCCAGGAGCGTCGGGTCGGTCTCCCTGGTCGGCAGCAGCGACCACCGCCCGGCGGCGTCCCTGGCCGGTCCGGACGGGCCGCCCGTGGGCCGCAGCGCGAGCCCGGGCCGCAGGGCCCTGCCCCGCGGTGTGGTCGCGCGGGTCCGGTGCGTGGTGCCCCGCCCGGTCGCGCCCAGCCTGGCGCGCACGGGGCCGAAGCCGTCGTTGGTGACCTGCCCGCACCAGGCCAGGTCCCACAGGGCCTCGACCGCTCCCGCGTGGTCGGGTGGCTCGTCGGTCAGCTCCGCGACCCGGGCGACCAGCGGTTCCAGGAACCAGCCGCCGCCCGCGGCCAGGGCGGTGCGCAGCGCGTCGTGCAGGGGTGTGGCAGGCGGGACGAACGGGGCCGGGAGCGTCAGGTCCGCCGTGGCGGCCGGGTGCAGGCTGACCAGTCCGTCGCGGGCGGCGAGCGACGCGTGCCCGGCCCACAGCACCTCGCCGGCCGCGGTCAGCTCGTCGAGCATCGCGGGCGCGTAGTCCACCACCCTGGACGGCAGCACCAGGGTCTCCAGGGCCGACGCCGGGACGGGGTAGCCCGCGAGCTGCTCGACCACCCGGGCCAGCCCGTCCACGCCGCGCAGCGCGTGCCCGGCTGCCTGGCGGGTGCCGGCCGCACCGACCCCGGCGACGTGCTGCCAGGCCGGCAGGAACCGGCCCAGGGCCGCAGCGGGCACCGGCTCGACCTCGGCGCGCAGCGCGGCCAGCGAGCGTCGCCGGATCCGACGCAGGACCTCCACGTCGCAGTGGTCCTCCCCGGTGCCGCCGAGCACCTCGGGCCTCAGCCGGCCGACCACCACCGCGCCCTCGCGCTCCAGGCGCCGGAGCACCTCGCCGACGGCGGCCGGCGGCAGGGCGAACCGCTGGGCGATCTGGGCCGCGGTGAACGGGCCGTGGGTGCGCGCGTGGCGTCGGACCAGGTCGCCCAGCGGGTCGGCGACCGGGGCCGCGAGCTCGGCCGGCACCCCGGGGGGTAGTGCGACGCCCAAGGCGTCGCGCAGCCGGGCCGCGTCCTCGACGACCGCCCACTGCTCGCTGCCCGCGCAGCGCACCTGCAGGACCCTGCGCTGGGCCACGAGCGTGGAGAGCCAGCCGGGCAGCGCGTCGCGCGCGTCGGGGGCGGTGCGCTCGAGGGCCGCCGCCAGGTCCAGCGGGCCGTGCCGGCGCAGCACGTCGGCCGCCTGCTCCAGGTCGGTCGCGAGGCGGTCCGGTGCGGTGCCACCGACCTCGGCTTCCACCGCGAGCACGGCGGCGGGGTCGAGCAGATCGGCCAGCGGGGTGGCGTCCCCGGCAAGCAGCTCGGCGAGCAGCGCCGGGTCCAGGGTCAACGCGGCCGCGCGGCGCTCGGCCAGCGGCGCGTCGCCGTCGTAGAGGAACTGTGCCGTGTACCCGAACAGCAGTGACTGGGCGAACGGCGACGGGGTCGGCGTGGTGACCTCGACCACCTGGACCCGCCTGGCGGCGACGTCGGCCATCAGTGCGGCCAGGCCCGCGGTGTCGAAGACGTCCTGGAGGCACTCGCGGGCGGCCTCGAGCAGGATCGGGAACTCGGGGTGACCCGCGGCGACCTGCAGCAGCTGGGCAGCTCGCTGGCGCTGCTGCCACAGGGGCTGGCGGCGGTCCGGGCGGCGACGGGGCAGGAGCAGGGCTCGGCCGGCGGCCTCCCGGAACCGAGCGGCGAAGATCGTCGAGGCGCCCAGCTCGGCTCGCACGGCGTCGGCGACCTCGTCCGGGGCGAGCAGCAGGTCGGCGAGGTCGACCTGCGGCGCCTGCGGCACGGACCACGAGGCGCTCGCCGTGTCCCAGGTCGCCTCTCCGGAGGCCACCGCGTCCGGCAGTCTCAGGACGATGCCGTCGTCGGAGTGCATCACCGCGGCGTCCAGCCCGTAGCGCTCGCGCAACCGCCCGGCGATCACCAGGGCCCACGGGGCGTGCACCCGTGCGCCGAACGGCGAGTGCACCACCACGCGCCAGTCGCCCAGCTCGTCGCGGAAGCGTTCGACCACCACGGTGGCGTCGTCCGGGACGCGGCCGGTCGCCTCGCGCTGCTCGGCCAGGTAGGCGACCAGGTTGTCGGCGGCCCACTCGTCCAGGCCCGCCGCCCTCGCGCGCGCCGCGGCCTCGTCGCGCGGCAGCGCGGCGGCCTCGCGCAGCCACGCTCCGACCGCCCGCCCCAGCTCCAGCGGCCGGCCGGGGCTGTCGCCCTTCCAGAAGGGCAGGCGTCCGGGCAGGCCAGGGGCTGGGGTGACGAGCACCCGGTCGGGGGTGATCTCCTCGATCCGCCAGGTGCTGGACCCCAGGGTGAAGGTGTCCCCGGCCCTCGACTCGTGGACCATCTCCTCGTCGAGCTCGCCGACCCGCAGCCCGCCGGCCAGCGTGCCCTCGCGCTCGCTGCCGGCGAGGAAGACGCCGTACAGCCCCCGGTCGGGGATGGTGCCGCCGCTGGTCGCGGCCAGCCGCAGCGCGCCGGGCCGTCCGTGCAGCACGCCGGTCGCCCGGTCCCAGACCAGGCGGGGACGCAGCTCGGCGAAGTCCTCGCTGGGGTAGCGGCCGGCGAGCATGTCCAGCACCGCGCGCAGCGACCCGTCGCCGAGCGTGGTGAACGGCGCGGCGCGCCGGATCACTCGGGCCAGCTCGTCCACGTCCCAGTCGTCGACCGCGACCATGGCCACGACCTGCTGGGCGAGCACGTCCAGCGGGTTGGCCGGGACGTGGAGCTCCTCGATGGCGCCCGAACGCATCCGCTCGGCCACCACGGCGGCGGGCACCAGCTCGCCGCGGAACGTCGGGAACATCACCCCGCGGGACACCGCACCGACCTGGTGCCCCGCCCGCCCGATGCGCTGCAGCCCGGAGGCGACCGACGGCGGCGCACCGACCTGCACCACCAGGTCCACGGAGCCCATGTCGATGCCGAGCTCGAGGGAGCTCGTGGCGACCACCGCGGGCAGCCTGCCGGACTTGAGGTCGTCCTCGGTCCTGGTCCGCTCGTCCCGGCTCATCGATCCGTGGTGGGCGCGGGCGAGCACGCCCGGTGCGCCCACGGCGGCGCCGGACTGCGCGGTCACCTCGGCCGGCACGAGGGCGCCTGGGTCGGGCAGGTCGGCCCCGTGGCGCGTGGCCCACACCTCGTTCATCCGCGCGGTGAGGCGCTCGGCGCCGCGTCGTGAGTTGGCGAACACCAGCGTCGAGCGGTGCGCGGCGACCAGGTCGACCACGCGCTCCTCGACGTGCGGCCAGATCGAGGGCCGGCGGGGGCGGGCCGCCGCGGCGCCGGACAGGTCGGGCGCGCCGGCCTGCTCCGGGAGGTCGGACGCGCCGCCCAGGTCGGACAGGTCCGGCACGGGGACCACGACGTCCACCTCGACCTGCTTGGCCGCCGGCGGCTGGACCACGCGCACCGCCCGTCCGCCGTCCGCCGCCGTCCGGGAGCCGGCGAGGAAGCCCGCGACGGCGTCCACCGGGCGGACGGTCGCGGACAGGCCGATCCGCTGCGCCGGGCCGCCGTGCTCGGCCAGCAGGGCGTCGAGGCGCTCGAGGCTGACCGCGAGGTGCGCGCCACGCTTGGTCCCGGCGACGGCGTGGATCTCGTCGACGATCACCGTGCCGACGCCCGCCAGCCCGACCCGGGCCGCCGAGGTCAGGACCAGGAACAGCGACTCCGGCGTCGTGATGAGCACGTCCGGGGGGCGGAGGGCGAAGGCTCGGCGCTGCGCCTGGGGCGTGTCGCCGGTCCGCACGCCGACGGTGACCTCGGGCAGCGGCGCGCCGTGGCGCTCGGCGACCTGGCGGATGCCCACCAGCGGCGCGTGCAGGTTGCGCTCGACGTCGGTGGCCAGGGCCTTGAGCGGAGAGACGTACAGCACCCGGCACCGGTGCTGGCGGTCGGCCGGCGGCCCGGCCGTCAGCAGCCGGTCGAGCGACCAGAGGAACGCCGCCAGCGTCTTGCCCGACCCGGTGGGTGCGACGACCAGCGCGTGGTCACCGGCGCCGATCGCCTCCCATGCCCCGGCCTGCGCCGCGGTGGGTGCCTCGAAGGCACCGGCGAACCACTCGCGGGTGGCCGCGGAGAAGCCCGCTGGCAGGCCCGGGTCGTCGGTGGCGGCGTTCACCCCCGCATCGTGGCAGGCCCCGCCCACAGCCGCAGCGAGTCGGGCGGTGCCGGCGCGTGGTCCGGGCCGGCACCGCCCTCCCGGGGCTCAGGCCCAGCGCATCAGCACCTTGCCGCAGCGGCCGGAGGCCATCGTCTCGAACGCCTCCGCGTAGTCCTCGGCGGCGAACCGGTGCGTGATCACCGGGCTCACGTCGAGACCGGACTGGAGCATCGCGGCCATCGTGTACCAGGTCTCGAAGATCCGTCGGCCGTAGATCCCGGCGACGGTGAGGCCCTTGACGATCACCTCGTCGACGTCCAGCCGGACCTTGTCCGGGGGGAGGCCGAGCAGCGCCACGTGGCCGCCGTGGTTCATGGCGTGCAGCAGCTGGTCGATGCCGCCCTCGGCCCCGGACATCTCCAGGCCCACGTCGAAGCCCTCGGTCATCCCGAGGTCCGCCGCCACGGCGTCGAGGTCCTCGGTGCGCACGTCCACCACCCGGTCCGCGCCCAGCCGCGCGGCCATGTCCAGGCGGTACGGGTTGACGTCGGTCACCACGACGTGGCGCGCGCCGACGTGGCGGGCGATCGCGGTGGCCATCACGCCGATCGGCCCGGCGCCGGTGACCAGCACGTCCTCGCCCACCAGGCGGAAGCGCAGCGCGGTGTGCACGGCGTTGCCGAGCGGGTCGAGCACGGCCGCCACGTCGTCGCCGATGTGGTCGGGCAGCGGGAACACGTTCGCCGCAGGGATCACCAGCAGCTCGGCGAACGCGCCGGGCCGGGTCACCCCGACGCTGCGGTGGTGGTGGCAGAACTCGCGCCGGCCGCCGCGGCAGTTGCGGCAGTGCCCGCACGTGACGTGGCCCTCGCCGGACACCCGCTGCCCCACGTGCAGGCCCTCGACGTCGCTGCCGAGCGACTCGATCACTCCGGTGAACTCGTGCCCGACCACCATCGGGACCGGGATCGTGGCCTGCGCCCACGCGTCCCAGCGGTGGATGTGCAGGTCGGTGCCGCAGATCGAGGTGAGCAGGACCCGGATCCGGACCTCGTGCGGGCCGGGCTCGGGCTCGGGGACGTCGGTGTAGCTCAGGCCGGGCGCCGCCTCGGCCTTGACCAGCGCCTTCATGCGATCACGCCCAGGCGGCGGCCGACGGTCGCGAACGCCTCGACGGCGCGGTCGATGTGCTCGTCGGTGTGCGCGGCGGACATCTGGGTGCGGATCCGCGCGGCGCCCTCCGGGACCACGGGGTAGGAGAACCCGATGACGTAGACCCCGGCGTCCAGCAGCTCGTCGGCCATCCGGCCGGCGAGCGTGGCGTCGCCCAGCATCACCGGGATGATCGGGTGGCCTGCCCCGGCCAGCGTGAAGCCGACCTCGGTCATCGCGGTGCGGAAGCGCTCCGCGTTGTGCACCAGGCGCTCGCGCAGGTCGTCGCTGCGCTCGATGAGGTCCAGCGCCGCGATCGAGGTGGCGGCGACCACCGGCGCCAGCGAGTTGGAGAACAGGTAGGGGCGCGACCGCTGCCGCAGCCACTCGACGAGCTCGCGCGGGCCGGAGGTGTAGCCGCCCGATGCGCCGCCGAGCGCCTTGCCGAGCGTGCCGGTGAGCACGTCGACCCGGGAGGCAGCCCCGGTCGCCTCGGGCGTGCCGCGGCCGTGCGCGCCGACGAAGCCGACCGCGTGCGAGTCGTCCACGACCACCAGCGCGTCGTGGGCCTCGGCGAGGTCGCAGATGCCCGGCAGGTCGGCGACGACGCCGTCCATCGAGAACACGCCGTCGGTGACCACCACGCGGTGCCGGGCGTCGGCGGCCTCGGTCAGCCGGGCCTCGAGCTCGGCCATGTCGGAGTTCGCGTACCGCAGCCGACGTGCCTTGGACAGGCGGACGCCGTCGATGATCGAGGCGTGGTTGAGGGCGTCGGAGATGATCGCGTCCTCGGCGCCCGTGATGGTCTCGAACAGGCCGGTGTTCGCGTCGAAGCACGAGGAGTACAGGATCGTGTCCTCGGTGCCGAGGAACGCCGAGAGCCGCTCCTCGAGCTCGCGGTGCACGCTGCCCGTGCCGCAGATGAACCGGACCGAGGCCATGCCGTAGCCGTGCTCGGCCACCGCCTTCCCGGCCGCCTCGACCAGTGCGGGGTGGTTGGCGAGCCCCAGGTAGTTGTTGGCACACAGGTTGACCACCTGCCGGCCGTCGGCGAGCCGGATCTCGGCTCCCTGCGGCGAGGTGATGACCCGCTCGGGCTTGTACAGGCCCCGGTCGCTCAGCTCGGCGGTCTGCCGGGCCAGCTCGGGGATCAGGTCGGTCCTCATGCCCCCGACGCTAGTGCGTCCGCGGGCCACGGATCGCGGCGTGGCCCGCGGTTCCCGGCCCGATCCGGCACGAATCCCAGCGCCGAGGACCGAATCCTGGTGATCATGGTCGGGATGGCAGGCTGTGCCGGTGCGGTACAGCGAGTTCTGGGACGCGGTCGTCGACGTGTTCGGCGAGCGGATGGGTCGAGTGCTGGTCGACGAGCAGGTCGTCGACGCGCTCGGTGACCGGACGGCGGCCCAGGCGCTGGCGGCGGGGGAGGACCCGCGCACCGTGTGGCGCGCGCTGTGCGACGCGATGGAGGTGCCCGTCGCCCGGCGCTGGGGGCCGGACCGCCCGGCGCGATAGGTCACGACACGCGCAGCGGCGTGTCGTGGGTCGGATGCTCGCGTCGAACAGGTGTTCGGCCTACTGTGTCCCCAGGCAGCGCGACGGACCGCCGATCCACACCCCGCCGGGACCATCTCCCGGCGATGTCGGAGGGGGGACGTAGCGTGCCTGACGAAGCACCGCAGTGACGACGAGCAGCTCCGATCAGCAGTGCCACGCAGACCACGACGGGCGGATCCCGCCCCCGCGACGACGAGGTGACCGATGCCAGCTCCCGCAGACCGCGCCAAGGCCTTGGAGGCAGCGCTCGTCCAGATCGACAGGCAGTTCGGCAAGGGCTCGATCATGCGCCTCGGCGACGAGGGGCGTGCCCCCGTCGAGGTGATCCCCACCGGCTCGATCGCTCTGGACGTCGCACTCGGCATCGGGGGACTGCCCCGCGGCCGGATCATCGAGGTGTACGGCCCGGAGTCCTCCGGCAAGACGACGGTCGCGCTGCACGCGGTCGCCAACGCCCAGCGGGCCGGCGGCATCGCGGCGTTCATCGACGCCGAGCACGCGCTCGACCCGGAGTACGCCAAGGCGCTCGGGGTGGACACCGACGCGCTGCTGGTGTCCCAGCCGGACACCGGCGAGCAGGCGCTGGAGATCATGGACATGCTGATCCGCTCCGGCGCGATCGACATCGTGGTCATCGACTCGGTCGCGGCGCTGGTGCCCAAGGCGGAGATCGAGGGCGAGATGGGCGACAGCCACGTCGGCCTGCAGGCCCGTCTGATGTCCCAGGCGCTGCGCAAGGTCGCCGGGGCGCTGAGCCAGTCCGGCACCACGGCGATCTTCATCAACCAGCTGCGCGAGAAGATCGGCGTGTTCTTCGGCTCTCCGGAGACCACCACGGGTGGCAAGGCGCTGAAGTTCTACGCGTCGGTCCGCCTGGACATCCGGCGGATCGAGACCCTCAAGGAGGGCACCGACGCGGTCGGGAACCGGACGCGCGTCAAGGTCGTCAAGAACAAGATGGCCCCGCCGTTCAAGCAGGCGGAGTTCGACATCATCTACGGCGTGGGCATCTCCCGCGAGGGCGGCCTCATCGACCTCGGTGTCGAGCAGGGCTTCGTGCGCAAGTCGGGTGCTTGGTACACGTACGAGGGCGACCAGCTCGGGCAGGGTAAGGAGAACGCGCGCGGGTTCCTGCGCGACAACCCGGACCTGGCCGACGAGCTCGAGAAGAAGATCAAGGAGAAGCTCGGCGTGGGTCCGCGGGTGGACGCGCCGGCCGACCCCACGGCGGGCGTCGACTTCTGACGTGGCCCTCCAGCACGGCGGACGTCGCCGGTCGGGGCGCGCTCCCGAGCCGCCCGAGACCGGCGTCGCCGCTGTCGACCCGGAGCCGGACCCCGAGCAGGTCGCCCGGTCGATAGCGCTGCGCCTGCTGACCGGAGCCCCGCGCAGTCGCCAGCAGCTGGCCGAGGCGATGGCCCGCCGCGACGTCCCTGAGGACGTCGCCGAGCGTGTGCTGGACCGTTTCACCGAGGTCGGGCTGGTCGACGACGCGGGGTACGCCGAGATCCTGGTGCGCGCCAAGCACGAGTCGCGCGGCCTGGCGCGGCGCGCCCTGGCGGTCGAGCTGCGCCGGAAGGGCGTGGGTGACGAGGACGCGCGTGCGGCGCTGGCCCAGATCGACGAGGCCGACGAGGAGGCCGCGGCGCGTGACCTCCTGACCCGTCGCTGGCGGTCGGACGTCGATCCCATGGTGCAGAGTCGGCGGATGGTGGCGATGCTCGGCCGGAAGGGGTACTCGCCCGGCATGGCGTCCAGGCTGGTCCGCGAGATGGTGGACGATAGTGGGGCCCAGTCCTCGGTCCGTCCGGATCCCGACGCCGACTGAGGCGCGAGGGAGGGCAGTTTCGTGCTGTGGGGCGAGGTCGGCACCGTGCTGGCGTTGCTGCTGGCCAGCCTCATCGCGTTGGTCCTGGTCATGCTCGCGCGCCGGGAGGCCGACGCGGCGCGTCGGCAGGCCGAGCACGACGTCGAGCAGATCCGCGAGGAGACGCGCCAGGCGGCGGCGGAGGTCGAGCGGCGCGAGGCGCGCACCACCGAACGCGAGGCCGAGACGCGCGCCGAGCGCCATGAGGCGAAGACCATGCGATCCGAGGCCGCGGACCTCCTCGCGGTCGCCACCGAGCAGGAGAAGGCGGCGCGGGCCACCGCGGAGGCGGCGCGAGCCGAGGCGGCCGAGCTGCTGGCGTCGCTGTCCGGTCTGACCGCCGAGCAGGCGCGCCAGCGCCAGCTCGAGCTCGCCGCGCAGCGGGCCTCCCACGAGGTCGCGGCGATCGAGCGGCGCGCGGAGGCCAAGGCGCGCCGGTCGGCGGACGACGCAGCCCGGCGCATCCTCGCCACGGCCGCCCAGCGCCTGGCCGGGCCGACGAGCGCGCAGACCACGGTCACCGTGGTGCCGTTGCCGGCCGAGGAGATGAAGGGCCGGATCATCGGCAAGGAGGGCCGGAACATCCGCACCTTCGAGGCCCTGACCGGCGTGAACGTCATCGTGGACGAGACCCCCGACTCCGTCACGCTCTCGTGCTTCGACCCCGAGCGTCGTGAGGTCGCCGCGGTCGCCCTCGGGACCCTCATCGCCGACGGGCGGATCCACCCCCAGCGCATCGAGATCGCCTACGCCGAGGCCGTGGCCGGCGCCGCCGAGCGCACCAGGGCCGCAGGGCACGACGCCGCAGAGCGCGCCGGGGTGGCCGGCCTGCACCCCGAGCTCGTCGAGACCCTCGGGAGACTGCGGCTGCGCACCAGCTACGGCCAGAACGTGCTCGAGCACCTCGTCGAGTGCGCTCAGACCGCGGCGGTGATGGCGGCCGAGCTGGGCGCCGACGTCGAGCTCGCTCGACGCGCCGCCTTCCTGCACGACGTCGGCAAGGCTCTGAACGCCGAGCTCGGCGGGACTCACGCCCAGGTGGGTGCCGAGCTCGCCCAGCGGTGCGGGGAGCAGCCCGACGTGGTCAACGCCATCGCCGCGCACCACGACGAGGTGCCCAAGACGACTGTCGAGGCGGTGCTGGTCCAGGCCGCCGATGCGCTGTCCGCCGCACGACCGGGCGCCCGGCGCGAGGAGCTCGACCAGTACCTGGAGCGGATGGACAACCTCGAGGCGCTCGTCGCGGCACACCCCGGCGTGCGCCGCGCACTGGCGATGTCGGCCGGTCGCGAGGTGCGGGTGGTCGTCGAACCGTCGGCCGTGCGTGACGAGGAGCTGCCTGGCCTGGCCCGGACCATCGCGCAGCACATCGAGAAGGACCTGTCGTTCCCGGGCGAGATCGAGGTCACCGTGGTCCGCGAGCTCCGGGCCAGCGCGACCGCGGGCTGAGAGCCCGGGCGACCTACACCGCGGGCCCGGTGCCGTTCGCGGCTGGCGCGACGACGACCTGACGGGCACCGGGTGTGCGCCGCTGGACTCGGCGGGCGAGCGCGCTGAGCGAGAGGTTCACGGCCAGGAACAGGACGAAGCCCACCGTGAACAGCGCCACGTAGTAGTCGTTGCCGAAGTACGACGCGTTGTTCTTGATCGACTGGAGCAGCTCCGGGTACCCCACGATGAAGCCCAGCGAGGAGTCCTTGAGCAGCACGATGAGCTGTGCGATGAGGCTGGGCAGCATGATCCGTACCGCCTGGGGCAGCTGGACGATGATCAGCGTCTGCCACCGGGTGAGGCCCAGCGCCAGCGCCGCCTCGGTCTGTCCCTTGGGCAGCGCGGCGAGTCCCGAGCGCAGGATCTCCGAGATGACCGCCATGTTGTAGACGGTGAGCCCGAACGCGACGGCCAGGTACGTGTCCAGCCCCATCCCGATGAGGCCGAAGTACATCATCAGCAGCACCGGCAGCCCGCGGAACACCTCGATGATCCCGATCGCCGGGACCCGGAGCCAGGCCAGGTGCGAGGTGCGCATCATCGCCAGGACGAGGCCGAGGACCAGGGCGAGCGGCGCGGCGAGCGCGGCGGCCCGCAGGGTGGCGCCGAGGCCCCTGACCACCATCGAGCTCCACACTGCGCCCGCGCTCTGGCCCTTGGGCGGGTCGTACAGCACGTCCCAGTGGTCGGCGGCGAACACGCCGTTGCCGGCGGCGTACCAGATCGCACCGGCGATGGCGCCGGCCAGGACGATCGCGCCGACCACCGAGCCGATGGTCTCGCGGCGGCGGGCCAGCGGCCCCGGGGCGTCGTACAGCACCGAGCTCATCGCGCGAACGCCACCCTCCGCTCGATGCGGGCAGCCAGGATGCCCAAGGGGATCGTGAGGACCAGGTAGAAGATCGCGACGCCCACCAGCACCCAGGCACCCGCGGCGGCGTTGCCCACGCCGAGCCTGCGTCCGGTAGCGACCAGCTCGACCACGGCGAACCCGGCGGCGACGGAGGTGTTCTTGGTCAGGGCGATGAGCACGTTGATCAGCGGCGGGATCACCGAGCGGATCGCCTGGGGCAGGATCACGTTGCCGAGGGTCTGACCGAAGGTCAGCCCGATCGCGCGGGCAGCCTCGGCCTGCCCGACGTTCACACCGTTGATGCCCGAGCGGACCGCTTCGGCCACGAACGCGGAGGTGTACGTGGCCAGGCAGATCACCGCGGTCCAGAAGCCCAGGGGCGGGATGATGCCGAACTGCGGGGCGACGAAGACCATCCCGAAGAACACCAGGGTCAGCGGCGTGTTGCGCAGGGTCTCGGTCCAGACGGTCCCGAACGCCCGCAGCGGACGCAGCGGCGACACCCGGAACGCGGCGATCACGGTGCCCCACACGAGTGCCAGCAGGCCGGAGACGGCCGTGAGACGCAGGGTCACGAGGAACCCGTCGACGTAGGTCGACAGGTTCTCGGCGATGAAGCCCATGGGTCCCCTTCGGGCAGAGGTGCGGCACCGGGTGGCGGCCGGACGACGGGGTCGCCCGGCCGCGCAAGCCCGACCTGTCCCGGGGCCGACGGCGCGCCGACCCCGGGACAGGTCAGGAGCTGCTCAGGAGTTGAGGTCGTACCGGTCGACGGTGGGCGGTTCCGGCGTCGGCAGCACGGTCCCGGCGGTGTCCTCCCACGCCTTGGTCCAGCTGCCGTCGGCGAACATCGTCTCGAGCGTGTCGTTGATCCACATCCGGAAGTCGGTGTCCTCGCGGGCCAGGCCGATCCCGTAGGGCTCGGCGGTGAACGGTTCGCCGCGGACCTCGAGGTCGTCGTTCTCGGCCGCGAAGCCGGCCAGGATCACGTTGTCCGTGCTGACGGCGTCGACCTGACCGTTGCGCAGCGGCTCCAGGCACTCGGAGTACGTGCCGAACGGCACGACCTTGGTGTCGGGGTAGTTGGCCAGCAGGTTGGCCTCGGGCGTCGAGCCGGAGACCGTGCAGACGCTCTTGCCCGCCAGGTCGTCGGGGCCGTTGATGTCGGTGTTGTCCTTGAGCGTCAGGAGGGACTGGCCCGCCTCGTAGTACGGCCCGGCGAACGAGATCCGCTGCTTGCGGTCGTCGTTGATCGTGTAGGTGGCGACCACGATGTCGACCTCGCCGCGCTCGATGAAGTCCTCGCGGTTGGCCGAGACGGTCTCCTTCCAGACGATCTTGTCCGGCGAGATGCCCAGGTGGCCCGCGATGAGCTTGGCGATCTCGACGTCGAAGCCCTCGGGCACCCCGTCAGGTCCGACCAGGCCGAACAGCGGCTGGTCGAACTTGGTGCCGACGGTGATCGTGCCGGCGTCGGAGAGCTTGGCCATCGTGGAACCGGCCGGGAAGTCCATGGCTCCATCGGTCATCGAGGCGTCCCCCCCGCCTCCGTCGGCGGTGCCCGAGCTGCACGCCCCGAGCAGCAGGGTCGCGGCAGCCAGGGCTGCGACCATCAGTCGTGTGCGCATCTGCGTTCCTTCCGGTGTGGACCCCGCCCCGGACCGGGCGGGGGAGTCAGTGGGTGAGGATCTTCGACAGGAAGTCCTTCGCGCGCTCGCTGCGCGGAGCGGTGAAGAAGGTCTCCGGGTCGGCCTCTTCGACGATCTGGCCGCCGTCCATGAAGATCACGCGGTGCGCCGCCTTGCGCGCGAAGCCCATCTCGTGGGTGACGACGACCATCGTCATGCCGTCCTTGGCGAGGGCGACCATCACGTCGAGCACCTCGTTGATCATCTCCGGGTCCAGCGCAGAGGTCGGTTCGTCGAACAGGATGACCTTGGGTCGCATCGCCAGCGCGCGGGCGATCGCCACCCGCTGCTGCTGGCCGCCGGACAGCTGCGCGGGCATCTTGTGCGCCTGGTCGGCGACGCCGACGCGATCGAGGAGCTCCATCGCGTGGGACTCGGCCTCGCGCCGACCCACGCCCTTGGCCTTGATCGGCCCGAGGGTGACGTTCTCCAGGACCGTCTTGTGGGCGAAGAGGTTGAAGGACTGGAAGACCATGCCGACGTCCGCGCGCAGCCGCGCCAGCGCCTTGCCCTCGGCGGGCAGGGGCACGCCGTCCACCGTGATCGACCCGCCGTCGATCGTCTCGAGCCGGTTGATCGTGCGGCACAGCGTGGACTTCCCCGAGCCGGAGGGGCCGATCACCACGACCACCTCGCCGCGGTGCACCGTGAGGTCGATGTCCTGCAGCACGTGCAGCGAACCGAAGTGCTTGTTCACCCGGTCGAGCACGACGAGCGGCTCGACCGCGTCCCGCACGCCGACGTCCGGGACGACGGCGCCTTCAGGCGCCGGGGCTTCTGGCTCCGTCATCTGAGCACCGTAGGCGGGTTTCACCCGAACGGGCCAGGTATCGGGGTTACAGGTGTGCAACATGGTCGGATGACTCGGCCGCCCGGGCGGAGCGCGGGACTGCCCGGTCGCGCGGCTTACCCTGGTGCGCGATGAGCGCGACCACCACGCGTCCGACGCCCGCCGCGTCCGACCTCGAGAGCCCCCGCACCTACCTGGTGCGCACCCTGGGCTGCCAGATGAACGTCCACGACTCCGAGCACATGGCCGGGCTTCTGGAGGAGGCCGGACTGGTGCGCGCGGACCCCGCCGAGGAGGCCGCCTGGTCGGCAGACGTCGTGGTGCTCAACACCTGCGCGGTGCGCGAGAACGCCTCGACGCGCCTGTACGGCAACCTCGGCCAGCTGGCCGCGCTCAAGGCGGCCCGGCCGGGGATGCAGATCGCCGTCGGCGGCTGCCTGGCGCAGAAGGATCGCGGTGAGATCGTCCGGCGGGCGCCATGGGTGGACGTGGTGTTCGGCACGCACAACATCGACGTCCTGCCGCGGTTGCTCGACCGCGCCCGGCACAACGCGGCCGCACAGGTGGAGATCGCCGAGTCGCTCCAGGTGTTCCCCTCGACGCTCCCCACCCGACGCGAGTCGGTCTACGCGGGCTGGGTCTCGATCAGCGTGGGCTGCAACAACACGTGCACGTTCTGCATCGTGCCGTCGCTGCGCGGCAAGGAGCGCGACCGGCGGCCGGGCGAGATCCTCGCCGAGGTCGAGGCCCTGGTGGCCTCGGGGGCGATCGAGGTCACGCTGCTCGGGCAGAACGTCAACACCTACGGGGTCGAGTTCGGCGACCGCGGCGCGTTCGCGGACCTGCTGCGTTCGGTCGGGGCGGTGCCGGGCATCGAACGGGTCCGGTTCACCTCGCCGCACCCCGCGGCGTTCACCGACGACGTGATCGCCGCGATGGCCGAGACCCCGACCGTCATGCCCTCGCTGCACATGCCGCTGCAGTCCGGTTCGGACCGCGTGCTGCGGGCGATGCGCCGCTCCTACCGGTCGACGCGCTTCCTGGGGATCCTGGAGCGGGTGCGCGCGGCGATCCCGGACGCGGCGATCTCGACCGACGTCATCGTCGGCTTCCCTGGGGAGACCGAGGAGGACTTCGCGGAGACGCTGCGGGTGGTCGAGCAGGCCCGGTTCGCCTCGGCGTTCACGTTCCAGTACTCCCAGCGCCCCGGCACGCCCGCCGCGGAGCTGCCCGACCAGCTGCCCAAGGAGGTCGTCCAGGAGCGCTACGAACGCCTGGTCGCGCTCCAGGAGCGGGTCTCCGAGCAGGAGAACGCCGCCCAGGTCGGCCGGACCCTCGAGGTCCTGGTCGCCGAGGGCGAGGGCCGCAAGGACGAGGCGACGCACCGGATCAGCGGCCGGGCCGCCGACAACCGCCTCGTGCACCTGGCCCTGCCGCCGGAGCTCGCGGACCGCGCACCGGGCGAGCCGGGCGTGCCGCGCCCGGGGGACCTCGTCACCGTCCGGGTCACCTACGGTGCCCCGCACCACCTGGTCGCCGACTCCGCGCTGGCCGGTGGGCCGTTCGAGGTGCGCCGCACGCGCTCGGGCGACGCGTGGCAGGCGGCCAGGGATGACACCCACGACCACGGCGCCGCGCCGTCCGGGGGTCCGGTGCCGCTGGGGATGCCGGCCCGGCGCTGACGCCCTCAGCCCTGCTCGGCGGGTGCAGTGGCGCGGAACATCTGGATCGCGGTGACCAGGCCGCAGTCGAGCAGGAGTGCGAGCTGGGCGTCGGTCACCCCGTGCTCGAGGTCGACCGACATCTCGCCGTACAGGGCGAGGCCGTCCTCCTCCTCGCGCAGGTACGCCTTGGGCCAGATCCGGTCGCGGTTCCAGTCGTTGACCGCGAGGAGGGCCACTGCGCGGCGCTCGACCGGCAGGACGTGCTCGGCGCGACCGCGGACCTGGAGCACCTCGTTGCGCTCCCCGAGCACGATGAACCAGAACCGGTGCCCGTTCCAGACCCCGGCGACATCGCCGTCCTCGTCCCGTCTGGTGCGGTAGCCCTCGGCCTCGAGGTAGGCGGCGATCCGGTCCGCTGACAGCGGCGTGGGTCGCTCGGGAGTCGCGCCGGAGGCGCTCGCGGCACTCACGGCGCCTGCCCGGCCGGGTCGGGGTACCGCTCGTCGAGCTCGTCGAAGAACGCCCCTGCCGAGGACAGGCCGCACTCGATGAGCTGGCCCAGCTGGTCGTCGGTCACACCGGCACCGAGCTCGGTCGCGGTCTCGCAGACCGCGTGCACGGAGCCGTCGTCGCGTACCCGCACGTAGGCCTTGGGCCAGACCTTCTCGCTGTTCCAGGTGTTGCAGATCTCGAGCACCTCGGTGAGCCGCTCGATGGTGAACGACCGGTTCCACTGCCCGCGCACCTGCAGGATCTGCTCGTCGTCACCCAGCGCGAACAGGTAGAACATCCGCCCGCGCCACATGCCGCCGGTGTCGCCGTCCATGTCCACGAACCAGCCGTAGCCGCGCCGAGCCAGCCAGTTCTGGACCCGCTGTGCGGTCAGCGGGCTCGTCAGGGCAGGATCCGGCTCCGGGCGCGACCCGGCTCCGCCTCGTGTCTTCGAGAACCAGCCCATCACGGTCCAGGGTAGCCGCGCCGGACCAGGGCGGGCGTCGGACCCGATCGCCTCGGGGGCGGGCGCGGCGCGGCGCTCCGGGACGTGACGACACGCAGGTGCGGCTACCGTCGGGTCGTGCTCGTCGCTGCCGCCCTCGTGCCTCCGACCGCCCTGCTCGTGCCGGGTGTGGCGGGCCGGGCCGACGTGCTGGACGCCGAGCGGCGGGCCTCGCTCGCCGCCGTGACCGCCGTGGTGGACGCCGGCCCGGCGCACGTCGTGGTGGTGACGCCCGGGTCGGCTCGTGCGGAGGGTCGCCTGCGGCCCACGTTCACCGCGGCCGGCGTGCCGGACTCGGCGTGGTCCGGCGGCGGGGAGGGCACGCCGGTGGACGATGTCGCCGCGGCGGTGGCGCTGTGGCTGCTGGACCGGTCCGGGTGGACGGGTCCGGTGCGGGTGGTCGGTGCGGCCGACGGGCCGCTGGCCGAAGCCGAGCTCCGGTCGCCGGGCCCGGTCGGTGCGGTGCTGGTCGGCGGGGGCAGTGCGCGTCGGGGGCCGCAGGCCCCGCTGGCCCAGGACCCTCGGGCGGTCGAGGCGGACGCGGCCCTGGAGGCCTGGCTGGCGACCCTCGACCCGGCCGGTCCGGCCGGGCTGGACGGCGCGCTCGCGGCCGAGCTGGCGATCAGCGCGCTCGGTCCGGCCCGGGTGCTGGCCGCGTGCGGGGAGCCGTTGCGGTGCGCCGGGGTGACCAGCACCGCCCCGTTCGACGCGACCTACCTGGTGGCCACGTGGGTGCCGGCGTGAGGGTGGCCGTGGTCGGTCCCACCGCGACCGGCAAGTCCGAGCTGGGCCTGGCGCTGGCGGAGGCGCTGGGCGGCGAGGTGGTCAACGCCGACGCGATGCAGCTCTACCGGGGTATGGACATCGGGACCGCCAAGCTGACCGTCGCCGAGCGCCGGGGCGTCGCCCACCACCAGCTCGACGTGCTCGACGTCGGCGAGGAGGCGTCCGTCGCGGCCTACCAGCGGCACGCGCGCGCGGACCTCGAGGCGATCGAGGCGGGTGGCCGTACGGGCGTCGTGGTCGGCGGCTCGGGGCTGTACGTCCGTGCCCTGCTGGACCGGATGGAGCTGGCGCCCACGGATCCGGCGGTACGGGCCCGGCTCGAGTCCCGGCTCGCCGAGCTGGGCCCGGGCCTGCTGCACGACGAGCTCGCGCGCCTGGACCCGGCGGCCGCCGAGGCGATCGGCCGGAGCAATGCGCGGCGCATCGTGCGCGCCCTGGAGGTGATCGAGCTCACCGGTCGACCCCTTCGCGCCGCACTGCCGGAGCAGGAGTACGTCGCGGCGACGGTCCAGGTGGGCTTGGACTGCGCGCGCGACGTGCTGGACGCCAGGATCGAGGCGCGGGTCGACCGGATGTGGGCAGCGGGCCTGGTCGACGAGGTGCGCGGGCTCGCCGACGCCATGGGCCGCACCGCCGCGCGGGCGGTCGGCTACGCGCAGGTGCTGGCCGTGCTGCGCGGCGAGACCGACGAGGCATCGGCGCGCGAGGCGACGGTGATCGCGACCCGCCGCCTCGCGCGCCGCCAGATGGGCTGGTTCGGCCGGGACCGCCGGGTGCACTGGCTCGACGCGACCGACCCCGACCTGGTCGAGCGGGCCCTGGAGGTCGTCGCCCGGGGCGGACAGCCGCCCGAGACCGCGCCTGCTCGCCGTACCCTCGGGTCATGACCGGCCGGCTCGCGGTGACCAAGGGTCACGGCACGCAGAACGACTTCGTGCTGGTCGACGACCGTGCCGGCGAGCTCGACCTGGACGCGGACCTGGTTCGGGCCCTGTGCGACCGGCGCGCCGGGATCGGGGCCGACGGGGTGCTCCGGCTGGTCGCCGGCGACCGGCTCGAGGACGGCGCGGCAGCGCTCGCCGAGGACCCGGCGGCCACCTGGTTCATGGACTACCGCAACGCCGACGGCTCGGTCGCGGAGATGTGCGGCAACGGCGTTCGCGTGATCGCCGCGTTCGCCGAGCGCCTGGGCCTGTGGGACGGCACCGTCGAGCTCGCGCTGGGTACCAGGGCCGGGGTGCGGCGGGTGCGTCGCACGGCCGACCCCGACGGCGGCGACGCTGCGTGGTACGCGGTCGACATGGGGCGCTGGGCCCTGCCGGGTGACCCCCGTGCGTCCGGCGTGGACGCCGAGGTCGCGGTGGCCGGCCTGCCGGTGGCCCGCGCCGGGCTGAGCGTCGACGTGGGCAACCCGCACACCGTGCTCGCGCTCGCCGACCTGGACGAGCTCGCGGCCGCGGACCTGAGCCGGGCGCCCCAGGTCGAGCCCGTGCCCCCGAACGGCAGCAACGTCGAGCTCGTGGTGCCGCTCGGCGAGCGGCGGCAGGGCGACGGCGTGGTCGGCGCGGTGCGTATGCGGGTGCACGAGCGCGGCGTGGGGGAGACCCGGTCGTGCGGCACCGGCGCGTGCGCCGCGGCGCTCGCGGTGCGGACGTGGGCGGGAGCGGGCGCCCCGGACACGTGGCGGGTCGAGGTCCCCGGCGGCGTGGTGCGGGTCGTCGTGGCCGGGGACCGGGTCGAGCTGGCCGGCCCCGCGGTGCTGGTCGCGGACCTGGTCGTGGACCTGGACGCCTTGGGCTGAGGCTCGGGGGATCCCGGGACGGGCGCTCCCCGCGTCAGTCGTGCGGTCCGACCCGCAGCACCCGGAAGCCCTTCGCGGACGCTGCTTTCGTCGTCGCGAGACCCTGCCCGCGCAGCCAGTCCGCGAGCGAGTCCGACCCCAGGGTCCGCTGCACCACGAGCCACGCCTGCCCGTCCGGCTCCAGCCGCCCGAGCCAGCGTGTGAGCATCGCGTGCAGCGCGTCCTTGCCCACCCGGATCGGCGGGTTGGACCAGATGGCCGCGAACGTCACGTCGTCGGGCACCTCGTCCGGCTCGACCACCCGCAGGTTCGTCAGCCCCAGGTCCGCGGCCGTGCGGCGCAGGAGGTCCAGGGCACGCCGGTTGACGTCCACGGCCCACACGGTCGCCGCGGGCGACTCCAGCGCGAGGGTCAGCGCGATCGGCCCCCAGCCGCAGCCGAGGTCGAGCAGGTCACCGGTGGCCGGCGGAGTCGGCACGCTGCGCAGGAGCACCCGGGTGCCCAGGTCCAGCCGCCCGGCGGAGAACACTCCCGGGGCGGTGTGCACGGTGACCTCGCGCCCGGCCAGCTCGACGGTCAGGGTGCCGCGCTCGTCGGCGGAGGCCGGCTCCGCGGTGAAGTAGTGCTCGACCACGCGCGCACCCTACCGAGCCGCGCCGCTGCGTAGCCCGCGTCGGGGCGCCACGTCGCACTGCGCCCGTGGTGAAATGCCTCGCCGCGCCTGTGGCGGGGTGTCACTCTTGAGGGAGACGAAAGGACCGCATGACTCCGACCAGCCCCACCTCCGACCGCGGCGACGTCCAGGCCGACCTCGACGCCGTCGGCCTGGCCGACGACGTCGTCGCGCGGGTGCTCGCGCGCGCCGGACGCACCGCCGTCGACGAGGGCGACACGCGCGCCCAGGAGCACGACGGCGAGCAGCTGGACCGGGAGGAACGCGCCGCGCTGCGCCGGGTTGCCGGGCTGTCCACCGAGCTCGCCGACGTCACCGAGGTCGAGTACCGCCAGCTGCGCCTGGAGCGTGTCGTCCTCGTGGGGCTCCAGACGGGTGGCGACGCCGTCGAGGCCGAGGTGTCCCTGCGCGAGCTCGCCGCGCTGGCCGAGACCGCGGGCTCGGAGGTGCTCGACGGGCTCCTGCAGCGCCGCGCCAACCCGGACCCCGGCACCTACCTGGGCTCGGGGAAGGCTGCCGAGCTCGCCGACCTGGTCGCGGACTCGGGCGCGGACACCGTCATCGTGGACGGTGAGCTCGCGCCCTCCCAGCGGCGCGCCCTGGAGGACGTCGTCAAGGTCAAGGTCATCGACCGGACCGCCCTGATCCTGGACATCTTCGCCCAGCACGCCAAGTCCCGGGAGGGCAAGGCCCAGGTCGAGCTGGCCCAGCTCGAGTACCTGCTCCCGCGCCTGCGCGGCTGGGGCGACTCGATGTCCCGGCAGGCCGGCGGCCGGGTCGCCGGCGGTGCGGGCATCGGCTCGCGCGGCCCCGGCGAGACCAAGATCGAGCTGGACCGTCGCCGGATCCGCACCCGGATGTCCAGGCTCCGCCGTGACATCGCACAGATGGCACCGGCCCGGCGGACCCGCAGGTCGGGCCGGCGCCGGCACCATGTGCCGGCGGTCGTGATCGCCGGGTACACCAACGCGGGCAAGTCCAGCCTGCTCAACCGCCTGACCGGCGCCGGGGTGCTGGTGGAGAACGCGCTGTTCGCCACGCTGGACCCCACGGTCCGGCGCGCCCAGACACCGGACGGGCGGACCTACACCCTCAGCGACACCGTCGGCTTCGTCCGCGCCTTGCCGCACCAGCTGGTCGAGGCGTTCCGCTCGACCCTGGAGGAGGTCGGCGAGGCCGACGTCCTGCTGCACGTCGTGGACGTGGCCCACCCCGACCCCGAGGGGCAGGTCGCAGCGGTGCGCGAGGTGCTCGGCGAGATCGACGGGATCGACCACGTGCACGAGATCGTCGTGCTCAACAAGGCAGACGTCGCAGACCCGGAGACCGTCGCGCGGATGCTGCGCCGAGAGCCGGGCGCGGTCGTGGTGTCCGCGCACACGGGCGCGGGTCTGGCCGAGCTGCGCGACCGGATCTCCGACGCACTGCCCCGCCCGCAGGCGCACGTGGACCTCGTGGTGCCGTACACCCGGGGCGACCTGGTCAGCCGGGCGCACGACGAGGGCGAGGTCGCGGTCGAGCACACTGCCGACGGCACGGTGGTCCGCGGCCGGGTGGACCCCGATCTCGCGGCCGCGCTGGAGCGGGCCGCGAACCAGGGCTGAGGCGCGCCCTCGGGATCGCGCGGACCCGTCCGGCTGAGCACCTAGGCTGCCGGGGTGGACCCGGCCGAGCTGCTCGACGAGGCGGTGCACGCCCTCGGTGGCGTGCGACGCGACGGCCAGCGGGCCATGGCCGAGGCGGTCGCCGGTGCGATCGACCGTGGCGAGCACCTGCTGGTCCAGGCCGGCACCGGCACGGGCAAGTCCCTGGCCTACCTGGTCCCGGCGGTGCGCCACGCGGTGCTCGCCGACGAGACGGTGGTGGTCTCCACGGCGACCCTCGCGCTCCAGCGCCAGGTGATCACCCGGGACCTGCCCCTCGTCGCGTCCGCGGTCGCCCCTCACCTGCCGCGCCCGCCGCAGATCGCGCTGCTCAAGGGCTGGCACAACTACGTCTGCAAGCACAAGCTGGCCGGCGGTTACCCGGCCGACGAGCCCGCCGCCCTGTTCGACCTCGGCGACGTCCCCGGTGCGGCCGACCATCCCCAGGCGCAGGCCTCCGACCTCGGGCGCCAGGTGCTCGCCGTGCGCGAGTGGGCGGCCGAGACCAGCACCGGGGACCGGGACGACCTCGTCCCGGGGGTCAGCGACCGGGCGTGGCGTCAGGTGTCCCTGACCGCGATGGAGTGCCTGGGGCAGCGGTGCCCGATGGTCGACGAGTGCTTCGCCGAGGCCGCCCGGCACCGCGCCCACGAGGCCGATGTCGTGGTGACCAACCACGCGATGCTCGGGATCGCCGCGTCGGGCTCGCCCGGCGTGCTGCCCGAGCACGAGGTCCTGGTGGTCGACGAGGCCCACGAGCTGGCCGACCGGATCACCACCCAGGCGACCGTCGAGCTGTCGCCTGCCGTGGCGCTGCACGCCGCGGGCCTCGCCCGCAGATTCGGCAAGGCCGACGTCGAGGCGCTCGAAGGGGCCGCCCAGGCGCTCGCCGCCGAGCTCGGCCGCGTGCCTGACGGGCGGTTCCCCGACGGTCTTCCCGACGGGCTCACGACGGCGATCGCGACCGTGCGGGACGCGGCGCGGACCCAGCTGACCGCGCTGCGACCGACCCCGGGCCAGGCCCCGGACGGCGGGCTCACGATGGCGACCTCGACGGTCACGGTCCTGCTCGAGGTGGCCGAGCGGATGCTCGGCGAGCCGGGGCGCGACGTGCTGTGGTGCACCCGCGACGAGCGGCCGGGGCAGCGCGGCTCCGGTGGGCCGCGACTGCTGGCCGCCCCGCTGGACGTCGCCGGGCTCGTGCGGGGCGGCCTGCTGGCCGGCCGGAGCGCGGTGCTGACCTCGGCGACCCTCACCCTGGGCGGCAGCTTCACGCCGCTGGCTGTGGCGTCCGGGCTCTCGCCGCGTGACGAGATCACCGGCGCCGCGGGCGAGGGCGGGGCGTGGACCGCGGACGACGACGCGGGAGCCGACGGCCGGCCGGGGGCCGGTCCGGGGGCGGACGGCGCGACGGGCGACGGGGGGCCGGTGGCTCAGCCGTGGCGTGGCCTGGACGTGGGCAGCCCGTTCGACCACGCGCGGGCCGGCATCCTGTACGTCGCCCGGCACCTGCCCGCCCCGGGCCGCGAGCCGGCGACCGACGCCCAGCTGGACGAGATCGCCGCGCTGGTCTCCGCGGCGGGCGGGGCGACCCTCGGGCTGTTCTCCTCGCGCCGCGCGGCGGTCGCGGCCGCCGAGGCGATGCGCGAGCGGGTGGACGTGCCGGTGCTCTGCCAGGGTGACGACCAGCTTCCGACGCTCGTGGCCCGGTTCGCCGAGGAGGAGGCGACCTGCCTGTTCGGCACCCTGTCGCTGTGGCAGGGCGTGGACGTGCCCGGCCGGGCCTGCCGGCTGGTGCTCATCGACCGGATCCCGTTCCCGCGGCCCGACGACCCGGTGCGTGCCGCGCGTACCGAGGCGGTGCAGGCCGCGGGCGGCAACGGCTTCATGGCCGTCTCGGCCACCCACGCGGCGTTGATGCTCGCCCAGGGCGCCGGGCGCCTGCTGCGCACCGACGCGGACCGCGGCGTGGTCGCGGTGCTGGACCCGCGGCTGGTGACCGCGCGGTACGGCGAGTTCCTGGCGCGCTCGCTTCCGCCGTTCTGGCGCACGACCGACCGTGAGGTGGCGCTCGCCGCGCTGGCCCGCCTGGCGGCCGGGCCGGCAGTCGACTGAGTCATGGGCCACGGCTGCCCTCCCGAGTCATGGGCGACCGCGCCTTGTGCACCGGGCGCCTCTAGGCTGGGCACCTCCCAGCGAAGGAGGAGCACATGAGCGAGCAACCCAGGCCCGGGGTCGACCGCCGTCGCACGACGAAGATCGGCATCGTGGGCGCCGGGAGCGTGGGCGCCACCATCGCGTATGCCGCCCTGATGCGCGGAGCCGCGCGCACGGTCGCGCTGTTCGACATCAACGCGGCGAAGGTCGAGGCCGAGGTCCTCGACCTGGGCCACGGCATCCAGTTCATGCCGGAGGCGCAGGTGATCGGCGCGGACGACCTGTCGGTGCTCGCCGACTCCGACGTCGTGGTGGTCACGGCCGGTGCCAAGCAGAAGCCGGGCCAGTCCCGCCTCGACCTGGCCGACGCGACCGTCGGGCTGGTCCGCGACCTGATGCCGAAGCTCGTCGAGGTCGCGCCCGACGCGGTCTTCATGATGGTCACCAACCCGGTCGACATCGTCACCTACGCCGCGATCCGGACCTCGAACCTCGAACCGGGTCGGGTGTTCGGCTCGGGGACCGTGCTCGACTCGAGCAGGCTTCGTTGGCTCGTGGCCCAGCACTGCAACGTCGCGGTGCAGAGCGTGCACGCCACCATCGCCGGGGAGCACGGGGACTCGGAGATCCCGTTGTGGAGCTCGGCGGCGATCGGCTCGGTCCCGCTGCTCAACTGGCGGGGCGCCAAGACCGGCAACGGACCGTTCGACCAGGCGGTGCGCAACCGGATCGCCCAGGAGGTCGTGGGATCGGCCTACCGGATCATCGAGGGCAAGGGCGCGACGAACTACGCGATCGCGCAGGCAGCCACCCGCATCGTCGAGGCGGTGCTCAAGGACGAGAAGAGCATCCTGCCGGTCTCATCCCTCCTGAACGACTACTACGGCATCTCCGACGTCTGCCTGTCGGTGCCGGCCGTGGTCGGCCGCAGCGGGGTGGAGGCGCGGCTCGAGGTGCCGATGTCGGGGGAGGAGCTGGCCGGCCTGCGCCGCTCGGCGGACCACCTGCACGAGATCGCCCACCGGTTCGGGTGGTAGCGGTCGCCGGTCCGGGCGCGTCGACGCGTCGTGGCGGTGTGGCCGGTGCGGTGGGCGCACCGGCCACACCAGTTCAGAGGCTGCGCAGCACGCTGACGACCCGCCCGAGCACGACGGCGTCGTCGCCGTCGATGGGGGAGTAGGCCGGGTTCTGGGGCAGCAGCCACACGTGGCCGTCGGCGCGCTTGAGGGTCTTGACCGTCGCCTCGCCGTCGAGCATGGCCGCGACGATCTCGCCGTTCTCGGCCACCGGCTGGCGGCGCACCACCACCCAGTCACCGTCGCAGATCGCCGCCTCGAGCATCGAGTCGCCGACGACCTTGAGCAGGAACAGCTCGCCGTCGCCCACCAGCTGGCGCGGCAGCGGGAAGACGTCCTCGACCACCTGGTCGGCGAGGATCGGCCCACCGGCGGCGATCCGGCCGACCACGGGCACGTAGGACGGCGTGGGGCGCTCGGTGACGTCGGGGTCCACTGGTGTCTCGAGCCCGGCGATGGTGCGCGAGTCGTCCGGGTGGACGATCTCGATCGCCCGTGGACGGTGCGGGTCGCGCCGCAGGTAGCCCTTGCGCTCCAGCGCCATGAGCTGGTGCTTGACCGACGACGGGCTGGTCAGGCCGACCGCGTCGCCGATCTCGCGCATGCTCGGCGGGTAGCCGCGCTGCTCGACGCTCGAGCGGATCGTGTCCAGCACGAGCCGCTGGCGGGCGGTGAGGCCGTCCCCGTCGGCCGGGCCGTCCGGGAGGGTGTGCACGCTCGCAAGGTCGTCCCCGTGCCCCGTCGGCGGGGTGCTGCTCGGTGCCACGGTCTCCTCCAGGTCTCCGGGTGCTCCCGGTCGTGTCGGCGCTTGTCGGTGCGTGTCGGTGGTCGGTGATGGTCTGTCCTCGTGCCACTCAGCCTAGGGCGGCGCGACGGGCTGATCAAACATCTGTTCGAGGCGTGTCTCGACAAATGTCGCCGGCTCGTGCTAGACATCGTACAGACGTACGACGAACGTGTGTTCGACGAGGAGACCGAGATGACTGCGCTGGCCTGGGACACCCGGAGCGACCTGGTGCGCACGGCACCCCGGGCGCGGCCGGCACGTGCTGCTCGCCCCGAGCGGCGGCACCTGCGCCTGACCGCCCGTGGTCGCGCGGTCCTCGTCGTCCTCGCGCTGCTGCTGGTCGCCGGATGGGCGCTGCGGCCCACCGGTGCGGCCGCCGGCGGCGGAGACCCGGCGATCCCCGTGAACGTGGTCACGGTGACAGCCGGACAGACGCTGTGGCAGATCGCCTCGTCCGTCACGGAGCCGGGCGAGGACGTGCGGGATGTCGTGGACCGGCTGATCGTGCTCAACGGGCTCAGCGACTCGGGCCTGCGGGCCGGTCAGCAGCTCTTGGTCCCGGCCGCGGGCGACGCCGGCTGATCGCTCCTTGCCTGGTCGGGGGTGCGGTCGTACCGTGACCCGGGGCATCCGCGGGGGTGTCTCGGGGAGGGGAGCACCGGTGCACTGCCCGTTCTGCCGGCACAGCGACTCGCGAGTGGTCGACTCGCGGACCGCCGACGACGGCGCTTCGATCCGTCGCCGACGGCAGTGCCCGGAGTGCGGCCGTCGCTTCACCACGATCGAGACGGCGAGTCTCGCGGTGGTGAAGCGGTCCGGGGCGACCGAGCCGTTCAGCCGCGAGAAGATCATCAACGGGGTGCGCAAGGCGTGCCAGGGGCGGCCGGTGAGCGAGGACGACCTGGCCCTGCTCGCCCAGGGCGTGGAGGAGACCCTCCGCGGCACCGGGACCGCCGAGCTCGACGCCCACGAGATCGGACTCGCGATCCTCGGTCCACTGCGCGAGCTCGATGAGGTGGCCTACCTGCGGTTCGCGAGCGTGTACCAGGCCTTCGACTCGCTCGACGACTTCGAGGCCGCCATCGGGGCGCTGCGCGCCGAGCGCGCCGAGAAGCCGGAGGCCATCGCGCCCTGATCGGTCAGCTGCGGTTGATGAGCTGCTCTCGCACGACCCGCCGCAGCACCTTGCCGATCTGCGAGCGAGGGAGCTCGGGCAGCACGATGAGCTCGCGTGGGTGCGCGTAGCGCGCGAGGGCGCGCTCGCTCCAGGCCCGGACGGCCGCGAGCTCGACCCGCGACGTGCCCTCGGCCAGCACGATCGCCGCCACGACCCGCTCGCCGAGGTCGCCCCCCGGGAGCCCGACCACGGCCACGTCCGCGATCTCCGGCATCTGGCGCAGGTGCTCCTCGACCTGCGAGGGGTACACGTTGTACCCGCCGGTGATGATGACCTCCTTGATGCGGTCGACCAGCCGCAGGAAGCCACCGTCCTCGATGACCACCACGTCACCGGTGCGCAGCCAGGTGTGCCCGTCGAGCTCGACCAGCATCGCCGCGGTCTCCTCCGGGCGCTTCCAGTACCCGGCGAAGACCTGGGGCCCGGACAGGAGCAGCTCGCCGCGCTCGCCCGGCTCGACGGTGCGGGTCGGATCCTCGAGGTCGGCCACGCGCGCCCACGTCGACGGGAACGGAACGCCCAGCAGGCCCGGGCGCCGGTCGGCGCTGAGCGGGTTGCCGACCGCCACCGGCGAGGTCTCGGTCATCCCGTAGCCCTCGACCAGCAGGCCGCCGGTGACCTTCTCCCACGCGTCGGCCGTCGACCGGGGCAGCGACATCGCCCCGGAGATGGAGTAGGCGATCGAGCTGAGGTCCACGCCGCGCTCGGTGGCCGCGGCGGCCAGCCGCTCGAACATCGGCGGAACGCCCGGCACGAAGGTGAGCGGGCGCCGCCGATGGGCGTCGAGCACCAGCTCGGGGTCGAACCGCGGCACCACGACGAGGGTGGCGGCGATCAGCGCCGAGTACGTCAGGCACAGCGTCATGCCGAAGGCGTGGAAGAACGGCAGTGCGGCCAGCACCGTCTGCGTGCCGGGCTCGTGCCTCGTCCACGCCTGGCCCTGCGCGGCGTTGACGGCGATGTTCAGGTGGGTGAGCACCGCGCCCTTGGGCGTTCCCGTGGTACCGCCGGTGTACTGCAGCAGCGCGACGTCGGACAGCTCGGGGTGGGGGTGGTCCGATGGCAGGGGCTTGGCGCGGCGGACCAGGCGGTCCCAGCGGGGTACGTCGCCGGGGACCCTCGAGCGCATCGACGCGCGGGTCTCACGCGCCTGGCGCACCGGCAGGTGCAGGGCGGCGCGCTTGACCGACGGCAGGTCGGCGGCGAGGTTCACCGCGACGACGGTCCGCAGGTCGGTCTGGTCGCGCACCTCGAGCACGCGCGCGACGGCCTTCTCCCAGACCAGCGCGACCACGGCGCCGGAGTCGCCGAGCTGGTGGGCGAGCTCGGCGGCCGAGTAGGTCGGGTTGTGCTCGACCACCACGGCGCCGAGGCGCAGAGCCGCGTGGAACAGCACCACGTGCGTCGCGCTGTTGGGAAGAACGAGCGCGACCCGGTCGCCGCGCTCCACACCGAGGGCCGCGAGCGCACCGGCCGCACGCTCGATGCGACGGACGAGCGCGTCGTAGGTGGTCACGGCACCGAGGAAGTCGGTCGCCACGCGGGTGGGGAACGCCCGCGCAGCCTCCTCGAGCGCCCGCGTCACGGGCGCGTCGACGGTGACGTCGGCGGGGACTCCGGGGGCGTACGAGGCCAACCATGGCCGGGGGACGTCCATGGCTCCAGGATAACTTACGCAGGCGTAGGTTACGACGTGTCCCGGCATCATTCGGGTGGCGCCCGAGCCACCGGAGGCGCCACTCTGGGGGCACGAGACGAGGAGGCCGACCATGGCCGAACGACGCAGCACCCCGACGCCGTCCGAGGACGCCAAGGAGCAGTTCCGTGCGGCGCTGGAGCGCAAGAACGCCGAGGCCCACCGGTCGCAGGAGGCGGCCCGCAACACCGGATCGGTGCACGGCCCCGAGGTCGCCGGTGGCGGCCGTCGGGCCTTCCGGCGCAAGACGGGCTGAGACTGAGGGGCACGTCGTGGGCGGAGGACCCGCCCGCGCCGTGGCTCGTCAGCCCCGGGTCGTCAGGACAGCACGCGCAGCCGGATCGTCTGGTCCATGCTCGCCAGGATCTGCACCGCATCCGGGGCCAGCCCCGCGGCCACGTCGGTGACCACGTAGCCGAACTCGCCCTTGGTCGCGAGCAGCTGCCCGTCGATGTTGACGCCGTGGTCGGCGAACACCTGGTTGATCCCCGCGAGCACGCCCGGGGTGTTGTGGTGCAGGTGCGTCAGGCGGTGGGCCCCGGTGCGGGCGTCGAGCGCGAGATTGGGCAGGTTGACACTCAGCATCGTCGAACCGTGGCTGATGTAGTCGCGCAGCTTGTTCGCGACGAACTGGCCGATCGCCTCCTGGGCCTCCTCGGTCGAGCCGCCGATGTGCGGGGTGAGGATCACGTTGGGCAGCCCGCGCAGGTCGGAGGTGAACGGGTCGCCGCGGCGCTTGGGCTCCTCGGGGAACACGTCGATCGCCGCACCGCCCACCCGGCCGGACTCGATCGCCTCGCGCAGCGCGACGTAGTCGACCACGAACCCGCGCGAGAGGTTGAGGAACAGCGCACCGTCGCGCATCCGCTCGAACTGGGCCCGGCCGAAGAAGCCGGCGTTCCCCGCCCGCCCGTCCACGTGCAGCGTGACGACGTCGGCCACCGCGAGCAGCTCGTCCAGGCTGGACATCCGCCGAGCGTTGCCCAGTGCGAGCTTCTCGGCCGAGTCGTAGAACACCACCGACATGCCGATCGACTCGGCGAGCACCGACAGCTGCGTGCCGATGTTCCCGTACCCGACGATGCCCAGCGTGCGCCCGCGGACCTCGTGGGCGCCCTCGGCGGACTTGTCCCACACGCCCTCGTGCAGCGCGCGGTCGCGCTCGGTCAGCCGGCGGGTCAACGCGATGATCTCCGCCACCGCGAGCTCGACCACCGAGCGGGTGTTCGAGAACGGCGCGTTGAACACGGCGATGCCGCGCTCTGCGGCGGCCTGGAGGTCGATCTGGTTCGTCCCGATGCAGAACGCGCCGATCGCGACCAGGTCGTCGGCCTGCTCGATCACCTCACGGGTCACCTGGGTCTTGGACCGGATCCCGAGCAGTTCGACGCCCTTGAGCGACGAGGCCAGCTCGGCGGTGTCCATGGCGCCGGTGCGGGTGGTGACCTCCGTCCCGTCGGAGCGCAGCAAAGTGGTGGCAAGGGGGTGCAGGTTCTCCAGCAGCAGGGCGTGTAGCACCCCCACATCGTGGCCCTGCCCGCTGCCCGGTCCAAACCGGGTTCGCCAGGCGGACGTGAGGCGCGGTTTCGCCCGCGCGGCGGTCCCGAGCCGGCGTCGGGGGCTGCGACACTTCGGGGCGTGGACGAGCGCTCGGACGAGGTGCTGTCGCGCCGCGCCCGGCACCAGGTGGCGCGCGCCGCCCGGCGGCGGCGTGCGCGGCCGCTCGTCGTCCTGGCGGTCTTCGCTCTCGGGCTCGTCGGCGTCGGTGCCGTCGCTCAGGCGCGGGGGCTGGACCTGCGGCAACCGGACGACCTCGCCGCGCTCTTCCGGCCCAGGGTCATGGTCGAGGTCGACGGCAGGGCGTTCGCGGTGCCGCGGCCGGCGCCGGCGAGCGGCCGGCTGCACCCCGCCGTGCCGGTGACGTCCGCGGGCAGCTACGCCTTCCTGCACACCGTCGACGGCGCACCGGTCGGCTACGACCCGTGCCGCCCGGTCCGGTACGTGGTGCGTCCCGACGGTGCCCCGCCGGGCGGGCAGGAGCTGGTCGACGAGGCGGTGGCCGAGATCGAGGCCGCGACCGGCCTGGACTTCGCCTACGCCGGCCGGACCGACGAGGTCCCGGCGGTGGGGCGCGACCTGATCCAGACCCGCTACGGCGCCTCTCAGTGGGCACCTGTGCTCATCGCGTGGTCCACGAGCGACGAGATGCCCGGGCTGGCGGGGGACGTCGCCGGGATCGGCGGATCCGCTGCGGTCCCGGGAGCGGACGGCGACGGCTTGTGGTTGGCCGCCGGCCGGCTCGCCCTCGACTCCGAGGACCTGGGTCGGATGCTCGACGCCGGGTACCGTGGCGCGGCCCGCGGAGTCGTGCTGCACGAGCTCGCCCACGTCGTGGGGCTCGACCACGTCGACGACCCCGCCGAGCTGATGTACCCGACCACGTCCGCACGTGTCGACCTCGGCCCCGGCGACCTCGCCGGGCTCGCGCTGGTCGGCCAGGTGGCGTGCGAGCAGTGACGGCGGGCGCGTCGCGCCTCAGGCCTCCAGCCCGGCCGGCAGCGGGCCGGAGCTGACCACGTCGAGCGACTGGGTGGGTCGGGTCATCGCGACGTAGAGGTCCGCCGGGGTCAGCGCGGTCGGGTCGCACAGCACGACCGCGTCGAACTCCAGGCCCTTGGCCGCGCGCGGTGCCATCAGGGCCACGGTGGCGTCCAGGTCGCCGCGCCCGTGCCCGGGCAGCAGGTCCCCGAGCTCGGCCCGCAGCGCGGGGTCGAGCTCGGCGAGCCGGGCCGGCGGTGCGATGACCGCTACGCGGCCCGTGCCGTCGTCCGGCAGCGCCGCCACGGCGGCGCGGGCCGCCGCGACGGTCTCGGCCACCGGGTCGCCGATCCGGACCCGCAGCGCACCGGGCACGTGCCGCGCCGAGGTGAGCGGGCCCAGCGGCAGGCCGGCCGCCGTGGCGACCTCGCCGGCGGCGTCGGCGACCTCGGCCGGGGTGCGGTAGTTGACGGTCAGCTCGGCGAGCCGCCACGAGTCGCGCAGCACGGGGTTCAGCGCCCCGGCCCAGCTGTGGGCCCCGGCGCTCGCCGCGGTCTGCGCGACGTCGCCCACGATCGTCAGCGACCGGGTCGGGACCCGTCGAAGGACCATGCGCCACGCCATCGGGGACAGCTCCTGGGCCTCGTCGACCACGACGTGGCCGTAGGTCCAGGCGCGATCCGCGGCGGCCCGCTCGGCGGTGGAGAGCCGGGGCCCGGACTCCGCGAACCGCTCGGCGAGCAGCTCGGCGCTGACCAGGCCGCCGCCGGCGCCCGATCCGCTGATCACCTGGCGGGCGTACTCGAGCTCGTGCGCGCGGCGCTCGGCGTCCTGCGCCGCCTGGGCCCGGCTGGCCTGGTCGTCCTCACCGAGCAGCTCGGCGGCCTCGTCGAGCAGCGGCACGTCGGCCGGGGTCCACGGCGTGCCGGGCTCGCGGTGCAGCAGCCTGCGCTCGGCCTCGCGGAGGTCCGGAGCGGCCTCTGCGAGCCGCCACGGCTTCGACCACAGGTCCTCGACCAGCTTCTGGGGGGTCAGCGGCATCCACGCCAGGTTCAGCGCGACGCGGACCTCGCGGGTCGTGCGCAGGTCCTCGATCACCTCGGCCCGCTCGTCCGGGGTGAGGGTGGTGTCCACGGCGGCGGCGTACTGGTCGGCCAGCCGGGCGAGCATGTCGCGCACGAAGCCGACCCTGGCGGCGTTGTGCGGCTTGCCGTTGCGCCGGGCCCGCGCGATCGCCTGGCGGACGTCGGAGGGCTGCACGTGCAGCAGACGCCGGTCGAGGTGGACCTCGACGGGTTCGGCCGGGACTCGTTGGCGGGCTGCGACCGCCCGGGCCACCACACCCGCCATCCGGGGGTCGCCCTTGATCCGTGCCACCTCGTCGGGCTCCGAGCCGTCCGCGACCGTGCCCGGCAGCAGGTCGGCGATCGTGGCGGTGACCACCCCGGTCTCGCCGAGCGAGGGCAGCACCTGGTCGATGTAGCGCAGGAAGGTCCGGCTCGGGCCGAGCAGCAGCACGCCGGAACGCTCGAGCGTGCGGCGGTGGGCGTAGAGCAGGTAGGCGGCCCGGTGCAGAGCGACGGCGGTCTTGCCCGTGCCGGGGCCGCCCTGGACCACCAGCGCCCCGGTCATCGGTGCCCGGATGATCGCATCCTGCTCGGCCTGGATCGTGGCGACGATGTCGCTCATCCGCCCCGTGCGGCCGGCGGTCAGGGCCGCGAGCAGGGCTCCTTCTCCGGACAGCACGGCGAGGTCGCGCTCGTCCAGCTGCTCGAGGTCCAGCACCTCGTCCTCGATGCCCGTGACGGTCCGGCCGCGGGTCACCAGGTGGCGGCGTCGGACCACGCCGTCGGGCCGCGCTGCGGTCGCACGGTAGAAGGCCTGCGCGGCCGGGGCGCGCCAGTCGGTCAGCAGCGAGGAGTGCTCGTCGTCGGTGAGCCCGATCCGCCCGATGTAGCGCGTCGCACCGTCCGACAGGTCGAGCCGGCCGAAGGTCAGACGCTGCTCGACGCCGTCGAGCTGGGCCAGCCGATCCTCGTAGAGGGTCGCGAACGCGTCCCGCTCGGAGCGGTTCTGCGGTGAGCCGGACGGGCCGCTGCGCCGCACCTCGGCGAGTCGCGCCGCGGTCTGGGCGCGCAGCGCGTCCAGGCGCGCGTAGTGGGTGTCGACGGCGGACTGCTCCGCGTCGACCTCGCTGCTACCTGCCACGAACCCCCCTCGGCTGAGAATCGGCCGTCCATTATCCGCCTTCGGCGGCCGTGGGCGCTGCGGTGTCCACGAGGTGTCGGCCGGACGGCTCTCGGGGCCGCCGTCCCCGCAGGCCCGACCCCCTAGGATCGTCGGCGAGGTGAGGACGTGGCCCAGACCACCACCTCGCCGATCAGCGTGCTCCTGGTCGGCGAGGACGACGAGGATGCGGCGCGGCTCGAGGAGCTGCTTGCCGACGCCCCCGTCGTGCTGCGCCGGGCCAGGACGGTCGACGACGCGCTCGGCGCCATGGACGTCGACTGCGTGCTGCTCGACCTGCCGTCCTCGGAGGCGGATGACCTGACCACGCTGCACTGGCTGCTGCGCCAGCCGGGCACGCACGCGGTCGTGGTGCGCACCGCGCTCTCCGAGCCGGGGCTGGGTCTGCGGGTGATCGCCGCGGGCGCCCAGGACCTGCTGGTCAAGGGAGAGATGGGCGGGGCGACGTTGTACCGGGTGCTGCGCTACGCCGTGCAGCGCCGCCAGGCCGAGGTCCAGGAGCGTGAGCTGTACCGGGCCCAGGTGCGCGACTACGAGGCGTCGCGCCTCGAGCGCGCCCTGCTGCCCACCCCGCTGGTGGGCGACGGCAGCGTCGAGGTCCTCGTGGGCTACCGCGCCGGCCGGGACGGCCTGCTGGGTGGGGACTTCTACGACGTCGTCGAGCGCGCCGACGGCTCGATCGCCGCCGTGGTGGGGGACGTCGCGGGGCACGGCCCGGACGAGGCAGCGCTGGGTGCGACGTTGCGGACCGCGTGGCGGACCGCGATGCTCGCCGACCTCGCCCCGTCGCGCGTGCTCGACGTCGTCGAGCAGATCCTGTCGGCGGAGCGGGGCCGCCCGGAGATCTTCGCCACGCTGGTCATGGTGGTGGTGGGGCCGGACCGCCGGTGGCTGGACCTGTACCTGTGCGGGCACCCGACCCCCTTCCTGCTGGGCCGCCCGACCACCGCGTTGCCGGCCGACCTGCGCGGTCGGGCCCTGGGCATCCCGGCGCTCGGTGGCTGGCAGGCCCGGCGCGTCCAGCTCGACGAGCAGTGGCGCGTCGCGCTGTTCACCGACGGCATGCTCGAGACCACCGTCGACGGCACCGACCAACGGCTGGGCGAGGACGGGCTGGCCGAGCTGATGAGCGAGCAGGTCGGGGTGGAGCAGGCGCGGCACCGGGCCGCGCCCGACGGCCGCACGATCGTCGACCGGGTGATGGAGGCCGTGTCGCTGCGGCACGGCGGGAACCTGGTCGACGACACGGCGCTGGTCGTGCTCGGCTGGTCCGGGGAGCGCTGAGAACCGGTCCGGGGCGGGGGAATGGTCCCCGCTCGGTGGACGTTCTGCTTGTCAGAGGCAGGAACGACCCGGAGGACCTGGACATGCGAGACCCCGACAGCCTGTACACCGTCAACGAGGACGTCGCGGCCGAGATCGGCGACGCCCCCGTCATGGTGCAGCTGGTCCGTGGCTTCATCGACGCCGGCGCGGCGGGGCAGATCGCGGCCGAGCACCTCGCCGAGCGCTTCGACGCCCGGCGCCTGGTCACCTTCGACATCGACGAGCTGCTCGACTACCGGTCGCGGCGACCGATGATGACCTTCGACCGCTCGACCTGGAACGAGTACGACGAGCCGGTGCTGGCCATCGACCTCGTGCACGACGCCGACGGCGCGCCGTTCCTGCTGCTGCACGGCGTCGAGCCGGACATCCGCTGGGAGGCGTGGGTGGCGGCGGTGCGCCGGATCGTCGAGCGGTTCGGCGTGCGCCTGGTGGTGGGGGTCCACGGCATCCCGATGGGCGTTCCGCACACCAGGCCGATCGGCGTCACGGCGCACGCGACCAGGCCCGACCTGATCGCCGAGCACCCGGCATGGTTCGGCACCGTGCGGGTGCCCGCGAGCGCGAGCGCGCTGCTCGAGCACCGGCTCGGCCGGTGGGGCCACGACGCCATGGGCTTCGCGGTGCACGTCCCGCACTACCTGGCTCAGTCGACCTACCCCCAGGCGGCGATGACCGCGCTCGGCCAGGTCGAGAAGTCCACCGGACTGGACCTGGCGTCCGGCGCGCTCGAGGCCGCCGCCCGCGAGGCGGCCGCCGAGATCGAGCGACAGATGGCCGGTTCGCCCGAGGTCGCGGCCGTCGTCCATGCCCTGGAGAAGCAGTACGACGACGCGGTGCGCCAGATCGACGGCCCCGCGCTGAGCGACGAGGACCTGCCGACCGCCGACGAGCTGGGCGCTGAGTTCGAGCGCTTCCTCGCCCAGCAGGAGGATGGTGGCGCGGGCTGATCCCGCTGCTCCACTAGCCTGCCCAGGTGGGCGCTGGCAAGGGTTCGAGGACGGCATGGCTGGTCTGGGCCGCCGCGCTCGTGGCCTACGCCGTGGCGATCCTGCACCGCACCTCGTTCGGGGTGTCCGGGATCGAGGCGGCGCAGCGGTTCGGCGTCAGCGCGACCGTGCTCTCCACGTTCGTCATGGTCCAGCTGACGGTCTACGCGACGATGCAGGTGCCCTCGGGGCTGCTGCTGGACCGGTTCGGCTCGCGCGTGATGATCGCGGCCGGCGCGCTGCTGATGGCTGCGGGCCAGGCCGTGCTCGCGGTGAGCCATGCGCTGGGCCTGGCATACCTGGCCCGGGTGATGATCGGTGCCGGTGATGCGGCCACGTTCATCGCCGTCATCCGCCTGGTCGCGCTGTGGTTCCCGCCCCAGCGGGTCCCGGTGCTCACCCAGCTCAGCGGGGTGCTCGGGCAGACCGGTCAGGTGGCCTCCGCGCTCCCGCTGGTGGCGTTGCTGCACGCGCGCGGGTGGACCACCGCGTTCGGCGGGCTCGCAGCGGTCGGGGTGCTGGCCGCCGCGCTCACACTGCTGGCCGTCCGTGACTCACCGACCGGCAAGGTGCCGCCCGGTCCGTCGGTCGGCGTGCTCGCGCCGGTGCGCGAGGTGGCGCGCGAGCCGGGCACCTGGCTCGGGTTCTGGAGCCACGCTGTCTCGCAGTTCCCCCTCAACGTCTTCCTGCTCGCCTGGGGCTACCCGTTCCTGCTCGCCGAGGGTCTGTCGGCAGCGACCGCCGGCATGATCATGACCGTGGCCGTGGGAGCCAGCGTCGTGTCCGGGCCGGTCGTCGGAGTGCTCACGGGGCGACACCCCCTGCGGCGGTCGTGGATCGTGCTGACGACTGCTGTCGCGGTCGCGTTGACGTGGGCCGCGGTGCTCGTGCAACCCGGGCCGGCGCCGGTGTGGATGCTCGCGCTGCTGGCGGCGGCGCTCGGCGTCGGTGGGCCCGCCTCGCTCGTGGGGTTCGACTTCGCACGGTCCTTCAACTCGCCGGTCCGCCTCGGCACCGCGACCGGGCTCGTCAACGGCGGTGGGTTCATCTTCGCCGTGCTCGCCATCTTCGTCGTCGGCGTGACGCTGGACGCTCACCCGGGGACGCCGATGTCGCTGGAGGCCTTCCGAGCCGCGTTCGCCGTGCAGGCCGTGCCGTGGCTGATCGCGGTGCTGGGCGTCCTGGCCGCACGGCGCAGGACGCGGCGGCTGATGGCCGAGCGCGGCGTCGTGGTGCCACCGGTCCGCGCGGTGCTGGCCCGTCGCCGGGATGGCCGTGCGGTCGAGGGCCTGGGGTCCGGGTCCGACGCCGATCCGGGTGCCTGATGCGGGCGCGCCGAACCGCGCCAGAACCCTGGCGGAGGCGGGTGCGGGCGTGGGAGAGTATCCGTCGTTGCAGTGACGGCACACGCATGACCACCAGTCGGACCCGTCCGGCCGGGACCGTCATGGCCTGTCCTTCGCGGACCAGGACGTGGGACAGCATTGCGGCACGACATGCCGGGCAACCGCTCGGTGACGACGTCCCAGGTTGGACGAGGAACGAAGGAACAGCATGGCGCAGGGATCTGTGAAGTGGTTCAACGCTGAGAAGGGCTACGGCTTCATCGCCCAGGACGGCGGCGGTGCCGACGTCTTCGTGCACTACTCGGCGATCGAGACCCAGGGCTACCGCACGCTCGAGGAGGCCCAGCGGGTCGAGTTCGAGATCACCCAGGGCCCCAAGGGCCCGCAGGCGGAGAAGGTCCGCCCGCTCTGAGCGACCCGACCTGAACCGACGACGAGGCCGCACCCCCCCACGGGGTGCGGCCTCGTTCGCGCCTCAGGCGGCCGGGCCCGGTGGCGCGTCGTCCTCGATCGGCGTGGCGGACCGGGCGAACTCCGCTGCCTCGTCGGGGTCCAGGAGTCGCGCGGGCACGGGGAGGGTGCGCAGCGCGCGGCCCAGTGCCGCGAGGTCGAGGTCGCCACGCCCGGCCGCGAGCACGACGTTCCCGTAGCGGCGTCCCCGCAGCACCCCCGGCTCGGCGATCACCAGCACCGGCCCGAACGTTGCGGCCAGGGTCGCCGCCTCGGCGCGGGCGAGCGTCAGCGGCGGTCGGTCGACGCAGTTGACCAGGTACACCCCGTCCGGCTGGAGCACGCGACGCACCTGCCCCGCCGCTCCACGGGTGGTGAGCTCCGGAGGGGTGAGGTTTCCGTCGAACACGTCGCGGACCACGACGTCCCAGCTGCCGTCGGGGAGGCTCGACAGCGCCTCACGGGCGTCCGCGACCCGCAGCCGCAGCGCGGGGGAGCGCGGCAGTGCGAACCATCCGCGCACCAGCTCGACCAGCACCGCGTCGATGTCCACGGCGAGCTGGCGCGAGCCCGGACGCGCGTCGTCGAGCCATCGCGCCAGGGTGCAGGCGCCCGCCCCGAGGTGCAGTGCGCGCAGCGGACCGGGCGCGAGCCGGTCGAGCACCGCTGCCATCTGCTGGTGGTACTCGAACTCCAGGTAGCTCGGGTCCTCGAGGTCCAGGCAGGAGCTGGGCACGCCGTTGACCAGCAGGGTGACCAGGTCCGGGCTGTCGGGGTCGACGACCAGCTGGGCGGTGCCGGTGGCGATGGCGACGGGCTCGGTCGGCAGTCGAGAGGGTCCGCGACCGGCGTCCGGCCGCCGGTGTCGCACCATGAGGCTACGGTAGGCCTTGACGGGATCGAACAGACGTTCGACACTGGACGGGGAGGGCAGATGAGCGCACGCTCGGGCGTAGACCCTACGGCCGGCCGCACCGCGGGCAGCGGTGCTCCTCCGGGCCGTCTCGATGACCCCGCGGCGAGCCGGGTGCGCGAGCTGCTCGCCCGCAGCGACGACGAGCTCGTGGCGGCCGACCTGGCCGGCACGGCGGAGGAGCGGTTCGTGCACGGGCACCTCGCGGCCCTGCGGGCCGGCGCCGCGGTGGTCGCCGCGCTGGGCCGTCCGGGACGGCGGCGCGGTCCCCGCCCGGTCTGGGAGCTGGTTGCCGCGGTGGAGCCCGAGCTGGCCGGCTGGACGGCCCGGTTCGCGGCCGCGGCACCGCTGCGGGCCGCGGTCGAGACCGGTCGGGCGACCGTCGACGACGCGCGCGCCGACCACGCCGTGGCGGAGGCGAGCGGTTTCGCGGATGCGGTGCGGTCGCTGCTCGACGTGGGCGCGCAGGCCGGGTTGCGGGCCTCATGAGCCGATGGCAGGTGCCGGCCTCGGTGCGCCGCGGATGGGGCGATGACGACGAGGGTTGCACCATCCTGCACGTGGACATGGACGCCTTCTTCGCGTCCGTGGAGCTGCTCCGTCGTCCGGACCTTCGCGGTCGGCCGGTGATCGTGGGCGGTGACGGACGGTCGGTCGTGCTCGCCGCGACGTACGAGGCGCGGGCGTTCGGCGTGCACTCCGCGATGCCGATGTCCGCGGCGAGGCGGCTGTGTCCGCAGGCCGTGGTGATCCCGCCCGAGCGACGGGCGTACACCGAGGCGTCGCGTCGGGTGATGGAGATCCTCGCCGACGTCACGGCGATCGTGGAGCAGGTGAGCGTCGACGAGGCGTACCTGGACGTGTCGGGCGCCCGGCGCCGGCTCGGCGCGCCCGCGCAGATCGGAGCCCTGGTGCGCCGCCGCGTCCGGGCCGAGCTCGGGCTGGCGTGCTCGGTCGGTGTCGCGACCACCAAGTCGGTCGCCAAGCTGGCGTCGGGCATGGCCAAGCCGGACGGCATGCTCGTGGTGCCGCGCGACGCCACGGTCCGGATGCTCCACTCGCTGCCGGTCGAGGCGCTCGCCGGGGTCGGCGAGGCCACCAGGGAGCGCCTCGCGCGGTGGGGGATGACGACCGTGGCCGAGGTCGCCGCGGCCGATCTCCCGTTGCTGCAGCGCACCCTCGGTGTGGCGGCCGGCCGCCACCTGCACGACCTCGCGTGGGGCCGGGACCCTCGCCCCGTGGTGCCGCACCGGCCCGAGCGCAGCGTCGGGGCCGAGACCACGTTCGACGTCGACCGTACCGACCTGGTGTGGGTCGAGTCCCGCCTGCTGGAGCTCGCGGACCGGACCGCCCGCGAGCTGCGGGACCGCGACCTGCTGGCCCGCACCGTGAGCGTGAAGATCCGCACGGCGGACTGGCAGACCCTGACGCGCTCGCGGACCCTGGCCGCGCCGACCGACGTGTCGCAGGAGGTCTTCGCCGCGGCTCGCGAGCTGCTCGGCGGTGTCGACCTGGCCGGTCGGGCGGTGCGGCTGGTCGGGGTGCGCGCCGAGGGCCTGGCACCGGCTGCGACCCGCCAGCCGACACTGGAGGAGGCGGTCCACGGGCCCGGTCGCCGCGCGGCCGAGCGAGCGATGGACGATGTGAGGCGGAGATTCGGGACGTCCGCGCTGGGTCCGGGTAGCACGATCGGCGGCCCACCTTCGCGTCCAACTACCGCGCCTCGCGTGGCCGATCTATCCTGAGCATGTCCCGTCCCGCCGGCATACGGAGGTAGCGATGCCTCTGTCCGAGTACGAGCAGCGCGTGCTTGAGCAGATGGAGCGCCAGCTGCGCTCGGACGACCCCAAGCTCGCCTCGGCCCTGCACGGGCGAGGCGGCTCTCGGGTGCGCATCTGGATCCTCGCCGCCATCGGTGGCCTGGCCGGGCTCGGCATGCTCATCGGCGGCGCCGCCGCGGCACTGCCCGTGCTCGGCGTCGTGGGTTTCGTCGTGATGTTCGGGTCGGTCCTGCTGGTGTTCTCCCGGCCCGGCCGCCGCTCCGTCGCCCCGGCCGCGCCCGGCGGCCCCGCGCCCGCCAAGCCGAAGAAGCAGGGGATGCTCAGCCGGTTCGAGGAGCGCTGGGAACGCCGTCGCGGCGAGCAGCGCTGAGAGCCTCGCCCACCTGCTTGACCCAACCGACCAGGTCGCTCGCGTCGACCGGCTGCGGGTGAGGCGCGTACCGGTAGGACTCGACGGCCGCGCTGAGCCGGTCGATCGCCGCGTGGGCCTCGCGCTCGTGGGCCGGGACCGCACGGTGCAGCTGGACCGCCACCTGACGGGGTGTGCCGGCGTCGGACCAGGTCAGGCCCGAGCGCGCCGCCTCCCGGCGAAGCCGTTGCCAGGCTTCCTCGGGTCCCCAACCAGGACCGTGCACGGCCCCCCGACGGGCCAGGACCAGACCGCCACCACCGGCCAGGAGGACGACCGCCGCGAGCACGAACCAGGGGAGGCGGGAAGACGTCGAGCCGCCGGAGGTGGTGGTCGTCGTGCCTGCGTCCGGCTGCGTGGTGCTCGGCGGGGTCTGGGTCCCCGCTGACGGGACCAGGTTGTCCGGTTCCTGGGGCACCGCGGCGACCGCCGGGTTCGCGTAGGTCGGCGGCGCGCCGGTCTGCACGGCCGGGGTCGGCTCGAACCGCACCCAGCCGGCACCGGCGAACCACAGCTCGGGCCAGGCGTGCGCACGGTCGCCGGTCACCGAGATCGTGCCGTCGGCGCCGCGCTCGCCCGGCAGGAACCCGATCCCTACCCGGGAGGGGATGCCGAGGTCGCGGGCCATGACCGCCATCGCTGTGGCGTACTGGACGCAGTAGCCGGCGCGGTCGTTGAGGAAGTCCCACAGCGGGTCGTTGGTCTGGGCCGGCGGGATCTGGGTGGCGTACCGGAAGTCCGTGCCGCGGAAGTACGACTGCAGCGCCAGCGCCTGGTCGTAGGTGCCCGATGTGCCGTCGGTGATCTCGCGAGCCAGGTCGGCGATGCGGCTCGCGAACGGGGTGTCGGGCACCTGGAGCTCCGGCGAGCCCTCGGGGATCAGAGCGGCGTGGTCGGCACGCAGGGCCTCGGCGGTCAGGTCACGCTGCGCGACGTCGACGTGGAAGGCCAGGCCCCTGGTGCTGCCCCCGACCACCTCGTCACGCACCGGGTCGTACTGCCACGACCCGTCGAGCGAGAGGGCACGTGGGTCGAGCGGGATCGGCAGGTGGTCCTGGCCGAAGTCACGCACGTTCACGTCGATCGACCCGGTGGGCTCCGCGGTGGTCGGCTCCGGCCACAGCACGCCGGTGGCCGGTTCGCGGTCGCCCGCCGGGGCCGGGTGCCACCGCTGGCCGTCGAAGTCCATCAGGGTCTGGGTGCGCAGCGGCCCGACGTCGGGCAGGTCGCTGGTGTACGTCAGGACCACCTGGCCGGGCTGGCTGCCGAGGTCGGCGCGCAGGTCGAGGCTGTCGGACAGGCTCAGCAGGCCCTGTCCGCCTCCGATGCCCGGCCCCCAGGTGGCGGGCAGACGCATCGAGCCGTAGCCCGGCAGGGCCGCCGCCAGCGGGCCGACCACGATCGCGACGACCGCCACCGTGATCGTGACCGTGACGGCGAGCGGGGCCTCGTGCCACAGGCCGGCGTCGGGGCCGCGGGCCGGCCGGGTCAGCCACAGGAGCAGGAGCCAGACCGAGGCGCCGATCAGCAGGCTGGCGGTGGACGGGGGGCGCTCGAACACGAGTGTGGGGACCCACAGGCCGGCCAGCGCGACGCCGGCCAGTCCCGCCATCCGCAGGGACAGCGCCAACGCGTCGATGACCACTGCGGCCATGGCCACCGCCGCCACCACGATGAGCTCGAGGCCACGGTCCGCGAGCACGGGGATGCGGCCCTCGTTCACCGTCGCGGTCCCGGCGCGAACCAGGTCGGCCAGCCGGCCGAGGGTCTCGGTGCCGGGCAGTGCGGGGGTGGAGCCCTCGCCGCCGTAGCCGACCGACACCACGAGGACCGCCGTGGCGAGCGCGGCCACGGGTGCCCACTCCGGCGGTCCGAAGGCCCGGGTCACAGCGGCCGCGGCCAGCACCAGCACCACGGCGACGGTGGCTGCCGTCAGCCATGGCCCAGGGGCCAGCAGCGCGCCGAGCGTGCCGAGCCCGGCTCTCACACCCACCGCGATCACCAGGGCGCCGAGCCAGACCCGCGGCCCGGTGACGGCACCGCGCGGGGCGGGGGCGAGCATCCTCATCGGTGTGCCCCGACAACGAGGTCCCCGGTGTCCCTCAGCCGCTGCCACGATGCCCGCACGGGTTCACCGGGGCGCACGAGGCAGGCCGTCCAGCCCGCGCGGCGCAGCGCTCGGAGGGTCTCGTCCGCGACGAAGGTGGACGGGCCGGCGGCCCGCACCATCGCCCAGCCGTCATGGACGGTCGCGATCCGGGCCAGGTCACCCTGGGTCCGGGTGTCCAGCCCGCCCAGGACCGCGACCACGAGCTCGGAGCCGGCGCCGCGCGAGGTCAGGTCGCCGATCGCACCGTGCAGCCACCGGCGGGACGTCACCGGGTCCGGCGGGGTGGTGAGGTCGACGGCTTGGTCGAGCAGCGCGTCGGCGGCCAGCTCGTCGGCGCGGTGACGGCCGGCCGCGGAGTCGCCTGCCAGCATCCGGACGCGATGCCCGGACTCCAGCAGCGAGATCGCGACCGAGACGCCGAGCTCGATCGTCCACTCCAGCGCCTCGTCGTCGGTCGGCAGATCGAGCAGCACCGTCGCCGGGCGCCGCCCGGCGTGCTCGTCCTGACGCACCACGAGCTCGCCCCGCCGGGCGGTCGAACGCCAGTGCACGCGCCGGGGGTCGTCGCCGGGTCGGTAGTCGCGCAGCGCGGTGTCGTCGGGTGCGGGACTGCGCGTCCCGCTCGCGGCGTGGGTGTCCAGCGAGGCGCTCCCGGTCGGCACGTGCAGGCGGGTGACCGGGGGGCGGACCGCGACCAGCCGCGCGGCGCCGAGCTCGCCGGACCAACGCACGGTGCCGAGCACGTCGCGCAGGTGGATCTCGAGCGGGCCCGCGGACCACCTGCCCCGTCGGGCCGGCGTGATCGTGTAGCGCAGCTGGACCTTCCCGGCCGCGCGCACGACCTTGGCCCGCAGCGGCCGGCCGCCGGACAGCTCGCGAGCGGCGCGCTCGCTCAGCCGCGCGCGGTCCAGGCCGGCACGGCCCAGCACCTCGATGGTGACCGAGGCGGTCTCGCCGACCGTCACCGGGTGCGGGTGCACCGTGCGGGTCACTCGCATGCCGACCCGGTGTGGACCTGCGAGGTCGGCCGCGACGGTGGCGACCCCGGCGAGCACCGCGAGCGCCGCCAGCATCCCCGCCTGCACGATCGCTGGTACGCCCAGGGCCACGCCGACGACCACAAGAGCGAGTCCGGCGGCGAGCAGCACGGTGCCGCGAGCCGTCGGGCGCAGGGAGCCGAGCCGGTCCCTGAGCCCCGGCTTCGCGCCGCCTCTCGCCTGGCGGCCGGCCTCGGTGCTCACCCGGTGGCGCGACGCCCGGGTCGGTGGGCGGCGGCGGGGACGGGGGTGGTGGCGACGGTCGCACGCACCGTCTCGGCCACCGAGCGGCCCGAGAGCCGCGCGTCGGTGCTCGGCAGCAGCCGGTGGGCCAGCACCGGTACGGCGAGCTCCTGGACGTCGTCAGGCAGGACGTGGTCGCGACCGTGCATCGCGGCGAGGGACTTGGCCACCCGCAGCAGCTGGATCGCGGCGCGCGGTGACGCGCCGAGCCGAAGCATCGGGTCGGACCGGGTCGCCGCGGCCAGGGCCACCACGTACTCCTTGACGGCGGTGGAGGCGTGCAGCCGGCGCGCGACGCCGACCAGTGCGTGCAGGTGCGCCACATCGGTCACGGGCCGCAGGTCGGCGAGCGGGTCGGCGTCCTCCTGGCGCTCGAGCATCTCCAGCTCCGCGCTCGCGGACGGGTAGCCCACCTGCAGCCGCGCCATGAAGCGGTCCCGCTGGGCCTCGGGCAGCGCGTAGGTGCCCTCCATCTCCACCGGGTTCTGGGTCGCGATGACCAGGAACGGGCGGGGGAGTGGATGGCTGACACCGTCGATCGTGACCTGGGCCTCCTGCATGCACTCCAGCAGGGCCGACTGGGTCTTGGGGGAGGCGCGGTTGATCTCGTCGCCGATCACGATGTTGGCGAACACCGGCCCGGGGTGGAACTCGAACTGCTGGTCGGACTGCCGGTAGACGCTGACCCCGGTGAGGTCGCTGGGCAGCAGGTCCGGGGTGAACTGGATCCGGCCCACCGTGCCGTCGATCGAGTGCCCGAGGGTCTTGGCGAGCGTGGTCTTGCCGACGCCCGGCACGTCCTCGATGAGCAGGTGACCCTCGGCGAGCAGGACGGCGACGGTGTGCCTCACGAGGTCTGGCCGTCCCGTGATGACCGTCTCCATCGCGGCGCGGATGCGGCTGGCGGTGTCGGCCAGGTCGGCGACCTCACCGGCCGTCGGCAGTGCGTGGACCATCGTGTCCTTCCTCCCGGTGGGCAGAGCCTACGTGACGGGTGCGTACCGCGCCGCTCTCTCGTGTCACGCACCTGTTCGCACCGGCGTGCCGCCCGGACGGCCGCTGGTCGCGGCGTCGCGGCGCGGACCACTCCAGATCCCTCCACCCGGCCCCGCCAGATCCCTCCACCCGGAGCCTCGGGGGTCGGCGCGCGTCGGCGCCGGCCCCGTCCAGCGGCGGCCCACCCCGGCAGGAAGGGTCACCGCGACCGTTGGCCGGCCCGGCGGCGTCGACGGCTGACCTCGGGCCGTGAATCCCCTCCACATCTCTCCACCATGTTGACCTGCTGATTCATCGAGATTCACCCGGTTGGATGGTCCCGCCACCCTTGTTTGTGGAGGGAAGTGGAGTAGCGTGGGGCCACCGGGAGGAGGGTGGGCCTCCTCGGGGAGTCGGGGGAGGTGGGCCGAGTGGGCTTCTTCCTCGGCACGTACACCCCGCGCCTCGACGACAAGGGCCGGCTGATCCTGCCCGCCAAGTTCCGACCCCAGCTGGCCGAGGGCCTCGTGCTCACTCGCGGCCAGGAGCGCTGCCTCTACGTGTTCCCGGTCGCCGAGTTCCAGCGGCTGCACGAGCGGGCCCAGGCGGCACCGGTGTCCAACAAGCAGGCCCGCGACTACCTGCGCGTGCTGCTCTCCGGTGCGCACGACGACGTGCCCGACAAGCAGGGCCGTCTCAACATCCCGCCCGAGCTGCGCAAGTACGCCGGGCTGAGCCGCGACGTCGCCGTGATCGGTACCGGCGGGCGTGCGGAGATCTGGGACGCGGCGGCCTGGGACACGTACCTGGCCGAGCACGTCGACGCCTACTCCGAGACCAGCGAGGAGGTGTTCCCCGGTGCCCTCTAGCTGACCCGGTCCGGCAGCCGCAGGCCCGACCCCGCACGACGAGGTCTCTCCCCGACCGCTCTGGCGCACTTCCCCGGTGCCAGAGGGGCGCGGAGGGAGACCTGGTCGGGTGGTGGAGGGCCACCCGACCGCCAACCCCGCCGCGCCGATGCGGTACCACGCACGAGTTCGCAGGAGAGAGCAGATGGAGCAGCGGCACATCCCGGTGCTGCTCGACCGGTGCGTCGAGCTCCTCTCGCCTGCCCTCGGCGCACCCGACGCGGTGCTCGTGGACGTGACCCTGGGCATGGGCGGTCACAGCGAGGCGATGCTCGAGCGCCACCCGCACCTGCGCGTCGTCGGCCTGGACCGCGACCCGCAGGCGATCGCGATGGCGTCGCGGCGGCTGGCCCGGTTCGCCGACCGGTTCACGGCCGTGCACGCGGTCTACGACGACGTGCTCGAGGTCGTCGAGGACGTGGTCGGCCGGCCCGTGCAGGGACTCCTCGCCGACCTCGGCGTCTCGTCGCTGCAGCTGGACGAGGTCGACCGCGGGTTCGCCTACGCCCAGGACGCACCGCTGGACATGCGGATGGACCCGAGCGTCGGCCCCAGCGCTGCCGACGTGCTGGCCACCGCGGACGAGCGTGAGCTGACCCGGATCCTGCGCTCGTACGGCGAGGAGCGCTTCGCGGCGCGGATCGCCGCGCGCATCGTGCGGGTGCGGCGTACCGCACCGCTGACCCGCACCGGTGAGCTGGTCGACCTGGTGCGCTCGGCCATCCCGGCCGCGGCCCGCGCGACCGGCGGTCACCCCGCCAAGCGCACGTTCCAGGCGCTGCGGATCGAGGTCAACGCCGAGCTCGAGGTGCTCGAGCGCGCCCTGCCCGCCGCCGTCGAGACGCTCGGCGTGGACGGCCGGATCGTGGTCCTGGCGTACCACTCGCTCGAAGACCGCCTGGTCAAGCGCGCGCTCGCGCGCGGCGCCACGTCCAGCGCGCCGGCCGGGCTCCCCGTCGAGCCCGAGACGCACCGGCCCTACCTCGAGCTGCTCACCCGCGGTGCCGAGACCGCCTCCGAGGCCGAGACCGCTGCCAACCCGCGCTCGTCATCGGTACGGCTGCGGGCCGCGCGCCGGCTGCGTCCGACGCCGGACCACCTGCGCACCGTGACGGCGAGGTGGGTCGCATGAGCGCCGCACAGTCCTCGGCCGTCCGCGCCCCGGCTCGCCCGGCGCCGCGGCCCACCCCTGCGCCGGCACCACCCCGGCTGCGCGTCGTCCCCGCGCCGCGCCGGGCCAGGACCCGGGTGCCGTTCGTCGCGCTGTGCATGGCGGTGCTCGCAGCATCGCTGCTCGGGGTCCTGCTGCTGAACACCGCGATGGCCCAGGGCGAGTACGAGCGCTACGGCCTGGCGACCCGGCTGGCCCAGTCCGCGCAGCAGCAGCAGGAGCTCGTGACCGAGGTCGACGAGGCGGCCGCGCCCGCGCGGCTCGCCGCGCGGGCCAAGGCGCTGGGGATGGTGCCGTCGACCACGGGTGGCTACCTGCGCCTGTCGGACGGCGCGGTCCTGGGCAACCCGACCCCGGCCGGTCGCGGATGAGCCCGGCAGACGGCGGGCGGCGGACCACCGCAGCTCGGGGGAGCGCGACCGTCCGCGGCACCGCGACGCCCGCGCGCACGCCGGCCCGCCCGGCCGGCGACGCCGCCGCGCGCCGCAGCTCCACCGCCGCGCGACGGGTCCCGGCCAACGCCACGTCCCGTCGCAGCCCTGCGGACGCCGCCGCACGTCGCGGCCCGGCGGACGCGGC
>JAHLLI010000041.1 GCA_020444245.1 Actinomycetales bacterium
GAGCTGTCGAACCTGCAACGCCAGGTGATCCACGCCACGGGCGACGTCGGTACGGCCAAGGTGGAGTCCGCGGCCGCCCGCGTCCGGGCGCTGGACCCAGGAATGGACGTCGTCACCCACCGCGTGCGGCTCGGCGTCGAGAACGCTGACCTGCTCGCCGACTACGACCTGGTCATCGACGGCACCGACAACTTCGCCACCCGGTATCTGATCAACGACACGTGCGTCCGGCTTGGTTTGCCAGAGGTGTGGGGGTCGGTGCTCCGGTTCGACGCCCAGGTGGCGGTCTTCTGGGGGCGGCCGCCCCGTGGGGTGCCGGCTGTGCAGTTGCGCGACCTGTTCCCCGAGCCGCCGGCCCCGGACCAGGTGCCGTCCTGCGACCGAGCCGGCGTGCTCGGGGCCTTGTGCGGCCAGGTCGGCTCCCTGATGGCCACCGAGGCCGTCAAGCTCATCACCGGTGTGGGCGCCCCTCTGCTCGGCCGCATCCTGCTGATCGACGCGCTACGGGGGAAGTGGACCGAGGTGCCGCTCACCGGTCACAGGCCCGAGCCCGTCGATGACCCGCTGATCGAGGACCATCGCGGTGCCGACGCGAACCGCCACCCCGGCCTGGGGGCAGTCTCCGAGGGTGAGGACCTCGGCGCGGTCACTCCTACGGAGCTCGCCGACATGCTTGCTACGCAGGCGGTCACCGTGGTCGACGTCCGCGAACCGGCCGAGCACCGCCTAGCGGCCATCGCGGACGCCATCTCGGTCCCGTTCGACGCCGTCCTGGCTGGACAGACCGACGACATACCACCCGACCGCCCCGTGGTCGTCTACTGCCAATTCGGCGTCCGGTCCAGGCGCGCCGGGCTCGCGCTGCTGCAGGCCGGGTGGCGCGACGTGCGACACCTCACCGGCGGCCTCGACGCGTGGATCAGCCAGATCGACCCCAGCCTGCCCAGGTACTGACCGCACCAACCCCGAAGGAGCACCATGACGACCGACGCCACGACGAACACCCCGGCGCCCGCCGAGCCCGGAGGCCACGGGTGCGCGTGCGGGGGCGGCTGCGGGGGAGAGGCCCTCGAGACGGCACCCGCGCGCGGTGACCTCGGTCTCGTCGCCGTGGAGGCCACGCGCCCCCAACCCCCCACGGGGCACCCGGCCGGCCCGGCCGCGGCACCCGGGGACCTCGACGCCCGGACGCTTTCACCTGCGATCCGGCGCGACACCCTGGTGGCGGCGGTCCTCAACCTGACGCCCGGCGAGCAGCTCGTGATCGCCTCCGACCACGACCCGGCACGGCTGCACGGTGTGCTCACCGAGCAGCTCGACGGTCCGCCGGACTGGACGTACCTGCAGGCCGGTCCCGAGCTGTGGCGCGTCCAGGTTGGCCCCGGGGCCAACTGACGTGCGCGAGGTCGCCGAGCACCGAGCGGCCGTCCTGGCCCTGGCGCGACTGGGCGGTACCGAGGAGCTGGCGCCCGGAGCCGCGGCCGGACGGGTGCTGGCCACACCCGTGACCGCCCATGGTGACCTGCCTCCCTGGGACTGCTCGGCGATGGACGGCTACGCGGTACGCGCCGGCGACCTCGTCGGCGCGACCGGTTCCCAGCCAGTGCCGTTGACCGTGGTCGGCGAGTCGGCCGCGGGGGCTCCCACACCCCAGACGGTCGCCTCCGGCACCGCAGTGCGGATCATGACCGGCGCGCCCTTGCCGCCCGGCGCCGACGCCGTCGTGCGCCAGGAGGACACAGACATAGGACACCGGCAGGTGTCAGTCAGCCGACGCCCTCGTCCGGGGGAGAACCTCCGGACCCGGGGAGACGACACCCGCGCCGGTGACGTGGTCCTTGCCGCCGGGGCCGATCTCGGGCCGGCCCAGGTCGCCGCCGCCGCGGGTGCGGGCGTCGGACTGATCACGGTGCGCACGCGCCCCCGCGTGGCGGTGATCTCCACCGGTGCCGAGCTGGTGGCAGCCGGGTCCGAGCTGGGCCCCGGCCAGATCCACGACTCCAACTCGGTGCTGCTGGCGGCCGCAGCGACCGCCGCCGGAGCCCAGGTCGTGCACCGCGGGTCCGTCGGCGACGACGTGCACCTCCTCCGGGCCGCCCTGGCCGAGCTCGAGGCCGACGCCGATCTGGTCCTGACCTCCGGCGGTGTCAGCGTCGGCGCCTACGACGTCGTCAAGGCCGCACTCAGCCCTGAGGTCGACTTCGTCCGGGTCGCGATGCAGCCCGGCAAACCGCAAGGCGCGGGCCACCTGCCCGGTGGGACGCCCGTCGTGTGCCTGCCGGGCAACCCCGTCAGCGCCTTCGTGTCCTTCGAGGTGTTCGTCCGCCCGCTGCTGCGCGCGATGCTGGGCGCGAGCGTCGTCGACCGCCCGCTGACCTGGGGCGTCGCCGACGACGAGTGGGACACCCCAGCCGGGCGCGCCCAGTACATGCCGGTGGCGTTGGGCCCCGATCTGGGGGTGGGCCCGGCGATCCGGCGTGCCACGGCCGGCGGGTCGGGGTCGCACCTGGTGGCCGGCCTAGCGCGCGCGGGCGGGCTCGCCGTCGTGCCGGCCCACGTCGAACGGGTGCGAGCTGGAGACCGGCTCGCCGTGATCAGAACGGAGTCCGCGTGATCGAGTACGACCTGCTCGTCCTGGCCGGTGGCGAGGGTGAGCGGATGGGCCGGGTCAGCAAGGCCGAGGTCCAGGTGGCCGGCCGCGCCATGCTCGACCGGGTCCTGGACGCGGCTGACACGGCACGATGCAGTGTCGTGGTTGGCCCGGGCCGGCTCGCACGCCCCGGCGTCCCGGCGGTGCTCGAGGACCCACCCCTGGGCGGTCCGGTCGCCGGGCTCGCCGCGGGCCTGGCGGCGCTGGGGCCGGCTGGTGACATCCCGGTGGTGGTGCTGGCCTGCGACGCGCCGCGTGCTGCCCGCGCCGTGCCCCTGCTGCTCGACGCCCTGGCCCGTGACCCCGGCGCCGACGTCGCCTGGCTGATCGATGCCGAGGGTCGGGCCCAGCGGCTTGTCGCGGCCTACCGGCGGGCTGCGCTGCGCGACGCCGTGGATGCCCTGGGCGACGCAGGCGGGGTGCACGGGGCCTCGGTAGGACGCCTGACCGGCGCGCTGAGACATGTCGACGTGGCTGATCCGGACGCGCTGGGCGACGACGTCGACACGTGGCAGGCTGCCGAGCAGATCGCCGCACTCATCGAAGCGGAGGAGACATGAGCCCCGACCCGTCCGGGCACCAGCCCGTCGGACCCGAGCTGCACCGATGGGTCGCGCTCCTGGTCGAGGAGTTCGACGTCTCCGCCGACGCGGTGGACGTCGACGCGGTGCTCGACCTCGCGCGTGAGGCCGCACAGGCCGTGTCCCGTCCCGCCGTCCCCCTGACCGGGTTCCTCGCCGGGTACGCCGTCGCCAGGGCCGGCGGTGACCGCGCCGCGTTCGACCGGGTCGCCGCCCGAATCGGCGAGCTCGCCGCACACTGGGACCAGACCGCGTGATCCGCGTGCGCTACTTCGCCGCGGCCGCGGAAGCCGCCGGGGTGGTCGAGGAACCCATCGCGGCCAGGACCCGCGGCGAGCTCATCGCCGCACTCGTGGATCGCCACGGCCCGGGCCTCGAACGGGTGCTGGCGCGCTGCTCCCTGCTCAGCGGTGGGACACGGCTGGCGGCCGACGACGACACTGTGGCCGACGGGGCACTGGTCGACGTGCTCCCGCCGTTCGCCGGCGGCTGAGCCGGTCAGCCGCCGATGGCGCTCATCGGCCGGTCGGGCTGGACGAACCCGGGCTCACCGATCCCGTGGCCGGCCTTCTTGCCCGCCACGCACGCCCGGAACGCCGCCGCGAGCGCGTCGTCGTCGGCACCCTCGCGCACGAGCGTGCGCACGTCGGTCTCCGCCCTGGCGAACAGGCAGGAGCGCAGCTGCCCGTCGGCGGTCAGGCGCAGCCGGTCGCACGAACCGCAGAACGGTGCGCTGACCGACGCGATGACGCCCACCGTCGCCGGCCCGTCGTCGACCAGCCACCGCTCGGCCGGGGCCGCGCCGCGGTCACCGACCGGGGTCAGGCGGAACGCCGCGCGCAACCGGTCCAGGATCTCGTCCTGGCCGACCATCTGGACCCGGTCCCAGGTGTGGCCGGGGTCCAGCGGCATCTGCTCGATGAACCGCATCTCGTACCCGTGAGCCACGGCGAAGCGCACCAGGTCGACCACCTCGTGGTCGTTGACACCTCGCATCGCGACGGCGTTGAGCTTGACCGGGTCGAACCCGGCCGCCGCTGCCGCCTCGATCCCGGCGAGCGTGCCGTCGAGCCGGTCACGCCTGGTCAGGCGTCTGAAGGTCTCGCGATCCAGGGTGTCCAGGCTGATGTTGACCCGCACCAGGCCGCCGTCCTTGAGCTCGTGCGCCAACCCCGGCAGTCGCAGCGCGTTGGTCGTCATGGAGATCTCCGGGCGGCCGGTCGGGCCTTCGAGCGCCGCGAGTCGGCGCACCACGTCGACCACGTCGGGGCGTAGCAGCGGCTCACCGCCGGTGAGCCGGATCTCGGTGACGCCGAGTGTGACCGCGACCCGCGCCAGGCGGACCAGCTCGTCGGTGCCCAGCATGTCCGGCCCGGGCAGCCAGGGCACGCCGTCGGCCGGCATGCAGTAGGTGCAGCGCAGCGAGCACCGATCGGTCAGGGAGATCCGCAGATCTCGGTGCGCGCGGCCGAAGGCGTCGACCAGGGCAGCGGGTGCGCTGCTCACAGCCCGACCCACACCGCGCGGCCGTCGGCGAGCAGCTCGCGCTTCCACACCGGCAGCTCGGCCTTGACCGTCTCGACCAGCTCGGCGCACACCTCGAACGCCAACGACCGGTGGGCCGTGGCCACCGCCGCGACCAGCGCCGCCTCGCCCACCGCCAGCCGCCCGACCCGGTGGCTGATCGCGACGCCGAGCACCCCGTCCCGCGAGCCGTACCGTTCGGCGATCCGGGCGAGCACGACGCCCGCGTCCGGGTGTGCCGAGTACTCCAGGCCCACCACCACGCCCAGCACACCCGGGTCGTGGTCGCGCACCTGGCCGACGAACGTCGCGACCGCACCGGCCCGCGGGTGCGCCACCGCGTCCAGGTGCTCGTGCACGCCCAACACGCCCTCGCCGAGGGCAGCGCGCACCCCACCGCCGAGAGAAGGTCGTGCCGCCGTGGTGCTCACCCCGCCACCGTACGGCCCGAAGGTCCCAGATTTCACGCGGCAGGTGCCGTAATTATCGACGCGTGACGCGACTGTCCGAGTCTCACCGGGCCCTGGCCTCCGAGAGCCGGCTCGACCTGCTGCACGCTCTGCAGGGCGCCGACGGCCCGCTCACCATCGCCGAGCTCGCCGAGGCCGTCGGCCTGCACCACAACACCGTGCGCGGGCACTTGGATCGTCTGGTCGCCGCCGGATTCGTCGCTGTCGAACCGGAGGACCGCCATGTGCGCGGCCGCCCGCGGATGCTGTATCGAGCCGTCGAGCGCCCAGCCGGAGCCAGCCTGGACGAGCGTCTGCGCTCCTACCTCATGCAGGTCTTCGTCGACGGCTACGGCCGCGAGCTCGTGTCGCCCGGCACCGCCGAGGACGCCGGGGAGGCGTGGGGTCGACAGATCGCCGACGAGATCCGCACGGGCACCGTCGCAGAGGCCCTCGGCGGCGCGACCGAGCAGATGGCCGCCCTCGAGGTCCACCTCACCGAGCTCGGCATGGAGCCCGAGCTGCACATGAACCCCCTGTCCGTTCACCTGCGCCGGTGCCCGTACATCGACGTCGCCAGCCGGCGCCCCGACGTGGTCTGCGCCGTCCACCTCGGCATCGTGCGCGGCGTGCTCGCCCACCACGACGGACCGCTCGTCGCTGAGCGTCTCGAGCCGCTCGTCGGCCCCCAGCACTGCGTCCTGCACCTGACCCGGACCACCGACAACCGTCAGGACGGCGGCGTCGCCGTCGCGAGCTGAAAGGCACACATGGTCACGACAGACTCCAGCCGAGCGCACGACGCCTCAGAGCCGCGATCCCTGGTCCGCGGCACCCGCAACCAGGCGCTATGGCTGGCGACCATCGGGTTCTTCGGCGGTTTCGCGGGCGTCTCGATCTTCGGCCCGCTGGTGCCCAAGTTCACCGACCTGCTCGGCCTGAGCCCGTTCGCCGCGGGCATGCTCGCCGCCATCCCGTCCCTCACGGGCTCGCTCCTGCGCATCCCGTTCGGCGCCGCCGTGGACCGCATGGGCGGCAAGAAGCCGTTCCTGACCCTCCTGGTCGCCGCCAACCTCGGCGTCATCGGCCTGCTCGCGCTGCTGGCATCGTCCTACCCCGACCACATGACCGGCAGCTACCCGCTGCTGCTCGGGCTCGGCGCCCTGATCGGCTGCGGGATCGCCACGTTCTCGGTGGGTATCGGACAGGTCTCCTACTGGTTCCCCAAGTCCCGCCAAGGCGGGGCGCTGGGCACCTACGCGGGACTCGGCAACACCAGCCCGGGCCTGTCCAGCATGCTGCTGCCGCTCGCGGTCGGGGCGATCGGGATGCTCGGCGCCTACGCCTTCTGGTTCGCGATGCTGCTGGCCATCACGATCGCCTACTCGCTGTTCATCAAGGACGCGCCCGTCTTCCAGCTGCGAGCCCGCGGCCTCACCGTCAGCACGGCAGACCTCCCGCCCCTGGGTGGCGGCGAGACCGTGCCCGGCATGGGTGCGTGGGCGGGCCTGAAGCACGCGGCGAAGGTTCCCGCCACCTGGGTGCTGACGGGCTTCTACTTCCTGTCCTTCGGCGGGTTCCTGGCGTTCACCTCGTGGCTGCCCACGTTCTGGCACGCGATGTACGGCTCGGAGCTGCGCGCCGCCGGCCTGCTCACCGCGGCCTTCTCACTGCTGTCGGCGATCATCCGCGTCCCGGGTGGCATCCTGTCCGACCGGGTGTCCATCAAGTACGCGCTCGCCGGCAACTTCATCCTGATGTTCCTCGGGACAGTGGCCTTGTCCTTCTCGGGCTCGTTCGCGCTCTCGCTGGCGGCGACGATGGCGGTCGGCGCCGGGATGGGACTGCAGAACGCGATCGTGTTCAAGCTCCTGCCGCACTACGTCCCTGACGCGGTCGGGGGCGC
>JAHLLI010000032.1 GCA_020444245.1 Actinomycetales bacterium
TCACGTTGCTCTACAGCTCACGCGACCGCGAGCACAACAACGCCGTCGCCCTGCGCGACTACCTCCAAGCCCACCGGGAGCACCGTGAACCCGCCCCATGACCTGACCTGGATCCGAGCCGCCGCGTTGGACGAGATCGACGACGATGGCGCGATCGCGGCCAGCTGCGCCGGAATACCCGTCTGCCTGGTGCGCACCGCCGACCAGGTCTACGCGCTCATCGACCGATGCAGCCACGAGAACGTCCCGTTGTCCGCCGGCGAGGTCGAGGACGGCACTATCGAGTGCTACCTGCACGGGTCACGGTTCGCACTGGCCACCGGCGCCGTTCTCGGACCGCCGGCCGTGAAGGACGTCCAGACGTTCGCGGTGCGCACCGAGGCCGGCGACGTCTACGTCGGCATCCCCCGCACGGCCACGGGCTGACCCGCGATACGTCCCGCGGGGCGGTTTACACTAAGGGAATCCTCTTAACGTCGGACCCGCTCGTTGAAGCAGACACGGACTCCCGGAAGGACTGTGATGACCTACGTGATCGGGGCCCCCTGCATCGACGTGAAGGACCGAGCTTGCGTCGACGAGTGCCCAGTGGACTGCATCTACGAGGGTGAGCGGTCGCTGTACATCCACCCCGACGAGTGTGTCGACTGTGGCGCGTGCGAACCGGTCTGCCCCGTCGAGGCGATCTACTACGAGGACGACCTCCCGCCCGCGCTCACGCCCTACCTCGACGACAACGCCGCGTTCTTCGCCGAACCGCTGCCGGGCGTTGCCGAGCCACTGGGATCCCCCGGCGGCGCCGCGAAGCTGGGCATCGTCCCAGGCGACACGCCGCTCGTGGCGGGCCATCCGATCATCCCCGGGCACGTCCACAGCGAGTAGGCGCATCGACGCCTGACGTCCACCCCAACCCCGATGAGCGAGCCGAGCGAGGTCTGTGCCCGGACTGACAACGGAGGTATGTCGCCATGACCGCGACGAGCACGGGGGCCTCGGGTGTCGAGGTCACGATGACGATCGACGACAGAGAGCTCAGAGTGGCCCCGGGCACCCTGGTGATCCGGGCCGCCGAGCAGGTCGGCATCCAGATCCCGCGGTTCTGCGACCATCCGCTGCTCAAGCCGGCCGGGGCCTGTCGCCAGTGCTTGGTCGAGGTCGCGGTGCCGGACCGTGAGGGCAACCTGCGGCCGATGCCCAAGCCTCAGACCTCCTGCACCACGGTGGTCACGCCTGGCATGGTGGTACGCACCCAGCACACCTCGGCCGTGGCCGACAAGGCCCAGCACGGGCAGATCGAGTTCCTGCTCATCAACCACCCGCTGGACTGCCCCACGTGCGACAAGGGCGGCGAGTGCCCGCTGCAGAACCAGGCGATGAGCAACGGCCGGGCCACCAGCCGGTTCGTCGACGTCAAGCGCACCTTCCCCAAGCCCCTGGCCCTCACATCCCAGATCCTGCTCGACAGGGACCGCTGCATCCTGTGCCAACGCTGCACGCGGTTCTCCGGCGAGATCGCCGGCGACCCCTTCATCGACCTCCAAGGCCGGGGTGGAGGTGAACCCGCGCGCGAGGTCGGGACGACCCACGCGCAGCAGATCGGCACTTTCGACGTCGACGTGCTGGACTTCGCCGGGAGCGACGGTCAGCTACCCCTGTGGGTGGGTGCTCACGACGACGGTTCGCCCGTCACCCGGGCTGGGGGAGCCGATCAGCACCTGGCGCGGCCGATCGGAGAATCGCACCTGGACGTCTCGGGCCGCCCTTTCGCCTCGTACTTCTCGGGCAACACCATCCAGATCTGCCCGGTCGGGGCGCTGACGTCCGCCTCGTACCGGTTCCGGTCGCGACCGTTCGACCTCATCTCCACCCCGGCGATCGCCGAGCACGACGCCAACGGCTCCGCGATCCGCGTCGACCACCGCCGCGGGGTCGTGGTGCGGCGACTGGCCGGGGACGACCCTGCGGTCAACGAGGAGTGGATCACCGACAAGGACCGGTTCGCGTTCACCTGGCAGAGCGCCGCTGACCGGCTCACCGAGCCCCTAGTGCGTCAGACCGGCGCTGACGGCGGGTCACACCTGCGCCCGGCCAGCTGGAGCGAAGCGCTCACGGTGGCAGCAGAGGGGTTGCGCGTGGCCAGGGATCGAGCCCGTGTCGGCGTGCTACCCGGCGGCCGGCTCACCCTTGAGGACGCCTACGCCTACGCGAAGCTCGCGCGTACAGCGCTGGGGACCAACGACGTCGACCACCGGGCCCGGCCGCACTCCGCGGAGGAACAGGCCTTCCTCGCGCATGCCGTCGCAGGACGCGGTCTCGACGTGACGTTCGCCGACCTGGAGCGCTCGGCCGTGCTCCTGGTCGGCTACGAGCCCGAGGACGAGGGCGGGGTGGTGTTCCTGCGGCTGCGCAAGGGGGTGCTGGCAGGGTCGGCCCGGGTGTTCTCCGTCGCGCCGTTCGCCTCCCGTGCGCTCGCACGGCTCGAGGCCACGTTGCTGACCGCTGTGCCCGGCGGCGAGGCGGAGCTTCTCGACTCGCTCGGTGCACAGCACTCGACCGACGGGCCCAACGTCCTCACCGCAGCCACCGAAGCGCTCGCGGGGGGCGTCGTCGTCGTCGGAGAACGGCTGGCCACCGTGCCCGGTGCCCTGTCCGCCGCGCTGCGGACCGCCGAACGTCTCGGGGCCCGGCTCGCCTGGCTCCCGCGACGGATCGGAGAACGTGCCGGCGTCGAGGTGGGCACCCTGCCGTCCCTGCTCCCAGGTGGCCGACCCGTCGACGACCCGGCGGCCAGAGCGGACCTCGCCACCATCTGGGGCGTCGACCCGCTGCCGGACGGCGCGGGTCGCGACACCTCTCAGATCCTCGCCGCGGCCGCGGCGGGCGACCTGGCGGGTCTGCTCGTAGGTGGGCTCGACCCGGCCGACCTGCCGGACCCCACCCTTGCCCGGCGCGCGCTGGAGACGGCATTCGTGGTCAGCCTTGAGGTCCGCGCCTCGGAAGTCACCGAGCGCGCCGACGTCGTGCTTCCGGTCGCGCCGCCGACCGAACGGGCGGGGACGTACCTCAACTGGGAGGGGCGGCGCCGGCCGTTCGCCCAGGCGCTGACCTCGACCGCACGTCCGGACCACCAGGTGCTCGACGCCCTCGCCGCCCGGCTCGGTGTGGACCTGGGGGTGGCCACGACCAGGCAGGTCCACGATGAGATCGACCGGCTGGACCCATGGCCCAGTCGGGCCGGCGCGCCGGACGTAGCACCGGGGGCACCGCCTGCACCGGGCCCTGGCCAAGCGGTGCTCGCTACGTGGCACCTGCTGCTCGACAGCGCCCGCGGACAAGATGGCGAGGCGTTCCTCGCCAGCACCGCGCACCGCGCGGTTGCCCGAATCTCACCGGCCCTCGCTGGTCGACTTGGCGTGACCACCGGCGACCCGGTGACCGTCGGGACGACACACGGCACGATCACGCTTCCGGCGCTGACGACCCTAATGCCTGACGCAGTCGTCTGGCTGCCGCTCGCTTCGCCGGGCTCGGCGGTGCGAGCCACCTTGCGCGCCGACGCCGGAGACCTCGTCAGTATCGCCGCCGGCTGAGCCGCGGCCAATGACAGATGACATCTGCGCGGGCGGCCACGCACAGCGTGGAGTTGGGGGGTCCCAGGGCGAGGCGGGAGACATCCCGCCTAGGACGAGAGGTCTCCGGGCTGACCCGTCACGGTCGTGAGCAGGAAGACGGCGTCCTCCTCGGCCCGAACCGAGTGGCGATCATGGGTCAGTGCGACGAGTTCCCCTGCACCGATCCACCCCGGTTCCATCCCGGTGACGTGCACGCGACCTACCAGAACCTGGAGGGAGGCGGCGTGCGGTGAGTTGTGCTCGGCCAGCTCGGTGCCGGCGACCAGGGCGATCACGGTCTGCCGGAGCGCCCCGTCGCGCACGACGAGCTCGGCGGAGCGCCCGTGCGGGTCGTTCTTCGCCGCGGCGAGGCGCTCGGTGCCCGCCGCCAGGACATCGACGGTGGGGTTCATCGGCCCGCTCCGATGCGCTCCCAGCCGCGGCGCGGCGCCCGGCTGCCCAGTCGGGAGTCACGGGCCCGGTAGACGATGTACGGGCGGAACAGGTACCCGAGCGGGACACTGAAGACGTGCACGAGCCGGGTGAAGGGCCACAGCGCGAAGAGGAACATCGCGAAGATCCCGTGCAGCTGGAACCCGAGGGGCGCGTCGGCCATCAGCTCGGGGTGCAGGTCGAACCGGAAGATGCCGCGGAACCAGATCGACACGCCTTCGCGGTAGTCGTACTCGCCGCCGAGGTTGAGGATCGACCCGGCGATCGTGTTCCACATGCCGAGGAGGATGACGACGGCCAGGACGAGGTACATCGCCTTGTCCATGCGGGTCGTGGCACTGAACACCGGTCCGACGGTGCGGCGGCGGTAGATGAGCAGGATCATGCCGAGCACGGTGCACACGCCGGCGATCGTGCCGATCGAGATGGCCAGGGCGTGGTACATGGCTTCGCTCATGCCGACGGCGTCCGTCCAGGACTTGGGGATGCCCAGGCCCATGACGTGGCCGAGGAAGACGGCGAGGATCCCGAAGTGGAACATCGGGCTGGCCCAGCGCAGCAGGCGGCGTTCGTACAGCTGGGACGAGCGGGTGGTCCAGCCGAACTGGTCGTAGCGGTAGCGCCAGATGTGGCCGAGCACGAACACCGCCAGGCACACGTACGGGTAGACGACCCACAGCAGGGTGCTCATCGGCGTGCTCCCACGGTCGGCATCTCGGGGGTGAACGGGTCGAGGCCCACCTCTTCCTCGGGTGGGCCCTCGGCGGCGAGGCGGGCGACGGCGTCGTGGTCGTCCCCGGTCAGGGTTGGCAGGGTCGCGGAGACCGCGACCAGGGCGCCCGCCCAGGGCGAGTGGTCGTCGAGCAGGGCGAGTCGGAGCACCTCGAGTCCGGCGCGGTGGCGCAGCAGGAGGTCGACGCCCACCTCGGGTGCGGCCGCGGCGAGCTCGAGCACGACGCACAGGTGGTCGGGCAGCTCACCGCTCACGACCTCGAAGCCGGCGGCGCGGCAGGCGGTCTTGAACTCGACCAGGGCGACGCCACGCTTGCGGGTGTCGCCGTAGGCGAAGTACGTGAGGTACAGCGAGTGCCGCCGCTTGAGGTCGAACGTCGCGACGTACTGCGCGGCCACGTCGGTCAGCGGACCGTCGCCCAGGTGGTCGACGACGCTCACGAGCGGACGCACAAGGTGCTCCGGGAGGGCTGAGGCAGCTTCTCGGATCTCCGGGAGCAGGGCACGCTGCTGCTCGGTCGGGTAGGCGAGCAGGGCAGCCGCGAGGCGGTACACCGCCGCGTTCTCGGCTGTGGCCAGCTCGCGCGCGGCGCGGCGTCGGGCCGTGGGTCGCATCACTGGTCGTCCTCGGTCGCGCGCGGGGGGAAGATCCCGTCCGGGGCGCCCTTGCCGTCCCAGTTCAGGAGGTTGATCTTCGCCTTGCGGGTGGCCGGGTCGGCGACGGTGTCCGCGCGCTGGCGGGCCTGGAGCACGTGGAAGTTCTCCACCGCGATCGGCGAGGCGTACCCGGGGCCGGAGCCTTCGCCGAACGGACCCGAGCCGCCCATGCCGGGTCCGCCGTCGTAGTCGAGGGCGCACTCGGTGGCCAGCTCCTCGAGGCCGTGGGCCTGCTCGGCGTGCGCGGCGGGGATGACGTAGCGCTCCTCGTACTTGGCGATCGCGAGCAGCCGGTACATCTCGCGCATGGTGGCCTCGGTCATGCCGACCGCCTCGGGAATCGACGGGTCCCCGTCGCGGCCCATCGACAGGTCCCGCATGTAGGAGCGCATGGCGGCGAGCTTCTGCAGCACCGCGGTGACCGGCGTGGTGTCCCCTGCGGTGAACAGCTCGGCGAGGTACTCCACCGGGATGCGCAGTGCGTCGATGGCGGCGAACAGGTTGCGCTGGTTCTCGCCGTCCTCCCCCGTCTTGGCCACGGCGTCCACCACGGGTGACAGCGGCGGGATGTACCAGACCATCGGCATGGTGCGGTACTCCGGGTGCAGCGGCAGGGCCACCCGGTAGGTCGAGATCAGCTTCCAGATCGGCGAGCGCTGGGCGGCCTCGATCCAGTCGCGCGGGATCCCCTCACGCTCGGCCGCCGCGACCACGGCCGGGTCGTTGGGGTCCAGGAGCACCCGACGCTGGGCGTCCAGGAGCTTGGTCTCGTCCGGCTCGGAGGCGGCTCCGAGCACCTTGTCGGCGTCGTAGAGCACCAGACCGAGGTAGCGCAGCCGGCCCACGCAGGTCTCCGAGCACACGGTCGGCAGGCCGACCTCGATGCGCGGGAAGCAGAACGTGCACTTCTCGGCCTTGCCCGTGCGGTGGTTGAAGTAGACCTTCTTGTACGGGCACCCGGTGATGCACTTGCGCCAGCCACGGCAGCGGTCCTGGTCGACCAGGACGATGCCGTCCTCAGCGCGCTTGTAGATCGCGCCCGACGGGCACGAGGCGGCGCAGGACGGGTTGAGGCAGTGCTCGCAGATCCGGGGCAGGTAGAACATGAAGGTCTGCTCGAACTCGAGCTTGATCTGCTCGGAGACCTTGGCGAGCAGCGGGTCTGCGCTGGCCAGCTGGGGGCTGCCGGCCAGGTCGTCGTCCCAGTTGGCGCTCCACCTGATCTGGGTCGGTTCACCGGTGAGCAGCGACTGCGGGCGCGCGACCGGGGTGTGCTCCTGAAGCGGTGCGGTGGTCAGGCTCTCGTAGTCGTAGGTCCACGGCTCGTAGTAGTCGTCGATCGACGGCTGCTTGGGGCTGGCGAAGATGGTCGCGAGGTTCTTCAGCCGGCCGCCTGCCTTGAGCTGGAGCCGGCCACGCCTGTTCAGCGTCCACCCGCCCTGCCAGCGCTCCTGGTCCTCGTAGGTGCGCGGGTACCCCTGACCGGGCCGCGTCTCGACGTTGTTGAACCAGACGTACTCGGTCCCGGTCCGGTTGGTCCACGCCTGCTTGCAGGTGACCGAGCAGGTGTGGCACCCGATGCACTTGTCCAGGTTCA